>JBLNCZ010000022.1:0-2585 GCA_050261135.1 Bacillota bacterium
CTCCGGCCGCCGAGACCCACCCGCTCACGACCGCGCTCGTCCGCGTGCTCGGCGACGATCACAAGCCCGTCGGCCCATGGGACCCGAAGCTCGACCCGGACACGCTGCGCAAGATGCTGCGCGACATGGTCACGGTCCGCATCTTCGACGACCGCATGTACCGCGCCCAGCGGCAGGGGAAGACCAGCTTCTACATGAAGTGCACCGGCGAGGAGGCGATCGCGGTTGCCGCCGCCGCCGCGCTCGACCGCGAGGACATGCATTTCCCGACCTACCGCCAGCAGGGGCTGCTGATCGCGCGCGGCTATCCGTTGACGGAAATGATGTGCCAGATCTATTCGAACAAAGGCGACAAGCTGCGCGGGCGCCAGCTGCCGATCATGTATTCGGACAAGGCGCACGGCTTCTTTTCCATCTCCGGCAATCTCGGCACCCAGTTCCCGCAGGCGGTCGGCTGGGCGATGGGCGCGGCGATCAAGGGCGACAGCCGGATCGCCATGGGCTGGATCGGCGACGGCGCGACGGCGGAGGGCGACTTCCACAGCGCGATGACCTTCGCGGCCGTCTATAATGTGCCGGTCGTCCTCGCGACGGTGAACAACCAGTGGGCGATCTCGAGCTTCTCCGGAATCGCCGGCGCCGAGCGCGCCACCTTCGCGCAGCGGGCGGTGGGCTACGGAATCGCCGGGCTCCGCGTCGACGGGAACGACGCGCTCGCCGTCTATGCGGCGGTGAAGTGGGCTGCGGAGCGTGCGCGCTCCAACAGCGGGCCCACGCTGATCGAGTTCTTCACCTATCGCGCGGAGGGCCATTCGACCTCCGACGACCCGTCCGGCTACCGCCCGACCAACGAAGCCAAAGCCTGGCCGCTCGGCGACCCGATCGAGCGGCTGAAGGCGCACCTCCTTGCCATCGGCGAGTGGGACGAGGAGCGCCACGCGGCGATGACCGCCGAATGCGACGAGCAGGTCCGCGCGGCGCAGAAGGAATCGGAGAAGCTCGGAATCCTTCCCCAGCAGGGCAAGGACGGAATCGAGACCATGTTCGACGACGTCTATGCCGAGGTGCCGTGGCACCTCGCCGAGCAGCGCGAACAGGCATTGGTGGAAAGCCGCGACTGATGCCGACCTTCAACATGATCCAGGCGCTGAACGACGCGCACAAGGTGACGATGGCGCGCGACGAGGACGTCGTCGTCTTCGGCGAGGACGTCGGCTATTTCGGCGGCGTCTTCCGCGTCACCGAGGGGCTGCAAAAGCAGTTCGGCAAGACCCGCGTGTTCGATGCCCCGATCAGCGAGGGCGGCATCGTCGCCACCGCCGTCGGAATGGCGACCTACGGCCTCAAGCCCGTCATCGAGATCCAGTTCGCCGATTATATCTACCCCGGCTACGACCAGATCGTCAGCGAGGTGGCGAAGATCCGCTACCGCACGGCGGCCGAGTGGACGATGCCGATGGTGATCCGCACGCCTTATGGCGGCGGCATCTTCGGCGGCCAGACACACAGCCAGTCGCCGGAATCCCTGTTCACGCACATCGCAGGCCTGAAGGTCGTGATCCCGTCGACGCCTTATGACGCGAAGGGGCTCCTGATCGCCGCGATCGAGGACCCGGACCCGGTGATCTTCTTCGAGCCCAAGCGCATCTACAACGGACCGTTCGACGGCCATCACGACAAGCCGGTGAAGCCCTGGTCGAAGCATCCGGCGAGCGAAGTGCCCGAAGGCCATTACACCGTCCCGATCGGCAAGGCCGCGGTGGTGCGCGAAGGCGGCGACCTCACCATGCTTGCCTACGGCACGATGGTCCATGTCGCGCTCGCCGCCGTCGAGGAGAACGGTCTCGACGCCGAGGTGATCGACCTGCGCACCCTCGTCCCGCTCGACCTCGACACGATCGAGGAGTCGGTGAAGAAGACCGGCCGCTGCCTCGTCGTCCACGAAGCGCCGCGCACCAGCGGCTATGGCGCGGAGCTGGTCGCGCTCGTGCAGGAGCGCTGCTTCTATCATTTGGAAGCGCCGGTCGAGCGCGTCACCGGCTGGGATACGCCGTACCCGCATGCCTACGAATGGGCCTATTTCCCCGGCCCCAAGCGCATGAAGCGCGCCCTTCAAAAAGTGATGGCTGACTGATGGCGAGATACGAATTCAAGCTGCCCGACATCGGCGAAGGCATTGCGGAAGCGGAGATCGTCGCCTGGCACGTGAAGGTCGGCGACACAATCCGCGAGGACCAGCAGATCGCCGACATGATGACCGACAAGGCCACGGTCGAGATGGAGTCGCCCGTCGCCGGCAAGGTGCTCGAGCTCGCCGGCGAAGTCGGCGACCAGGTGCCGATCGGCTCCGTGCTCGCGGTGATCGAGACCGAAGGCGCCGACCGAGCCGCCGAGCCCGTCGAGGACAGCAAGGACGAACGCCCGCTCGCCGACGGCGCGGTCGAAGCGACGCCCGAGATCGCGGAAGAGATTCCGGTCGCGTCCGCCACTCCCCTCCCGCTTGCGGGAGGGGAAGAGGAGCGAAGCGACGAAGGGGTGGGCCTGTCGGAAGGCGCCGCTCAGTCTCGAACAGGCCCACCCCCCGG
>JBLNCZ010000023.1:0-214961 GCA_050261135.1 Bacillota bacterium
GCGCGCGCGCGGCTCGACGCCGCGCGCGATTCCTACCGCGAGGCCATGGGTGTCCAGTCGCAGGTGGCCGAGAATGTGCGCGAGGATTCCGGCGTGCTGAAGGAGCTTGCCGCGGCGAGCCAGGGAGCGACCGGTGCGCTTGAGGCGAGCCAGGCGGCCAACCAGCTGCTCGCGCTCAGCGTCAAGCAGCAGCTGCAGCTCCAGAGCCTGATGGCGTCGGAGTTCCGCGAAGCGGCGATCGAGCGCGCCCGCCGCGCCCAGGCCGAGGAGGAGGGGCGCATGACGACGCGGCGGTTCCTCGGCGGCGAGCCCCGCCGCTGATCGCACGGAGATGGGCGACGGGACCTGACGGAGTCCCGAGCCTGCCGCGGGGCTCCCGGCGCCCCTTGGGAGCGCCCGCGGCACCCTTGGACAGACAGCAGGAAGACTCTCCTCCCCGATGGGCGACCTCAACGTGATCGACCGCTTCATGGCGGCCTTCATCCAATATATCGACAGCGGCTTCGGCCTGCTTCACGGCGACGTCGCCTTCCTGACCAGCACGCTCGTCGGAATCGACATCACCCTTGCCGGGCTGTTCTGGGCGCTTGGCGGCGAGAACGACGTCATCGGGCGCTTCCTCAAGAAGATCCTCTATGTCGGCGCCTTCGCGCTGATCATCGGCAGCTTCTCGACTCTTGCCGACATCATCTTCCGCTCCTTTGCAGGCCTGGGAATCACCGCCGGGGGCGGGCGAATCTCGTCGGCCGACCTGCTTCGGCCGGGCTTCATCGCGACGACCGGCTTTGACGCCGCCAAGCCGCTTCTCGACCAGGTCAGCCGGCTCACGGGCTTTGCCGGCTTTTTCGAGAACTTCCTGACGATCGCCGTCCTGATGACCGCCTGGCTGTTCGTGATCCTCGCCTTCTTCGTACTTTCGATCCAGCTCTTCATCACCGTCATCGAGTTCAAGCTGACGACGCTCGCCGGATTCGTGCTGGTGCCGTTCGCCTTGTGGAACCGCACCAGCTTCCTTGCCGAAAGGGTGCTCGGCAACGTGATCGGCTCGGGCATCAAGCTCATGGTGCTCGCGGTCATCGTCGGCATCGGCTCGGGCTTCTTCGCCGAGTTCCGCGCCGCGGGAGGGAAGGAGGCGGACCTCGCCTCGGCGATGAGCCTCGTGCTTGCAAGCCTCGCGCTTCTCGGCCTCGGAATCTTCGGGCCCGGAATCGCTTCGGGGCTGGTTGCCGGGGCGCCGCAGCTCGGTGCCGGTGCAGCGGTCGGCACGGCGGCCGCTGCAGCCGGGACCGTTGCCGCCGGCGGCGCCGCGGCGCTTGGCGGTGCGCGTGCGATCGGCGCCGGCGGCCTGTCGGCGGTGCGCGCCGGGACGGCCATGGGAAGCGCCGCTTCCGCCGCCTACCGGCTCGGGCAGGAGACTTCGGGCGAGCGGTCCGCCGCGGCCGGCATCGGAGGCGTGGTCGGCGCTGCGCGGCTCGCTGCGCGCGACAAGCTTCGAGGCGCGGGCGGGATCGCCGCTGCTTCCGAGCGTGGCCAGAGGGCTGCGCTCCTGGCCGGGTCGAGCCACGCGCCGGCGGCAGCTTCAGGCGGCCAGGCGGCTGACGTGCCGGGCGGCACTCCGGACTGGGCGCGGCGGCTGCGCTCCGAGCAGGCCGCTCGGCACCACCGCGCTGCAGCGCTCCAGGCGATCCGCGAAGGCGATCCGGGTGGCGGCGGCGCCGCCCCGGACATCAGTGAAAAGGAGGATTAGAGGATGAAGTTCAGGCGAGCCGTGCAGCGCTACGGGCGAACGCCCGAGCCGGTCACGCCCTATCAGCGCGCCGCGCAGGCGTGGGACGAGAGGATCGGATCCGCGCGGGTGCAGGCGAGGAACTGGCGCTTGATGGCGCTTGGCGGCCTTCTCGTTTCCGCGGGGCTTTCGGCGGGCCTGCTCTGGCAATCGCTGCAGAGCCGGGTCATTCCCTATGTCGTAGCAGTCGACCGCCTCGGCGAAGCGCGGGCGGTTGCGCCCGCCGAGAGCGACTATAAGCCGACCGACCCCCAGATCGCCTGGTTCCTGGCCCATTTCATTGCCGACGTGCGCTCGGTCTCTCTCGACCCGGTGCTGATGCGGCAGAACTGGCTTTCCGCCTATGACTTCGCGACAGGCCGCGCAGCCCGCTTCCTCAGCGCCTACGCGCGGGAAGCCGACCCCTTCGGTTCCGTCGGAACGCGGACGGTCGCGGTCCAGGTCACCAGCGTCGTGCGTGCGTCGGACCGTTCGTTCCAGGTCAAATGGACCGAGAGCGAATATGAGCGCGGGAGCCTTGCGCGCAGATCGCACTGGACCGCCATCCTCTCGGTCGAGTTGCGCCCGCCGCACACTGCCGAGGTCCTGCGCAAGAACCCGCTCGGCCTCTACGTCGACGGCATAGACTGGAGCGAGGAGCTCGAGCCCGCTCCGGACGCAAAGGGCGCCTCTGACGGCGCAGCCGCCTCGCCTGATTCCGGCGGCGCTGCAGCGCCAGCCCTTGATTCCCCCGTCCAAGACCAGCCCAGCGTCCCGACAAGGAACCGCCAATGATCCGCTCTACCCTCCTCATCCCCTCCATGCTCGGCCTCGCCGCCTGCGCCTCCGGTTCCCCCGCGGCGCCGGATCCCGCATTCATGGCAGCGACCCTGGTCACGGCACCGAAGCCTGCTGCGAAGCCGATTGCCGCGGTGCAAGCAGCCAGCCGTCCCTCCAGGCACGCGGGCAAAAGGAAGCACCGGCACCCGGACCGGCCCCCGGTCGCAAGGGTCGCGGAAGCGAACCGCGCCGCAGTCCATGAGCCGGACGGCGATTCCTATGTCGGCGCGGCGCAGGTCTATCCGTGGAGCGAAGGCGGCCTCTACCGGCTCTATACGGCGCCCGGCGAGGTCAGCGACATCGCGCTTCAGCCGGGCGAGGCGCTGGTGTCCGTCGCCGCCGGCGACACGGCTCGTTGGGTGATCGGCGACACGCGTAGCGGCGCCGGAGCGGACCGGCGCGTCCACATCCTCGTTAAGCCGTCCCGGGCAGGACTTTCGACCAACCTCGTCATTGCGACCGACCGTCGTGTCTATCATGTCGAGCTCGAAAGCACTGCTGGGACATCGATGGCGAGCGTCTCGTGGAGCTATCCCGAAAATTCGCTACTGGCGCTCGGTGGGAGCGGCGAGGGGGCCTATCCTGCCTTCGCTGCCTCGGTGGAAAGCCTCAACTTCGCCTATCGGGTGGAAGGCGATCGGCCCGCGTGGCGCCCGCTTCGCGCGTTCGACGACGGGCGACAGGTCTATATCGAATTTCCTCGAAGCCTCGCAGCCGGCGACGCGCCGCCATTGTTCGTCACGGGAGACGGCGGCAGGCCGGAGCTGGTCAACTACCGTATCCGCGGACGCTATTATGTCGTCGATCGCCTGTTCGCTGCCGCGGAGCTTCGGCTGGGCGAGCGCAAGCAGCAGGTCGTGCGGATCGTTCGCGACGAACGCCGTGGCCGTGACGGCCGGAACGGATCATGAGCGATAGCCCGGATCAGGCGGCGCCTGCGCGCGCGAAGGAAGACCCCGAGAGCCTGGTGCTTCGCGGCCCGCCGCGACCGGTCGTCCGGATCCGCCGCGGGCTGATCGTCACCATTGCTGGCGCCGTTGCCGCGGCGGTGGCGGGCATCTCCTGGCTGGCGTTCGACCCGCCCACCGCGGGGACCGCGGCGACGACGCTCGCAAGTGGCGACGAGGATTCGGGCAGGAGCGGGGAGGATGCGCTTGCCGGCGCTCCGGGAACGTACGGCGAGGTGCCGAGGCTCGGGCCGCCGCTTCCGGGCGACCTCGGCGGCCCTATCCTCGATCATCAGCGGGCCCTAGACGAGCCCGGGGGCGCTTCCGAATCAGCTGTTGGCAGCGACGCTCAGGCGGCGATCGAAGCCGCGGAAGACGAAAGGCGGCGGGAGGAAGCAGTCCAGGCTGCGCGATCCTCACCGCTGATGGTCGAGGTCGCTGGTGGAGGACCGCGCTCGCAAGGCGACGGCGGCGCGGCCGGGGCGGGTCCGGGCGGCGGCAATGAAAGCGCCACCGCCGATTCCGGCGCCGGACGCCAGCTCAGCGCCCGGGTCCTGGTTCCGCCGGCATCGCCATGGACGGTTGCGGCGGGCACGATCATTCGCGCGAGCCTTCTCACCGGTCTCAATTCCGACCTGCCCGGGACCGTGATCGCGCAAGTGACTCACGACGTCCTCGATAGCGCGACCGGCCGGACGGTCCTCATTCCGCAAGGCGCAAGGCTCATCGGGAAATATGAACCCGCTGCGGCCTACGGGCAATCGCGCGCGCTCGTCGCCTGGACGCGCATCGTGCTCCCGGACGGTTCGTCGGTCGACCTCGGCGACATGCCGGCAGCCGACGCCTCCGGCTATGCGGGGCTCGCCGACAAGGTCAATTCGCACGGCTGGCGGCTGCTCAAGGGCATCGCCCTTTCGACCCTGCTCGGGATCGGCACGGAGCTCGGCCTCGGCGGCGGAGGCGAGCTGGTGCGGGCCATCCGCGAGTCCGGCGAACGCGGCGCTTCGGAGTCGGCGGACCGGATCGCCGCGCGCAATCTCGACATCCGCCCGACCATCACTGTCCGGCCCGGCTGGCCGGTGCAGGTGATCGTCGACAGGGACCTCCTGCTCAAGCCATGGAAAGGATGATGAGCGTAATGAAGCTCGCCAAGCTGCCCGACCGTACGCCGGTCAAGCTCACGATCAGCCTGTCCCCGGAGCTCGACCGCTCGCTCCGCGCTTATGCGGAGCTCTATCGCGCCACCTATGGAGAGACCGAGACGGTGCAGGAACTCGTCCCCGCAATGCTCGCGGGCTTTCTCGAGAGCGACCGTGCGTTCGCCTCTTACGCGAAAAAAGGGCGTGGGGAGGGCGGCGCGCCGTCGAAGCGAGACGCCGGCGCCGGCTGACTGCCTCGCCGGCGGCTTCGTCGTGGTGGACGAGACTGGCCCCGCGAAGCTCATTCGCGCGCCGCAGGAGGGCTTTCACGGCCCTTCTGCCGCTTGGCCTTCATTGGCGTGAGGCCCGTCGGCTTGCGAGGACGCGGCAGCCGCTGCAGGATCCGCTCGGCTTGCTCCTCATCATCATGCTCGGGCATGAATCTTCCTCCCCGGCTCGCGCATGCCGTAGGCCGACTTATGCACCAAAAGCGGCTCGGCCGCCCGTCAATTTATTTAGTCCGGAACGGCCGGGCGCGGATTCGGAGGTTCCGTCCTCCTCTGGAATGGTGGGCGCGGCGGTGTCATACACTTGGCATGGCCGACACCTATTTTGCGCTGCTTTCGAGCGCGAGCGACCGCTCCTGCACCATCATCGAGGCATTTGGCGCGGAAAACGACCGCGAAGCGCTGGATCGGCTCGGCGCTATGGTTGGTGACCGCGGCACGGGATTCGCGCCCGGCGACATAGTGATCCTAAGGAACAGTAGGATGCGCGAGATATGCCCGTCGTTGACCGTGGCGGAGCTGCTGAAGCGGCGAGCGTCGAACGGCTGATGGCGGCCTTCTGCACCGACCAGGGCTGCTGACCGGTGGAGCAGCGGCGCGGCTGGCGCTGGCCGGCCCGGCAGATTCGGCAGGGCTGCAGTAGAGTCCGCTGGAATCTCGCGTGCATCGGCGTATAAGCCGCGCTGCGTAAAGCTCGATCCAGGGGGGACCGGGCCTGTCCAGGGGGCGTCCAATGGCAAAAGGCATATTCAGGCTCGGCGACATGGCCTATGTTGACTATGGCAGGTCAGCGCGCGTCGCGATCCCGCGCTCCGCTTATGAGGCGAACGGCTACCAGCCGCTCTTCTACCAGCTTCCAAGCGGCACTGCGGTGACTGGACGCGACCAGCTCCAGGAAGCGGCCTCCTAACAGCTTCGTGCTTCGCCGTCGGTTTGCGCTGGGCGGCCCCTTTCCGAACCGATCCTCCAGCCCCTTCACGGCTGCGCCCGCGCGCAGTTTCGCATATCTTTCGGGCCTTGCGCGCGCCGACGTGAGGCGCCGCGTCGGATCGTCGCGCAAAGGGGGGAAGAAGCGTGCTGGTCCGTCAATTGATCAGCAGTCGCAAGGGTCTAGCGAAATATGATGAACGCGCGTTAAACCACTAATCTCTAATGCAATTCATCCGAAATGGGTTTAGTCGCCCATGCGCTCGGTTGTTGGCGCTGTGGGGAGCCGCCCGTCAAGATGGCAGTCAGCATGTTTTCGCGCGTGACAATTTCCTCCAGGCAGCGGAGGAAGTGGGTTGCCGCTGCGAGTTCCTGTTCCGCGCACCAAGACCAGGACTGTCGGGAAATCGCCCGGTTCCGCGCGCCGCCGCAGCGGCAGCGCCGGGATGGATGATGGGCCGTCGCGCGGGGAAGAAGACGGGAACTGAGAAGGCAAGCGAGTGACGGAAGACCAGATCAGATCGATCCTCGACGTGCGGCGCAGGCGCTCCGAGGTCTTCGGCCAAGGGCTCTTTGCCGATCCCGCCTGGGATATCCTCCTGGAGCTGTTCGCCGCCGCCCTCGGCAACCGCAGGATGACGCTCGGCGACCTTGCGCCGATCGCTCCGAAGTCCACCCTCGCGCGGTGGATCGCCGCTCTCGAGGAGCGGCAGCTCGTGGAATGTGCCGTCGACCCGTTGCGGCCGGACCGCTTCTGGATCGCCCTGAGCCGCGATTGCGCAGCGAGGATGGCAGCCTTCCTTAGTGCGGCCCCGCACCTTGCGCCGATGCAATAGGCGGTGCCGCCGCTTCGCTGTCGAGAAGCGCATCGGCAAGCTGGTGCGCCGCAAGATCGACATGGGCGCCGATATGAGGCGGCGCAGCGGCGCGGTCGAGCAGGTCGAGCGCGGTTTGCAAATGATCGAGAGCATCGTGCAGCAGGCGCTGCCGATCGGCCGAGTCTTTTCCCACTTTTCCCCCCAAAGGCATCGCGGAACGCACCGGTTATCCGATAAATGGTAAACGCTGCGTTTCCGAAATCTCGGGCGGACAATGGAGGAGCACGCGCGCCTGTTCAAGCAGGTAGCACGCCAGCGCGCCGCCACGGCGTTCGGAAGTCGCCTCGCATGGCCGGCAATGGCAGAAAGAAGGCCCGCGCCGCTGCTGCCGGCGCGGGCCTTCGATGTGTGAACGGTCCAGTGGGCTTGGAACGTCTCGACCGCTCTACGCGTGGCTGCTTACCGGCCTATTGAAGGAGCATCCGATCCGGTCTCATCTCGCCTGACTTAATCGGGGACCGCACGCCCGGCTGTCTTTGCCGCGAACGCATGACCGCCGGCGCAGCGGAACTGCCTGCTTCATTATTGAATCGTTTTCATTTGGAAGTTAATCATGGTTTGCCGTCTCCTTTCCTCCGATTGGATTCGGCAGGGGCTGCCCTCTGCATGATGGGGCGGCCCCTTTTTCTTGCGCGCGCCGGCGCAACGGCCCGCGGCGCTTGCATTGTAGGATTTCGGGCAGCAGGAGAGCCCCGTCAGCATGCCGAATCGGGGCGGGCGCTGCACGGTGCGCCCGCCTCATTGAGCAAGGCGAGGCGCTTGCGTGCCTCCCTATCGCTGGACGGGCGGCTTGAGCTCGGACAAGCCAGCGCATCCCTGGTCGTCGAGCGATTTTCGAAGCTCAACGATCGCAAGGTCGAGATGGGCTCCGATATGCGTAGGGGCGGCGGCGCCGTCGAGGAGCTCGAGCGCTGCTTCCATCAGGCGGAGCGCGTCGCGCATGAACTCGTCCCGGCCTTCAGCGCGGCCCGTCCCCATCGACCATTCCCGAGCAGTTACAACACTGCTGTTTTAGCGCGCAAATCACCTGCAGCTAAAGGAAAATTTACCGCTTCGGACGCGATTTGACTTTCCGCTACGCGAGAGGAGCAGCAGCGTCGCCGTAAGCGCGCTGCAAAGCCAGCAGAATCGGCCTCAAATGGGGAGACCGGCGCGCCAGACCAGCTCTACATAGGAGCGCATCCTGCGCATGCCCTGATCGGACAGCGCGACCCACACGCGGCGCCCGTCGAGAGGGTCGGCGGTGCGAACCACGAGGCATTCGCTTTCGAGCTTGTCGATCCAGCGCAGGGCTGTCGTGCAGGGGAGGTCTGCTGCAACGCTCAATTTGGAGACCGAGATGCGATGGTCTTCGCACTGGAGCGCATAAA
Source organism: Bacillota bacterium (assembly GCA_050261135.1). GTDB lineage: Bacteria > Pseudomonadota > Alphaproteobacteria > Sphingomonadales > Sphingomonadaceae > Sphingomicrobium. Next base: position 8,154 of record JBLNCZ010000023.1, read on the forward strand.
GTTCGAGGAGGATGTCCCAGGCCGGATCCGAGAAGAAGGTGTCGTCGAAGAACTGCCTCCTCATCATCCGCGCGTTGATGATCCGGCGGACGAACTTCGACGAGGCCCGCTCGAAGGTGAGCACGGAAAGCCGGTCCTGCGCCGCTGCCCCGCCCTGGTCGGCGGCAACCAATTCTTCGGATGCGTTGCGAACGAGGATCTGCGGTTCGGACGCTGTCGTTTCGTACTGCATTATTTTCCTCACATTCAACAAGCTGTCCGAGCAGGCGCAACTTCGGCCCGAATGGTTAACGAAAGTTTGTATATGCGGGGGGAGATGATCCGGTCCGGATGCAATTGCCGTTCGCTCGAACCGCCGCGCATCCATCTCTGAGCCGTGTTTTCCCCGGGAAAATGTCGGCTCGCCATGTTGCCCTCCCAGCAGCCCGGGAGGGGAACATAGGTCATGAACGAATGTTCATGAATCCATTGATGGTGGTGACGAGAATGACCGAGGAGGACGTGCTTTTCGGGCGGTCGGCGGCAGGTCGGCAACATGGCAAACCATCGGACCGGTCCGCATTCGGCTTCAGCCGCAAGCAGCTGGCACGGCGCGCCGAAGCGGCCTTCAAGGCGAGGCAGTCGCGCGCCGACTATCTCCCCTCCTCCTTGTTCGGCGAGCCGGCTTGGAACATGCTCCTTGCGCTCTACCTGGCCGACTTTTCCGGCAGGCCGGTGACCGTCAGCGGTCTTTCCGAATGGTCCGAATGCCCGCCGACGACCGGGCTTCGCTGGCTTCAGCTCCTGGAAGGAGAAGGTTTGGTCCGGCGCAGGCCCAATGCGATCGACAAAAGGATGTCGTTTGTCGAGCTGACCAATGCGGGACGCGAGGCTCTCGACGCCTTCTTTTCGCGGGCGCCGGAGATCTGAGCTCTCGGTTCCTGATCGGGGCAGGCCATTTCGTCCGGTCGACTGCTACGTTCTCCGGCAAGCCGCCTCGGGCGGTGAGCGAAGGCGCAAGGGACGGGAAGGGGGCTATTGTTGCGAGCCGGCCCGGCGATTCCTGATCCGTGACACCTTGAGGCCGGCGACGCCGTCGCGCTCGAGCCGGCCCTGCCAGCTCGCGAGCTCTTCCAGGCTGAGCCGGTAGCGTCTTGATGCTTCCTCGACCGTCAGGAGCCCATGGGCGATGGCAGCGATCACATGCGCCTTGCGCCTCGCGACCCAGCGCACCGTGTCGGGTGCCGGCAGCGGCCCGGCGGGCGGCGTTCCGCCGCCCGGGTGCATTGCGTTCGCCGCGCTGCTCGTTCGCCTGCAGGTCACCCGCGGGTCATTCGCACAAATTGGTAAACGGGCGGTAACCATGTGGCCGGCGGGTGCGCGGCTCGCAGGACTGCGTGGACTGGATCGAAGAGCCCTGGGCCCGGGCGACCGCTCAGCCCACCTCCGGCTGGAGCGGGCGAGGAGCTTCCGATCGCGTCGTCGCGCAAGCGCCCGCAACGACCGAGTTGAAGGCGGAGTCGAGCTCGGGGCCTGAAAGCTCGCGATAGAAGCTGAGCCCGGCCTTCCCTGCGGACGCCCAGACGACGCGGGCGGCGGCGAACACGCCGCCCCTCTTGAACAAGGCGTCGCATCCGTCGGCGACCGGTCCGTCGCAGAGGATTCGGGCTCCCTTGGCCGAAAGGTCCTGGACTCGGACATTCCGTGCTCCGTCGGGCGTGTAGAGAACGGCCGTCATGAGCACCCGAGAGCGCCTCGGAGTCCGATCCTCAAGCTTGATCTGCGCAGAACGCGCCACCCGAACCTCCATCATCTGCGAGCCCTGCCCGAGGATGATCGAAAATCGTAAAGATGAGGTTTCCTGCGGGCACTGGCGCGGTCCGGCCAGACAACCGCTCGGCTGAAGGCGAAGGTGCATCTTCGCCGCCGTGCTGCGCTGACAGGATCAAGCCAGGATTAGCCCTTCAGCGCCGAAGCCCAGAATGCGAGGATCACCAGAACAATCGCGACGAAGAGGATTGGGAGCCCGAGCTTCTTTGCCATGGCCAGTCCTTACGCGCACGTCACGAATTTCCAAATATCCCAACCGCCGCTTGGCCGCTCCGTCGCCGCCGGAACGACGCGGGCGCTTGGGCGGCGCTAACCTTCGCTAGCTGTTGGAGGATGCCGGCGCGTTCTATCGCGTCTTTGCTCAAGCCTCCCCGGATGAGAGCGGGGCCCGCTCCTCGTGGAGACGGGCCCCTTTCTTTTGCCTGCGATTGAATCGCGATGCCGGCCACCGCGAGGGGCGCAGCGGGCGGGCGATTGCAGTCGGCAATTGCGCTTGTTCGGGATCGTCCCTGCTGCTCAGCTGCTTGAGTCATTGCGCTGCTGCTGGCGCTTGGGCCATTGGGCGCGCGCCAGCAGGTTTTCGAGGTCGCGAACGAGGATCCGGTCGTTCCGCGGCAATTTGCATTTCATCGCGACGGTGAGCTCCTCGGCGACATAGAGCATTTGCTGCGTGCGTTCCTCGACGAATTCGCGGAAGATTTCCGCGCGCTTTTCCGGCGGCAGCCCGGGCGCCGAGACCCGCCTGAGGATGGTCGAGGTGCCGCGGCTCGTCTTGCTCGCGCCCCAACCGCCGCGAAGCTCCGCCGGAGAGCCCGCGCGGCGCATCAGCTTGTGCCAGTCGACACGGGCCGACATCATCATCTTCTCCTCGAGGCGGTTGCGGGCGGGGACCCCGCCGCCCGTCGCAGCAATATGAGCGCTTCGGTCGAGGATGAACTCTGCGGCCTTGCGGAGCTCGGGCCCGGAGAGCTTGCGCGACGGCGCCGAGGCACGCCGGAACCTGTCGGCGATGATGAGCAGGTGATGCTCCCGCCTTACCTCGCGGAGCCGGAAGATGCGGGTCTGGGGCTCGTCGGCGAACCTCCGGTCGATCTCCTTGATGAGCTTCAGAAACTCTTCTTGGGCGTCGCTCTTGAAGTCGAGCCAATGGTCATCGCCCAGGCGGCCGTGGGGAAATTCCGTCCAGGAAAAGCGTATGTCGCCCGCGGCCATGGTCATCCTTCATGAGCGGAGCCTGGCATCCGCTCCGGAGCAGGAGAGTAACCGCCTGTGTGCTCCTCGCAAGCCTTGGGCATTTGTTGATGCCGTGCGCAATGGCTTGCGCGATCTGGCTGGAGCTTTCGCCGCACCACCTGTGCTCAATCAGCCAAGCCGCGGAAGGAGGTCGGCCGAGCGCTCGACGGCACGCCGATCCGATGAAGGCCTCGCCCGCTTCGGTGGATCATTGAGAGACAATGCTGCCTTGCACCGGTGTCGCGAAGGTCCGGAACGGCGCCTATCCAAAATGGGGATATAATCAATGGCTGCCGAAGCCCGTCGCGGCCGGCTGCCCTAGAGGATCCCTTTGGTCATTCCCGTTTGCAGCGGGAGCATTTGCCCGCTGCCAACCGCTTGCCGCTCATATTCGTCGCCGAGCCTCAGCAGCGACTCTCGAGTGGGTCCGTCGCTGATCGCGTCGGCAAGCCGGCGACATTTGGCCGCCATTTGCTCCAGGAACTCTCGCTCTTCGAACGTCACAGGCGCCTCCAGTGAGCGGCGCACGTTTGTCAAGCCGTCACGCATCCCCCTGGAGTTGCTCGACGCGCCTTACGTACTCTTGTGCCAGGGCGGAATGCCGTTCCCTCGCCACCTCGGTGACCTGCCTTCCGCGCCGCCTTGGTCCCGCGCGCGGCCGGGCGAGTGTAGAAATGGACATTGTGGAGCACGATATCACCCCCGCCACAGTTGAGCGTTTTCGCAGCGAAACGACAGGGAACGCAAGTTTTATTCGGCGTTCGACTTGGCGCCGCTAACCGATCGTGAATTGCCGCCGATTTGTGCGCAGACCGTAGGCAGCGCTGCGGCGCCATGGCTTGCAGCTTGGGACTCCGACCAGCCTTGTCGACGATCTCATGGCTGTTTTTCACGGCGAGGGAGGGGAGTCAGCTGGCCGAAAGTGCTGCCGCCATGGCGCCGATCCGGACCTGTGCTCGGCAACGGTCGTCGGCGGTGGCCGCGGCCGCGGCTTATTCGGCGGCGATCAGCAGCGTGACGGTGCGGGGAGCGGCGGCAGCTTGCGCCGTCTCCGGCGGACGGTGCGCCGGCCCGGGGCCGTCGCCGGCTCCGCTGACAAGGGCGCAGTCGTCGGGGCCTGCGGGAGACGAGCGCAGCGCCTGCCCGGTCCCCGTTGCCGCGGGCGCTGGGGGCGGCGCTTCGGACAAGGACAGGCGCGTGCTGCCCATGCTCCCATCAATGCAGAATCGCCCGGCCGAGGAGGAGGGCTGCTGAAATCCCCCGCGCACGTCCAGGATCCTGCCGGCGGCCCGCTGCACGATGACGACATGCGGCATGACGCTCACCGAGATCCTGACCTGCGCGCTCGAAAGCGGCCCCATCGTCCCGCCTGCGGGCGCGCGCGCCGGTTTGGCCCCAGCCGGCATTGCCGCGGCGAAGAGCAGCGCGGCGGCGATCGGTGCGACTTGCCGCAAGCTCGGTCCGATAAGCGGCATCGCCATCAATCCTTTATAGCGCAGTTACCATCGCCGTTAAACTTTCCGTCCGCGTTTGGGGACGCATGGCTCGTCCCATGTCCCGTTGCGGGACGAAGCGGCCCGTGCGTGAAGGCATGCCGGTACAGATGGCCGCCGCCGAAGTGCGGCCGCGCAGCGCTTCGACCGGGCCTGGCTGAGGGCGGTCGGCCGCACGGTTAAGCGATTAGGATTTTCTTTACCCGCCCGATTTACATCCATTGTGGATGCTTCGGCGATTGGCGCCGGGCGCTCCGGAATCGGGGGACTTGAAATGCGCAATGCTCGAATCCGCCAAGTTGCGCTGGCGGCCACTCTATCCTTGACCGCGGCGGCAGCGTCGGCAGCCAGCCAGGGCTCGCTCGGCTCGACGTCGAGCGGCAGCATCACCATCGGTGCCTCGGTGCCGAACCGCGTCCAGCTCACCGGCCTTTCGGACGTGAGCTTCACCAACCAGGACCCGACCGTTGCCGCGGCGAATGCGCAGGACGTCTGCGTGTGGAGCAATACCAGCACGCGGGGGTATAATGTGACGGCGACGGGGAGCGGGACGGGAAGCGCGTTCACGCTCGGCAACGGCTCGCTGAGCGTCCCTTATTCGGTCGAGTGGGCCGGATCGTCGGGCCAGAGCTCGGGCACTGCCCTTGCTTCCGGGACGGCGCTCACCGGCCTCACGTCGACCGCCACGAATCCGACCTGCTCGGCGGGGCCTGCGAGCACCGCGAGCCTGATCGTCAAGATCGGCACCACCGACCTGCAATCGATGCAGGCGGCGACGAGCTATACCGGCACGCTGACGCTGGTGGTTGCGCCGGAGTAAGAGGGTGGGACCGGTGGCGATCATGAGCGTTGCCACCGCCCCGCCGCCGGCTCCGGCCTCGTGGGGGGCGCGACTCATGCCGCGGCAGCTGCTTTGCTGCGTCGCAGCGGTCGCGGCCCTCTCCTCGGCGCCGGCGAGCGCCGCCGACAAGGTCCGGCTGACCAACCTTACCGACCTCTCGTTCGGGACTGTCGCCAATCTTAGCGCGGATGCGGTTCAGGCGCAGGACGTGTGCATCTATTCGACGAGCAGGACCGGCGGCTATCATGTCACCGCCACCGGCACTGGCCCGGGCGGCGCCTTCGAGCTCTCGTCGGGAACGGACCGGCTGGCCTTCGACGTCGCCTGGAACAGCTCCGCCGGCCAGCGCTCGGGAACGCTACTGAGCCCCGGCGTCCCGCTCACGGGCCAGGCAAGCACAGCAACGCAGCAGACCTGCAACTCCGGGCCAGCTACGAGCGCCAGCCTGATCGTGACGCTTCGAGCGGCCGCACTGTCGAGCGCGCTTGCCGGCACTTATACCGGCACGCTGACGCTGGTCGTCGCTCCTGAATGATCGGCCCACCCCGTGAAGCCGGTCATCCGCGGGATCATTGCCCTGCTTGCGTGCCTGATTCCGGCCTCTCCGGGTGCTGCGTCCTCGACCTTCAGCATTGCGCCGGCGAAGCCGCCGCCCGGGTTTGAGAATCTCGACGAGCCGCGCCAGGTCGACGTCGACCTCTATTTCGGCGGGCGCAAGGTCGGCGACGCAATGGCCGTTGCAAGGGCCGGATCGCTGGCCTTTCAAAGTCCCGGCGACGTGGTCTCGAAAATCCCGAACGTCAAAGACGAGGGCGCCCTTGCCAAGGCATTGACGGGCGATCTTCCAGCGAACAGCGACCTCGTCTGCTCGAAGACCAACGCGGGCAAATGCGGCGCCATGCTGCCGGAGGCCGCGTCGATCATCTACGACGAGGATCGGTTCCGGGTCGACCTGTTCGTCAATCCGCGCTTTCTCGAGACGATCGGGCAGGGACCTGCCTATCTTCCGGTTCCGACGGCGCCGCCGTCCCTGACCAGTTCGGTGGGGGTCGCCTTGTCCGGCTCGACCCGCGCCTCGCCCCTCTACAATGTGCAGAACCGAACCGTCGTCGCCTTGCGCAATGCGCGCGTCCGGATGAGCAGCTCGGTCGCATCCAGGCTCGGCTGGATCGCCGACGACCTCGTGGCCGAGGTCGATCGCCGGAACATGCGCTACTCGGCCGGGCTCTTCTGGGCGCCCGGAATGGATTTCACCGGGCAGCGCCGAATTGTGGGGGCCGGGTTCGGCACTCAGTTCGACACGCTTGCCGATCGCGAGGGCGTCCACGGCACGCCCTTGATCCTGTTCCTCGCGCAGCCTGCGCGCGTCGAGATTCTCGTCGAGGGACGGCTGGTCACCTCGGGCGCCTATGAGGCCGGCAACAATCAGCTCGACACGTCGGCGCTTCCGAACGGCGCCTACAGCGTCCTTCTCCGCATTCACGAAGCCAGCGGCGCGATCCACGAGGAGCGCCGCTTCTTCGTCAAGAACGCGCAGGTCGCGCCGCTCGGGAGGCCGGTCTTCTTCGGCTATGCGGGGCTGCTCGCCAACACCCGCCGCAAGCACCTGCTCAGCGCATCGCGGACGCCATTCTACCAGCTCGGAACGGCGTGGCGGCTGAACAGCTCGGTGGCGATCGACGCCGGGCTGCTCGGAAGCAACAGGAAGAGCCTGCTCGAGCTTGGCGGATGGCTCATGACTCCCGCAGTGCGCGTCCGCGCCGCGGTCCTTGCATCGACCCGTGGCGACAAGGGCGCGCTCGTGCAATTGAGCTCTGGCGCGGCCGGTCCGCTCAGCTTCACCTTCGACCTGCGCCGGATCTCGACGCACAGGGGCGAGGCGCTTTTTCCGCTTCCTTCCTTCGTTGCGAGCTTCGACAGCGCCGGTCCCGCGGCGCCGCAGCTCGGCAACGGCTCCTACACGCAGGCGACCGGAAGCCTCGGCTATCGCCTCGGCCCGGCGATCCTGTCCATCGTCGGCTCCTACCGGCGGGACCGCGGGCTTCGCGCCGATTACAGCATCGGCCCGAGCCTCGACTGGCCGCTGCTCAACCGCAACGGCCTGCAGCTCATCTTCCATGCCAACGCACAGCGCACCAGCAGCAGCAGCGCCGCCTTTGCCGGGTTCAACTTGATGGTGAACTCCGGGCGGCTTGCGATCGGCGCCTCAGCGGGCGCTTCGAGCCTGTCGCAGGTCGGCGCTTCGGAGCGCTCGGTCCAGCGCGCGGTCGGGTCGCTGACAGCGCAATATTCGCCGCAGACGCCGGCCGGGACCGAGCTCAGCCTCGAGGCAGGCGCCGACCGCAACATCGATTCGACCACTGCTCGCGCGAACGGCACGTTCAACAGCCGGCTCGGCAATGTGCGCGCGGACCTTCTCCACAGCTTCGGCGCTGGAGGGGCGACCCAATATGGAGTGACCTTCCAGTCCGCCGCTGCCGCTTCGATGCACGGCGTTGCGGTGGGCGCCAACGAGCTCGAGCAAAGCGCGGTCATTATCTCTGTCGCCGGCGACGCATCGAACGTGCCTTTCGACGTTCTCGTCGACGAGGCGCCGCGCGGCCGCATCCGGGTCGGCGAGCGCATATCGCTCTTCCTCCCGGCCTATCGCTCGTACAAGGTGCGGCTGGTGCCGTCGGACGCCGATCCGGTGATGTTCGACGCCTCGACGCACGTGGTGACGCTGTACCCGGGCAATGTCGAAACGCTTCGGTGGAAGGCGCAATCCTACTTCACGGTCTTCGGCCAGGCGGTCGGACTCGACGGGAAGCCGATCACTGACGCGCTCGTGAAGTCGGCGAGGGGCGTTTCCGAGACCGACGCCAACGGCTACTTCCAGATCGACGTCGTCCGCAACGACGCGATCACGATCGGCGCGAAGACAGCATTGCGCTGCAGGGCCGAGCTCTCGAAGCTCGAGGTCAAGAACGACTATGCCGCACTAGGAAAGGTCCTTTGCAAATGAAGTTGAGAACAAGGGGATTGAGGCTTGCAGGAGCGGCGTTCCTGCTGGCCTTCGCGGCCGCAAGCGCGGATGCCGGAATCGTGCTCAGCGACCTCATCGTCGAGCTGCAGCCCGGAGAGCAGGCCAAGGACGATATTGAGGTGTGGAACAACTCACCGGACCGTGCCTACGTCGCCGTCGAGCCGCGCGAGATCATCGATCCCGGGACTTCCGGCCAGACGGTGCGCAAGGATCCGGACCCGCAAAAGCTGGGCCTGCTGGCGACGCCGGCCCGGATGGTTCTCGATCCCGGCCAGCGCAAGCTGATCCGCGTGGCGCTTCTTGCTCCTCCGGCGAACCGCGAGCGCGTCTTCAGGGTCACCGTGAAGCCGGTGGTCGGAGAGCTCGAATCGCACGATTCAGGGCTCAAGATCCTTGTCGGCTATGACGTGCTTGTGCTGGTGCGGCCGCAAAATAGCGCGCCGTCCGTGACCGCCGTGAGGTTGGGGCGAGAGCTCAGGTTCACCAACAACGGCAATGTCAGCGTCGAGCTTGTCGACGGCCGCCAATGCGACGAGACGCGCACGCACTGCCAGGACCTTCCGGGCAAGCGCATCTATGCCGGAGCGACCTGGACCGAGCAGCTCAACTCCGATCTTCCGGTCGAATATACGGTCAAGGAGCCGGGTCAGGTGGTGCGGCGGACCTTCTGACGCGCAGCGCGCGATTCTGCCGGTTGTCGTTGCTCGCCCGGCGCTCGCGCCGCAGCTTGGAGGAAACCCGCCTCAGGGCGGTGGTCAATGCGCTCAAGAGCCGCTTCGGCAGCCGCGGCCGGGGCGCCGAGGCCAAAGTCTCGTAAAGGTCGGGCCTGCAGTCGATGAGCTCCAGCTCCTCGCCTGGAGCGGGGACGGGCTCGCTGCGGCGGCGCTTGCCGCCGCGGCGGCCGCCGTCCACGAGGATTAGCCGCGGGCGGTCACTCTTCGTTTCTTGCTCGTCCCGCAATTCGCGTTTCCCTGAGGCGGCGGCCCTGCTTGCCGGTGCTTACCTCAACCTGCGGGAAATGCTATGATTCCGCTGTGGTCCGGGCAGGCGAGGGCGCCTGCCTTACGCCGTCCGAGGGGGCATTTCCGCCGTCTTCGCACTGGGAGGCGTGATGAGCGACGGCGCGGACGGGACGAGCCCAGCAGGACCGCAGCGCCGCGCGCACGGCCGTTTCCGCGTTTCCGGAGAAGCGACCGTCCGGCGGGAGGGCGGCAACAATTATCGCGTAAGAGTGTTCGATATCTCTGAATCGGGTTGCAAGGTGGAGGTCGTGGAGCGGCCCTCAGTCGACGAGGGGATGTGGGTCAAGTTCGACGGCCTCGAACGCCTGCACGCGACCGTCTCCTGGGTCGCGCCTCCGGTGGCCGGCCTGCGCTTCGACCGGCCGATCCACCCGGCCGTTTTTGCGGCTCTCGTCGCAAGGGTTTCGCGCGGCGGGACTGCGTGAATGGTCAGCGCTTGAGGGCGTAGGAGAGGATCTTGTCGACCGCTTTGCGGCCCTCGCCCGAGATGAGAACCTGAAAAATCCTCCTGTCGCGGCGGTCCTGCACGCGCTGAACAAGGGCCGCTTCCTCCAATGCATCTATGTGGCGCAGGGCGGTCGTTGTCGAAGTCCGGGAGAGTTCAACGATGCGGCCGACTGTGTGGCGGGCGCCCGCCTTGTCGGCGAGATAGGCCGTCAGCAGAATGTCCCAGGCGGGTTCGGACCAAACCAGTTCAGGCAAGAAGCGCCGCCGGGCTTCCCTGAGAGCGAACAGCTTCAGCGCGAAATTGTCGCGCCGCTCATCTTCATCATTGTTCGGGCTGGCGGCCGCAACGCTTCTTGCGCCTTCCAGGATCGAGCGCCGGTCAGCCGCTCGTGTGATTTGGCCGAGGATGCGCCTTGCATCCTCGATGTCGCGTCCCACGAGTGTCACCGCGACTTCACCGGATTCCTCCGGTGACTTTCCCTTTGCCACCAAAACCTCCCAGCCGGCCGTTCGGATCGGCGTTGAACGTTTTGAGACCCGAACAGTCTCGCAAGATTCGGTCAAGGAACCTGTAGACCGTCCGTCGAACAAATCCATCGACGAGAGCGAGCTAGGTCAGGACAAGGGAGCGAGAACGTCGAGCCTCTCGCGGTCGACCGCCCGCCCTTCGGAATTCTCGATCCAGACAAAGTCGCGAAGCGCTCGCCGCTCGTCATGCATCCGCTTCGCCTGCTCGAGGTCATCATAGACACGCAATCCGATGGACGAGTTTTCTCGAAACCAAAGAACGCGCCAGTTCATAGGATCCCCCTCGAGGCCGACAAGTCCGGCCTCTTGCGCTTTGCGCCCCGCCTATACCGTCGTGAAGCGCGAACGACGAGGCTACCTGACACTCGATCATGGCGAATGGCCGCCGCGGCGACGTGACCGCTGTTTAATGTTGATTAACTTCTGATCTGTGATATCATAAGTAAATGGACGTGCTTTGTCGACTCTTGGGTCATCAGCGATCGCGCCGCCGTGCCTACCATGTCGGCAACGTGTGGTGGAGCTATTGCCGTTACTGTGGAACCCACATGGAGAGGAAAGCGAAAGGCCATTGGGTCGTGCATCCCTGTAGCGATGTTCCGCCCGGAGTCAGCAATCTCGCGTTCACTGGCCCTTCCGCGCTGCAAGAACCTGAACGAACACAGGAAATCACCCACTAGAGGCCGCGACTTTGTGCCTGCTTCCGGTCTGCATGTCCGGCATTGGCACCGGTTGCGCTACGGGCCGGCCGGGTTTAGCCGGGTCGCTCGCAAAGCCGATGAGGGTCGTGCGTGCCATTCCTCCGAGTCCGAGCACTTTTGAGATCGAGGCGTGATCCGCAGCTGAGGGCGCGCGAGAAGCGGCTTCGGCGCATTGCTCGCGAGAACGATCTTCGCATCCTGAGATGCAGGAGCGTGAATCGGTCCGCTCCCGAATTCGGGACTTATGCATTGGCTGACGTAGCAAGGCACATTTTACTGCTGGCCGATCCCCACAATGGATATGGGATAACGTTGGACGAGATCGAATCTTTTCTTGAGGAGGTCGCGAACGTGCGGGACCGGTGCAATTCGGCGGGCGTCCAGCGGCAGCTGCCCGGTTAAGCTTTCTTTTGGTCAACCTCTGTCGGCACTTCTTCTCGGCGGATCACTTCAGGCGCCGCCTAGCATCTTCATAGCGCCGGAGGGCGGCAACGCCTTAATGTCCGAAGCCGCGTGGAAGGATCGCGCAGTCTCGGCATTCGGGACCGTTCGCAAGAGGACCCGCCCCAATGCGACGTTTACGGCGCCAGGTGCGGTTGGCGAGCCGGTCGGCGGGGGAAAAATTTGCGTTTTGAAAGCCGTAAGGCGTATAGGACATGAGGCGTCGGGGCGGGGGTCCACACGCAATCGCTCAGCATGGGGTTGGGCGCTCGAATGCCGAGCATTGAGTGAGATTCATCGCGTGGGGGTCCGGCTTGCATCGAGTGTTGAGCATTTTTGGAACGCGGCCCGAAGCAATCAAGATGGCTCCGGTGATCCGCGCGCTCGAAAGCGATTCGAGGTTCCGGTCGCTCGTGTGCGTGACTGCCCAGCACCGGCACATGCTCGACCAGGTCCTCGAGATCTTCGGCGTGACGCCCGACTACGATCTCGACTTGATGACTGCCGGCCAGGACCTCACCGACGTAACCGTTGGAGTTCTCGCGGGCCTCCGCGAGATCATCGCCGAGGCACGGCCCGACATCATACTCGTTCACGGAGACACGACGACCACGCTCGCTGCGACGCTTGCGGGCTATTATGCGAAGGTTCCGGTCGGGCACGTCGAGGCGGGCCTCAGGACCGGCAACCGCTATTCTCCGTGGCCCGAGGAGATCAACCGCAAGGTCGCCAGCACTGTCGCAACGCTCCATTTCGCGCCGACCGAAGAAGCTCGCTCGAACCTACTCCGCGAGGGCGTTGCCGCAGGGGACATTTTCGTCACCGGCAACACCGTGGTCGATGCGCTGCTGGGCGTGGTCGACCGCATCGAAGGTTCGCCCGAGCTCGCAACGTCCCTCTCGGAGGACGTGCCGCTTCGCAAAGATCGGCGGACGATTCTGATCACCGGGCACCGGCGCGAGAATTTCGGAGGGGGGTTCGAACGGATCTGCACCGCGATCGCCAAGCTGGCGCGGCGGCCGGACGTAGAGATCGTTTATCCAGTCCACCTCAACCCCAACGTTCGCGAACCGGTCGAGCGGCTCCTTGGCGGGCTGCCCAACGTCCGGCTTCTTCCGCCGCTCGATTATCTGCCCTTCGTCAACCTTCTCCGCCGCTGCTATCTCGTGCTTACGGACAGCGGCGGTGTCCAGGAGGAGGCGCCGTCGCTCGGCAAGCCGGTGCTGGTAATGCGCGACACGACCGAACGGCCGGAGGCAGTAGAAGCCGGCACCGTCCGCCTCGTCGGAACGAGCATCGAACGGATCGTCGGCGAGGCGACCCGGCTGCTCGATGATGACGGAGCCTATTCCGAAATGAGTGTGGCGCATAACCCCTATGGAGATGGGCAGGCGGCGCGGAGGATCATTGCCGCGCTGGCGTCGCATTTCGACGCCGACGCCAGGCTCGCTGCTGCAAATTGACAGTCGGAGCATTCCTTGAGGCGTGTCTTTCATACGATTTCCGTAATCGGTCTCGGCTATATCGGCCTGCCGACTGCAGCGATGTTCGCATCGCGCAAGATCAAGGTCGTCGGAGTCGACATCAATGAGAATGCGGTAGCGACGATCAACGCCGGCGGCGTCCATATCGTCGAGCCCGACCTCGACATTGCCGTCCGTTCCGCCGTCGAGCAGGGTTATCTTCGAGCCACCTCCGCGCCCGAGCCGGCAGAGGCCTTCCTGATCGCCGTCCCCACACCCTTCCGCGACGGTCATCAGCCGGACCTGAGCTATATCGAGGCCGCTGCGCGGGCAATTGCTCCCGTGCTCGAGCCGGGGAACCTGGTCGTGCTTGAGTCAACATCGCCGGTCGGGACGACCGAGCAGTTGGCGCAATGGCTTGCGGAGGAGAGGACTGACCTCACCTTCCCCCAGACTCACGGCGAGAATTCGGACATTCGCATCGCTTACTGCCCGGAGCGCGTCCTTCCCGGCAACGTGATGCGCGAGCTGATCGACAATGATCGCTTGCTCGGCGGCTTGAGCCCACGCTGCTCGGAAGTGGCGACGTCGCTCTACAAGAGCTTCGTCCGCGGCCAGTGCATGGTCACGCATGCGAGGACTGCGGAAATGGCGAAGCTGACCGAGAACAGCTTCCGGGATGTCAACATTGCCTTTGCCAATGAGCTGTCGGTGATCTGCGACAAGCTCGACATCGACGTCTGGGAGCTGATCGAGCTTGCGAACCTGCACCCCCGGGTGAACATCCTGCAGCCCGGTGCCGGGGTTGGTGGACATTGCATCGCCGTCGATCCCTGGTTCATCGTTTCGCGGACTCCCGAGGAAGCCCGGCTGATCCGTACTGCGCGCGACGTTAACGACGCCAAGCCGCGTTGGGTGGTCGAAAAAATCGAGGCGGCGATTGGCGCGCATCTCGAGCATGAGCCGTCAAAGAGCCCTGCCGATGTCCGCGTGGCCTGTTACGGGCTCGCCTTCAAGCCCGATATCGACGATCTTCGCGAGAGCCCCGCGGTCGAGATCGCAGCCGAGCTCTCTCGGCGCCACGACGGGCCGCTGCTCGCCGTCGAGCCGCACGTCCGGAACTTGCCGAACTCGCTTGCTCGCTTCCAGCTCGTGAGCGAGGCGGAAGCGCGGGGCAGTGCCGATGTCCACGTCCTGCTCGTCGACCATCGTGCGTTCGAGCGCCGGGCGCCGACGCCGGGCGAGCTGGTGGACGTCCGCGGTTACTGGACGGTCTAAGTGCCGGATGAGCCGCTGACCGTCATTGGGCAGCAGACAATCGGACGCCGGCGGTGAAGCTCGCTGAGCTGGCGCTCGCCGCCTATCGCCCTCACCGCAACCTCCTCGACGATGCGGCCATTACGCTCGCGGTGAACCTGCTCGGAACGCTCCTGCTGTTCCTGACGCAAGTGTTTCTCGCGCGCCTAATGGGCGTGACCGAATTCTCGCTCTACAGTTTCAGCTTTACGATCCTGACAATCGCCTCGACGTTGAGCGTCTTCGGCTTCGACGTTGCAGTCCTTCGCTTCATTCCTGCGGCACTCGCGCACGAGGATTGGCGGACGCTGCGCGGATTCACGGTTCGAGCAATCCAGGTCACCATCCTGACCTCGACCCTTGCAGGGCTGCTGGTGGCAGCGGCAGCCTGGCTGCTCGGCGGCCGCTGGACAAGCGGGCTCGCTCCGACCCTGATGGCGACCGCTTTCGGTATTCCTTTTGCCTGCTTGCTGCTGCTGTATTCCGCATTCGCGCGTGGGCTCAAGCGGCCGCTGCTTGCCGCCGCGCCTCGACTCCTTTTGAAGCCCGTCGCGTTCGTCGGCTTCGCGGCACTTCTGTGGCTCTTCGCGCCGCCGCTACGGGCTGACCGGGCGGTCCTTGCGGAGCTCGGTGCCAACCTGCTCGCCGTCGCCTTTCTTGCTGCGGTCATTGCTGCCCAGCTGCGGCCCCTTTGGCGCCGTTTCGAGCCAAGCTTCGACACGCGTAAATGGGTGGGGGTGAGCTTTCCGCTGTTCCTGACCACCGGATTCCAGCTGCTCACCCGTCAGACCGACATCCTCCTGCTCGGGACCATCATGGGAGCGCACACCGTCGGCCCCTATGCGGCTGCAAGCCGCATCTCGCAGCTGGCGGCCTTCGGTCTCCTGTCGATCAACGCAGTTCTGCCGGCGCTGGTCTCGAGGCATTTGGCCAAGGGAGAACTCGACGCCGCGCGGAAGATCGTGAGCGTCGCCTCCTTCGCCATATTCATTTTCTCGGCTGCGGCAGCGGCAATTATCTGGCTCTTCGCGAACTTCTTCTTGGGGGCTTTCGGGACTGGCTTCGCTGATGCGGTACCGGTCCTGCACATCCTGATCGTCGGCCAGGTGCTGAACGCCGTTACCGGCTCCGTGTCATACATCCTCGGTGTCACGGGGCATCAGAAGGTGCTTGCGCTGGTGGTGCTGTCGACAATGTTCGTCAACGCGCTGCTGTGCGCCTTGACGATCCCGCTCTTCGGGCAAATAGGTGCCGCCGTCGCGGTCACCGTCTCGACAAGCGCCTCCAACCTGTTCCTCGTCTACGTCTGCACCAAAAGGGCAGCCATCGACCCGTCGATATATGGGGCCGTCAAGCGGCTGCTGACTAGGCAAGCGGCGCATTGAAGCTGTCGCGAGGCAGGGTGCAACGCTCCCGTTTAAGGCTTCGCAAAATGGGAAAACGCAGGACGTCAACGCAGGGCAACTCGGCGACTGCGCCGGACTACTTGGTCAGCTCAGGCGAGTTAATTCGCCTTCGTACCCGCTGTCGCTTCGGCGCCGCGCGCCAAGGTTCCGAGCAAGAGTGCGCGCTGCATTGTCGAGTGCGCCGATGGTCCTCCGAACGATCTGCCCTGGTCGTCCAGTAAATGAGGTCACATGGTAGTAATCTCGGCCAGTCGGAGAGTTTTTGGAAAAGTAATAACTCGAAACACAACACCGCGGTAGGTCAGCAACCTTAACCGGACTAACAGAATGCCAACTGCGCCGGTTCGTCTCCATCAAGACAAGCCGATTGAAGGACGAACAAATCGTCACTGGCGAGCTCACCTGATCATCCCATAGCTCGAGATTTCCGCCATTATTGACCTCCCAGTCGGGTGTTACATAATAGAGCAGATTAATTCGGCGGTATCTGTCCTTGTCGCGATCGTGGCTGTTATCGATGTGGGGATTGAGGAAATCGCCTCTAAACATCATTGATAAACCGCCCGCGTAAAGGTGCGGATCTGGCTCAATTCCTTCGAGTCCCGTCAACTCTGAGATTTTCGAGACGACTTCAGGATCCTGAAGCGCGTAAGTAACATCGGCGAGAATCCGCGGAACAGTATCGAGATTGTAGGACGTGCGTTTCCGTTCACGGAACGTGCTACGATACTCGAACCCGGTGCCGTTCGCCGGGAAGGCGCGATATACGTTTGCTGCCACATCCTCAGGCAGGAGAGTGTCGATGGTGCAATGACGCGTGGCGGTCCCGCGCGGGCTATTCCACTGTCGGCGCACTTTCTCGGCTTCGTGATCGAACCGCGCGCGGATGTGAGCGACCATTTCCTCTCGAGTCATGCTATTTCACGCTTCGGGAATTGGTGCTTAACTCCAGTGTACGGATTGCCAATGATATTCACGCGGCCCTGCTTTACAGTTGATCTCGCTGGATGATCAAGAACATGCAGGCGGTACATGTGTGAAATCCACTTTGCCCTCTTGAACAGGCGGTACTCGCGCAAGAAGTTGGCGGGCGAGATCTTTCGAAGATCGTGTGCCTCATTGAACTCGTTGACGGCGAGCAGTTCACCTCCCCATGGGTGGTGTCCCGGAAAGCCAATGTCATCTAGATAGACTTCAACGAGGGGAAGATAGAGTTCCGGTGGTCCATCCAACGCCTTGAGGCTGTCGACCGTACTCGAGTAATAATCGACGTCGATTGACACAAAGCCAATTGGCGGAACGTCCTTGCGCGCGATGAACTCAGGCGCAGTGTCGCGCACATCGCCGATTATGAGTTCCACGTTTCTCGGCAGGATGCGCCGAAGCTCGTCCGGCTTCTGCATCACGTAATCGCCCGACGAGTAGTATTCCGGATGGTCGCGGTGATCGACTGGTTTCGGCAGGCCCTCGCCCGTATCAAAACCAACGATTGAAAACGCCACGCCAGTCGCGCGGGTGACCATCTCGGAGATCTTGCAGAGGTTCATCAGACCGGCACCGCTCGCCACGCCGAACTCGATAACGGTGATTTTCTTGATGCCGTATTCTCGGGCAGTGTCTGCCGCGGTGAGCAGGCCGTACGCATGTTGCTGGCGCACAATGAGGTCGAAGTAAATTTTTGCCCGGACGGACCCAAATAGCGCCACTGGAATCGCGAGGAGATTGAGGTGAAGTGGCTCAGCAAGGCGTTCGCGGAAAAGCAACTCCCATCCGCGGCGACTGGTCATCTTGTTGAGAAGCCGGTTACGCATTCATCCCATTCCACCCCGAACCTGCGACTGTCTAGCAGTACATATTGCCTCGGGTAAAGTAGTGCTTCGCCGCGATAGCGCTTGCGCGTTCGATGCGGCTTGCTGCGGATTGGCAACCCGCTTAAACCTCTCCTGTGATCGCCAATCTGCAAGTGCTTAGAGCAATCGCCGCGATGATGGTGGTGTATCAGCACACCTACAGGCTCCTCACTGGGCATGATGCTCGCGGTTGGGAATGGGGCGGCGCCGGTGTGGATATCTTCTTTGTAATCTCCGGCTTCATTATGGTTTACACGACGCAGGGCGGCCGGAAGCCCATCGACTTCTGGAGGAACCGCCTTCAGCGAATCGTGCCCCTTTACTGGCTAATGACCTTTGCAATCTTCGTGGTTGCGCTCGTTATCCCAAGCGTGCTTGGGGCAACTCGGGCTTCACCCACCGCACTTTTGCAGTCTTTACTCTTCATTCCTTATGTGAAGGGGAACGGAGCGGTTGCTCCGATGCTCCCGATGGGGTGGTCGCTAAATTTGGAAATGCTTTTTTACGCACTGTTCGGCGCCTGCTTATATTTTGGAAAGTGGTCGGTGGCAGCGTGCGCGTTGGTTCTTTGTATGCTCGTCTCGCTTCATCCCATCGCCACAAACCCGGTCTGGGCCTTCGTCACCCAGCCGTTGATGCTCGGGTTTGTCGCTGGAATGCTGATCGCTAAATTCAAGCCTGTGATTCCGGTGTGGGCGGCGATCGCGATCCTGCCGTTCTGTTTCGCATCGTTTCTCGTGCATGTGATGTACTTTCCGACCGTGGATCATGGTGTCGCCAGGCTTCTCCCGTCGGCTTTAATCGTGCTGGCATTCATCTCTTTCGAAGAGCACGGGATGGTGGTGAAATCACGCCTCCCCCTTCTGTTGGGCAACGCAAGCTACTCAATCTATCTCGTGCACCCGTTCATCACGCAGCCGTTCGTCATCTTTTCTCACAAAGGAGGCGGGCTCGGCGTCGTGTTCTGGGCGCTTGCGATGTCCTGCTCGGCCCTAGCGGGAATAGCACTGTATCTCGCCGTCGAAGCCCCCATCACTGATTACCTAAAGCGGCACAGAGGCACCCGACGACTCGGCCTTTCGGCAGTGACGAGCTAAATTGCACCGCCGCGAATTCGTCGCGACAATGGCCGCGCTAGCCTGTTGCGGCTCCGTCCGCGCCGCTCAATCTCGCCAGACCACCCTCTCAGGGTTCGCGGACGCGACAGGTCAGAATGACGCGTCAGCAGGATTATTGGAGGCAATCAGAGCGGCGCCCCCTAGTTATGCATTCGCGACACCGCTGAGGCAGGTCTATGTCGATGAGGGTACGTTTCGGATCGCCTCTGAAGCTGACTTGTCCGGGTACGATGTTCAGCTGATCGGCGCAGGCGGCATTATTGTTCCATCGCTCGGTCCCGGAGGCGGAAGCGTTATCAAGTCGACGTCAGGGATCCTGGAGCTCATTGGGGTCGACTTTGACGGCGGTTCGGACCAGCCGAAGGACGCCACCGCCACGACATGGATCATCTTCGTTGGAAACCCTCAGTCGTACATGCGCAGGGTCCGGATCGATGGATGCACGTTCCGGAACTGCACTGCCTCGGATGGCACGCTTCGCGTGAATGGGGCCAAGGTCACTCACGTTATCTACGCCCGTGGGGTTGCGCAGCTAGATCTCCTCCGTAACACGGTGGAGAATTGCTCCGGCGCGGCCGTATTCCTCAACAATGTTGCAGAGTTCAACTCGCTGGGGAATCGCTGGATTGGGACAGACTGGTACACTTTCAACATTGCTTCGGGCAGCACAGGAATCATCGACGGCGACACTTTCAACTCCAATAAGCCGACGGGCGTATATTGGGGAGGTGCAATCAATACCGTCAACGCGCAGGGCCGAATTCCGAACAAGAATATCGTCGTACGTAACTGCATCTTCAGTGGTCATTACTCGTACGGCGCAGTCGTCCGCCTTCAGTCTGATAATGGGATCACCTGTGAGCGGAATACATTTCTCAACTGCGATCGAGGATCGCTCGCTCACGCCGGCGGTGGACTTTCTGCGATTCGAGTATCAACATGGAATCCCAGGGGACTACGCTCCTCCGTGTCAGCTCAAAACGTTGAGATCCGCAACAACCGCGCGCTCCTCGGCTTAGGCGCGGGTAGTTACCGAGCATTCATCTACGTAGATAATGTTGCCGAAACGGTCGCACGGAATTTCAAAATAACTGGCAATGTCTGCCGATCGCCCGACGCGGCAAATTACTTCACGGCGGGTATACTAGTTAATGGCAGGCGATCCGGCTTTGACGAGGTCAGCATTCTAGATAATGACTGCGAACTCTACATGACCACCGTTTCGCCGCTTGCCGGGGGGATTGCGATAGCCGCAGCAGATGTCCGAGGGCTCGTTGATCACGTGACGCTCGGCGGCAACAGGGTCAAAAACCTCCATCGTCGAACTGGAGCACCGCAGACCTGCTACCAAATCGGGCCGTACGTCGACAACGTGCACATCATTCGCGCGAACAGGGCAAGCGGAGGTTACTACGGGTTAAGAACAGTTCGAGAGACCGACCGCACCATTTTGGGAATTCGAGATCAAGTATTCGATGACTGCATTGTTTCGACGCTTCTGACCTAGCCGGACGCTTGTTCGGTGACCAGAAGTCCCGTGCGTCGGCTGCTCGAGCTTTCGGCGCCACGCAGCCACAGCAGTCCCAGATAAAGAAGGATTGAGATCCCACCCCCATAGAGCACGAACCCGATTGGGCTGTAGATCTTCGCGAGCGCCAAAGCAAAAACGATCTTTGTCCCGAAGGCGATTGGCGAACGCATTACCGCGAGCTTGCAATCGAAGTAGACGAGAAAGATGCCGTAAAGCGCTGGGAAAATTACGACGCCTATCCAACCCCAGTTAATCCATACATCAACCGGGAGGCCAAGGCTTGCATTCCCTTCGAGCGATCCGCCAATGTATTGATGGAGGACGTTATAAAGTGTGACATCAGGCGCGCCAGGGAGGATACCACGCAGATCAGCTAGCCACTGCGCTCCGTAGGATGGACCTAAATTGACCCAGAATAGATAGGTGTCGATGTTGATCCGCGGGACCGTTACGATAATACGGTCGGCTAGATTGCCCAAAACATCGAGAGTCATACTGCTGCGGCTCTCGTAAGCGTCAACTCGCCCGAGTAGAACGGTGAGAACGCCATAGAGTCCGACTGCAGCGAGAACAAAGAGAATCTGCAGCCGCTTCTTCCGCCGCGACATCTTGCCGTACACCCGTTGCGCCACCGCGTAGGCAACGTACAGCGCAATGAAGAATAGGAAGAGGTTAGACCGAACACCACTCAGTAGCATTGCCGTGAGAGCAGACACGCCCGCGATTGTCACAATCGCCTTCTGCCCCGTACTGAGGCGCTGACGCGTGGAGATCAGTATTGTCGCGCTCAGTAGAATTGGCACTAGCAGGTCGCGGAACTGCTTGACGATCCCAGGCGCAAAATATCCTTCTGCGCCAGTGGTGATCGCCTTTCGCGCCTGAAGCAGGCTCTTCGAGTCGGAAACGCTGAATACGTCGGCCAGTAGGCTCGAGATTGCTTGATTCCGCAACACCTCAACTGAAAAGCCGAGGCATACGACCGCGCTGAGGGTTAGACCCCAGTAAAGGCCTGTTTGCTCCCCTCTAGTGAGTGTCCACGAACGCAGTGTTTGGCTTGTGTAGTCCGCAGGGTAGCTGCGTTCAAACAGCAAGACGCCGATGATCGTCCCCACCGTAGCTGAAAAAAGCGCGGCTTCGGCCATCAGGGTGACAGCGTGGCCGCCTCCATAGCCGCCCTCGGAGAAGACCGCGAACGAACCGATGGTGTAAATTACTAAGCCTGCCAGGTAAAATGTCGGAAGCGATATGCCGGCGCGGCGCAATCCGGGGCGGGCGACCGCGTAGTACAACAGCGCGAGCACGCAGGGGATGCAGATGAGGATCGCGTCCACCTTTGGGCTCCTAGCCGAAACGCTCGAAACTGTTCAACTCGCGAGGCCATTTTCCACGTCACACGGAATGCACAGGCAAGATCAGCTATATCTTGGACTTTTACCATTGCACCGCTGCAAAAGCCCGCCGAACGTCGACGAGTCCAATTCGACTGCATGGCAAGTTGAGCAGGCTCGGGTGGAGAATTCTCGTAGTTCAGCAGTCAACGATCCCGTTGAGTCAAAGCTGCGCGTCCAGTTGAACAATGAGCCGGCTGACCTCGAAAAGTTGGTCCAGCGGTATGGGCGCAGCTCTGCCGCTCCGGAGTGAGGCCATGAAGGCTTCGCTGCAGGCATTCTGCCCTTTGTCCTGCCTTCGAAGGCTCTGTTTTTGGAATCCTGGCCAACCGAACCCCGTAAGGGTCCGGAAGTTGTCGAGCTGGAGGACGCTTCCGCCGCTGAAGATCTCCAATCGCTCCTTCGGGAAGCTTTTTTCTCCGTTCGCATAATAAGCGATAGTCCCGAGGCAGCCGTTCTCAAACGCGAGAGTGATTGCGACGGTGTCGTTCGTCACTCCGCCCATGCGTTCGATCGACGATGAAGCCACCCGGGCATCGGCCAGGAATCGCAGCAGGTCGACGAAATGGCATGCTTCGCCAATGATCCTGCCGCCGCCCAGCACTCTGTCCTGAGCCCAATGGTCGCGCGGGAGCTCGCCTGCATTGACCGTCATCATGAAGCTGTGGGGACCCGATTTCGCCCGTAACAGCCTCTTCGCCGTTTGCGTGAGGGGCGAGAAGCGGCGATTGAACCCGATCATCAAGTGGAGATCCGGGGCCGCCGCGGTGGCTTCGGCGACCGCGTCTACTTCCTCGATGGTGAGCGCGAGGGGCTTTTCGACGAACACGTGCTTACCGGCGGCAAGCGCCCTGATCACATAGGCCGCATGGCTGTCATGGCGGGTGGCAATCACCACGGCGTCCGTATCCGCGTCGCAGATGACTTCGTCCGCCGCCGTCGTAATTCGCTCAAAACCAAATTTTCCGGCTGTCGTTCGGACGCTAAGCCCATTGTTCGATGCGATGCCGCGAAGCCGGGCACCGCTCCTGGCGAAGGCGGGTATCAAGACGGCTTGTGCATAGCTTCCGGACCCTATGAAGCTGATCGCCGGCTTGCCGGTCGGCTTGGCAGGTCTAGCGTCGATCGTGCGCGCCAAGACTGCGGCATCGGGGAGCTCGTCCACGGGATATTCGAGGATGACGCCCATTGAAGACTTGTCGCCGGTGATGGTTTCATAAGCCGCGGAAGCATTGTCGATCGGGTAACGGTGGGTGATCAGGGGCTTTACGTCGAGCCTGCCGGTCGACATGAGATTAAGCACCGCGTCCATGTTGCGCTGCTCCGTCCAGCGCACGAAGCCGAACGGATAATCCTGCCCCTTGTCCTCGTAATTCGGATCGTAGCGCCCGGGTCCATAGGAGCAGGAAACTTGGAACGTGAGCTCCTTTTCGTAGAAATCGGCCCTGGACAACGAGAGCCCGACGACGCCCACCAACACGATTCGGCCACGCTTGCGGCACATGGTCGCGGCCTGGTGGACAAGCTCGTTGCTGCTGCTTGAGGCGGTAATCAGCACCGCGTCGACGCCGCGGCCTCCGGAGTGGGCTTTCGCTGCTTCGACCGGATCTTGCCCTCCGGCCAGGTTCACCGTTTCGGCGCCGAAGCGCCGCGCTAATTCGAGCTTCGATTCATCAACGTCGATGCCGATGACCCTGCAGCCATTGGCGCGAAATAACTGGACTGCAACAAGCCCGATCAGGCCAAGTCCCTGGACGACGACAAGCTCCCCGAGCGTAGGGTTGATGAGGCGAATTCCCTGGAGTGCGATCGCGCCGATGATCGTGAATGCGGCCTCGTCATCCGAAACGTTCGGCGGCACGGCTGCGCACAGGTTTACCGGAGCGGCGATCACCTCCGCATGCCTGCCATTCGAGACGACGCGATCGCCCGCGGCGAAGCCGGTCACGCCCGGACCGGTCTCGACGACCCGGCCCATGTTGCAATAGCCGAGCGGTACGGGCTCGCCGAACTTGGCAAACACGGCTTCGATAGTCGGGCGAATGCCGTCGCTGCGCATCTTGTCGATGACCTGCTTGACCTTTTCGGGCTGCCTTCGGGCTTTTTGGAGCAGATTGCCCTGGCCGAATTCCACGATCATCCGCTCGGTGCCCGCTGAGACGAGCGTCCTGGACGAGCGGATCACCAATTGCCCCGGAACGGCGGCCGGTGCCGGCACCTCGGCAAGCTCGATCGCGCCGGATCGTAGCGACTGTGTGACTTGTTTCATTATTCAAAAGCCCTTCACGATCCCTGCAGCTGCACAGGCGAAGTTTCCCCGCATTCTGTGATTGGGTCCTTCGCCCGGAGCAACCCCGATCGCGCCTCGCTAATCGAGCCCGCCACCGGCATCCCGCGCCTCATCATTTTTCCATGCAAGCGTCCAGCAGACCACGTGCTCGGAGGCCGCGGGCGATCGCACGCGCAAAGCGGAAATCTTCTCCTTACGCCCATATTGAGGTGCCCACATCTCCTCTTCCACGGCTAGCTCAAGCGTCTGATTCGCCTGGAATTGCAGTTCGCCGCGATGGCCGCTGGCAAGATGACGGATCCCGACCGCGTTCTCCGCTCGGCTTGCCTCGATGCGGAAGGCCGGACCGACGCGCAGCAGCATCTCGATCGCGTGCGGCTCTCTCAAGCGGATGCTGTCTTCGATCCGCATCGTATCCGAAAGGATGATCCACCGCCGTTCCGCGAGGCTGACGCGGAGCGGTCCACGAAGCTCGAGCCTGCAAATTGTGGCATCGGCGTTCTCTTCGAGCTGCACTTCTGCAGTCGGGGCCCCGCGGACAGTTAGGGCGATAGAGCCTTGGACTGGTATATATCGCTCTGCGCCAGACGGCGACCACACCGGGTGGCCCGTCGATACGACCGTCGCGCGCCGCTCATCCCAGTTGAGAGTGTAGCCGACGCATCCGACATCCACGAGCAGGTCATCGTCACCAACAAAGACCCAGATGCCGAGCGCATCATCATGATCGTGCGGCGCACGTCCCTTGAGGCCGTGGGGGCCGTGCCGAGCAATGACGGTTATGGGCCCATTGCGCATCGCAGCAAAAGGCCCGGAGTTTCGCGTGCGGGAGCCTGCGGCAGGGAAGAGCGGTTCTTCACTCTCGCGGAAATGGTTGAGGAAGACGGCGAGATCACCATGGGGGTCGCCTGCGTGAGCGCCGTGGCAATAAGCTCGCATGGAATCGAGGCGCCGGACGTCGGCTCCGAACGAAAGGATCTCCCCGCTGTCGCTGTCGCCGAAGATCGGCAACACGCCGCCTGGCGAGGCGATGGAATCGGCAAATGCCATTGCGCGTTCAAGCACCCTGGATAGTGGGACCGCCAACTCGTTGCCCGCTCGGCTTGCAACTGCGTGGACGACGGCGACCATGTCCATGCACAAGCGATGGTAGACGGGCGCATATTCGAGATGAGCGCCCGATGGTTCGAACTGCCGCTCCGCTTCGGCGGTAAAGGCGAAAACCGCTTGCCGGAAGGCGCGACTTTGCAGTCCGCTGAGGACTGACTCGAGGACTGCAATTCCCATGAGCCCGGCAAGATAATGGTTGCCGGTCACGTCCGAATATTCCGGGAAGCGCCTTAGGAAGGACCGATGCGCGAAGAGGCATCCGACGAGCGCCGCCTGGGATCCAGCTGACAGCCGGTCCGTGATCAGCGCTGCTGCGAAGACCAGGTTCACCGATCGGATCGCGACTTCCATCCCGCAAGTCCAGTTGACGCCGAACCCGGTCGGGTTGGCCGCGTTCCAATCGTGAAGGATCGCTTCGAACCGGGCGACATATGTGTCGCCCTCCGAGCCGTCGAAAAGCGCTCCCTCGGCGAGCCAGACGAGGAACTGCAGCCGGCTGAGTTCCCACGGGATTTTCACGTCGGCTCGGCCGGCTCCCGAAAGGAAGCCTACCGCCGGGAAGTAGCTGCAGGGCCATTCGTAACCGTGGAAAGGGTCCCGGAGCCAGCCTGAGCCGCTCGGGATGTCAGTCTCTCCGTAGCCCAGCACGGGAAAGCGCCCGGCTGCGACCGAGGCAGCGCGATCGGTCGCGCGTTTGCGATAAGCGACATCACCGGTCGGGTGCGGTGTCGGCGGTAGCTCCGAAAGGGCCGACATGACGCGCTCGATCGTGTGGGAGGCAGGGCGGGAGTTGCCCGCGCGGCGGCTCGAGTAGAATGGCGCGTAGACATAGGGCTTCACGCGCAGCCACGCCTTGCGTGCGAGCGCTTGGGGGGGTGTTTCGACGACACGCCGTGTGAAATACCGCAGACGTCTCATAGATTTTTCATGATCCGTGATAGTCGCAGTAGTACATCTATGACTATTTGGCCGCAGCGCGATAAATCGCCTTGGGAGAGCCCTCGGCCCATGGACGGGCTTGTCGGAAGCATGCTTGTTTGGGGAGCCATGAGAGGTGCGATGCGAACGCAACTGCGCACCAGTAACTCAAGTGTCCGCCAAAGCAGATGATCTTTCGGCTCACCGCTAAGCACAAGTCGCACGCGTTCTTGCGCGTGCCGTGCAGTCGTAGCTGAGAACGTTACGGCGTAGGGACAACAACGCTATCCGATCATCTTCAATCGAGCACTTCATGCATTAGCGCCTTTGCAGCATCCCAGCTGTACAACTTCTCGTACGTAGACCGCGCATTATTGCTCAAAATCGTGAATCTCTTCCTATCCAGTAATTCAGCTCGCAGCGCTGGAGCGACATGCCGAATAGATGAGTAGTTCGTCGTAATGGTACAATCAAATGGCTCCAACTCACGTGCGATCATCATTTCGTTGTTGATAAGTACGGGCCGACCTAGCGACAAAGCTTCAGCCAATTTGTTCGATGCAGCATAGCGATTGATAAGCCGGCGGGGATCGTAAAGGGCTGGAATTATATGAGATGCGGCGCACTCCCGCATAACCTGCTCGTGGCCAATGAATCCCAAAAATCGCGTGCGAGGATTGGCCTTCACACGCGCAATCACGTCTGGCGAGCCTTCACCGGCGATTACCAATTCGAAGTCCGCATTTTCGGAAACAAGCTCCAGTAGCTGACCTAGGCCACGTCCCCAGTCCAGCCAGCCGCCGAAGAATATCCGGATGGGGGCACCGGGATCTGGTAGCGGCGCGCGGCCGAGGTCACGCGGGGTGTTCCGAATGATTCTGACCTTGGAGCGAGCCCAGCGGGGGAGCGCATCCCGGCGAAAACCCTCTGGTACGAGTGCGACGTCGGAGGCGCGCACGAAAAGTCCCTCGACAACGTTCAGCAAGTTCCGGATCACGGCGGGCAAGCGATAACGTTGTGCAACATTGTCGTGGATGTTGTAGATCAGTCTCGTTTGATGACCGAGCCTATAGATTGTCGATGCAGGCATAGTTTCGATATCCGAAGCATGCACGACCGCTGGACGTGTGCGTCGGAGAGCGCGGTAGAGTGCGATATTATACGCGACCACGGAACTCACATAGGTCAGCGGGCGCGTGCCGTTGAGCAGAGGGAACTCAGGCCCGATACGCTCGACGGATAGTCCTTCCCAAACATCTGCTCTGGACAGTCCTGGTTCACGGCGCGCGCCGAGGTACAAAGTCCGCAGCCCTCTCTCGTCGCCAACGTGCATCATTCGCGCTACACGCGGAATCGGACGGCTCGCAGTTCTTGCGAAGACAGCGACTGGTTTGCGTTTCTTCTGCTGCCTCTGGGAGGCTGTCACGCTGCTTCCGCCCGGTCTCGAAATTTCGGGAGTGTGCTCAGTTGACGTCATCGTGCAGCCTTTCAGCAACGGCTGATTGCCGTGCTTCTTTCGCCAGAACCACGAGTCCACAACTTAGCTTTTTGTCGTCAGCTTCGAATGAAAGGCAGAGCGACAGCTCCAGTACACTCGGCCGTCGTAAGATCACAACGAGTACGATTCCACCCTCCATGCCCTCTCTCGTGACTGCATGTTTGCGACTCGGCAATCGAAAAACGACACGTGGGTCGCCGGTACTGAGCGCCGCTCGTGTAAGGCTCTACGAGCGCAACTGCTTTTTGCCCGATGCTCCAGCCATCCGGCATCCAGCGACGGCGCCGGCGCCAAACGGGATGGTGCTGCTGCCGTAAGAACGCAAATCGAGTCCTCACTAACGATCACTGGACGGCTCCAATTTGAGCGTGAAAGCGAGAATTGATTAAGTCAAAACTGTTTGTCGCCGTCGCTGCGGCGGATGCAGACGTTCGCTTCTATGCCACGTTCCGATCGCGCCCTTGCTTCCATGAGGAGAGGTTTAGGTCGGTCTGCCGTTCGAGTTCTTGAATGTCGGCCGCGAAATAGGTTTGCAGCTCTTCCTCAAGGCGCTTTGCCATTCTCGGCCGCTCCTGCTTTCGCGCGACGAGCGGTTGCAGCCAGTGCCAAATGCCGAAGGATTTCTTCAGTCCGAGTGCGCTCTTGAGCCGCTTCAACCGGAATATGGCGGCGGCTAGGAAAGTCGTGCGGAGGGCGCGGTTCTCATTGTGCCGCGCAAATTGCTCCCGCGGGTGCGGCGACAGGTCGGCAAAGGCGAGCACTCGGTCATATTGGGAGCGAGGATCGCGGCTAAAATCGTCATAATTGATGATCAGCACCCGCTCCCGGGGCACGGTCTTGAAAAGCCTTTCCACCTGCTCGCCCAGCTTGGCGACGTCGCCGTAGAGCAGGCTCTTGGCGTCACGGGTGCCGCGCGGAAGGTCTTGCCCGCGTTTCCTGGCCTCCTGGAGGCGCCAGGCTGTCTCGAAGTCTCCAACATCCTCAAGGCCCCCATAATAGAGCTGCGAATGGAGCGAATAAGCTAGATCGACCGGATTTCGGATCATCACCACGAAGCGTGCATCCGGGTTGAAGTGCAGAATGTTTGGGACGGCGACTTGCGAATAAAGATACCAGACCGTCCCTTCGGCCAGGAGCTTGTGAACTCGCGGGTTCGCGCGGAAGCAGCGCAGATAGGCTTTTTCCGTCAGCGCCTCGCGGCGCTCTGGCGCGAAGTCCGTATTGAAGTATTTAGGCTCCTTGGGAACTGCGAAACATACCTCCGGGTGCTCCGCCAGGTAGGAGCACATGGCCGTCGTGCCGCACTTCGGCCCCCCGATGATGAACAAGCTCGGCTTCACTTTGTTGGACTGCTTGCGGGCGCGGCGAGGGCCAAGGGATCAGCGCGCATCGGCCGGTCTGGCGCGCAGGCGACCGCGGTCCCGATCAGGACCGATCCGGTGCCGCTTGCGGACGCTGCGCCCTTGCCGTCTTGCAACAATGCGATTGTCTCCTCTGCGCGCGCCAACTGATCGGGACTTCGGGTGTCGGCCGAGCGTGCTCCACTCGTGCAGTTCGATAGAAGGGCAGCCCATTTTCGCAATCTCCTTGTTCTCGCAGCAGGGTGCCGGCGCGCGCCGGCTCGTCGGCAGGAGCGCCGGCCTGGGACCCCGGCTCGTGCCAGACTTCGACGGGAAAAACCTTCCTGTCGAACAAGATCGTTGCAACGCCCTCCATTCTACGGCACCTGCTGCGGGGGAGGGGGGCGTGATGCGCCGAGCGCGCGTTCGTCCGCGGCTGAGGATCACGGTCATCCCAGCTCCTCCGGGCATTCCAGCTGCAGGGATGAATAAGTTGTTCGAGAACAAAGTCTTGTTGATTACGGGTGGAACGGGATCGTTCGGCAACGCAGTGCTGCGCCGTTTCCTGCACTCCGATCTCGCCGAGATCCGAATTTTCTCGCGCGACGAGAAGAAGCAGGAGGACATGCGCAAGAAATATGCGCATCCCAATATCCGCTTCTATCTGGGAGACGTACGCGACTTCGGAAGCGTCAGTGAGGCGGTGCGCGGCGTCGACTATATCTTCCACGCAGCCGCACTGAAGCAAGTCCCGTCCTGTGAATTCCACCCGATGCAGGCTGTGCGCACCAACGTATTTGGCACCGACAATGTGCTCAGCGCTGCAGTGGAGGCGCAAGTCAGCCGCGTGATCTGCCTTTCGACGGACAAGGCAGTCTATCCCATCAACGCGATGGGCATGTCCAAGGCGCTGATGGAAAAGCTCATGGTCGCCAAGTCGCGCAACCTTGCGAGCACGGGGACAATCATCTGCGGGACCAGGTACGGCAACGTCATGGCTTCGCGAGGCTCGGTGATCCCGCTCTTCGTCCGGCAGGTTCTCGAGGGGCGGCCAATCACTGTGACGGATCCGAGGATGAGCCGCTTCATGATGTCGCTAGATTCGGCGGTCGAACTGGTGCTGCACGCCTTTCGCAACGGCTCGAATGGCGACCTTTTCGTCCAGAAGGCGCCTGCCTGCACGGTCGGGGACATTGCCGCGGTCATTCCGGAGCTGCTCGGCAAGGAGGGCCACCCAGTACACGTGATCGGGACCCGACACGGCGAAAAGCTTTACGAGACGCTCCTCACGCGCGAGGAGATGGCGGAAGCCGAGGATCAGGGCGATTATTATCGCATTCCGCCCGACATGCGGGATCTGAACTACGACAAATATTTCGACGAGGGGGAGCAGAGTATTTCGGAGGCGCTCGACTATACGTCGCACAACGCTCGACGGCTGAGCCGCGACGAGACCAAGGAGCTCCTCATGACGCTCCCTTACGTCCAGCAGGTCGTCGGCGGCGAGGCAGCCGACCCCGACATTTGACGAAGGGCAAAGGCGGCGTGAAGGGCGGCAGCGCCGAGCCCGCACAGCCGCTTCGAATTCTGTTGTTCAGCCATTATTTCTGGCCGGAATCCTTCCGCATCAACCAAGTAGCCGAAGACCTGATTTCCGCAGGCGCCGAGGTGACGGTGCTGACCGGTTTTCCGAGCTATCCGGAAGGACGGACATATCCGGGTTACAGGAGCTGGCGGACCCTTCGCGAGCGCCACCCTGTCGGCTACGAGATCATGCGCGTGCCGGTCGTGCCGCGGCGGCGTGGCACGGCCATCGACCTTGCGTGCAATTATCTATCGTTCCTCGCCAGCGGGATTGTCGCGGGGACGTGGCTTCTGCGCGGGCGCCGCTTCGACATCTTGTTCAATTACTGCACGACGCCCGTGATCCAGGGATATGTGGGCCTTTGGCTGCGCTTCCTCAAGGGGGGCAAGCTCGTCCTCTGGGTGCAGGATTTGTGGCCGCAAGCGCTTTCATCAACGAACTTCGTTCGCTCGCCCTTGCTCCTGCGCGCGGTGGAAGCTGCCGTTGGAGCGCTTTACAAGCGGGCAGACCTCGTTCTCGGCCAATCGCGGGCGTTCGTCCGGCACATCGGGCGCCAGGCGGGGAACACGCCAGTGCGGTACTTTCCCAATCCGGGCGAGCATTCGAGGATGCCCGGCAAAGGCGCCCCTGAGCTTCCCCCGTCATTCAACATCGTCTTCGCAGGCAACCTCGGGACGGTGCAGAGCATGGAGTCGGTGGTTGAGGCGGCAGGACTGCTGCGCGACGATTCGGGCGTTCAGATCATTCTGTTCGGCTCCGGTTCGCGCGCCGAATGGATTGCGCGCGAGATCGAGGATCGAGGACTTACCAACCTCCGGCTTGGCGGGCGACTGCCGCCCGACCAGATGCCGGGCCTTTACAGCCAGTGCTCCGCGCTGCTCCTGACCCTCGTTGACGATCCGGTGCTTGCCCAGACCGTTCCGAGCAAGCTGCAATCCTATCTCGCCGCCGGGAGGCCCGTCATTGCCGCCGTGAACGGTGAGGCAGCCGACATCGTCGCGGAGGCGCGTTGCGGGATTACGTGCCCGGCTGGCGATCCTGCCGCCCTGGCCGAAGCCGTTCGCCGGCTCAAGGCGATGCCTGCCGCCGAGCGCGAGGCGATGGGAAAGGCCGGACGAGCCTATTTCGAAGCCCATTACGAGCCCGAGCTGCTTGCCCGTCAGCTCGTCGGCTTGTTCGACGAGCTCGCCGAACCGGGCAGCGACGGGAAACGAGAGGAGCGGGCGCTTCCCGCCGAGGTGGAAAGATGAAGATTCTCGTCCTTGGCGTTACGGGAATGCTCGGCAACGCGCTGTTCCGGCTCTTGGCGCAGAGCAAGGGCATCGACGTTGCTGGCGTCGCTCGGTCTGCTGATGCTCGGAACCTGTTCGCCGCCGCGCTCAGAGACCGTGTCCACGGCGGCTTCGATGCGCATAACCCCGAGAGCATCGCCGAACTTTTCGCTGCTCATCAGCCCGATGTCGTCATCAACTGCGTCGGGATCGTGAAGCAATTGAGCGCCGCGGCCCAGGTTCTCGAGGCGGTCCCGATCAACAGCCTGTTGCCGCATCGCATCGCACGCCTGTGCAAGGTCGGCAAAGCCCGCCTGGTCCATATCAGCACGGACTGCGTGTTCACCGGCCGTTCGGGCATGTACAGGGAAGCGGACGCGCCCGATGCGACCGACCTCTACGGCCTGAGCAAGCTCTGGGGCGAGGTCGACGGGCCTAATGCAATCACCTTGCGCACGTCGATCATCGGGCCTGAGCTGCGCTCGGGTCACGGGCTTCTGAACTGGTTCCTGTCACAGGAAGGCAGCGTCAAGGGTTATCAGCGAGCGATCTTTTCCGGCTTGCCGACAGTCGAGCTCTCGCGCGTCATTCGCGACTTTGTCCTGCCCCGCCCCGACATGCACGGCCTCTACCATGTAGCGGCGTCCCCGATCTCGAAGCTTGAGCTTTTGAAGCTGTTCGCCGCGGAATATGGGCGGCAGGTGAAGATCGTTCCGGACGCAGCACTCGCGATCGACCGGTCGCTCGACGGGAGCCGGTTCAGGGAAGCCACCGGCTATGTTGCTCCGCCGTGGCCGCTGCTTGTCGCCGAGATGCGCGAGTTCGGATGAAGCAAGATTCAAGAAGGGGCGAAGCGTGCGTGTAATGACGATTGTCGGGACTCGTCCCGAACTGATCAGGCTGTCGCTCATCATCGGGAAGCTTGACAGATATTGCGACCACCACCTGGTCCACACGGAACAGAATTACGCGTATGAGCTCAACCAGATCTTCTTCGAAGGGCTCGGAATCCGCAGGCCGGACAAGTTCCTCGGCGCAGCAGGGACGAATGCTGCCGAAACAATCGGCAACGTGATCAGTGCCGCAGACGCCGTCCTGGCCGAGGTCGAGCCCGAGGCACTGCTGATCCTCGGCGACACCAACAGCTGTCTTGCCGCGATCGCCGCCAAACGGCGGCGGGTGCCAGTCTTTCATATGGAGGCGGGAAACCGCTGCTTCGATCAGCGCGTGCCGGAGGAGATCAACAGGGTCATCGTCGACCACATCGCAGACATCAACCTGACCTACAGCGACATCGCCCGGGAATATCTCCTCCGGGAAGGGATCTCTCCGGACAGGGTGATAAAGACCGGAAGCCCGATGTTCGAGGTGCTGGAGCATCACCGTGCCGAGATTGACGCCTCGGACGTCGTCGAGCGGCTGGGGCTTCGCGAGTTCGGCTATTTCGCAGTTAGCGCCCATCGCGAGGAGAATATCGATTCGGAGGACAACTTCTGTCGCCTGGTCGGAATCCTCAATGAAGTGGCCGCGAAGTTCGAGCTTCCAGTCATTGTCTCGACGCACCCACGCACTCAGAAGCGGATTGATGCCGCCTCCGTGGAATTCCATCCATTGGTCAGGCTGATGAAGCCCCTCGGGTTCCAGGATTATATCCGCCTGCAGAAATCTGCCCGGGCAGTGCTCTCGGACAGCGGCACGATTACTGAGGAATCTTCGATCCTAAACTTCCCTGCGCTCAACATCCGCGAGGCCCACGAGCGGCCCGAGGGCATGGAGGAAGGCGCCGTGATGATGGTCGGCCTCAATCCGGAACGAGTGCAGCAGGCGCTCGAGGTCCTCGCCGACCAGCCGCGCGGAGATGATCGCATGTTGCGTATGGTGGGGGACTATTCGATGCCCAACGTCTCCGACAAGGTTGTCCGGATCATCCTCAGCTATTCTGACTATGTGCAGCGCACGGTATGGAAAAATTATTGACGCATGCCGATAGCAGGCGGGCCCGGAGGGCTCGCCTGGGGTCGCCCGCGCGCGTCGCATGGGCGCGTGCGTGCGTTGCGGAAACGACGACTGCGACCTCCCGTCCGCTGCCGCGCGTCGCTGGGGTCCGGAACCACGAGCAATGGGGCTGATGGAGCGACAATTGGCGAGCGCCACCTTTAGCGCACCCACCCGCTTCACCGACAATGTGTCGTTGCAGGCGGCTTTCGGAACGGACCGGATCGGGCTCGCCGAAGGCGCGTCGCTCACCGTCGACGGACCCATCGAGCTCGGAACCGAGATTCTGTTCGCGGGCGACTGCTCGCTTGGCCCTAACAGTTCCGTCGAGAACGGCTCGATGCTGACGGACGTACGGCTCGGCGAGGAGGCGCGGGTCCGAGCTTATTCGGTGCTCGCCGAACTCGAGGCGGGCCACCGAAACCTTTTCGGTCCATTCTGCTTCATCCGGGACGGTTGCCAGGTGGACTCCGATTGCATCCTCGGCGCCCATTTGGAGGCAACCCGAAGCCGGTTTGGCTCTCGCGTCAAGGCGTCCCACCGCGCGTTTATCGGCGACGCCACGATAGGATCGGGAACGATTATCGGCTGCGGCGTCATATTCTGCAATTGGGACGGCGCGGGGCACCAGGAGACGCAGGTCGGCGAAGAGGTCATGCTTGGGTCGGGCGCGCTGATCATCGCGCCTTTGACCATAGGTTCGGGCGCGGTGATCGGCGCCGGTTCGGTCATCACGCGTGACGTGGCTGCGGGCTCGCGGATAATTCAGAAGCGGCATCAGGACTGATGACCGCGGATCTCAGCTGGGCCGACGGCCGATACGCAATCCTGGTCGTGGTCGCGACTGCGCTCGCGGGAATCGCGTACCGGTGGGTCTGGCGCCGAACCCATGCGGGCGATCGCGTTCCGACGGGTTTTGGCGTCTTGCTTGCACCCGCGGTGCTGGGTGCTGCCCTCGTCAGCCGGTCGCCCCCTCAATACGCCGTGGCGCTGGCAATCATCTTCGCTGCGGCGGCTCTCTACTGGCTCGACGACGTCAAGGAGCTGAGCGCGCGAACCCGAATGATGATCAGCCTCGTCTCCGGGACCGGAATCGGGGCCGTCTATTTCGCCGCCGGAAGCTCGGCACTGCTCTGGGCCGCGGGGGCGCTCGCGGCCGGCCTCGCCTGCGTCGTGGCGACGAATATCGTCAATTTCTACGACGGCGCCGATCTTAATCTCGCGACGTTCATCGGCCTGACCGCGGCGCTCATTCTTGCGTTCGGCGCCGGACACCGCGAATGGGAGCCGGCGGCGCTGTCAATGCTTGCATTCGTGCTGCCCTTCGCGGTGATGAACAGCCGCCCCAACACCATCTACCTCGGAGATTCCGGCAGCTTTGCCTTCGCCGGGCTGCTTGTCGCAATGGCTGCCGCCTTTCTCGCCGACATCGGGAGCGTGCCTCCGGAGGCCGCCTTGCCGGCAGCCCTGCCGACCCTAGACGTGTTCTTCGTCTTCACCATAAGGGTGAGGGAGCGGCATGACCTCCTCTCCCGCAACTATCTGCACCTCTACCAGCGCCTCGACCGCACCTATGACGGTTTCGGATATCTCGCTCCGCAGTTCGTCAATGTGGCGCTCTGCCTCGCTGTGTCTGCACTGCTGCAGGCCGCGGGCCTCGGGCGGATCCTTTCGACGATCGTCGCGATGATCGCGGCTACCATTCCCTTCTATTTCCTGTGCCGGTCCATCTTTCTGGCCGGCAAGCCGGCACCCCGGCCTCCGCAGGAGATCTGATGGCGCGTGGTTCGTGGCCGGGCTTCTGTCTCGTCGGCGTTGGCCGGCATGCCCGCAATCAGCTCATCCCCGCGATCGAGGCCAACGGCCAGGCGCTGGTCGGACTGGTATCCCGTCAGGAGCCCCGCGATCTCCCTGTCGCTCCGCTGTTCAAAAGTGTCGAGGACGCACTGAATGCGGTTCCGCCGGACGCTGCATTCCTCATTGCATCGCCGCCCCGGTTGCACCTCGCCCACTGCCTTCCGGCGCTCGTGGCTGGACGCGACGCGGTGGTCGAGAAGCCGGCCTTCGTGTCGGTCGGGGAGACGCGCACCGCCATCGATGCAGCCGCAAGCGCCGGTGCATTGCTCGTGGAAGGCTTCATGCACCGTAATACGAGGCTCTACGCGAAGCTTCTCCGAGACTGGGGCGCGCAGCTCGGGCAATGGCAAGCGATCGAAATCGTTTTCGTGCTGCCAAGCCTTCCTTCCGGCACCTTCCGCCAGGGCGCCGAGATAGGTGCATCCGTCCTCTATGATATTGGCTGCTATGCCCTGTCGCTCCTCGCGGATCTTGCCGTGCCACTTGCTGGCCTCGCACTGGGCCGGACAGAGCGCGCCGGAACGATGGAGGAACTGCTTTTCATCTCCGGTCGCTGCGGCGGCATCGACGTGAAGATCGAGATCGGCGTCGACGGCCGCTACGAAAATGCCGTCACGCTGCGGAGCAATCACACAAGCATCCGCTACTCACCTTTTTTCTCGGGCCGACCGGTTGAGCGCACCATCGTCGGCTCCGCCGCGGGCGTGGTCACTCGGCACGAGAGTTTCGGTGACGTCAACGGGTTCATGGAGATGCTTGCGGCTCCGCGATCCCGCTGGGCGCGAACGCAGCAGGCAAGGAACCGCAACATGTTGCTCATCGCTGCCGGGCTCGAGCAGCTCGGAGCTCAACTGGCGGCCGCGCGCGCCTCCGAGTAAGTTTGCTTTCACGGAGGAATATAGTAACCCTCCCGCCTGGATTTTCCCCAATGAACTGGCCGCTAAGGAGCGCTCGATGACCTTGCCGCGTTGCTCAACCTTGTTCGAAAACGTCCAGCGCGATTCGGACGAACGCGGCGAGATATTGTCGATCGTCGACGTGCCCGTGCAGAATGTTTCGCTGATCACCTGCAACCCCGGGTCCATCCGCTCCAACCACTACCACCACAGCGACTTCCACTTCATGTATGTCCTCGAAGGGGAGATCGATTATTTCTACAAGGACGCAGCAACGGGCGAGATCAAATATCTCAAGGTTCGCGAGGGGGACAATATCTTCACTCCCGACAACGAGCTCCATGCGACCTACTTCCCGGTAAGGACCCGGCTCATCGTCAGCAGCAAGTTTCCGCGCGACCAGGAGACTTATGAGAAGGACACGGTGCGCGAGCCGCTGGTAACGCAGGAAAACATTCACGAGCTGCTCGCTCGTTACGCGCCAAATGGCTGAAGCAGTCAGGCCTATCACCGCCTGTCGCCTGTGCGGCGGCCGAGAACTGCGCCGATACATCGATTTCGGGCAGGTGCCTTTGGGAAACAACCTCCAGGAGACTGCCGAAGCGGCAAGTGCCGCAGAGGCTTATCCGTTGGTCCTCGAGCGCTGCGGCGCCTGCGGCCATTTTCAGCTCGGCCACGCCGTCGCCCCTCAATTGCTCTATGCCACCAACTACACATATCTGAGCGGCATAGGCCCCAGCTTCGTCCGGCATTTCGCGGAATATGCGGCATGGGCGGACGAGCGGGAATTGCTGCCGGCGGGCGCTCTCGTCGTCGACATCGGGTCGAACGACGGCACCTGCCTCAAGGCCTTCCAGGATCGTGGCTACAGAGTCTGCGGAGTGGATCCGGCAACCCTCGCAGCCACCATCGCGAATGATCGCGGGATTGAAACGATCAACGCCTTTTTCAGCGGAGACGTTGTCCGTCAGATCGTCGAAACGCACGGCGAAGCCGACTTCGTGACCAGCCACAACGTCCTAGCGCACGTCGACGATCTCGCGGGGGTATTCCGAAACATCCATACGCTCCTGAAGGACGGCGGCCATTTCGCATTCGAGATCGGCTACTTCCGGGAGGTTCTGAGGACCGGCTGCTTCGACACCATCTACCACGAGCATCTCGACTATCACCATGCGGCGCCGCTGACGCGCCACCTCACGGGGCTCGGCTTCGATGTGGTCGAGCTTAGCGTCAATGCAGTGCAGGGAGGATCGCTCCGGCTCCTGCTGCGTAAGACCGGTGAGGGCGGGGTCTCGGAACAGGCCCGCGACTTTTTGGCGGAGGAAGGGCGCTCCGTCCTTTACGACGAGCCGTTTCTCGCCAGCTGGCGGCACAGCATCGACGAGAGGATGGGCAAGCTTCGCGAGGCGCTGCGGGAACGGGAGCGGAGCGGCCGCAAGATCGTCGCTTACGGCGCCCCGACCAAGGCCACGTTGCTCATGAAGCTCGCCGGGCTCGATGGCAGCGACGTGGCGATCGTCGTGGACGACAATCCTCACAAGACGGGGCGGTTCATGCCGGGAACGGCCGTGCCGATACGCCCAACTGCAGAGCTTGAGGCCGCGGAACCGGACGTCATCGTGCTCTTCGCCTGGAATTTCGCCGCCGACATCGTCACCAAGCTTCGCGGCCGGTTCCGCCGCCCGGTCGAGGCGCTTGTGCCGCTGCCCGAACTGCGGTCCGAGCCACTATGATCGGCCGGCCCAAGCGCCTTTCGGTCATCGCACCGCATCCTGACGACGAAACTCTCGGAGCTGGTGGAACGATCGCCCGTTTCGCGGCCGAGGGCGTGGAAGTCTCAGTCCTGATCGTCAGCGGGCACCTGCCGCCGCTCTATTCCCGGGAAGCGTTCGACGTGACCCGTCGTGAGTGCGAGGCGGCAATGTCGCGGATGGGCGTCGTGCGCTCGGAATTTCTCGAAATACCCGCCACCATGGTTCACGAGACGCCCGTCGCCGAGCTGACCGGCGGTATCAGCCGCTTCGTCCGCGCCGGCGATCCCGAGTGGGTCCTGATTCCTTTCCCCGACCGCCACATCGATCATCGCGTCATTTTCGACGCGTCCGTCGTTGCGTGCCGTCCGGTTCGGCCCGAGGCGCCCAGCATTGTCCTCGCCTACGAGACACTCTCGGAAACCCACTGGAACGTGCCAGGCATAGAACCGGCGTTCGTTCCCGAATTCTATGTCGACATCAGCAACTATGTGGACGTGAAGCGCGATGCTCTTGCCTGTTATGCATCGCAGGTCGACGGGGTCGCGTCACGATCAGTCGATGCCTGCCTTGCGCTTGCACGCTTCCGCGGCAGCCAGAACGGGTGCGAGTTCGCGGAGGCGTTCAAGACCGTGCGCATCGTTGTCTGACCCTCAGGGACTCTGCCAGAGCAGCGTCGTGCCGTTCAGCCGGCGCGGTGATCGAACTTTAGCGACTAAGAGACAACGCGCAGCTTCCTTCGGCCCGCTTCCGCCGCGGCGGGAAGCGCCTCTTCCTCCTTGTGGTATCCCGGAACCAATTTCCTAATCGCGGACATGGTGCGGTCATAATCTCCCTGTTCGAGGAGCGCGCGAAGCTCCCGCAAGCGCCGTTCGAGCTCGGACCACGGGATCATCGTCTCGCGAGCCTTGATGATGCGCGGGTGCATCGTGCCTTCGGAGACTCCGTTGATGAGGAGTTCCTCGACGAGTTTCTCCCCTGGCCGCAAACCGATCTCCTCGATCGCAATGTCGCCATCCGGATTGTTTTCATCCGCCACATTCAGGCCTGACAGCTCGATCATCGCCCGCGCGAGGTCCAGGATTCGCACCGGGCTACCCATATCGAGGAGGAGAATCTCGCCATCTTCTGCAAGAGCGCCGGCTTGGATCACCAGCTGCGCCGCTTCGGGGATCGTCATGAAATAGCGGGTGGCTTCCCGGTGCGTGATGGTGACCGGTCCGCCCGCGGCGATTTGCTGGCGGAAGCGCGGGATCACCGACCCGCTTGAGCCGAGGACGTTTCCGAAGCGGACGCTTGTGTACCGCGTTGCGTTCTGTTCTGCGGCGCGCGCCTGGACGATCAGCTCGCACACCCGTTTCGAGGCGCCCATCAG
The DNA here is from genome assembly GCA_050261135.1 of Bacillota bacterium. Lineage (GTDB taxonomy): Bacteria > Pseudomonadota > Alphaproteobacteria > Sphingomonadales > Sphingomonadaceae > Sphingomicrobium. Next base: position 47,635 of record JBLNCZ010000023.1, read on the forward strand.
GTTCGTCGGCCGGACCGCCTTATCGGTGCTGACCAAAATGACGTTTCTCGTCCCCGCTTCCTCGGCTGCAAGACTGACGTTCAATGTTCCAAGCACGTTGTTGCGGATTCCGGCGATGGGGTTCGCCTCGATCAGCGGCACGTGCTTGTATGCCGCCGCGTGAAACACCGTGTCCGGCCTGGCGCTCGCAAACAACCGCCGGCACTCATTCTCGCTTGCGACGTTGATCAGCTCTGGCTGAAGTTCGATTGCGAGGCCCTCGCGCTGCTGCAGGTCGCGAAGCTCCGAGTCGATGCAATAGAGCGCATGTTCCGACTGCTCCGCCAAAATGAGCTTGACCGGCCCCTGGCGAATGATCTGGCGGCACAATTCGCTCCCGATCGAACCCCCGGCACCCGTGACGAGCACCCGCCGGCCATTGATGTTTCGCGACATCAGCTCGGGATCGGGCGGCACTTCGTCGCGGCCCAGAAGCTCTTCGATCTGGATTTCCCTCAGGTCGCTTACGGTGACCCGCCCGGAAGCGATCTGCGATAGTGTCGGAAGAATCCGCACGCGCACCGTCCCGTTCGCCTTGCAGATCCGTTCCACAATTGCTCGCCGGACCGACCGCCTGCACGACGGGATTGCGAGAAAGACCTCGTCGACAGCGTGGCTCAGGAGGACTGCCTCGAGGTCGGACGTGTGCCAGATCTTCTTGCCCTCGAGGAGCCTGCCCTTGAGATTGCGTTCCTCGTCGACGAACCCGACCAGCTTCAACGAGGCCTCGTCGCGCACGGACACTGCAAGTTGCTGCCCCGCGCGACCGGCGCCGTAAATCAGCACACGCTTGCAGTTATTGGGCCTCCTCGTTCCGTGAAGCGCTGCGGTAATCAAGTCCGCAAGGATGAGGCGCTGCGCAGCAAGTCCGAGGAAGAAAACCAGCGGGTGGATCACGGAAAGGGTCCGCGGGAGATTCTCGACATGTGCATTGAATAGAATCGCCGCAAGGATCGCGGACATGAGGACGCATGACTTCAACAGTCCCAGGATCGTCGGCCGGCCGGAGAAGCGAACGACCGAACGGTAGGTCTTGCTGGAAAAGGCAACTGCGAACCAGGTGACAATGGCAAGCGCCGCGAAGATGCTCACTGGCCTCGAATCGAGCTGCCACTCGCCCATGCGCAACCAATAGGCGACCCACACCGCAAGCAGGCAGGTCACGCCGTCGAGCGTAGCAATGATCGCCTTGCGTGCCGAGCGGGGGAGGGCGACCATCCTCAGCACGGCGGCGTTGAGGCTCGCCTCCATCGCGACCGCGCCTTTCAGCTGTTGGTCGCCCCCGGCGACCCTGTGCCGTGCAAACATTTAGCCCCCTCCTCCAATGCGTCTCGAGCGGTCCGTGGCGAGACTTCAGCTGCGCTCGCCGGATGCTAAAGATCACGCATTGCTGTACTTGTACGTATAGCTGTGGCCGTAACCGTAACCCGCGCTTCGATGGTCGAGCTTGGTGAGGACAGCGCCGATGACCCGCGCATGGACCGCTGCGAGACGGTCGAGCGCATGGCGGGCCTCGCTGCTTCGGGTGCGGCCCGCTTCCATGACAAACACCGTGCCCTCGACGGCCTGTGAAATCAGCGGAGCATCAGCGAGGCCAAGCAGAGGCGGGCAGTCGATCACCACATTGTCGAAATGCTCGGTCGCGGCAGTGACGACTTGAGCGAGGAGGCTTCCGGACAGGAGCTCGGCGGGGCTCGGGGGGATCTTACCGGCAGTCATGATGCTGAGCCGAGGTTCGTCTGTTGCATGAACGACTTCGTCCCACTTGGCATGGCCGGTGAGCACTTCGCTGAGGCCCCGCCGGTCGGCAAGGTCGAAGCTGCGATGGAGCGCCGGCCGCCGCATGTCTGCGTCGATTAGCAGAACCCTCGAGCCGGTCGACGCGAGAGTGCGGGCAATTGCGATTGCCGAGGTTGTCTTTCCCTCTTTCTCCTGCGTGCTCGTGATGGAGATGCTCTTGGGAGCTCCATGGGATGTCGAGAAGCGGATCGATGTCACGATGGAGAGATAGGCTTCGGAGACCTCCGACCCGTGCACTGCCGAATTATACGTATCCTCTTCAGCCTTTTCCGGAAGATTTGCGGAAGCGCCTCCCGGCTTGGGCAGGAAGCGGGTCGCAAGCGACTGTTTGCCGACTGCGGGGGTTGTGCCCAGCAGCGGCACGCGCAGTTTCGCCTGGAACTCCGACGGGAGGACGACGCTCTCGGCGAGCTGCTCGAGAAGGAGCGCAAGCGCGCCGCCGAGGATCAGGCCCAGCACCAGTCCAAGCCCGAGGTTCAGCAGGACGTTCGGCGATGAGGCATGGTCGGGCACGACGGGCGGGTCGACGATCGCGACATTGTTGGTGCCAACCCCACCCGCGACGCCCACGTCCTTGAAGCGTTGCAGCAGCGCGTCATAAAGCGCCCGGTTCGTATCTACGTCCCGCTGCAGGATATTATACTGGATCGAACGGCCTTCCTCGCCGATCATTGCAGCTTTCAGCGCATCCACTTTCTGCTGAAGCGCATTCTCGGCCGCCAGTGCCTGCTGGTATTTCCCCTGCAGGTCTTGAGCGACCGACGAGCTTACGCGCGATTCCTCGCGATTGATCTGCTTATCGATTTCCCCGATCTGCGCGTGGAGAGCGATGAGCGGCGGATATTGCGGACCGAAGTCGCTCTGCAGCTTCGTCTGCTGGGCGATTAGCTCCGCGCGCTGCTCGCGAAGAGTGTTCAACGAGGTGCTGCTGAGCGACTGCTCTGCCGCGCTTCCTCCAAGCCCTTCGCGATATTGCGCTTCCGCCTGCGCGCGCGCGGCGTGCGCAGCCGTCAGCTGGCTACTGAATTCCGACAACTGGTTGGCGAGGAGCGACTGCTCGGACGCATTGTCGCCGGTTCCCGTGCGGAACTTGATGAGCCCTTGCTGCTGCGCGTAGAGAACCGCCTTGCGCTCGGAGTCTTCGAGCCTTGCCCGGACTTGCCTCAGCTGATTCTGCAGGAAGTCCCTGGCATAGGCGGCAGCCTCGAAGTGACGCGAGAGGTTACTCTCGATGAAGTTCTGCGCGATCGAGTTGGCGACCTTTGCCGACAAGTCAGGGTCCGGCGACGTAAATTCGACATTGATGATCCGGGAACCCCGGACCGGCGCGACCGACGTGTTGTCGTTGACCATTTGGGTCGCAAGGTTGAGCCGGTCCTGCAACGGCATGTCGCGGACTTCCTTGACATCGGACTCCTTGTTCCCCGCGAGGTAGAGATAATTGTTCGCGAGATTGAGGTCGCGCACGACCGCTTCGGACAGCGACCGGCTTTTGAGAAGCGCATATTGCGTCTGGTAGAATTCGAGGTCGGGACTCTGGGAATCGCTCTGGTCGACCTGTTGGATGTCGATGATATTCGGGGCCTCGCGGCTCACCTCGAGCGTCACTCCCGAAGTATATTCGCGCTGCATCAGCAGCGTCACGATGAGCGCCGCCGCGATGCCGAGGCCAAGCGCTGCAACCAGCACCCAGCGCCTTTTGTAGAAGATACGCCAATAATGGCGCAGGATCGCTTCTGCACGGCTGTCTGCCGGTGCCATTTCCAATGGCACATATTCGTCAGAAGCGAGTCTGACCGGGAAAGGGCCTGGGTGGGCCGCTGGAAGTTGGGTCACGGGAATCCTCTACGGGATGGGAAGGAAGCGGCCGAGCGCCGACAGCCCCAGCCACGGGGCATTCTTCAGGAACTTCTGGGTTGCGCTTTCCCCGACCACGACGATGTCGTTGCCATAGACCTGCGGGTCCGGAATCTGCCCGGACCGGACCGCCTTGAGGTCGAACATGGCCGCCATCTTGCGTCCGCCGACCGTTCGGAAGACAATCACGTTGCGGATGTTCGCGGTGTCGGTTGCTCCCTTGGCGGTGGCGATCGCCTGCTGCAGCGTCATCGGCCCGGTGACCGGGTAGAGTCCCGGCTGCGCGACTTCGCCGTCGACCGTGACCATCTGCTGGTTGGTCGCCTGCTTGACGTTGACGGCGACCTGCGGGTTCTTGAGATAGGGCCCTTTCAGCCTCTGCTCGACTTCGCGCGCGAAGTCCTGCGGGGTCTTGCCAGCTGCGTTCAGCGCTCCGGCGAGCGGCATCGAGAAATTGCCCGCGGAATCGACGACTGCGGTGCGGTCCAGGTCGGATGCTCCGAAGACGGTCACTTCAAGCTCGTCTCCCGGACCGATCCGGTACGGAGCGACCTGCGCTTCTGCGAGCGGAGTGTCGGGCGGCGGAAGCGCACCTGCGACGGCAACCGCGGTCGACGAAGGGTCCAGCCTTGTCTCGGGCGCGCAGCCGGCGAGAAGGACCAGCGCACCGATAACCAGCTGCGCCTTGGCGGCATTCCAGTGTGCGAAATCTTTGCAGCGCGAACTCACAGCTCATTCCTACTCGCGGGCGATAATTGTGACTCATTCGGCGGGGCAGGCGCAAGGCTAAGAGCGCGCGGCGCCGCGGAACCGTTCTTGCTGCTTACCAGTACCGGCTCCGAAATCAATGAAATTGCAGAAGTTTACTAATCGAGTCCAAGGCGCGAGCGGACGATTTTTCGTCCCTTTGCCGTTTCAGCGCGCCGAATTGGCCTCAAGGCGGCGCCCACCGATGAAACATCTTGTGGACACTAGCAGTCATTCACTATGCAAACTGCCGCCATGTCGAAGACCCGAAGCTCGGCGCCCGCGGTGCGCTCCACCGGCGGCCCGACGGACAGATGGCGCATCGACCGTCCGCCGGAAACATGGGCATCGGAGTCACTTTCGGTGAAGATCGGCCGGAGTCGCCGGGAGCGGCGTCGGCTGCGCGGTCGCAGCCGATGATGGTGCGGCGCGCGCTCGCATGCGCGATTGTCCTTCTTCTCGCAATCCAGGTGCTCAGGAACTCGGCCGTGGACGCGCTTGCCGAGCTTCATCCGCAGAAGGCCGCTTCGCTTTGGCCCGGACATCCCGACGTCGAAATCTCCGAAGCGATGCGCGAGATCGCGGAGGCGTCGCGGGTTCGCAAGCCCATAAGCGGGGCGACGTTCGCGTTGATCGACGATGCGGCGCTGAAGGCACCGCTTTCCCCTGAGCCCTTCCTCGTCCGGGGCGTGCAGGCGGCTGTCGGCGGGGACAAGCCGCTCGCTGGGCGCTACTTTGCCGAAGCGCAGCGGCGCGATCCGCGTTCGATGGCTGCCGCTTATTTCCTTTCCGATTATTATTTCCGCTCAGGCCAGGCGCTTGCCGGGCTCGAGCAGGCGACCCTGCTTGCGCGCTTGTCGCCGACCGGAACCCGGACCGTTGCGCCCTTCGTCGCGGTTTACGCGCGCGATCCCGCCAATTGGAGCAGGATCCGCACTTTGTTCGGGACTGACCAGCGGCTTGAGGACCATGTGCTGCTCGCGCTTGCCCGTGACCCGCGCAATGCGCGGACGGTCCTTGCGCTCGCTGACTCCGCGCATCGCAATGCTCATAGCCTCTGGCTCCGTCCGCTGGTCGAGGGCCTTGCGCGCAACGGGGAATATGCTCTTGCGCGGCAGATCTGGGCCTCGGTGTCGAAGGCCCGCACCGCTCCTGGCTCCTTGGTCTACGATGCCGCCTTCTCGGACGACGGCCCGCCGCCGCCATTCAACTGGAGCCTCGATTCATCCACGACGGGGATTGCCGAACGGGAGACCGGGCGCGGGCTGCACATTCTCTACTACGGGAGAGACGACGGAGTCCTGGCGAGCCAGCTGCTGGTCCTCCCGCCGGGCGGGTACCGGCTCCGCGTGAAGCTTGGCGCCGCGCCTGTCCATCCGGACTCGCTCGTCTGGACGATCCGGTGCGACAAGTCGGCTTCGGCGATTTCGAGCGTTCATCTCGACGTCGCCTCGAAGCAGGGCTGGGCGTTCCAGGTGCCCCAAGGCTGCGCCGCGCAGCGGCTCGAACTTTCAGGCAAGCCTTCCGACATCCCGCAGCAAGCGGACGTCATCTTGAGCTCGCTGACCCTCGAAAAGGCAACTGCCGGTGCCTGAGCGGCTACGCGCGGCCGTGGCTCCGGCCTTTCTGTTCGCCTGCTTGCTCCTTGGCGGCAGTGCTCAGGGGATCTGGGGCAACATGCTCCTGCAGCTGGGGGGGCTCGCACTCCTCGGATGGGCGGCGGCCCATTCGAGCGACGAGCGGCTCCCTGCCTTTGCAACGCAGATCCTCTTGATTGCGATCGCCGCCCTCGCGGTCATTGCGCTACAGGCCGTTTTGATCCCCTGGGCCCTGTGGTCGCAGCTCGGGCCCCGCCACTCGCTGGCCTCGGCCTACGAGCTGCTTGGCCTTGGGACACACGCTCAGCCTCTTTCCCTCGCTCCCTATCTGGGCTTCGACACGCTGGTCCGGGTAATTCCCGCGCTTGGGCTGTTCTGCGCGATCGTCCGGCTCAAGGCGTACCGGCCGGACTGGCTGGTGCTTTCGATCTTTGCGGCGACCATGGCCGGGATCCTGCTCGGTCTGCTGCAGGTCGCAGCGACATCGCGCTTCTCGCGCTGGTATCTCTATCCCGAGACGAACTTCGGAAGCGCTGTGGGTTTTTTCGCCAATACCAACCACATGGCGACGCTTCTCGTCGTCAACCTGCCGTTCCTCGCCGCCTTCGCGGCGCGGCGCGGCGAGATGGATTCGCAGCGCCGGTCGGCCGGCGTTGCGCTCGTGGCCGGCGCCGGTCTGGTGGTGCTCGTCGGCATTGCGCTCAACGGCTCCCTCGCGGGCTACGGCCTGGCCGTGCCGGTCCTTGCTGCAAGCGCTCTGATCGTCTTCCGCGCGGGCGGGCGCCTCCGGCTCTGGGCCTTTGCCGCCATTGCATTGATGTTCCTCGCCTGCGTCGCCGCCATCGAAACCCGGCCGGTCGGCGCGCAGCTGTTCGGACAGGAAGCGAGCACGTCCGTCGAGTCGAGGCAGGACATATTCGCGACCACGAGTCAGGCGGTGCGCGACTTTCTCCCGTTCGGATCGGGCCTCGGGACGTTCCGGAGCGTGTACCACCTCTACGAGGAGCCAACTCGCGTCTCCCCGACCTATGTCATCCACGCGCACAATGATTATCTCGAGCTCGCGCTGGAGCTGGGCTTGCCTGGGATCATTCTCATCATCCTGTTCCTGCTGTGCTGGTCGCGCGCGGTGTGGCGCGTGTGGAAAACGGGCGGCGACCGTCCGCTCGCGCGTGCTGCCGCAATCGGCTCTGCCGCGATCCTGGTCCACAGCCTGGTCGACTTCCCGCTTCGGACGGGCGCGATCAGCGCGCTTTTCGCAACCTGCCTCGCGCTCATCGCAATGCCTCGCTCGGCAATGCCGAAGGATGCCGGCGAGCTCCGCGAGACCCGCCACGTCGTGTTCCGCTGAGCCGGCGATACGGTGCGGCGGCACTGTCGCCAGGCTTCGGCGTTATCAGCAGTGACGAACGGCGAGTTTGCGTGTAATCGTGGAGTTTGGGCTTCGAGTCGCCGCCTGCGGATGTCCGCGTTGGCGGCAGGGTTGGACCCTTTGGGAGATTTTCCGTGGCTTACTCTGGATTCAAGGCTTTGATGGGCGGCATCGCGGGCGCGGCCCTGCTCCTGAGTTCGTCGGGCGCGATTGCCGCTGCACCGTTGGCGGGGCAGAGCGACCCGTGGGCCGTCCTCAGCGTCATGAACGGCGGTGCATCCGCCGTCGCCGCCTGCGGTGCTGCGGCGGCTGCCACGGCGGCTGCCCAGCCGGCTGCCGGCTGCGTGCTTCCGCAAGTGGATGTTGCTCCGGTGGCGCCCGAGACAGGCCCGCCCGCGCCGAATCCGGTTCCGCCGGTGGCTCCGGCGAGTGCCGGCCTCGGCATGAGCCCGCTGTTGCTCGCGCTCGCGGCGATTGCCGCAGGCGTCGGCCTCTATCTCGTGCTTCATCACCATCACGGGAACAGCCCGGGTTAAGGCGGGCCTTCATTCCGATCGGAAGGGAACAGGGATCATGAAGAGCTTTCTGTTGCGCGCTATGGTCGGAGTCGCCGCGGCCGGAATGCTCCCGGCGGCTGCACTGGCACAGGCCGGCTGGACCCCGGGCGCCGAGGTCGTCGGGCAGCCGATCCAGGTAACCACCAACGGCACTACCAACACCGTCTATCTCGACCCGGGCGGGCAGCTGCGGATCATGACGCCTGCCGGAAACACGATCCCGGGCACCTGGACCGCCTCCAACGGCCAGCTCTGCGTCGGAGCAGGGGGTGCCACCGAGTGCGTGCCTTATGCCGCTCCGTTCCAGCCCGGCGCTCCGCAGACGCTGACCAGTTCGTGCGGCGCGACCGAGACCTGGCTTGCGCAGAACACGAACCAGCCGCCGCCGCAGCAGGGCCAGAAGGGCGAGCGCGGCCGCTAAATTCGGATAGGTTGGCGATAAAGGTCGCGGCCGCTTGCCTCGGAGCGGCCGCGAAATCCTTGCCGCGCTGCTGTCCACGGGTCCGTCGCACGCGAATTGATCCGTTTCGGACCGGTGATTAGCTCGGGATGAGCAGGGCGCGGCGGATGACCCGCCCACATGGCGCGGCAGTATGAAAGCAATCCTCGTAAGTGGATCGCCTTGACCGCTGCGGCGTTCGTCTTCGCCGGCGTAGCGAGGGCGGGAACGCTCGGCCCGACGTCCGCCGGGACCGTCTCGATCAGCGTGAGGGTTGCGCCGTCGTTCGAGGTCCGGCCGACATGGGACGTTGTGGAAGGCGCGGCGGGGGAGGGCCTGTGCGCCAAGGCGCGCGGCATCGGGGCCTATCGCCTGCTGGTCCTGTCCGCACCTGCGGAGAATAGCTCCGCACAAGATGCGCCGCTTGCGCCCGAGGTGGCCGGCGGATGCGGCACCGACGCCGCAGTCGACCTGCCGAACGCGGTGCGGGCGACGCCGGGCGGCAGGATCACCTTGCTTGTCGTTCCCGAATGAGCCGCTGGACTCATGGCGCGCGTCGCTGAGGGAAATGCGGCTCGGCCCAGGGGGGTGCCGAGCCGCACCTGGATTCACGGAGATGCGCCGCAATTACGTGCCGAATCGCAACGCCTCCGCAACGCTTCCCTATCGAAAGTTAGCGCAAAGCCCAAGCCCGCCGGGGCGACCCGGCGCGCGGCGGGCCGAGTGAGTGGCGCCTTGCCGGCGCGGCGGAGGCCGCGGATCCCCGACGCGCTGCTTGCTCTTGCCTTGCGGCTATGCACTATGTGCTTGCCGGGGAAGGGGGAATCCATGAAGTTGAAAGTTGCGCTGCTTGCTTGCGCGAGCCTTTGCGCGGCAGCGCCCGCGCTTGGCCAGGACGCCGCGCTCGTCGCGGACGCCAAGGCGTTCGGGTCGCGCGAAGCGGTCATTGAGCCGAAGCTCTCGCCCGACGGCGCCAGCATCATCTACGTAACGCCCGGCTACGGTCCCAAGTCCTACGCGGTCATTTCGAGCCTGGTGACGGGCAAGATGACCGTTCTCACCGAGGCCGACGGCAAGCCCGACGTGCTGCGCTGGTGCGATTTCGCCGCCGCCGACATGGCCGTGTGCAGGGTGACGGCCAATGTCGACCGCGCGGGGCTGATGGTCGGAATCGAGCGCCTGATCGCGATGGACACGCAAGGGAAGAATGCCAAGCTTCTCGGGCAGCCGACGAGCTTCTTCGACGAGGCCGTCCGGCAGTTCGACGCGACGGTCCTTGACTGGGGCGACCGCACTGCAGGCAAGCTGTTGATGGCGCGCGAATATATCCCCGAAGCGGGCAAGATCGGATCCAACATCATCCGCACCAAGAAGGGGCTCGGAGTCGATCGGGTCGACATACGATCGCTCCGCGCCGATCCGGTCGAGCAGCCCAATTACGCCGCGTCCGACTATATGAGCGACGGGCGCGGCAATGTCCGGATCATGGAGGTCGACGAGACCAGGACCGGCGGCGCCCTGACCGGCCGGATCAAATATTTCTACCGCGCGCAGGGCTCGCGCGACTGGAAGACGCTTGTCGATTACGCGGACTGGCAGGAGCAGATCCGCCCTCTCGCGGTCGATGCGGATATCGATGCGCTCTACGAATTGAAGAAGAAGGACGGGCGCTTCGCGCTTTACACGATCCGGCTCGACGGAAGCGGCGCCGAGACGCTCGTTGCCGCGAACCCCGACGTCGACATCGACGATGTCGTGCGTGTCGGGGACGGGCTCAAGGTCATCGGCTACACCTTTGCCGACGAGGCGCGGCATGCAGTCTATTTCGATCCCGAGTTCAAGGCGCTTGCAGATTCGCTCTCCAAGGCGCTGCCGGACCTGCAGCTGATCGATTTCGTCGATTCGAGCGCCGACGGCAGCAAGCTGCTGATCCATGCGGCGAGCGACGTGGACCCTGGCCGTTATTATCTGTTCGACCGCGATTCGAAGAAGCTCGCCGAGGCGATGCTCGACCGGCCCCAGCTCGCCGGCCGGAAGCTTGCCGAGGTCAGGCCGGTGACCCTCGCAGCCGCGGACGGGGCCAGCATACCCGCTTACCTGACTCTCCCGCCGGGCAAGGACGCGAAGGCGCTGCCTGCGGTCATATTGCCGCACGGCGGCCCGAACTCGCGCGACGAATGGGGCTTCCAGTGGCTGCCCCAGTTCCTTGCCGCGCGCGGCTATGCGGTGCTCCAGCCCGAATATCGCGGTTCCGCGGGCTACGGCGACCGCTGGCTCAACGTGAACGGCTTCAAGAACTGGCGGACGTCCATGTCCGACATTGCGGCATCGACTCGCTGGCTGTCGGCCCAGGGCATTGCCGACCCGAACAGGGTCGCCATCCTCGGCTGGTCCTACGGCGGCTATGCCGCGCTGATGGAGGCGGAGACCGACCCGTCGCTCTACAAGGCCGTGGTCGCAATTGCCCCCGTCACCGACCTCGAGACGCTGAAGCAGGACCAGGCCGGCTACACGAACGCACAGGTGATCGAGGATTTCGTCGGCTCGGGCCCGCACATCGCGGAGGGATCCCCGGCGCGCCACGCCGACCGGATCGGCGCCCCCGTGCTCCTCGCTCACGGAGACCTCGATTCCAACGTGCGCTTCTGGCACTCGGAGAAGATGAACTCGGCGCTCGAGAATGCGGGGAAGAAGGTCGAGTTCGTCGAATATAAGGGGCTCGACCATCAGCTGAACGATTCGCTTGCACGAACCGACCTCCTGACGCGGATCGGCGAGCTCCTCGAGAGGACGATCGGCCGTTAACGAAAAAGGGCGGTCCCGCCTGGACCGCCCTTTCGTGAGCTCGGCTGTGGATCGCGCCTAGCGCGAGTAGAACTCGATCACGAGGTTGGGCTCCATCCGCACAGGATAAGGCACTTCGTCGAGCTTGGGCACGCGTGTGAAGGTCACCTTGGCGGTGCCGTCCGGAACCACGTAGTCGGGGATGTCGCGCTCGGCGAGGCTCTGCGCCTCGATGACCAGCGCCATCTCCTGCGCCTTGGCGCCGAGCTCGATCACGTCGCCGACCTCGACCTTGCGGGAGGCGATGTTGCACTTCACGCCGTTCACCCGGATGTGGCCGTGGCTGACCAGCTGGCGGGCGGCCCAGATCGTCGGCGCGAACTTGGCGCGATAGACGACCATGTCGAGCCGGCGCTCGAGAAGCCCGATCAGGTTCTGCGAGGCGTCGCCCTTCATCGCGACGGCCTGGGTGTAATTCTTCTTGAACTGCTTCTCGGTGATGTCGCCGTAATAGCCCTTGAGCTTCTGCTTGGCGCGCAGCTGGATGCCGTAGTCGCTGAGCTTGCCCTTGCGGCGCTGGCCGTGCTGGCCGGGTCCATATTCGCGGCGGTTGACCGGGCTCTTGGGCCGTCCGAAGACGTTCTCGCCCATGCGGCGGTCGAGCTTGTATTTGGCGCTGGTGCGCTTCGTCACGTCACATTCTCCAATTTGCTTGTCACATGCGCCCGGACCGCACCGCAGGACCATTGCGTCCTGCGCGATCGCCGCTTCACCGGGCATGCGGGATCAATTGCGAGCGGCGCACCTAGGGGTGCGGCGCCCGAAGGTCAAGCTGCGGCCTCTTCCTAGTGCGGCGTTCCGCCGACGCCCGCGGGCGCCGCAGCCGGTGCGACGGGGTGGAACATCCCCGGGTTCGGCCCCTCGTTGGCGACATTGGGATCGAGCTGAACGGTCGTCCCGCGGTCGTGGCAGACGCGCTGCGGCCGGCGGCTGCCGGTGACCTCGATCGTCTCGCAGATCTGCGAAATCTTCTTTTTGGCGGGCGGCGCAGCTGGCGCCGGCGCGGCCGCCTGGGCGAGCATTAAGGCGGCAACGAACATCAATGGCATGACTTCCCCCACAACGCGAAATTCGGCGCCCGCGCACTAGCTCGGACTGCAGCAGCTCGCCAGCGCCGTTCGACGAACGGACGCTTGCAGGCTTCAGCATTGGGTCAGTTGCGCTCCGACGGCTTGGCCTGGGTTTTTAGCGGCAGCATGCACTCGGGCTCGAAACCCCGGATCCGCTGCTCGGCGGCGCGCTGGGCCTGGTAGCGGTCGGCGCAGTCGGGAACGCGGCCGGGGATCAGGAACTTGTCGATGACGGGCGTCGGGCCCTGCTGCGGATCGCGAAGGATCATCCTGTTCTCGCCGATCGACTGGCCGTTGCCAGGTCCGGCGAGGAGCATTGCCATGAGAAGAACCACCATCGTCTTTCTCCCGCAAATTCAAGGAGGATGATGCGCCCAAGCGCCTCCATTGGCAATTGGAAATGCGGCTCAGCCTCGGGGTCTCGGCGGCCCGACGAGGGCGCGGACGACGCCGCGGATCGCCTTCACCTCGCGCGACGACCAGCCCGTCTTGGTGAAGATGGTCCGCAGCGTGTTCTTGGTCGCCTGCGTCCGCGAAGGCGGATGGAAATAGCCCTTGGCTTCGAGCTCGGCATTGAGCTGCTCGATGAGTCCGTCGAGCTCGCCGTGCGGGGCAGGGGGCTCCAGCTCCTTCGCCGGCGGCTGGGCGAGATCGCTTCCCCGCGACCATTCATAGGCGAGGAGGATCACCGCCTGGGCAAGGTTGAGCGAACCGAACTCGGGGTTGATCGGGACGGTCACGATGGCGTTGGCAAGCGCTACCTCCTCCGTCTCCAGGCCCGACCGCTCGGGCCCGAACACGATGGCGCTCCGCTCCGAAGAGGCGCGGATCTCACTTGCCATCTGCTCGGGACCGACCACCGGCATGACCAGGTCGCGGCGGCGCACGGTCGAGGCGAAGACCAGGCTGCAGTCGGCGATCGCCTCCTCGAGCGTGCCGAACAGCCGCGCCCGCTCGAGCACCACGTCGGCGCCGCTCGCCGCCGGGCCGGCATCGGGGTTCGGCCACCCGTCCCGCGGCGCGACGAGCCGCATGTCCGTGAGCCCGAAATTCAGCATCGCCCGAGCCGCCTTGCCGATATTCTGCCCGAGCTGCGGGCGCACGAGAACGAAGACCGGCGGCACTAGAGCAGCTTGTCGCGGGGAGGCGTGGGCGGGGGAGTGGCGGCGCCTTCCTTTTCGACGCTTTCGGCGATTTCGGTGAAGTGGCCGGGCTCGCTGAAGTCCTTGTAGATGCTCGCGAAGCGAATGTAGGCGACATGGTCGAGGGCCTTGAGGCCGTCCATCACCGCTTCGCCGATCTCCGCGCTCTTCACTTCGTCGCCCTGGGTCTCGAGGCGCCGCTGGATGCCGGTGATCATGCGGTCGATCTTGTCGGGCGCGATGTCGCGCTTGCGCGTCGCGTGGCCGATGGCGCGGGCGAGCTTGTCGCGGTCGAACGGCTCGCGCTCCCCGTTCTTCTTGACCACCGTGAGGTCGCGCAGCTGGACCCGTTCGAAGGTGGTGAAGCGCGCGCCGCACGCTTCGCACTGGCGGCGCCGGCGGATGGAAGCACCGTCTTCGGTCGGGCGGCTGTCCTTTACCTGGCTATCCTCGTGCGCGCAGAAGGGGCAGCGCATTACGTCCCCTCCACTTCAGGGGAGGGGAGGAGCCGCGGAGCGGCGAAGGGGTGGGGGCATCTTGCGCCTGGCCTGCCCCACCCCCGACCCCTCCCCTGAAGGGGAGGGGAATCAGGCATAGATCGGGAAGCGGGCGCAGAGCTCGCGGACGCGCTCGTTCACTCGGGCCTCGACCGCGCCGTTATTCTCGAGGCCATTGTCCTTGAGGCCGTCGAGCACGTCGGCGACCATGTCGGCGATGTCGCGGAACTCCGCCTCGCCAAAGCCGCGGGTGGTGCCGGCGGGCGAGCCGACGCGGATGCCGCTGGTCTTCACCGGCGGAAGCGGGTCGAACGGCACGCCGTTCTTGTTGCAGGTGATGCCCGCGCGCTCGAGGCTTTCGTCGGCGTCCTTGCCGGTGAGGCCGAGCGGCCGAAGGTCGACGAGCGCGAGGTGCGTGTCGGTGCCGCCGGCGACGAGGTCGGCGCCGCGCTCCTTGAGGCGATTGGCGAGGGTCTTCGCGTTGGCGATCACGGCCTTTGCATAGGCCTTGAACTCGGGCTGCAGCGCCTCGCCGAAAGCGACCGCCTTGGCGGCGATGACGTGCATCAGCGGGCCGCCCTGAAGGCCGGGGAAGACGGCAGAGTTGATCTTCTTGGCGATCCCCTCGTCGTCGGTCAGCACCATGCCGCCGCGCGGGCCGCGGAGCGTCTTGTGCGTGGTCGTGGTGACGACATGGGCGTGGCCGAAGGGTGTGGGGTGCTCGCCCGCGGCGACGAGGCCGGCGAAGTGCGCCATGTCGACCATGAAGATCGCGCCGACCTCATCGCAGATCGCGCGGAAGCGGGCGAAATCGAAGTGGCGCGGATAGGCCGAGCCGCCCGCGATGATCATCTTGGGCCGGTGCTCCTTCGCCAGCCGCTCGACCTCCTCGAAATCGACGAGATGGTCGTCCTGGCGGACGCCGTACTGGACGGCGTTGAACCATTTGCCCGACTGGGCCGGCGGAGCGCCGTGGGTCAGGTGACCGCCCGCGGCGAGGCTGAGGCCCATGATCGTGTCGCCGGGCTTCAGCAGCGCCATCATGACCGCGCCATTGGCCTGCGCGCCCGAGTGCGGCTGGACGTTGGCGAAGCCGCAGCCGAACAATTTCTTCGCGCGCTCGATCGCGAGCGTCTCGACCGCGTCGGATGGCGCGCAGCCCTGGTAGTAGCGGCGGCCGGGATAGCCTTCCGCATATTTGTTGGTGAGGACCGAGCCCTGCGCCTCGAGCACCGCCTTGCTGACGATATTCTCGGACGCGATCAGCTCGATCTGAATCTGCTCGCGGCGAAGCTCGGCGCGGATCGCGTCTTCGACCGCGCTGTCCTTCTCGCTGAGGCCGCTGGTGAAGAAGCCCTGCGGGACGCGATAGTTCTGGTCTTGTTCGAGGTCGGCGGCGGTGGCCATCAGTCGGAGTCCTGCAGTTCGTGTGAAAGCTGGTCGACGCGGCGCTGGTGGCGCCCGCCGGCGAAATCGGTGTCGAGAAAGGCGAGCACGCAGGCCTTCGCCATGTCGCTGCCGATCAGGCGCGCACCCAGCGCGAGGACGTTGGCGTCATTGTGCTCGCGGGCGAGCTGGGCGGACAGCGGATCGTCGACACGGGCGCAGCGACAGCGGGGGTTGCGATTGACGGCGATCGAAATGCCGATGCCGGACCCGCAGACGGCGATGCCCCGCTCGACGTCGCCATTCGCCACGGCGTCGGCGACCCGCGCGCCGAATTGCGGATAATCGACGCTTTCGGGGCCGTTTGTGCCGAGGTCGGTGACGTCGTGACCCTGCTCGCGGAGCCAGCCCGCGAGCTCGTCCTTGAGGAGGTAGCCGGCGTGATCGGCGGCAAGTGCGATGCGCATGGCCTGTTCTAGCGCCCTATCCGGCGGCGCGCCACCGGGCGAAAATAACGAATGTTCTCAGTCTTACGGCGCTACGCGCGTGCGTAGCCCGAGCGCGGCCTGGGATATGTCAAACTCGGCGACGGCAGCGTCGCTCGTCCCCGACCTGAAGCCCGAATGTCATACTGTACGACCGCGCTTTCCTATGGTTGCTACCGATCGTTAGAGGGATTGATGCAGGAACAACAACGCCAGTCCGAACAATGGAAGCAAACCTCCGACGAGGTGAAACGGGCCCCCTCTTTGCGAGCCGTAGCTCGCGAGCTGCCATCATTCCTCAAAGTATCGCTCCGCGCTCCGCTCTCGATTTCAGCGAGACGAGCAGGCGTTGCTCCTCCTTGCCCCTTTGGTTCGGCGGCGGCCAAGAGATGAGGGCGACGCCCAGCCCAATGCGCGAGCGCCTGATAAAGGTCCGGCGAGAAATGCATCGGAACAGCCTAAAGCGACAACGTCGCGTCACTTAGTCAAAGTGAGCACTTCGGATTTCAGCTTTGCGCCTATTCCTGCCGCTAAGTCGCGTGCCACGAAGGTCAGCGCCAGGGCTCTAGCGGAAGACGCGCCTCCGGCGAGACCATCTAACGCCATGGTTTGACCGGCGTGAGACACCATGCCACGGCGGTGCGCATGGCTGCCGGACCTCCAAAACAGAAGATTTGGGGCGGACGCTTCAACAGGGCTCCTGCTGAGGCGATGCAGCGAATGCATGCCTCCATAGGATTTGATAAGCGACTCTGGCGCGAGGATATCGCGGCGTCGAAGGCTCATGCAGCGATGCTTCGGCAGCAGGACATTATCAACGATGCCGATGCCGCCGCAATCCTCGAAGGCCTGGACCTCATCGCCGCTGAATATGAGCGGGAGGGAGTTCCGGAGCAGCCGGAGCTCGAAGACATTCACATGACCGTCGAGCACCGCCTCGGCGAGCTGATCGGGGCGGCGGCTGGACGGCTGCACACGGCGCGCTCGCGCAACGACCAGGTTGCGACGGACTTCCGCTTGTGGGTGCGCGCTGCGTGCGGCGAAGCCTCCAACGCCATCCGCAACCTCCAGCGTGTCCTCGTTGTGCGGGCGGCGGAACATGCCGAAACGGTTATGCCGGGGTTCACTCACCTGCAGGTTGCGCAGCCGATAACGCTTGGGCACCATCTAATGGCTTATTATGAGATGCTCCGGCGCGACGTCTCGCGGTTGGCTGATGCCCGAAGCCGGATGAACGAATGTCCGCTTGGCAGCGTGGCGCTGGCCGGGACCGGCTTTCCTATCGACCGCGAGCGGACAGCGGACATGCTGGAATTCAACAACGCAACGGCCAACAGCCTGGACAGCGTCTCGGACCGCGATTTTGCTCTCGATTACCTCTCCGGCGCGGCACAATGCAGCCTGCATCTCTCGCGGCTGGCGGAGGAGCTCATCATTTGGGCAAGTGCGCCGTTCGGCTTCGTCGAGTTGTCCGATGAATATTCGACCGGCTCGTCGGTCATGCCGCAGAAGCGCAATCCAGACGCTGCGGAACTCGTGCGCGGGCATAGCGGCCGCATCGTCGGATTGTTTACCGGTCTCATGGTGACGATGAAGGGGTTGCCGCTCGCTTATTCCAAGGACATGCAGGACGACAAAGAGCCGGTCTTCGAGGCCCACGACCTGCTCATGATGTCGCTCGAGGCGCTCGCCGGAATGGTCGACAGCGTCGAGTTCGTGCCGGAGCAGATGCGCGAAGCTGCTTCGCAAGGTTTCTCCACAGCGACCGATCTCGCCGACTGGCTCGTGCGCGAAGCCGACGTGCCGTTCCGCGAGGCGCATCATATTACCGGTCGCGCCGTGAAGGCTGCCGAGCAGCGCGGTTGCCTTCTCGCCGAGCTGCCCCTCGATGCCCTTCAGGCGATCGACGGACGGATCGATGAGCGCGTGTTCCAAGTGCTCAGCGTCGACGCGTCGGTGCGCAGCCGGAGGAGCTATGGCGGGACTGCGCCGGAGCGCGTTCGCGAACAGATTGCGGCAGCGAAGGACGCGTTAGGGCTGTAACCGGCGTTTGCGCTGGGCGATGGTCCGCAGCCGAAGCGCGTTCAGCCGGATGAATCCGGCCGCGTCGCGGTGGTCGTAGCTTCCCCTGCCTTCCTCGAAGGTCACGAGATCCTGGTCGTAGAGCGATTGCTCGCTCGTCCGCCCGATCACGGTCGCATTTCCCTTGTACAACTTCATCGTCACGCGGCCGGACACATGCTCCTGGCTCTTGTCGATTGCTGCCTGGAGCATCTCGCGCTCAGGTGCGAACCAGAACCCGTTGTAGATCAGGCTTGCGTAGCGCGGCATCAGTTCGTCCTTGAGATGCATCGCGCCGCCGTCGAGCGTGATGCTCTCGATCCCGCGGTGGGCCGCGAGCAGGATCGTGCCTCCCGGAGTCTCGTAGACTCCGCGCGATTTCATGCCGACGAAGCGGTTCTCGACGAGATCAAGGCGGCCGATGCCGTTGTCGTGGCCGAGCTTGTTCAGCTTCGTTAGAAGCGACGCCGGCGACAGCTTCTCCCCGTCTATCGCGACGGGGTCTCCGGCCAGGAAATCGATCGTGATTGTCGTCGCCTTGTCGGGCGCGTCTTCGGGAGAAGTCGTCCGCTGGTGGACGTATTCGGGTGCCTCAGCTGAAGGGTCCTCGAGCACCTTACCCTCCGACGATGAGTGCAGCAGGTTTGCATCGACCGAGAACGGTGCATCCCCGCGCTTGTCCTTGGCCACCGGGATCTGGTGCTTCTCGGCAAAATCGAGCAGCGCTTCGCGGCTGGCGAACGCCCACTCGCGCCACGGCGCGATGACCTTGATGTCCGGCTCCAGCGCATAATAGGCGAGCTCGAAGCGGACCTGGTCGTTGCCCTTGCCCGTTGCTCCGTGACAGACGGCGTCGGCGCCGACTTCACCGGCAATCTCGACCTGGCGCTTAGCAATTAGCGGCCGCGCGATCGACGTGCCGAGCAGATACTGTCCTTCATATACGGTGTTCGCCCGGAACATCGGGAAAACGAAGTCGCGGACGAACTCCTCGCGCAGGTCTTGGATGAAAATGTTTTCCGGCTTGACGCCGAGCATCTCCGCCTTCCGCCGCGCCGGCTCCACTTCTTCGCGCTGGCCGAGGTCGGCCGTGAACGTGACTACCTCTGCGTCATATTGGGTCTGCAGCCATTTCAGGATGATCGACGTGTCCAGTCCGCCCGAATAAGCGAGCACCACCTTCATTTTCTTGTTCGTCATTCGCTGATCCCGATTCGGGCTTAACGCCCACCATCCAAAGCATCGCGCCCCGGGCGCTATGCATCCGGTTCTCCGCCTGCCGCCACACCGCCGAACGCGGGCCGTCGATCACTGCGGCGCTGACTTCCTCGCCGCGCCGCGCCGGGAGGCAGTGCATGAACCACGCGTCTGGAGCTAGCGCCATCAAAGCCTCGTCGACTCGGTAGGGTTCGAACGCCGCACGGCGCTCCTCGCTGTCCTCGCCGCCCATCGAGACCCACACGTCAGTGTACACGATGTCGGCGCCGACGACGGCATCCGTCGGGTCCGTGATCGAGCCGCGCATGCCGTAGCCGCGCGGGCTCGCGATCGTGAACTCAGCGCCCGTCAGCGCACACGCCTGGGCAAGCGAACGGGAGACGTTATTGCCTTCGCCGACGAAGGCGACCCGTGCGCCATTCAGCCGCCCGAGCAGCTGTTTGATCGTCAGCAGGTCCGCGAGCGCCTGAAGTGGATGGTCGGAGCCGGACAACATGTTGAGCACCGGCACCGCATTCACCGACGCCATCTCCTCAAGGAGTGCATGGTCGAACACCCGCGCGGCGAGGATCGCGTGATAGCAGGCGAGAGTCCGGGTCACGTCGGAGACGCTTTCGCGGCTGCCGATCCCCAGCTCCCCAGGCTGAAGATAGACCGGGTGTCCCCCGAGCTGGGCTGATGCGAGCTCCATGGAGTTACGAGTGCGTGCGCTCGGTTTTTCAAAGTAGAGCGCGATTCCCATGTCCTTGAGCACGGGCCTAGGCGGCTGCTCCGAAAGAGTGAGAATCGCCTGAACGTCGGCTGCGCTGAGGTCAGTCATCGATAGCAGATGTTTCACCAGCTCTTCTCCTGGCGGATCATGGTTCCGACGCCGTGCTCGGTGAGGAGCTCGACCAGCAGCGCATGCGCAACGCGCCCGTCGATGATGTGCGCGAAGCCGACGCCCTGCTCCACCGCATCGGCGCACGCCCGGAGCTTGGGGAGCATGCCGTTGCTGACGCTCTCATGCTCGATCCGCGCGCGAAGCTCCGCTGCGGTAAGCCGAGGAACGAGGGTGCCTGGGTCGGCGGGGTTTTCCAGAAGTCCTGGAGCTGCGGTCAGATAGACGATCTTTTCGGCGCCCATCTCGACAGCGATCGCGCGGGCAGCTTCATCGGCGTTGACATTGTACGGCTGCCCTTCCGCGTTCGCCCCAATTGTCGAGATCACGGGCGTCAAGCCATCATCGACGAGGAGGTGTATAAGCTCGGCGCGGACCCGCGCGACATTCCCGACGAACCCGAGCGCCGAGTCCGCGGGCCTCACCGTAAGAAGTCCGGCATCCTCACCCGACACACCGACCGCGACCGGCTCGTCGCCGGCTTGCCTGTTGATCGTCGCGACGAGGTCGCGGTTGATCTTCCCGACCAGCACCATCCGCACGATTTCGAGCGTCTCGGCATCGGTGACTCGCAGGCCGTCCTTGAACTCCGGGTCCTTGCCGACCCGGCGGAGCATCGCGTCGACCTGGGGCCCGCCGCCGTGAACCAGCACGCAACGGACTCCGACGCTGCGCAGCAGGAGGACGTCCTGCGCGAGGGCGAGATCGGACTCGCGGCCGATCGCGGCGCCGCCGAGCTTCACGACGATCGACTTGCCGGCGAATTGCCGGATGTAGGGCAGGGCCTCGACGAGCAGCCCGGCGGCCTCCCCGGGGCTCATGACGTTTTGCTGTTCTCTTTGATGTAACCGGGGCCGAGATCGATCCCGATCATCCGCGCGCTCGCCTCTCCGGCCCCGAGATCGACCTCGATCGCAATCTCCTCGGCCATCAAATGATCGGCGAGCGCTTGTCCGTCGTGTGGGACCGCCGTTCCGCCCTCGGCCACTGTAATCGCACCATAGCTGACACGCGACTTCGCCACCTCGAGCGTGACCCCGCACGAACCCGCTGCGGCGAGCAGCCGCCCCCAATAGGGATCGCCGCCGTACCAGCTGCACTTGACCAGGTTGTTCTCGACAATTGCCTTCGCCGCGACCCTTGCTTCGGCCTCGTTCGCCGCGCCCGTGACGGTCAGGCGAGCGATCCGCGTCATGCCTTCCGCGTCTCGCGCCATCTGAGTCGTCAGCTCCTCACACGCGGCGAGGACGGTGTTGCCGAATTCGTCCAGGTCCGGAGTGCCGCGCTTGCCCGAGGCGAGAAGCATCGCCGTATCGTTTGTAGACATTGCGCCGTCCACGTTGAGCGTGTTGAACGTCTTATCCGACGCGCGCCTGAGGATCTGCTGAAGCACCGCGCGCGGAACCTCGGCGTCAGTGGTGAGGAACGCGAGCATGGTGGCCATGTTCGGCGCGATCATTCCGCAGCCTTTGGCCATTCCGCCGACGGTAAAGTTTGATCCTCTGATCACGACCTGTTTGGCCTTGTGATCGGTGGTGAGGATACCGCGTGCCGCATCCTCCGCGCCCGTCCTCGACAGCTTGCCGGCGAGCCTGGGCACAGCGTCAAGGATTGGCTGCATCGGCAGAGGCGTGCCGATGAGTCCGGTCGAGCAGACGAGCACGTCGCCGACCCCCACGTTCAGCGCGAGGGCGGTTGCCGCCGCCATCGCTTTCGCATCGCGCATGCCCTGCTCGCCCGTCCCCGCGTTCGCGTTGCCGGAGTTGACGATAACCGCCGCTGCGCGCCCGCCGTTCGCGCGCAGCGTTGCGCGATCGAGCTCGACTGGCGGCGCAGCGAATTTGTTTTGCGTGAACACCGCGGCGCAGGTCACCGGCGCGCGATCTTCGCACGCAATCATAGCCATGTCGTAGCGCCGTCGCTTGATGCCCGCATGGCATCCCGACGCAACAAAGCCCTTGGGTGCCGTCACACTCATGGACAGACTCCGATCGATGTGAGCCCCGCAGTCTCCTCGAGGCCGAGCACGAGATTGGCGCATTGGATCATCTGCCCGGCGGCGCCCTTAACGAGATTGTCGATCGCGGCGAGCGCCACAATCCGCCCCGTACGGTCATCGCGCCGCGCGGTGAGCTCGACACGATTGGAGCCGGTGACCCACTTGGTCGCCGGCGGCTGGTCGGAGACGTGCACAAACGGCTCGCCGGCATAGGCCGATTTCAGGACGTCGAGAGGGTCGCCGCTCGTACGCGCCGAACCGTAACAGGTCACCAATATTCCGCGGCTCATCGGCGCGAGGTGTGGCGTGAACAGGACGGTTGCACCGAGCGCCATTTCCATTTCGGCCGTGTGCCGGTGGTTGAGCAGCCCGTAGGCGGAGAAATTCTCGGTGACAGTGCAGAAGCCGGTCGATTCCTTCACCTCGCGCCCTGCGCCGCTGACACCGGAAGCGCCGTCAACGATCAGCGTCTTGGGATCGACGAGGCCTGCGTCAACCAGCGGCTGGAGCGCGAGGATCGCCGCCGTCGCGTAGCAGCCTGCCGAAGCGACGGCTTTCGCGCCGCGAAGGCGGTCACGATTGAGCTCGGGAATCCCGTAGACAAATTCGCCGAACAGGTTCGATGCTACGTGCGCGCGGCCATACCAGCGTTGGTACGCCTCGGCGTCGTCAAGCCGGAAGTCGGCTCCTAGGTCCACAAATGGAGTGCCACGAGCGAGGATTGAGGGCGCGATCTTCTGGCTGTGTCCATGCGGAAGGGCCGCAAAGACGAGGTTGACGCCGTCGAGCGCCTCGAGATCGAAGGGCTCGATCAGCTTATCTGCGTACGGCGTCGCCAGCTGCGGATGCACGCTGCCGAGCGGCTGGCCCGCTTTTCTGTCCCCAAACAGCTTCGTCGGCACGAGCTGCGGGTGCGCCGCTATGAGCCGCAGCAGCTCGCCGCCGACGTAGCCAGAAGCTCCAAGGATGGCCGTCCGAATCATGAGGGCCGCTCGTATGAAGCCAATTGCATATACATGCAAGACGTTGTATAATCATGCAATGACTGGGTTAAAGCAGCGGCGCCAGCGCGCGATGGCGGACCTGATCCGATCCGAGCCGATCGCTAGCCAAGAGGAGCTTGCCGAGCGCCTTTCGCAGCTCGGCTTCCTCGTGACCCAGGCGACCATCTCGCGGGACCTGGAGCAGATCGGTGCGGTAAAGGTGCGCCGTGCAGGCCGGCTCAGCTATTCGTTGGCTGACGAAGCCTCCGCGGCCGCCGGGCCGCGGCTCACTTCCGTCCTGCGGGAGTTTGTCAGGTCGGTCGAGGCTGCAACTAATTTGGTCGTGATCCGTACTCCTCCGGGCTCGGCGCACTTGATCGGCGTAGCGCTCGATCAATCCGACATACCGGGAAAAGTCGGTACCATCTGTGGCGATGACACGATTTTCGTCGCCTGCAGGTCCGTGGGCGATGCTGAAGAAATGGCAGCGAGCCTTCAGGCCAACATTTCGCTTCCGTGACGATCTCGCACGTCTGGCGCTGCTTTGCGCTCGTTACCATCCCTCGAACGTACGTCCGCTTCTGTAACGGCTCGTCGAGTGAGGAGCGCCGGGCTGTTGACGCTCTTTTTTTGCGGCTTTCCAATGGATGGACGTTTCCAATTGTTGGGTCGCATCGCTTCGGAGACTGTAAAAGTCGTCCAGCCGCTTCGTCTAGCGGAGAGCTCAATCGCGTTGTCTCGGACTCTGGCTTGCGGTGCTTGAATCGAATCGCTGTGCAACAGGTGGCCGGGGATTAGGCCGAGCGAGCGAATTGTCCGCTGCTCCGTCCAGCTCAGCCCGAGAACGTGTCCGTCTATCCCAGGAAGTTCGCTACCTAAACCGCTACCTTATGCCCACAGCGCGGGAGGGCAAGGTGCCCTAAGTTATTGAAAAGATGGTGGACGCACTAGGGCTCGAACCTAGGACCCGCTGATTAAGAGTCAGCTGCTCTACCAACTGAGCTATGCGTCCACTGCCGTGAGGCGGATGCTCCGGCGGCTGGTTTCACGCCCTGAGCGGCGGCGCCGGTAGCATGGGCTTAGGTGGGGCGCAACCGCCTGTCGTTCAAGCCCCGTCAGGCGAGGCTCGACCCGCTCCGCTGCTGGCGCTCCAGCGCCATGAGCAGACCGAGGCAGAGCATGACCGTCATCACCGCCGACCCGCCGAAGCTGACGAGGGGGAGGGGCACGCCCACCACCGGCGCCAGGCCGGTCACCATCATCAGGTTGATCGAGACGTAGAAGAAGATCGTCGCCGAAAGGCCGGCGGCGGCAAGCTGGGCGAAGCGCGTGCGGGCGTTGGCGCTGACCGCCATTCCCCAACGGATCACCATCGCGAAGGCGAGGATGAGGAGGACTCCGCCGACGAGCCCCCATTCCTCGGCCATGGTCGCGAACACGAAATCGGTATGGCCCTCGGGCAGATAGTCGAGGTGGCTCTGGCTGCCGTGGAGGAAGCCCTTGCCCCAGATCCCGCCCGATCCGATCGCGATCTTCGACTGGGCGATGTGGTAGCCGGCGCCGAGCGGATCGCTCTCGGGATCGAGGAAGACGTCGATCCGCTTGCGCTGATAGCCGTGCAGCAGGTGATAAACGACCGGCGCGGCGACCGCGCCCGCAACGGCAGGCACCACGAAGATCCACAGCGGCACGCCGGCGAGGAACATCACCGTGATCCCGCACAAGAGGACCATGATGCACGTGCCGAGGTCCGGCTGGACCAGGATCAGGAACGCGGGAACGCCGAGCAGCACGAATGCCGGCCAGATCGCGCGCCACTTGCGGATGTCGCCGGCGGGGACGAGCTCGTAAAAGCGCGCGAGCGTCAGCACGATCGCCGGCTTCATGAACTCCGACGGCTGCAGCCGGATCGGGCCGATGTCGAGCCACCGCTGCGCGCCCTTGCTCACGAAGCCCAGCGCCTCGACGCCGATCAGCATGATCAGGGTCGCGCCATAGAGCGGGAAGGCGACCGACTTGATCGTCGCCTCGCTCGCCCACGACATGCCGATCGCAACGGCAAGGAAGAAGAGGAAGATGATGCCCTGCTTGACGGCCCAGGGCTGCGCCGACCCGCCGGCTGCCGAATAGAGCACGATCAGGCCGAACATTGCGATTGCCGCGACAAGGAAGATCAAGCGCCAGGGAAGCCGCGCGAGCGGCTTCGGAATGATCGCAGAGGTGATCATGCGGTGGCGTGCGAGGCGGCCGCCTTGAAGGCGGCGAGTTGGCGGGCGTTGCGTTCGGCCAGCGTCCCTCCCCATTGCTCCTCGAGCGGGGCAAGCGCGGCGAAGGCCTTCTGCTTGTCGAACAGATAGGTCATCGTGTCGCGCACGATCGGTGCGGCGGCAGAAGCGCCGAAGCCGCCATGCTCGATGATGCAGCCGATCGCGTAGCGCGGGTTGTCGGCCGGCGCGAAGGCGATGAAGAGCGCGTGGTCGCGCAGGTTCCAATTGCTCTGGTGCCCGCGCGCGACGAGGCGGTAGACCTGCGCCGTGCCGGTCTTTCCGGCCATTTGCACGCCGTCGAGCGGCAGCTTCGAGGCAACCGCCGTGCCGCTGCCGTTGACGACCGCCGTCATGCCCTCGCGAATGATCTTGAGATGCTCGGGATCGACGTTGAGCGGCGGCGGCGCCTTGCCGTGCTTGCCCAGGAGCAGCCGAGGCTGCAGCAGCTTGCCGGACGCAAGCCGCGCCGGCATCACCGCCAGCTGCAGCGGGTTGATCAGCACATAGCCCTGGCCGATCGAGGTGTTGGCGGTGTCATAGCCCTGCCACTCGCGGTGGTACTTCTGCTCGAGCCACTTGGGGTTCGGCATCGTGCCGAAGCGCTGCGACGGGATCGGCAGATCGAACGCCTCCCCATAGCCGAGATAATTGACCATCTCGGTCGTTTGCTGCGGGTCCGTCTTCAGCCCCATCGCCCAGAAATAGGAATTGCAGCTGTGCTCGATCGCCGAACGCATGTCGACGGCCCCGTGGGCCGCGTCGTCGCGGAAGTAGCGGTTGCCGATCTGCACCCCTCCGGAGCAGTAGAACTTCCGTTCCGGATCGAGACCCTGCTTCAGGAATCCGAGCGCCATGGCTGGCTTGATCGTCGAGCCTGACGGATAGAGGCCCTGCGCAACCTTGTTCAGCAGCGGAATATGGTCGTCTTCCGACAGCATCTTCCACTCGGTGCGGCCGATCCCTTCGCTGAAGCTGTTGGGGTCGAACGCCGGCATCGAGACGAAGGCGAGGATGTCCCCGCTTGCGACGTCCATCGCCACCAGCGCGCCTGACTGGTCGCCCATGCGGCGCGCTGCATATTGCTGGAGCCCCTCGTCGATCGTCAGCTGGACCGTCTGGCCGCTGCGGTCGGGCTTCGGATCGAGTTCCTTGACCAGCTTGCCGCGCGCGGTGACTTCGACCCTCTGGCCGCCCGGAGTGCCGCGAAGATAAGGCTCCAGCGACTTCTCGAGCCCCTGCTTGCCGATCTTGAACCCGGGGATCAGCAGCAGCGGGTTCTTGTTCTCGGCCTCATATTCCTTCTCGTTGGCACTGCCGACATAGCCGACCAGATGCGCGACCGCCGGCCCGTCCGGATAGTAACGCGAGTAGCCCTGGGTCGCCTGCACGCCGGGAAGGTCGGGAAGGCGCACCGTGACCGCGGCATATTGGTCATAGCTGACGTTCTCGGCGACCTGCACCGGCTTGAACCCGTGCGACTCCGAAAGGTCGCTCCTGATCCGGTCGACGTCGTCTGGCGTGAGGTCGAGCAGCTTCGCGAGCTCGGGAACCACGTCCCGGCCCTTGTCGAGCTGCTGCGGGATGATGTCGACGCGGAAGCTCGCGCGGTTGATCGCGATCGGCTTGCCGTAGCGGTCGATCAGCCAGCCGCGCCGGGGCGCTACCGGGATCAGCTGGACGCGGTTGCTTTCGCTCAGCAGCTGGTACTTCTGGTTCTCGGCAATCGCCAGCCAGCCGAGCCTGGCGATGAGTATCCCGCCGACCGTCGCCTGCGCGCCGCCGAGGACGAGCATCCTGCGCGAGAAAGTGATCGACTGGTGGGTGCTGGTGATCCGGATCGGCTTCATCGCCCAAGCCTCCACCGGTCAACGCGTGACACGGCCCACGCGCTCAATGGAAATGCGCAAATGGAGATCAGCAGCTGCGGCAGCATCATCGTGAAGGGCAGGTCAGCGCCGGCGAGGCGTGCAACGCGCCAGTGAAGCCATTCGTCAATCGCGATCAAAATCGTCGCAACCATCCATTCGATCCAATAATCACGCCACATGGTGCGGCGGTCGATCAGATCGAGCGCCAGCATGGTCGCACTCCACAAAGCTATTGAAAAGCCTATCGGATATCCCGTGAACAGGTCGTTGACGAGACCGAGCGGCGCTGCCCACCAAGCCGGCCACGGGTCCGCGCGCAGGAGCCGCCAGCTGATCAGTGCGAGATAGCCGAAGTCCGGGAACCAGCCGGAGGTGGAAACGATCGGCAGGGCCGCGAGCAGCGACGCGACGACCACGGTCGCCGCGGGCACGAGCAGCGCGTATCGGCTCGGTCCCTGGCCGAAGCGTCTCGGCGGCGAAAGCGCGGCGCGAACCATCAGTCGCCCGACGCCGCGCCGGCGTCGTTCTCGATCACCATCGCCGCGGGTTCATAGGGCGGCTCGACGATCGCGAAGCTCGTGCTTGCCGGGTCGGCGAGGGGGATCGCGATCGCGCCGTCGTCCTTCAGCCTGACGATGCGCGCGACCGGCACCAGTGGCGGGTAGAGGCCGCCGGTGCCCGAAGTAATGATCAGGTCCCCCGGCTTGAACGGATTGCGCCCGACCTCGAGCGGGCGGACCTCGACGGTGCCGTCCCCGCGGCCTTGGGCGATGACCGGGATGCCGCTTCGCAGCAGCCGCGCGGGAACGATGCTGGTGCGGTCGGAGATCAGGAGGACACGGGACGCGAGCTGGCCGACATCGAGGATGCGTCCGACCAGGCCATCGGCGGAGCGCACCGGCATCCCCGCAAGGATTCCGTCCTTCGCGCCCGCCGAGAGGATCGCGTACCGTCGCGGGCTGTTGAACGAGGAGCCGACGATCCGGCCCACCGCGACCGTGTCCTGCGTGTGCTGGCGCAGCTGGAGCGTGGCCTTGAGCTGCAGGTTCTCCTGGAAGATCGCGCGCGCTTCGACCATGCGCTTCAGC
Organism: Bacillota bacterium; assembly: GCA_050261135.1. Lineage (GTDB taxonomy): Bacteria > Pseudomonadota > Alphaproteobacteria > Sphingomonadales > Sphingomonadaceae > Sphingomicrobium. Next base: position 75,832 of record JBLNCZ010000023.1, read on the forward strand.
ATCGCCCGGTTCTGCCGCTTGAGCTCGGCGTTCTGCCGGGCGGCGTCCCAATAATTGCCGGCGCCGCCGACCAGTCCCTCGGCGGTCGCCGTCACCTCGTGCAGCCCGCCCGCGATCGGCCCGGTGATGTCGAGCGCAGCGCCGCGGATGCGAGCGAAATCGTCAGGCGCAACAAGCGAGATCGCGAGCAGGATGAGGCCGACGATGATCCCGCCGATCACGGCCAGGAAGCTGAAGAACAGCCCGTATTGCGCTCGGCGCGACCAGCCGGGGCGAGCGGTCGCCACCGCTTACGACCTCGTCAGGCCGTCTGAAGCACGCCGCGGAACTGCTCTTCCTCGAGCGCGCGGCCGGTGCCGAGCGCGACGCAGGTGAGCGGGTCGTCCGCCACGGTCACCGGAAGGCCGGTCTCGTCGCGCAGCACCTCGTCGAGGCCCTGGAGGAGCGCTCCGCCGCCGGTGAGCACGATGCCCTGGTCGCAAATGTCGGCGGCAAGCTCCGGCGCCGTATTCTCGAGCGCGATACGGACGCCTTCGACGATCGTCCCGACCGGCTCCGACAGCGCCTCGGCGATCTGGCCCTGGTTGATCGAGATTTCCTTCGGCACACCGTTGACGAGGTCCCGGCCCTTGATGTGGACCGTCTTGCCGATGCCGTCGAGCGGCGGCTTGGCGATTCCGACTTCCTTCTTGATCCGCTCGGCGGTGGCTTCGCCGATCAGGAGGTTGTGGTTGCGGCGGACGTACGAGCTGATCGCTTCGTCCATCTTGTCGCCGCCCACGCGCACCGACGTCGTATAGGCGAGCCCGCGAAGCGACAGCACCGCGACCTCGGTCGTGCCGCCGCCGATGTCGACGACCATCGACCCGATCGGTGCGGTCACCGGCATGTCGGCGCCGATCGCGGCGGCCATCGGCTCCTCGATCAGGTAGACGGCGCTCGCGCCCGCGTTCGACGCCGCGTCACGGATCGCGCGCCGCTCGACCGAGGTCGATCCGCTGGGGACGCAAATCACGATTTCCGGGAAGCGCCAGGCGCGCATCTTGCCGCCGTGCACCTTGTGGATGAAGTGCTTGATCATCTGCTCGGCGACGTCGATGTCGGCGATGACTCCGTCACGCAGCGGGCGGATGGCCTCGATCTGGTCGGGCGTCTTGCCCATCATCAGCTTGGCGTCCTCGCCGACTGCCTTGACCTTCTTCACGCCGTTGATCGTCTCGATCGCGACCACCGACGGCTCGTTGAGCACGATCCCGCGGCCCCGGACGTACACGAGTGTGTTGGCGGTCCCGAGGTCGATCGCCATGTCGTGCGACATCCATTTGAACCAACGATTCCAGAACATTCCTACCCCGTTCTCTCGCCTGTCCCCCGGCCGCCAAACGCGCGGCCCGAGCTTAATTTCCGATTGCTCACCACCCATTGAATGCGGTCTGAATTTTCAGGAAAAATCAGTGCTTCGCCGGCGCGTTCGGAATGGGCTAGGATTGGTTTACATGTCAATAAGAAGGCTGCCTCCGGAGCTGATCAATCGCATTGCTGCCGGCGAGGTGGTCGAACGCCCTGCGAGCGCGCTCAAGGAACTGGTCGAAAATGCCCTCGATGCGGGCGCGAACCAGGTCGGCGTGCGGCTTTACGCCGGCGGGCTCGAGCTCATCGAAGTGGCGGATGACGGCTGCGGCATGGCCCCGGACGAAATGCGGCTCGCGCTCGAACGGCACGCCACATCCAAGCTTCCGCAGGACGCGATCGACAGGATCACGAGCTTCGGCTTCCGCGGCGAGGCGCTGCCGTCGATCGCCAGCGTCGCCCGGCTGACGCTCGAGAGCCGGGTTCGAGGCGCGGACGGCTGGCGGATCGAAATCGACCACGGACAGCCGGCGGGCGAGGGGCCGGCGGCGCTTCCGCCGGGCACGCGGATCAAGGTCGAGGGCCTGTTCGACAAGGTGCCGGCACGGCGCAAGTTCCTCCGATCGCCTCGCGCCGAATATGCCGCCTGCCTGGACGCCGTGAAACGCCTCGCGATGGCGCGGAGCGACGTCGGCTTCACCCTCGATCATGACGGGCGCCGGGTGCTGACGCTCGCTGCCGCGGACCCGCCCGTCCGGGTTGCCGAACTGCTGACGCACGAGCTCGACCGCCACGGCATCGGTATCGACTGCACCCGCGACGGAATGCGCCTGACGGGCGTCATCAGCCTGCCCACCTTCAACCGCGGATTGGCCGACCAGCAGTTCCTGTTCGTCAATTCGCGGCCCGTGAAGGACCGCCTGCTCGTCGGAGCGCTGCGCGCTGCCTATCGTGACCTGATTGCGCGCGACCGGCACCCGATCGCGGCGCTGTTCCTTGACGTGCCGCTCGACGAAGTCGACGTCAACGTGCACCCCGCGAAGACCGAGGTCCGCTTCCGCGATCCGTCCGCCGTCCGCGGCCTGATCATCGGCGGCCTCCGCCACGCGCTCGACGAGGAGAGCGGCCGAAGCGCCGCGCGCGAGCAAGCGGCGGCGCCCGTGATGTGGCAAACCCCCTCTCCCCAGCGGCGAGAGGGATGGGGTGAGGGGGCTCGACCGCCGAGTGGGCCCACGCACGCCGCACACCCTCACCCTGCGCTCTCCCTCCAGGGAGAGGGGCGAGTGGCTGAAAGCGAAAGATTATTCCATCACGCTCCCGCCGCGCGCGCGGAACCCGCCGTCGAGCCGGTGCCGAGCTTCCCGCTCGGCGTCGCGCGCGGCCAGGTCGCGGCCACCTATATCGTCGCCGAAGCCGAGGACGGGCTCGTCATCGTCGACCAGCACGCCGCTCACGAACGGCTGGTGCTCGAGCGGATGCGCGCTGCCCGCGAAGGCGGCGCCGTCGCGCGGCAGGCGCTCCTCATTCCCGAAGTTGTCGAACTTGACGAACCGGATTGCGACCGCCTCGAGGGCGCCGCAGCCGACCTTGCGGAACTCGGGCTCGAGGCCGAACGCTTCGGCCCCACCTCGATGCTCGTGCGGGCCGTTCCTGCGGCCCTCGGCAGGACCGACGCTGGCCGCCTCCTCGAGGACCTCGCGGCCGAAATCGCCGAGCTCGGCGGCCCCTTGAGCCTTCGCGACAAGCTCGACCATGTCGCCGCCACCATCGCGTGCCACGGCTCCGTCCGCGCGGGCCGCATCCTCTCCGTTGCCGAAATGAACGCACTCCTCCGCGAGATGGAAGTCACGCCCCGCTCGGGCCAGTGCAACCACGGTCGCCCAACCTGGGTGAAGCTCGGCCACAGCGAGATCGAGAAGCTGTTCGGCCGCAAGTAGCTTGCCGGAAAGGATTGAGCTGCTAATCCCCGGCCGACAGGGAATGGGGTCTCCCTTTTAACCGCCGATCGGCTGATGGCTCCTACGGGCGCATGCGTGCTGCAGTAGGAGGGTTATGCTTTACCTGATCGTCTTCATCGGTGCCGGGATCGGCGGGGCCATGCGCCACGGCGTCAACATCGCCTCCGCCAGGCTCTTCGGTTACGGCTTCCCGTTCGGCACCTTCATCGTGAACGTCTTGGGCTCCTTCGCGATGGGGCTCCTCGCCGGCTTCTTCATCTACCGTCCAGGCGTGCCGCAGCACCTGCGACTGTTCCTCACCACGGGAATCCTCGGCGGCTTCACCACCTTCTCCTCCTTCTCGCTCGATGCCGCCTTGCTGATCGAACGCCACGCTTACGCGCTCGCCGCCGGCTACGTGGTAGGCAGCGTCGCCGCGGGCCTCGCGGCATTGTTCTTCGGACTGGCGGTGTTTAGGAGCGCCGGGCATCTGCCCTAAGATCAACGAAATGAACATCGATCTCATCCCGACCGGCGACGACCCGCCGAACAACATCAACGTCGTCATCGAAGTGCCGGTGGGCGGCGAGCCGGTGAAATATGAGTTCGACAAGAAGTCGGGCGCGCTGTTCGTCGACCGCATCCTCCACACGCCGATGCGCTACCCGGCGAACTACGGCTTCATTCCCCACACCCTCTCTCCCGACGGCGACCCCATCGACGCTCTGGTGGTCGCCCGATCGCCCTTCATCCCTGGCAGCGTCGTCCGCGCGCGCCCCATCGCCGTCCTGTTCCTCGAAGACGAGCATGGCGGCGACGAGAAGCTGCTCACTGTCCCGGTCGATTCGACCTTCCCTTATTATTCCGACGTCGCCAGCCACGCCGACCTGCCGGACATCGTGAGCCAGCAAGTCGAGCACTTCTTCACCCACTATAAGGACCTGGAGCCCGACAAATGGGTCCGCGTCGGGCGGTGGGGCGATGCCCGCGAAGCCCAGCGCGTCCTCATGGAAGCGATCGAGCGGGCGCGGCAGAAGGTGCCCGAAAAGGCGTGAGCGGCGGGACTCTTCCCGATCTTCCTGCTAGAAGGGCGCCTTCCCCAGAAGGAGCCGACGCCATGGCCACCCAGGACCGCATCTATTTCGCGCAGCGCGCCGCCGAGGAGCAGGAGCTCGCGGCAGCCGCTTCCGATCCCGGCGTCGCGGAGGCTCATCGCAAGCTCCAGCGCGCCTATCTCGAACGCGCAAGCGTCGGCGAGCGCCCGCAAATGCAGGTTCCGCCGCAGACGATCGGCTAGTCTTCGCTCCTCAGCCGCCGGAGCGTCTGTTCGATCGCGGTCGACCGCGCCTCAGCGCGCGCCTTCTCCAGCCGCCGGTAGCCGCTCGCTTCTTCGGCGCGAAGCTCCTCGGCGAAGCGCCCGGCGCGGACTTCCTTCAGTACCTCCGCCATGCGGCTGCGTACGCTCTCGTCGATGATCCGCTTCCCGCCGACGAGCGCGCCGAGCTCTGCCGTGTTGGAAATGACTTCCTTCATGCCGGCGATGCCGCGCGCCTCGATCAGCTCGGCGATCAGGTGCAGCTCGCCTACGCATTCGAGATAGGCGACCTCGGGCGACACGCCGCCCGCGACCAGTGTCTCGAACCCCGCGATGAGCAGTTCGGGAACGCCGCCCCAGACTACCGCCTGCTCGTTGAACAGGTCCGCCTCCGCCTCTTCCGCAAAGCTGGACGCGATCAACCCCGCGCGGCCGCAGCCGATCGCTCTGCCGTAGGCAAGGGCGATGCCGCGCGCGTTTCCGGTCGCGTCCTGCTCGACGGCCCAGAGGCCGATCATGCCTTTGCCCTCCAGGTAAAGCGAACGGAGCGCCGTCCCAGGTCCCTTGGGCGCGACCATGAAGACGTCGAGGTCCGGGCGCGGTCGGACGAAGCCGAAGCGCACCGACAGCCCGTGGCTGAAGCCGAGCGCAGCACCTTGCCGCAGATTGGGCTCGATTTCGCCGTACAGCGCGGCGTGAATCTCGTCCGGCGCCAACATCATGACGACGTCGGCCGAAGACACCGCATCTCCGATGAGCGCCGTCCGGAGTCCGGCTGCTTCCGCTTCGACCATGCTGCCCGAGCCGCAGCGCAGGCCGACCACGACGTCGATCCCGCTGTCCTTGAGGTTGAGCGACTGCGCGCGGCCCTGGTTGCCGTAGCCGAGGATCGCCACTCGCTTCCCCTCCAGCGGAGAGGGATCGATATCGGCGTCGCGAAGCATCTCCATGACCGCCGCCTAGCCCTTCGCCTGAAGCAGGGCCAGCGCCTCGCCGAGCCGCTCCACGTCGAGCGCCTCCTGGAACCGCGGCCAGCCGGGCGGCGGCTGGTGCGCGAACCAGGTATATTGCCGCTTGGCGTATCGGCGCGTCGCCTGCTGCCCGGCGTTCACGGCGTCGCCGAGCGACGTCTCGCCGAGGAGGTAGCGCGAGATCTCCGGCACGCCGATCGCGCGCATGACCGGCAGGTTCGGGTTGAGCTTGCGCGCGAGCAGTGCCTCCACTTCCGCCACGGCCCCTTGCTCGATCATGCGCGCGAAACGCTCGTCGCAGCGGGCGTAGAGCCACTTGCGCGGAGGCAGCAGGATCAGCGGGCGAAGCTCGACCTCGCCGCCGATGCCTCCCTTCCGCTGGCCCTGCCATTCGGCGAGCGTCCGGCCCGTCGACAGGATCACCTCGAGCGCCCGGTTGATCCGCGCCGTGTCGCCGCCATGGAGGCGCGCCGCCGCAGCAGGATCGAGGGTCTCCAGCTTGGCCCGGTTTTCCCCGACCGGCGCTTCTCTTACGCGCGCGCGTACGTGCGGGTCGATAGCCGGGACCGGTGCGATGCCCTCCAGCAGCGTTCTGAGATAGAGGCCGGTGCCGCCCACCAGGATCGGCGTGGCGCCGCTTGCGTGGACGTCCGCGATCTCCCGCCGCGCCATCTGCGCCCAGTCGGCTGCGGAGCAGGGGAGGGCGCCGTCCTGCACCCCGTAGAGCCGGTGATCGGCCGCCCTTAGCTCCTCCTCGGTTGGGGCCGCGCTCAGCACCCGCAAATCGGAATAGATTTGCGCGCTATCGGCGTTGACGATGACGCCGCCGATTTGCTGAGCAAGGGCGAGTGCGAGGGCCGACTTGCCGCTGGCGGTCGGTCCGGCAATGAGGACTAGAGGAGGTTTGGACACCGAAGCCATGGCAATCGCGACGCTGATAGCAGCGGGACGGCTGGATGACAGGTTGGTGGAGCGCGCGCTCGGCCTGCTGCGCGAGCTCGATCCCATAGCCGCGTTCCTCCACTGGATCGACGAGGGCGACGCGGCGGACCTGCGCTTCGGCGGGGACGCGAAGGCCGCACGCTGGGCACTCGAGGCGCTCGAAGGCGTGGACATCGTCGTCCAGCCGGAGGAGCCGCGGTGGAAGCGGCTGTTCGTCGCCGACATGGATTCGACCATCATCGGCCAGGAATGCATCGACGAGCTCGCCGATTATGCCGGTCTCAAGAAGCAGGTGGCGCGGATCACCGAGCGGGCGATGCAGGGCGAGCTCGATTTCCCGGGGGCGCTGCGCGAGCGGGTGCGCCTGCTTGCCGGGCTCGACGAGCGCGAGCTCAAGCGCTGCCTCAGCGAGCGCGTCGAGGTCACCGCCGGCGCCGAGACGCTCGTGCAGACGATGCGCGCGGGCGGATCGAGCTGCCTGCTCGTCTCAGGCGGCTTCCTCTCCTTCGCCGAGCCGATCGCAAGTGCGGTCGGCTTCGATCGCGTGAAGGCGAACCGGCTGGTCTTCACCGGCGGCAAGCTCAGCGGAGAGGTCGGCGACCCGATCGTCGACGCCATGGCCAAGCGCGAAGCACTCGTCGAAGCGCGCGATCAGCTGAACCTCAGACGCGAGGACGTGCTCGCCGTCGGCGACGGCGCCAACGACAAGCTGATGGTCGAGGAAGCGGGGCTCGGCATCGCCTTCCGGGCCAAGCCCGCGCTGATCGAAGTGGCCGACGCCGAGCTCAAATATCACGGGCTCGACGCACTGCTGTGGGTGCAGGGCGTCCGCCGCCGCGACTGGTTCAGGGCCTAGCTATTTGGCAGCGACCGGGAAGCATGGGACGCCCACCGCGTTGCACGCGGAGTGTGCCGCCGCCTTGCTCTCGAACGGTCCGACCTGCAGCCGAGTGATCGCCCCCACCGGAATGTAGAAAGCGTGCCTGCCTGACAGCGCAGGCTTGCCGGCGAGCCTGCGGTACAGCGCTTCCGCCGAGGCTCTCTGCGAGAAGGCGCCGAGCTGGATCCGCCACGCGCCGCTCGCCGCCGGTGCCGCAGCGGCCGCGGGCTTCGGCGGAGCCTTGGCGGGAGCCGCCGTCGCGAGGACCGGCTTCGGCGCAGGCTGCGCGGGCGGCTTCGCCTTCGCGCTTTGGACGGGCTTGGGAGGCGCTGCCTTCGCCTTGGCAGCCTGGGCGGGCTTTGCCGGCGCCTGCACCGGCGTCGCCCTCGAGGCGAAGGCATTCTTTGCGATGTCGCGAGCGATTGCCGCGCCGCGCTTGCGGTCCGCGATGGGCACGATCTGGTCGAGCTGCTCCAGCGTTTCGCGCGCGGCCTGGAGGCCCTGTCCGGCGGCCCTGCTGACGAAGGCATAGCCGAGCGCGGGGTCCTGCGTGACTCCGTCGCCGTTGACGAGCGCCGTGCCGTACACGAGCTGCGCCCTCGGCTCGTCCTGCTCGGCGGCCTTCTTGAGCCACTTGAGCCCCTGCGCCTGCTCGCCGTTCTGGAAAAGCAGGAGGCCAAGCGTGGTCTGGGCGTCGACTTGTCCCTGGTTCGCAGCGCGCTCGTACCAGGTCTTGGCTGCGGCGAGGTTGAGCGCGACACCGCGACCCCAGCGATAGGCCTGGCCGAGATCGAACTGCGCTTCCGGGTCGCCCTTCTCGGCAAGTGGCCGCCAGATCGTGACCGCGCCGGTGTAATCGCCGCGCTGCCACGCTTCGATGCCGGCTTTTACGGATTGCGCCGAAAGCGGCGCGGCGCTGGAAATCAGTAGCGCGGCTGCAACTAAGTATTTGCAATTCACGGCCAAACCCACCCCGCCACAACCTTAGCCCAGGTCTCGGCCGCCGCAAACAGCGTCTTGGGGCCGTTAACCAGATTTTAGAGCCTCTGGTGTCACTCCGCTCACTGAATTGACGTCATTTCACGCGAGGGGAAAAGCATGCGCGTCCTGGCATTGGCATCGCAGAAGGGCGGGTCCGGTAAGACGACCCTGTCCGGTCATCTTGCGGTGCAGGCGCAAATGTCGGGGGCAGGCCCGGTCTGCCTGATCGACATCGACCCCCAAGGCAGCCTTGCCGATTGGTGGAACGAGCGCGAGGCCGATATGCCGGCCTTCGCCCAGACCACCGTTGCCCGCCTTGCATCGGATCTCGAAGTGCTCCGGCAGCAGGGCTTCCGCCTTGCAGTGATCGATACGCCGCCCGCTATCACCATGGCGATCCAGAGCGTCATCGCGGTTGCCGAGCTGATCGTCATCCCGACGCGTCCGTCGCCGCACGACCTTCGCGCCGTCGGCGCCACCGTCGATCTTTGCGATCGCGCGGGCAAGCCGCTCATCTTCGTCGTCAACGCCGCGACGCCCAAGGCCAAGATCACCTACGAAGCGGCGGTCGCGCTTTCGCAGCACGGCACCGTCGCTCCGGTCACGCTTCACCACCGCACGGACTTCGCCGCTTCGATGATCGATGGCCGGACGGTCATGGAGATCGACCCGCAGGGCCGCTCCGCCCGCGAGGTGACCGAGCTGTGGGACTATATCTCCGACCGCCTCGAGAAGAATTTCCGCCGCACCGTTTTCGCGGCGCCGGGTGCAGCGCCGGGCATCGCACCGGCCAGTCCGCGTCCTGTCGGCGGCTTCGGCCGCCGCGTCGTCGGTCAGTAAGGGGGCGCGCAAGTGGCTGAAGCCAAGCCTTTCGCCTCCCTCTCTTCGGGCCTCCTCGCACGCAAGGGCGCTGCCCGCCCGGCGATGCGCCCGCAGGGCTTCGGCCAAAGCGGGAGCGGACTCGAGGATCTCGGCTGGAACGACATGGGCTTCGAACCGCCCAAGGCGGCCGAACTCCCGCGCGACGAGACTCACGACGCGTTCGGCGACGATGTGGTCGAGCATCCGCGCGCCCACCCGACCGGCCTGACGCCGCTCGAGTCGCCGGTTCACCACCAGCAGGCCGAGATCGTCGACCGGCTGGCGGTTGCCGATCCCGACGAGGAAGAGCGCGACGAGACCGCCGAGGTCTACGAGCCCGAGGTCACGGAGGTCGAGGGAGCCGCGGCTCCCGCGCCTGCGCCGGCTCCCGTCGCACACTCCGTCGTCCATGCTCCGGCGCCGCGCCGTGCTCCGCGCCCGCGCTCAGCTCCGGGGGCCAAGGGCAAGGCTGCCTTCACGCTCCGGCTCGATCCCGAGCGTCACCTCAAGCTGCGCCTCGCCTGTGCGGTCGACGGCCGCTCGGCCCAGCAGCTCGTGACCGACGCGCTCGACCAGTTGCTCGAGCGCATGCCCGAACTCGAGTCCATGGCCGAGAAGGCCAAAAGGAAGGGGTAACATCATGTCCAGGCCGTTCCGCTTCGGTCCCGCCGTCTCTGCCATCGCGCTCGCCTCGATGATCGCTGGCTGCGCGGCCCCGCAGCAAAAGACCGGCTTCGGCGGACCGGTCGACGAGAATGTCGGCCTCGCAACGCGCGCGCTGCTGGCCCTCAATGCTCACCAGGTGCCGCAGGCGATCGACTTCGCCGAGCGCGCGGTCGAGCATTCGCCGAACGACGCCGGCTTCCGCGCCGTCCTCGGCAACGCCTATTTCGCCGCCGGCCGCTTCCAGTCGGCCGAGTCCGCGTACAAGGACTCGCTGACCCTCTATTCCAACCAGCCGCAGGTCATCCTCAAGCTCGCGCTGACCGAGACCGCGCTGGGCAAGAAGGACGAGGCCGTCCAGTTCCTCCACGCCGGCAAGTCGGTGCTCGACTCGTCCAATTACGGTCTCGCGCTTGCGCTCGCCGGTGAGCCTGCCGAAGCGATCGACGTGCTCGATGCCGCGGCCCGCAGGCCCGGCGCCGACGCGACGGTCCGCCAGAATCTCGCCCTTGCGCATGCGCTCGCCGGCGACTGGACCGAGGCGAAGACGATCGCATCCCAGGACGTTCCGGCCAACCAGCTCGACGCGCGCATCCACGACTGGATGCAGCTCGCCAGCCCGAAGAAGCCGTCCGACCAGGTCGCCGCGCTCGTCGGCGTGACGCCCGCGGCGAATGACCGCGGCCAGCCGGTCCGTCTCGCGCTCCGCAAGACCGACACGATGCTCGCCCAGGCGGCTCCCGCGCCGCAGCCGGCTCCTGCGCCGGTCGCCTATGCGCCCCAGCCGGCGCCGCAACCGGTCGCGCAAGCTGCAGCGGCGCCGCAGCCGCAGGTCGCGGAAGCATCTGCCGACGTCCCGCCGGCCCCGGCGCTGACCTTCGTCGAGGCCGTTGCCGCTCCTGTTCCGGCGCCCAAGCCGGCGCCGGCGGTGGCTCCGGCCGCGCCGATGACCCAGTCGCTGGTGGCTGCCGCATCGTCCGTCGCTTCGGCGACCACCGAGATGTTCACTGCCGCCGCGCACAAGACCGAAACCGTCCTTGCGGACTTCCTCCCGCACAAGGCGAAACCCGCCGCCCGTCCGGCCAAGGCGCGGCGCGTCGCCGCTGCGCTGCACCGCGGCAACAGCGGCGTCGTCATGCAGATCGGCTCCTATCGCTCGCCGCAGCAGGTGAGCGCCGGCTGGGCGCACCTGACGCAGCGCTATCCGGCGCTTCGTGCGTACCTGCCGCTCCGCGCGCGGTTCGACTCGCCGAAGGGCACCTTCTGGCGCCTGTCGGTCCAGGGCTTCGACAGCCAGCGTGAGGCGATCGTCCGCTGCGAGATGCTGAAGAGCCGCGGCGGCCACTGCTTCGTGCGCGGCGCGGCCGGCGACCGGCCGGTCGAAATCGCGTCCAACTAAGCGGGCGAAGCTCCGACCAGCAGCTCGAGGCAGGCCATTCGCACGGCCACGCCCATTTCTACCTGCATCCTGATCAGCGACCGCTGCGGGTCGTCTGCGACGGAACTGTCGATCTCCACCCCGCGGTTCATCGGCCCGGGATGCATCACCACCGCATTCGGCGCGGCGCGGCGGAGGCGCTCGGGCGTGAGGCCGTAACGGCGCAGGAACTCGCCCGGCGCGTCGCCGAGATCCTCTTCCATCCGCTCGCGCTGCACGCGCAGCATCATCACCACGTCGGCACCGTCGATCGCCTCGTCGACCGAGATCTGCGGCGCTCCTTCGGGCATGAGCTCGGGCGGGCCGGCAAGCCGCACCTCGGCGCCGAGCCGGGGCAGCAGCTTCGCGTTCGAGCGGGCAACGCGGCTGTGCTTGATGTCGCCGCAGATGGCGACCTTCAGGCCTTCGAACCTGCCCAGGCGATGGCGGATCGTGGCAGCGTCCAGCAGCGCCTGCGTCGGATGTTCGTTCGTCCCGTCGCCGGCATTGATCACCGGCGCGTCGACAATCTCCGCAACGCGCGCCGGGGCGCCATTCTCGCGGTGGCGGATGACCAGCGCATCGGGTCGCATGGCGTTGAGCGTCGCCGCCGTGTCCTCGAGCGTCTCGCCCTTCTTCACCGAGCTATGCTCGACCGAAAGCGAGATCGCCGAGGCGCCGAGGCGGTGCGCCGCGGTTGCGAAGGACATCGAGGTGCGGGTCGAGTTCTCGTAGAAGAGGTTGAAGACGATCCGTCCGGCGAGCAGGTCGACGCTCTTCCCGCCGCGTCCGAACCAATGCTCGCCGCGGTCGAGGATCTGCGCGATCTCGGCGTCGGTCAGCGAATCGATGGAGAGTAGGTCCACGAGCGCTTCCGCTAACTGCCGTGGGCGAGATTGGCCAGCGCGTCGATCGCTCCCTGCAGGATGTGCGCGGCTGCGAGCGCGTCGACCTTCTCCGCGCGCCTGGCCCGGCTGACGTCCGCCTCGATCATCGCCCGCTCGACCGCCTGCGTCGACCAGCGCTCGTCCCACAGCAGGATCGGCAGGTCGAGGGGGGCGAGATTGCGGGCGAAGGCCCGGACCGACTGGGTGCGCGGACTGTCGGTCCCGTCCATGTTGAGCGGCAGGCCGACGACGAGGCCCTGCGCATGCTCATGCTCGATGATGCGGCGAAGGCTGGCGACGTCCTGGGTGAACTTGGTGCGGCGGATGGTCTCCGACGGGCCGCCGAAATGCCAGCCGGCGTCGCAGATCGCGACGCCGATCGTCCTGGTGCCGACGTCGAGGCCCAACAGCTTCCCGCCGTCGGGCAAGGCGGCGGCGAACTGCGACGTGTCGGCGGTGATCAGCGATGCCATGCCGCCAGCCTCCGCTCAGCGTCGCGCCGGATCGCGCCCCAGAAGAGCGCGTAGTCGTAGACGTGGAAGTTGTTGCCGGGCAGCGGCGGCGGAACATAGGTCGGGATGTCGCCGTCGACGAGCAGCAGGCCCTTGCTGCAGCGGGCGCCGACCGCATGCTGGAGCAGCCGCGCCGAGGTGAGGTCGGCCGAGGGAAGCAGCGTGCCGGGATTGTCCTGCGCGGTCGCTGCGCCGTCCTTCGTGCCGGTGATCGGGTTGACGCAGAGGATGTTCTCCGGCCGCCGGTCGCCTCCGTCGAGGCCGCGGGTGCGCCTCCACTCGTCGAGGATCAGCGACGGGTTTGCGGGATCGCCGAAGCTCATCCACGACAGGATGCAGCCGGTGTCCGTCGCCGCGGTGCAGGCCGGCAGGCCGAGCGCGGGAAGGTCGGCCTGCGTGTCGATCGGCCAGCCGACCGCATAAGCGGCGACAAGGCGCTTGGCGACCGGCTTGCCGGCGACCTTCTCCCGCAGCAGGCGGATAAGGTGGAGCGCGCCCTGGCTGTGACCGGCGAGGATGATCGGCCGGTCGCCGGACTCGCGGACGAACTGGTCGAAGGCGGCAGCCACGTCGCGATAGGCGAAGTCGAGCGCGCTCTCGGCGTCCGCGCTGTCGAGAAGGAAGGCGCCGAACGCCGCCTGGCGATAGTGCGGCGCCCATACTTCGCCTGCTCCGCTGAACGCGCTCGCCTCGCTCTCGACGAACAGGTTGGTGCGAAAGGCCGTGTCGCCGCCGGCAACCAGCGGCGCGTTCCAGCGGTCGTTGCGCAGATAGGTGGTCGGATGGATGAAGAAGACCGCCGCCTTGCCCGGCGCGGATGGAGACATTCCGTCGGGCAGCCACAGCGCGGGGTCGTCGGCCATTCCGGGGCGCGCGACCCAGCTTGCGGGCTGCGTGTAGTCTGGCCCGCTGCCCGCCTCCGCAGGCTCGAAATGCCCCTTCGGCGTGGCTTGCTTGAGGAGGACGCTGCCGCCCCATTGATAGACGGCGAACGCGCCGGCGACGACGACCAGGGTGAGGACGAAGATCACCATCAGGAATCGGCGCGCGCACATTGGCTGGGCGGTTAGGGGAGGCGCGGAGCACGGGCAAGGCGAGCAACAGCCGTTGCAGCGCTGCACGGCGGCGGGCGTTTAGGACGGCGAACCTTTCGCGGAGTATTGCGTGGGCAGTTTCTTCTCCCGCTTCACGGCGGCGCTGGCGCGGTTCATCGGCCGGCCGCTGATGATGATCGTCTGCCTCGCGCTCGCCGGCCTGTCGGTCGCGGCTTATGCGAGCCACGACGGCTTGCTGATCGACGGCACCAACCTCGCCATCAACGTGCTCACCTTGCTGTTCCTGCCGATCCTGCAGGCGACGCAGAACCGCGACGGCGCGGCGCTGCAGGCCAAGCTCGACGAATTGATCAAGGTCAGCGCGGAGGCGCGCAACGACCTCATCGGGATCGAGGAGCTGGACGAGGAAAAAATCGAAGAGCTGCGGCAGGCCCCCGGCTCGGTCACCGACCCGCATCCGAAGGAGGTGGAGGCGGTCGATTGATCGCGCCCAAGTGGGTGGGGGGGTATGTCAACTTTGCCAACTTCGGGTGGGATCGCCTCCGCGTCACGTGAAAGGATGGACCACAAAAAGGGCCGTGTAGGACAGCAATTTCGCTCGCCGAGCGTTGCAGCCAGGCTGTTGAACGTGAAAGGGGCGAGTGATGAAGCGTCTGATCCTGGTGCCCGCGCTCGCGGCCGTTCCGCTGCTCTCGGGCTGCCTTCCGATGATGGCGGTATCCGCCGTCGACATGGTCGCGAGGAGCGCTCAAGGAACGCCGCAGAGCAACGAGGCGCTGCAGCCGCAGGCGCGCGACGCCTGCACCCAGCAGGCCGCGCAATATGGCACCGTCAACGTGATCGACGTCGAGCAGCACCGGATCAACCAGATCATCGTCTGGGGCACGGTCGACGACGGCAAGCAGAAGCGCTCGTTCGAGTGCGACTACGGCACCAAGATCACCGCGTTCAAGCTGCGCGAGATCAAGCCCGAGCAGTGAGGACGGAGCAGCTATTCAGCTGCCCTATCGAATGTTAAGCGCGGCTCTCGGCTGAAATCCGGGGAAGAGGCTCAATTCACATGAAAACTCCTTCGAGGCTCGCGCTCGCGCTCCTCGCGTGCACCGCGTTCGTTCCTGTCCATGCCTCGGCCGCGACGAAGACCGCTGCCGTCCCGGTCCAGGTGAAGCCGCTCGAAGGACTGAAATACCGGCTGGTGGGGCCGTTCCGCGGCGGCCGAGCGACCGGCGTCGCGGGGGTGCCGGGCGATCCCAGGACCTTCTATTTCGGCGCGGCGTCGGGCGGGCTGTGGAAGACGACCGACGGCGGAATGACGTGGAAGCCGCTGTGGGACAAGTTCCCCGAAGCCTCTCCCGCCGTCGGGGCGATCGCGGTCGCGCCGTCCAACCCGAACATCCTCTACGTGGGGACCGGCGAGACCAACATCCGCGGCAATGTGGTAACCGGCAACGGTCTCTATAAATCGACGGACGCCGGCAAGACGTGGAGCTTCGCGGGGCTTCGCGACACGCAGGTGATCGGCCGCATCATCGTCGATCCCAAGGACCCGAACCGGCTGTTCGTCGCGGCGCTCGGCCACATCTTCGGCCCCAACAGCGAGCGGGGCATCTTCCGCTCCACCGACGGCGGCAAGAGTTGGTCGAAGGTGCTCTACGTCGACGACAAGACCGGCGGCGTGGACGTCGCGTTCGAGCCGGGCAATCCGAAGGTCATGTATGCCGGCATGTGGCAGGCCTACCGCAAGCCGTGGATCATGGAGAGCGGCGGCCCGGGCAGCGGCTTCTACAAGTCGATCGACGGCGGCTCGACCTGGACGCGCCTCACCGGCAACGGCTTGCCGGAAGGGATCCTCGGCCGCGTGAACGTCGCGCCGACGGCCGACCCGAACCGCGTCTATGCGATGATCGAGGCGAAGAAGGGCGGGCTTTACCGCACCGACGACGGCGGCAAGAGCTGGAAGCTGGTCAACGACAAGAACCAGTACCGGCAGCGCGCCTGGTATTTCAACACGGTGTTCGCCGACCCCAAGGACAAGGACACGGTCTATGTCCTGAATACCGCGCTCTACCGCTCGACCGACGCGGGCAAGACGTTCAAGAACCTCCACACCCCGCACGGCGACGATCACGAGCTGTGGATCGACCCGACCGACCCGAAGCGGATGATCAACGGCAATGACGGCGGGGCGACGATCACCGTCGACGGCGGCGAGACCTGGTCGAGCGAGATGAACCAGCCGACCGCGCAATTCTACCATATCGCGACGGACAACCAGTTCCCCTACCGGCTCTACGGCGACCAGCAGGACAATAGCTCGGTGTCGATCGCCAGCGCCGGGCGCGACGGCGGCGTCGGTATCGAGGATTATTACGAGGTGGGCGGCGGGGAGAGCGGCTATATCGTTCCCGATCCGCGCGACCCGAACATCGTCTATGGCGGCGGCTACGACGCGGAGATCACCCGCTACGACCATCGCACCGGGATGACCCGGCAGATCACGCCGTGGCCGAGGAACTCGATGGGCTGGGCGCCGGTCGACCTGCCGCACCGGTTCCAGTGGACGGCGCCGATCATGGTCTCCCGGCACGAGCCGCACGCGCTCTATTTCGGCGCCGAGGTGCTCTACAAGTCGACCGACGAGGGCGCGAGCTGGACGATCATCAGCCCGGACCTCACCCGCAACGACAAATCGAAGCAACTGTCGTCGGGCGGGCCGCTGACCAAAGACAATACGAGCGTCGAGATCTACGACACGATCTTCTCCGTCGCCGACGGCGCCGACGCGAACGAGATCTGGGTGGGCACCGACGACGGGCTCGTCCAGATGACCCGCGACGGCGGGGCGCACTGGACCAACATCACGCCGCCGCAAATGCCCGAATGGGCGACGGTCGACCAGGTCGAGGTCGATGCCGCGCATCCGGGCACCGCCTATGTCGCGGCGGACCGGCACCGGCTCGACGACTTCCGGCCGTACGCGTTCAGGACCGCCGATTACGGGCGGACCTGGACGCCAATCACCGCCGGCATTCCCGACGGCGCCTATGTCCATGCGGTCCGCGTCGACCCGGCGCGCCCGGGGCTGCTCTACGCGGGCACGGAGAAGGGCGTGTTCGTCTCCTACAATGACGGGGCGAGCTGGCAGCCGCTGCAGCTGAACCTGCCGGTGGTGCCGGTGCACGACCTCGTGGTGCACGGGGATTCGCTCGCGCTCGCGACGCACGGGCGCGCCTTCTGGGTGCTCGACGACCTCGCGCCGGTTCGGCAGTGGTCGGACGCGGTCCAGGCGAGCAAGGCCTATTTGTTCGCGCCGCAGGTGGCGAACCACACGGTGTTCCCGACGCGGATGCGCGGGCTGCGCTTCTTCGGCGGCGCCAATCCGCCGGCGGGAGCGGTGATCGATTACTGGCTCTCGCCCTCCTTCGGCACTGCGCGCGAGGAGGAGGATGCCAAGAAGGACGAGGCCGACAAGAAGAAGGACAAGGCTCCGGACCCGCTCGCCTCGCGCATCAAGCTCGAAATCCTCGACGCGGCGGGCAATGTCATCACCACCGTGCCGGAGCCCGAGCCGAAGGAGCAGGGCAAGCCCGCCCCGGCGCGGCCGCGGCCGAACGCTCCGGCCAAGGCGGTGCCCGGCGAGCAGGAGCAGGCGGCGGCCGAAGAGGAGGAGGATGAGGGGCCGTCCAAGCCCAAGCTCACCCATTATGCGGGGCTGAATACGTTCGTCTGGGACATGCGCTATCCGAGCGCGACGGCGATCCCGCATTCGCCCCTGTGGGCCGGCAGCGTCGAGGGGCCGCGCGCGCTTCCCGGACGGTACCAGGTGCGGCTGACGGTCGACGGGAAGAGCCAGACCCGGCCCCTGGTGATCGCGCCCGACCCGCGCGGCACGGCGACGCCCGAAGCGCTGCGCGCCCAGTTCGAGCTTCACCGGCAGATCAACGCCGAGCTCGACGCCGTCGACAAGGCGGTGCTCGACATCCGCGCGCAGCGCGACCGGCTGCAGGCGCTGAAGGCAGCGAAGCCGGCGCTCGCGCCGCGGATCGACCCGGTCGTCGCAAAGATGACGGCGATCGAGGAAGTGCTGGTCCAGCCGCGGGCACACGCCTCGGAAGACGCGCTCAACTATCCGATCCAGCTCAACAATATGATCGCGGCATTGGGATCGCTGGTGGACGATGGCGATTATCCGCCGACCGTCCAGCAGAGGCAGGAGTTCGTCGAGCTGAAGGGCGAGGCGGACCGGCAGCTGGCGGCGTGGAACGCGCTCAAAGCGGGCGAGGTGAGGGGATTGCTGGGCCGCTAGGGCGCTTGCTGCACTAGCGGCCCCCCGCTATCCGCCGCGCCATGTCCGTTTCCACAGAACAGGTGCGCCATATCGCCAAGCTCGCCCGCATCGCCATGAGCGACGAGGAGATCGAGCGGCTGGCGCCGGAGCTCAACAATATCCTCGGCTGGGTCGAGCAGCTGGGCGAGGTGAATACCGACGGCGTCGAGCCGCTCGCGACCGTCATCGACCAGAAGCTGCGGCTGCGCGACGATGTCGTGACCGACGGCAATATCCGCGACGAGGTGCTGGCCAACGCGCCCGAGGCGCAGCACGGTTTCTTCGCCGTGCCGAAGGTGATCGAGTGATGGCGGCAACAGAAATCCTCCCCGGGACGGGGAGGCCGACCACGAACTGGTGGAGGGGCGGCCGTGCCATGCGCCGACCCCCCTCCGTCAGCGCTCCGCGCTGCCACTTCCCCGTTCCGGGGAGGAGCCTGTGAGCGAGCTTACTTCGAAGACGGTCGCGGAGCTGCGCGACGGGTTCCGCGCGCGGGAGTTCACGGCGCGTGAGATCGCCGAGGCGTTCAACGCTGCGGTGGCCGCGGCGAAGACGCTGAACGCCTATACGGTCGAGACGCCCGACGATGCGCTGGCGGCGGCGGAAGCGGCGGATTCGGGCAAGTCGGCGGGACCGCTCGCCGGCATTCCGCTCGGCATCAAGGATTTGTTCGCGACACGCGGCGTCGACACGACGGCCGGCAGCCGGATTCTCACCGGCTTCAGGCCGCCTTACGAGAGCACCGTCACGGCGAACCTGCGCAAGGCAGGGGCGGGGATGCTCGGCAAGCTCAACATGGACGAGTTCGCCATGGGCTCGTCGAACGAGACCAGCGCCTATGGGCCGGTGATCAGTCCGTGGCGGAGGAAAGGCAGCAATGTCGGGCTGACGCCGGGGGGCTCGTCGGGCGGCTCGGCGGCGGCGGTGGCGGCGAACATCGCGCCGGGCGCGACGGGGACCGACACGGGCGGCTCGATCCGCCAGCCGGCGGCGTTCGCCGGGATCTGCGGGATCAAGCCGACCTACGGGCGCTGCTCGCGCTGGGGGATCGTGTCCTTCGCAAGCTCGCTCGACCAGGCCGGGCCGATGGCGAAGACGGTCCGCGACTGTGCGATCCTGCTCGAGGCCATGGCGGGGTTCGACCCGAAGGACTCGACGTCGCTGGACTTGCCGGTGCCGCAGTGGGAAGCCAATCTTTCCAGCGATCTCAAGGGCAAGCGCGTCGGCATTCCGAAGGAATATCGGATCGACGGAGTGCCCGGGGAGATCAACGCGCTCTGGGACCAGGGCATCGAATGGCTGAAGGACGCCGGAGCGACGCCGGTCGAGATCAGCCTCCCGCACACGAAATACGCGCTGCCCACTTATTACATCATCGCCCCCGCCGAAGCCTCGTCCAACCTCGCCCGCTATGACGGCGTGCGCTACGGGCTCCGGGTCGAGGGCGAGGGGCTGAACGGCATGTACGCGGCGACGCGGGCCGAAGGCTTCGGCGCGGAGGTGAAGCGGCGCATCATGATCGGTACCTATGTGCTCTCGGCCGGCTTCTACGATGCCTATTTCACCAAGGCGCAGAAGGTGCGGGCGCTGATCAAGCAGGACTTCCGCAGGGCGTTCGAGCAGTGCGACGTCATCCTGACGCCCACGGCGCCGAGTGCTGCCTTCGGCATCGGGGAAACGACGGACCCGCTTGCGATGTACCTCAACGACGTTTTCGCCGTGCCCGCGAGCCTCGCCGGCCTTCCGGCGATGAGCGTCCCCGGCGGCCTCGACGCGCAGGGCCTCCCGCTCGGCCTCCATCTCATCGGCAACGAGCTCGACGAGCAGACGGTGCTGAACGCCGGCCTCGCCATCGAGGAGCGCGCCGGCTTCGCTGCCCGGCCGGAGAAATGGTGGTGAAGTTCGCGCTTCACGAAGAGGGTGAGGAGCTCGACCGGCGGATCGACCTCGTCAACGTCGTCTTCGGCGCGGCGCTCGGCGGCTATATCGGCGTGGTGATGACGCAGCGCGACCTCGACGTCTATCGCGGCCTCGTCCTCTCGCTGCTGCTGATCATCGTCGTCTGCATGCTGGTCGCGATTCGCAACCTCATCCATATCCTTCGCGGCACGCGGTCAGGCAGCTGGAAGGTGCCCGCGATGATCTTCGTCCTCGCGCTCGCCTTCTTTGCGCTGATCCGCGGCGACACCTATCTCGACATCGAGGTGCTGGTCCCGATCGCTGTCGGCTGGCTGTTCGCCTTCGTCGTCATCGTTTCCTCCCACGTCATCGTCTGCAAAGAAGTCGAACATGAGCGCTCCCTTTAGAATCCAGGGCGAGACCGGCGAGTGGGAGGTCGTCGTCGGCCTCGAAGTCCACGCGCAGGTGGTTTCGAACGCCAAGCTCTTCTCGGGCGCGGCGACGGCGTTCGGGGCCGAACCGAACACGCAGGTGAGCCTGGTCGACGCGGCGATGCCGGGGATGCTCCCCGTGCCGAACCGCGAGTGCATCCGACAGGCGGTGCGCACCGGCATGGCGCTCGAAGCGAAAATCAACAAATGGTCGCGCTTCGACCGCAAGAACTATTTCTACGCCGACCTTCCGCAGGGCTACCAGATCAGCCAGCTCTACCACCCGCTGGTCGGCGAGGGGGAAATCGACGTCGAGCTGGAGGACGGCGCGACCAAGACCATCGGTATCGAGCGCATCCACGTCGAGCAGGACGCGGGCAAGCTGATGCACGACCAGCATGCCACGATGAGCTACGTCGATTTGAACCGCTGCGGCGTCGCGCTGATGGAGATCGTGTCGCGGCCGGATATGCGTTCGCCAGCGGAGGCAGGGGCTTACCTGAGGAAGCTGCGGTCGATCCTCCGCTACGTGGGCTCGTGCGACGGCAATATGGAAGAAGGCTCGATGCGCGCCGACGTCAACGTCAGCGTGCGCAAGCCGGGCGAGCCGTTCGGCACGCGCACCGAGACCAAGAACGTCAATTCGGTCCGCTTCGTCATGGCGGTGGTCGAGCATGAGGCGAAGCGGCAGGTCGAGCTGCTCGAAGGGGGCGGCGAGGTCGTGCAGGAGACCCGGCTCTACGACCCTGACAAGAACGTCACGCGCTCGCTTCGCTCCAAGGAGGACGCGCACGACTATCGCTATTTCCCGGATCCCGACCTGCTTCCGCTGGAGCTCGACGACGCGTTCCTCGAGGAGTGCCGCGCGACCTTGCCGGAGCTGCCCGACGAGAAGCGCAAGCGTTATGAAGGCTTGGGCATAACGCCTTATAACGCCAGCGTTTTGACGGCGGAGGTGGAGACTGCGCGCTGGTTCGATGCGCTGCTCGATGCAGGCGCCGAGCCCAAGCAGGCCGCGAACTGGGTCGTCGCCGAGCTGTTCGGCGCCCTTAACCGCCGCGGCGAGAGCATCGACCAGAGCCCCGTCTCGCCGCAGCAGGCGGCAGAGCTGCTCGGGCTGGTGGCCGACGGGACCATCTCGGGCACGATCGCCAAGCAGGTGTTCGAGATCATGCTCGAGACGGGGCAGGGCGCCGGAGCGATCGTCGAGGAACGCGGCCTCAAGCAGACCAGCGACACCGGCGCCATCGATGCCGAGGTCGAGAAGGTCCTCGCCGCGAACGCGGACAAGGTCGCCGAGTACAAGGCCGGCAAGCAGCAGCTGTTCGGCTTCTTCGTCGGCCAGGTGATGAAGGCGATGCAGGGCAAGGCGAACCCGAAGCTGGTGAACGAACGCCTGCGGGCGAAGCTGGACGGCTGAGCGGCGCGCCATGCGTAAGCTGATCGTGGCCGCCGCGGCGGCTTTCCTCACCGTCCCGGCCGCCGCGCAGCAGCCGCCCCCGCCGAAGCTCCTCGTCGTCTTTTCGATTGACCAGTTCTCGGCCGATCTGTTCGATGAGTACCGGCCGCAGTTCACGGGCGGGTTGGCGACGCTCGCTTCGGGGACGGTGTTCGACCGCGCCTACCAGAGCCATGCGGCGACCGAGACCTGTCCCGGCCATTCGACGATCCTCACCGGCGACCATCCCTCGCGCACCGGAATCATCGCCAACGACTGGATCGACCAGTCGATCGCGCGCGAGGACAAGGCGGTCTATTGCGCCGAGGACGAGACCGCGCCCGGCACCTCATCGACCCACTACAAGGTGTCGCCCGACCACCTGATGGTCCCCACGCTCGGCGACCTCATGAAGGCCCGATGGCCGCAGAGCCGCAACGTGGCGGTGTCGGGCAAGGACCGCGCCGCGGTAATGATGAGCGGGCATCATGCCGACCAGCGCTGGTACTGGAACGGCAAGGCGTTCGCGACCGACCTCAGTGCCGCGCGCGTTCCGCGGGTGGTTCCCAAGGTGAATGCCGCCATCGCCGCCGCGCTCGCCCAGCCGCGTCCGGGGCTGGAGCCGACGCCCTTCTGCCAGGCGAAGGGGCGGGCGATTCCCGTCGAGGGCGGGGGCAAGCCGGTCGGATCGGGGCAGCTCGGGCGCGCCGCAGGCGATGCGGCGGCGCTCCGCGCGTCGCCCGAGATCGACGGCGACACGCTCGCCCTCGCTGCCGGCCTAGTCGACGAGATGCAGCTCGGCCGCGGCGCCGCGCCCGACGTGCTCTCCATCAGCCTGTCGGCGACCGATTATGTCGGCCACACCTACGGCACCGAGGGCGAGGAGATGTGCCTCCAGCTGACCGAGCTCGACCGCGAGATCAGCGATTTCCTGAGCGTGCTCGACAGCCGCGGCATCGACTATGCGGTCGCGCTGACGGCCGACCATGGCGGCAACGACATTCCGGAGCGCGAGCGGCTCGCCGGAGTCTCCGACGCCGCCCGCGTCGATCCCGCGCTGAACTCGACGGTGATGGGCAAGAAGCTGGTCGCGGCGCTCGGCCTCCACGGGCCCGGCCTGCTGGGCGGAAGCAGCTCGGGAGACATGTATATCGACCACCGCCTCTCACCCGCGGACCAGAGGCGGCTGCTCGACGCCGCGGTCGCTGCCTATCGCGCCCACCCGCAGGTCGAAGCCGTGTTCACGGCATCGGAAATCGCCGCCACTCCGCTCCCGACCACGCCGCCCGACCGCTGGAGCCTGATCGAGCGGGCGAGGGCCAGCTACTATCCCGGCCGCTCCGGCGACTTCGTCGTGCTGCTGAAGAAGGACGTCACGCCGATCGCCGACACGAGCGGCGGCTCGGTAGCGACGCATGGCAGCCCGTGGGACTATGACCGCCGCGTCCCCATCCTGTTCTGGCGTCCAGGCTTCCGGGGGGCGACGGTGAACGTGCCCGCCGACACGGTCGACATCATGCCGACGCTTGCGGCGCTGATCGAGCTTCCGCTTGCGCCCGGTTCGGTCGACGGCAGGTGCCTCGACGGCACGCCCGCATTCTGCCCGCGCTAAGCGGTTAGAAACAGGCGCTTTTCTTTCACCTGCCGTTCAGCCATGAAGCGGCACTTGTACTTGTGGGGAGGGGCGCACCAGGGCGTCCCTGGAGGAATTCGCCAATGCGGAGATTGGGCCTCGCGGCTGCGCTGGCAGCGACTGCCGCGCTCAGCGCATGCGTCCAGACGCGGCAATATGCCGACGTCCAGTTCACGCCGCCGCAGGGCGACTACAAGCTGCTCGTGCTTCGGCCCGACGTCACCGTCGGCTCGCTGACAACCGGCGGCATGGTCGAGCCGCGCGCGGAATGGACCGAGCAGGCGCGCGCCAACATCATCGCCGCGCTCAAGGCGCAGCAGGCGTCGCGCGGCGGCAACGTCACCATCATCGAGCATCGCGACCAGCTGCCCGGCGTCTCGGAGCAGGAGCTCGCCGACGTCGAGCGGCTGAACTTCGTCGTCGACGAGTCGATCGTCGATGCCAAATATCTCGGCAATTACCTGCCGACGAAGCGCGGCAAGGGACTCGACTGGACGCTCGGCGCCGACGCCGTGAAGCTCGGGCAGAAGACGGGCTACGATTATGCGCTGTTCCTCCATGCCGAGGACCAGGTTGCCTCGACGGGGCGGATCGCGCTCGGCGTGCTCGGTCTCGCCGGCTGCATCGTCGGCTTCTGCGCGCCGAACATCGGCGGCGCGGAGCAGCTCGATTACGCCTCGCTCGTCGACCTCAAGACCGGCGAGGTCGTGTGGTTCAACGTCGTCGATGCCGCGAGCCAGGTGCCGGGAATCAAGTTCGGCGACCTGCGCACGCCGCAGGGCGCGGCGCAGATGGTCGAGCGGCTGCTCGGGCGGATGAAGCCGGGCGCCGCTGTCCGCCGCGCGCAGGAGAGCCGCTGATGTGCATCCGCTGTCTCGAAATCTCGCGCCGCTCGCTTCTCGCGGGCGGCGGCATCGCCGCGGCCGCGCTGCACACGGGCGTCGCCGAGGCGCGCGTCCGCCCGGCCGACATGGTCCCGCTGATCGGCCCGGGGTTCAGGCCGACCGACACCGACGAAAAGGGCCTGTGGAAGGAAATGGAGCGGGTCGAGGAGGAGGTCGCAAGCTCCAACCTCCTGATCGAGGACCCGAGTATCACCGGCTACCTGCGCGACCTTATCGGCACCGTAGGCGGGCCGGCGGCGAGGGACTTCCGCATCTATCTCGCGCACATTCCCGATTTCAACGCGATGATGTTCCCGACCGGCTTCGCGGTGGTCTTCTCGGGGCTGCTGCTGAGGATGCGCAACGAAGCGCAGCTCGCGGGCGTGATCGCGCACGAATCGGGGCACTTCCTTCGCAGGCACATGATCCGCTCCTGGCGCGACCAGCGGCGCAAGACCGACCTGTTCTCGATCGGCGCGATGCTCGCGGGCATCGGCGGCGCGGGTGCGGGCGTCTATCTCGGCGACTATGTCCAGCTGGCGCAGCTCGGCACCATCCTGTCGCTGTTCAAGTACAGCCGCGAGATGGAGGCGGAGGCCGACGCCATGGGCGCGAAGCTGATCGCGGAGGCAGGCTACGACCCGATGGAGATGTCGACGGTGTGGCTGCAGCTGATCGGCGAGGAGCAGGCGAGCGCCACCTATCGCGGCAAGCACCGGCGGCGCGGCTCGCTTTTCGACACGCACCCGTCGAACGACGCGCGCATGGCGGACCTGAGGGCCGACGCGCTGGAGCTGAAGGTTCCGGGCAAGGCCTATGACAATCACCGCGCGCGGTACCTCGCGACGATCGGGCCGATCCGACAGATGCTGCTCGACGACCAGGTCAAGCTGAACGATCCCGGCGCCAGCCAGTATCTGATCGAGACGCTGGCGCAGGACGGCTGGGACGGCATGCTGCGCTTCTACGAGGGCGAAGTGTGGCGCCTGCGCAACCGGCCCAAGTTCAACGACGAGGCGCGGGCGGCGCAAAGCTATGCGGCGGCGGTCGTCTATCCCGACGCGCCGGCCGACGCGTGGCGCTGGCACGGCATCTTCCTGCTGAAGGCGGGGCGGACGGCCGAGGCCAAGGCGGCCTTTTCGAGGTACCTGACGATGAAGCCCGACGCGCCCGACGCGGCGTGGGTGCGGCAGATGATCGGCTGAGGAGGCGAGAAGTGAAGCATCTTTCCACGGCCGCGCTGCTGCTTTGCGCACTGGCGCTCCCCGCCTGCTCGAGCCTCGGCGGAAGCGAATATGGATTCAGCGAATATGCGCCGGTGAACGTCCACCGCGTGTCGGTCGGCAACGGCAACATGTCGGTCGTACCGCCGCGGCCGTGGAACCGGCACCGGCCGATCCTCTTCTCCGACCTTCCGGCGGTCGAGGACTGGACGCTCAACGGCACCCTGCTCGACGGCATCACCTTCATCACCGGTCTGAAGAGCGGACACTTCATGGTCCGCCAGCGGCACACCGCCGACCAGCAGGTGCCGAAATTCCGCGCCGACATGACTCCGCCCGAGATCGCCGCGATGCTCGAGAGCCTGTACCGCGTGCGCGGCGGCACGGTCGAGTTCCGCACGCTGTCGATCCAGCCGCGGCCGTTCCTCGGCACCAACGGCTTCCAGTTCGACTATGAGCATCTCGACGACGACGAGCTGTGGCGGAAGGGCCGCGCCGTCGGCGCGATCGTCAACAACGAGCTCTACCTCATAATGTATGACGCCGCGCGGTCGCATTATTACGAGGCCGCGCTGCCGGATTACGAGGCCATCGTCGCCTCGGCCCAGCTGCGGGGCGGCTAGGACCCGCACCGGCCTTCGAGCCGTTGCGGCGAGCGGCTGGAGAGGCCATCCGCGGCGGATGCACATCAGGTTCGAGCAGGCCGGCGACGAGGCAGCTGTCTCCGCCCTCATAGCGGAGGCGTTCGCCGGGGCGGAGCATAGCGCCGGCAACGAAGCGCGAATCGTCGAGAAGCTGCGCGAAGCAGGAGCGCTGGCGGTTTCCCTGGTGGCGACCGACGAAGGCCGCATTATCGGCCATGTCGCATTCTCGCCCGTGACGATCGACGGAGAAAGCGGCGGCTGGTTCGGACTTGGGCCTCTCGCCGTCGTTCCGAGGCGACAAAGGCGCGGCTGCGGTAGCGCGCTTGTCAGCGCCGGTCTCGCCGTCCTTCGCGAGAGGCAAGCTGAAGGCTGCGTGGTGCTTGGAGAGCCCGGGTATTACCGCCGTTTCGGGTTCGAAGCGGACCCTGGACTGCGTCTCGAGGGAGTCCCGCCGGCCTATTTCCAGCGACTGCAGTTCAGTGAGCGATCCGCCTGCGGCGTCGTCGAATACCACCCGGCCTTCCAAGCCGCATAGCGTCGGCTTCCGGAGAAACGGAGGTAGAACAGCTCACCCCACCGGCGAGATCGGGCCGGGCGACGGGTTCGTTCCCGGCGACGGCGGGGAGGGCACGTCGATATCCGGGGCATGGGTCGGGATCCCGGGCGGCGGCTCGGTGGGCTGGCCCGGCTGCGAGGGCTCGGGCGGCGCGGGCGTCGGGGTGGTCGGCGGCTCTTTGGGTTCGGGCTGTTGCATCAAGGGCTCTCCAGCAAGGCCGAACGCGCCTGAGAACAGCAGGTTGCCGCTCGCTTCGGGTTGCCGAACCGGTGCGGCCTGTTATACGCCCGCCCCACCTACGGCGTCCGCGCGCGTGGCGGAATTGGTAGACGCGGCAGGTTTAGGTCCTGTTGTCGAAAGATGTGGGGGTTCGAGTCCCTCCGCGCGCACCATTTCCGCGCACAGGACTCCGGGGGACGTCCGAGCACGGAAATCGCGCCCGGCAGACAGGCATTCATCGGGATTTTAGAAACGTGAGCATTAAGACCGTCGAGACGCAGAACGAGGGCCTGAAGCGCGCCTTCATGCTGACCATTCCGGCCGAGGACATCGAGGCGCGGGTGGAGAAGGAAGTGAAGCGCATCGCGCCGCAGGTGCGCATGCCCGGCTTCCGCCCCGGCAAGGTGCCGCCGAACCTGATCAAGAAGATGCACGGCGAGGCGCTGCAGCGCGACGCGCTCAACGGCGCCGTCCAGGAGGGCGTGCAGCAGCTGCTCGAGGAGACGAAGGTCCGCCCGGCGCTCCAGCCGCAGGTCGAGCTCGACGACCAATATGAGCCCGGCAAGGACGCCGAAGTCTATGTGAGCCTGGAGGCGCTTCCCGAGGTCCCGCCGGCCCAGATCGACGATCTCAAGATCGAGCGGCTGACCGTCGAGCCGGACGAGAAGGCCGTCGACGAGCAGATCCAGCAGCTCGCCAGCCAGAGCAAGCGCTGGGAAGACGCGCCGAAGAAGCATGCCGCGGCGAACGGCGACCTCGTCGTCATGGACTTCGAAGGCGAAGTCGGCGGCAAGCCGTTCGAGGGCGGCAAGGGCGAGGACATGCAGGTCGAGCTCGGCTCGGGCCGCCTGATCCCCGGCTTCGAGGAGCAGCTGGCCGGCGCCAAGGCCGGCGACACGCGCGAAGTGAAGGTCACCTTCCCGAACGACTATCCGGTCGAGAGTCTGAAGGGCAAGGAGGCGGTCTTTGCAGTGACCGTCAAGGCGGTGAAGACCGCCGGCGAGACGAAGATCGACGACGAGATGGCCAAGTCGCTCGGCCTGAACGACCTCGAGCAGCTGAAGGGCCTGATCCGCGGCCAAATGGAGCAGGAGCTCAACGGCCTCACCCGCACGCACATGAAGCGCCAGCTGCTCGACGTGCTTGCCGAGCGGCACGACTTCCCAGTGCCGGAATCGATGGTCGAGGCCGAGTATCAGAACATCCTCAACCAGCTCCGCCATGAGGCCAGCCATGAGGCCGATCCCGAGGCCGCGCTTGCCGAGATCGAGAAGGAAGCGGGCGATTACCGCCGGATCGCCGAGCGCCGCGTGCGCCTCGGCCTCCTGCTGTCGGAGATCGGTGCGGCCAACGGCGTCGAGGTCAGCGAGCAGGAGATGAACCGGCTGATCGCGCAGGCCGCGTCCCAATATCAGGGCAAGGATCGTGAGCGCTTTCTCCAGCTGGTACAGCAGGAGCCGATGTTCGCGGCCCAGCTGCGCGCGCCGCTCTACGAGGACAAGGTCGTCGACTTCCTGTTCGGCAAGGCCGAGATCAGCGACCGCAAGGCGACCCGCGAGCAGCTCGAGGCGGACCTCGAGAGCGAGGAAGGCCATGTCCACGGCCCCGGCTGCGGGCATGACCATTCGCACGACAAGCCGAAGGGCAAGAAGGCTGCGGCGAAGAAGCCGGCGCCGAAGCCCGAAGAAGTGCTGGCGGAGGATTCGCCCGGCGAAGGCTCGGCGACCAAGTCGGGCAAGGCTCCCAAGAAGGTGAAGCTCGCCGAGGAGCCCAAGGCCGAACCCAAGCCCGCCAAGCCGCTGAAGAGCGAGCCGGCGAACAAGGCCGCGGCCAAGGCTGCCGACAAGCCCAAGGCGAAGGCCGAGGCAAAGCCGGCGGTCAAGCCCGAAGCCAAGCCCGCGAAGGGGGAAGCAAAGCCCGCGGCAAAGGCGAAGAAGCCGGCCAAGAAGGGTTGAGCGAGCGCGAGATCGTCTGCGCCGATCTGAACGCCGGGATCGAGGAATTCCGGCGGCAGGGGTTCCGGCTCGATCTCATCTATCCCGCGGACGACCCGGCGACGGCGGTCATGAGCAATGACACCGAGGCCGTGCGGCTGACGATGCGGGAGGGCGCTCCGGCACCGTCCGACCGGCTCCCCGGATTTTCGGCGGAGTTCGTGCTCACCCGCGCGGGCGCGTCTCCCGGGCAGGGGCGCGCGGGCATGCTCTACCGCGACCTCATCCCGAGCCGGCTCGGCGGACGCTATATCGGGTCGCACATCTCGATCCCAGGCGGGGGCCCGGTCTCCGACTGGGTCCATTATCATCAGATCGCCTTCCAGATGATCTACGTGCGGAAAGGGTGGGTCCGCGTCGTCTACCAGGACGGCGGCGAGCCGTTCGTGATGCGGGAGGGCGACCTGGTCGTCCAGCCGCCGGGCATCCGGCACCGGGTGCTCGAAAGCTCGCCGGGCCTGGAAGTCGTGGAGATCACCGCGCCGGCGGTCCACGCGACCTTTGCCGACCACCAGCTGCAGCTTCCCAACGGCAGCAAGCCGGGGCGCATCTTCGGCGGCCAGCGCTTCCTTCATCACATCGCTGCGCAAGCGCCGTGGACTCCGGCAAACGGGGGCGAGGCTCAGGAGAGCGAAGTCGATGTGGCGACGAGCGGGCTGGCCGAGGTGCGGACGCTCCGGCCGCGCGGCGGCGACGCCCTGACCTTCGGCGGTCACGGCGGCGAGTTGGTGTTCGGCTTCGTGCTCGGTGGCTCGGCGATGCTTGACTATCGCGGCCTGCACGAGCTTGGCCCCGCCGATGCGTTCGTCATTCCGCCGGGCCAACCGTGGCGGCTGGCCAGTCCGTCCGAGGACTTGCGCCTGCTCCATGTCGCGACGGCGCAGCTGGACTAGCGGTCCGCGCCGCTTCGCCACTATAGCCGTCGCCAGCGTTAACGAGGGGGAAGAGCTTGGACAGCGCCGCCGCATTGCCGAAAATCGCCGTGCTGCTGCCTTGCTACAATGAGGAGGCGGCGATCGCGGCGACCGTCGCAGGCTTCAAGGCCGCGCTGCCCGGCGCGACCATCTATGTCTACGACAACAACAGCCGCGACCGCACGCGCGAGATTGCGGCCGAAGCCGGCGCCGTCGTCAGGAGCGAGAAGCAGCAGGGCAAGGGCCATGTGGTCAGGCGCATGTTCGCCGACGTCGATGCCGACGTTTATGTGATGGCGGACGGGGACCTTACCTACGATCCGGCGGCGGCGCCGGCGATGGTCGACCTGCTGCTCAGCGACCAGCTCGACATGGTCGTTGGCACCCGCCGGCACGAGGAGAAGAGCGCCTATCGGGGCGGGCACGTGCTCGGGAACAAGCTCTTCACCGGCCTGCTCTCGGGCCTGTTCGGCCGCAGCTTCACCGACATCTTCTCCGGCTACCGGGTCTTTTCCCGCCGGTTCGTGAAGAGCTTCCCGGTGCTCTCCGCGGGGTTCGAGATCGAGACCGAGATGAGCGTCCATGCGCTCGAGCTGAGGATGCCGGTCGGCGAGGTCGAGACGGTCTATGCGGCGCGGCCCGAAGGCTCGCATTCGAAGCTTTCCACCTACGCGGACGGCTGGCGGATCCTGAAGACCATCTTCAACCTCTACCGCGTCGAGCGGCCGGTGCTGTTCTACGGCGGCATCGGCGAGGTACTGATGCTCGCCGCGATCCTGCTCGCGATCCCGCTGGTGAGGACCTATCTGCAGACCGGCCTCGTGCCGCGCTTCCCCACCGCGATCCTGGTCACGGGCATGGTGATCATCGCCGTGCTGTCCGTGTTCACCGGGCTCATCCTCGATACGGTGACGAGGGGAAGGCGCGAGGTGCGGCGGCTCGCCTATCTTTCGCTCGGAGGTCCCGAGGCACCGTAGCGCGATTGCATCACTTGCCGCGAAATGTGTCGGACGGGCGACACTGGACCTTCTTACGTCTCGTTTCCTCGACTACTGTTGTTCCCGCTCGAAACGATCCGGCTGTTGCCGGACTCAACCAGGGGGAATTCATGAAGCGGATTGACTCGGCTCTTCGTGCCGGTGTTGCCTTCGCTGCGCTCGCATCGATTGCGAGTGCGGCCACTGCGCAGAGCATCCAGCCGCCGCCCAACGTCCAGACGGGGCAGGCGCCGCCGGCGGAGCCCGGGACGGCTGCAAAGGGCCCCGGCACCGAGATCGTGATCACCGGATCGCGCATCCGCCACAATCCGCTCGACCAGCCGGCGCCGGTCGTGTTCGTCGACCAGCAGGACATCCAGAAGACCGGCCTCAACTCGGTCACCGACGTGCTCCAGCGCCTTCCGAGCGCTGCCGGCGGCCTCAACACCAAGTTCAACAATTCGGGCAATTTCGGCAATCCGCCCGACGGCGGCGGCGTCGGCGCCGGCGCGGCCGAGATCGACCTTCGCTATCTCGGCTCGCGGCGCACGCTGGTGCTCATCGACGGCTTGAGGTTCGTGAACGCGGCTTCGGCGAGCGGCGTGCCCGGTTCGGTCGACCTCAACGCCATTCCCGAAAGCATGATCGACCGCGTCGAAGTGCTGCAGGACGGCGCCTCCGCCATCTACGGCTCCGACGCGATCGCGGGCGTGGTGAACATCATCACCAAGCATCACCAGCAGGGGTTCGTCGCCAGCGCGCAGCTGGGCAAATATCTCGACGAGGGCGACGGGCTCACCCAGAACTACCAGCTGAGCTGGGGCAATGGCGACGCCGGCCCGACGCAGATCGTCATCGGCGGCAATTTCGTGAAGAACAACGGGATCTTCGCGGGCGACCGCGACATCTCCAAGTTCCCCGATCCGTTTGCCACGGCGTGCAGCAGCTCGTGCAGCTCCGGCACCCCGCTCGGCCGCTTCATCGTCCTCGACCAGGACCTAACGCTGAAGGCGCCGGTGATCGGCCGCGCACCGACGCTTGCCGACTATCGCGACTTCGTCAGCCCGGCGGACCGCTTCAACTTCGCACCCTACAATTACATCAACACGCCGCTGACCCGCTACGGCCTGTTCGCCGAGCTCAAGCAGGAAATCTCGCCGGCGGTGAACTTCAACGCCAAGGTGCTGTGGAACCGCCGCAACTCGAAGAACCAGGCGGCTCCGCTGCCGCTGTTCGTCGGCCCGGACTCGGGCAACGGCAACCTGCTCGACCGCATCACCATCGACGCCACCAACCCGTACAATCCGTTCGGGACGCTGCAATCGGGCCTCAACCTCGACGGCACGCCGAACGGTCAGACGGCCAATTATGCGTTCATCGGCCGCCGCGTGGTCGAAGGCGGGCCGCGCCAGTACGACCAGAAGGTCAACACGGTCTACGGAACGGCGACTCTCGACGGCAAGTTCGGGGCGTTCAGCCACGACTGGTACTGGGACGTGAACGGCCTGTGGGGCCGCAACAAGGCCAACCAGGTGATGCACGGCAACATGAATGCCGCGAACGTCGCCCAGGCGCTCGGCCCCGTCGCCAACTGCACCGGCGCCTGCGTCCCGCTGAACATCTTCGGCGGCGAAGGGTCGATCACGCAGGCGATGCTCGACTTCGTGCAGTTCGTCCAGCGCGACAGCAGCGAACAGAAGATCTGGGGCGTCAGCGCCAACGCGTCGGGCGGCCTCGTCGACCTTCCGGGCGGGCCGCTCAGCCTCGCCGTCGGCGTCGAGCACCGCAACCTTTCGGGCCGGTTCGATCCCGACCCGATCGTTGCCGCCGGCCTCGGTTCCGACATCCCGGCGCTTCCCACCAAGGGCAGCTACAACGTCAACGAGGCCTATGCGGAGATCAATGCGCCGATCCTCGCCAACGTGCCGGGCGCCGAGCTCCTCGAGCTCGACGGCGCGGCCCGCTACTCGGATTATTCGAGCTCCGGCCACACCACGACCTTCAAGGGCAGCGTCAACTACAAGCCGTTCCACGACCTTCGGCTGAGGGGCGGCTATTCGCAGGGCTTCCGCGCGCCGAGCATCGGCGAGCTGTTCGGAACGCCATCGCGCTTCGACCAGGAGGTCCACGATCCCTGCTCGGCCGACCAGCATCCGTCCGGCACCGTGCTTGCCAATTGCACCGCCCACGGGGTTCCGGCGGGGATGCAGCAGATCAACGTCCAGCTTCCGGTGATCACCGGCGGCAACGAGAATCTGAAGCCCGAAACGTCG
The DNA here is from genome assembly GCA_050261135.1 of Bacillota bacterium. Taxonomy (GTDB): domain Bacteria; phylum Pseudomonadota; class Alphaproteobacteria; order Sphingomonadales; family Sphingomonadaceae; genus Sphingomicrobium. Next base: position 109,015 of record JBLNCZ010000023.1, read on the forward strand.
CGCGGATGGAATTTCGGCGCGGTCTATAGCCCGACCGCGATTCCGCGCCTGTCGATCGAGGCGGATTATTACAAGATCAAGGTGAAGGGCGCGATCCAGGCGATCAACGCCAACACCACGCTGCAGCAGTGCGAGTTCAACAACGATCCGCTCGCCTGCGCGAACATCACCCGTTCGGCGAGCGGGCAGATCACGCAGATCCGCGGGCTGCTGCAGAATATCGCCGGCATCAACACCGACGGGCTCGACCTCAACTTCGCCTATCGCACGGCGCCGGCATCGTGGGGCACGCTCGGCTTCACCTTGAACAACAGCTTCCTGTTCAAGTTCGACGAGATCACGCCGACGGCGACGGGCACCGACAAGAATGAGCGGGCAGGGACCGAGCGCGGCAACCCGGACCAGGCCTATCCCAAGCACAAGGCGATCGGCATCATCGACTGGAACGGCAACATGTTCGGGGCGACCCTGACCGGCCGCTACATCAAGAGCGTGATCGAATATCCGGACGGGCCGGACAATCCGGGCCACACGCTCGACAGCCGCCTCTATGTCGATACGCAGCTTCGCTTCACGCCCAACTGGTTCAACCAGGGGCTGGGCTTCGCGATCGGCGTGAACAACCTGTTCGACAAGGACCCGCCGGGCTGCATCACCTGCGGCCTCAACAACATGGACCCGACGACGTACGACGTCCCGGGCCGCTATTATTACGCCAAGGCGACCTTCAAGCTGCCTTAAGCGCAAGCCAGGCGTCGGAGAAAAGCCGGGCCCCGGGAGCAGCTGCTTCCGGGGCCCGGTTGCATTCGGCGAACTTGAACCTTGCCGATTTCGCGCCGATGTAGGGCCTCATCCCAGCAACAGAGGAACGCCTTTCCCGTGATCGACCATCAGGACATCGTTTCGCAGCTCGTCCCCATTGTCATCGAGCAGTCCAACCGGGGCGAACGCAGCTTCGACATCTATTCGCGGCTGCTGCGCGAGCGGATCGTGTTCATCACGGGCCCGATCGAGGACCATATGGCGAGTCTCGTCACCGCCCAGCTGCTCTTCCTCGAGTCCGAGAACCCGAAGAAGGACATCTTCATGTACATCAACTCGCCGGGCGGCGTGGTGACGGCCGGCCTCGCGATCCACGACACGATGCAATACATCCGGCCGAAGATCAGCACCGTCTGCATCGGCCAGGCCGCCTCGATGGGCAGCTTCCTCCTCGCGGCGGGCGAGCCCGGGATGCGCGTCGCGCTGACCAACAGCCGGATCATGATCCACCAGCCCTCGGGCGGCGCGCAGGGCATGGCCGCCGACATCGAGATCCAGGCCCGCGAGATCCTGCGCATGCGCCAGCGGTTGAACGAGCTCTACGCGAAATATACCGGCCAGCCGCTGGAGGAGATCGAGAAGGCCATGGACCGCGACAAGTTCCTCGAGGCCGATGAGGCGAAAGCCTTCGGCCTGATCGACGAAGTGTTCGATACGCGCCCCGAGCCGGGCGAGGACGGCGGCACGGGCGCGGGTGACGTCACGCCAGCCTAGTCCGTCCCCCCAGGGCCGCGAAACAATGGCAGTCGCCTGACGTTAACGCGTCCGGAGGAGCCTGGGGACAAGCATGAGCGGCAGGACTGGGACGTTCGAGCGGGGCGCTCTTAGTGCTCAGGCGTGGCAGCAGATCGTCAACAGCGCCGTCGATACGGCGATCATCACCACCGATGCCGACGGGCTGATCACGACCTGGAACGAGGGGGCCCGGCGGATTCTCGGCTGGACCGAAAAGGAGATGCTCGGGCAGACGCTCGAGCGGCTGTTCCCGGGCGACAGCGGCACGGCATCGATCGCGCGCGAGATGGCCGATGCGCTGAGCTCGGGCCGCGGCGGCGGTGAAGAAGGGTGGCGTGTCCGCAAGGGCGGCGAGCAGTTCTGGGCGACGGGCGAGCTGGCGCCGATCCGCGACGACAAGGGAAATGCGATCGGCTTCACCAAGATCTTGAGGGACAGGTCCCGGCAACGCGCCGCGGAGCAGGCGGCGCTCGAGGAACGGCGCTTGCTCGAGGTCCTCAATCGCGCCGGTTCCGCCCTCGCCGCGGAAACCGATCTGCAGAAGCTGGTGCAAATCGTCACCGACGCGGGTGTCGAGCTGACCGGTGCCGAATTCGGGGCCTTCTTCTACAACGTGCTCGACGGCGCCGGCGGAAGCTACATGCTTTACACATTGTCGGGCGCTCCCGCCGAGGCCTTCTCCAAGTTCCCCATGCCTCGCAACACGGCGATCTTCGGCCCGACTTTCGCGGGCGAAGGGATCGTCCGGTCCGACGACATCACGAAGGACCCGCGGTACGGCCACAACAAGCCCTACAAGGGCATGCCGAAAGGCCATCTGCCTGTCCGCAGCTACCTCGCGATTCCGGTAATCTCGCGGTCGAAGGAGGTCATCGGCGGCCTGTTTTTCGGGCATGCCGACGTGGGCGTCTTCACTGCGGAATCGGAGCGTGGCCTCACCGGCCTCGCCGCGGAAGCGGCAGTGGCGATCGACAATGCCCGCCTGTTCGCCGAATTGCGCCGGCTCAACGAGGATCTGGAGCAGCGGGTGGCCGACGAGGTCGCTCGCCGTGCCCAGGCGGAAGAAGCGCTGCGCCAGGCGCAAAAGATGGAAGCGGTCGGTCAATTGACCGGAGGCATTGCGCACGACTTCAACAATCTGCTGACCGTCGTCACCGGCAACATCGGAATGGCGCAGCGAGCGCTCGACAGCGCGAAGGTGACGGACGCGCGCGCGCGCCGGGCGCTAACCGGCGCAATGAAGGGGGCCGAGCGCGCGGCGACGCTGACGCAACGGCTGCTCGCCTTCTCCCGCCGCCAGCCGCTCACCCCCAAGGTGATCGACGTGGACAAGCTCGTTCTCGGCATGTCCGACCTGCTCCAGCGCTCGCTCGGCGAGCTGATCAAGCTGGAGATCGTGATTGCGCCGGGATTGTGGCGCGTAGAGGCGGACCCGAACCAGCTCGAAAGCGCGATCCTGAACCTCGCCGTCAACGCGCGCGACGCGATGCCGGACGGCGGCGAGCTGGTCATCGAAACCGCCAATGCGCGGCTCGACGAAAATTATGCCGCGGTGAACGCCGAGGTTCCCCCCGGCCAATATGTGATGATCGCGGTGACGGACTCAGGAACGGGCATGTCGAAGGCCGTCGCCGACCGCGCGTTCGAGCCGTTCTACACCACCAAGGCGGTCGGGAAGGGCACGGGCCTCGGCCTGTCCATGATCTACGGCTTCATCAAGCAGTCCGGCGGCCACGTCAAAATCTACTCCGAAGAGGGGCAGGGCACGACGGTGAAGATGTACCTGCCGCGGCTGCTGCGCGAAACGAGCGAGGACGACGAGACCGGCTCACTGACGAGCGGCTTCGAGACGAGCCCGCGGCAGGAGACCATCCTCGTCGCAGAAGACGACGACGATGTCCGCGCGTACACCGTGGATTGCCTTCGGGAGCTCGGTTATCGCGTGCTCGAGGCGCACGACGGCCCGTCGGCGCTCCGGCTGCTCGAGCGGCAGGACAGCCCGGTCGATCTCCTGTTCACCGACGTCGTCATGCCGATGATGACCGGCCGAGAGCTTGCAGACGAAGCGCGCAAGCACCAGCCGCGGCTGCGCGTGCTCTACACCTCCGGCTATACGCGTAACGCGATCGTCCACGCCGGCCGCCTCGATCCGGGCGTGGAGATGATCGCCAAGCCGTTCACCTTCGAGGCGCTTGCGCAGAAGATCCGGGATTCGCTCGATTCGGGGCGGACCAGATGCGCCCTGATCGTCGATACGGATCCGGCGGTGTGGACGACCGGCAGCTCGGCGCTCGCCGAGCTCGACATGCGCGTCGAGATCGCGGGATCGGGAACGGAAGCACTGAACAAGGCGCGTGCGGCGAAAGGGCGGTACGACGTCGTGGTTCTCGATGACGCGCTGCCCGACCATCAGGGGGCATCGCTCGCCAACGAGCTAAGGGCGCTTCACAGGAATCTGCCGCTGGTGATCACGACTCGCAAGAACGCGTCGGCGCTGCGGGAGGAGTTCGCCGACGATCCGTGCACCGAAGTGCTGGAGAGGCCCTATTCGGCGAGCGAGCTGGAGCACGCGCTGCGCGAGCTCGACGTGAATTGCGGGCTGGGTTGAGCCGCCGCGCGGCCGCGCGGAGCGGCGCCAACGTCACAAGCAACATCGACCAAGCGCGGCCGCTGCAAGCATAAGCGCGTCGCGTCGGCAGAGCGTGACCGCGTGGGCGTGCCTATTTCTTCTTGGCCGAGCCGCTCTTGCCGGAGCTCGACTTGCTCGTGCTGCTCTTCGATGCCGAGCCGGAGCTCGAGCTGCTCTTCTTCGATCCGCCGGAACTGGTGCTGGACTTGGCCATGACACTCTCCCTTCGCGCCGGCTAAACCGCTGACGAACAATGACAGTTCCGCGTTCCGCGGGCGCGGCTACTTGGTCTTTTTCGCGCCGCCGCTGCCGCTTCCGCCCTTGCCGCCGCCGCCGCGGCCGCCGCGCGAGCCTTCCTCGCCGCCCTTCTTCGCGACGCCGCCCGAATTTCCGGCTGCCGATTTCTGCGCCATGTTCACCTCCGTGCGCGTTCAGCGCGGGAGCCTCGCAAGCGTTCCGCCGCTGACGATTGTTCCCCTCTTGTTCTCATGGAACAAATCAGATACGTACTTTCCTCCAGAGGCGGTGCTCGGCCGCCGATGATTGGTCTTGAACGGAGGCAGGCGACATGGCAGCGCAGTTGAAAGTCATCGGTAGCGGAGTGGAAGTGCCCAGCATGGATCGTCAGAAGGCCCTCGAGGCCGCGCTCGCCCAGATCGACCGGGCGTTCGGCAAGGGCTCGGCGATGAAGCTGGGCAGCCGCGAGAAGATCGAGATCGAGACGATCTCGACCGGCTCGCTCGGGCTCGACATCGCGCTTGGCGTCGGCGGGCTGCCGCGCGGGCGCATCATCGAGATTTACGGGCCGGAGAGCTCGGGCAAGACGACGCTTGCGCTGCACGCGATCGCCGAAGCGCAGAAGAACGGCGGTACGGCGGCGTTCGTCGACGCCGAGCATGCGCTCGACCCCGTCTATGCCAAGAAGCTGGGCGTCGACATCGACGAGCTGATCGTGTCGCAGCCGGACACGGGCGAGCAGGCGCTCGAGATCGTCGATACGCTCGTGCGCTCGAATGCGATCGACGTGCTGGTGGTCGACTCGGTCGCGGCGCTGGTGCCGCGGGCGGAGATCGAGGGCGAGATGGGCGACAGCCACGTCGGCCTGCAGGCGCGCCTGATGAGCCAGGCGCTGCGCAAGCTGACGGGATCGATCAGCCGCTCGCAGACGACGGTCATCTTCATCAACCAGGTGCGCATGAAGATCGGCGTCATGTACGGCAATCCCGAGACGACGACCGGCGGCAATGCGCTGAAATTCTACGCGTCCGTTCGACTCGACATCCGCCGCACGGGCCAGATCAAGGACCGCGACGAGATCGTCGGGAACGCGACGCGCGTGAAGGTAGTCAAGAACAAGGTCGCGCCGCCGTTCAAGCAGGTCGAGTTCGACATCATGTACGGCGAGGGCGTTTCGAAGGTCGGCGAGATCCTCGATCTCGGCGTCAAGGCCGGGCTGATCGAGAAGTCGGGCGCCTGGTTCAGCTACGACAGCGTCCGCGTCGGCCAGGGCCGCGAGAATGCCAAATCCTATCTCAAGGAAAACCCGGACGTCGCGCAGCGCATCGAGAATGCGATCCGCGGCCGGACCGAGGAGGTGGGCGAGGCGCTGATGGTCGGCGCGTCGGACGACGACGGCGACATCGCCGCCGAATAGGCCGCTGGTCCTTCGAGACGGGCCTTCGAGACGCCGCCGGCGCAGCTGCTCAGTCCCTCCTCAGGATGAGCGGTTCGAGTATCGCACCCGAGCTCGTGCCGAGAAGCGGTGTTCCACGATCGACTCACGCGGCTAGTGGGTCGCTGACCGGTTGAGGGGTTCGGTCCGAACCGCGCCTGGATCGTCCTGACGAGCCGCTGAACCATCGAAGCGGCGTCTCCAAGGGCTGCTCCGGTTCGCGAGGCTCAGGCCACTTCCTCCGGCACGGGCGGAAGCAGCTCGGCGTGGGTGTTGCCGAGCCGGGCGAACAGCCGCTTGGGCTCGGTGAGGACGATCAGCACGAACCCGCCCGCGGCGCAGGCGGCCGTGCCGATGGTGAAGGGGATCACCGTCCCGTCGAATTGCTGGCCGATGACGAAGCCGATCGCCGCCGCGCCGATGGTGCCGATCACGCCCTGAACGGACGAAGCGGTGCCGGCGATGGGCGCCATATGCTCCATCGCGAGTGTGCCGAGGTTCGACGAGGTGAAGGCGAAGCTCGCCATCGTCAGCCCCTGGAGGACGATGAAGCTCGCAAGCGTTTCGTGGCCGGTCAGCGAGACCGCGAGGTGCAGCGCGGTGATCAGCATGAACGCCACCGCCGCAGTGTGCCCGACGCGGCGCAGGCCGAAGCGCCCGACGACGCGCGAGTTGAGATAGGAGGCGACGCCCATCGGCGCCGCGATCGAGGCGAAGACCAGCCCGATGAAGCGCCCCTCGTGGAAGGCATCGAAGACGATCTGCTGGATCGAGGAGATGTAAGCGACCAGCGCCGAGAAGCTGACCGTCATCGCCAGTGTGTAGCCGAGCGACTGCCTCTCACGGAGCGTCTCGACGATCGCGCCTCCCATCGAGCGCCATTCGAGCGGGCGCCGGAACTCGGGATGAAGCGTCTCGGGGAGCCGGATCCACGGCCAGATCACCATCACCGCGGCATAGACCGCGAGCACGACGAAGATCGCCCGCCACGGGAAGAAGAGAAGGATCAGCTGCCCGAGATTGGGCGCGAGGACCGGCACGAGCATGAAGGTCATGAAGACCAGGCTCATCACTCGCGCCATGGCCTCGGCTTCGAACAGGTCGCGGACCATCGCGACGACAAGCACGCGCGTCGCCGCCGCCGAGGCGCCCATCAGCACCCGCGCTCCGATCAGGACGGGAAAGGTGGGCGCGATCGCGCACAGCAACGCGAACAGCGCGTAAAGGCCCACTCCGGCCGCCATGATCGGCTTGCGCCCGAAGCGGTCCGCGAGCGGGCCCCAGATCAGCTGCGTCGACGCGAAGCCGACGAAATAGGCGATGACCACCAGCTGCCTGTCGTTCTCGCGAGCGACGTGGAGCGATTCGCCGATCTGCGGAAGCGCCGGCACCATCGCGTCGATCGCGAAGGCGTTGAGCGCCATCAGGCCCGCGAGCATCGCCGTCATCTCGCGCGTTCCCGGGCGCCTCGCGCCGTCGTTGAAAGCCGAATCGAACATGGGTCGCGCCTGCTGGCCGATTGGCCGGAGCCGTGCAACAGTAAGGCGAAAAGAAGGGGGACGAGATGATCGAGCGGCGCAGCTTCCTGACCGGCGCGGGCGCATTGGCCGCGATGATGACCGTGCCGCTGGAGCGCGTGATCGCCGCCGCGGCCGAAGCGCTGAAGCCCGTCGCGCTCCCCCCGCCCATCTCGCCGGAAGAGCGGCTCGCGCGCATCGCCCGCGCGCGCCAGCTGATGCAGCAGAACGGCATCGGCTCGATCATCGTCGAATCAGGCTCAAGCCTCGATTATCTGACGGGCGTGCAATGGCACCGGTCGGAGCGCCTGACGGCCGCGGTCATCCCGGCGCAGGGCGACCCGATCATCGTCACGCCCTTCTTCGAGAAGCCGTCCGTCGCCGAGACGCTGGCGGTGCCGGCGGAAATCCGCACCTGGAACGAGGATGAGGACCCGCTGAAGCTGGTTGCCGACTTCCTGCGCGAGCGGGGAGTCGCCGCGGCCCCGGTCGGGTTCGAGGAGACGGATCGCTACTTCATCGTCGACCGGCTGGCGCAGCAGCTGCCCGGAACCAGGCCGGTCACCGCCAATCCGATCGTCCGCGCGCTGCGGCTGATCAAGTCGCCCGCCGAACTGGCGCTGATGCAGGCGGCGAACGACATCACCCTGCGGGCGATGCGCCACGCGGGGGAGGGCGCGACGGCCGGCATGACTCCGGCCGACTTCGGCGCGGCGATCGATGCCGCCACGTCGGCGCTCGGCGGAAGCCCTGAATTCTCGCTCGTGCTGATCGACGAGGCGGCCGCCCAGCCGCACGGCTCGAAGAAGCCGCAGGTCGTGAAGCGCGGAAGCACGATCCTGTTCGACTGCGGCTGCACCGTCCATGGCTATCAGTCCGACATCTCGCGCACCTTCGTCTTCGGCAGTCCGAGCGCCGAGCAGCGCAAGGTGTGGGATCAGGTGCGCGAGGGCCAGCAGATCGCCATCCGCGCAGCGAAGCTCGGGGTGCCGGTCGGGACGATCGACGACGCGGTGCGCGCCGCCTACGAAAGCTGGGGCTACGGCCCCGGGTACAAGCTGCCCGGCCTTCCGCACCGCACCGGGCACGGCATCGGCATGGACGGGCACGAGCCTGCCTATCTGGTGCACGGCGACATGACGCCGCTGGAGCCGGGGATGTGCTTTTCGGACGAGCCGGGAATCTACCTCCCGGGCAAGTTCGGAGTCCGGCTCGAGGATTGCTGGACCATGACCGAAAGCGGGCCCAAATTCTTCACCCAGCCGCCGTCGAGCATCGACCGGCCGTTCGGACCCGGTGCGTGACTGCCAAGGAGGTGACTGCGGCGGCTCTCGACTGGGCAAAGGCGAGCGGCGACATATGGGCGCGGCGCTGGGCCGACACCGATGCGGCGCTCGCCGGCCTCTCGCCGCATCTGCTCGCGGCCATTTGTGCGGCCCCGCCGCACGGCAGCTTCAAGGCGTTCGAGATCGGCTGCGGCCCGGGATCGACGACGCTCGACGTGGCCGAGGCCTGTCCCGCCGCGGAGATCGTCGCCTGTGACATCTCCGCCTCGCTCGCCGCGATTGCGGCGCAGCGGCTGGCAGGGCACCCGGGCGTGCGCGTCGTGGTGGGCGATGCGCAGGCGCTGGCGCCCGCCGAAGCGCCGATCGACTTTATCTTCTCGCGCCATGGCGTGATGTTCTTCGAGGATCCCGTGCGGGCGTTCACTTCGCTGCGATCGGCGACGAGCGCCGGTGGAAGGCTCGTCTTCTCCTGCTTCCGCTCGTGGGAGCTGAACCCATGGGCCTCCGAGCTGGCGTCCGCAGCCGCCGGACGGACCGTCGCGGCTCCCGGGCGCGAGCCGGGCGGCTTCGCCTTCGCCGATCCCGAATATGTCTCGGACATCCTCGCCTCGGCGGGCTGGAGCGACGCCAAGGCGGACGCCGTCGATTTCACCTATCACGCAGCCGAGGGGCAGGGTGCGACCGCCAGCGCGCTCTCCTTCCTTTCGGAGCTCGGGCCGGCGGCGCGCATCCTCGAATCGTTCGACGGCGAGGAGCGGAGCGCGGGCCTCGAGCGGATGCAGCGCATCATCGAGGGGCGGTTCGATGGGCGCGCCGTCGCGTTCCCGGCAGCGGCGTGGATCTGGAGTGCCAGCGCCGGCTAGAAGTGATCGGCACCCGGTGCGGGTTCGGGCCTGTGCGAGGGCGCGTGCGGAGGCTCGATCTCGGCGGGTTCGCGCGGGTCGAGCGTGCCCTCCCAGCGCGCGACCAGCGTCGAGGCGACCGCATTGCCGACGACGTTCGTCGCCGAACGGCCCATGTCGAGGAAGTGGTCGACCGCAAGGATCAGGAGCAGGCCTGCTTCAGGGATGCGGAACATGGACATGGTCGCGGCGATGACGACGAGGCTCGCGCGCGGAACGCCGGCCATGCCCTTGGACGTCACCATCAGCACCAGCAGCATGGTGATTTCCTGGCCGAGGCTGAGGTCGATGCCATAGGCCTGCGCGATGAAGATGGTCGCGAAGGTCATGTACATCATCGAACCGTCGAGGTTGAACGAATAGCCTAGCGGCAGGACGAAGCTGGCAATGCGCGGCGGCACTCCGAAGCGGTCGAGCGCTTCGAGCGTCCGCGGATATGCAGCCTCCGACGAAGCCGTCGAAAAAGCGAGGACGACGGGCTCGCGGATATAGCGGACGAGATGCCGGGTGCGCGGCCCGACGATGAGGAAGCAGACGCCGATCAGCAGCGCCCAGAGCACGGCAAGGCCGAGGTAGAAGCTGCCCACGAACTTGCCGAGCGTGGCGATGATCTGCGGCCCGCGCTCGGCAAGGGCGCTCGCAACCGCGGTGAACACCGCGAGCGGGGCGAAGCGCATGACGTAGTCGGTGACCTGCAGCATCACCCGGACGAGCGCCTCGACTCCGCGCACGATCGGCCGCCCTGCCTCTCCGATCGCCGTCAGCGCGACGCCGAAGAAGATGGAAAAGACGACGATCGGCAGGATCTCGTTCGTGCTCATCGCCTCGAAGATCGACTGGGGCACGACGTGGCTGACGAAGTCCTTGAGGTTGAAGGCCGCGGTTTCGACACCGCTCGCGGCCGTGGCCGGCGGGATGGCAAGGTTGAGGCCGACGCCCGGCTGAAGCGCGTTGACGAGGATGAGGCCGAGCGTGAGCGACACGAGGCTCGCGAGGATGAACCAGCCGAGCGAGCGCAGGCCGACGCGGCCGAGCGCGGCGACGTCGCCCATGTGGGCGATGCCGGCCACCAGCGTCGAGAAGACCAGCGGCGCGATGATCATCTTGATGAGCCGCAGGAAGAGCGCGGTGACGATGCTGAGATAGTCCGCGATGGACTTCAGCCGGGCCGCGGCGGCGGGCGTGCCGTCGTCGATCGCATAGTTGGTCAGCCAGCCGACGATGATGCCGAGCACCAGCGCGATCAGGATGAACCGGGTCAGTTTCTTGGCCATGCGATCCCCTTCGTCGCCGGACCCAAGCCGCTGGTTCAATCGGCGTCAAGCTTCACAGCGGCGAGTGCTGTGGCTAGGTCCGGCGCATGGCCGGGGACGTGCTGCAGTTCGGACGCGAGATCCTGCACGACGAGGCGCGCGCGCTCGACGCGCTTGCGGACAGCCTCGGCGGCCCTTTCGAGGAAGCGGTTCGGCTGATCCTCGGCTGCAAGGGCAAGCTGATCGTCAGCGGGCTCGGCAAGTCGGGCCATGTCGCGCGCAAGATCGCGGCGACCTTTGCCTCGACCGGAACGACCGCGACCTTCCTCCATCTCGCCGAAGCGATCCACGGCGACCTCGGCATGGCCAGCAAGGGCGACGTCGCCATGCTGATCTCGCAGAGCGGAGAGACGGCGGAGCTTGAGCCGGTGATCGACCATTTCGAGCAGGCGGGCATCCCGGTGATCGCGATTACCGGGAATAGCGCATCGATGCTGGCGAAGGCCGCGGCCGCCGCGCTGGTCCTGCCGCACTGGCCCGAGGTCGGCCCGGAGTCGGTGGCGCCGACGACGTCGACGACGATGACGCTGGCGCTCGGCGATGCGCTGGCGATGACGGTGATGCGGCAGAAGGGGTTCACGCGGACCGACTTCGGACGGCTTCACCCCGGCGGGTCCCTCGGCGCGCGGCTGAAGCCGGTGAGCCGGCTGATGCACTCGGGCGACGCCTTGCCGCTGATCGCGGCCGGCGCCTCGATGCACGACACGGTGGTCGAAATGTCCGCCAAGCGCCTCGGCATCATCGGCGTGGTCGACGATTCCGGCTACCTGATCGGCGCGATTACCGATGGCGACCTCAGGCGGCATATCGAGCAGGGCCTCGACCACACGGCCGCCGAGTTCATGACGCGCGATCCGAAGACGATCGCGGCGGACGCGCTCGTCGACGATGCGATCACTTCGTTCGAGGAGCACAAGATCACGGCGCTGTTCGTGGTCGAGGAGGACGGGCGCGGCAAGAAGCCGGTCGGCGTTCTCCACATCCATGACTGCCCGCCGGTTCGATGAACACCGTGATCCTGATCCCGGCGCGCTACGCATCATCGCGCTATCCCGGAAAGCCGCTGGTCGGCCTCAGGGGGGCGAGCGGCGTATCGAAGCCGCTGATCCAGCGGAGCGTCGAGGCGGCCCGGCGGGTGCGGGGTGTCTCCGGCGTGTTCGTGGTGACGGACGACGAGCGGATCGCGGAGGGCTGCGCGCCTGCGCGCGTCGGGGTGATCATGACGTCGAGCGAGTGCCGCAACGGCACCGAACGCTGCGCCGAGGCGCTGCCGCAGCTCCACGAGCCGGACCTGGTCATCAACCTGCAGGGCGACGCGCTGCTGACTCCGGCGAGCTTCGTCGAGGCGCTGATTGCGCGGATGGAGCAGGATCCCGACGCGCTCGTCGCAACGCCTGCGATGCGGCTGAGGAGCGAAGAGGTGGACGCGCTTCGCCGCGAAGAGGCGGCCGGCCGGGTCGGAGGCACGACCGTCGTGACCGACAGCCGCGGACGGGCGCTCTATTTCTCCAAGCGGCTCATCCCGCACTTGCCCGATCGGTCGGCCGAGGGAGCGCTGACGCCGATGAAGCTTCACGTCGGCGTCTATGCCTATCGGCCCCAGGCGCTCGAGCGCTACATGGCGACGCCTGTGAGCGAGCTCGAGGCGCTCGAAGGCCTCGAGCAGCTGCGGTTCCTCGACGCGGGGATTCCGGTCGAGGTCGTCGAGGTGGAAACCCCGCCCTTCGCCCTGCGGGAGCTCAACAATCCGGAAGACGTGGCGCCGATCGAGGAGGCGCTCGCCGCCGCAGGGCTCGAATGAATTACTGGGACAATCTCGATCCCAAATACCGCCTGATCCTGTGCGACGTGTGGGGCGTCGTGCACAATGGGGTGGAGCTATATCCTGGCGCGGCCGAGCGGCTGAAGCGGTGGCGCGCTGAAGGCCGCTGCGTGATTTTGCTGACCAATGCGCCGCGGACCGAGGACGCCGTGGAGCAGCAGCTGGCGCGCATCGGCCTTCCGGGCGACTGCTGGGACGCGATCGCGACGAGCGGCGAGACGGGCATTGCCGCGATCAATGCGCTCGGCGCCCCTGTCGGGTTCATCGGCACCGCGGGCGACCGCGAGGTGCTGGAAGGCCGCGGAGTCCAGATCGCCGACGGCGACGCGTTCACCGACCTGGCGTGCACCGGCATTCGCGAGGGCGAGCCGGACCCGCAGGACTATCGCGGCGAGCTCGAACAATTGGTCGAGCGCGACGTGCACTTCCACTGCCTCAATCCCGACCGGCTGGTCGTGCGCGGCGGCGTGCCCGAGGCATGCGCGGGAGCGATCGCCGACATCTACCAGATGCTCGGCGGACGGGTGACCTGGTACGGCAAGCCGTTCGCCGCGATTTACGAGCATGCCCTCCGCCGCGCCGGCAGCCCGCCCAAGGACGAGGTGCTGGCGGTGGGCGACGGGCTCCAGACGGACATCCTGGGCGCGGCGCGAATGGGCTTCGACACGGTGTTCGTGACCGGCGGCATCCACGCGGGCGAGGCGTTTCCCGAGGATTTCGCCGAACGGAACGGGCTCGGCGACTGGCGGCCGGTGGCGGTTGTCGACGGCCTCGCCTAGATAGAGGCGATGAACCTTCTCGGACGCTCAGTCGGGCTCGACCAGCCGATCTTCCTCATCGCCGGGCCCTGTGTGGTCGAGAGCGAGGAGCTGCAACTGCGCACGGCCGAGCGGCTGAAGGCGATCACCGGCAAGCTCGGCATCTTTTTCATCTTCAAGTCGAGCTTCGACAAGGCCAACCGGAGCAGCGACAGGAGCTATCGCGGCCCCGGGATCGAGGAGGGCCTGCGCATCCTCGAGAAGGTGAAGGACGAGCTCGAAGTGCCGGTGCTCACCGACGTCCACGACATTCCGCAGATCGCACCGGTCAGCGAAGTGGTCGACGTGCTCCAGACGCCGGCATTCCTCGCCCGCCAGACGGACTTCATCCATGCGGTCGCAGCGTCGGGCAAGCCGGTGAACATCAAGAAGGCGCAGTTCATGGCGCCGGGCGACATGAAGAACGTCGTCGAGAAGGCGCGCGGCGCCGCCCAGGCCGCCGGCGTCAACGAAGAGACGATCATGGTGTGCGAGCGCGGCGCCTCGTTCGGCTACAACAATCTCGTCAGCGACATGCGCAGCCTTGCGATCATGCGCGAGACCGGCTGCCCCGTCGTGTTCGACGCGACGCACAGCGTGCAATTGCCGGGCGGGCAGGGCACCAGCTCCGGCGGCCAGCGCGAGTTCGTGCCGGTCCTTGCGCGCGCGGCAGTGGCGACGGGTGTTTCAGGGCTGTTCATGGAAACGCATCCCGACCCGGCGAGCGCCAAGTCCGACGGGCCGAATGCCTGGCCGCTCGACCGCATGGAAAGCCTGCTGACGACCCTCGTCGAGCTGGACCGGCTGGTGAAGGCGCGAGGGTTCGAAGAGTCGAGCCTCTAGGCGGTCCTCGCCCCGCGCACCCGGCGGTGCTCGCTGCGCAGCTGGCACATCATCGTTCCGACCGTTCCGAGATTGCCGACGACGAACGCGGCCGCGGCGCCGCTGACGCCGAAGTTCCAGCACAAGGGCGCAATCAGCGCGAAGAAGAGGATGGTCCCGAACAGCCGCGCCTTGAGCGGCGCATCGGCGCGGTCGAGCGCGTAGAGCATCGGCGGAAGCGGAAAGCTGAGCACGCTCAGGAACGGTATGACCATGAGAATGACGAGCGCGTCATAGGCGCCGAGGAAATCCTTCCCGAACAGGACCGAGACGAGGGGCTTTCCGCCGACCAGCAGGATGAGGATGGCGACGAGCGCGAAGGCGCTCGCGAGAGCGGTCCCGCGGAGCATCAGCTTCCACGGCTTCTTGCTCGAAAGGTCCATGCGGACGACCTCGGGATAGAAGGCCTTGGCGAGCAGGTCCGCCGGCTTGGACGCGCTGTCCGACAGGCTGGATGCGACCCTGAACAGGGCAGCGCCGGCGGCGCCGAGGAGGCCGCCGACGACGACCCGGGCAATCGGCCCCCAGGCGGACTGGACGCTTGCGGTGAGGTTCACGTGGATGGCGAAGCGCCATGCGCCGGGAAGGCTGTCGGGCTTCAGCGTCGGCCTGATGCCTTCGAGAAGGCCGCGCCGGCGAAGCTCGCGCCAGGCGAGGAACCATTGATAGAGGTCGCCGGTGAGGCTCGTCAGGTACCAGGCGGCGACATAAGCCGCGAAGCCGGCATGGGCGAAATAGGCGGTCAGCACGAGCCCAAGGCGCGTGATCGGCGTGACCGTGTCGGCCCAGCTGATCTGGTCGAACCGGTCGAGAGCTCTGAGGACGCCCGTCGGCGTGGCCGCGGCCATCGTCGGCAAGAGCGTGCAGTAGAGCAGGGCGAGCCACAGCTTGTCCGCGGGGATGCCGACCCATGTCGCGATGAAGGGCAGGAGCGCGACGGCAACGAGCATTCCGCCCACGCCGCTCACCGCGTCGAGGGCGAAGGCGAAGCCGGTCGAAGCCTTGAAGTCCTCGTGCTCGCCGTCAAGCGCGCGGCCGCCGTAGCGGACGATCAGCTGCCATGACTGGAACTTCGCGATCCCGCTGACGGCGCGGGCATAGCTGTCGATCAGGATCAGAGCGCCGAACAGGAGGACGCCGAGCGCATGCGCGGCAAGCGAGATGGTCGCGAGCTGCGCGATCGCAGCAACGACCTTGGAGACCGCGAGATAGCTGCTGTTCTTCAGCAGCGAGCGGAAATGCTGGTCCTTGAACCAGTGCCTCATCCCGTCTCGCTAGACGAGACGGGAACGGCTGTCAGTCCATTTGCCGCCGTCAGGCGGGTTCGGGAACCTTCTGCTGGATGACCTTGTCGGCGAGCGGCCCGTTGAGCTCGGCGAGGTGGTCGAACTCGGCCTCGTACGTGGCGAGGCCCTGGCTTTGCGAGCGCAGCTCGGCTTCGAGGCCGGACAGCTCCGCTTCGGGGATCAGGGCTTCGACGCGGTCCCAGCCGGCCCAGCCGTCACGGGGGCCGAGGCCGAGCATCTGCCCACGACGGCCGGCGATCGCCGAGGTGATGCGGCTGGTGGCGTTCGAGGGGCAGACGACGGTCAGCTTGTGCATGGGCTCGAGCAGGTGCGGCTGCGCGGCGGCGAGCGCTTCCTGCATCGCGATCCGGCCGGCGAGGCGGAATGCGAGCTCGGAGCTGTCCACGCTGTGGTAGCTGCCGTCGACCAGCGCCACGTGGCAGTCGACCACCTGGAAGCCGAGCGGACCTTTCTCCATCGCTTCGCGGACGCCTTCCTCGACCGCCGGGATCCACTGCTTGGGCACCGCCCCGCCGTGGATCCGCTCCTCGAACACGAAGCCGGAGCCGCGGGGTAGCGGCTTCACCTCGATGATCACGTCGCCGAACTGGCCGTGGCCGCCCGACTGCTTCTTGTGTCGGCCCTTCTGGGTCACCGCCTTGCGGATGGATTCGCGATAGCCGACCGTTGGGGTATGGCTCTTCACCTCGACCCCGAAGCGGCGCTTCAGGCGGGCGAGGACGGTGTTCAGATGCTCGTCGTTGACGCCGCGGAGGCGAATCTCGTGGTTTGCCTCGTCATGTTCGATGACGAGCGCCGCATCTTCCTCTCCCAAGCGCTGGAGGGCGCCTGACAGCTTGACGTCATCCTTGCGGTCCGCCGGCTCGATGGCGATCGCGCAGTTGCGCGCCGGATAGCTGATGTCGACGGGGGGCGGGACCTTGCCTGCGCTGAGCCACTGCCCGGCGCGGATCGTGTCGATCTTAGCAACGGCGACGATGTCGCCGTCGCGCCCCTCGTTGACCTTCTGCGTCTTCTCCCCCTGCACCTTGAACAGCGAGCCGACGCGGGCGTGATCGCCGTCGCCGGTCTTGAGGTCCGATCCTTCCGCGATGCGTCCGCCGAGGACCCGCGCCATGGCGAGCCGCCCGATCGCGCCGTGGACGATCTTGAAGACGTACATCGACGGATCGGAGACGCCGAGCCGCTCGGCCGCCGCCGCAGGAGCCGGCGCTTCGTGCCGCATGGCCTTGAGAAGCCGCCGCACGCCCCAGGAGCTGTTGGCCGAGCCGAAGAGCACGGAGACGCCGAGGCTTTCGCCGGTCTCTCGGGCGAGGTCCTGCAGGACTTTGTCGCGCGGCGGCTCCTGGTCCATCAGCAGCTGCTCGAGGAGCTCGTCGTCGTGGTCGGCGAGCTTTTCGAGCATTTGCGTGCGCGCCTCATGCTCGCGGTCCTGGAGCTCGGACGGGATCTCGATCCGCTCCGATTCCTGGCCGGCGCGGTATTTGAACGCATATTCGAGGGCGAGGTCGATGAAGCCGCTGATCTTCTCGCCCTCGCGAATCGGGATCTGCCGGGCGATGAGCGGCGAGACGCTCATGGGCTGGAGCGCGGACAACAGGTCGCGGATGCGGCCGTGGGCTTGGTCGATGCGATTGACGAAGATGAGGTGGGGGACGCCGAGTTCGTCGAGCGCGCGCAGCGCTGGGGCTGCGAGCGGCGCGCGGGCCGGGTCGGGGTCGACGACGACGATGGCGACGTCGGCAATGGCGAGCGCCTTCGCACCTTCCGCGGCAAAGCCGACGGAGCCGGGGCAATCGACGAGCGCGAAGGAATCGCCGAGATATTCGAAATTGTAGAGGTTCAATTCGGTCGAGCCGCCGCGCTGGCGGCTCTCCGGGCTCGAATCGCCGATGCTGGAGCCGTTGGCCGTCGACCCGAGGCGGTCGGTGGCGCCGGCTGCGAACAGCATCGCTTCGGCAAGGCTGGTCTTTCCTGCGCCGGCGGGTCCCACCAGCGCGATCACTCGGGTGCCCTTTGAGGATTCTCCAGCCATGCGACTCTCCCTTCGTCCGGTTGCCGGGCGCTCGAGTCGCTCTGAAGGCGCTCGAAGCGCACTTCGTGAAACATTCACCGTCCGACTGTTTGCGGCTGTTGGCAAGAGGCCTCGTCGCGCATTCGTCGATCCGCCTGCTGCAGCAAAGAACCCGAACTGCCGACCGGGCGTTTGCGCCGGAAAGGAGATTCGGAATGGCAAACCTGCTTGGAGCGATGATTGGCGCCGCCCTCGATCGGGAGGAAGGCGGAAGCGGCATCACCGGTGCAATTGAAGGGACGATCGCCGAATGGGCGATCCGTGCCATCGCGCCCGTCGTCGCGACTTATGCGCTCGGATGGGCGGTGCAATATGGCGTTCGCAAGGGCTGGCACGCGCTGATCGGCGAAGACCCGGTTGACGACGAAGGCCGCCTGAAGGCGCGGGCGGCCTGACGCGGCGTGGCTTCCAGGGCGATCACCATTGCCGACGCCTGGGCGCGTTTCGGCGATCTCGGACGGCTGTCGCTCATCGGCGGCGCTTTGCTGATGCCGCTTCGGCGGCGTGATCCGGACGCGAGCTTCGACGCGCTGACGGCGCTGCTCGCCTCCGCGGCAGTGTGCAAGACGATCAAGCCGTTCGTTCATTCGCGGCGGCCGAACGGCGAGGACAACAAGAGCTTCCCGTCGCAGCACGCTGCCGAATGCTTCGCCGCAGGGCTCGCGCTGCGCCGTCACCTCGGCGACCCCCTGGGCGCGGCGGCGGTCGGGACAGCGACTCTGGTTTCCATGTCGCGGCTGTTCGCGAGGAAGCACCGCACGATCGACGTGGTCGCCGGCATCGCCATCGGCGCCGCGGCCGGGATTGCGGTCTGCGCCTATGAAAGCGGGTCGGCGTGAGCGCGGCAGCGTCGAAGGCGCAGGACGTGAACAGCGGGCCGGCAACCGGCCGAACCGCCACTTCGCCGCTGCAAATCCCCGCGCGGGGGTGGAAGCAGGTGGCGCTCCGCACGTGGAAGCAGTCGTCGGAGGACAATGTCGGCCTGGTGGCGGCGGGCGTCGCTTTCTACGGCTTCCTCGCGCTCGTCCCGCTCCTCGGCGCCATCGTGCTCACCTACGGCATCGTCGCCGACCCGCAGACGGTGGTCAGCAACGTCAAATCGCTGACCAGCCTGGTGCCGAAGGACGCCGCGAAGCTGATCGGGGACCAGCTCCTCGGCGTGGTGCAGACCTCGGGCGGCAAGAAGGGCCTTGGCCTCGCGCTGGCGATCGGGGTCGCGCTGTTCGGCGCGCGCAACGCCGCCGGATCGATCATCACCGCGCTGAACATCGCCTATGAAGAGGAGGAGAAACGCAGCTTCCTCAAGGTGAACCTGCTTTCGCTGGCGATCACCGCTGCAGCGGTCTTGATGGCCGTCCTCGCGCTCATCGCGATCGCGGCGCTCGGCTATCTCGAGAAGCTGTTCCCGCACATGCCGGGCGCGGTCCTGACGCTGGGCAAGGTCCTGTCCTATGTCGTGCTCGTGCTCGGAGCAGCCGCGGGCGCGGCGACGCTCTACCGCTACGGGCCCGACCGACAGCGCGCGAAATGGGAATGGATTACGCCGGGGTCGATCTTTGCCGCGGTCGCGTGGGTGCTGCTGACCCTCGGCTTCGGTTTCTACGTCGCCCATTTCGGCAACTACAACAAGACCTACGGATCGCTCGCGACGGTCGTGATCCTCGTCACGTGGATGTATCTTTCGGCCTATGTCTTCCTGTTCGGCGCCGAGCTCAATTCCGAGCTGGAGCACCAGACGGCGAAGGATACGACGGCAGGCGCGCCCAAGCCGATGGGCGACCGCGGAGCCTGGTCGGCGGATCACGTGGCGGGCAGCGACGAGCCGTCGAAGCCGAGCGGCGGAGACGTGAGCCCGCCGCAGGAAGAGGCGCCGAGAGCCGCCGCCGGTCCGCGGCCGGCTGCCGCGCACGAGCCGTCCGGCATGGACGATTATGTCGCCGGGCGAATCGCCAGCCGCGCCGGGGCGATGGCGGGGATGCGCAGCGTCGGCATCCTCTCGGCGGTCCTTTCGACGCTCGGCCTGTCCCTGCTTCGCAAGCGCGGGAAGGCGGGCACGGGGGCTGTGCTGCTGGCGAGTGCAGCCGGGCTTTCGCTGCTGAAAAGGCACGACTGAGGCGCTAGTCCGTGGCCGACTCCCAACGCAGACCCGATCCCTACGGACATGCCGCCGAAACGCCCGCGGAGATCCCCAAGCGCGGGTGGAAGGCCATCGCGCTGCGCAGCTTCAAGCGAACGCTCGCCGATAATGTGGGCCTCGTCTCGGCCGGGGTCGCATTTTACGGCTTCTTCGCGCTCCTCTCGCTCCTCGGCTTGATCGTGCTCGTCTACGGCCTGGTCACCGACCCGCGTTCGGTCATCAAGCAGATGCAGACGCTGACCGCGGTCCTCCCCGCCGACGTTGCCAGCATCATCGCGCAGCAGCTTCTGACCGTCGTCGAATCCTCGGCGAAGACGAAGGGTCTTGGCGTCGCCTTGGCGGCGGTGGTCGCGATTTACGGCGGCACCAACGGCGCCGCTGCGGTGATCACTGCCCTCAACATCGCTTACGAGGAGAAAGAAAAGCGCAGCCTGGTGAGCTTCTACCTGCTCGCTGTCGCAATGACGCTCGGCGCGCTCGTGGTCGCCTTGTGCGCGCTCGCCGGGACCGCGGCGCTTGCATCGCTTCAACACCTGCTCCCGGCAGCCTCGAAGGCGATGGTGATCGCAGGAAGGGTCGTCGGCTACCTGCTGCTCATCCCCGTGGGCGCCGCGCTTGCAGCGACGCTTTACCGGTTCGGTCCCTCGCGAGAGGACGCGAAGTGGGAATGGATCACGCCCGGCTCCCTGTTCGCCGGGGTCGCCTGGCTGCTCCTCACTATCGCCTTCGGCTTCTACGTCGCGCACCTGACCAACTACAAAGCGAGCTACGGCTCGCTGGCGGCGGTCGTGGCCATGCTTACCTGGATGTATTTCGCCGCCTACGCGTTCGTGTTCGGCGCCGAACTCAACAGCGAGATCGAGCACCAGACGGCGAAGGACAGCACGACCGGCCATCCGCGGCCGATGGGCGAGCGCGGCGCCTGGGCAGCCGACAATGTCGCCACCGACGACAAGATCCAGGACCGTCCGGAAGAGAAACGGGAAGGCGAGAAGCTCACCGACGCCGCGCCGGCGGTGGCCGAGGAGAAAGGCTAGGGCGGCGTTACGTTGAACAGCCGTCTGAGCGCCAGGCGGTAGGCATTCGGCAGGTCCGCTGCATGGGTGCCGCCCGGAATGTCGATCTCCTCGAACGCCCATGGCCCGCTGGAGTGCTGCCATCGCTCGGCGAGCTTCAGCGCGAACTGGCGTCCGTCGGCATTATTGGCCGTTCCGCTGACGAGGTACAGGCGCGCGTCGGTGCGGGTCGCTGAGTGCGGTGCCTCCGTAAGCAGCTCCTGATGCATGCGCGCCGAGGGATTGCTCGCGATGCGCGCCCAGAACAGATCCGGGTCCTGATAGGCTGAGTAGAGGACGAAATTGGCTCCGAAGGACTGGCCGACCAGAATACGCCGAGCGGGGTCTGCGCGTACCCGCCGCTCAACGGCGGGGATGAGCTCGTCGGCCAGGAAGCGCTCGAAGTCCGCCGCACGACTGCCGAAGTCGATCTCGCGGTGGTTCATCGGAGGAGCGAAAGAGCCGTAGGCAATTCCGACCAGGACCGCGTCCGGGATGTGGTCGTCATAGTGCAGGAACAGATGCTCCGGAGCGAGCATCGGGAAAACGGAATCGCCGTCGAGAAGATAGACGACCGGATATCGCGCGGTCGGCTCCTTCGCATAATCTTCCGGGTAGCGGACGTAGATGTGGTAGGTGCTGCCCATCGCCGCCGACCGCAGCGGGAAGTAGTCGCCCGCGAGCGATGGCAGATAGTCGAGCGGTTTCCCTGTCGAGGTTATCGGCCCGGCGCATGCACCCAGCAGCGCGGCAGCGACGAGGCAGCTGATCGAGCGGATGCGGCCCACGTGCGCAGCGTAGGCAAGCGGTCCGCCGCTGGCCAGAGCCTAGGCGGCGGGCAGCAGCCGCCGCTCGCCGGCAAGGCGGAGAAGGGCGGCCTGGAGCTTCTCGAAGGCCCGCACCTCGATCTGGCGGATGCGCTCGCGGCTGACGCCATAGACCTGGCTCAATTCCTCGAGCGTCTTCGGCTCATCGGCGAGCCTGCGCTCCATCAGGATGTGCTTCTCGCGGTCGTTCAGCGACTCCATCGCGCTCATGAGCAGGTCGTGCCGGACGCGGGTTTCCTCGTCCTCGGCGATCTGCTCGTCCTGCAGCGGGCCGCTGTCCACAAGGAAGTCCTGCCACTGGCTCTCGCCGCCTTCATCGCCCTTCAGCGAGACGTTGAGGCTGGTGTCGCCGCCCATTGCCATGCGGCGGTTCATCGACACGACCTCGTCCTCGCTTACCCCGAGGTCCGTCGCGATCTTGGTCACGTCCTGGGGCTTGAGGTCGCCTTCCTCGAACGCGTCGATCTGGTTCTTCATCCGCCTGAGGTTGAAGAAGAGCTTCTTCTGGGCTGCCGTGGTGCCCATCTTCACCAGGCTCCAGCTGCGAAGGATGAATTCCTGGATCGATGCCCTGATCCACCACATGGCATAGGTGGCGAGACGGAAGCCGCGGTCAGGCTCGAACTTCTTCACGCCCTGCATGAGGCCGATATTGCCTTCGGAGATCAGCTCGCTGACCGGGAGGCCGTAGCCGCGGTAGCCCATCGCGATCTTGGCCACGAGCCGCAGGTGCGAATTGACCAGCTTGGCGGCCGCTTCGGTGTCGCCATGCTCGCGCCAGCGCTTGGCCAGCATATATTCTTCCTCAGGGCTGAGGATCGGGAATTTCTTGATCTCCGCGAGATAGCGGTTGAGTCCGGCCTCCCCACCGGACGAGGGGAGCGAGACGATCCCTTTATTGTCTGCCATAGTTACTCGTCTTTCTCCCTTTTTAGGGCCTTTTTGCGGCCCTAGCTTGTTAACCTTTATACACCAAGTGCCCGCTTCAGTTCCTGCATGTCGGGCGGCATGGGACTTGAGAACGACAGCCTGTTTTTCGTTACGGGATGGGTGAAGCCGAGCTCGGCCGCGTGAAGCGCCTGCCTGGCAAAGCCAAGCTCCTTCAGCACTTTGCCGTGGGTCCTTCCCGAACGGCCGTAAACCGGGTCGCCGAGCAGCGGGTGGCCGAGCGAAGCCATGTGCACCCGAACCTGGTGGGTCCGGCCCGTCTCGAGGCGACATTCGACCAGCGCAGCCTCGTTCAATAGCTCGAGCCGCTTCCAGTGGGTGACCGCGCGCTTGCCGCGATTCCCTTCGACGATGGCGATCTTCTTGCGGTTCGCCGAAGAGCGCGCGAGCGGCGCATCCACGGTGCCGTGGCTGGCCCTCGGAACGCCGTTGACGATGGCAAGGTAGCGCCGATCGATGGAGTGCGCCGCGAACTGCTTCGCAAGCCCCTCGTGCGCCACGTCGGTCTTGGCGACGACCAGCAGGCCCGACGTGTCCTTGTCGATGCGGTGGACGATGCCGGGCCGCGCAACTCCGCCGATGCCCGACAGCGAGCCGCCGCAATGATGGAGCAGGGCGTTCACCAGCGTGCCGTCGAGGTTGCCCGCGGCCGGGTGGACGACGAGGCCCGCAGGCTTGTCGACGACGAGCAGATGCTCGTCCTCGAAGACGATCGCGAGCGGGATGTCCTGCGGTTCGTTGTGCGCGGGCCTCGGCTCGGGGACGGCGACGCTTAGCGCTTCGTCGCCTCGGACCTTCAGCGCGGGATCTCGGACGGCGGAGCCGGCGGCTTCTACGGCGCCGCTGCGGATCAGGGCCTTCAGCCGCTCGCGCGACAGTGTCGGCACCGCCGCTGCAAGCGCGCGGTCGAGCCGCCAGCCGGCGTGGGCGGGCTCCAGCCGCACCTCGATCGTCTGAATTCCCCCCATCTTCATAGGAAATATGGGATTCGTGACGGGGCCGTTCAATGGCGGCAGCAAAGGAGAATCCTTGCTTAAGATTAAACTCTGCCGCATTTGCCGGAGTGGATGGACGCGCTCGAACTCGCCAGCCTGCTCTGCTCGCGGCTCTGCCACGACCTCATGTCGCCGGTCGGCGCCCTCAACAACGGAATCGAGCTGCTGGCCGACGAGACCGATCCCGACATGCGGGAGAAATGCCTCGAGCTGCTCGGCGACAGCGCGCGGGCGACTGCGAACAAGCTGAAGTTCTTTCGCCTGGCGTTCGGCGCGGGAGGCGGTTTCGGGGAGGAAATTGATACGCGCGAAGCGCAGGCGGCGCTCGCCGGGCTGTTCGGTGCGGAGGGCAAGGTCGAGCTCGGCTGGGTGGTCGAGAACGACAAGCTGCCCAAAGGCGCGACGCGGCTGCTGCTGAACCTTGCGCTGCTCGCCGGTGACGCGCTGGTCCGCGGCGGGCGCCTCGACGTGGGCGCGGAGCGCGGCGGCGGCGAGATCGAGCTTGCGGTACGTGCCGAGGGACCGCGCATCCTCCTCGACCCGGTGCTTCGCGAGACGCTCGCGACGGGCGGCAAAGGGACGATCGAGCCGCGGGCGGCTGGCGCCTGGCTCGCCCATAGCCTTGCCGCCGAAATGGGCGGCTCGATCCGACTTTCCGATCCCGCGAGCGAGGTGCTGATGATCGGGGCGAGCCTTCCCATACAGGACCTTCGATGAGGCGAGGACAGGGATAACGGCGCGTTAACTCCTCCCCGGCATAAGGCCGTCCAAAGAAGCGCTGGGGACGGTCCTGTCGGATGGATGACCTGATTGCCGATTTCGTAGCCGAATGCCGCGAGATGCTCGAAGCCCTGGGCGGGGAGATCGTCGCCTGGGAAGCCGAGCCCGACGACCGCGCGCGGCTGGATAGCATCTTCCGCTTCGTCCACACGGTGAAGGGGAATTGCGGCTTTTTCGAATTCCCGCGGCTCGAGGCGCTCAGCCATGCCGCCGAGGACGCGCTTGCCGACGTCCGCGCCGGTCGCCGGCACGCCGATGGCCAGCTCGTCAGCGCAGTGCTCGCCGTCATCGACCGCATCGGCGAAATGATCGGCGCGATCGAGGCGGGCGAGGAGATGCCTGCCGGAGACGACAGCGCACTCATCGACGCGTTGGCGCCGGGCGCGGAGGGCGCTGCCGCCCCGATCGCGGTCGCGGCTGCGGACGGCCAGGCCCGGCCGTCTTCCGCCCCGCGCACGATCCGACTTTCCGTCGAGCTTCTGGATCGCGTGATGAGCACCGTCTCCGACATGGTGCTCGCGCGCAACGAGCTCGCAAGGCGTCTTCGCGAAAGCCCGACCGACGTCGCGGTCGACGGCGCGTTCGAGCGGCTTTCCGCGATCATCGCCGACATGCGCGACGCCATCACCCGCACGCGCATGCAGCGGATCGAGAACCTCTTCGTGGGCCTGCCGCGGATGGTCCGCGATCTCTCGGCCGAGCTCGGCAAGCAGGTGCTGGTCGATATCGAAGGCGGGGACGTCGAGCTCGATCGCGAAATGATCGAGATGATCCGCGATCCGCTCACCCACATCATCCGCAACGCGGTCGACCACGGCATCGAGAAGCCGGCGGAGCGGCTCAAGGCGGGCAAGCGCGAAATCGGCATCCTGTCGGTCTCGGCGCGCCAGTCGGGCAACCAGATCCTGATCGACATCCATGACGACGGGCGCGGCATCGACGGCAAGAAGCTCGTCGCCAAGGCGCTCGACGTCGGGCTCCTCGAGAAGGAGGACGCCGCCAAGCTGTCGCAGCGCGAGCAACTGGCGCTGATCTTCGAAGCGGGCCTGTCGACGGCGAAGGAAGTCACCTCCATCTCGGGCCGCGGCGTCGGAATGGACGTGGTGCGATCGAACATCGAGCGCATCGGGGGCATCGTCGAGGTCGACAGCAGGCTCGGCGAGGGAACGCGCATGACTCTGCGCGTGCCGCTGACGCTGACCATCATCCCTGCGCTGACGGTGTCGATCGACGGCCAGCATTTCGCGATTCCCCGCTCGGCGATCGAAGAGATCGTCCGCGCCAACGGCGAGAGCGTCACGCTCGAGCATGTCGGCGGGGCGGGGGTCGCGACGATCCGCGGCCGCCGCGTTCCCGAAGTCTCGCTCGCCGAGATCCTCGGAATCGAGAGCGAGGTCGACGAGAAGGAGCGGACGCTCATCGTCCTGCGGCCGTCCGGAGGCGACGTTTATGCGCTCTCGGTCGATCGCATCCACGATCACGAGGAGCTGGTGGTGAAGCCGGCGGCGCCGGCAGTGATGGCGACCGGCCTGTACGCGGGAACGACGCTTGCCGACGACGGCAGCCCGATCCTCCTGTTCGACCCGGCGGGTCTTGCCCAGGTCGGCGGAATCAAGCTCGAGGCGCAGGAGCGTTCGGCGCGAATCGCCGAAGGGTCGGCGACGGCGGCGGTGAAATCGACGGCAGTTCTCCTCTTCCGCGCGCTCGACGGCAGCCGCCGCGCGCTGCGCCTCGCGGTCGTCGACCGCATCGAGGAAGTGCCCGTCAGCTCGATCAAGGAAGCGGCGGGGCAGCTTCGGGTGCAGGTCGGCGAAGCGATTCTCCCGCTTGCGGGCGCCGCCGGCGTCGAGCTTGGCGACGGCAAGGTCCGCCTGTTCCGCCTGAACGACGGCGCTCACGAAATCGGATACGCCTTCGCCGAAGTCATCGACTTCGCGACGATCGACAATGACGTCATCCATGCGGAGCGGCCGGGCGAGGTCAGCGGCGTGTCGCTGATCAACGGCGAACCGGCCGAGCTGGTCGATCCGCACTGGCTGTTCGCCAACCATGTCGGCGCAGCGGCGCGCGCGGCCGAGCAGCTGGTCTGCCGCCTTCCAAGCGACGATCCGTGGATGCAGAACATGCTTCGGCCGATCGTCGAGGCCGCCGGCTATCGCGTCGTAGGCGACGAGCATGAGGGGGATGCCGACCTGGTCATCGCCCCGCAGGGCTCGGAAGTGCCGGAAGAAGTGGCGAAGAAGACCATCTGGCTGCGCACCGAGCCGGACTCCGCCGGCAAGAAGGACGAGAGCATTTATCGCTACGACCGCGCAGGCCTGCTCATGGCGCTGAAGACCGCGGGCGCGGGGAGGGGCAAATGAACGAGCTGCTGCTGGTGGTAACCATTGCCGGCGAGCGCGTCGCGCTGCCCGCCGCGGCGGTCGAATCGGTGGTCGAGCTGGATACGCTCATCCCCGTGCCGCGCGCGCCGCACCATGTCGCCGGCCTTTCGGCGCTGCGCAGCCGAGTGCTGACAGTGATCGATTGCATGCGCTCGCTCGAGCTCGGCACGACCGACTGCTCGGACGGGATCCGCGAGGCGGCCGTGGTCGAGTTCGACGGGCATCATTACGCGCTCATCGTCGACCTCGTCGAAGACGTCGTCGAGGCTGCGTCCGAGGCCACCCCCGTCCGCGCGACCATGGGCGGCGGCTGGGAGCGCGTGTCCAAAGGCATGGTCGACACGGAAACCGGGCCTCTGCTGCTGGTCGATGTCGCCGCGCTGATCGCCGGCTCCGTCGAAGCGAAGGCGGCTTAAGGTCTTCGTTACCCTTAACGTTTAGTAGGTCCCTCACGTGGGAAGCGGGAAGCTGAAGAGATGAAGAGCTGTTTGATCGTCGATGACTCGAAGGTGATCCGGAAAGTCGCCCGGCACATTCTCGAGACGCTCGAGTTCGAGGTCGAAGAGGCGGGTGACGGCCAGGAAGCGCTTTCCCGCTGCGAATCGAAAATGCCCGATGTGGTCCTGCTCGACTGGAACATGCCGGTGATGAGCGGGATGGAGTTCCTGCGCCTGCTTCGGCAGCGTGGCCACGGCGACCAGCCGAAGGTCGTGTTCTGCACCACCGAGAACGACATGGCGCATATTCGCGCGGCCCTCGAAGCGGGCGCGGACGAATATGTGATGAAGCCGTTCGACCGGGAAACGCTCCACATCAAGCTCCAGCTCGTCGGCGTCGCTTAAGGTCTCGGCCGTGGAGCGGGCGCTCGCCAGATCGCGGGACCGCCAGCCGGATCCCGGGCCGATGCGGCGTCGCATCCGCCTCATGATCGTCGATGATTCGACCGTCGCGAGGGCGGTCCTTTCGCGCATGGTGGAAAGCGACGGCGCGTTCGAGATCGCCGCGGTCGCGGGAACCGCAGAAGCCGCCATCGAAGCGCTCGGCGAGTGCCGGGTGGACGTCGTCGTCCTCGACCTCGAAATGCCCGGCGCGGGCGGATTGAAGTCGATCCCGAGGATCATCGCCGCCGGTGCCGGCGCAAAGGTCATGATCGTGTCCTCGCTGGCTGAAGAGGGCGCTGAGCAGACGGTGGCGGCGCTGGCGCTCGGCGCGGCCGATACGATGCCCAAGCCGGGCACTGGCCGCTTCAACGGCAAATTCTCCGAAATCCTGCTGAGCAAGCTCAAAGCGCTCGGCTATGCGGTGCCCGCGGCTTCGACCGCGACCTATGCGTCGCAGGCCAAGGGGCCGCAGGCTGCGCTTCGGGCGATGCCGACCGATCCGATCAGCGTGCTCGCGATCGGCGCTTCGACGGGCGGGATCCACGCGCTCGGCACGCTCTTCCATGCACTTCCGAAGCGGATCGGCGTGCCGATCCTGCTGACGCAGCACCTGCCGATGCCGTTCATGCCGGTATTCGCGCGCCAGCTCGGCGCGATTGCACAACGCCCGGCGCTGGTCGCCGAAGACGGGATGCGGCTGGAGCCGGACCAGATCCTCCTTGCACCGGGCAACGCGCACCTGACGCTGGACCCCGACAAGGACGGCGCCATCGTGCGCCTGACCCATGGCCGGACGACGAGCGGCTGCATGCCGTCGGTCGATCCGATGCTTGCCTCGGTGGGCTCGATCTACGGCGCCGGCGCGCTCGCCGTGGTCCTTACCGGCATGGGCCGCGACGGCGTCGAGGGCGCGACCACGCTTGTGGGCTGCGGCGGCTCGGTGATCGCGCAGGACGAGGCGAGCTGCGCGGTGTGGGGAATGCCGCGCGCGATCCTCGAAGCCGGTCTTGCCAGCGCCGTCCTGCCGCCGGAGAAGATCGCGCGGCGGATCGCCTCGCGGACCGAGGAGCAGCGCGAGTGCAGATAAGCGACAGCTCCACGCGCATCCTTGCCGGGCTGCTCGAAGCCCGCACGGGCCAGCAGCTGACCATGAGCCGCCGCTGGCGTATCGAGACGGCCCTTTCCGCGCTGCTGCGCGAGCGCGGCATCTCGACGCTCGACGAGCTCATCACCATCCTCGTGATGGGCAAGGAGCCGAGCCTTTCCCAGATGGTCGTCGAAGCCTTGCTCAACAACGAAACCTATTTCTTCCGCGACCGCGCGCCGTTCGACGTGCTGCAGCGCTATGCCCTTCCGGAGCTGATGCAGCGCCGCGCGAGGTCGAAGCGGCTCCGGATCTGGTCGGCTGGCTGCTCGACGGGGCAGGAAGCCTATTCGCTGGCGATGCTGTTCGCCGAAGAGCCGGAGAAATGGCGCGGCTGGACCATCGACATCCTGGGCACGGACGTGTCCACGGCCTGCGTGGAGCGCGCCCGCACCGGCACCTACAGCCAGTTCGAGGTGCAGCGCGGCCTCGGCATCAACCAGATGATCAAGTGGTTCGAGGAATGCGCCGACGGCTGGCGGGCAGTGGAAGAACTGCGCAAGCCGCTGCGCTTCCAGGTCCACAACCTGCTCGAGCAGCCGCCGCATCCCGGGGGCTTCGACATCGTCCTGTGCCGCAACGTCCTCCTTTACCTCAGCCCCGAGAAGAAGACGCTGAGCTTCGAGCGGATCGCAGGGGCCATGGCCGAAGACGGTTGGCTGATGCTGGGCGCCGGCGAGACGGTCATCGGCCAGACGAACAAGCTCGGCGCGGACATCAACGCCCGGGGTCTCTATCGCCTGACGGGCGACGGCAGTCGCGTCGAAAAGCGCCACGGCGACCGCCGCGCCGCCGGCGGGGCTTGACCGCAACAGCAGTCTCGTGCGCCAATTGAGGCGCATGGAGCTGGATTTCATCGACACCCCATCGCCGAACTTCGACGAGCGGCAACTGCCGGTGTCGATGATCGTGCTTCACTACACCGGCATGCCCGACATGCAGTCGGCGCTCGACCGGCTGACCTCGCCCGAAGCGCGCGTGTCGTCGCATTATCTGGTCGACGAGGACGGCACCATCTTCCGCCTCGTCGACGAATCGAAGCGCGCCTGGCACGCCGGCAAGTCGCGCTGGCGGGGCGTGACCGACGTGAATTCGGCAAGCGTCGGTATCGAGATCGTCAATCCGGGCCACGAGTTCGGTTATCGGCCGTTCCCGGACGAGCAGATGGCGTCGGTGATCCCGCTCGTCGCCGACATCAAGGAACGGCACGGCATCGGCCGCGGCAATGTCGTCGGCCATTCCGACGTAGCTCCTGCCCGCAAGGAGGACCCCGGCGAGCTTTTCCCATGGCATGCGCTTGCAAAGCGCCGGCTCGCCCTGCCGAGCCCGACGCGCGAGCTGATCGACCCTTATTGGACCGACGCCGGCTTCCTCCTCGCGCTCGAGCGCTTCGGCTATGACGTCACCGACCCGCAAAAGGCCGTGATCGCCTTCCAGCGGCGCTTCCGGCCCGACCTGATCGACGGCATCATCGACGGCGAATGCCGCGCCAAGCTGCTCGCTTTGTTGCTTCCTCGGCCGCAATAACCCATATCGCGCAGGCCAGAGGGCCGGGCGGCCGCCCGCCTTCGCTGAAGCTACGGCGGGCAAGCGCTTGCGTTTACCGGCCGAAGTCTTGGCGAAGGCTGGAGGAAAGTCCGGGCTCCACGGAACCACGGTGCCGGGTAACGCCCGGCGGTCCGCCAAAGCCTTGGCGAAGGCGGATCAGGGACAGTGCCACAGAAAGGACACCGCCCTTCTTCGGACGGGTAAGGTCGAAAGGGTGCGGCAAGAGCGCACCGCGTCTTTGGCAACAAAGGCGGCACGGTAAACCCCACCGGGTGCAAGACCGAATAGGGACGCCACATGAGCCTGGTTCCGGCTCGGCGTCCGGGTTGGTTGCTTGAGGGGCGGGGCAACCCGTCTCCTAGAGGAATGGCCGCACATCCGCCTTCGCGTAACGCGACGGCGGAGGACAGAACCCGGCTTACAGGCCCTCTGGCATTCTTGTGCTCGACCGTTTCGCGACGGTCTGTGCCGGGGGATTCATTTGCGGCTCGAAACTGCCGCGTTCACTGACTAGTTGGGATTGCATGGCTCGGCAGAAGAGATCGGACGACTGGGGATTTCCGCGCTGGCGCTCCTACGGCGACAAGGGGCGCTCGGCGGCGCGCATCCGGCTGTGCGACCGCGAAGGCTGCAACGAGATCGGCGATCGGCCCGCCCCCAAGGCGCCCAACAGCCCGGAACGGTGGTTCTTCTGCGAAGCGCATGCCGCCGAGTACAACAAGAACTGGAACTATTTCGCCGGCCTTAGCCCGGAAGAGGCGGCACGCCGCGCCGCGGAGGAAGAGCAGGGCAATGCCGGCTTTCGCCAGTCCGCGCAGTGGAAGTGGGCCGGGCCTGGCGACGGCAGCCGAAGCCGCGATGAGATGCGCGCGCTCGATGCACTCGAGCTCGACAGCGACGCCGACTTCGCTGCGGTGAAGGCTGCCCATCGCCGACTGGTCAAGGAAACCCATCCCGACGCGAACCCCGGAGACGACGAAGCGGCAAAGCGCTTCAAGCAGGTGCAGGCCGCCTACGACGTCCTGAAGAAAGCCGAGGAACGCAAGAACGGGAAGGCCGCCTAGGCCGCCGCCGCGTAGCGCTCGGCGGTCTGCTTCACGAGCGCGATCATGTTCGGCACTCCCTGGGTGCGGTTGGCGCTGAGATGCTTTCCCAGCTCGAAGGGAGCGAGCGCCTCCGTGACGTCCATCCGGGCGACTTCCGCGGCGGGCTTGTCCTGCACAGCGGAGAGGATCAGTGCGACGATGCCCTTGGTGATCGCGGCATTGCTGTCGGCGAGGAAGTGCAGGCGCCCCTCGGCCGCGGTGGGATACACCCAGACCGACGCCGAGCAGCCGCGGACCTTAGTGGCGTCGGTCTTCAGCGCGTCGGGCATCGGCTTGAGCTGGCGGCCGAGCTCGATCAGCAGCCGGTAGCGGTCCTCGGCGTCGACGAGCTGATATTCTTCGAGAATCTCGGAAAGGGCAGGAAGGCCGGCCATGCGCCGCCCCCTAATCGCTTATCGATCGCGGAGCGACTCGATTTCCTTGGCGAGGCTGTTCTCCTTGTCGACGGTGATGCGCTCGAGGACCTTGATCCGCTCCTTGAGCTGCGACACCTCGTCGCGGAGGCGCCGGTTCTCCGCTTCCCCTTCATCGTTGCTGAAGCAGACCTGGTGGCGCGGCCCGCGAATCCCTGCACGGATGATCGATGCGATCATCACAAGCGCAACGATGACGATTGCCGTGATCTGTCCGCCGTCCATCAGGCCCTGTCCTCCTGTTCAAGCTTGTCGCGATCGCGGAGCGCCTCGATCTGGGCAGCCGTCTCGACGCCCCGGTCGGTGACGATCCGCTCCAGCACCCGGATTCTTTCCTGAAGCTGCTGCACCTGGCCGCGCAACCGCTCGTTCTCGCGCGCATCCACCGGCTCTCCGTGCATCTCGCGCATCGACCGCGCGGGAATGCCCATCTTGTGCCTGATGACGGTGAAGGCGAACACCACGATCAGGACTCCGAGGACGAACTCAAAGGGGTTCATTGGCACTCACGCCTTTCGGTCCTGCGATGTATCTTAGATGTATCATCTGGGATAGTCGGAACGCAATTCAAGCCGTCGCATCGTCGCTCGACGGGACCTTGCTGGTGACCCGCGGCGGCGGCGCCTGGCGCAGCGCTTCGATCTGAGCGGCGGTCTGCGCGCCGTTGTCGGTCACGATCTGCTCGAGCACGCGCACGCGCTGCTCCAGCTCGTTGTTGCTGACCGCATATTGCGCCGCCTTTTCGGCGGCATTGCGTGCCTCCACCTCAAGCTGCT
The DNA here is from genome assembly GCA_050261135.1 of Bacillota bacterium. GTDB lineage: Bacteria > Pseudomonadota > Alphaproteobacteria > Sphingomonadales > Sphingomonadaceae > Sphingomicrobium. Next base: position 141,767 of record JBLNCZ010000023.1, read on the forward strand.
TCTCGCGAAGGGTGAAGAACCGCTTGGCGAGATAGAGCAGGAACAGGGTCGGAAGCAGGATGGTGACGAGCAGGGCAATCACATCGCCGGGGTTCATTACGCATTTCCTCCTTTGTCGATCGTCAGCGCGTCGATGTCGCGCGCGAGTTTCGACGGTTGATCGGTGGCGATCCGCTCGAGCGTCTCGAGGCGGTCCTTGACGGAGCCGAGCTCGGCGCGGAGCTGTGCATTCTCGCTGGTGAGCAGCCGGATCCTCTCCATCGTCTCGCGGTCCGACTTGGGATGGATCGGCATGCCCCAGCTGTTCTGCAGCGGATAGCCGTTCCTGATGCGCAGCCAGGTGTTGAGAAGCGAGCCGGCGACGGCGGCGACGACGATGATGGCGACGAACGGCAGGACGTTCGTGACGATCCTGAACGCCTCGATGAGCTGAGGATCCATGGCGATTGTTCCCCCTTTCGGCGAGGTTAGCGGAGCTGCTCGATCTCGCGAGCGAGCGAGCGGTTTTCGGTCGTGACGTAGCTCTCGATGTCGGCGAGGCGCCGGTCGATATCCTTGAAGCGGGAACGGATGTCCTTGGCCGCGCGTGCGGGAGAGGCGCGGACGCCCTGCCAGAACTGCCTGTCCTCGCTGCCGCGATATTCGAGCTCGCGCGGCTTGGTTGGAGCGACCCAGCCGGCAATGAAGTAGAAGGGCAGCACCGAGCCGCCGCTCATGAACACTGCGGCGAGGAAGCAGATGCGCACGAGCGCGACGTCGAAGCCGGTATAGTCGGCGATGCCGGCGCAGACGCCCATGACCTTGCCGTTGCGCTTGTCGCGATAGAAGCGCGTGCGGCTGGCGGGCTGGCCGCCATAATCTATGCCGCGGTCATATTCGCGGTCGCGAACATATTGGGGTTCGCTCGACCGGGACTGCGGCTGGTTGGTGCGGCGTTCGCGGACGGGGTATCGGTCGTAGGCCATCTTATTCCTCGTCGGCCAGAAGGCGGTGGCTTTCTTCCCGGTCGCGGCCGGGCAGGCACTGCTGGCGCCAGTTCGGATTCTCGGCGGTCATGATCCGCTCGATCGTGCACAGGCGGTCGTCTAGGCGCCGCGCCGCGTCGTGCAGCTCGTCGAGCAGCTTCTCGTCGCCGCTGGTCAACGTCGCCGCGGTCTTCCACTTGGTGATGTAGTGGAAAATCAGCCAGGGCAGCCCGATGAACAGGGCGACGACGGCGATGATCCCGATCCAGTCATGCATATTCTTATCTTCCCTTTGCCTTCAGCGCGGCTTTCATGGCTTCCAGCTCCTTGTCGACGGACTCGGCCGCCTTGAGCTCCGCAATTTCCTCTTCGAGGCTCTTCGGACCGGTCATTCCGAGTGCGTCGGCGCGGCCCTCCGCGAAGTCCGCCCGCCGCTCGAGGATCTCGAACTTGGAGAAAGCGTCCTCGGTCCTGTTGCCGTTCATCAGCTCACGGGCGCGGGCGCGCGTCACCGCGCTCTCGAAGCGCGTCGCGATCGCGTTCTGCCGGGCGCGTGCTTCGCGCAGCTTGCCCTGTAGCTTCGAGATGTCGGCCTCATAGCCCTTCAACGTGTCGTCGATGACCTTGATCTCCTCGCGCAGGCCCTCGGCCATGTCGGCCGCCTTCTGGCGCTCGATCAGCGCCGCCTTGGCGAGGTCCTCGCGGTCCTTCGACAGCGCAAGCTCGGCCTTTTCGGTCCAGTTCCTCTGGAGCTCATCCAGGCGCGCGAGCGCGCGGCGCATTTCCTTGCCGTCAGCGATGCAGCGAGCGGCCGAGGCACGCACCTCGACCAGGGTCTCCTCCATCTCGAGGATGACCATTCGGATCATCTTCGCCGGGTCTTCCGACCGGTCGAGCATCTCCGTGATGTTCGCAGCGAAGATATCCCGTGTTCGGGAAAAGATACTCATTCAGTCACTCCGCAATCCAAAATTAGGCGCCCAAACCTGCAAAATACCATACAAGACACGTGCCAGATTTCGGGAAAGGCTGGAGTTCCGCGAAAAGTGCCGATTTCCGCCTGAAAGGAAGGCGAAATTCCTTGCCAATTGGTGGGATTTGCCACCAACAGTCGGCCAGATTTCTAGACGAGAGTTCATGGCCGAGCGCGCAGACCAGTTCATCGGACAGAGCCTCGCGTTCCTCGACGCCGTCGAGCGCGCGAGCCGCGCCGCGCCGCTCAACCGCCCGGTGCTGGTCATTGGCGAGCGCGGGACGGGCAAGGAGCTGATCGCCGAACGTCTTCACCACCTCTCGTCGCGCTGGGCGGGGCCGCTGATCATCATGAACTGCGCGGCGCTTCCCGAAAACCTGATCGAGGCAGAGCTGTTCGGGCATGAGGCGGGGAGCTTCACCGGCGCTGCGAAGACGCGCCACGGCCGGTTCGAGGAAGCGGACGGCGGAACGCTCTTCCTCGACGAGCTCGGCACGCTTTCGATGCCCGCGCAGGACCGGCTCCTGCGCGCAGTGGAATATGGCGAGATCACGCGCATCGGAGCGTCCAAGCCGATCAGCGTGGACGTCAGGATCGTCGCCGCTACGAACGAGAATCTTCCGGCGCAGGTCGACAAGGGGAAGTTTCGCGCCGACCTGCTCGACCGTTTGTCGTTCGAGGTCATCACGCTTCCGCCGCTGCGGGCCCGCCAGGGTGACGTCCCGCTGCTCGCCGAGCATTTCGGGCGGCGAATGGCGGTCGAGCTCGACTGGCCCAACTGGCCGGGGTTCAGTCCCCGAGCGCTTGCCGAGCTGGAAGCCTACCCCTGGCCGGGCAACGTGCGCGAGCTCAGGAACGTGGTCGAGCGCGCGGTCTATCGTCACGAGGATCCGGAGCGCCCGATCGACCAGATCGTGTTCGACCCGTTCCATTCGCCGTGGGCGCCGGGCGCCGCCGACACCGTCCAGGCCCATTCCGCGGCCGCCGAAGCGCTCGTCGAAGAGCCTGCGGCGGCCTTCAACGGCGGCGGGCCCGCCATGCCGCCGCCTGCGTCGACCAACGACTTCCGCGGCGCGGTCGCGGCTTACGAGCGGCAGCTGCTCGAGGACGCGCTCCAGCGCAACCGCTTCAACCAGCGCGCGACCGCGGCCGCGCTCGGCCTCACCTACGACCAGCTGCGCCACGCGCTGAAGCGGCACAAGCTCCAGGACAGCACCTCCTGAGGCTGTCGCGCCGACCGGCCTGGCAGTGGCTGCTGGCGACGGCGCTGATCGCGGCCGTTGCGTTCGTCGGCATAGGCTATTGGAACGCGACCTCGACGCCGGTGGTGCGGAGGCTTTCGGTCGAAGTGGCCGACTATCCGCCCGGCGCGCGGCCGGTGACGGTGCTCCTATTTTCCGACGTCCATGTCCACGGGCCCGACATGCCGCCGTCCCGTCTTGCCCGTATCGTCAAGCAGATCGACGCCCTCCATCCGGACGTGGTGATCGCGGCGGGCGATTTCATGGGCGACGAGGCCCTGGGCGCCTCATATCCGGTCGGCGAAGCCCTGGCGCCGCTGCGCGGGCTTCACGCCCCGCTCGGCGTCTATGCCGTGCTCGGCAACAAGGACTACAAGCTCGGCGGCGATCGGGTGCGCCGCGCGCTGGGCGTGGCGGGGGTCCGAGTCCTGGCAAACGACGCCGCACGGGCGGGTCCGCTCGCCATAGGCGGTATCGACGGCGCGATCTCCATCCCGAAGGGGGAGTGGAGGGGAAGGCGCGCCCGGACCTATGCCGCGCTCGACGCAACGCCAGGCGCCAAGCTGCTGGTCGCCCACCGGCCCGACGAGTTCAGGTTCGCTCCCGCTTTCGTCGATCTCGTGCTTGCCGGGCATACGCATTGCGGCCAGGTCGTCCTGCCGGTCCTCGGCCCGCTCGAAACCGGCTCCGACTTCGGGCGCGAATATCTCTGCGGCCTCATCCGCGAGCATGGACGAACGCTGGTGGTGACTGCAGGCGTCGGAACCAGCCGAATACCCATGCGCATCGGAGCGCCGCCGGACATGTGGCTGATCTCCATATCCGGCAAAAGAACCGCACGACCGAATTGACGGTCCAGCCCGAGCGCTTCACAAGAAGGGCGCGCGTCTGTTAGTTTCCGTCTCGTGGCGGTGAGGGCTGCGCACCATCAGTCTCGGGGAACAGAAAAATCGTGATCAGAGCACCAAGGGCAGAGACCGGTGACCTGTCGGCGGGCGCCGGGCTGACCGGCCCGGGGATCGTCGTGATCCTCGTGCTGCTGCTCGGCGCGACGGTGTACCTGCGGAGAACGAGGTACATCCGGCGCCGCACGGCTTACGTACTGATCGCGATCTTCGGCCTTTCGCTCGTGCTGTTCGGCCTGCTCACCTACACCAGCCGGGTCTGACGCGCGGCTTCAGCCGACGACGGGGCGGCCGTTCAGAAGCACGGTCCCGCGGATGATCGATCCCTCCAGGCGCACATTGCCGCTGATCCTGTTCGTGCCGAGGTAGGTGCCGCGCGGTGCCGATGGCGCCGGCGAGCGCTGCGACATGTCGCAGTCCTCATAGATCACGCTCGCATCCGAAAGGGGGAGCAGCCCCTCGCCGACGAGGCGGAAATGGCACTGGGTGAAGCGGGCGTTCTGCGCCTTCTGGGCGAGCGCGATCCACGTCCCTCTGCCCTGGCCCAGGAACACCTTGCCGGTGGGGCTCAGCGCAGGATCGTCGGTGAAGGTGCAGCCGTGGAATTGCGGCGCACGGGACGGGTCGGGATCGCCATAGAGATATCTGAGCGTCCCCAGGAAAAGGCAGTTGTTGAAACGCATCCCCGGCTTCGCCGGCCAGGCAGACCAGTTCTTGCTGCCGATGAACTTGCAGGAATCGAAGGTCATGTCCGCCACATCTGAGACGGCGTCGAGGCCGATGCCCGCATTGTCGGTGAAGTCGCAGGCGGAGAATGCGACATTGCGCACGCTCGCCTTCTCCGCCTCGACGTCCACCCCGGCGCCGGGCAAGCTGCGATAGAGGGGCGGAGCAAGGCCCGTCTGACGGAAGCTGCAGCGTTCGAAGACGAAATTGCTTCCCGAGCTGATCGTGCAGCCCTGGCGGGCGTTGAAATCGCACACCGTGTCGGTGACCGTCGTCGAACCTGTGCGGTCCATCGCGGCCGTCAGCAGGAGTCCGTCCTGCGCATGGTGATGGCTGCGGACGCGCGAGATGCGTTCGGGGCCCTTGTTGCGGATCATCCTGATGCCGCTCGCCCCCGCCTGCCACCCGCGGCGGTCGTAACGCCCGCCCACCTGCAATGCGCCGAGATTGCCGTCGAGCGTCACGTCGCTGATGTCGACGAGCCCGGTGCAGTTTTCGGCGAAGATCATGCCGGTATAGGGCACCGCGCGATTCTGAAGCTGCATGTTGGCGCGGGCGTCCGGAAGCGCCCTGCCGGAGCGGTCGAAGCCTCCGTATCGCAGGCCCGGCGCGCAGCGCAGGGTCGCGCCATTGCCGCGCACCACCACCGGCCCGCGGCATCCGTCGAAGTGGAGGATGTCGGCGGGCGAGAAGGCGTAGGGGCCCGTCGCGCTCTGCTCGCCGACGATGTAGGTGACCGGCCGAAGGACCACGGTGCCGCCGCCGCGCGCATTCACATGCGCCGACAGCGCGGCGAAGGCACGCGTGTCGTTGGTCCGCCCGTCACCCTTCGCGCCGAACATTTCCGGAGTGACGGTGTCGCTCGTCGCCGCGCGGGCGGGGAGGGTCAATGCGGCCGCAGCGGCGGCTCCGGCAACAAATTCACGACGAGTCGGCGGCATCGGTGAAGAGTCTACCGCCGGAGATGAACCTTCCCAAGACGAATGCTTAAATCCTTGTCACGACCGGGCAGCCTCCCACTTAACTTCCGTGCAGCCTTGAGTTGATGCCCGACTTCCTACAAGCCGTTTGCTGCTGCCAGGAAATCGGAGCGAGGCTGGGGCCCTAACTTGCGCGTTCTCCACGTGATTAACGGCCTACAATCCGGTGCTCCCCGACAATGTGGATGCGCTCGCGGCTGAGCGCGTCTCGCACCCGTGGCTCGACGCCAAGGAGGTCCCCGTCATCCTGGCGGCAGGCCGCCTGTCGGAGGTCAAGAACTACCCGCTTCTGCTCGAAGCCTTCGCACGCATGCGGGATGAGCGCGATGCCTGCTTGATGATCCTTGGCGATGGCGAAAGCCGCGAGGAGATCGAGCGACTTGTCGCCGCGTCGCCGCACGCCGAGGCGATCTGCCTCGCCGGAGCCGTAAGCAATGTGTTCCCCTACATGCGCGGCGCCGACCTGCTCGTCCTCTCGTCCGACGCTGAGGGGTTCGGCAATGTCCTCGTCGAGGCGATGGCCGTCGGAACGCCCGTCGTCTCGACCGACTGCCCGTTCGGCCCACGTGAGATCCTCGAAGACGGCAAGTGGGGCCGGCTCGTGCCCGTCGGCGATGCCGATGCGCTTGCCCGGGCGATGTCGGCGGAGCTCGGCGCGCCGCGCAACCGATCGGTTTCGAGAGCGCGCGCGTTCACTGTTTCGGCCAAGGCCGCGGAATATGATGCGCTTGCAAGGGTACTGATGGAGGAGCGCCGAGGCCGGCCCTAGGCAGGCATGTCGCTCCAGTGCCGCAGCAGGTTCTGCTGGATGAGCTGCAGGCGGCCGTAATTCTCGGGGTCCATCTTGAGCCCCTCCAGCGCCGCGACCTCATTAAGCTCGAACAGCATGTTGCGGCGGAACGGGTCCTGGATCCGGCTCTGGATGAAGGTGATCGCGACAAGGCGCTCGCCGCGGGTCACCGGGATCACCTGGTGGAGCGTGTCGGACGGATAGACGATCGCCTGGCCCGGGTTCAGCTTGAACCTGAGGTCCGCGTCGCCGAGCCGGACATGGAGCTCGCCGCCGTCATAATCATTGGGATCGTTGAGGAAGATGGTGCAGCTGAGGTCGCTGCGGATCGTCGCTCCGGGCAGCTGGATGAGCGCTGCATCCGCATGCGCCCCATACTTCATGCCGGGCTTGTACCGCGTCATCATCGGCGGGGCCATGGAGACCGGGAAGGCGAACTCCATGAACTCGGCCGAGCGCAGCATGGCGTTCCGAAGCAGTTCGGAGCTTTTCTGATAGGCACTGGCGTCGTGCAGCTGCTCGTTCTGCTTCGCCTTGTTGTGCGGGTTCGTGATGCGGCCGTCGACGAACGGCGCGGACTGGGCGATCCGCCGGCATTCGGCGACCTCGGCATCGTTCAGGATTTGCAGGACCCGGTACATTAGCTCCCCCGGGCACGAGCGAGGGCTCGCGCCAACAGCGGCGACTTTTCGGCCGCCGAGTCGAGCATGGCAAGCGCCCTGTCGATCTCCCGGCCGTGCCGCTCGACGGTTTCCCCGATCAGCTCCCGCCGCAGCGCCGGGCTGTACTCATATTCGGGCGCCTTGGAATAGCGGCTGAGGAGCGGACCCGAGGCGACGCCGGCGACATCTCCGCCGAAGCCGAACATGCCGGCGATCCTTGAAAGCTCGCCGGGCATGTCTGCGAGCATCGCGTCGAAATCGGCCCAGGCGAGCTTCCTGTCGCTCATTGCGTCGCTGGCGGCCTCGAGCGCCGTCATCTCGGCTGCCCAGGCGATGGCCGCCAGCCCTGCGTCATCCTGTCCGGGCAGGTAGATGCCGCGCCCGTTCAAACGCTGCGCCCGCCTGCCGGCGAGTATCCGGAGCTCCTGCACGCTGTTCTCGCCAGCGAGGATGCTCGCGACATAGTTGCGCGGCGTGGCGTACATGAAGAGCGCGCGCTCACCGGGCGGGACGAGCTCGGGCGCGATCTCGCTGGCGAAGCTCGTCGCTTTCACGCACGCCACTTCCGTCTCGGCGAAGGTGCGGGACATGAGGTGGGGAACCGGAGCCAGATATCGCCCGCGGATCTCGGCCGGGGTAAGCGCAAGGTCCCGCAACAGGCGCGGTTCGCGGATCGCGAGGACGCCTTCGAGCTCACCGAGGAGGCGCGAGACGAGCGTCGAACCGACGTGCCCGATGTGGAAGATCCAACGGGCATCGCTACGCAGGCCCTCTTTCATCGCCTGTTCGATGACCGTCCATGGAACGAGCTGGGCATCGACCGTCGCCTGCATCAGCCGATCGTCGAGGAAGCTTGCAGCGCGATAGCTTTCCCGGTCCATGGCGATGAGGCGAACCACGCCCGCGGACGGATCGAGAGCCTGCCCCAGCCATTTCGCGTCGGCTGCGATTTCATCCGCTGTCGGTGCGCTGGACATGCCGCCCCTTAGCCTTGCAAGGGGTGTCGGACCAAGGGAGCTGAATCATGCCTGACGATAGTGGGGCCTCGCGAATGACCGGCGGCTGCGCGTGCGGCCGGGTCCGCTACACGGCGACGGTTCATGATGACGATGCTTATCTCTGCCATTGCCGCATGTGCCAGCGCGCCACCGGATCGGTTTCGATCGCCTTCAAGAGCATGAAGCAGGCGGACATCGACTGGGCGCGCGAGCCGGACTGGTACGACAGCTCGCCCATCGCGCAGCGCCCCTATTGCCGCGAGTGCGGCACGTCGCTCGGGTTCCGCTTCAAGGAAGGCAGCGACAAGATGGACCTTACGGTCGCCAGCTTCGACGATCCATCGCGGTTCGCGCCCAAGCATCACTTCGGCGCAGAGAGCATCCATCGCGCCTGGCTCAATACGGAAGGGCTGCCCGAAATACGCACCGAAGATTATCCGGCGCTGGTCGAGAAATGGGTCGATGCGACCGGGAAGTTCCCCGGGTGAGCGACGCCGCGGTCCATTTCTGGACGGCGTCCGACGGCGTTCGCCTCGCCTATCACGAGCTGGGCGAGGGGCGCCCGGTCGTCCTGCTGCACGGTCTCTTCTCCGACGCCGTCATGAACTGGATCAAGTTCGGGCACGCAAGGCGCATCGCCGACAAGGGATTTCGCGTGATCATGCCCGACCTCCGCGCGCACGGGGAAAGCGGCAGGCCCCATGGCGAGCAATTCTATCCCAAAGGCATTCTCGCGCGCGACCTGCGCGAGCTGATTGCGCTGCTCGGCCTGGCCGAGTTCGACCTCGGCGGCTTCTCGCTCGGAGCCCGGACGACGGTGGAAGGCGTAGGCGAGGGGCTTCGGCCGCGCCGTGCCGTTCTCGGCGGCGCCGGCCTCGAGGGCCTGCGCAACTGGAAAAGGCGCAAGACCTTCTTCGTCGAAGCCATCGAGATGTTCGACAAGGTCCAGCGCGGCGACCCGCACTGGCTGTCCATCCAGTTCATGAAGAGTCAGAGGGTCGATCGCATCGCCGCCGCGCAGCTGCTCGAAAGCTTCGAGGACGCTTTCCTGAGCTGGCTGGAGGCATTCACGATGCCGACGCTCGTGGTGTGCGGCGACCAGGACGACGACAATGGGTCGGCCGAGGAGCTTGCGAACGTGCTTCCGAACGCGGTCTTCGAGGAGGTTCCCGGAACGCACATGAGCTCGGTGACCAAGCCCGAGCTCGGCGAAGCGGTCGCGCGATTTCTGGCCGCATAAGAAAAGGGGCGCCGGCGAAGGCGCCCCTGATCTCTTCTGCAATCCGGCTTAGCTGTTGTCGCCGGTCGGACCCGTCGTGGTGCCATTTCCGCCGGTCTGGGCGCCCAAGGCGGCATTGCCGCCGCCCGTCGGGCTCATGCCGTGATTGCTGCCCGCGGAGCCGCCGCTCCGGCCGCGCGTCCCGGAAGTCGAACGTGAAGCGGAGCGAGTGCCCGAAGCCGAGCGCGAACCCGCGCCCGAGCGGGTCGAACCGGTCGTGGTCAGGCCGGCGGTGTCGTCCATTCCGCCCGAGCCGCCAGTGCCGAAATCCATGTTTTCGGTCCACTCGCCGATCTGGTCGCTGAGGTTGCTTAGCTGCTCGCTGATCTGCGCGCGGCGCGACCACAGGAAAAGACCGGCTGCTGCCGCACCGGCAGCTGCCGCGGCTGCGGCAAATGGGCGCTCACGAACCAGCTCGGCAACGCCCCAGTCACTGCTGTACTGGTTCCGACCGCTGGGATTGTTGTTGCGACCGCGATTGTTGCTTCTCGCCATAGAAGTCCTCCTCTCTCAATTGTTTCGCTCTCAATCCGACTAAACGATTGAGCGCGCCCGCCGTTCGCTCCTTCCGGAGCGCGCAGCGGCGAGGGGAGGCGGGCTAGCGGCCAGCCGTCAGCGGCGAGGAATCAAGCTGTCGCCAGCTGATCCAGCATATGTTCGGCGCTGGACGCGCGATACTCGCCCGGAGCTTCGACATTGAGCTGCTCGACCACGCCGTCGTCCACGATCATCGAGTAGCGCTGCGAGCGCTTGCCCATGCCGAACTTGCTGCCGTCCATGACCAGCCCCGTCGCCTCGGCGAAGTCGCCGTTGCCGTCCGCGAGCATGGTAATGTCCTCGCTTCCGTCGCGCTGGCCCCAGGCGCTCATCACGAACGGGTCGTTGACGGAGATGCAGGCGATCTCGTCGATGCCCTTGCCCTTCAGCTCCTTCGCCTTTTCGACATAGGAGGGCAGATGCCGCGCGGAGCAAGTCGGCGTGAAAGCGCCGGGCACGGCGAACAGCGCGACCTTCTTGCCCTTGAAGAACTGGCCGGTGGTGGTCGGCTTGGGCCCGTCGGCGGTACCGATCGAGATCGGCACGTCGGGCAGGCGGTCCCCCACTTGAATGGTCATCGAATGTCTCCTTCGCGTCAGTCGAAGCGGCAGATAGGCTCGCCGGAAAGCCCCCTCAAGCCTTGCCCGCCGCGCGGCAGCGTCCCATTGTCGTTTCGATGGTCGGGCAGCCCACCTTCCTTTCCGGCAAGCTGCTGCTGGCGATGCCCGGAATGGCCGACCCGCGGTTCGAGCGCGCGGTCATCGCGATGTGCGTCCATGACGAGAATGGCGCCGTCGGGATCGGCGTCGGCCACAAGCGCGCGGGCATCACCTTCCGCGGGCTGCTCCGCCAGCTCGACATCGATCCCGGCAAGGCGCCGGATTGCGCGGTCCATCACGGCGGACCGGTCGAGCCGGGCCGCGGGTTCGTGCTTCATTCGACCGACTGGGGCGGCCAGGACACGATCCAGGTGAACGGGGAAGACGGGCAGATTTTCGCGATGACGGGCACCATCGACGTGCTGAGGGCGATCGCCGAAGGGAAGGGGCCGGCACGGTGGATCGCCTCGCTCGGCTATGCCGGCTGGGGCGAAGGGCAGCTCGACGAGGAGATGACCCGCCACGGCTGGTTCACCGCCAGGGCGGACCCGAGCATCATCTTCGATACGCCGACGGACGAGCGGTGGGCGGCCGCGTTCAAGGCGGAAGGGATCGACCCGCGGCTGCTGACGAGCGAGACCGGCGCCGCCTGAATCCACATATAAAGCTTTCTTTATATCTACTCCTGGGCTAGGGCGCGCCCGAATTCGAATGGCCGGATTGCGGCCTGGACCTTCTAACCTTGGAGACTCTCGACGTGGCGACGCAGGCTGAAACCCGTTTCAACGACTTTGTCGTGAAGGACCTCGGCCTTGCCGATTTCGGCCGCAAGGAAATCGAGATTGCCGAGACCGAGATGCCGGGCCTGATGGCGCTGCGCGAGGAGTTCGGCGGATCCAAGCCGCTCAAGGGCGCGCGGATCACCGGCTCGCTCCACATGACGATCCAGACCGCGGTGCTGATCGAGACGCTGATCGAGCTCGGCGCCGAGGTGCGCTGGGCGAGCTGCAACATCTTCTCGACCCAGGACCATGCGGCAGCCGCGATCGCGGCGCGCAACATCCCCGTCTTCGCGGTCAAGGGCGAGACGCTCGAGGATTATTGGAACTACGTCTGCCGCATCTTCGACTGGGGCCGGGACACGACCGCGAACATGATCCTCGACGACGGCGGCGACGCCACGATGTTCGCGCTGTGGGGCTATCGCGTCGAGAAGGGCGAGGAGCTGTTCGCGCCGTCGAACGAGGAAGAGGAGATCTTCTGCGCGACGCTGAAGCGCTTCGTCGCCGAGCGGCCGGGCTACCTCACCAAGAGCGTCGAGACGATCAAGGGCGTCTCGGAAGAGACGACGACCGGCGTCCATCGCCTCTACGACCTTGCGAAGCAGGGCAAGCTCCCGTTCCCGGCGATCAACGTCAACGACAGCGTCACCAAGTCCAAGTTCGACAATCTCTACGGCTGCAAGGAGTCGCTGGTCGATGCAATCCGCCGCGCCACCGACGTCATGCTTGCCGGCAAGGTCGCCTGCGTCGCCGGCTATGGCGATGTCGGCAAGGGCTCGGCGGCCTCGCTCCGCAACGGCGGCGCGCGCGTGCTCGTCACCGAAGTCGATCCGATCTGCGCGCTTCAGGCGGCGATGGAGGGCTATGAGGTCGTGACGATGGAGGAGGCGACGAAGCGCGCCGACATCTTCGTCACCGCGACCGGCAACATGGACGTCATCACGCTCGACCACATGCGGGCGATGAAGAACATGGCGATCGTCGCCAACATCGGCCACTTCGACAGCGAGATCCAGATCGGCGCGCTCGCCAATTTCAAGTGGACCGAGATCAAGCCGCAGGTCGACGAGGTCGAGTTCCCCGACGGCAAGAAGATCATCGTGCTGTCGAAGGGCCGCCTGGTGAACCTCGGCAATGCGACCGGACACCCGAGCTTCGTCATGAGCTCGTCCTTCACCAACCAGGTGCTCGCCCAGATCGAGCTCTTCACAAAGGGCGACCAGTACAAGAACGACGTCTACGTCCTGCCCAAGCACCTCGACGAAAAGGTCGCGCGGCTGCACCTCGACAAGCTCGGCGTGAAGCTGACCACGCTCAGCGAGAAGCAGGCGGCCTATATCGGCGTGTCGCCGGAAGGGCCGTTCAAGCCCGAGCACTACCGCTACTAACTTTAGACAATCGTCCCCAGTCCGGCGGCACTACACTTCTGTCGGACAGGCGACAGAAAGCTGAATGTTGCATTAATGTGACAGCCGCCCGCGTTTTACCCTTCAGTTCCAATTAGCTGGTTCCATTTTCAGCCTCGTTCCAGCAGGGTCCGGACGGGGATTATCCAACATATTGCCTGAGGGGACCTGCGAGCCATGCGCCGATTTACTCCGTTTATTCTATCCACCGTCTCGCTGGCGGCGCTCGGCGCCACGCCGGCGTTTGCCCAGAACCAGCCGATCACCACGGCCACGCCGCCGGATCAGCCGAGCGCGCCCGCGTGCGCCAAGCCGACCGGCTCGCCCAACGACAATTGCACGTCCGGCGAGGTCGAGACGGAGTCCGGCGTTCCCGCCACGCGCGAGAACAGCAACGCGATCGTCGTCACCGGAACGCGCATCCAGCGCCCGAACCTCGAATCGCCGGTTCCGATCACCTCGATCAGCCAGGAAGAGCTGACCAACCAGGGCCAGGTCAGCGTCGGTGACGCGCTGAACGACCTGCCGGCGCTGCGCTCGACCTTCAGCCAGCAGAACTCCGGCCGCTTCATCGGCACTGCCGGCCAGAACTTCCTCGATCTTCGCGGCCTCGGCACGAACCGCACGCTGGTGCTGGTCAACGGCCGCCGCATGATCACTTCGGCCGTCGGCGACTTCTCGGTCGACGTCGACAACATCCCGCAGGACCTGATCGACCGCGTCGACGTGGTGACCGGCGGTGAGTCGGCGGTCTATGGTTCGGACGCCGTCGCCGGTGTCGTGAACTTCATTCTCAAGAAGAATTTCGACGGCTTCCGCATCCGCGGCCAGGGCGGCATCTCGAAATATGGCGACCGCCCGGTCGACTTCATTTCGACCACCTTCGGCAAGAACTTCGCCGAGGATCGCGGCAACGTTGCCGTCAACCTCGAATATACGCACGCGGGCGAGCTGTTCTTCCGCGATCGCGCTCACTTCAGGAACGTCTGCGCGTTCGAGCCGAACCCGGCCGACGACGGCGGTTTCAACGATCCGACGACCGCTTCGGGCGACAGCACCAACGGCGTTCCGGACAACATCCACGTCTGCCACGACGTGTTCCCGTTCATCTCGAACGGCGGCAACGTCGCGGTGTTCGGCAACGGCCAGGTGCTGGCCTTCGCTCCGAACGGCGATCTGGTCTTCTCTCGGGTGCCGGATCAGAACTTCGTCCTCCTCGGAGGCGGCATCCAGACCACCGACCCGCTCGGCGGCTCGACGCTTCGCGAGACGGGCGACCTCGCGGTCGGCCGCGACCGCTTCAGTGCCAGCCTGCTCGGTCACTTCGACGTGTCGGACGCCTTCAAGCCGTTCGTCGAAGGCCTGTTCGTCAAGCAGAAGGTGCACCAGGAGTTCCAGCCGACCTTCTTCCAGGGCCACCTTGCGAACTTCCTCGGCGGGCCGGACGTCACCTGCGCCAACCCGTTCCTGAACGACCAGGCGCGCGACGTCCTCACCAACACCCGGTCGACCTGCGCGCTTCGTAATCCGGACGGCACGATTGCCCTCGACGCGAACGGCAACCGTATCTTCAACCCGAACGGCATCCTGTCGATCAACCGCTTCAACGTCGACTTCGGCGCCCGCAAGGAAATCGACGACCGTACGACCTACCGTATCGTTGGCGGCGTCACCGGCGACTTCAACGACGACTGGCACTACGAAGTCTCGGTCAACTACGGCCACCACAAGGCGGACAATGCGCAGCACAACGACCTGCTGCTGTTCGACGAGAACGGAAACCCGGCCGGCTTCAACCTCGCCATCGATGCGGTCTCGGTCGACGCCAACGGCAACATCCTGCTGCCGGGCCAGCCGGGCTTCGGCGAGCACATCGTCTGCCGCTCGACGATCACCGATCCGGGCAACGGCTGCGTGCCGATCAACATCTTCGGCGAGGGCGCTCCGAGCCCCGAGGCGCTCGACTTCGTCAACCGCACGTCGCACCTGTACCAGAAGGCTTCGGAGCTCGACCTGCTCGCGTTCATGAGCGGCGACACGTCGCAGTGGTTCAGCCTTCAGGGCGGCCCGATCGGCTTCTCGATTGGCGCCGAGCATCGCCGCGAGACGGCGGAGCTGCATGCCGACCCGATCAGCGCGGCCGGCGGCACGTTCTTCAACGCCTTCTCGCCGTTCAATCCGCCGACGTTCAAGGTCACCGAGTTCTTCGGCGAGCTCAACGTGCCGATCCTCAAGGACCTGCCGTTCGCCAACGAGCTGACGGTCTCGGGCGCTGCCCGCCGGTCGCACTATGCGCTGACGGGGAACACCTTCGCGTGGAACGCCAACGCCATCTGGTCGCCCGTTCGCGACCTGAGGCTGCGCGCGAACTACTCGAAGTCCGTCCGCGTCCCGACGCTGAACGACCTGTTCACCAATCCGACGGTGGACTTCGCGTTCATCACGGACCCGTGCGACCAGTTCAACATCAACCAGAACCCGAACCGCGCCGCCAACTGCGCCGCGCTCGGCGTGCCGACCACCGTCCTTCCGGGATCGCCTTGCGAAGGCCCGGACTCGCCGGTCGGAAGTCCCTTCCAC
This sequence comes from Bacillota bacterium, assembly GCA_050261135.1. Lineage (GTDB taxonomy): Bacteria > Pseudomonadota > Alphaproteobacteria > Sphingomonadales > Sphingomonadaceae > Sphingomicrobium. The sequence continues at coordinate 157,190 of JBLNCZ010000023.1, forward strand.
AACTGCATCACGAACACGCAGAACACGCTGGTTGAGGACGTCGGCAACAAGAACCTGACCGCCGAAACCGGCAGGAGCATCACGGTCGGCGGCGTCTTCACGCCGCGGTTCGTGCCCGGCTTCAGCCTGAGCGTGGACTATTTCGACATCACCGTGTCGAAGATGATCCAGCAGCTCTCCGCCAACGCGGTTGCGAACCTCTGCGTGGACCAGCCGACGATCAACAACCAGTTCTGCGCGCTGCTCTTCCCGCGCGACGAATTCGGTCTGTTTGGTTCGCCGGCGGCAATCCAGCAGCCGTTCAACTTCGCCAAGCAGAAGTCGCGCGGTATCGACTTCGACCTCAGCTATCGTCACCGCTTCGGGAACGGCAATCGCCTGAACCTGCGCGGTTTCGCCACCTATACGCTCGAGCGGACGAACTTCCCGGATATTCTCAATCCGAAGTTCCAGGACCGTATCCTGAGCGAGCTTGGCGACCCGGTCTTCTCCGGAACGGCGATCGCGAGCTACGGCATCGGCAAGTTCGATCTGCGCTACACGCTGCGTTACATCGGTTCGATGACCGACTTCTCGTACGAGGACACCCACAAGTTCCCGGGTGCCTGCACGACGCAGAACGGCGCCAAGCTTTGCCCGCCGTTCAACTCGGACATCGCAGACCATCCCGACACTGGGGCCGTGTGGTACCACGACGTTCGCGTCGACTACACGATAAACAAGTTCCAGTTCTACGTCGGCGTGGACAACGTGTTCAACAAGATGCCGCCGCTCGGCCTCACCGGTGCCGGCGCGGGATCGGGCATCTACAGCAACTTCGGCCGCTTCTTCTACGCGGGCGCGGTTGTCGACCTGAAGTAAGGCGTTCGCCTGGCCCGTGTGAGCGGGGCTGGCATGAAGAAAGGAGGGCGGGGAGCCAATGGCTTCCCGCCCTTTCTTTTGGGCGAGACTTAGCCTTATGAAATCAGGACGGAGGGGTGGCGGCCGGCAACCATGGGCGCTCTTGGCGCAACAGGCGTGATGATCGCGGCGGTCGCCCTCTTGTGGGTGGCCATCGCCGTTGCGCAGTCGCTCGCCGCGGCGAGGCGCTTCCGCGTTGCCAGCGGCGTTCTCGAAGCCGCGCGGGCGAATGCCACCTTGCTCGAGATTTCTCCCGCGCGGCCGGTGCTGGTGAGAAGCGACGGGCATATCGAGATGGACGCCCAGCTTGTTCGTGAGCTGGGCCTCGGCGCTGCTCCGAAGGCCCTTGCCGACCTCGGCGGTGACGACGGGATCCTGGCCGATGACCTCGCCGCACTTCGCGACCAGGTAGAAGCCGCCCGCGCCTCTGCCTCGCGCTTCTCGGCCAAGGTGCGCCTGGCTGGGTCCTCGCGCGTGTTCGAAGTGCGCGGCGGTCCCGCGCCGGCGCCGGAGCCTGCCGGCACCTTGCTCTTGTGGTTCCTCGACATGAGCGCGGGCGAGGAGGAGCGTGCACGGCTCGGGCTGCGGCTTCGGCAGACCGAAGCGGCGCTCAATTCGCTCACCCACCTGATCGAGGCCGCGCCCTTTCCCATGTGGTACCGCGGTCCCGACCTCAAGCTCGGGCTTGTAAACAGCGCTTTCGTCCATGCGGTCGAGGGCAGGGACGCGGCCGAGGTGATCGAGCGCGGTGCCGAGCTGGTGGATGCACAGGGACAGGACAGCGCCCTCGAGACCGCCCGCGAAGCGCAGGAGAGCGGCCGCGTGGTCTCGCGCATGCAGCCTGCGATCATCCACGGCGAGCGGCGGATGCTTCGTATCGTGAATGTGCCGCTCAGCACTGGGGCGGTCGCCGGATTTGCCGTCGACGTGCAGGACCTGGAGGACGCCCGGTCCGAGCTGGTGCGCCACATCGAATCGCAGCGTGAGCTTGCCGACCGGATGACTGCCGGTACGGCGCAGTTTGACGCCGACCGCACCCTCAGCTTCTTCAACCGGCCGTTCGCGGTGATGACGCAGCTCGATCCCGAATGGCTCGCCGAAAACCCCGAGTTCGACCGCGTCATCGACCGCATGCGCGACAACCAGCGGCTGCCCGAGGTGCGCGACTTCCCGGCGTGGAAGGAGGAGCGCCGCGCCTGGTTCACGAGCGCCGACGAAGTGATCGAGGAGGAGTGGATGCTTGCCGGCGGCGACCATCTCCGCGTCGTCGCGCAGCCGCTGCCAGACGGGGGGCTCCGGCTCTTCCTAGAGGACCGCACCGAGCAGCTGCGGCTCGCCTCGGCACGGGACACCTTGCTTCGGGTACGCGCGGCGACGTTCGACAATCTGTACGAGGCGATCAGCGTCTTCGCGAGCGACGGTCGGCTTTACCTGTGGAACCGCCGCTTCCTCGAGGACTGGGAGCTCGACGAGGAATGGCTTTCGACGCACCCGCGCGTCGACGAGCTAGTGCCGGCAATGGCGCGCAAGCTCGTCAATCCGACCGCGGCCGCCCAGATCCGCGAGATGGTGCGACAGACCACCAACGAGCGGCAGTCGGCGAACGGCCGGATCTCCATGACCGACGGGCGCCACTTCCAGTTCGCCGCCGTGCCGCTGCCCGACGGAAATGCGCTCTTCACCATGGTCGACGTGACCGACTCGACGCGGATCGAGGCAGCGCTGCGGGAGCGCGCCGCTGCGCTTGAAGAGGCTGACCGGGTCAAGACCGATTTCGTCGCCAACATGAGCTACGAACTGCGAACGCCCCTCACGTCGATCGGCGGCTTCGCCGAGCTGCTCGGCGGCGGCTATGCAGGCGACCTCAGCCCGAAGGGCAAGGATTATGTCGGCGCGATCCTCGAATCGGTCGAGCGCCTGTCCAAGCTCATCAACGATGTCCTCGACCTCACCACCGGCGATGCGCGGACCGTGCCGTTGGAAAAGGAACGCGTGGACATCGCCGGCCTGTGCCGCGCCGCGGTCGACACTGCAAAGCCGAGAGCCGCCGAAAAGGCGCAGAAGCTGGAAATGGAGATTTCGCCCTCGGCGGGGCACGTGTTCGGCGACGCCCGGCGGTTGCGCGAATCGCTCGAGCACGTGCTCCAGAACGCGATGGCCTATACCGATCGCAAGGGACGCATCACCGTCTCGGCGGAAGGCGACAAGAAGCAGGCGGTCGTCAGGATCAGCGACAATGGGCAGGGAATCGCGGCCGAGGACCTGCCGAACGTCTTCAACCGCTTCCACCGCGTCGATGAAGCGGGCTTCCGCGGCGAAGCGGCGCTCGGGCTCGGGCTGCCGCTGACCCGGCAGTTCATCGAGGCGCATGGCGGCACGGTCGAGCTCGAGTCCAAGAAAGGCAAAGGCACGACGGTGACCCTGACCATTCCGCGCGGGTCGCGATGATCCTCGACGACGAGGAGGCGACCGCGCGCTTCGGCGCGCGGCTCGCGGCGGCGGCCCGGGGTGGAGACGTGATCACGCTTTCGGGACCGCTCGGCGTCGGCAAGACGGCGCTCGCCCGTGGCTTCATCGCCGCCCTCGGGCACGAGGGCGACGTGCCGAGCCCCAGCTTCGCGATCGTCCAGCCGTACGAGGATCTCGACCCGCCCGTGTGGCACGTCGACCTCTACCGGATCGAGGAGCCGTCCGAGATCGCGGAGCTCGGCCTCGACTCAGCGGCGGACGCCGTGCTGCTGGTCGAATGGCCGGAGCGGGCGCCGGCGAATCTGTGGCCCGAAGCACTCGCCCTGTCGCTCGATTTTGCCGGCGGGAGCGGGAGAATCTTGACAGCGAAGGTGCCCCCGTCATGGGATGGGCGGTGGCCTCCGAAATGACTCCCGCGGCGATGCAGCCCCCCGCCTATGCGCCTGAATTCCTTGCCTCTTGCGGCTGGGCGGACGCGCAGATTCTGCCGCTTGCCGGCGATGCTTCCTTCCGGCGCTACTTCCGCGTCGTGAACGGCAACCGCACGGCAGTGCTGATGGACGCGCCGCCGCCGCATGAGGACCCCCGCCCATTCATCGCGGTCGCCGAATGGCTGCTGGGCCGCGGCCTCAGCGCCCCGGAGATCCTGGCCCGCGATCTCGACAAGGGCCTCCTGCTCCTCGGCGACTTCGGAAGCGCTCGCCTCCGCGAAACGGTCGACTCCGATCCGGGACGGGAGCGGGAGCTTTACGAAGTGGCGACCGACGTGCTCGTCCACCTCCACCAGCACCCGCCGATGGACGGCCTGCCGCCGCAAGGGCTCGATCAGTGGCTTGAGGAACTGAAGCTTTTCACCGACTGGTATTGTCCAGCAGTCGGCGTGGACGTCGATGTCGACGCATATCAGCGCGCCTGGCGGGAGGTGCTGACGCCAGTGACTCAGGACGGGCTCGGGCCGGTGACGGTGCTGCGCGATTATCATGCCGAAAACATCATGCTCGTGGACGGCCGCGACGGCGTCGCCCACTTGGGCCTGCTAGACTTCCAGGATGCGCATGCGGGGCATCCCGCCTATGATCTCGCCTCGGTGCTCGAGGACGCGCGGCGCGACGTTCCGCCCGCAATAGAGCGGGCGATGATCGATCGCTACGTAGCGGCGACCGGCCGCGGCGAAGCTTTCGAGCGCGCCTATTGGGCCCTGGCCGCCCAGCGCAACACGCGCATCCTCGGAGTCTTCACGAGGCTGTGGAAGCGCGACAACAAGCCGGGCTATCGCCGCTTCCAGCCCCGGATGTGGGGCCTTCTCGAACGCGATCTCGCCCAGCCGCACCTCGCGCCCGTCCGCGACTGGTTCGACAGCAACATCGCGGCGGAGCACCGCCGCGAGCCGTGGAAGCAGGCGGCATGAGCCAGGCGAAGCGCGCGCTGCGCCTTCGCGCGGAGGTTCCGGCGGAAGTGCCGAGGACGGCCATGATCATGGCGGCGGGGCTCGGCAAGCGCATGCGTCCGCTGACCGCGACCAAGCCGAAGCCTTTGATCGAGGTCGGCGGCAAGGCGCTGCTCGACCATGTGCTCGAGAAGCTCAAGGCCGCGGGCGTGCGGAGGGTGGTCGTCAACGTCCATTATCTCGCCGGAGCGCTCGAAGCCCATCTGATGAGCCGCCCGCACGGCCTCGAGGTGGCGATCTCGGACGAACGGGACCTGCTGATGGAGACGGGCGGAGGGCTGGTGAAGGCGCTGCCGCTGATCGACTGCGATCCCTTCCTTGCGCTCAACAGCGACAATCTGTGGATCGACGGGCCCGCGGACACGCTGAAGCTGCTTGCGTCCCAATGGGACGACAGCCGGATGGACGCGCTGCTTCTGCTCGTCCCGCTGGCGCGCGCGCTCAACCACAAGGGCATGGGCGACTTCCACATGGACAGCAGCGGACGGCTTCGGCGGCGCGAGAAGAGCCATGTCGCGCCGTTCGTCTTCACCGGCATCCAGATGGTGTCGAAGCGGCTGCTGCGCGATGCGCCCGAAGGGCCGTTCTCGACCAACATCCTGTGGGACCGCGCGATGGAGGAGGGCCGCTGCTTCGGCGCCGTCCACCACGGCCTTTGGTTCGACGTTGGAACCCCGCAGTCCATCCAGCTGACGGAAACGGCTCTCGAGAATGTCTGACCCGGAGCGGGTCAACGTCTACACCATACCGTCGCACCGATCGTTCGCCGACGCACTTGCGGCGGGCCTGATTGCGCGCTTCGGAAAAGAGCCGCTCGCGCTCGCCCGCGGCCGGATCTTCCTCCCGAATAACCGCGCGGTCAGGGCGGTCACCGAGGCGTTCGTGCGTGCAAGCGGCAGCGGATTGCTGCTTCCGAGGCTGATCCCGATCGGCGATCCGGAAGTGGGCGAGAGGGTCGGGGGAGCGCTGGAGCCCGCGGATGCCGAAGCGGTACCGCCGGCGATCGATCCGACGGAGCGTCTGCTGACGCTCGCATCCATCGTTCGCGGCGAGGGAAGCGCCGAGAGCCTGCGCCTCGCGGCCGACCTCGGCCGCACGCTCGATGCGCTGCTGGTCGAGGAAATCGAGCCGGGCCGCTTGATGAGCGCGGTCGCCGAGACGAACGATCTGGCGCGCCACTGGGAAAAGTCGCTCGGGAAGCTGCAGCTGATCTACGAGGTCTGGCCGGCACTTCTGCGCGATCGCGGCGCGATCGACGTCGCGGAGCGGCGCAATCGGCTGCTGCACGGGCTCGCGGAGAGGTGGAAGCGCGATCCGCCGGCCGGTTTCACCGTCGCAGCAGGCATTACCACCGCCGCACCCGCCGTGGCGGCTGTCGTCGGCCGCGTCGCCCGCATGCCTGAAGGCATGGTCGTGCTCCCGGGCCTTTGGCTCGCGGACGTTTTCCCCAAGCAAGAATGGGATGCTCTCGGACCTGACGAGGACCGACGCGGCGAGAGCGGGCACCCCCAATATCATCTCAAGCTGCTGCTCGACCGCATCGGCGTCGGTCGCGATGAAGTGCAGCGTTGGCGCTGGTCCGGGCGGGCGGCCTCGCCTCCGGCGCGGTCGCGTGCCGTCGCCAACGCGATGGCTGCTCCCGATTATTCCCACAAGTGGGAGAAGCTGAGGCCCGCGGAGCGGAGGCTCAGCGGCATTCGCCTTGCCGAGCTGCCCGATGCGGCAGCCGAAGCACAGGCAATCGCGCTCGCGCTTCGCCAGGCATTGGAGACGCCGGGGAAGACCGCTGCGCTGATCACGCCGGACCGGCAGCTCGCCCGACGCGTTTCGGCGCTGCTGAAGCGGTGGGACGTGCAGGCGGACGACAGCGCCGGCAAGCCGCTGTCGCAGCTTCCTGCAGGCACTTTGCTTCTCTCGATCGCGTCGGCGGCTGCGGAGGAGCTTGCGCCCGTTCCACTTCTCGCCCTGCTCAAGCACCCGCTCGTTGGCGGGGAAGGGGAAGAGCGGGCGCTCTGGCTCGAGCATGCGCGCGCGCTCGACAAGGCGTTGAGAGGCCCGCGACCTCCCGGCGGCATTGCAGGGCTGGACGCCTGCTTTGCGGAGGAGCGGACAATCCGGGCGTGGAGCGCCGTTCGGGAGCGCGTCGTGCCGCTCGACGGGTTGTTGCGCGATCCTGTTCCTCTTTCACGGCTTGCCGCCTTGGTCGCGGACGCAGCGACGGCGCTGGCGGGTGAGGCAGCGTGGCGGGGACCCGACGGGCGCATGGCCGCCGAGCTCCTCGCGGAACTTCAGTCGTCAGCCGCCGGCGGACAGCTGACGGTCACCGCCGACGACGCCGTGCCGCTCCTTCGGCAGCTTCTCGACGAACGGGCGGTTCGTCCGCCGTTCGGCGGCCACCCGCGGATCTTCATCTGGGGCTTGCTCGAGGCGCGGCTGCAGCGCGCCGACCTCGTGGTCCTCGGCGGATTGAACGAAGGCGTGTGGCCGGCGCTGCCCGCGCCGGACCCGTGGCTGCCGCCCAAGGTTCGCGCGACTCTCGGCATGCCGACGCTGGAGTTCCGCATCGGGCTTGCCGCGCACGATTTCGCCAGCGCTCTCGGCGCGCCGGAAGTGCTCATCACCCGTGCGCGGCGGGACAGCCGGTCGCCGACAGTCGCTTCACGGTTCCTGCTACGGCTCGACGCGATCAGCGGCGGCCTTCCGCGTGACCTGGTGCTCGAGCGGATCACGAGGTCGCTGGACGACGCGGGCGAGGTTCGTCCGGTCGACCGGCCGGCGCCGTCTCCGCCGCCGGAGCAGCGTCCGGAAAGGATTTCGGTGACTTCCGTGGATCGGCTCAAGGCCGACCCATTCGCATTCTACGCGAGTTCGATCCTCAAGCTTCGCGCCGAAGATCCCGTCGATGCCGACCATACTGCACGCTGGAAGGGCGAGGCGGTTCACAAGGTTTTCGAAGAATGGCTTCGTCACGACGACTGCCATCCGGACAAGCTACGTACCCGCGCCGAGCGGCTGCTCGCCGACGAAGCGATCCACCCGATGCTGCGCGCCTTGTGGGCCCCGCGCCTGCTCGAGGCCATCGACTGGATCGCCGAACTGGAGCGCACCAACCAGGCGCACGGTCGAAAGCCGCTTGAGGCGGAAATCCCGGGTGAGACAGCGCTCTCCGGAATCACCGTGCACGGGCGCGTCGACCGCATCGACCGGCTGCCCGACGGCGGCCTCGCCATTGTCGATTACAAGACTGGCAAGCCGCCTTCGAGGAAGGCGATCGAGGCCGGATTCGCGCTCCAGCTCGGCCTTCTCGGCCTGATCGGCCGGGCGGGCGGGTTCGAGGGCGTCAGCGGCGAACCGGAAGTCTTCGAATATTGGTCGCTGGTCCGCGACCGCGGCGGGTTCGGGAAATGCGTTCGCGCCGACAAGGACATGGAAGAAGGCGAGTTCCTCGACCGCGCCTACCGCAGCTTTGCCGAGGCAGCCGCGAGGTGGCTGACGGGCGCAGAGCCGTTCACGGCCAAGCTCAACCCCGCCTATGCTCCCTACGGCGACTATGACCAGCTGATGCGGCTGGAAGAATGGTACGGGCGCAAATGAGCCTAGGCGCGCGGCTTCTTCTTGACCTTGGACGCGTAAAGCAGGGCGGCCACGATGGCGGCCGAGCCGATGCCGACCGCGACCCCGGCCTTCACCAGCTTGTTCCTGCGCTCTTCGCTGGCCTTGTCGTCATCTTCGCTCATGGGCCCTCATCTATGGCGTCCGGCGGCGCTTTGGAAGCCGCATGAGCGAGCGGTTGAAGCCTCTTCCCGACCTCAAGGGCGAGCAGGCGCTCGCGATCGACCCGGGCGTCCACGCGGCGGTGTCCGCTTCGGCGGGGAGCGGAAAGACGCAGGTGCTTACCGCGCGCGTGCTTCGATTGCTGCTGGCAGGCGCGCGGCCGGAATCGATCCTCTGCCTCACCTTCACGAAGGCCGCTGCGGCGGAGATGGCGAACCGGATCGGCGCTCGCCTCGCTGCGTGGGTAAGGCTGAAGGACAGCGAGCTCGCGACCGATCTCGACCATCTCGGCGAGGCTACCGACCCCGCCACGCGGCAGCGCGCGCGCCAGTTGTTCGCACGCGTCCTCGATTGCCCCGGCGGGCTGAAGATCCAGACGATCCATGCATTCGCCCAGTCGCTACTCGCTGCTTTCCCGGCCGAGGCGGACATCACGCCCGGATTCCAGCCGATCGAGGGCAGGGCGGAACAGGAGCTTGTCCGGCGCACGCTCGCCGAACTCATGGCAGACGCTGAGGAGCAGGACGACCGCGAGCTGATCTGCGACGTGCAGTGCCTGAGCAGGCGCCTCGGCGAGTTCGGCGCCGTCGAATATCTCCAGGCCTGCGCCCGCAAGGCCGAGGCGATGGAGCGGCTCGGCCCGAGGGACGGCATTGCGCCCATGATCCGAACCCTGATGCGGTTGCCGGAAGGTTCGGTCGACCAATATCTGAGCGAGCAATGCGGCGACGATGGGTTCGATTGCGACCTTCTGCGGGCGATCGCGGCCGCCAACCGTACGTGGGGGACCAGCACAGGCGCGAAGATCGTCGACGACATCGAGCGCTGGCTCGAGATGTCCCCCGATGCGAGGGCGTCAGCTTTGCCCGACCTCTCGCTCGTCGTGTTCACCGGCAAGGGCGAGCTGCGCAAGACGCAGGCGGGCCAGCTCAAGGCCGATCCCGGTTACGACCGGCATGTGGAACGGCTCGCGACGAAGATCGCGGAGCTGCTGCAGGTGCAGCGGGCAGCCAAGCTCGCCGCCGACATCGCTGCCGGGCTGCGAGCAGGCCAGGCATTCGCTGCCGCTTACACTAGGGCCAAACGGGCAGCGGGTGTGGCGGACTTCAACGACCTCATCGACTGGACCCGCCGGCTGCTCGCCACCCCCGGAATGGGCGACTGGGTCCGCTACAAGCTGGACCGCGAAGTGGATCACGTGCTCGTCGACGAGGCGCAGGACACCAACGCTGCCCAGTGGGAGATCATCGAAAGCATCGTCGAGGAATATTTCAGCGGATCGAGCGAGAGCGAGCGGCGGCGCCGGACCCTGTTCATGGTCGGCGACTTCAAGCAGGCGATCTACGGTTTCCAGGGCACCGACCCGCAGCGCTTCCGCGAGGCTCGGGAACATTTCAAGCGCCGCGCCGGCGAGCTGTCCGAGGCGGATGTCGCAACGGAGTTCCGCGACCTGTCGATTGCGGCGAGCTTCCGGTCTGCCCAGCCGGTGCTCGACGTCGTCGACGCGGTCATCGACACGCTCGGCCCGGAAGCATTGGCGCTCACCAGGCGGCCGCCCCCGCACCGTGCGCACCATCGCGACCGTCCCGGGCAGGTGGAGCTGTGGCAACCCTTTGCGCCGGAGTTCGACGAAGAGGGCGATGAAGGCGAGGAAAGCTGGGTCACGCTGCGCGCGCGCCAATATGCGGAGTCGCTCGCCGAGCGGATCCGCGACATGATTGCCGAAGCGCCGTACCTTGCATCGAAGAAGCGGCCGCTCACTCCCGGCGACATACTGGTCCTGGTCCGCAGCCGCGGGGAGCTCGCGTCGCTGATCGTGGCGCGGCTCTTTTCCGCCGGCGTTCCGGTCGCCGGCGTCGACCGTCTTCACCTGCACGAGCCGCTTGCGGTCCAGGACCTGCTCGCCGCGGTAAAGTTTGCGGTGCAGCCGAACGACGATCTCAGCCTTGCGTGCCTGCTCGTCTCCCCGCTCGTCGGCTGGGACCAGGACCGGCTTCGCAATCTCGCCTATGGGCGCAACGGCAGCCTGTGGCGGGAGCTCCGCCGCCGTTCCGCGGAATTTCCCGAGGCGCACGAGGCGCTTTCGGAGCTGCTCAGGATCGCCGATTTCACCACGCCTTCGGCGTTCCTGGAGACGATCCTCTCAGGGCCGATGCAGGGCCGGAACAAGCTGTATGCGCGGCTGGGCATGGCCGCTCGCGACCCGATCGACGAGCTGGTCAACAGCGCGCTCGAGTTCGAGCGCGGCGAAACGGCGTCCCTCGACCGCTTCCTTGCCTGGTTCTCGCGCGGGACCGTCGACGTACAGCGCGATCCCGGCGCGCCGGCGAACGAGGTGCGGGTCATGACGGTGCATGGCGCGAAGGGGCTCGAATCGCCGGTCGTCATCCTCGCCGATGCGACTGCCGACCCGGCGAAGCTCGGACGGACTCCGATCACGCTCGAGATCGAGGTCGAGGGAAGCGGCGTCGCGCCGCTGCTCCGCCCGAAGAAGGACGAGCGGGCGGCGCCGTTCGAGGAGCTCATCCTCGCCGAGGAGACGCGCGATCTCGAGGAGCATTGGCGCCTGCTCTACGTCGCGCTCACCCGCGCGGCGGACCGCCTGATCGTTGCGGGCGTTGCTCCGAAGCCGAAGAAGGACGGCTCGGACGCGCGGCCGCAGGGCTGCTGGCACGTGGCGGTGGAGCAGGCCCTGTCGTCGCTCGGAGCCGAGCCGGTCGACCATGGCAAGTGGGGCAGCGGCCTCGCCTATGGAACGGTGCTTCCCGCGAGGCCGAAAGCGAAGAAGGACAAGGCTTCGCCGCCGGTGCCCGCGGTGCCGGAGTGGGCGAGGAGTCCTGCGCCCCCCGAGGCGAGGCCGCCGCGCCCGCTCGCGCCCTCGGCAATCGCGGCGGACGACGAAGCCTCCGCGCCGCCGAGCGAAGCGATGCGCGCCGCTGCGCTCCGCGGCACCTGGATCCACCAGCTGCTCGAGCGCTTGCCCGCGCTCCGTCCGCAAGAGCGGGCTGCTGCGGCGGACCGCTGGCTCGAGCGCTCGGCCGGGCTGGCGGACGCGTCGGCCCGCGAAGAGATCGTCGAGCAGGTCTGCGGCGTGCTTTCGGACGCGCGCTTCTCGGCCCTGTTCGGCCAAGGCTCGATCGGCGAAGCGCCGCTTGCGGCAACGCTGCCCGACGGCCGCGTGATCGCGGGGACCGTGGATCGCCTGCTCGTGGAGGAGGATCGCATTTCCGTCATCGACTTCAAAACCGGCCGGGTGCCGCCCGGCGAGACGGAGATTCCGAATGCCCATCGGGCGCAGATGCGTGCCTATGCCGAGGCGCTGCAGGTCATCTTTCCGGGGCGGCAGGTCACCGCTTCGCTCTTGTACACGGCCGGCCCGAAGCTCCTCCGACTGGACGCCTTGAGTGCTCCTCAGTGAGCGCCCATATGGCCGTTACCTTCAGCAGGAGAGTCGCCAGCCATGGCTACCAAGACCGTCACCGATCAGAGCTTCGCAACCGACGTTCTCGGCGCCGACGGGCCCGTTCTCGTCGATTTCTGGGCGGAATGGTGCGGACCGTGCCGGATGATCGCTCCGGCGCTGGAGGAGATCGCCAACGACCTCGGCGACAAGGTGACGGTCGCCAAGCTCAACATCGATGAGAATCCCGACACGCCCGGCCGCTATGGCGTTCGCGGCATTCCGACCATGCTGCTGTTCAAGGGCGGCCAGCCGATCGCCCAGAAAGTCGGCGCGGCGCCGCGCAGCCAGATCCAGCAGTGGCTCGAAAGCAATCTCGGCGCATCGGCACAGTCGACCGCCGGCTGATCAGCCTGGCGGCTCCGTGCCGTCGAGCCCCCGCGTATCCGGCCTGAATTTGTCGTGGCGCGGGAGCTCGTCCCTGGGTTCGAACCAACCGATCCTGCTTCCCCAGAAGATGTGAAAGCCCGGCGCGATCGCTTCGGGCTGGTCGAGCGTGGCGACGCTGAAGTCGACCGTTTCCGGCTGGTGGTCCACCTTCATCAGGAAGGGCGTCCCGCACTCGCCGCAAAATTCCCGGTGGCCGAAGTTGGACGAAGCGACTGAACGGACCTTTTCGCCGCCCTTGGTCCAGACGAGATCGCCAGCCGGCACGCTGGCGAACACCATCGCCGGAGCGCCGCTGTTCAGCTGGCACGTCCGGCAGTGGCACCAACCCGCGTCGAAGGGCGCGCTTCTGAGCTCGTAGCGGACCGCTCCGCACATGCAGCCACCGCTCAGTCCTGCCATTTGTTCACGGTCCCTTTAATTGACTACGGCTAGGGCGCTCCTTACATCGCCCGCGACAATTTCCCAGAGCGTCGGCGAGAGCTTTTCTGGCCTTCCAAGCGCCCGGGTTTTTAAGGGAATTTCATGTTCGCCGCAGTGGCAAAGAGCATCTTCGGATCGGCCAACGACCGCTATGTCCGCGGTCTTGGCAAATATGTCGACGCGGTCAACGCGCTCGAGCCCAACATCCAGGCACTCTCCGACGATGAATTGCGCTCCCAGACCGAACGCTTCCGCGAGCGGCTCGCCAATGGCGAAAAGCTGGACAGCCTGCTTCCGGAAGCCTTCGCCACGGTCCGCGAGGCTGCGATCCGAACGCTCGGGCAGCGGCACTATGACGTCCAGCTGATCGGCGGCATCGCCCTCCACCGCGGCGAGATCGCGGAGATGAAGACGGGCGAAGGCAAGACGCTCGTGGCGACTCTCGCCGTCTATCTCAATGCTCTCGAGGGCAAGGGCGTCCACGTCGTCACCGTCAACGATTATCTCGCCCGCCGCGACGCCGACTGGATGGGACAGATCTACCGCTTCCTCGGCATGACGGTCGGAGTGATCGTCCCGAACCTTTCGGACGAGGAGCGGCGGGCGGCGTACGGCGCCGACATCACCTACGGGACGAACAACGAGTTCGGCTTCGATTACCTGCGCGACAACATGAAATACAGCCGCGAGCAGATGGTGCAGCGGCCGTTCAATTTCGCGATCGTGGACGAGGTGGACTCGATCCTGATCGACGAGGCGCGCACCCCGCTCATCATCTCGGGCCCGACGGACGACAAGTCCGACCTCTACATCGCGGTCGACAAGATCGTGAAGACGCTGGTGCCCGCCGACTACGACCTCGACGAGAAGATGAAGAGCGTGGTCCTTACCGAAGAGGGGACCGAAAAGGCCGAGCGGATGCTCGAGGACGCCCAGCTGATCGAGGGCAGAAACCTCTACGACATCGCCAACACGCAGGTGGTCCACCACCTCAACCAGGCGCTCAAAGCCAATGTCATGTTCAAGAAGGACATCGACTATATCGTGAAGGACGGGAAGGTCGTCATCATCGACGAATTCACCGGCCGCATGATGGAAGGGCGGCGCTGGTCCGACGGGCTTCACCAGGCGGTCGAGGCGAAGGAAGGCGTCACCATCGAGCCGGAGAACCAGACGCTCGCCTCGATCACCTTCCAGAACTATTTCCGAATGTATCCGAAGCTTGCCGGCATGACCGGCACGGCGATGACCGAGGCTCCGGAATTCTTCGACATTTACAAGATGAACGTCGTCGCGATCCCGACCAACGTGCCGGTCCAGCGCATCGACGAGGACGACGTCTTCTACAAGACGATGCCGGAGAAGTTCGCTGCCATCGCGCAGGAACTGAAGGCCAAGCAGGAGATCGGCCAGCCCGTCCTCGTCGGCACCGTCTCCATCGAGAAGTCCGAGATGCTGTCCGAATATCTGCAGAAGGAGGGGGTCAAGCATTCCGTGCTGAATGCCCGCTTCCACGAGCAGGAGGCGCACATCGTCGCCCAGGCAGGGCGGATGGGGGCAGTGACGATCGCCACCAACATGGCGGGCCGCGGCACCGACATCCAGCTCGGCGGCAATCTCGAGTTCCGCATGCAGGACGAGTTTCCGGACCTGGAGCCCGGCACTCCGGAATATGAGGCGCAAGCCGAGAAGATCCGCGCCGAAATCGCGGCGGAGAAGCAGCGGGTGCTCGACGTGGGCGGCCTTTACGTCCTCGGCACCGAGCGGCACGAAAGTCGCCGCATCGACAACCAGCTGCGCGGCCGCTCAGGCCGCCAGGGCGACCCGGGCCTCTCCAAATTCTATTTGAGCCTCGACGACGATCTTCTGCGCATCTTCGGCCCGCAGACGATGTTCGCGCGGCTGATGAACAAGAACCTCGAGGACGGCGAAGCGATCGTCAGCCCGTGGATCAGCAAGGCCATCGAGACCGCGCAGAAGAAGGTCGAGGCGCGCAACTACGACATCCGCAAGCAGGTCGTCGAATTCGACGACGTGATGAACGACCAGCGCAAGGTCATCTACGAGCAGCGCGCGGACATCATGGACGCGGAAAGCGTCTCCGAGGTTATCGCGGACATGCGGGCCGAGACTGCGGCCTCGATCGTCGCGGTGAACTGCCCGGAGGGCACGTATCCGGAGCAGTGGAACGTCGACAGCCTCAAGGAGAGCGTCGACGCGGTGTTCGGCCTTCAGGCGCCGATCGACGACTGGCTCCAGGAAGACGCGGTCGACCCGCTGATGATCACCGAGCGGCTCCAGAAGCTCGCCGACGATGCGATGGCCGCCAAGCTGGAGGGCGTGGAGCCCGAGCGCTGGAACGACATCGAGAAGCAGATCCTGCTCCAGACGCTGGACCATCACTGGAAGGAGCATCTCGCCACGCTCGATGCGCTGCGGCAGGTGATCCATCTCAGGAGCTACGCGCAGAAGAAGCCGATTGACGAATATAAGCAGGAGGCGTTCCTTCTGTTCGAGCGGCTGCTGGTGTCGATCCGCGAGGAAGTGACGCGGATCCTCATGCGCGCGCAGGTGCAGTTCGAGCCGCCGCCTCCGGTTCTGCCCGACTTCATTACGCAGCACCTGGATCCATTCTCGGGCGACGACGACACCACCGACATCGACGCTGCGACCGGCGCGGTGCTTTCCAGCGTGCCTTTCGCCAGCATCCCGCAGCAGCCGATGCCGCAGGGCGAGGCCGGCCTCGCCGAGCCCATCAGCCGCAACGCGCCGTGCCCCTGCGGATCGGGCAAGAAGTACAAGCATTGCCACGGGCAGCTCGCGTAGGGCGGGCGCCCGCGGCGTTGCAGCCGATCGACCGGACCGAGCTTCGCCGTGCCTACCGGCCGGACGAGGAGCAGGTCTCCAATGAGCGGATCGCCCAGGCCCGACTGACTTCCACCGAGCTCGGCGAAGCGACCGCGACCGCGCGTGCGCTCGTGAAAGGCGTTCGCGCCCACAAGCCGAGCGGCGTCGATGCGTTCCTTCACGCTTACGACCTGGGCTCGGACGAGGGCATCGCCATGATGTGCCTCGCCGAGGCGCTTCTCCGCATCCCGGACGCGCACACTGCTGACGAGCTGATCGCCGACAAGCTTGCGGGGCCCGACTGGTCCGAGAAGCTCGGGCGCTCGGACTCGGCCTTCGTCAACGCCGCGACCTTCTCGCTCCTCCTCACGGGAAAGGTGCTCGAAGGGGCGCAGGACCGCTCCGACAATTGGAAAGCCGCGCTCGGCCGCGCCGTGGGACGTCTGGGCGAGCCGGTGGTGCGGACCGCGGTGCGCGAGGCGATGAAGATCCTCGGCCGCAACTTCGTCTTCGGGCGCACGATCGACGAGGCGATGCAGCGCGCGAGGCCCGAGCGCGCGCGCGGGCTTAGCCACAGCTTCGACATGCTCGGCGAGGCAGCGAAGACCTACGAGGACGCGGACCGCTATGCCGAGGCGTATCGGTCGGCCCTCGACCCGATCGCAAAGGAAGCCAGGGACGGCTTCCGCCGCTCGCCCGGCATCTCGGTGAAGCTGACGGCGCTTCATCCCCGCTTCGAATACACGCACGCCGAAGAGGCCCTCGCGCATGTCATCCCGGTCGTGCGCGAGCTGGCGCTGAAGGCGGCAGCGGCCGACGTCCATTTCACGATCGACGCAGAGGAGGCGGACAGGCTCGAGCTCCAGCTCGACGTCTTCGAAGCGCTGCTCGGTGACGACGAGCTGTTCACGAACGGATGGAGCGGCTTCGGCATCGCAATCCAGGCCTATCAGAAGCGTGCCGCGCCATTGTGCGACTGGGTCATCGAAGCCGCGCGGGCGCACGGCCGCAGGCTGATGGTCCGCCTCGTCAAAGGCGCTTACTGGGACACGGAAATCAAGGCTGCGCAGGTCGCCGGCCTCACCGACTATCCGGTCTTCACGCGCAAGGTCGCGACGGACGTGTCCTATCTCGCATGCGCGAAGAAGCTGCTCGGCGCTCCTGATGCCATCTACCCCGCCTTCGCCACCCATAACGCGAATACGATCGGGCAGGTGAAGGCGCTTGCCGGCAGCCGCGAGTTCGAGTTCCAGCGCCTCCACGGGATGGGCGAGGAGCTCTACGAGGAGCTCGCGAAGCTCGAGCGGCACATCGGCGATCACCAGACCCCTGTCCGCATCTACGCGCCGGTCGGGAGCCACAAGGAGCTGCTCGCCTATCTCGTCCGCCGTCTCCTCGAGAACGGCGCCAATTCCAGCTTCGTCAATCGCATTGCCGACGAGCAGGTCTCGATCGACGAGCTGGTCCGCGATCCCGTCGCGGAGCTTTCGGCGCTCGAGCCCAAGCGCAACCCGAAGATCATCCTTCCGCGCGACGTGTTCGGGCCCGCGCGCCACAACAGCGCCGGGTGCGACCTTTCCGATCCGCTCGTCCGCGAGCCGTTGCTCGACCGGCTGAAAGCGCTCGAAAGCCGGCGCTGGACCGCGAAGCCGACGCTCGGCAAGGGCGAGGCGAGGGCGGTGACCAGTCCGTACGACCGGCGTGTCGAGGTTGGCACGGTGTTCGAAGCCGGCGCCGACGATGTGGATCGCATGGTCCGGGCCGCCCACTCGGCGCAGGTCGCCTGGGACGCGCTTGGCGGCGAAGCGCGCGCGCGCCTGCTCGAGCGAACCGCCGACCTTTACGAAGAGCATCGCGAGGAATTCTGGTCGCTGTGCATCCGCGAGGCGGGCAAGACGCTGCCCGATGCCGTCCTCGAGGTGCGGGAGGCCGTCGACTTCCTCCGCTTCTACGCGTCGGAGGCGCGGCGGCAGTTCACCGGTCCGATGCCGCTTCCCGGCCCGACGGGCGAGCAGAACGAGCTGCGGCTGCACGGGCGCGGCGTGTTCGCCTGCATCAGCCCGTGGAATTTCCCGCTGGCGATCTTCACCGGACCGATCGCCGCGGCTCTCGCCGCAGGGAATAGCGCGATCGCGAAGCCGGCCGAGCAGACTCCGCTCATCGGCGCACTCGCCGTCGAGCTGATGCACCAGGCGGGAATCCCGACGGACGTCGTGCAGCTCGCCCCCGGCGACGGTCGCGTCGGCGCTGCGATTACCGCGCATCCGCTGCTCGGCGGGGTCGCCTTCACGGGCTCGACCGAGACCGCGCGGCTCATCAACCGGACGCTCGCGGAGCGCGACGGCCCGATCATTCCGCTGATCGCCGAAACCGGGGGACAGAACGCGATGATCGTCGACAGTTCGGCGCTTCCCGAGCAGGTCACGCGCGACGTCATCTCCTCGGCATTCCAGAGCGCCGGCCAGCGTTGCTCGGCGTGCCGCGTCGTCTTCGTGCAAGAGGACGTCGCCGACGGAATGATCCAGATGATCGCCGGCGCGGCCGAGGCGCTCAAGGTCGGCGACCCGCGCGACCTGGCGACGGACGTGGGCCCCGTGATCGACGAGGAGGCCAAGCGGCTGCTCGACGAGCACCTCGAATGGCTGGACAGGAACGCCAAGCGAATCGTGCGGCTGCCGATGCCCAACGAGGCGGCGCACGGCAGCTTCGTCGCTCCTTCGATTTACGAGATTTCGTCGCTAGCGCAGCTCAATCGCGAGAATTTCGGGCCGATCCTCCACGTCATCCGCTTCGACGGCGAGCGGCTCGGCGAGGTCGTCGAGCAGATCAACGCAACGGGCTACGGCCTGACGCTGGGGCTGCAGAGCCGCATCGACACCGTCCGCGACTATGTCGAGGAGCATGCGCGCGTCGGCAATTTCTACGTCAATCGCAACCAGATCGGCGCGGTGGTGGAAAGCCAGCCGTTCGGCGGCGAGGGCATGTCGGGAACCGGCCCCAAGGCGGGCGGCCCGCATTATGTCGCGCGCTTCGCCACGGAACGGGTCACCTGCATCGATACGACCGCGGCGGGCGGAAATGCGTCGTTGATGGCGTCGATCGACGGCTAGCGCGTCAGCGCGCCTCCAGTCTCAGCTCGTCTTCCAGATTCTCGCGGTCGCGGCCGATCGTCGCCGTGGCGCAATGGTCCCCGCCGACGAAATAACGGGCGGCGAGCGAGCCGCTATCGAGCGTGCCCTCGACCGTCACGGCGTCCCAGCCGCTGCCCCGGCCGACATAGCGAAGCGGCACGCCATATTGCTCGGTCCAGAAGAAGGGCGCGGAATCGAACCGCTTGCGATGGCCGAGCATGTTGGCGGCGGCGACCTGGCCCTGGCGCTCGGCGACGGCCCAATGCTCTATTCGTACGCGCTCGCCGGAAATCGGGTCGGGATAGGCGGCGATGTCGCCCGCCGCATAGATTCCCGGAATCGACGTTTCGAGGAAGTCGTCGACGACCACTCCATTCTCGACCACGGCGCCGGCGCTTTCCGCAATTGCGGTGCGCGGCCGGACTCCGATGCCGACGAGCACCAAGTCGGCAGGCACCCTTTCGCCGGCGGCGAGCGTCACCGCTTCGCCATCGAACCCGGCGACGACCGAGCTCAGGTGGAATCGCACGCCGTTTCGCTCGTGAAGCAGCTGTAGCTGCGCGCCGAGCTCGCGGCCGAACACCCGATCGAGCGGCACCTCCTCGACCGACACGATGTCGACCTCAACCTGCCGCTGACGGAGCGCCGCCGCCGCTTCGAGCGCGATGAAGCTCGCGCCGATGATCACTGCGCGCGCTCCGGGCCGAGCGAATTGGCCGATGGCGCGCGCGTCGGCAACGGTCCGCAGCGTGTACACATTGGGCTCGTCGAAGCCCGGGACGGCGAGCCGGTTCGGCTCGGCCCCGGTCGCGATCAGGAGCCTATCGAACTGCACCTGGTCGCCGGTGCGGCAGCGGACGGTGCGGGTTTGCACGTCGATCGCGCTCACCTCCGTCGAAAGCCGCAGGTCGACGCGGTTGTCGTCGTACCAATCCTCGCCGCGCAGCCACAGCCATTCCTCCGGAGCAGTGCCGGCAAGATAATCCTTCGACAGGTTTGGACGGTCGCATGGCGGGTCGGCATCGGCGCTCAGCATCGTTACCTGGCCAGCAAAGCCGAGGCGGCGCAGCTCGTGCGCGCAGGCGAGGCCGGCGGCCCCGCCGCCGACGATGACGATCCTCCGGACGTCGGTCGCGGGGGCCGCCGCCCGCTCCGGCTCCATCTTGTTCCTGACGAATGCCCGCTCACCTTCGATCTCGACCGACCAGCGGTCGAGCGGATCGAGCGCCGGCGCGCGGAGCGCGGCGCCGGTGCGAAGGTCGAAGCAGGCGTGGTGCAGCGGGCACCTGACG
Organism: Bacillota bacterium; assembly: GCA_050261135.1. Lineage (GTDB taxonomy): Bacteria > Pseudomonadota > Alphaproteobacteria > Sphingomonadales > Sphingomonadaceae > Sphingomicrobium. The sequence goes on from JBLNCZ010000023.1 coordinate 177,320, forward strand.
CCCGTCCCAGCGAGGACGCCGTCAGCCAGCGCCGCGCCGTAATGGGTGCACGACCCGCCGACGGCGAAGAGCTGGCCGCCGAAATTGGACAGGAGCACCGGCTCGTCGCCGACCCGGCCGGCGACGGTGCCTCCGGCGGGCACGTCCGCCAGGCTGATGCCTTCAGAAAAATCCGGACCGGTCGCGGTTGCCGCTTCGCCCACCTGGCTTCCCCATGTCGTTGACCCCGTTCATTCGATGAACGCGGGCGGGCAAAGGTTCCTGCCGAAGCGAGAAATGGCTCCCCGGGCCTGATTCGAACAGGCGGCCGTCCGATTAACAGTCGGATGCTCTACCGCTGAGCTACCGGGGAGCAGCCCATCTGGGCGCCGCGGCTAGATAGCGGAGACGAGCCTAAACGCAAGTATTCAAGTGGCGAACTGCTCCATCGCGATCCGCTCGTCCAGCGCGTGCTCAGGATCGAACAGCAGGGTGAGCGAGCGCTCGCGGTCGAGCCGGATTTCGACCTTGGCGACGTCGCGCACCTCGGTCTGGTCGGCGACCGCGGAAACGGGGCGATTCTGCGCCTCCAGGATCGTCAGGCAAATCGCCGTGTCGTCGGGGAGGATGGCCCCGGACCAGCGGCGCGGCCGGAACGGGCTGATCGGGGTCAGCGCCAGCATCCTCGCCTGCAGCGGCAGGATCGGCCCGCGGGCGGAGAGATTGTAGGCGGTCGATCCCGCCGGCGTGGCGACGAGGACCCCGTCGCAGGCGAGCTCGGGGAGGGCGACGCGCCCATTGACGGCGATCTCGATCTTGGCGGTCTGCCGCGTTTCCCTCAGCAGCGAGACTTCGTTGATGGCCGAATGGGTGAAGGTCTTCCCCGCGACGGTCGTCGCGCACATCTCCAGCGGTGCGACGCGGATCGGCTTGGCGCCCTCGATCCGCTCAGCCAGCCTGTCGATCCGCCACTCGTTCATGAGGAAGCCGACCGTGCCGCGGTTCATCCCGAAGACCGGCACCGGCGAGCGGCTGCCGTCCAGCATTTCGTGCAGCGTGTGGAGCATGAACCCGTCGCCGCCCAATGCGACGAGCACCTCGGCTTCGGCAGCATCGGCAAAGTCGAAACGGCGGCGAAGCATCGCCTCGGCAGCCTTCGCGATTTCGGTATGCGAGGAGAGGAGGCCGATGCCGCGGCTTGCCAGGTCGACCGGCGTCTTGCCACCCGTTTCCCCTGCGTCGGCGTTCAAGCCTTGCTCCTCCTGCGGTTCCGGACGCTGCCAAGATAGGAGCATAGACGCACGAGGTCACTGTCCCGTTTCGGGGCGCGGCAGCGGCAGCCGGTTCCTGACCTTCCGGCGAGGCGTTACCGCCTCAACCCATGCTGAAGTGGGACGGGATCGATGCCTGGGGGAGGCGGGAGTCGGATGGGGCGCCGGCGCCGGTCTCCCCCATTCGCGACCTCATGCTGGAGGCGGCGATCGCGCACGAGCATGTCGACCTCGTCTACCAGCCCGTGATCGGCATAGAGACCGGTGCAATCATCGGCGCGGAAGCGCTCGCCCGCTCGGTCATTGCGAAGGATGCCGAATCGCTGTTCGCGCGCGCTCATTCGGCGCGGCTTGCGGAGCGCCTCTCGCGCCTCGTCCAGCGGAAGGCGCTGCGCTGCGCCGCGGTCTGGGAAGGGCCGCTCAAGGGCCTCGAAGTGTCGATCAACCTGCTTCCGGCGGACATCGGCCGCCCCGGCTACGAACGCTGGCTGCTCGATGAGATCGACGACGCCGGGATCGACCCGAGCCGAATCACGCTCGAGATTACGGAAAGCGCGCTCCTCGCCGACCGCGAGAGCGTTGCCGCGCGCCTGTCGAAGCTGCGCGAGGCCGGGATCCGCGTCGCGGTCGACGACCTCGGGACGGGCTATTCCAGCCTCAGCTACCTGACCTCGCTGCCGCTCGACATGGTCAAGATCGACCGCGGCCTCGTCGCCGACGTCGCCGAGCGGCATCGCGACCGCATTGTCGCCAGCGGGCTCATCCGGCTGGCGCGGGACCTCGGCCTCAAGGTCGTGGTCGAAGGCGTCGAGACCGCCGAGCAGCTCGCGTTGCTGAAGGAATGGGGCTGCGACCGCTACCAGGGTTTCCTCGGCTCGGCTCCGCTCGCCTACGAGGAGCTCGCCCAGTTCGCTGCCGCCGCTTAGGCGGCTTCCTTCTTCTCGCCTGCAGCAGCGACGCGCGCGAGCCCGCGCGAGAGCTGGAGCGCGCCGTTGAGGCGGGCGTCGGGCGTCGGCCAGTTTCGAGTCACTGCCATCTTGCTGTCGGGCCGGAGCTTGGCGGCGCCCTTCAGCCTGTCGATGTAGGAGAGCAGCCCGGCGAGGTCGGGGAAACCGCTGTCGGCGAAGGTCACGACCGCGCCCTTGGGCCCGATGTCGAGCTTCGACACCATCGCCTCGCGGCAATTCAGCTTCACCTCGACGATCTTCATGAGGTTGCCGGTTTCTTCGGGCAGCGCGCCGAAGCGGTCGATCAGCTCGGCGGCGAATGCCTCGATCGCATTGCGGTCCTCGAGCTCGCCCAGGCGGCGGTAGAGGCCCATGCGAAGGTCGAGGTCGGGGACATAATGCTCGGGGATCATGATCGGCGCGTCGACGCTGATCTGCGGGGTGAATTCCTCCTTCGACGGGACGCCGCCGGCCTTCAGCTCGACGATCGCGTCCTCGAGCATCGACTGGTAGAGCTCGAACCCGACCTCCTTGATGTGGCCCGACTGCTCGTCGCCGAGCAGGTTGCCGGCGCCGCGAATGTCGAGGTCGTGGCTCGCAAGCTGGAACCCGGCGCCGAGGTTGTCGAGCTCGCTCAGCACCTGGAGCCGCTTCTGCGCGGCTTCGGTGATCGACCGATCCGCCGGCATCGTCAGATAGGCATAGGCGCGCGCCTTCGACCGCCCGACGCGGCCGCGCAGCTGGTAGAGCTGGGCGAGCCCGAACCGGTCCGCCCGATAGACCACCAGCGTGTTCGCGCTCGGGATGTCGAGCCCGCTCTCGACGATGGTGGTCGACAGGAGAACATCATATTTCCGGTCGTAGAAGGCGCTCATCCGCTCCTCGACCTCGGTTGCGCTCATCTGCCCGTGCGCGGTGATGAACTTCACCTCGGGCACCTGCTCGCGGAGCCATTCTTCCATCGCGGGCAAGTCGGCTACGCGCGACACGACGAAGAAGCTCTGGCCGCCGCGGAAATGCTCGCGGAGCAGGGCCTCGCGAAGAACGACTCCGTCGAACGGCGTCACGTAAGTGCGAACGGCGAGCCGGTCGACGGGCGGGGTCTGGATGACGCTCAGCTCGCGAAGCCCGCTCATCGCCATCTGCAGCGTCCGCGGGATCGGCGTCGCAGTCAGCGTCAGCACATGGACGTCATTCTTGAGCGCCTTGAGCCGTTCCTTGTGCGCGACGCCGAAATGCTGCTCCTCGTCGACGATCACCAGGCCGAGGCGCTTGAAGCTGACCGACTTGGCGAGGATCGCGTGGGTGCCGATCACGATATCGACCTTGCCGTCCGCCAGCCCTTCCTTCGTGCGCTTCGCTTCTGCCGAGGGCACCAGCCGCGAGAGCCGTCCGATATTCACCGGATAGCCGTGGAAGCGTTCGACAAAGTTGGAATAGTGCTGGCGGGCGAGGAGCGTGGTCGGGCAGACGAGCGCCACCTGCTTGCCTGACATCGCCATGACGAACGCCGCACGGAGCGCCACTTCGGTCTTTCCGAAGCCGACGTCGCCGCACACCAGCCGGTCCATCGGCTTTCCTGCTTCCAGGTCCTGGAGGACGTCGGCGATCGCGCGATCCTGGTCGTCGGTTTCCTCGTACGGAAAGCGGTCGACGAAGGCAGGGTAGCTTGCGTCGGGTTCGGCAACGACCCCGGGCCGCGTCGCCCGCATTGCCGCGACCTTGATGAGCTCGCCCGCGATCTCGCGGATGCGCTCCTTCATCCGCGCCTTGCGCCGCTGCCACGCCTCGCCGCCGAGGCTGTCGAGGCTGACGCCCTCGCTCTCGCTGCCGTAGCGGCTCAAGAGCTCGATATTCTCGACCGGGACGTAAAGCTTGTCGCCCTTCGCATATTCGAGCGCGACGCAATCGTGCGGCACCTTGCTGACCGGGATCTGAGTCAGCCCCTCGTACCGCCCGATCCCGTGGTCGGCGTGCACGACCAGGTCGCCCGGCGACAGCGTCGCCAGCTCCTCGAGGAATGCGGCGGCGGCCTTCCGCTTCTTGCGCCGACGGACGAGCCGGTCGCCGAGCATGTCCTGCTCGGTGAGCACCGCGACGTCGGGCGTGGTGAAGCCGTGGTCGAGCGGGAGGACGAGGAGGGCCGGCTGCGTCTTGGCCCCGAGCGCTTCCTGCCAGCTATCGGCGAGCTTCTGCGCCTTGAGGCCATGGTCCTCGAGCAGGCCGGAGAGCCGCTCGCGCGCGCCGCGCGTGTAGCTTGCGAGCACGACCTTGTGGCCGCTCTTGCGCAGCTCGCCGACATGCTTGGCGACCGCCTCGTAGACGTTCGATTGCTGCGCCCGCTCGGGCGCGAAGTCGCGCGCCGGCTCGACCCCGAAATCGATGATCCGCTCCGAATCCGGCTCATGGAATGGCGAGGCGAGGTGGATCGGCCGCTCGGCTTCCTCGCTCTGCCATTCCTCCTTCGACAAATAGAGGGCATCGGGCTCCAGCGGCCTGTAGCTGCCGGCCTGCGCCTCCATCGCTCGGACGCGGTTCTGGTAATAATCCTCCACCGCCTCGAGCCGCGCTTCGATCGCCTTGTCGGCGGCGGCGTCGCGGATCACGAGGTCGGCTTCGCCCAGATGGTCGAACAGCGTCGCCAGCCGGTCTTCGAGCAGCGGCAGCCAATGCTCCATGCCCGTCATGCGGCGCCCTTCGGACAGCGCCTGGTAGAGCGGGTCCTGGGTCGCGGTCGCGCCGAACTTCTCGCGGTAGGCGGAACGGAAGCGCTTGATGCTGTCGGCATCGAGCAGCGCCTCGGACGCGGGCATCAGCGTGAAGGCTTCGGCCTTGTCGGTGGAGCGCTGGTCGGTGGGATCGAAGCGCCGCAGCGTGTCGATCTCGTCGCCGAAGAAATCGAGCCGCAGCGCAAGCTCCTCGCCAGCCGGGAAAAGGTCGATCAGCGACCCGCGGACGGCATATTCCCCATGCTCCGCAACGGTGTCGACGCGCTGGTACCCGAGCGCATTCAGCTGCTCGACCAGGGCCTCGCGCTCGATCCGCTCGCCTTCGGCAATTCGGCGAGTGAGCTGGCGAATTCGGAACGGAGTCAGGAGCCGCTGCGAGGCCGCGCTCGCGGTCGCGACCAGCAGCTGCGGCTTGTCCCGCTTTCCCTGGAGGGCAGCGAGCGTGGCCAATCGCTCCGCCATGACGCGCAGGGCAGGGGATGCGCGGTCGTAAGGAAGGCAATCCCACCCTGGCAGCGTGAGGACCTCAACCTCTGGCGCAAAGAGCGGGACCGTTTCGGCGAGCGCGCGCATCGCAGCCTCGTCCGCGACGATGGCGGCAGCGCGACCGCCGCTTCCGCTGCCATGCGCGGCTCGGGCCAGATCTGCCGCAAGCCAGGGGAGGAAGCCCGACGGCACACCCGCAAGCGTCAGCGGCTGTTTCGCGCGGAGGACGCGCTGAAGCGGCTCGCTCATCGGCTGATCCGGATATAGTCGAGCTTCTTCAGTGCTTCGATCATCGGACCGGCGAACCGCTCCGGCGGCTCGGCGGTTCCGTGGGCCCAGGCCATGATGTCGACGTCCTGCTCCTCGAGCATCGCTTCGAACAGCGCGCGCTCGTGCGAGCCCCATCGCTTGTGGTGCGCGTCGAAGAAGCCGCCGACCAGCATGTCGGCTTCCTTGGTGCCGCGATGATGCGCGCGCCACGCGAGGCGCTTCAGTTCCGGGTCGGACGGCATGGCGGGCATGTAGTAAGACTCGCGCCTCATTGCGAGCGGCGAGAGACGCGCTAACAACCGTCCATGCGGCCGGACATCCTCAATCCGCTGTTCACCGAGGTGGAGGCGCTGAAGGGCGTCGGGCCGCAGGTCGCAAAGCAGCTGAAGAAGCTCGGCATCGGCAGGCTGGTCGACCTGCTCTACCATCTGCCCACGGGCGCCATCGAGCGGGTGAAGGCGCCCGCGGCATCAGCCTCGCTGCTCGGGCGGACGGTGATCCTCGAGCTGACGCCGTTCGACACCCGCGAGAGCCGGTCCGGGCGCGGACCGATGCGGATCTTCGCCACCGACGGCGAGGGCAATGCGATCAGCCTCGTCTATTTCAACAACTCGGGCTGGGCGAAGCGGACGCTGCCGCTCGGGCAGACGCGCATCGTCTCCGGCAAGCTCGAGCAATATGGCGAGGAGTGGCAGATCATCCATCCCGAGGTCGCCGAGCCGGGGAAGGGGCCGCCGCCGCTCATCCGCGAGCCCGTCTACCCGCTGACCGAGGGCCTGACGAACCGCCGCCTCGGCGAACTGGTGCGCGAGGCGCTTGAGCGCGCGCCGGACCTCCCCGAATGGATCGAACCGAGCCTCCTCGCCAAGCAGGCGTGGCTGCCATGGCGCGCGTCGATCGCGCAGGCGCACCGGGAGCCCGGAACCGGGGCCCGCCGGCTCGCCTATGACGAGATTTTCGCCAACCAGCTGGCCCTGCTGCTCCTGCGCCAATCGCAGCAGCGGCACCGCACCGTTTCGCTTCCCGGCACCGGCGAGCTGATCCGCAGGCTCCAGCTGCCCTATCAGCTGACCAATGCGCAGCGGCGGGTGATCCGCGAGATCCGGGGCGACATGGCGCAGACCATGCCGATGCTGCGGCTGCTCCAGGGCGACGTGGGCTCGGGAAAGACGCTGGTTGCGGTCGCCGCGATGCTCACGGCCGTCGAGTCCGGCGCCCAGGCCGCGCTGCTCGCTCCGACGGAGATTCTCGCGCGCCAGCATCATGCGACCTTGCTCGGCCAGCTCGACAGCCTCGGCGTGCGGGTGGCCATCCTTACCGGCCGAGAGAAGGGACGTTCCCGCGACAGCGTCCTCATGGGCCTCGCCGACGGTTCCATCGACATACTGGTCGGCACGCACGCCATCTTCCAGGAGAAGGTCGCCTACAGGCAGCTCGGCCTGGCCGTCATCGACGAGCAGCACCGCTTCGGCGTCTCGCAGCGGCTGCTGCTCGCGTCGAAGGCCGAGCATCCGCCGCATCTTCTGGTGATGACCGCGACTCCGATCCCGCGGACGCTCACGCTCACCCAATATGGCGAGATGGACGTCAGCCGCATCGACGAGATGCCCCCGGGAAGGACGCCGGTCGAAACGCTCGTGATCAGTGAGGAGAAGCTGCCCGACGTGATCAACGGGCTCGGACGGCACATCAGCAGCGGCGGCCAGGCCTATTGGGTGTGCCCGCTGGTCGAGGAAAGCGACAAGAGCGACGCGGCGGCGGCCGAGGAGCGCGCACGCATCCTCAAGCTGCGCTTCGGGGAGGACAAGGTCGGCCTCGTCCACGGCCGCATGAAGGGCGCCGACAAGGACGCGGTGATGGAGCGCTTCGCTTCCGGCGGCCTCTCGGTGCTCGTGGCGACCACGGTGATCGAGGTGGGGGTCGACGTGCCCAACGCCACCCTGATGATCGTCGAGGGAGCCGAGCGCTTCGGCCTCGCCCAGCTCCACCAGCTGCGCGGGCGGGTCGGCCGCGGGACGGGCAAGAGCACCTGCCTCCTGATCCGCGGCCAGAGCCTGACCGACGTCGGCCGCGCCCGCCTCGCCCTGATGCGCGAGACCAGCGACGGATTCCGAATCGCCGAGGAGGACCTGCGCCTGCGCGGCCCCGGCGAGATCCTCGGCACGCGCCAATCGGGCGAGGAGGCATTCCGCGCTGCAACGCCGGAGGATGTGGAGGAGCTGGCCCCCATCGCCCAGAGCGACGCGATGCTCCTCCTCGACCGCGACGGCGGCCTCAAGGGCGAACGCGGCCAGGCGGCGCGGGTCTGCCTCTATTTGTTCGAGCGCGATCAGGCCGTGGACTTGATCAGGAGCGGCTAGCGTCTGGCCTGTGTCGGATAGGTCGGCGCGCTAAGGTCGATCATCGGCTTGATCTCGCGTGTGAGGCAGCCGTCATAGACCGGAACATCGGCGAGATTGTTCCGAAGCTGCGCGCGAGCGATGCCGATGCCGAGATCGCGCATGTGGCGCAGCGTGAATGACGAGGCGCGCCTTACACGATCGTTATCCAGGATCAGATTTTCCGTCGCGTCGAGCACCGTGCGCTTCTCCTCCTGGCTGAGCGGTCCACCGGTGGCCGGCAGGGAGCGGAGCTGCGCAAGATCGACCAATTCCTTGCGGTGAAGCTCGTCGAGCTCGGGCATGAGCGAATAGACGACACGATATTCGAACATCCTCCTCGCGGGCATGTGCGCGGCAATGTCGGCGGAGTTGGCCGCCTCTCGGGCGAACGAGTTGTAGGTGCGCAGTGGGAGGTCGATGCCGCCAATCGCCCCTCGGACCGCTGCCCGGTTGCCTGCCTCTGCAGCTTGACGGACTTGCCGGAGCCTGGAGTCGAGGCACTGATAGATCGCCAGGCGAACATAGGCCTCCGGCCCGTCGCCGTTGCTCAGCTCCTGATCCATGTCGGCTAACGCCGCGTCGACCTTTTGCCTCCAGTCGAGCGACTGCGCCGCCTGCTGAGCGAACAGCGCCGTCAGCACGCCAAGCACATATTCGCGGCCGAAATCGCGCCAGTCCGAAAACAAATGGCGCTGGTCGGCGCGTTTTCTCACCGGATGAGGAGCCCGTGCTTTTTGCGCCCGAGGCTGAGCTTCAGCGGCTCGTCGCTCGGCGTCAGCAACAGCCCCGGATCGTTCACCGGAACGTCGTCGAGCCGGACGGCACCCTCGGCGATCTTGCGCTTTGCTTCCTTGTTGGACGGCGTGAAGCCGAGCGCGGTGAGTGCATGAGCGATGTTCATGCCTTCGCCGAGCGACAGCGTCGGAAGGTCTTCGCCGATCCCGCCCGCGCCGAACGTCTCCGCGGCGGTCCGCGCTGCCGCTTCGGCGGCCTCGCGCCCGTGGAGCAGGGCGGTCGCTTCCGTCGCCAGCACGATCTTCGCCTGGTTGATCTCCGCGCCTTGGAGCGCCTCGAGCTTGCCGATGTCCTCGAGCGGCAGGTCGGTGAACAGCTTGAGGAAGCGGCCGACGTCCGCGTCCGCGCTGTTCCGCCAGAACTGCCAGTAATCGTAGGGGCTGAGCAGCTTTTCATCGAGCCACACCGCGCCGGAAGCGGTCTTGCCCATCTTGGCGCCGTCCGCCGTGGTGATCAGCGGCGTGGTCACGCCGAACAGCTCGATGCCGTCGATCCGCCGCGTCAGCTCGATTCCGTTGACGATATTGCCCCACTGGTCCGACCCGCCGAGCTGTAGGCGGCAGCCGACGCGCCGGGCGAGCTCGAGGAAGTCGTACGCCTGGAGGATCATGTAGTTGAACTCGAGGAAGGTCAGCGGCTGCTCACGATCGAGGCGCAGGCGGACGCTGTCGAACGTGAGCATGCGGTTGATCGTGAAATGCCGCCCGACGTCGCGGAGGAAAGGGATATATTCGAGCTTATCGAGCCAGTCCGCATTATTGACGAGGATCGCGTCGGTCGGGCCGTCGCCGAACGTCAGGAACCGCTCGAAGCAGGTGCGGATCGACGCGATGTTGGCGTCGATCTCCTCATTCGTCAGCAGCTTGCGGCTTTCATCCTTCCCGGACGGATCCCCGACCTTCGTGGTCCCGCCGCCCATCACCACGATCGGCTTGTGCCCTGCCTGCTGCATGCGCCGCAGCATCATGATCTGCACGAGGCTGCCCACGTGAAGGCTCGAGGCGGTTGCGTCGAAGCCGATGTAGCCGGGAACGACCTGCTTCTCCGCAAGCGCGTCCAGCCCCGTAGGGTCCGTCACCTGGTGGATATAGCCGCGCTCGTCGAGCAGCCGCATGAGAGAGGAGCGGTAGGAACTCATGAAAGCCGCTTAGCGTCATGCTTTGAGCGCTGCTACTGCACGCCGATGCAATTGACGCTCGTCCCGCATCCTTCGACGCCGCCGGCGGACCCGCCGTTCAGCGTATGGGCGACGGTCGATCATGCTGCTTCGCTCGGGCCGGTTGCGACGACCAACGTCTGGTTCGGCGTCAGTGCGCCCGCCGAGCGCTTCGTCATTCCGCCGGTGCGCGAACCCTGGCGGGCCGACGAGCTGTGGCGGACGACCTGTTTCGAGGCCTTCCTGCGCGCCGCGGGATCGGAAGCCTACCGTGAGTGGAATTTCGCGCCGAAGGGCAATTGGGCAGCCTATGATTTCTCCGGCTACCGTGAAGGCAACGGCAATGCCGACGTCGGTTCGCCGCCCTACATCCGGATGGAGGACAATTTCACCTGGTGGACCGTCGGCGCGACCATCGCAGTTGAGGCGGACAAGACGTGGGAGCTCGGCCTGTCCGCGATTCTCGAGGAGAAGGACGGCACCAAATCCTACTGGGCACTCGCGCATCCGCACGACAAGCCCGATTTCCACGCAGCCGGTTGCTTCGCCGCGCGGCTTGCCTAAGCACGGCGCATGACCCTGTTCGGTATCGATCGCCTGCTCGCCGAGCCCGAGCTCCGCCGCCCGCTGGAGGGCAGGCGGATCGCCCTGCTTGCGCACCCGGCGTCGGTCACTCGCGACCTGACCCACAGCCTCGACGCGCTCGCCGCTACCGGCCTCAACCTCACCGCGGCCTTCGGCCCCCAGCATGGGCTTCGCGGCGACAAGCAGGACAATATGGTGGAGTCGGACGACTTCACCGACCCGGTGCACCAGATTCCCGTCTTCAGCCTCTACGGCGAGGTCCGGCGCCCCACGGGCCAGTCGCTCGGTACGTTCGACACCATCCTGGTCGACCTCCAGGACCTCGGCTGCCGCATCTACACCTTCATCACGACCTTGCTGTACGTGCTCGAAGCCGCCGCTGAGCACGGCAAGAGCGTCTGGGTGCTAGACCGTCCCAACCCCGCCGGGCGGCCGGTCGAAGGGCTGACGCTCCGGCCCGGTTGGGAGAGCTTCGTCGGCGCGGGTCCAATCCCGATGCGCCACGGCCTCACCCTCGGCGAGCTTGGCAGATGGTTCGTCGACCACTTCCGCCTCGACGTGGATTATCGCGTGATCGAGATGGAAGACTGGCACCCGGACGAGGGTCCCGGTTTCGGCTGGCCGCCGGAGCGCGTCTGGATCAACCCGAGCCCGAATGCCGCCAACCTCAACATGGCGCGCGCCTATGCCGGCACGGTGATGCTCGAGGGCACGACGCTGAGCGAGGGGAGGGGCACGACGCGCCCGCTCGAGCTGTTCGGAGCGCCGGACCTCGAGCCGCTGAAGATCATGGCCGAAATGGAGCGTCTCGCGCCCGAATGGCTCGCCGGCTGTCGCTTGCGCGACGTCACCTTCCAGCCCACCTTCCACAAGCATGTCGGGGAGATGTGCCGCGGGCTCTTCATCCACGCCGAAGGGCCGTTCTACGACCACCAGGCGTTCAGGCCGTGGCGGCTCCAGTCGCTCGCCTTCAAGGCGATCCGCCGCCTCTATCGCGGTTACGACCTGTGGCGCGATTTCCCCTACGAATATGTGTTCGACAAGCTCGCGATCGACGTCATCAACGGCTCGCCGCTGCTGCGCGAGTGGGTTGACGACGCCGAGGCGGCGCCCGGCGACCTCGACGCGCTCACCACCCCCGACGAGCGCGCCTGGGAAGAGGAGCGGAAGCCGTTCCTCATTTACTGACCGGCCAGCGTGGTTAACGAAGAAGTAGGAGGTTCTTCGTATCTCGGTCCTCGAGTTTTGGGGAAACGGGGTCGTCCATGGCCACTGCCGGTATCGAAGAAGTCACGGAAAATGCGATCCGCGCGGTCGCTCGCGACTGCGGCTCGCTGTCGATGGAATGCAGCGACGTCGCGGGTTACGTCCAGGGAGTCGCGACGCGCATCAGCGAGCATCTGAAGATGCTCGACCAGCTCGAGGAAGTGACGACGCGGCTGATGAGCGACCAGGCCCGCGTCTCCGATTCCACCGACGAAGCACGGCTTCTTTCCGAACAGGCGAAGGCCAAGCTGGAAGCGGGCCGCGAGGCCATCGAAGGCACGATCGAGGGGTTCAAGGGCCTTACCGAGCTGGTCGTCCAGCTCGGCGAGCGCATGGCCGGCTTCGCCTCGGCGATGAACCAGGTCCAGACGGTTTCCTCGACCATCGAGACGATCGCCCGCAAGACCAACATGCTCGCCCTCAACGCCACCATCGAGGCGGCACGCGCCGGCGACGCCGGGCGCAGCTTCGCGGTGGTCGCGGCCGAAGTGAAGAAGCTGGCGCACGACACCCGCGCCGCCACGAGCCAGATCGCCTCGACGATCGGCGAGCTGACCCGCGAGGCCAGCGCGGTCACCAACGAGATCAAGACCGGCGTCGAGCGCAGCCGCGCCGCCCAGTCGGGCTTCGGCACGATCAGCGACACGGTCCGCGAAGTCAGCGAGATCGTCGGGATGGTCGACCGGCAGACCGAGGGCATCGCCCATTCCACCAGCATGATCCAGACCAGCGTCGACCGGGTGAAGGCCGGGCTCACCGACTTCGCGGCGGACGCGCGCGATAACGGCCAGGAGCTGAAGACCGCTGAAAAGCGGCTCGGCCACCTCGAGATGCTGTCGAACACCATGCTCGACACGCTCGCCAATTCCGGCGCCGAGATCGACGACACGCCCTTCATCCTCAAGGCGCAGGACGCGACCCGGCAGATCAAGAACGCGATCGAGCGCGCGATCGACGCCGGCGAGATCAGCGTCGATGACGTGTTCGACCGCGACTACAAGATCGTCGAGGGCTCGAACCCCGTCCAGTACGATGTCCGCTTCAACGCCGCTGCCGACAAGCACGTCCGGCCGATCCTCGACCGCACCAAGGCGAGCGACAGCCGCATCATCGGCTCGGCGATCGGCGACATGAACGGCTATCTGCCCACGCACCTTAGCGAGCGCAGCCACCCGCAGGGACCCGATCCCGTGTGGAACGACGAGCATTGCCGCAACAAGCGGATCCTCATCGACGACACGACGCGAATGGCGCTTGCGAGCGAGAAGCCGGCGACCCTCGCGACCTACCGCATGGAGCTCGGCGACAAGTTCATCCCGGTGAAGAACGTCTTCGTTCCGCTGTGGATCAAGGGCCGCCGCTGGGGCAATTTCGAGCTCGCCTACCGCGACGATTGATAGGGTTGGCGAAAGCTTACCCCGCCATAAACCTCGTCTTTACGCCCTTGCGTTAGGACCGACCCGATAAGGCTTCGCCTGGCAGAAGTTGGACGAGGGGAGAGGAATGGCGATTAACCGGGCCGTCGAGACAAAACCGGTCAGCGTTGCCGCAGCCCAGCTTGCGCGGGTTGCCGGCGACGGTTGCGCTCGCCACTCCCACCTGCTGTCGCTGATCGAGGGGACGGGGCCCCATTCGGGCCGCGACCTCGCCGATGCGGTCCATCTGCTCTGCAGCATGCACGGCCGCTATCCCGGCCTCGTCGAAGTGGCGCTCCAGCGGTGTCCGAAGGGACAGGTGCGTGACTGGCTGGCCCATGCGTCGGACGCGTTCGAGCGCGAGCGGCTGTACCTCGTACGCCTGACCGCGGCCGTGGGACCGCTCCCGAGCACGCCCGGCGCTGCCCAGACCGAGGCCAGCCTGCTGGCCGCCCGCAACGCGCTGGAGACGCTCGCCACTTCGGAACGCGACGGCTGCGCGCTAGGCGCTGCAACCGCGCTGGTCTGCGACTGGTGGCCGGTCCGCCGCCTGCTCGACCGCACCGCGGCCCGCGTCGGCACCGAGGCGCCTTTGCCTTCGCTGCCCGACGAAGCGTCCGTGGTTGCGATCATCGACCAGGCGACGTCCACGCCGGGCGCCGCGCGCGCGCTTGCCTTCGGCGGAGAGCAATTGCTCCTCCAGCACCGCGCGCTGTTCGATCTCCTCGAAGCCCGAGCCGAGGCCCGGGGCGACTATTAAGCCGCTTTCGCGAAGTCCTGCTGCCGGTCCTGCTCGTTCGCCGCTTCGACCTCGGCCTTAACGTCGGCGGCGGGGTGGGATTTCGGCTTGGGGAACAGCAGCCGCGACAGGAGCACGACCGCCCCGAGCGCGAAATAAGTGCCGAAAGCGATCGTCGGGCTCCAGATCACCGAAACCGCAAGCGGAAGCCGCAGGAAGATCGGATTGAAGCCGAAGTCCTCGCCGAGCGCTTCACACACGCCCAGGATCGTGTGCGAGCGAAGGGGCAGGGCGACCTGATTTTCTTGCGCTTCCATCATTCACTCCATTTGGCAAAATCTTCTGTCCCTTGCCGAGCAAGAGGCGTGCCAAAACCGAAAATCCAACCATTCCAGCACTCTACGCGGGCAACCGGTGCCAGGGTTCGCAAAACCCGCCATGTCGCGCATCCGACAATTGGGAATTTACGCCGCGTGCTGCAAGTGCGATATTGCAGCGCAACATACGTATTCGACGAACGGCTGCCTGCGGGCGGCACGGCGTTCGCGAGGAGCTGAGCCGATGATGCGCATCATGATGAAGTCGAAGGTCCACCGCGCGACCGTCACGCAGGCCGACCTCCACTATGTCGGATCGATCACCATCGACGCCGAGCTGATGGATGCGGCCGACCTCCTGGAAGGCGAGCAGGTCGCCATCGTCGACGTGACCAACGGCGCCCGCCTCGAAACCTACGTCATCGCCGGCGAGCGCGGCAGCGGCGTGATCGGAATCAACGGCGCGGCGGCGCACCTGGTGCATCCCGGGGACCTGGTGATCATCATCAGCTATGCGAGCATGGAAGACGCCGAAGCGCGGTCGTTCCAGCCGAGGATCGTCCATGTCGACGGCAGCAACGCCATCGTGAAGCTGGGCAGCGATCCGGCCGAGCCGGTGCCGGGGTCCGACCAGCTCAGGGGCGACCTGGTCGACGCCGGCTGACGTCGGCGACGGTCAGCAGCCGCCACGGCGGCGGCAGATAGTCCGTCGACATGTAGTAATAGAATTCGCACTGGCCCGAATCGTCGCGGTTGATGCCCTTGGCGATGCCGAACGCGACATTGCCGCTGAACACCGGGCCGCCGCTGTCTCCGGGGATGCAGGATGGCCCTCTGACGGTCACCCAGGTCGGCGAGCAGGGGCCGCCGCACAGCGTGCCGGGCGGCGCATAGTCGGTCAACTCGACGGTGGCGCAGCTGTAGCCCGAGCTTTCGCCATAATGGCAGACGAAGTCTCCCGCCCGGGTGCTGGCGACGCTCCGCCACGTCTCGACCTCGCGCAGCGATCCTGCGGCGCGGTCGGCATAGAAAATCGGCTCGGGGGAGTTGGCGCTGCCGTTGATCTGCACGTCGCGGTAGCCGAGCCCCCAGGAGCCGATCATCGGCAGCGTCGGGCTGAGGCTTCCGTCCGGCTCGACATAGGTCAGCTGGTCGGGGCAGTGGGCGGCGGTCGTGATCGCATGGATCTCGCCGTTCGTGACGACGAAGCCGCTCGTGCAGCGGCTGCGGCGCTTGGTGATCGAGCTCACGCCCTCGACCAGTCCGCCGCCGTCGACGCTCATGTTCGTTTCGATGAGCGGGTTCACGACCACCCGCACGGGCACCCCGCTGATCCGCTCCGCCCGAGCCCGGATCGCGTCGGCGCCGAACTGGGCCGCCTCTGCAGGCGTGATCAGAAGGACGACCTCGCCGCTGCGCTGGTCGTAGCCTGCCCCGCGAGCGCCCGGGAGATCGGCCCTGAAATCTATGAGGTGCCGCCGCATCGCGGCGACTGCCTGCGCATGGGTCGCTTTCGCTCCTGTCCGGAAGACGATGGGAACTCCTGCCGCCGCACGGTCGGCGACCGGCTCGGATCCGGTCAGCAGAACGACGATCCGGTACTGCGGGCTGTGCTCGACCGAGATGCCGGCGAGCCGCTCCGCAAACTCGCTGGCTATCGCGTCGGTCTCCCGAACGCTGTCCTGCTGCGCCTTCAGCCGCCGCAGCGCTTCTTCGGGCGTTACAGAGAATTGCTCCGCATATTCCGCCGCATCCTGGGCGAGCGCCTGCTGGCGCGTTTGCACCGTTTCGGCAGTTGCCGCGGTCGCAAAGGCGAGAAGAAAGAAGCAAAGTAGCCAGCGCATCGACAGACGCTCATCCGCTTCCCATGTTAAACGGCAACTGAAGGAGAAGCCGTGAAATGGCCACCACCGCTGCCACGTTCGACCTGGCGCCGCCGAGCCAGGAGCAGCTGCAGGCGCTCGTCGCCGGGCTGACCGACGAGGAACGCCACGTGTTGCTCGAACATGGAACGGAGGCGCCATTCTGCGGGGTCTTCCTGCAGGAGAAGCGGCCCGGAGTCTTCACCTGCCGGCTGTGCGGGCTTCCGCTCTTCCACGGCGGCACGAAGTTCGAAAGCGGCACCGGTTGGCCCAGCTTTACGCAGCCCTTCGCCGAAGGGCACCTCGAATACGTCCGGGACACGAGCTACGGGATGGACCGCGTCGAGATCGTGTGCGCCCGCTGCGGCGCTCACCAGGGTCATGTGTTCCCCGACGGTCCCCCGCCGACCGGCCAGCGCTATTGCATCAATTCCGTCAGCCTGGCGTTCACGCCGGCGGGAGAGCGGCTGCCCGACAAGCTCGGGAGGGGCGCGCCCGAGGGCGAAGTGGTCGAAGGATAAAGCGACGAGATGGCCGATCCGAGCCGGGTGAAGCTCCCGATCCTGCCGCTCCTGCTGCTCGTCATCGTAGCCGGCCTCGTCGGCGGCGTGGTTGCGCGGCTGCTTCCTGTCGGGCTCAACAATGTCGCCGCGACGAGGACTCTTGCGGTTCCGAGCGAGGACAGCCTGTCGCCGCTGGTGAAGAGGACGGCCCCCGCCGTCGTCAACATTGCGACCCTCCAGCCGTCGCCGGCCGAGCAGAATCCCTTGCTCCAGGACCCGTTCTTCCGCCGCTACATCGGCATTCCCGACGACGCCGCGCTGCAGCCCACCATGTCCGCCGGATCGGGCGTGATCGTCGACGGGAAGAACGGGCTGGTGATCACCAATTTCCACGTCGTGCGGAACGCGCAGGCGGTCGAGGTCGGCCTCAAGGACGGGCGCAGGCTTCCGGCCGATCCTGTCGCCCTTGCGCCCGAGCTCGACCTTGCAGTGTTGCGCATCAGTGCGCGGAACCTCCCGGCGCTGCAGCTCGGCGACAGCAGCAAGCTCGAGGTCGGCGATTTCGTGGTTGCGATCGGCAATCCGTTCAATCTCGGGCAAACGGTGACGAGCGGCATCATCAGCGCGGTCAACCGGCCGCTCGGCCAAGCCGACCCGCGCAGGTTCCTGCAGACCGATGCACCGATTAACCCGGGCAACTCCGGCGGGCCGCTGATCGACCTTCACGGGCACGTGATCGGGATCAATTCGGCGCTATTCAGCCCGACCCAGAACGAGGCTGCGGCGGGGAATGTCGGCATCGGGTTCGCCATTCCCAGCAATGACGTCAGGAAGGTCCTCGCCCAGGCCGAACGGCGGTTGACGCACTAAGCCGCTGCACCATCGTTCCGGGTTCGAACCGGATGGAACTCGGGTCCGAACAACAACGTTGGCCGGGTGAGCGTGGGAGCTGTCCCAGACGGTGCCCCATGGAAAATGAAACGACTGACCTGATAGAACAAATCGAACGCTGCAGGCGGCTTGCGAGGTTCCTTACCGACGACCAGATGCGCGACGCGCTGGAAGATCTCGCCGAGGATTATGAGGCTCAGCTGCGCCGCAAGGGCGGCGGCGAGGGCTTCATGCTGCGGGATTCCGGCTGAGCGAGCTGCTCAGCCCAGCTCGTCCTGATCGTCGTTCGCTGGTGACTGCGTGAGATTGGCGGCGAGCTTGGACCGGTAATCCTCTACGACCGAGTGGCACAGTCTGAGGGCGCGGGTCAGCTCCTCGTTGACCTGCTCGATCTCTGCTCTTTGTTGCTTATCTTGCTGTTCAGACACGGAATGGCCGCTCTAACCTAGGTTAGCGGCCGAACGCGAGCCTGTGGCAGAGGTTCCGACTGCCGAAGCATATATTCCGCTCCCGCCGCCGGTGCGGGAATCCGTGTTGCCCGCCAGCAACCGCGCGGACGTGCCCTTACAATTGAGGACCGCGCCGCCTATGTGCGTTTGGCTACTAGTCGCAAACTGACGGTCTACAGGCGCTTTGCGGCTCCTTTTTTCCTTCTCTGCCTCTCCTAGCGCGAAGCGGCCCATTTTCTCGGGCCCGCCACAGAAGGAAAATGCAATGACCACCGGTACCGTCAAATTCTTCAACGAGAACAAGGGCTACGGCTTCATCCAGCCGGACGAGGGCGGAAACGACGCGTTCGTCCACATCAGCGCCGTCGAGCGTTCTGGCATGCGCACGCTGCGCCAGAACCAGCGGATCAATTACGACCTGCAGCAGGACAATCGCGGCAAGATGAGCGCGGTGAACCTGAGCTCGGCCGACGAGACCGCGGGCGCGGGAAGCGCCTCGGCGGAATAATTGGCCGGTCCGATCATCCGCAGCTCGAACCTCGAATTCTTCGTCGCCCGTGCCGCTCAGGCGCATGACGAGGCAGAGGCGGCAACGCTCGGCCATGTGCGCGAGCGTTGCCGCCGGTCCGAGGCGGCGTGGACGGCGCTCGCGGACAAGGCGCGGCGGAGCGAGCAACTGCGCAGCGAGGAAGCCGAGCGCAAGGCCGCGGCCACCGCGGCGGAGCAGGTCCCCGTCACGGAATGAGAATCATGCCGGGGCCGGCCTCCTCGGGAGAGGCGGCCCCGGACGATCGTGCCGCCGGTGCCCCTCACCGGCCTTGCACGACTGGTGGCAGCGCCGCCGGAGCTCGCTAAAGGTACGACGACGCTACCGGCACCCGGATTAACCGCCGGCAGGTTAGCGGCGGGTGAGGGGAATTGGTTAAGAACATGGTTTCCCCAACCTCGCGGAACTTGCGTCCGCGGTCCACGTTGCGCTGGCCGCTGACCATGGACGACAAGACCCTGAACCTGTGGCGCCAGATCGAAGGCGCCCGCCGCGTCGGAAGGCGTCAGGCGCTGGACCGGGCGCGGCCCGGCGCAGCGCCCCCGCCGGCAGCGCAGGGCATCGCCAGCTAGGCCGGCGCTTAAAGGGGACATCCGCCATGAGGCTCTACCGGATCGACAAGCTCGCCAAGCACGGCGGCGCTGTGATGAAGAAGAAGCACATCCTCGCTCCCAGCGACCGCGACGCGATGGAGCGGGCGGAGGAAAGCGACGACTGCCCGATCTGCGACGTGCTGCGCGACGACGGGCGCCTCGTCGGCCAGGTCGTCTAGCGAATCCCGTGTCGGAGCGGGCTCAAAGCCCCGAGCCGCCGCGGCCGACGCGCTCGTAATCGATCCGGATCGACACCCACGACCCGACGAGCGGAACCCCGTTCTTGCGCGGCGGGCGGATGCGGAACTGCCACGCCGCCTGCCGCACCGCACTGGCGAGGTGCGAGCCGTGCGGGTCCTGGTCGAGCTCGACGCAATCCTCGACGCGGTCGCCGGGGATCGTCTTGCAGGCGATAAGTCCGAAGCCGTCGGGCGCATTGGCGGGAAGATAGCCGCCGAGCTCCGCGTCGGTGGGGTGGCGGGCCCATTCGGCGGCATAGAGCGTCTCGCCGTGCGGGCCGGTGCCGACGACCTGGGAGTCCCCTGCGCTCGAGCCGCCCCTCGGCAGCTTGCCGATGTCCGCGGCGGCGAGGTCGCCCTTGCTCATCTCGACCCAGGACTGGCTCTGCGCCGGCGGCGGGACCGCGATCGTCGGCTTTGCCGTAAGCACGATCGGCGGCGGTTTCACGACCGGCGCTGTCGTGGTCCGCGGCTGCGAGACCTTCCTCGGCGCGGCCTTCCTTTCGGTCAGCTCCTGGGCGCTGTGCGACTCGGGCATCAGATCGACGACCAGCGCCTGCGAGCTCTTCCTGGCCTCTGGCGCGAAGCGGCCGAGGGTGAGGAGCAGGAGCAGCAGCCCGGCATTGACCGCCACTGCAAGCGCCAGGCCGGAGACGCGGCGCTGGAGCGGCGAGCGCTCGTAAGGCGAGGGAAGCCGGTAAACGGACAAGGGGGAGGTCGATCCTGGGTCTGCGTCGCGTCAGCCGATTTGTAACGGCAGAAGAGTTGAACCGCGAGTGAAGACCTGACCGCCCCGGCGAGCTCCAGAAGAATGGGCGGAGGGCGGCCCGCGACGAGAGCCGCCCTCCTGGCTTCAGGCCTTAGTAGCGGCCGAGATTGCCGCCTTCCGTCTCGCGGTCGCGCGGCTCGGCGTCATCGACCTCGACGTTGGTCCTGCGGATCGTGTCCTCGACATGCTCCTGACGCTCTTCGGCGGTCTTCTTGAGCACGACTTCTTCCTTCACGCGCGCTTCCTTGCCGATGATCGGCTCTTCGGCCGTCTCGCGCATCTCGACCTCGCGCTCGCGCAGCAGGTCGCTGTTCTCGAGCTCGGACGGGTCGATCCGCTGGTCGACCGGGCGCCGCTCGACCTCGACATGCTCGTCGCGCAGGTTGACCGTCTCGTGGACCGGCTTCTCCTCGACATAGGAGCGGACGCGGGCGCCGCCGCGCTCGAACTCGCGCTTGCCGACCTTCAGCTGCTCCTCGACGATGGGGATGCGCTGCTCCTCGACGACGCGGCCGCGCTCGGCGGAGGTGTCATCGGTGTGGCCGAAGCGCTCGCCCTGCTGGTGGCGGCCGCTCCAGCCGCTGCTGCGCAGCTCCTGCTCGTGGCGGTCGAGATCGATCGCGCCGCTCGATTCGAGCAGGCTGCAGGCGCGGTCGGCCTGGTCGTCGGAAACATTGGCGCAGAGCAGGAAGGCGCCGCGGCGAACGCCCTCTTCATAGCCGGCATAATCGTCCTCGGCGGCGAAGAAATCCTTCACCGAATCCCAGAAGCCGCCGCCGTCGCGGCCCTCATCGGTCGAGCCGCTGCTGCTGCTCGCCTGGTCGATGATGCGGGCGTCGGCGCCGAGGGACTCGAGCTGCTGGCGGGCGGATTCGGCTTCGCTTCGGCTGTTGAACATCGCTGTGATCGTACGGGACATGCTCTTCACTCCTTCTCTTCGGCTCCCCCGCCGGGTGGGTCACGCCCGCCGCTGCGCGCAGGGGCGCAGCAGGACGGGCTGTCTTCGGTGGACGCGGCGCGGCGGGCCGAGCCGTCGACGGGAAGCAGGCGGTTCACCAGCCGCTCCTCGACGACAGGGACATGGGCTGCTCCTCCACGACAGGGACAGAGGCAGCCTCGACCTCGTTACTCATCGGCCAAGTCCACTCGAAATTCTGGATAATATCGTCGGCACGCGGCTCTCGTGGCCGCTGCATCCGAAACAGCACTAAGGGCGCGACGTTCCGGACGTGACGGATGCGATACTGTCAGGCGAGGGCGGCGTGCGCCAATGCGAGTGGCGGGGGAGGTCCCGCTGCGACGGGCGAGCGCACCGGCGAAGCGTGGATGCGCCGCTAGCGGGCGGCGAGTACGAGCGGAAGTTTGCCAAGTTTGCCGTCCCGCGGGGCCGGCGTCATTGGCCTTCGCCTTCGTCCCCGTCATCGGGCTCGGGCTCCGGATCGCGGCCGCGGCCCTCCCAGCAGTCGATCTCGTTGCCGAGCTCGCGCGGGGCGTTGTCGGCGATGTCGAGGAGCGTGTCGAGCAGCTGCCAGCGGCGATTCTCCGCGTCATGCTCGTGCGGCGGCGGCGTCAATTCGGCCTGCCTGCCGTAGCGCCACGGGCGGCGGCTGCGCAGCAGGAACATCGACAGACGCTCGTCGAAGTGGCGATATTCGCCGACCTGCTCGCCCTTGTAGAAGATCGGGCGCGGCACGCCCTTTATCGCGCGGTCGATCACCGCCTCCTCGAGCCGGTCGAGCTTGAATTCCAGCGCCAGGTCCCACGCCCGCGCGAAATCATGGCCGCAGGGGCGGTTGCGCAGCTCGTAGGCGGAAGTGTCGGACATGCCGACGCGCCGGCAGGCTTCGTCGACGCATTTGGTGGCGGACAGGATCTGGATGAAGCGGATCTGCTTTTCCGCCGTCCAGCCGTCGTGGCGCGGGCGGAGCTGGGCGGGTTCGAAGTCGATCTTCGGCGCGGGGACGCGCTCGGAAGGGTCGACGGGGTGGGGTGTGGTCATGGGTGCCTCCAGTGAAAAGAGGCAAACCAGCTATCTCATGACGGGGGCTGTAGGACAGCAAAAAAGAAGGGGTGGATGAGGGAGAATTGGCTGAAGGCGAGAGAGGCCGAGCGTCTCGACGCGGCGCGAGCGCCATTGCTTAACTTTTCGTTTGCTTCGCTGGGCTTGCCGATGCCAGAACAGCAGAGCTCGGGGTTCTAGTAACGGGGATTTGCATGAAAACGCGTATTCTTTTCAGCGCTCTGCTTGTCGCAACGGCAACTCTATCTGCTTGCGCATCCAACCACCTGCTCGTGGAACAAGCTGCTATCGCGCCTATGCATGCCCAGTCGGTCAAGCTGGAGTACGAGCAAGGCGGCGCCGCCGTGACCCAAGATGCCGCCGCCTACCTTCAGCGAAAGATGGAGGAGGCGTTCTTTGGACCGAATCAGCCCTTTACGCGCGGCAACGATCTGACGGTGCGCTACCGGTTCGTCGGTTTCGATCGGGGCAGCCGGATCAGCAGGTACCTTTTGGGTGGACTCGCCGGGGGTGAGGCCGAGATGGTGATCGAGGCGGAGTTCGTCCGGCCCGATGGCACGGTCCTGGCAAAGGTTCAGTCGCAAGGCCGCGTCAATGCTGGCTTTTTTGGCGGCTCCTCGAACAGCGCTATTGACGGCGCCGTCAAAGAAATTCGCGACTACGCCATCGCCAATTTTCATTGATGTGAGCGTCAGTTAGCAGGCGCTCGGCGCCACCTTACCCGTCCACCCGACACCGCCGAACCGGGCGGGCCATTCGACGGTGATCACCGAGGCGTGCGAGCATGTCGCGGGCGTGCATGACCGGATGCCGGCGATATTGCCGAGGGACGATTGGACGGACTGGCTGGATGGGCCGCTAGATGCGGCGGGGTTGTTGTGTCGGCCGTATGAGTGGGGATGCGGGGTGGAGCGGGCGGGGAGGCTTGGCTGCGGCGGCGAGGGATTGCTTAGGCAATAAGCGCCGTGTTACCGAAGCTCAGGGCAAGTTGTCTTTACCTACCGGAGATTGGTCAACGAGGCTTCTTCTTAAAAGCGTCAGTCAGTGCGCTTACGACTTCCGAAATGGGCTGGTCGAACGCCGCTAAAATATCCGACGCGCAACGTTCGGTAACGTCGGCGCCGCAATAGCCGACCTGGCTTGAGACATAATAATTGAACCCCTTCTTGTCGATCTGCGGCATCGTAAGAACTGCTGCGTATGCCGCTGACCGTCCTTCATTTTCTTTGAGTGTAACAATCCGAATTACAAATGCTGCATCATCCTCAGTGTATACCAGTCTATGCATAGATGATCTGCTTATGTCATCCTTCAGATAGTAAATGAGCGACTGTCCGACAGCATCATCCGATGTTGAGCTCACCATAATACTTGCTGCGGAAGAGACACCACTCCAGGAAATGGCAATAGCAGCAGCTGACAATTTCATGAATCTGCACGGCATCGTGATGCGTCCTACTAATCCAATTAATTAGGTTGGATCGTACAGTGGTAAACTAGCCTCTCATTAGGGGTGGCCGGAAGCGAGCGCACTAATCGATCAGTGACTTGTTGGAGCTGCTGTGCGGCATACGGATCAGAGCTGCAGCTCTTCGTCTCCGTGCCTCCGCGAATTTGTCTCAATTGATCCATTTCGGCCTGCGAGAGTAGGTACCGTGTAGAGACGTATTCACCCTTCGCGGGATCGAAATCCTGTACGTAAACCGTCTCGCTCCCGTTCGGCACAAGAACGCGGCGCCATTTTCCGTCCTCCTGCAGGTACTGCGTCTTCCCATTCATGCAGCCGTTCGCGTCCCATTCGATAGGTAAGTCGTCTGTCGAGGAGACAGTCACACGGCTAAGTTCCGGTTGAACACGGCACAGGAGTTTGCCGGTGAGCGGCGCGGCCGCGGCGGAGGCCGGTGCGGTTAACTGGGGAACTTGCACGTCGAGGCCCGGCCTACTGAAGAAGGCATAAGCTCCTCCGACAAGACCAACAGCCGCCAGACCCGCGGATGCGGCCGCGGCTCTTGTGCGATCCTTTAGGAACAGTGCTGCGGCTATGGCTCCGGCGATGAGAGCGAATACTGCGAGGAGCGCGGCCGCCGCTGCGTGGTTCTGGCGCGAGTCCTCCGCCGCGGCCTTGGCGGAGTCGACACGCTGCTGCTGTTGGTATGCTGCTCGCTGGTCAGCGATCGCCTGTCGGCGGTCGGCGGCTTCTCGCGCCTGCTGTTCGCGTTGCGCGAGCTCGGCCATCGTCGCGCACGCGGATCCCACTTGCTGGAATTGCTCTCCATGTTCTCGAAGGAACGACATCAAGTCCTGGCTGACCATCGCAAATCCGAACGGCGCATCGCCGGAGTCGGTCACAGTCGTATAGGTATTCACGCCGAGGACTCGGCCGCAGTCATCCACAAGGGGACCCCCGCTGTTTCCTCGCGAAATTGCCGCGGTGTGCAGATATGCGGGCGTGCCCTCAACGTTCCGCTTGCTGGAGATCGTTCCTTCGGATCGCACCGGCGCGCTTGGCGTAATGAGATCGTACATCGAATTGGCCGTCGCCATATCGACATTTCCGGGGTAGCCGAGGGCTGCGGCGTGCTCGCCGGATTCCACGGGGCCCGAATAAATCGCCAGCGGCTCAAGGCGGGCCGGTCCGACGTCGATGATCGCTAGATCGCGTGCACGATCATAGGCAATGACGGTGCCGTGCAACGCTCGGCTTCCTTCCGACGGGACCACGGCGACGATGGAGTCGCCGTATGTGTTCTCGACGTCTTCGACCACGTGCGCATTGGTGATGATGTGGTGCGGGCTTACGGCGAAGCCGCTCCCAAAGGAGATCGATCCGCTGTCTGCGTCGGAATAACCTTCCGCAACGGCGATGACGCGCACCACGCCGCGCGCCGCAGCGCCAATATCATCCGCACCGGCAGATGTATTACCAACCGCCCCAACAACGCAGGCAAGAATAAGGCCGACTCGGAAACGCACTGCCTTCCCCCTTAGGCCGCCGAGCATTGGGAATGAGCGGCTAAATATTGCTAAATGTCAATCGGTTGAATTGAGGGGCGGGAGCGAGCAATTGGTCAAAGACAAGCTTTGACCCGCTCGCGCATTCGATCGTCCCAACCCTTTGCGAAAACGTGACCGATCACGTTAGTGCCGCCGGTTGTGCCATTGAGCTCTACCGCCACAATCACCTTGCCTTCGGACGCTATTACTATCCTCCGGTCGGGCCCGTCACTGAATGCCGATGGATTCGCAACGCGGCTGAGTACATCAGCGACGCAGAACTCGAGATCGACAGGCCTCTTCCTCGTCTGAAATACAAAGCTGGGCTGCCCATCGAGACGTTCCTGTATTTCGCCACGGGGGGCAGACTGACCAGCGGTCGCAGCAAGCAACAACAGCGCAGCAAGCATTGCAGCTCCTCAAGTTGGCAGGAGCTCACATGAATACGTCACGATGAGGATTGTGAGTAGGCGCAATAAAGTAAATACGTGACGTCGGACGGGTCGGCTCAGCTTGAGCGTCGCACCCACCGACCGGAATTGCCGGCTCCGGCCAACCCCTCCACCATTGGCTCTTCGGCCAATGGTCCCCCTCCCCGAGCAGAGCTCAGGGAGGATCTTACTGATCCAGGAACGACCGCATCTTCCGGCTCCGGCTCGGATGCTTCAGCTTCCTGAGCGCCTTCGCCTCGATCTGCCGGATCCGCTCGCGGGTCACGCTGAACTGCTGCCCGACTTCCTCCAGCGTGTGATCGGTGTTCATGCCGATGCTGAAGCGCATGCGCAGCACGCGCTCTTCACGGGGGGTTAGGCTGGCGAGGACGCGGGTGACCGTTTCCTTGAGGTTGGACTGGATCGCGGCGTCGACGGGGATGACGGCGTTCTTGTCCTCGATGAAGTCGCCGAGGTGGCTGTCTTCCTCGTCGCCGATCGGGGTTTCGAGGCTGATCGGCTCCTTGGCGATCTTGAGGACCTTGCGGACCTTCTCGAGCGGCATGGAGAGGCGCTCGGCGAGTTCCTCGGGGGTGGCTTCGCGGCCGGTCTCGTGGAGGAACTGGCGGCCGGTGCGCACGAGCTTGTTGATCGTCTCGATCATGTGCACCGGGATGCGGATGGTGCGCGCCTGGTCGGCGATCGAGCGGGTGATCGCCTGGCGGATCCACCAGGTGGCGTAGGTGCTGAACTTGTAGCCGCGGCGGTATTCGAACTTATCGACCGCCTTCATCAGGCCGATGTTCCCCTCCTGGATGAGGTCGAGGAACTGCAAGCCGCGGTTGGTGTATTTCTTGGCGATGGAGATGACGAGGCGGAGGTTGGCCTCGACCATTTCCTTCTTGGCGATGCGGGCCTCGCGCTCGCCCTTCTGGACCATGTTGACGATGCGGCGGAACTCGCCGAGCGAGGTGCCGGTCGCCTGGGCGATGTCGGCGATCTCGGAGCGGATGCGCTCGACGGTGTCGGCCTCGGCAGCCGCGAAGGCGGCCCATTTCTTGTCGAGCTTCGCGACGTCCTTCAGCCAATTCTCGTCGAGCTCGTGGCCCATGTAGGCGTCGAGGAAGGCCTTGCGCGGGACGCGGTGGCGCTCGGCGAGGCGGAGCATCTGGCCGCCGAGCGCGGTCAGGCGCTTGTTGTAGGCGTAGAGGGCCTCGACCAGCGTCTCGATCTTGCTGCCGTGGAACTGGACGCTCTCGACCTCGGCGGTGAGCTGCTCGCGGAGCTTCTGGTACTTCTTCTCCTCGGCGGCGGGGAACTCGCTGCCGGCCTGGAGCGCGTCCATGCGCGCCGCCTGGACCTTGGAGAACTTCTTGTAGATCGAGGTGATGGTCGCGAACTTCTCGAGCGCCGACGGCTTGAGGGTCTCTTCCATCTGGGCGAGCGACAGAGTGTTGTCGTCGTCGTCCTCTTCGGCCTGGGGCTTGGCGCGCCGCTCGACCATGTCCTCGTCGTCTTCGTTGGCGTCGGCCTCGGGCTCGTCGGCGACTTCCTCTTCTTCCTTGATGGTCGGGCCGGCGACCTTCTCGCTGATCTCGCCCTCGGCGGCTTCGCCGCCTTCCTCGGTCTCGTTCAGCTGCTCGGCGGTCGGGCCCTTCGAGAGCATCGCCTCGAGGTCCATGATCTCGCGAAGCTGCATGCGGCCCTCGTTGAGGGCGTTCGACCAGTCGATGATGGCGTTGAAGGTGATGGGGGATTCGCACAGGCCCCAGATCATCGTGTCGCGGCCGGCCTCGATGCGCTTGGCGATGGCGATCTCGCCCTCGCGCGAGAGCAGCTCCACCGCGCCCATCTCGCGCAGGTACATGCGCACGGGATCGTCGGTGCGGTCGACGGCTTCCTTCTTGGTCGCCGCGGCGGGGCGGGGGCCGCCGTCGTCGAGGGGATCGACCTCCTCGTCGATCGCCGGCTCGGGCTCCTTGTCCTCCTCCTCGTCGTCGTCGCCGCGCTCCTCGTTCTCGACGACGTTGATGCCCATGTCGTTGATCGCGGACATGATGTCCTCGATCTGCTCGGACGACATCTGGTCCTGGGGGAGGGCCTCGTTGAGCTCGTCGTACGTGACGAACCCGCGCTTCTTGGCGCGGGCGATCAGCTTCTTGATCGACGCGTCGTTGAGGTCGATGAGGGGCGCGTCGCCCGTATCGGCCGTGTCGACTTCCTGTGCTTCGTTTTTCGCCATAAGTTCTGCCGCTTAGTCGGTGCCGGCAAGCTGCGCCAGCCTCTGCCTCAACCCATGCCGCGCCGCGATCAGGCGCTGCTGCTCCTCCAGGGCGTCGTCGGTGAAATCCCGCTTCAGCCGTTCCGTTGCATCCTCGAGGGCCTTGTCCACTTCCTCCGCCGCGGCGATGATCTCCACCGCAGCGGCCAGATCGCTCCTCGCGCGGTCCGGGTCGCTGTCGCGGCGGGTGAAGGAAAAGCCCATGGCGCTTGAGGCTTGCCTGCCCGTCGCTCCATCGCCGCCCAATATGGTGGCAAGGCCCTCCCGATCAAGCGCGGCGCCGGAAAAGGCGGCATTGACGAGCTCGTCGCGCATTTTCGCGGTCGGCTTGTCGGGGATTTCGAGCGCCGCGAGCTGCTCGCAATGGGCGGGCAGCTCCTCGGGGTAATTGGCAAAGCCGACGATCAGCGCGCGGGCCGTCGAGGCGTCGATGCCGGCGGAGGCGATGGTGCGCGCCTGGCTTCCGACCGGCGGCGGCGGAGGCGTGAAGCGGCCGCCCTTGAAGGTGCCGCGGCGCTGGAACGGCACTGCGGGCGCGCCGGCGGGGCGGCGCTGCTCGTAGAAGCGGTTGAGCCAGTCCTCGCGGTACATCCGGCTGAGGTCGGGGTGGGCGATCGCGGCCGCGTGGTCGATCAGGCGCTGCTTGAGCGCGGCCCAGGCCTCGGGCGTGGTCAGGGGCTGCGCCTCGAGCTCGTGGCGCCACAGGCGGGCATCGAGCGGCTCGGGCTCGGCGACCAGCGCCTCGAAGGCTTCGCGGCCGCCGCTCCTGATGACGTCGTCGGGGTCCTGGCCGGCGGGAAGCTCGACGAAGCGCAGGGTGCGGTCGGGTCGGATGTGGGGCAGAGCGCGCGTCGCGGCGCGGATCGCCGCCTTGCGGCCCGCGGCGTCGCCGTCGAAGCAGAGGATCGGCGAGGGATCGAGGCGCCACATGCGGTCGAGCTGGGCCTCGGTGACGGCGGTGCCGTTGGGCGCGACGACCTCGGAGATGCCGGCGCGGTCGAGGGCGATCACGTCCATATAGCCTTCGACGACGATCAGCCTTTTGGCGGCGCGGCTCGCGGGGGCGGCGCGGTCGATGTTGTAGAGCGTCCGGCCCTTGTCGAAGAGCGGCGTGTCGGGGGAGTTCAGATATTTGGGCTCGCCGGGACCAAGGATGCGCCCGCCGAAGCCGATCACCCGCCCGCGCGGGTCGCGGATCGGGAACATCAGGCGGCCGCGGAAGCGGTCGTAGGTGGCGCCGCCTTCTTCGGGGCGGATCAGCATGCCGGTCTCGACCAGCTTGTCCTCGCCCAGGGCGAGGAGCGACTGCTTGAGCTTGGCGCGGCCTTCCGGCGCGTAGCCGAGGCCGAAGCGCTTCGCCGTGCCGGAATCGATGCCGCGGGCCTTGAGGTAATTGCGCGCTTCGGCGCCCTCCAGCCCTTCGAGCTGGTCGGCGTACCAGAGCTGAACCTCGGCCATGACGTCGGTTAGAGAGGCGGCGCGGTCGGCGCGTTCCTTCGCCTTCGGGTCCGGGGCGGGGACCTCCATCCCGGCCTTGCCCGCAAGCTCCTTCACCGCGTCCATGAAGGGCATGCCGCGATGGTCGGTGAGGAAGCGGATGGCGTCGCCGTGCGCGCCGCAGCCGAAGCAATGGTAGAAGCCCTTGTCGTCGTTGACGGTGAAGCTCGGCGTCTTCTCGTTGTGGAAGGGGCAGCAGGCCTTCCACTCGCGCCCGGCGCGGATCAGCTTCACCGACGGCGCGATGACCGCGCTGAGCACCGTGCGCGCGCGCAGTTCGTCGAGCCAGGCGGGGGAGAGGGTCACGTTTGCCCCCTACCGCTTGCGGGAGGGGGTAGGGGGTGGGTGCGTTGCGCGAGAATGTCGAGTGTCGGGCCCGCCCCTTCGGCGCTTCGCGCCTCGTCCCCTCCCGCAAGCGGTAGGGGACGTCCTCCGAACCGGACGGGAAGCCGTTCGAGACTGGCGAGGATAAGCTGCAGTACCCCGTCAAGGTTATCGAACACATCGTTGTTCCAGAACCGCACGACGCTCAGGCCTTCGCGTTCCAGGAAAGCGGTTCGACGAGCATCTTCCGCAGTCCGCTCCGCATGCTGGCCGCCGTCAAGTTCGACAACGAGCCCCCGCTCACGACAGACGAAGTCGCAAACGAACGGCCCTACGGACATCTGACGAGTGAACTTGAACCCGCCGAGCCTCCGCTGGCGCAAGTGAGCCCAAAGTCGGCGTTCCGCCTCGGTCGCGTTGTTGCGTAGCTCCTGGGCACGCTTGGTCTGGCGCGGGCGGAACTGCGGCATGAATCTTTGATGGCGAGAGCGATGGCCTGCCGCAAGGCGAAGGCAGCGACTTATCCACAGGTGGCGAATCGATTCGGGCCCACCCCTTCGCCGCTTCGCGGCT
This sequence comes from Bacillota bacterium, assembly GCA_050261135.1. Classification (GTDB taxonomy): domain Bacteria; phylum Pseudomonadota; class Alphaproteobacteria; order Sphingomonadales; family Sphingomonadaceae; genus Sphingomicrobium. The sequence goes on from JBLNCZ010000023.1 coordinate 207,629, forward strand.
CTTCCCCTCCCGCAAGCGGTAGGGGAATTTAGCTGAGCGCGGCCTTCACCAGCGCTGACGCGCGGGCGGGCTCGATGCTCGGCCCTAGGCGCTCTTTCACGAGCGCCATGACGCGGCCCATGTCCTTCATCGAGCTGGCGCCGGTCTCGGCGACGATCTCGCGGATCTTCGCTTGCGCCTCGGCGTCGCTGAGCTGTTGGGGAAGGAAGCGTTCGATGACCGCGATCTCGCCTTCCTCGGCGGCGGCGCGGTCCTCGCGGCCGCCCTTGCGGTAGAGGTCTGCGCTTTCGCGGCGCTGCTTGATCATCTTCTGAAGCACTTCGGTGACGAGCGCGTCGTCGTCCTTCGGCGCGGCGCCGGTGCGCGCTTCGATGTCGCGGTTCTTGATCGCCGCGGAAACGAGGCGGAGCGTCGCGGTCGTCTCCTTGTCGCCGCCCTTCATCGCGGCAATCGTCGCGGCCTTGATGTCGTCCCTGATCATGCGCGTCCGGATAGCTGTGGATTTTCGCGCTGACCAGCGTTGACGGCCCCCCGCAAAGCGCATAGCGGGAATGCCTTAGCGACATCGCTGGAAAACCCCTGACGGAAGGCTCTTCTCGCTTATGGCCGACGTACGACCCCTGCACGCGCCCCAACCCGAGGGCGCGACGGGAGTCATCGTCTTCGCCGACGGGCGGACGGTGTGGGGGCAGGGCTTCGGCGCCGAGGGCGAAGCGGTCGGGGAGCTGTGCTTCAACACGGCAATGACCGGCTACCAGGAAGTGATGACCGACCCATCCTACGCGAAGCAGGTCATCGCCTTCACCTTCCCGCACATCGGCAATGTCGGCGCGAACGACGAGGACGTCGAGGCGGGGGAAGCGCATGCGCTCGGCTGCCTGGTGCGCGAGGTGGTGACGGAGCCGAGCAATTATCGCGCGAATTATGGATTTGCGGACTGGATGCGGCGGTGGGGGCGGATTGGCATCGCCGGGGTGGACACGCGCGCGCTGACGAAGCTGGTGCGCGAGGAAGGGCCGCCCAATGTCGCCATCGCGCATCGCGCGGACGGGCAGTTCGACCTCGAGGCGCTGCAGAAGATGGCTGCGGAGTGGCCGGGGCTGGAGGGGATGGACCTGGCGAAGGAGGTCAGCCGGCTGCAGGTGGAGCGTTGGACCGGCGGCAAGTGGCGCTGGGGGCAGGGGTATGAGGTTGCTCCCCTACCGCTTGCGGGAGGGGAAGAGGAGCGAAGCGACGAAGGGGTGGGTGCGAGCTCATCCAACACACCCACCCCCCATCCCCCTCCCGCAAGCGGTAGGGGGGGTAAGGTGCCGCACGTGGTTGCGGTCGATTATGGCAACAAGCGCAACATCTTCCGGCTGCTGGTCGAGGCGGGTGCGCGGGTGACGGTCGTGCCGGCGACGGCGAGCTTCGACGAGATCATGGCGCACGAGCCGGACGGCTTCTTCCTGTCGAACGGGCCGGGCGATCCGGCGGCGACGGGCGAATATGCGGTGCCGGTGATCCGGAAGATGCTGGAGACCAAGAAGCCTTTGTTCGGAATCTGCCTAGGGCACCAGATGCTGGCGCTCGCGGTCGGTGGGAAGACGAGCAAGATGTTCCAGGGCCACCGCGGCGCCAATCATCCGGTCAAGCGGCTGGCCGACGGCAGGGTCGAGATCACCAGCATGAACCACGGCTTCGCGGTCGAGCGCGAAGGGCTGCCGGACAATGTGCGCGAGACGCACGTGAGCCTGTTCGACGGGTCGAATTGCGGGATCGAGCTGACGGATCGGCCTGCGTTCAGCGTGCAATACCACCCGGAGGCGAGCCCGGGGCCGCAGGACAGCTTCTATTTGTTCGAGAAGTTCGTGGGGGCGATGAAGTGAAGCGGGCGCTTCTGCTCCTCTTCCTCGCCCTTTCCGCCTGCGCCACCCCCGCGCGGATGCATGACGAGGTGCAGCTGAACCAGGTGGCGACCGGGTGCGGGCTGGCGCTCGGCGAGCTGATGCAGGACGAGAGCGAGAAGCGGCTGCTGATGATGATCCATCAGGACCCGACCCCCGAGCAGCGCGCCTGCGTGGTCAAATGGGCGCGGAAGAACGGGCTGAAGACGGTGTTCGTCAACATGAGCTTCCCGGAGGGCTGATGGGCAGGGGCGGCGCATATTCTCCCTCTCCCCGGCGTGGAGAGGGTTGGGGTGAGGGGGTTCGGCGCCTCTTCATCAAACCGCCGTACACCCTCACCCTGCCCTCTCCCTCAAGGGAGAGGGTTGTTTCTCGCAACGGCCAGTTCTCGGCGGATGACGTCCAGCACGCCTTCCGTGTTCTCGAGCACGTCATTGTTCCAGAAGCGGATAAGGCGATAGCCGAACGCCTCGATCGCGCCGGTTCGGGGAGCGTCGGTTTCAGGCGAGTGTTGTCCCCCGTCGAGTTCGATTGCGAGACGAAGGTCACGGCAGGCGAAATCCGCGACGTACCTGCCGATCGGGAATTGGCGGAGGAACTTGGCGCCTTCGAAGCGGCGGCCGCGCAAATGGTACCACAGCCGGTTCTCGGCATCGGTGCTGCTGCGTCGGAGTTTTCGCGCAACAGGCGTCAGGCGCTTTCTGGTCAAGGCCGAACCCCCTCACCCCAACCCTCTCCCCGCCGGGGAGAGGGGGTTTGTCGGCACCTTTTCACCAAAGTTCACGAAAGCGCCTTCGTCAATGCCTAAGCGAACCGACATCAGCTCCATCCTGATCATCGGTGCCGGGCCGATCGTGATCGGGCAGGCGGCGGAGTTCGACTATTCGGGGTCGCAGGCGGTGAAGGCGCTGAAGGCGGAAGGGTACCGCGTCATCGTCGTCAATTCGAACCCGGCGACGATCATGACCGACCCGGAGCTGGCGGACGCGACCTATGTCGAGCCGATCACGCCGGCGATCGTTGCCAAGATCCTGGAGAAGGAGCGGCCCGACGCGGTGCTTCCGACGATGGGCGGGCAGACGGCGCTGAATACGGCGCTGGCGCTGTTCAAGGACGGAACGCTCGACCGGCTCGGCATCGAGCTGATCGGCGCGAACGCGCAGGCGATCGAGAAGGCCGAGGACCGCTTGAAGTTCCGCGAGGCGATGGACAGGATCGGGCTGGAAAGCCCGCGCTCGGGCATCGCGCACAGCCTCGAGGATGCCCTGCAAGTCCTCGAGCATGTGGGGCTTCCGGCGATCATCCGGCCGAGCTTCACGCTGGGCGGGACGGGCGGGGGCATCGCCTACAACCGCGACGAGTTCGTGCAGATCGTGACCGGCGGGCTGGAGGCTAGCCCGACGACCGAAGTGCTGATCGAGGAATCGGTGCTCGGGTGGAAGGAATATGAGATGGAAGTCGTGCGCGACCGCGCCGACAATGCCATCATCATCTGCTCGATCGAGAACGTCGACCCGATGGGCGTGCACACGGGCGACAGCATCACCGTCGCGCCGGCGCTGACGCTGACCGACAAGGAATATCAAAGGATGCGCTCCGCGAGCATCGCGGTGCTGCGAGAAATCGGCGTGGAAACCGGGGGTTCGAACGTCCAGTTCGCGGTCGATCCCAAGACCGGCCGGATGGTGGTGATCGAGATGAACCCGCGCGTGTCGCGTTCGTCGGCGCTCGCGTCGAAGGCGACAGGCTTCCCGATCGCGAAGGTCGCCGCGCGGCTGGCGGTCGGCTACACGCTCGACGAGATCGCCAACGACATCACCGGCGGCGCTACGCCGGCGAGCTTCGAGCCGACCATCGACTATGTCGTCACCAAGATCCCGCGCTTCGCGTTCGAGAAGTTCCGCGGCGCCGAGGCGACGCTGAGCACGTCGATGAAGTCGGTGGGCGAGGTGATGGCCATCGGCCGCAGCTTCCCTGAGAGCCTGCAGAAGGCGCTTCGCGGGCTCGAGACCGGGCTGACCGGGCTCGACCGCGTGCGCGAGCTGGAAAATGCCGACACGGCGGCCATCGAGAGCGCGCTTGCGCGGCCGACGCCCGACCGGCTGCTGGTGGCCGCGGAAGCGCTTCGGCACGGGTTCACGGTCGAGCGGATCAACGAGATTTCGGGCTTCGATCCGTGGTTTTTGAGGCGTTTGGAGGAGATTGTTCACGCCGAGGAGCAGGTCCGTGCGGAGGGGCTTCCGAGCGATCCGCGCGGCATGCGGCGGCTGAAGGCGATGGGCTTTTCGGACGCGCGCCTGGCGCAGCTGGCGCTCCGCTCGGCGGGGATGGAGCGCGAGATGGGCGAGGCCGTCGCGGCGGGCGGCGGCGGGGCGGTGCACAGCGCGGTTCGGCGGATGACCGGCGGGATCACCGAAGCCGAGGTGCGCGAACATCGGCTGCGGCTCGGCGTCCGGCCCGTGTTCAAGCGCATCGACAGCTGCGCGGCCGAGTTCGATGCGGCGACGCCCTATCTCTATTCGACCTATGAAGCGCCGTTGTTCGGGGAGCCGGTCGACGAGGCGGAGGTCAGCGACCGCCGGAAGGTGATGATCCTCGGCGGCGGTCCGAACCGGATCGGGCAGGGGATCGAGTTCGACTATTGCTGCTGCCATGCTGCGTTTGCGCTCGGGCGCGACCGCAACGGGCAGAGCGGCGCGGGCTATGAAGTCATCATGGTGAACTGCAATCCGGAGACGGTGTCGACCGACCCGGACACGTCGGACCGCCTCTATTTCGAGCCGCTGACCGCGGAGGACGTGCTGGAGATCGTGCGGCGGGAGCAGGAGAAGGGCGAGCTGCTCGGCCTCATCGTCCAGCTCGGCGGGCAGACGCCGCTGAAGCTCGCGGCCGAGCTGCAGGCGGCGGGCGTGCCGATCCTCGGCACCTCGCCCGACAGCATCGACCTTGCCGAGGACCGGGAGCGCTTCGCGGCGCTGGTGCAGCGGCTCGACCTCAAGCAGCCGGCGAACGGGATCGCGCGGAGCCGCGAGGAAGCGCTTCGGGTGGCGGAGCGGATCGGCTATCCGGTGCTCCTGAGGCCGTCCTACGTGCTCGGCGGGCGCGGGATGGAGGTGGTCGACGGGCCGCAGCAGCTCGAACATTATATCGCGACCGCGGTGCAGGTGTCGGGACGAAGCCCGGTGCTGATCGACCGCTATTTGCGCGACGCGATCGAGGTCGACGTCGACGCCATCTGCGATGGGACCGAGGTCGCGGTGTGCGGGATCCTCCAGCATATCGAGGAAGCGGGCGTCCATTCGGGCGACAGCGCCTGCTCGATCCCTCCGCACAGCCTGGGGAGCGAGATCCTGGCGGAGATCGACCGGCAGACGCGCGCGCTTGCGCTGGCGCTGAAGGTCCGGGGCCTGATGAACGTGCAGTTCGCGGTCAAGGACGGCGAGGTCTACCTGATCGAGGTCAATCCGCGCGCCAGCCGCACGGTGCCGTTCGTCGCCAAGGCGATCGGAAAGCCGGTGGCGAAGTTCGCGGCGCGGGTGATGGCGGGCGAGGGGCTCGGCGACGTCGGGCAGATCGCCCATGAGCTCGACTATATCGCGGTGAAGGGGCCGGTTTTCCCGTTCGCGCGCTTCCCCGGGACCGATCCGGTGCTCGGACCCGAGATGAAGAGCACCGGCGAAGTGATGGGAATCGATACGGATTTCGACATCGCCTTCGCCAAGGCTCTGCTCGGCGCGGGGATGATCCTGCCGCAGGGGGGTACGGCGTTCGTGTCGGTCAAGGATGCCGACAAGGACAATATCGTGCCGGCGGTCGAGAAGCTGGTCGAGCTCGGCTTTGCGATCATCGCGACCGGCGGCACCGCTGCGCACCTGCAGGCGAAGGGGCTGCCGGTCGAGGTGGTGAACAAGGTCGCGCAGGGGCGGCCGCACATCGTCGACAAGCTGCTGGACGGCGACGTCGACCTGGTCTTCAACACCACCGAGGGATGGCAGTCGCTGAAGGACAGCCATTCCATCCGCACGACGACGCTGCAGAAGCGGGTACCCTATTTCACCACTGCGGCGGCGAGCCTTGCCGCGGCGCGGGCGATCGAGGCGGTTCGGGGCCACGCGCTTGAAGTCGCGTCGCTCCAATCCTATTATTCCCGGCCCTAGAGACAGCTTCCACCGACAATCTGACTGGTTTCGCGCGCTTCACGAAAAGCCGCGCCCGGGCAGAGCATACAAAAGGGTTTTCGAGACATGGCCACTGCCGAGAAGGTGCCGATGCTGGAGGAGGGTCACCGCAAGCTGACCGAGGACCTCAAGCGCCTGAAGATGGAGCGGCCCGAGATCGTCGAGGCGATCGAGGCGGCGCGCGCCCACGGCGACCTCAGCGAGAATGCGGAATATCATGCCGCCAAGGAGCGGCAGGGCCAGATCGAAGCGTCGATCGCGGACCTGGAGGACCGCCTCAGCCGGGCGATGGTGATCGATCCCAAGAGCCTGTCGGGCGACAAGGTCGTGTTCGGCGCCACCGTCACCCTGATCGACGAGGACGACAAAAAGGTGAAATACCAGCTCGTCGGCCAGGTCGAGGCGGACGCCAACCAGGGCCGCATCAGCTATAATTCGCCGCTCGGCCGCGCGCTGATCGGACGCCAGGTCGGCGACGAGGTGGAGGTCTCCACCCCGTCCGGCGACCGTTATTACGAGATCAAGAAGATCGAGTTCGTTTGAGCCCGATGCAGCGGCTCACCGGAAGCGCGACCTACCTGATCACGGTCCTCACCGCGCTTGCGTGGGTGATCGCCGCCGCGATCGGCAAGTCGGAGCTGGCGGCGTTGGTGATGGGCTTCATCCCGGCGCGGCTCAGCGGCCTTCCGGTGCCCTGGCCCGCGGTGCCGCCGATCCTCACTCCGCTGACGGCGACGCTCGTCCATTCGGGGCTGATCCACCTCGGTTTCAACCTGCTGGTGTTCGTCTGGTGCGGCCGCGAGGTCGAGCGCGTGCTCGGCATGGCGGGGCTCATCATCCTGTACCTCGTCGGCGCCTATGCGGCCGCGCTGGCGCAATGGGGCGTCGACCCGATGGCGACCGTGCCGATGGTCGGCGCGAGCGGCGCGATCAGTGCGGTGATGGGGGCGTTCGCGCTCAGCTTCGGCCGGGCGCGGCGCATAAGCTCCTCGCCGGTCATCAATCGCTGGGTCAATGCGCTGTGGCTGCTGGTCGCCTGGGTCGTGCTCCAGGTGATGATGGGCTGGCTCGCAGGAGGGCAGGGCTTCCTGCTGGCGACGCCGGCGCATGTCGGCGGGTTCGCCGCCGGGCTGTTGCTCCAGCGGCCGCTCCTGCTCTGGCGCTACAGGAACGCCTGAATTCCTCCCTGTCGCGAAGCGATGGGGAGGTGGCAGTCCGAAGGACTCACGGAGTGGCCGGCCCCTCCACCACTCGACTTCGTCGAGCGGT
>JBLNCZ010000024.1:0-53340 GCA_050261135.1 Bacillota bacterium
GGCGCCGCTCTGTCTCTAACCGGCCCCCCCCCCGGCCCCCTCCCGCAAGCGGTAGGGGGAGCGCACGTCCTCGCCTCGCCGGCCGTCCGCGCCCGCGCGCGCGACCTCGGCATCGACCTTGCGCAGGTGAAGACCGCGAGCGACCGCATCCGCCACTCGGACCTCGACGCCTACCTCCTCTACAACGGCGGCAGCGTCGGCCAGCGCGCCGCCGCGCCGCGCAAGGACGAGACGGTCAAGGTCGTGGGCCTTCGGCGCAAGATCGCCGAGAACATGGCCGAGGCGAACCGGCGCATCCAGCATTTCACCCTGGTCGAGGAGTTCGACGTCACCGCGCTCGAGGAGACCCGCGCGATGATGAACGCCGATCGCGGCTCCAACCCGAAGCTGACGCTGCTGCCCTTCCTCATCACCGCGCTCACCCGCGGCCTCGCCGAATGGCCGATGCTCAACGCGACCTTCGACGACGAAGCGATGGTCATCACCCGCCACGGCTCGGTGCAGATGGGCGTCGCCACCCAGACCCCCAACGGCCTCATGGTCGCGACCATCCGCAACGCCGAGGCGCGCTCGGTGTGGGAGCTGGCGTCCGAGATCCTGCGCCTCTCCGAAGCCGCGCGGACCGGCAAGGCCAGCCGCGAGGAGCTCTCCGGCGCAACCTTCACCATCTCGAGCCTCGGCCCGATGGGCGGCATCACCTCGACCCCGGTCGTCAACCCGCCTCAGGTGGCGATCGTCGCCGTCAACAAGATCGAGGACAAGCTCGTGCCGGTCGGCGGCGAGATCGAGGTCCGCAAGCGCATGAACCTGTCGCTGAGCTGCGACCACCGCGTCGTCGACGGCTGGGATGCGGCGAGCTTCATGCAGACGCTGAAGGGCCTCATCGAAAATCCGCTGCGGCTGCTCAGCGGCTAGTCGTCGAACTCCAGCGCGGCCGCGGCGCCGCCCGAAAGGCCGCGCGGCTTTTCAGGTTCGACGGGCACGCCTCCCGTCTCCGGCCCGCCCGGCCGGTTCGGCCTCCTGCGCCGCAAACGTTCGGCGAGGCGGTTCAGCGGCCCCGGCTCGAACTGCCGGCGCGGATCGGGAATCGGCTGGATTCTTCTGGCCATCCGCCGCTCTTACCACGCGCGGCGGGCGGACTCAGCTCTTCTTCTTCCCGAGCTCGCGCCAGCTCTTCTCGTGGACCTCCACGCCGTGCTTCTTGGCGGCCTTCTTGATCCGGTCCCAGGCCTCGTCGCGCTCCTTGTCGGAGACGCCTTCGACCTGGTCGAAGCGCGCGATCGCGTTGCGGACGTGGGTCGCGTCCTCGATCGGCTCCTTGCGCTCCTTGGGGAACGCGTACTGGCTGTCCTTCAGCTTTTCGCGGTCCTTTGCGTCGAGTTCGCTCATCTGCAGCCTCCTTCGCGCCGACAACGAACAGCCGTCGCCGCCGGTCCATGAATTGAGGCTGGTCAGAGGTAAGAGCCCCCGCGCCGGCTGGAGGGGACAGGGCCGGCGCAGGGGCTCGGTGGCGGCGGAGCGAGGGAGCGGGGACCGCCGCCGGGCAATGCTCAGGCGGCGAGGCGAACCGTCTCGCCGAGCGCCTGGCCGATCGACTGCTCGCGCTGCTGCGGGCTGACCGCGAGGCCGTCGGCGGCGACGAACTCCGGCTCGATGCCGATGAAGTTGAAGATTCCGCGCAGATAGGTCTCGAGATGCTCGAGCGCGCTCGCCGGCGATCCGGCGTCGTAGAAGCCGCCGCGGGCAAGCGCGACGATCACCCGCTTGCCGCCGGCGAGGCCTTCAGGCCCGTTTTCCGTGTAGCGGAAGGTCTTGCCCGCAACGAGGATGCGGTCGAGCCACGCCTTGAGCTGGCTCGGCAGCGTGAAATTGTACATCGGGGCGCCGATGACGATCGTGTCGGCGGCGAAGAACTCGTCGAGCACCGAGCTGTCGGCGAAAGCCTCGAGCGTCAGGTGCGGGAGCGGCTCGGCGGCGAGGTCGCGATAGACCACCGCCGCTCCCGGCCGGGCGGCCCTCAGCTGGTCGACGACCGAGCGGGAAATGGCTCGGCTGGCGCTGCCCGCGCCATTGATGCTCGAGTCGATATGAAGGATGGTCACTATTGCCTCCTTGGTATGGTTTTGTTACCGAGGCACCCTAAATAACCACCATCGAATCGCCCGCAAGAACGCACTTTTTTGTGTCGGGCGAACAAATTTGTGACACGGGAACATTGAGGTGACCGAGCGATGAAAGACCCGACCAGCCCCGTCTGCCGGACGATCAGCACCTTGCTGTCGCGCATCGGCGACAAATGGACCGTCCTCGTCGTGCAGACGCTGGGACAGGGCCCCAAGCGGTTCAACGAGCTCCGGCGCGAGATCCCGAGCGTCTCGCAGCGGATGCTGACGCTCACCCTGCGCAACCTGGAGCGCGACGGGCTCGTCAACCGCACGGTCACGCCGAGCATCCCGCCGCGCGTCGATTATGAGCTGACCGAGCTCGGCCAGTCGCTGCAGAAGCCGATCTGCGGCCTTGCGACCTGGGCGATGGAGCATGTCGGCGAGATCCACGCCGCGCAGGAGCGGTTCGACAGCGAACGCGAGGCCGAGGCCGCGTGAGCACCGCGCCGCAACAGGGGAGCGTCGAGGCGCTGCTCGACCGCGCCGACGATTATGCGGCGCGCGGCGACCCCAAGGCGGCGATGAGTTTCTACCAGTCGGCGCTGAAGAGCGCGCAGGGCGGCCACGTCGACCCGCGCACGCTGGAGCGCCTGCGCGCGGCGCAGGCGTTCATCCAGCAGCGCGCCGGGGAATTCCAGCAGTCGCTCGAGCGCGCCCTTTCGGACTTCGAGCCTGCCGATGCCGCCGCCCGCATCCGCCTCACCCATGCGCTCGACATGCTGAAGGGCGAGCGCCCGATCTACGTCCAGCAGCCCGCGGTCCTTTACTACCCCTATCTCGCGCAGCGTCAGTTCTTCGAGCGCGAGGAGTTCGACTGGGTGCCCGAGCTCGAAGCGGCGACTCCCGCGATCCGGGAGGAGCTGCTCGCGCTCCTCGACGGGGGCGCCGACTTCCGACCCTATGTCGAAGATCATGCGGACCGCCCGGCCAAGCAGTTCCACCATTTGAACAACGACCCGAGCTGGACCGCGCTCTACCTCTGGCGCGACGGCAGGCTGGTGCCCGAGGTCGCGGAGCGCTGCCCCCGCACCGTCGAAGCGCTGGAAAAGGTTCCGCTCAGCAATATCGGCCAGCGCACCCCGGCGGCGCTCTTTTCGCGGCTCGAGCCCGGAGCCCACATCCCGCCGCACAGCGGCATGCTCAACTGCCGCCTGATCTGCCACCTGCCGCTGATCGTGCCCCAGGGCTGCTGGTTCCGCGTCGGCAACGAGACCCGCGAGTGGGAGGAAGGCAAGCTGCTGATCTTCGACGACAGCATGGAGCATGAAGCGAAGAACCCGACCGGCGAGCTGCGCATCATCCTCCTGTTCGACATCTGGCGCCCCGAGCTCACCGCGACGGAGCGCAGCGCCATCTCCGCCATCTTCGACGCCATCGACAATTTCCAGACGCTTCCCGACACGTAACACGTCGTCATCCCGGCCTTGAGCCGGGACCCGCCTTGTTCTTGGTGCTGACCATCGAGAAGCCGCTTCTACCGTCATCCCGGCCTTGAGCCGGAACCCGCCTTGTTCTTAGCTGACAGCATGGAAAAACTGCCATGCGTCTACATCTTGGCGCGAGCATCGCACAGCACCCTCTATACAGGCGTCACGTCGGACCTGCCCGCACGCGTCTGGCAGCACCGCGAGGGTCTCATCCGCGGCTTCACGCGCCATACGGCATCAAGCGCCTCGTCTGGTTCGAGCGCCAAGACACAATGGACTCCGCAATACTCCGCGAGAAGCGCATCAAACGGTGGCCACGCGCCTGGAAATACGACCTCATTCACGAGCAGAATCCAAGCTGGCGGGACCTCGCGGAGGATTTCGGCTTTCCTCCACTGCCGTTGAAGTGAAGGCAGGTCCCGGCTCAAGGCCGGGATGACGGGCTCGCGTGCTCCGCAAAACCATTTTCCTACCGCACCTCATTTGAGCCATATGCTGGTGGATGCACGCGCGTCGCTGCTCGCACTCCCCGCCAGTCGCCCAGCCGCTCCGTGCGCCCCAGCCTCGCGCGCACGCGCGCGTAGGAGGGTGAACATTGTGAACTTTCGCGCCGGAAGTTGCCAAAGTTGACATACCCCTCCCCTCCACTTCCGCTTGCCGCGCGCGTCACTTTCGCGACGCGCCCGCCTCCGCTAGTCCGCCGCGATGCTGAAGCCCGTCGCCACCGACATCCATGCCTTGAAGGCCCTCGACGAGCGACTGCGGTGGCTGTCCGCCTGGACGATCCACCACGCCAATCACATCCGCGAGAATGCGGACGGGCTGAAGGTCGGCGGGCACCAGGCAAGCTGCGCGTCGATGACCGCGATCATGGCGGCGCTTTATTTCCATGCGCTCGGGCCCAACGACCGCGTCGCGGTGAAGCCGCACGCGGGGCCGGTGCTCCACGCCATCCATTACCTGCTCGGCAGCCAGTCTCGCGAAGCGCTCGAGAACTTCCGCGGCTTCGGCGGCGCGCAATCCTATCCGAGCCGAACCAAGGACAGGATCCCGGTCGATTTCTCCACCGGCTCTGTCGGGCTCGGCGTCGCCGTCACCCTCTTCGCCAGCCTGGTGCAGGACTATCTGACCGCGCACGGCTGGCTCGAGGAGCAGGACCGCGGCCGCTTCGTCGCGCTGATCGGCGACGCGGAGCTCGACGAGGGCAATGTGTACGAAGCCATCATCGAGGGCGCGAAGCACGACGTTCGCAACCTGTGGTGGATCGTCGACTACAACCGCCAGAGCCTCGACGCGACCAGCGCCGACCGCATGTTCGAGCGCTTTGACGAAATCTTCCGCAGCTGCGGCTGGCGCGTCGTCGTGCTGCGCTACGGCAAGCAGCTGCAGAAGGCTCTCGACGGCAATCCGGCGCTCAAGAGCTGGTTCGAGCAGCTTTCGAACGCCGAGCTGTCGGCGCTCCATTACCAGGGCGGCTCGGCGTGGCGGAAGCGGATCGCGGCGGAACTCGGAAACAAGGGCGCGGCCTTCCTGAAGGAGCATGACGACGCGGCGCTGGCGTCGCTGTTCACCGACCTTGGCGGCCATTGCATGGAGACCCTGGTCGAAGCCTTCGACGCCGCGCAGGAGGACGTCCCCACGCTGTTCATCGCCTGGACAATCAAGGGGTTCGGCCTGCCGTTCGCCGGCCACAAGGACAATCACGCGGGGCTGATGAACCCGACGCAGGCCGCCGCGCTCCGCGAGAGCATGGGCGTGCGCGAGGGCCATGAGTGGGAGCCGCTCGAGGGCGTCGGCGACAATGCACGCCCGGGCGTCGAAGCGCTCATCGATCGGGCGCGCATTGCGCGGGAGAAACGCGCCCGCGCATTCGGCGGGGTGACCGTCCCGGCGATCCCCGCGCCGGGCGGAGAAGAGCAGTCCACGCAGGCGGCGTTCGGGCGGATCCTCCTCGACCTGTCAAAGGCCGGCGGCGAGCTTGCCGACCGCATCGTCACCACCTCGCCCGACGTCACCGTCTCGACCAATCTCGGCGCGTGGGTGAACCAGCGCGGCCTGTTTCGCCGGAGCGAAATGCCCGACGTCTTTGCGCAGGCAAAGATTGCTTCTGCGCAAAAGTGGGGTGCCAGCAACAATGGGCAGCATGTCGAGCTCGGCATCGCCGAATCCAACCTGTTCCTGATGCTTGCCGCCGCCGGCCTGTCAGGCGACCTGTTCGGCACGCGGCTCTTCCCCATCGGGACTCTCTACGACCCCTTCATCGCCCGGGGCCTCGATGCGCTGAACTACGCCTGCTACCAGGATGCGCGCTTCCTGCTCGTCGCGACGCCGAGCGGGATCACGCTCGGGCCCGAAGGCGGCGCGCACCAGTCGATCAACCCGCCGCTGATCGCCCTCGGCCAACCCGGGCTGCGCCATTACGAGCCGGCGTTCGCGGACGAGCTTGCCGCGATGATGGAGGAAGCGTTCCGCCTCATCGACGACCCCGCCGGAGAGAGCACTTACCTGCGGCTCTCCACCCGCAGCATCGCGCAGGTCGAACGAAGCGACGACAGCTGGCGCGAGGGCGCGCTCGCGGGCGGCTACTGGCTGCGCGAGCCCGGCCCGAACGCGGAAGCGGCGATCGTCGCCATGGGCGCGGTCATGCCCGAAGCGCTCGCCGCTTGGGAGGAGCTTCGGGAGGACGTGCCCGGCCTAGGCCTTCTCGCCGTCACCTCGCCCGACCTGCTCCACCGCGGCTGGACCGCTGCGCAGGCAGCGCGCTGGCATCCTCCCCGGAACGGGGAGGGGGACCGCTCGAAGAGCGGTGGAGGGGGCCCGTCGCACGTGCAGCGTCTGCTTTCGAAACTCAGCCCAAATGCCGGCCTGGTCACGCTTGCCGACGCCGCGCCCGCTTCGCTGTCGTGGCTCGGCGGAGTGCTCGGGCAGCGCGTCGCGCCGCTCGGCGTCGAGAAGTTCGGGCAGACCGGCAATCTCGCCGACCTCTATGCCGCCTACCGGCTCGACGGCGACGCGATCACCGAGGCCGCCGCCGAGATCCTGCTCACGTTCCGGGCCTAAAATCATTTCTTTACCGCAATCCTTTAATCGGCGCCCAATGGCGGGACATCGCGACGACGAGGAGCTTCGCCTGCGCCTGGCGCGGGAGCTGGAGCACGTCCGCCGCATGCTCGACGAGATGGGCGAGCAGCTTTCCGCCGACTTGGAAGTGCTGATGCGCCACGGCGTGCCGCTCCAGACGGTCGACATCGCCGGGCAGATCCTCGGGCACATCGCCAACATCGTCCGCTCGGACGATCCCCACGCTGCGGTCGAGCGGATCGGCATGTGCGAGCTCAGGGCGCGGCTCGAGAAGCAGGAGGCCGCCTGACTTGGCAACGGCCGTCGCGCTCGCCTAGAGCGGGCCCAATGGCTGGGCGCTATTTCGAAGAGTGGCAGGTCGGCGACCGGGTGTCGCACGCGATCACCCGCACGGTCACCGAAACCGACAACCTGCTGATCACGACGCTGACCCACAATCCCCAGCCGCTGCATCTCGACTACGAAGCCGCGGCGAAGACCGAGTTCGGAAAGCCGCTGGTCAACAGCTGCTTCACCTTCAGCCTGCTGGTCGGAGTGAGCGTGCACGACACCACGCTCGGCACGCTGGTCGCGAACCTCGGTTACGACCAGCTGAAGTTCCCAAGGCCGGTGTTCGCCGGCGACACGCTCCGCTGCGAAAGCGAGTGCGTCGCGCTTCGGGAAAGCGGGTCGCGGCCAAATGCCGGGATCGTGACCTGGGCGCACCGCGCCTACAACCAGCGCGACGAGCTGGTCTGCGAATGCACCCGCACCGCGCTGATCCAGAAGAAGCCCGCCTGATGCAGCCCCGCTCCTGGCTCTTCGTTCCCGCAGACAGCGAGAAGAAGATCGGGAAGGCGCTTGACAGCGACGCCGACGCGATCATCCTCGATCTCGAGGACAGCGTCGCTCCGGCCAACAAGGCCTCGGCCCGCGACATCCTCAAGAACCTGCCCCAGCGGACCGAGCGGCCGCAGCTTTGGGTCCGCATCAACCCGATCGGAAGCGAGTTCCACCGCGAGGACCTGCACCTCATCTCCGTCGCCGACATCCACGGCATCGTCCTTCCCAAGGCCGAGGGCGGATGGGACGTGGTCGAGCTCGCACACCGCACCGGCAACATCCCGGTGCACGCCATCGTGACCGAGACCGCCGCGAGCCTGTTCGGAATGCTGTCCTACCGCGACCCCAAGTCGCCGCTGGCGGCGATGAGCTGGGGAGCGGAAGATCTGTCCGCGGCGCTCGGCGCCTCGTCCAAATATGACGCGGACGGCAGCCTCAGCTTCACCTACCGGCTCGCGCGCTCGCTGTGCCTTGCCGGCGCGGTCGCCGCCGGAGTCCAGCCGGTCGACGGCGTCTATGCCGACTTCAAGGACGACGAGGGCCTCATGGCCGAGGCGGAAGCGGCGCGGCGGGAGGGGTTCACCGGCAAGCTCGCCATCCATCCGGCGCAGGTGCCGGTGATCAATGCCGCGTTCACGCCCTCTGCCGACGAAGTGCGGCACGCCGAGGAAATCGTCGCCGCGTTCGAGGCACATCCGGACGCAGGCGTGCTCTCGGTCGGCGGGAAGATGGTCGACCGCCCGCATCTCGTGCAGGCGCGGCGCGTTCTGGAAAGAGCAGCCAGGGAGTAGAGTCGTGGCCGAAGCGGTGCATCCAGTTCCAACGGACTTCAACGCCCGCATCGGCCCCGCCGAACTCGCCGAGCTTCACGCCCTCGCCCATTCCGACCCCGATCGCTTCTGGCTCGACCAGGCGCGCCGGCTGACCTGGAACCGTTTCCCGACGAAGGCGGGCGACTGGTCGTTCGACGGGCGCGATTTCCACATCAGCTGGTACGAGGACGGCGAGCTCAACCTCTCGGTCAATTGCCTCGACCGGCACCTTGCCGAGCGTGGCGACCGCACAGCGATCATCTTCGAAGCGGACGAGCCCGGAAGCGGCGCACGCTGGACCTATCGCGAGCTTTACGAGGAGACGTGCCGCTTCGCGAACCTGCTGAAAGCGCGGGGGATCAAGCGCGGCGACCGGGTGATGATCTACATGCCGATGATCCCCGAGGCGGCGGCGGCGATGCTCGCCTGCGCCCGGATCGGCGCGATCCACTCGGTGGTGTTCGGCGGCTTCTCGCCGGAAAGCCTGCACGGCCGCATCGTCGACTGCGACGCAAGCGCGGTCATTACCGCCGACGAGGGCGTCCGCGGGGGCAAGAAGATCCCGCTCAAGCTGAACGTCGACGCCGCGCTTGCCGAGCGCGACGTCGATACCGTCATCGTCGTGACGCGGACCGGCGCGGACGTGCCGATGAAGGACGGCCGCGACATTCGATATTCCGATCAGCGCGACCAGCTTTCGACCGAGTGCAATCCCGAGATCATGAGCGCGGAAGACCCGCTGTTCATCCTCTACACCTCGGGATCCACCGGAAAGCCCAAGGGCGTGGTCCACACGACCGGCGGATATGCGGTCTGGGCAGCGACGACCTTCGACTGGATCTTCGATTACCGCCCGGACGACATCTACTGGTGCACGGCGGACGTCGGCTGGGTCACCGGCCACACCTATGTGGTCTACGGCCCACTCTCCATGGGCGCCACGACGGTAATGTTCGACGGCGTGCCCAACTATCCCGACTTCAGTCGCTTCTGGGAAACCGTCGACCGGCTCGGGGTCACCATCTTCTATACGGCGCCGACCGCGATCCGCGCTTTGATGCGCGAGGGCGAGGAGCCGGTGAAGCGCTACAGCCGCAGCTCGCTTCGCCTGCTCGGCACCGTCGGCGAGCCGATCAACCCCGAAGCCTGGGAATGGTACTGGCGAGTGGTCGGAGACTGCCGCTGCCCCGTCGTCGATACCTGGTGGCAGACCGAGACTGGCGGGATCCTGATCTCGCCCTTCCCCGGCGCGACCGACATGAAACCGGGGTCGGCGACCAAGCCGCTTCCCGGAATCGAGCCGCTGCTTCTCGACCCCAACCACAATGTCCTCGAAGGCGCGACGAGCGGCAATCTCTGCCTCGCTTCCTCCTGGCCCGGGCAGATGCGCACCGTCTGGGGCGACGCGCAGCGCTTCTTCGAAACCTATTTCAAGACCTATCCGGGCCTCTATTTCACGGGCGACGGCTGCCGCCGCGACGAGGATGGCTACTACTGGATCACCGGCCGGGTCGACGACGTCATCAACGTCTCCGGCCACCGCATCGGCACTGCCGAAGTCGAGAGCGCCCTCGTCGCTCATCCGAAGGTCGCCGAAGCTGCCGTCGTCGCCTACCCGCACGACATCAAGGGACAGGCGATATACGCCTTCGTGACGCTGAACGCCGGCGAGGAAGGCGACGACGCGCTGCGCCAGGAGCTCAACCAGACCGTCCGCAAGGAGATCGGCGCGCTCGCCGCGCCCGAGAAGATCCACTTCACGCCCGCGCTCCCCAAGACCCGTTCGGGGAAGATCATGCGCCGCATCCTGCGCAAGATCGCCGAGGGCGCGACGGACGGCTTCGGCGACATCTCGACGCTCGCCGACCCGACCATCGTCGACGCGCTTCTGGCCGGCCGGCAATGAGGATCGCCGCGCCGCTGCTCGCGCTCGCCCTCGCCGGTTCCGCGGCCGCCGACCCGGCCCCGAAGCTCGACATGCTCGCCTTCTTCACCGGGCGGACGCACGCCGACAATGTCATCAAGATCGCGCTCAAGGGCTCGCACAAGCTGATCGTCGACAGCGTCGGCGGCCGCAACAAGGAAGGCCAGTTCGTCCTCATCGACACCGTCCGCGAGGAGGGCAAGCCGGAGCGAAAGCGCACCTGGGTCATGCATCCCGACGGCCCCAACCATTTCACCGGCGTCCTCAGCGACGCCAAGGGGCCGGTCGACGTGACGGTCAGCGGCAACGGCGCCGTGATCCGCTACGTGATGAAGGAGGGAGGCTTGAAGATCGAGCAGGACCTCCAGCTGCAGCGCGACGGCACGCTGTCCAACCACGTCATCGCCAGGAAGTTCGGCCTCAAGTTCGCGCAGGCCGACGGCACCATCCGCAAGCTGGACTGACGCTCAGCCGCTGCTACCCTGAGAACCACCTGGGGAGGGAAGATGGCGACGGTTGCGGAAGATGAGAATCGCAAACCCTGGTCGATGGCGCGCGTCGTCATTGCGTCGTCCGCCGGCACCGCGTTCGAATGGTACGACTTCTTCATCTTCGGGAGCCTCGCGCCGGTCATTTCGAAGGTCTTCTTCGCCGGGCTGGAGCCGACGCCGGCGCTGATCGCCGCGCTGGCGCTGTTCGCGGCGGGCTTTGCGTTCCGGCCGCTCGGCGCATTGATCTTCGGCGTGGTCGGCGACCGGCTGGGGCGCAAGGGCGCGTTCCTGATCACGGTCAGCCTGATGGGCGCATCGACCTTCCTGATCGGCTTCCTTCCGACCTATGCGCAGTCGGGCTCGCTCGGCCCCACCCTGCTCATCCTGCTTCGCATCCTCCAGGGGATCGCGCTCGGCGGTGAATATGGCGGCGCGGCGATCTACGTCGCCGAGCATGCACCCAACGCGAAGCGCGGCGCGTCGACAGGGTGGATCCAGTCCTCCGCCTCGTTCGGGCTGCTCGCCGCCTTGCTGGTCATCTACTGGACGCGCAGCCAGGTCGGCGAGGACGCCTTCGCTGCATGGGGGTGGCGCGTGCCGTTCCTCGTCTCCGCCGTCCTGCTTGCCATCTCCGTGTGGATGCGCGCGAAGCTCGCCGAAAGCCCGCATTTCAAAAGGCTCCAGGAAGAGGGCGAGATCACCCGCACGCCGCTTCGCGAATCGTTCGCGCGCTGGCGCAGCGTCAAGAAGGTGCTGATCGCCTTCTTCGGGATCATGTGCGCGCAGGGCGCCGTCTGGTACTTCACCTTCTTCTACCTGCAGGTGTTCCTCGAGAAATCGCTCGGCATCCCCGCCGAGACCAAGGACCTGCTGCTGATCGTCATGACGGTCGTGAGTGCGCCGCTGTACGTCTTCTTCGGCTGGCTGAGCGACCGCGTCGGGCGCAAGTTCGTGATGGTCGGCGGGATGCTGCTCGCGCTGGTACTCTACTTCCCGGGCTCGCACTGGATCGCCGCGTCGGCGAACCCGGCGCTCGTCGAGGCCCAGGCCGCCACGCCGGTCATCGTGATCACCGACCCCAAGACCTGCTCGGTGCAGTTCGATCCGGTCGGGACGGCGAAGTTCACCAGCGCGTGCGACATCGCAAAAAGCGCGCTCGTCACCAAAGGCATCTCCTTTACCACGCGGCCCTCGGCGGACCGAAGCACGCGGGTGGTCATCGGAACCGAGGCCGTGCCGATCCCGTCGGGCGACGGGCTGAGCAGCGCCGACCTCAAGGCCCTCAAGGCGAAGGCGGGGGATGCGATCGCGACCGAACTATTCGCGGCCGGTTATCCCAAGAGCGCGGACCCGGCGAACGCGAACATCACGCTTCTGATCGTCATCCTGCTGCTGTTCGTCGTCGCTGCGACCGCGCTCTACGGCCCGCAGGCCGCGGCGCTCGTCGAGATGTTCCCGACGCGCATCCGCTACACGGCCATGTCCTTCCCCTACCATGTCGGCACCGGCTGGGTCGGGGGCTTCCTGCCGGTCACCAGCTTCGCGATCGTCGCCATTACCGGCAACATCTACGCGGGGCTTTGGTACTCGGTGATATTCACCGGCATTTCCGTCGTCGTGTCGCTGCTGTTCCTCAAGGAAACGGCGGGACGGCGGCTCGAGGAAGTCTAGCGCTTCACGGGCACCAGTGGATGTCGATCGGCTGCTCGGCCTCGGCGAGCACTCGCCCGATCGGCAGCCTGGAGCTGTGGCCGTCGGCGATGGCCTGCTCGAGCAATTCGCGCTTCTGCTGGCCGGTGATGGTGATCAGCACGGTGCGCGCGGAGAGAATCGCGGCGCGGGTCAGCGTAACGCGCGCGACCGGCGCTTCCTGCGGCAACGGATCGGGCATGGTGCCGATCGCCCGGCGTGCCTTCGGCGCGTCGAGCGCGGCCTGGAGGTCGGGCCCGTTGAAGATCGAGGCCGTATGGCCGTCCGCGCCCATTCCGAGCCACACCAGGTCCGGCGGCCAGGGCAGGTCCTGAAGCCGCGCGTCGGCGGCATTGCCCGCCAGCCGGTAGTCCGAGGCCGCCTCGCTCGTCAGCGGGACAACGCGGGCGCCGAGCGGAAGGAATGCGCGCGCGAGCTCGCGAACGTTCGAGAGCTCGCTGTCGACCGCGACGAGGCGGTCGTCCGTCGGGATGATCGTCACCTTCTTCCACGGCAGCTTCTGTTTGGCGACCTTGCTGAATACGGCAGGACCGGTCTTTCCGCCGGGGACGGCCACGAGCGACGCATCGCGCGCGTCGACCGCGCTTTCGATGATGAAGCCGACATCGCCGGCTACGGCGTCGGCAAGCTCGTCGAGGGAATCATATTCCCACCATTCTGCTTCGATCATGTGATTCCTTCTGCGACTATCGGGGCGCTCGTTGCGCGTATCCGAACCATCCTGCAACCGCCTGTCCGCTCCGGTTCAGCGCCGGCCTGAAGCGCAGCCGGTCATGGGCGAGGTTGCACATCGCGCCATCGATCGCCGTGACTCCCGTTCCCCGGATGATGTCGCAAGCCATCACATAGCCGCGCGGGTCGACGCGCAGGCGCAGGAACACGGTCGCGCCGCGGGGCCACTGCTGGAGCAGGTCGCGCGGGATGTCGCGGCCGGTCAGCACCGGGCTGACGAGGTGCGGCGGTTCGGCCACTCCGCCGTCGCCGCCCCCTCCCCGACCATTCCCTCCGGAGCCGCTGCCGGTGCCATTGCCGCTGCCGCCGGCGCCGGTGCCGGTGCCCGCGACGTCGGATGCGCCCTGGGTCGGCGCGGTGCCTTCCCGGGGCGTGGGACTGGCAGCGATCTGCGGAACGGGCGGCACGACGATCTTCGGCTTTGGCGCCTTCACCGGGGTCGCCTGGCTGCGGATGTTGCGGGGCGCCGACCCGCCCTCCTTCTCCTTCGGCTTCGCCTGCTGCTTTTGCTGCAAAGGTGGCGGCGGAGGCGGCGGTGGCGGCGGCGGGGGCGGGCTGGTCAGATCGATCACGCGCAGCACGCTGTCCGCGCCGGGCACGTCCATGTTCCCGTTGAGGTGCAGGAAGACGAGGACCAGCGCCGCATGCACGGCGACAACCGCCGCAATCGCTCCGCTGCGGTCGCGGCTGTTGATGTCGGTGCGGTAAGCCACGGCCGGTCAACGCCAACAACAGCGCAGCGTTGCGCGGCGCGGCCAAATGAAGAGCGCCGGCCGCGAGCACGCGACCGGCGCTGCTTTTGCTACGCGGCGGAGCCTAGCGGCTCGAGCTGCTCTTCCGGCCTCCGCCGTGGCTCGCCTTGCCACCCTTGCTCGCGATTTCGCGCTGTTTCGCGGGATCCATGGCGGCGAAGCCACGCTTCGATCCACCGCTTCTGTTGCCTGCCATCACTTTTCTCCCATTGCCGTTCGGGCATCCAGCAAACGCTGCATTGATGGTGCGGTTCACAATGCTGATGGAGGTTAGGAACGGCAGTAAGAAGGCTGTGTATGTTGCCCGCGTCCGGTCAAATTTGTTGCGTTCGCGGAACTCACCGCGGCTGCGCGAATTATGGACCGGTCAGCATCTTCTCTGATCATCGGGGAAGCTGCTGAGGATCAGCAAGGGGGCGTAATGCGGCGAGTAAGCACCGCAGTCACCACGATCGCCATCCTCGCCGCCGCGAGCGCTCTCGCGGCGTGCAACAGAAATCCCAGCGCCCGGCAGACCGGCCCGATCCACTACGCACCGCTTGCGGGCGGCGCGCACGCGCTCCCGCCGGCCGCGGCGTCGCCGGCGGACGACGGCAACTGGACGATGCCGGGCAAGGACTTCGCGCAGACGCGCTTCTCGGCGCTCAGCCAGATCACGCCGGCGAACATCTCCAAGCTTTCGCTCGCTTTCACTTTCTCCACGGGAACAACGAAGGGCTTCGAAGCGCCGCCGCTGGTCGTCAACGGCACGATGTACATCATCACGCCGTACCCCAATTATCTCTATGCGCTCGACCTGACCAAGCCAGGCGCGCCGACCAAGTGGGTGTTCAAGCCGAAGCCCGCGGCGGCTTCGCAGGGCGTTGCGTGCTGCGACGTCGTCAACCGCGGCGCCGTCTACGACAACGGCAAGATATTCTTCAACACGCTCGACGGCCAGACCTTCGCGGTCGACGCGAACAGCGGGCAGATGGCGTGGCGCACGCAGCTCGGCGATATCCAGCGCGGCGAGACCATCACCATGGCGCCGCTGGTGGCCAACGGCAAAGTGCTGGTCGGGGATTCGGGCGGCGAGATGGGCGTGCGCGGCTGGATCGCGGCGCTCGACGAAGGCAGCGGCAAGGTCGCGTGGAAGGCCTATAACACCGGTCCGGACAAGGATGTCCTGATCGGCTCCCGGTTCCGGCCATTCTACGCCATGGACCGGGGGCAGGATCTCGGCGTCAAGAGCTGGCCGCCCGATGCCTGGAAGATCGGCGGCGCGACCGTCTGGGGGTGGATCAGCTACGATCCGGAAACGAAGCTCATCTATTACGGGACCTCGAACCCCGGCCCGTGGAACCCGATGCAGCGGCCCGGAGACAACAAATGGTCGTCCGGCATCTTCGCTCGCGACATCGATACTGGGCAGGCGGCCTGGTTCTACCAGAGCTCGCCGCATGACCTGTACGACCACGACGACATCAACGAGATCATCCTCGCGGACATCCCGTGGGGGAACGGGCGGCGGCCGGTGCTGCTTCGTCCCGGCCGCAACGGCTTCTTCTACGTAATCGACCGCCGCACCGGCGAAGTGCTGAACGCGACGCCGTACGGCTACGTGAACGGGTACAAGGGCGTCGATCTGAAGTCGGGACGGCTCATCCCCAATCCCGACAAGCAACCGAAGCCGGGCCGCGTTACCCGCGACATCTGCCCGGCATCGCCGGGCGCGAAGGACTGGAACCCGGCAGCGTTCAGCCCGGTCACGGGCCTCGTCTACATCCCGCACATCAACCTCTGCCAGGACGAGGGCCACAGCGAGGCCAATTACATCTCCGGCACGCCCTATGTCGGCGCCGACGTGAAGATGTATGCGGGTCCTGGCGGCAACCGCGGCGTGTTCACCGCGTGGGACCCGATCCGCCACCGCGCGGTGTGGGAGATCAAGGAAGACCTGCCGCTGTGGAGCCCCGCTCTCGCGACTGCGGGCGGGCTCGTCTTCTACGGAACCATGGACGGCTGGTTCAAGGCGATCGACGCGCGCACCGGCAAGCTCCTGTGGCAGTTCAAGGCCGGCAGCGGGATCATCGGCCAGCCGATCAGCTACCGCGGGCCCGACGGCCGCCAGTATATCGCGGTGGTCGCCGGCGTCGGCGGGTGGGCGGGCGCGATCGTCTCCGGCAACATGGACCCGCACGATCCCACGGGCGCGCTCGGCTTCGCCAATGCGGTCAAGGACCTGCCGCTCAAGTCAACCGCGGGAGGCATGCTCTATGTCTTCACGCTTCCGCGCTAGCCTGCTCCTCCTCGGCGCCGCCGCGCTGGCGCTGTCCGCATGCGACCGCGAGGAGCATCACAGCCGCGCCAAGCCGCTCGGCGAGACGGTGCCTGCCGGCGAAAGCCCGCCGACGATCTTCCCCGGCAGCAGCAACCCGCCCGCGCTCGACATGCGCGCGAAGCTTTACGACAATAACGCGAACGCCATTGCGCTCGGGCAGCAGCTCTACATGCAGATGAACTGCGTCGGCTGCCACAGCCACGGCGGAGGCGGCATGGGCCCGCCGCTGATGGACGACGAGTGGCGCTATGGCGGGCGCATCGACCAGATCGCCACGACCATCGCCGAAGGCCGGCCAAACGGGATGCCGGCGTGGCGCAGCAAGCTCACCGAGGACCAGATCTGGGCGCTTGCCGCTTACGTGCGCTCGCTTAGCGGACTGCCGAGCAAGGACGCGGTTTCCAGCCGCGCGGAATCGATGAGCGCCGGAACTCCGCAGACGCTGACGCCGCACCCCGACAGCACCAACTCGGACGCGGTCACGCAATGAACCTGCGGCGGCCCGCAACGGCAGCCGTTCTTCCGCTGCTTGTCGGCGCTTGCGAGTACCAGCGTTACCAGAGCGACTTCGGCGCCGCCGGGACCGAAGACCGCCAGTTCCTGACGCTCTTTTGGATCTTCCTCGCGGTGTGCGGGATCATGTACGCGCTCGTCATCGGCTTTCTCGTCGCCGGCCTGATCCGCAGCCGGCGCGCCGTCGAAGCCAATGTCGTCGAGACCGGCCGCCATCACCAATCCCACCCGCTGATGCGATCGACGCTGATCGGCTGGGCGGCGCTGATCGGCGTCGGCCTCGCGGCGCTGGCGGTCGCCAGCTTCGTGACCGACCGCTCGATGGCAGCGGCAGCGGCCAACGAAAAGCTGTCGGTGACGATTACCGGCAACCAATGGTGGTGGGACATCGTCTACAACAGCGGCGACGCGTCGAAGACCCTGCGTACAGCCAACGAGCTTCACCTGCCCGTCGGCGTTCCCACGCGCATCATGCTCAACTCCGCCGACGTGATTCACAGCTTCTGGGTGCCGAGCCTCGCCGGCAAGCAGGACCTCATTCCCGGGCGCGAGAACGACATCACGATCGTGCCGAGGAAGACCGGCATGTTCCGCGGCCAGTGCGCCGAATATTGCGGCACGCAGCACGCGCACATGAGCCTGGTCGTGGTGGTCGAATCCTATCCCGACTTCCTGAAATGGTGGTCGCATCAGCTTCAGCCGGCGCCGATGCCGACGACGCCGCTCACCATGGCAGGCTATAAATATGTCACGACCGGCCCGTGCAGCGCGTGCCACAACATCGGCGGCACGCCCGCGGGGGGCACGGTCGCGCCGGACCTCACGCACCTCGCAAGCCGGCGAAGCCTGGCGGCCGGAACCATGCCGATGAACACCGGCAATCTCTACGGCTGGGTTGAGGACCCGCAGTCGCTCAAGCCCGGCGTGAAGATGCCGACGATCGGGATGGAACCGGACCAGCTGCATGCGGTCGTCGCTTATCTCGAGACTCTCAAATGACCGACGTTCGCGCAGACACGTTCGACGCCGCCCCCCGCCGCGAGAGCGAGCGCGAGCGCGTCGAAGCGGAAAACCGGCGCCTGGAGCAGGAGCGCAAGAAAATCGCCCGCGACGGGCCCAAGCTCAAGGGCGCGAAGCTGGAGGCGCGGCTCGAAGCGACCTGGCGCCGCCCGCCGGGCATCATCGGCTGGCTCGCGAGCGTCGACCATAAGGAGATCGGCCGGCGCTACATCCTGACCGCGCTGGCGTTCCTCGCGCTCGGCGGCGTGCTCGCGCTGGCGATGCGCATGCAGCTGGCGCGGCCGGACAGCGCGCTGATCGGCGCCGAACGCTACAACCAGCTCTTCACCATGCACGGCTCGACGATGATGTTCCTCTTCGCCGTGCCGGTGATGGAAGGCGTCGCGGTCTACATCATACCCCTGATGCTCGGCACGCGGTCCACCGCCTTCCCGCGCCTCAACGCCTTCAGCTACTTCATGTATCTGTTCGGCGGCCTGATGCTGTGGATCGCGTTCGTTCTGAACGTCGGGCCGGACATGGGCTGGTTCTCCTACACGCCGCTGTCGGGCCCGCAATTCTCGCCCGGCAAGCGCACCGACGTGTGGGCGCAGATGATCACCTTCACCGAGGTGTCGGCGCTCGCTGCCGCCGTCGTCCTCGTCTGCACGATCCTGAAAGCGCGCGCGGCGGGAATGACGCTGTCGCGCATGCCTTTGTTCGCCTGGGCGATGCTGGTGCAGGCGGTGATGATCATCTTCGCCATGCCCGCCGTCGCCCTGTGCTCGAGCATGCTCATCTCCGACCGCACGATCGGCACCAACTTCTACAATGCCGCGGAGCATGGCGACGCGCTGCTGTGGCAGCATCTGTTCTGGTTCTTCGGCCATCCCGAGGTCTACATCATCTTCCTCCCGGCGACCGGCTTCGTCAGCCAGATCGTCGAGACCTTCTGCCGCCGCCCCGTTTTCGCCCACGCGGTGGTCGTGCTCGCCCTGATCTCGACGGGCATCCTCGCCTTCGGCCTGTGGGTCCACCACATGTTCGCGACCGGCCTGCCGCGCGTCGGCTACAGCTTCTACACCGCGGCGAGCATGTCGGTGTCGGTGCCGACGGGGCTGCAGATATTCTGCTGGCTCGCGACCATGTGGGACGGACGGCCGCGATTCCAGGTGCCGATGCTCTATGTCGTCGGCTTCATCATCACCTTCGTCATCGGCGGCCTTACCGGCGTGATGGTGGCGGCGGTGCCGCTCGACCTGCAGCTCCACGACACCTACTTCGTCGTCGCCCATTTCCATTACGTTCTGATCGGCGGCGCGGTCTTCCCGCTGCTGGGCATTCTCACCTACTGGTACCCGAAGATCACCGGCCGGATGATGAGCGAGACGCTCGGCAAGATCGGCTTCTGGATGCTGTTCCTCGGCTTCCAGCTCGCCTTCTTTCCGATGCACTGGGCCGGGATGCTGGGCATGCCGCGGCGCGTCTACACCTATCCGGCGGGGCTCGGGCTCGAGATCCCCAACCTGCTGTCGACGGTCGGCGCGTTCGTCGTCGCGCTGTCGGTCGGGCTGTTCGTGATCAACGGGGTGATGTCGCTCTATCGCGGCGCGCTCGCGGGGCCGAACCCGTGGGGCGCGGCGAGCCTCGAATGGCTGACCAGCTCGCCGCCTCCGGTTTACAATTTCGCGCACAGCCCGGTGGTCGAGAGCGAAACGCCTTTGTGGGACGCTGCCGACGGCAAGTTCCCGGTGGTCACCGGCCTCAGGGTCGATGAAAAGGAGATGCTGCTGACGACCGTCGTCGCCGCTGCCCCCGACACGCGCGAGCCGGTGCCGCAGGCGAGCCTGTGGCCGTTCATCTCCGCCTGCGCCATCGGTATCGTGTTCGTCGCATCGATCTTCTCGCCCTGGGCGATCGCGGTCGGCGTCATTCCGTGCTTCATCGCTCTCGCGGCCTGGTTCTGGCCGAAGGAGCTGAAGCGCACCCCGGAGCCGGTGATCACATGATCCTCGAGCCGCGCTTCACCGACGACCTGTCGGACCTGCCGACCTTCAAGTTCGGGCCGAGCAGCCTCACCTGGTGGGGAGTCCTCGGCTTCATGGTGATCGAAGGCGCAGGCTTCGCGCTCGCCTTCGCCGCTTATTTCTTCATCATGGGGCATGAGCAGGGATGGCCGCCCGAAGGCCGGATCCCGCCGGACATCCTCGCAGGGACGCTCTTCACGATCATCATCCTTTTGAGCGAGATCCCGAACACGATCATCAAGAGGGCCGCCAAGGCCGGCGACGTACCGACGATCAGGCTGTTCCTTCCCGTGATGGTGGGCGTCGGCGTGGTGCTGATGATCATCCGCGCCTTCGAGTTCAACAGCCTCAACTGCCGCTGGACCGACGACGCCTATGGCTCGATCATCTGGGCGCTCCTGCTCCTGCACGCGGCGCACCTGCTCACCGACTGGCTCGATACCGTGGTGCTGTGCGCGCTCGCCTACACGCCGGTCGCCTACGAGCCGCGGCGTTGGGGCGATGTCGACGAAAACAGCATGTACTGGCGCTACGTCTGGATGCTGTGGATCCCGATCTACCTGATGATCTACTGGGTGCCGCGCCTGTGAAGACGGAGCGCATCCGCGACCGCTTCATGCCCTGGGCCGGGATCGCGCTCGGCACGCTCGGCGCAGGTTTCGCGCACCAGCTCGGCTCCGATGCGACCTTCCAGGACTGCCGCTTCGGAAGCCCGCTGATCGTCACCATCGGGACCATCGTCGGCCTTGCGCTCGTGGCGCTTGGTGCACTCGCGTCATGGCGCGTCTACGGCGGCGAGGGCGAAACGCCCGCGCGGCGCATGGTCGCGACCGTGTCGCTGATGGCCTGCGGCGTGTTCGCGATGGCGATCGTGCTCCCCTTCATCGCTTCGCTGGTGATCCCGCGATGCTGGCAGTGAGGCGCCTCCCCGCCTTCGCGCTGGCGCTGATTGCCGCGCCTGCCGTGGCCCACGGCAGCCACGAAGGCGGCCTCGCCTGGACGCTCGGTCCCGAGCTGGTGATCCCCCTTGGGCTTGCGCTTCTGATCTACGCGGTGGGCTACGTGCGGCTGTCGAAACGCGCCACGAAGCCGCCCGCCGGCGCGCCGCTGTTCCTGTCCGGGTGGCTGATCCTCACGCTGTCGCTGATTTCGCCGGTCCACGAGGCCGGCGAACGCAGCTTCACCATGCACATGGTCGAGCACGAGCTGATCATGCTTCCCGCGACCCTGCTGCTCGCCGCCTCGGGCGCGGGAGGGATTCTCGCCTGGGGACTGCCGCGTCCGCTCCGGCAGGCGCTCGGCGGGGGATGGAAGTCGCCGCTCCAGCGGCTGTGGAAACGGCTCACGGAGCCGGTGACGGCGACAGCCGTCCAGGCCGTCATAATGTGGGCATGGCACGCTCCGCCGCTGTTCGATCGGGCGCTCGACAGCTTCGGCTGGCACATCGCGCAGCATGCCTGCTTCTTCCTCAGCTCACTGCTCTTCTGGTGGGCGATGCTCCACCCGCGCGAGCGCGGCGCGGGCTACGGCGTCTCCGCCGCCTGCCTGTTCGCGACCTCGCTGATCGGCGGCGGGCTTGGCGCGCTGATGAGCTTTTCCAGTTCGCCCTGGTATGCCGATTATGCAGCCATGGGCATGACTGGCGTCGGGCTCGACCCGGTCGACGACCAGAGGCTTGCGGGACTGATCATGTGGATCCCGGGAGGGCTGGTGCATGGAGCGGCCGCGCTCGCCCTCGCGTACAAATGGCTGAAGTCATCGGAGGGAGGCGCGAATGCTGCGGTCACTCTCCACTAAGACGGTGTTCGGGATTGTCGCCGTCCTGCTGTTCGTGATCGCACTCGCCGGAATCCTCCGCGAATATGCGCAGCAGCGGACGCGCTTGCGCTCCCACGCCGCGCAGATCGTCGAAGGCGATCCGCGCCGCGGCGAAGCCATGTTCATTCAATATGGCTGCGGCAGCTGTCACGCGCTCAAGAACGTCCGCACCGCCACGGGCATGGTCGGGCCGCCGCTCGACGGGATCGCGCTCCGCACGATTATCGGCGGGCACCTCTCCAACAATTCGGCGAACATGGAAAAGTGGATCCGCGACCCGCAGCAGGTGTCTCCCGGCACGGCGATGCCCGACCTCAACGTCGGGCAGCAGGATGCGCGCGACATCACCGCCTTCCTCTACACGCGCGCGAAATAGTCAGCGCAGCCTGAGGCCGATCCACAAGGTGCGCGGCGTTGCGCGCTCGACGGAATTGTCGCCGTTGATCCCCGCCATGACGAGCGCGTCGGTGAGGTTCTCGGCCCGCGCGACGAGCTGCAGGCGCCCGCCGAGCGGCCATCCTGCATAAGCGTCGAGGGTCGTCGCGCCCTTCAGCACGTCGGTGTTGAGGTCGTTGTCGAACTGCGAGCCGACGCGGCGCAGCACGAGCTGGGCGCCCTTGCCGTCCCGCTGCCACGCGAGTCCAAGCGTTGCGGCGAAATTGGGCGTTTGCGCCGGGCGAAGGCCGTCGAGGAACGCCGCGGCCCCGTTTCCGCGCATGCGGGCGTGAGTGAGGCTCGCGCCTGCATCGATGGACCACGGCCCGTTGCTCCATTGTGCCGAAGCCTCGAGGCCGCGCACGTTCACCGCGTCGACGTTCTGCCGCTGCTGATAGGCACCGCCCGCGGGGACGAAACCTACTCCGGGGAAGAGGCCGGGACCGTGGCCGAGCGTCACGTTGGCGATTGCGTTCTTCAGCCGGTTCGCGAACGCCGTGAGCTTCAGGGTCAACGGGCCGCTGGAATAATCGGCGCCTGCTTCGATGCCGGCGAGGCGCTCGGGGTCGAGATCCGGATTGGCGGCCGTCGCGTCCGCGCCGGCACGGAAGGGCCGGAACAGCTCGTTGAGCGTCGGCATGCGCCAGCCGAGATAGGCCGCCGAGCGCAGGCTGAGGCCGCTGGCGACGGGAAGGCTGATCCCGCCGCGCGCCGTCGGCAGCCATCCGCTGCGCCTGCCATCGCGATCGTCGGTCAGCACCGCGCCGCTCGCGATGGCCTGCTCGAACAAATGCCCCTCGCCGATGCTCCAGCGGTCGATGCGGCCGCCGCCGGTCAGCGTCGCGCGGCCGAGCTCCGCTGTGGCTTCGGCAAAAGCGCCTGCGGTCCAGCTCTCGCCGCCGGCGGCACGGCGGCGCGTCGGTTCGCCCGCGACGTAGGAGAAGAATTCGCGCGACTCTCCGCTCGTGCGGCGCGTGTCGGCCCCCAGCCGGAGCTCGACACCGCCGGGCATCGGGGGGCGCACTTCCACGCTTCCCCCGACGCCGCGCGAAGGCACCGAATATTGCAGCGAGACGCGGTTCGCCTCGGTCCTCCCGGCGATGACGCTGGCGAAGCTGCTCATGAGGTTGCGCCGTTGCCAATAGCCGAGCGCGCTCCACTGCCACTTCCCGCGCCCGACC
This sequence comes from Bacillota bacterium, assembly GCA_050261135.1. Taxonomy (GTDB): domain Bacteria; phylum Pseudomonadota; class Alphaproteobacteria; order Sphingomonadales; family Sphingomonadaceae; genus Sphingomicrobium. The sequence goes on from JBLNCZ010000024.1 coordinate 23,210, forward strand.
AGCCGCACCGATGCGTCCGCGCCCTTGGTTCGGTTGACGCTGAAGTTCGTCCCGCGGGTGCGCCAGTCGTGGAAGCCGTCGACGCTGGCCTGCAGCTCGGTCGAGCCCCATAGCGGCGCTACCCAGCGCGCGCGGCTGCTCCATTCGCGATAGGGCGCCGGCTCGTCTGCAGGACCACGCGTCGCGGCAGTCACCGGTATGAATCCGCCGCTCCGCTCGCCGCGCGCCGAGAGGCTCAGCACGCCGCCGCCCGCCTCCACCCCGATCCGTCCTCGCGCTTCAAGCGATCCGCGGCTGCCGCCGTCGACTTCGCCCGTCACGCCGGTGTCGGACCGGCTCACCATCTCGATCGTGCCGGCGAGCGCGCCGGGCCCGTTTGCGACGCTGCCGCCGCCGCGCACGACCCGTACCTCCGCGAGGTTCATCGGATCGTAAGCGGGCCAGTTCACCCATCCGCCGAAGGGATCGGCCTGCGGCACGCCGTCGAGGACCAGCAGCGCTCGGCTCGACGCATTGCCGCCGAGCGCCCGGAGGGTGACGCCCTGACTGGTCGGATGCGCGGTCCGCGCGTCGGACCGGCGGAACAGCTGCAGCCCCGGCACGTCCTTCAGTAGCTGGTCGAGCTCATGGCTGGGCGAGCGCTCGATCTCTGCCCGCGAGATCCGCTGGACGTCATAGACGCGTTCGGACCTGGGTTGCGGAAGCGCCTTGCCCGTGACCACGATGGCCGCTTGCGGCGGCTGCGGCGGAAGCGCTGCCTGCACGCTTTAGAGAATGTCGTTGAGCGTGGCGGCGATGGTCAGAAGCGACGTCGCCGCGACCGCTAGCAGCGCCCACGGCGCCCACCACGGCCAGGCAAGCCTGTGAGTCTCGTCCCATTTCGCCATCGCCAACCAACAATGCGCAAAGGCGCGAACGGGTCCAGTGAATTTCCCGCTTCGGGAAAGGCGTAAACCGCGAGACAATAAACGGGGTTAAATAAGTGTTGCTGACCTTAGGGTAAATTGCTCTATTTCGACCAGATTTCGAGTCCTGCGACTCGGGATTTCTCTAGCGGGGAGGGGGCGCCCCGGTGCAGCTCGGTGACGACTCAAGGCTGGGAGTCCGGCGCGGCGCGCGTCTTGGATTCGCATATCTTTTTTCCTCGGCGGTCATCCTGTCCGCGCCTGCAACGGCGTTCGCCCAGCCTGTTCCGCCGCCACTTCCGCCGACGCGCGAGGAGGTAACCCGGCCGCTCAATCCGCCGGCGCCGCCAAGCGCTCCGAAGCTGGAGATCGAGGGCGAGCTGCAGCGGCCGCCATGCGCGCTCGACGACCCGCAATACAGGTCGATCCATTTCGTCCTTCGCGCCGCCGAGTTCGACGGCCTGCAGGGCGTCACGCGCGAGCAGCTCGCCAGCGCCTACGCGCCGTTCGTCGGCCGCGACGTGCCGGTGTCGGTGGTATGCGACATCCGCGACCGCGCAGCGACGATCCTGCGCAACGCCGGCTATATCGCGGCAGTCCAGGTGCCCGAACAGAAGATCGCCGACGGCACCGTGCGCTTCCGCGTGCTGATGGCGCATTTGACGCAGGTTCGCGTGCGGGGCGACGCGACGGGCGCCGAGCGCATCATCGCCGGCTATCTCAATCAGCTGACCAGGCAGCCGGTGTTCAACCGCTACGACGCCGAGCGCTACCTGCTGCTTGCCAGCGACCTTCCCGGCTATACGGTGCGCCTCACGCTCCGCCCCGCCGGCACTGCGCCGGGCGAGGTGATCGGCGACGTCATCGTCCAGCGCACGCGCGGCTATGCCGACTTCAACATCCAGAACGGTGGATCGGAAGAGCTCGGCCCGTGGGGCGGGCTGATGCGCGCGCAGCTGTTCGGACTGACCGGCCTTGGCGACCGCACCTCGCTCTCGGTCTTCAGCACCGCCGACTTCACCGAGCAGAAAACGGTGCAGCTCGCGCACGATTTCCGGCTCGGGCCCGAGGGCCTCACTTTCTCCGACGCCTTCACTTACGCCTGGGCGAAGCCGTCGGTGCCGAACGCGCGCGTGCTCGCGCGCACGCTGCTCAACACGTTCGAGGTCTCCTATCCGCTGCTGAGACGGCAGCAGGAGACGATCCGCACTGCGGCCGGGCTCGACCTCGTCAACCAGGACGTGAAGCTCGACGGCATCCCGCTCAGCCGCGACCGGCTGCGCGTCGCCTTTCTCCGCCTCGGCGCCGATGCCGTCGACACGGACTTCACCGACAGCCGTTATTCGAACGCCGAGCCGCCGTGGCGCTTCAGCACCTGGCTCGAGCTGCGCCAGGGCGTCGGCCTGTTCGGCGCGACCGACTGCGGGCACGACAGCGCCGATTGCCTCGGGCCCGGCGAGGTGCCGCCGAGCCGTCTCGACGGCGATCCCGAAGCGACCGTGTTCCGCTACAGCGCCGCGGGCGAATATCGTCCGATCCCGCGCCTCACCTTCTCACTTGCTGCGCGCGCGCAATATGCGTGGAAGCCGCTGCTCAGCTTCGAGCAGTTCGCCACCGGCAATTACACGGTCGGCCGCGGCTACGATCCCGGCACCTTGCTCGGGGACATGGGCTTCGGAACGCAGACTGAGATTCGCCTCGGCAGCACAGTCCCCGAAAGCCTGCACAAGCCCGCGGTCGAGAGCTACGCATTCTGGGACCATGCGTTCGTCCGCAACCGCGGCCGCCTCGTCGTCGTCGAAGGTCCCGACCATCTCGATTCCATCGGCGGCGGAGCGCGCGTCAACTTCGACCGCTTCGCGCTCGATGCAGCCCTTGCAGTCCCACTCACCCGCGTAGGGATCGACCGGAAGAAGCCCGGCCCGCGCTTCCTCGTCTCGCTGACCACGAGGCTGTTCCCGTGGAGCTACCAATGATCCGAACCGTCGATCGCGCGTACCGGCACAGCCGCAGCCGCCTGTTCTTTTCCTGCGCCACGCTGGCGATGGCGACGGTCGCGCTCGCGCCCGAAAAAGCGAACGCACAGGCGTTCCAGGGCAATGTCAGCTCCAGCACCAATGCGTCGCGCGGCAGCTTCGGGTCGGGCACCGAGACGATCACCGTCACCGCGCCGACCGCGACGATCAACTGGAACGCCACCAGCAACGATTTCCTGCCGGCGAACAATACGGCGACCTTCACCAGCTCGACCGGAATCACCGACTATACGGTGCTCAACAGGATCGTGCCGGCGGACCCGAACAGTCCGATCCAGCTCAACGGCAAGCTGGTCTCGACGCTCGAGGGCTCGAGCACGACGATCGGCGGCAACGTCTGGTTCTACGCACCGAACGGCATCCTCGTCGGCTCGGGCGCGGTGATCAACGTCGGCGGGCTGTTGTTGACGACCGCCGATCCGGGCTCGAACTGGACCACTTCACCGAGCGGCTTCCAGGGCAGTTTCGGCACCGCCGCGGATTTCACGAAAATCGTCATCAGCAACGGCGCCAAGGTCACCGCCAATAATTATCTCGCGGTGATCGCTCCGCGCATCGAGCAGGCGGGCACCGTCACCGTCAACGGCTCGGTCGCTTATGTCGCGGCCGAGCAGGCGACGATGACGCTCAACGACGGCCTGTTCGACATCCAGGTCGACGTCGGCACGAACGACCCGAACGGCATCGTCCACAGCGGTTCGACGACCGGCACCGGAAACGCGACCGCCGCCGACCACCACGGCATCTACATGGTCGCGGTCCCGAAGAACCAGGCGCTGACCATGCTTCTGAACGGCGGCACGGTGGGCTTTACCGACGTCAGCGGCGCGACCGTGCAGAACGGGCAGATCGTTCTTTCTGCCGGCTACAGCGTCGCGCATAACCCTGATCATCCGGACGAGCTGCTGTTCGACGATCCCGGCCTCGGCATCGATTCCGGCATCAGGATCGAAGGAGGCGAATATAGCTCATCGGTGCTCGGCCTTGCGACCGGCAACATCTTCGCCGCGGGAAGCAGCGGCACCGGCACCGGGGGAACGCTCGACTTCGCCCACGACGTGACGCTTCACGCGATGAAAACGGCGACGCTTGAAGCCTATACGGGCGACGTCATCACGGTCGGCGGCGACGCGACGATCACTGCCGACGACGACCGCAGCTCGGTCAACAATGGCACCAGCGACTATTCGCTCAATGCAACCGCCGGCACGGCGCAGGTCATCGCCAACTCGGGCGGCACGATCAACGTCGGCGGCGACCTCAACATCACCGCCGACGCCAAGGGCGGGACCAACTCCCTAGCCGGCGGGATCGCCGGATCGGGCCAGGGCGGGACCGCACGCCTCGATATCTATGGCGGCACGGTCACGGTCGGCGGCAACGCTTTTGTCTCGGCGAGCGGCTTCGGAGGCGACTCGGGACTTGCCGGCACCGGAGGGCTTGGATCCGGCGGCTATGCGTTCCTCAACATCCAGGGCGGAACGCTCGACGTCGCCGGCTGGTACTGGATGTTCGCCGACGGTGTCGGCGGCGAAGGCGCGCCGGGAGGCGAGGGCGATGGCGGCTGGGCCGAGGCGGACATCGGCGCGAGCGAATCGGGTATTGCGACGCTGCTTCACGTCGACGGCGACTTCCGGATTCAGGCCGCGGGCCAAGGTGGCAAGGGCGCCGACGTTCCGACCACCGCCGAAGGCGCCGGCGGAGACGGCGGCGACGGCTACGGCGGCTCGGCGAGCATGTACGTCACCAACTATCTAAGCGATCCGGCGGCGGTCAAAGTGGAGCTGTCGAACAGCTACATCTCGGCGAACGGCACCGGCGGACACGGCGGCAACGGGGTGAACGGAGCAGGCGGCGCAGGCGGCGACGGCATCGGCTCCTACGCGGAAGCCTATTTGTCCGGCGGCCAGATCTCGTTCGGCAATCTCCAGGTCTATTCGACCGCGCGCGGCGGCCAAGGCGGCAACGGCAGCGGCGCGGCCGGGGGCGACGGGGGCCAAGCCCAGGGCGGCTATTCCTACGTCGACATCTACACGAAGGTGACCGCCGACAGCGTCTCCTCATACGATCGCGCGTTCGGGGGCGACGGCGGCACCGGAACGGTGCAGGGCGACGGCGGGCTTGCCGACGGCGGCGGTGCGAACATCTTCATCGCCAGCGACGGCGAGCTTGTCGGCAGCGTCGACATGTCGGCCGACGCCTTCGGCGGCGACGGCGCCACCGGTGGGGACGCGTTCGCCGGCTGGGCCGATCTCGACGTCTACGGAAGGCTCACCGCCCCCACCGCCAGAGTTTCGGCAAGCGGTACCGGCGGCAACGGCAGCAGCGGCAACGGCGGCTATTCCGAAGGCGGCGAGGCCGAAGTCTATATCGACGGTGGGACGGTCGACGTCGCGGACGGCCTTTGGGTGGGCGCGCTCGCGAACGCGGATCTCGACGGCGACGGCATTTCCGACGGAGGCTCGGGCACGCTGAACGGCGGCGATTCGCTGGGCGGGGACGCCTATGTCGAAGTTTATGGCGGCGGCTCGCTGACGGTCGGAGGCCAAACCGACATCGTCGCCCGCGCCATCGGCGGCGCCGGCGGCGCAGGGGTGGATGGGATCGGCGGCACCGGCGGCTCCGCGCAGGGCGGCTACGCGTCCTTCTACGCCGATGCGTCGACCACCTTCCAGTGCAGCGAGGTGTGCGGCTTCGCAACGACGACCGACCCGCAGATCACCAACGTCGCGATCCACGACCTGTTCATCAATGCGAACGGCATCGGCGGCGCGGGCGGGAATTCATCGACCGGCGGCATGGGCGGCATGGGTACCGGCGGCTACGCCGACTTCGAAAACTATGGCGCCGACTTCTCCGCGCGCGACATCCGCGCAGCCGCCAACGGCGTCGGGGGCGCCGGCGGCGCTGGCTCGACCGGCCCTGGCGGCGACGGCGGCACCGGCAATGGCGGTTATCTCATCTTCGACGTCAACGGCGCCATGGAGGCGGCGTCCTTCGCGGGGACGGCGCACGGCACGGGCGGCGCGGGCGGCGCCAGTCAGAACGCCAGCCGCGGCGACGGCGGCGACGGCCACGGCGGCTATATCTACGCCTCGGTCGGCAGCGACGGGAACGTCACCATCGCCGGCGACCCCGGCGATCCGGGCGACCCGGACCTTGCCGGCGTGTTCCGCGTCAGCGCTTTCGGCCTCGGCGGCGAGGGCTTCAACGGCGGCACCGGGAACGCGGGCTATGCCGACCTCGAGGTCGACGGCGCCCTGACGGCGTCGACCCTGCTGCAGGTCACGGGCCAGGCGTTCGGCGGCAAGGGCGACGGCGGGGCTGGAGGCGACGCGTTCGCCGGCGAAGGCGGGGCCATGCTCGAGATCTATGGCTCCGTCGAAACGCCGCAATTGTTCGTCGCCTCGGCGGCGATCGGGGGCGACGGCACGACTGCGGGCGGCAATGCCTATGCCGGCACCGCGGACGTGGACGTCTCGGGCGGCTCGCTCAACATCACCGGCTTCGGAAGCCTCATCGGCGCTGACGCGACCGGCGGCGGCGCCCAGTCCGGCCCCGCGGGGACCGCGACTGCGGGCACTGCGCGCATCGCCAGCGCAGGGGCGGTCACCGCGCGCGATCTCACCCTCTCGGCCGAGGGCGATCTCGGCACCGGCTCGGTCTCGATCGTGGCCGGCAGCTGCGACTGCGTCGGCGGCACGATCGCCGCGACCGACCTCACGCTCATCTCCAGCAACACGCTGAACGTGCCGACGATCGGCGGCGACATCAGCGTCAGCGGCAAGCTGACGCTGCAGTCGGACAGCGACATCGATTTCGACACGATCGCCGCGGGCCAGCTCGACTTCTCGGCTGGCGGAAACGTCACCGGCGGCGACGTGGTCACCACCAACCAGATCGGCGGCGATGCGCAAGGCGCGATCACGCTCGGCAACCTGACGGCCGGTCTCGCCGCGAACAACGGCGACTTCTCGATCGGCATCGCGTCGGCGACTTCGATCACCGTCGGCAATGTCAGCGGCGCCGGCAACGTGGGCTTCGCAACCTTCGGCGACCTCCAGACCGAAACCGTCAGCGCGGGCGGACTGTTTCTCGCCATGGTCGGCGGGAACATCAGCACGGGGGACATCACCACGGACCCGGGGGGGCGAGTCTATCTTGCCGACGTTTCGATGTTCACTGACGCCGGCGGGCCCGACGATTTCGATGCGTCGCTGGTGCTCAATTCGGCACCCGTCGCGACGGGCGGCTCGATCACCACGGGCGCGGTCACGACCGGCCGCTTCCAGGCCGCGGCGGGCGGGGACCTGAAGAGCAACGCCATCACTGCCTCGGGCAGCGTCGGCGCGTCGGCGGGCGGTGCGCTCACGCTGGACAATGTCAGCGCGGGCCAGGGGATCACGCTGGACTCGGCGGGCGCCCTGATCGCCAAGGACCTGTCCGCAGGCGCCGACGTGATCGTCTTCGGCGGCGATTCGGTCGTGCTCGGCAATGTCCAGGCGACGGGCGACATCGGCATCCAGGGGAACGGCGACATGACAACGCTCGACCTTCATGCGGGCGATGTCGTGATCGGCGTCGCGGGCGGGAACCTGACCGTCGGTAACGTCGCTTCCGGAGCGGGCGAGGACGTCACCCTCGCTGCCGGCGGGAACCTGGCGAGCAGCGCGATCGACTCCGGCGCGAACATCGATCTCATCGCCGGCGGCAACATCGTCACGGGCGACCTCGACGCGGCGCAGGCGCTTTCGCTCCTCGCAGGCGGAGACAGCACGGTCGCCGACGTGAATGCACAAAGCGCCGGCTTCTTCGATCTCGGCACCGCCAATTTCCTCGGCACCGTGTCGGCGCAGACGATCACCGTCACGTCGAGCGACATCGACATCGCGGACGGCGCATCGCTCGGCGTGAAGGGCGTGACGCAACTCATCACGCTCAACGCGATGAACAGCGGCGGCGTCTATATCGGCGACAATCTCGTCGTGCCCGAGGGCGCTTATTCGCTCAACGAAGCGGGCGACATCGCGGCGGACGCGCTGGTCATCAACGCGCTGCCGTCGGGAGAGACCGCAGCGCCCGACATCCACGTCGGCGACGTGCAGATCGAAGGCAGCGGCAGCGACGGCAGCGCCGGGGTCGCCGACGTGACGCTCAACACGCTCGGCTCGATCGTCGTCCAGGGCGAAGTCGACTTCGCCGACGCCGGAGCATCGGATTCGCTGACGCTCAACGCGGGGCAGAATATCGAGGTCATCACCGACACCGGCGGCATAGCGATGACCGACGGGTCGGGCGATCTCGCCGGCACGCTGACGCTCAGCGCCGAGAATGTGTGGGTCGCCGACCAGGCGATCATCAGCCAGCTGGAAGAGGATGTGACCTTGGTCACGCCGGAGCAGCTGGCGACGAACGACGGGCCCGACAATCCGAACGGCTATGTCGGCGCGGGCGGGATCACCGCCAATATCGGAAGCACCTTCTATGTGCAGAACAGCGGTTCCGCCGACGACCTCGGCGGAATCACCGTCGGGGATGCGGGGCTCACCGTGAACGGCCCGCCGGCGCCTTCCGCGGCAAGCGCGCTGGCGCCGGTCGCGGGCGCTGCCGACATCGACATCTACGGCCGGCAGATCCTGTCCGACGGGACGGTCAAGGCGAACGAGGACTTCGGTGCGACGGTCACGCTGAACGGCGAATTCACGGACGATTCGACGATCAACAATGCGGCGCTTGCGCCGCCGCCGCCTCCGCCTCCGCCGCCTCCTCCGCCGCCACCTCCGCCGCCGCCGCCGCCTCCACCACCGCCGCCGCCGCCTCCACCACCGCCGCCGCCACCGCCGCCGCCGCCTGCTCCTCCTCCTCCGCCTCCTCCGCCTCCGCCTCAGCCTCCGCCGCCTCCGCCGCCGCCAGTGACGGCTTCGGACCAGGTGCTGGGGCCGCTCGGATCGACGGACGTCGCGACCACGACTCCGGACGATGAGCAGTCCGACGAGGACAAGAAAAAGGACGAGGACGGCGACGACGAAAGCGTCGACGTCTGGCTCGGCCTGATCAACGCTGGCCCGGTCAATCTCGACCAGCAGATCGAGGAGCCGGTCACCAGCGGAAGCGACATCAACTTCAACGTCGGCCAGCCCGACCAGAGCAATTGATCGGAGGATCCAATGACCAAGTCAGTCCTGGCGATCGCAACCGCTCTTCTGGGCCTTGCCGCTGCCGCTTCGGCGCCCGCCGCGCCGCTCAGCGTCCGCGACAGCTTCCGCATCGGCACCTCGGGCACCATCTTCTGCTCGGCGCAGAGCACGACGACCGACAAGGCGCTGAGCGACATGTTCGACGCCGGCTATTCGGTCACGTGCCGCGACGCCGCCTTGCCGGTCGGGAAGCTCTACAAGCTGCGCGATTCCGGCGCGGCGGCCGCACGGCTCGCAAGCGCGCGCAGCAGCGACGTCGATTGCTCCGGCCAGCGCCGGGGCACGCTTCCGGACATCGGCGCGGTCGACATCATCGACTGCAAGCTCAAGGGCGCCGAGGTCGGGTACCGCGTGTACGAAGTGCGCCGCGGCAAGCTGCTCTACGCCGCGGAGGGCCTCACGGGCTACGACAGCGCGCTCCAGCTCGGGCTTCGCAGCCTGGTCGCGGACCAGCAGGTGAAAGGCGAAATCTCGATCGCCACCACCGGCGTCGGCGATCCCGCGGCCTTCGCGCGCGTCCAGGCCGGCACGCTCGATCCGGCGAAGGCGCTGTCGGAAGCCTATCGCCGCAACAATGCCGGCAGCTACGCCGAGGCGGCCGAGTTCTTCGCTGCCGTCAGCAACGTCAAGGACGCGCCGCTGAGCCGCGCCGAAGCGCTCGCCAACGAGGCGCTGCAGAAGTCGAACCTCGGCCGCTATGCCGAGGCGGATTCGCTGTTCGCGCGCGCGCAGGAACAGGTCGGTTCCGACCCGATCGTCGCGCGGCGGCTGCGCAATTACCGCGCCATGCACCTGCTCAACCAGGGCAAGCCCAAGGAGGCGCTGGCCGAGCTCGACAAGCCGCTGCCGAAGGCGGTGCGCGACAATGAGACGAGCAAGGGCGCCGGGTCGCTCGCGATCGATGCGGTGACGGCGGCAAGCCTCAACGCCGGCGCCAAGCTCGGCCAGCAGCTCGGCGCGGAAACCGACGAGCTGCTTCCCGCCGAGAAGGCGGAGATCCTCGACGGCCAGGCGCTCCAGCTCCGCGGGACGTCGCTGCGGCTGACCGGCGATATCGCCGGGGCTGGGGCCGCGCTTCGCTCTGCCGACGCCAAGCTGCAGGCGGTCCGCGACGGCAAGGTGGCATCGATCCTGTGGCTGCGCGCCCAGATCCTCGACGACCTCGGCGCGGTTGCCGAGGACCAGAAGAACAATGCCGAAGCCGACCGCCTCTACCGCCAGGGCGTCGCGCTGCTCGAGACCAACTATCCCGGCTCCGCCGCCCTGTTGAACGCCAAGGCCCGGCTCGCCGGCTTCCTCGCCCGGACCGGCCAGGCCGCGACCGCGGAAGCGATGTTCCATGAAATCGTCCATTCGCAGCCCGACACGAGCAACCTTCCGCCGTCCTTCGCGAACGTGCTGCGCCCCTATGTCGATCTTCTCCTGAAGAAGGGCGACAGCCCCGACGCCGAGGCCGAGATTTTCGCCGCGACCCAGCTGATGGTCCGTCCCGGCCTCGCGCAGACGCAGGCGGTGCTCGCGCGCGAGCTCACCGGAGGCACCGATGAAGCGTCGCGCCTGTTCCGCCAGTCGGTGACCTTGAGCCGCCAGGTCGAAGCCGCGCGCATCCAGCTTGCGCGCCTGTCCGACCTTCCGAAGCCGACGCCGGAAGAGGCGGCGCGGGCGCGCGTCTTGCGCGCTTCGCTCAACGTTTCGGAGAAGGAGCAGCTCGCGACGCAGGCCGCGCTTGCGAGCTTTCCCCGCTACCGCGCCGTATCGAGCGAAGTCATACCCCTCGCGGACCTTCAGAAGATCCTTCGCCCCGGCGAGGCATATTACCGGATGACCATGGTCGGCGACCAGGTGTTCGCGATGCTCGTCACGCCGTCCACCGCCCACGCGGCGAAGCTCAGCGTCACTCCGGCGCAGCTCTCCGACCAGGTGCAGGCGCTGCGCGAGACCATCTCCACGGTCGAGAACGGGCAGCGCACCACCTACCCGTTCGACGTCGCGCTTGCGCACCAGATGTACGGCGAGCTGTTCGGCCCGTTCGCGGCCGAGGTCGCCGCTGCGAAGCACCTGATCTTCGAACCCGACGGGGCGATGCTTCGCCTGCCGCCCAACCTTCTCGTGATGGACCAGGCGTCGGTCGACTCCTACCTCCAGCGGGCGAAGGCGAGCGACGATGCGGCGTTCGACTTCCGCGGCATCTCGTGGCTCGGCCGCGACCGCGACATCAGCACCGCGGTCAGCCCGCGGGCGTTCGCCCAGCTGCGCAGCGCTCCGCCGTCGGCGGGCAAGCGGGAATATCTCGGGCTAGGCGAGAACACGCCGCCTTCGGCTGCGACGGTCATCCCCGCCGCGGCGGACCGCGACTGCACGCTGCCTTTGTCGTCGTGGAACCACCCGATTTCTGCCAAGGAGCTGCAGACCGCGAGCGCGATCCTCCAGCCCTACGATCCGGGCGGAGTGCAGGTGGTCACCCGCGACGATTTCACCGACACGGGGATCGAGAGCCGCAGCGACCTCGACGATTACCGGATCATCCATTTCGCCACGCACGGCGTCGTCACTTCGCGCGCCGCCAAGTGCCCGGCCCAGCCCGCGCTCCTGACCAGCTTCGGCGGAAGCGGATCGGACGGGCTGCTGACCTTCAAGGAGGTGTTCGACCTGCGCCTCGACGCAGACCTCGTCATCCTCTCGGCATGCGACACGGCGGCGCAGGCGAGCAGCGCGGCGACGCAGCAGGCGGGCCTTTCAACCGGCGGCGACGTTGCGCTCGACGGATTGGTGCGCGCTTTCGTCGGCGCAGGTGCGCGGCTGGTGATCGCCAGCCACTGGCCGGTGCCGGACGATTACAACGCCACGCAGCGTTTGATGACCGGGCTCTTCTCCGCGCCGCCGGGCACGCCGACGGTGACCGCGCTCAGAATGTCGCAGCGCCAGTTGATGGACGACGTCAACACGTCGCACCCCTTCTACTGGTCGGCTTTTGCCGCAGTCGGCGACGGCGAGATTCCGGTGATCCGGCCGGTCCAGAACATCGCTTCGAAGTAAGAAGCGCTCAGCGCTCCGGCTGCGCCTCGGCGTCGCTCGACTGCGGGTCGCCGCAGCGGCATGTGGTCACCCGCGCGATGCGGCGCTTGGGCTGGGCCGGCGCCTGCTGATCGGCAGACGGCGCGCGCACCTGGTCGGCGGACGCGAGCACGACGGGAGCGGATTGGGGCTGCACCGCGGGGTGGACCGGCGCGGTCGGCGCGTCGGCGGCAATGGCGCTCGCGCTGAACAGCGAAGCGGCGGCAATCAGGACGAAGCGGGCAGTCATGACCGGCTCCTTCACGAGGATGCCGCAATCCTAGGCCCAACATCCTTTCCGGATTCCTTCGGTAAATGGTTAAAACCATTGCAGGATTCGCCATTCCGCTGCTGATCGTCGCAGATTTTTCCGATGTTTTTCAGTGGCTTGGCTGCCGTGTCGGAATCCCGACCTTTCATTGACTCTGCGTTAACTGACGCGCAGATTGGCCGCCTTGACTCAGTCAAGGGGGCAACCATGGCAACTGCTACAAGCAAGAATAACCGCAGGATGATTCTGACCACCGCGGGCGTGCTCGCCTTCGGTGTCGCGGCATATGGGCTCGGGCGCGTCTATCCGCCGCTCGGCCCGAGTGAAGGCACCGTCGCACCGGCGCAGCGCTATGTTTCGGCACAGGTCACCGACGCGGACGTGACGCTTGGCGACACGTCTGTGCCGGAGCTGATGCAGACCGATGCGTTCGAGCTGATGGTCCACGACCCGAACTTCCGCGCGCTCGCGGCGAGTCCGGGCTTCAAGGCCATTGCCAGCCAGCCGCAGGTGATGGCGGCCCTTCTCGCCAATCCGCAGGCTTTCAGCGCTCTTGCCGCCAATCCCAAGGCATTTTCGGGTGTCGCGCAGGCGGCGCAAAGCTCTGCTGCTCTCTCGGCGACCTCGCGCCAGGCGAGCGCGGCACTGCTGAGCGCCGTCGCCGGGCACACGGCGGCAATGCAGGCGCTGGCATCGCAGCCGCAGGCACTTGCGGCGATCATGGCCAATCCTTCCGCCTTCGCGAGCTTCGCCGCCAACGCCGGCGCGTTCCGCGATGCCGCGTCCAAGGCTTCCGCCAATGCGCAAATGGCAAGCAGCGCTGCCGCGTTCGGTCAGCTCGCGGCGAATCCCGCCGCGATGCAGGCGCTGCAGGCGGACCCCGGCGTGTTCAAGGCGCTCGCCGCCAATGCCGCCGCATTCAAGGCGCTCTCGGGGCAGCCGGCGGCGCTCGCCGCTGCGGTCAACAGCGCAGCGGCCGCCGCGCATCAGCTGCAGTCGTCGGGCATCTCCAGCTCCGCGCTGGCGTCGCTCGCGGCCAATCCCCAGGCATTCTCCATGCTTGCGGGCCAACCTGCGGCGCTTTCGGCAATCGCCGGCCACTCCCAGGCGTTCGCGGCGCTCGCAGGACATCCGGCGGCGCTGTCGGCGATCCTCAGCAAGGCGTCGGGGTTCGGGAGCTTCGCTAGCAACGCCAATGCGTTCCGCAGCGCTGCGGCCAATGCCGCGGCCGACGCGCGCATGGCGAGCAACGCGGTGGCGTTCCAGCAGCTTGCCGGCGACAGCAAGGCGATGGCCGCGCTTCAGGCCGATCCGGGCGTCTTCGCGGCGATGAGCCACAATGCGCTCGCGTTCGCCAGCCTCGCGCCGAACGCGAGCATGCTGAGCCCGCAGCTCGTCGCTGCGCTCGGCAGCAATGCGCACAGCTTCGCCAACCTCGCGAGCAACGCGTCGCAGCTCAGCGCGGCCTCGAAAGCGCTCCAGGCGTTCGATGCGCATTCGCTGGTCGCGTCGGCCTCGGCAGCCAATGCGCTCAACGCGGCCGCGTCGCAGGCGGCGCTCGCCAATCCGCAGGCGTTCTCGGCAATGGCCGCCAACGCCAATCCGCAGGCGTTCTCGGCAATGGCCGCCAACCCGAAGGCCTTCGCGGCGCTCGCTGCGCAGCCGGCGGCGCTCGCGGCATTGTCGTCGAACCAGAAGGCGTGGGCGGCGATCGCGGCGCAGCCGAACCTTTCCGCACTGCTCGCCAACCCGAGCTTCTCGGCAGCGCTGAACCAGGCGGGAGTAAGCCAGGCGGCATCCCAGTCGCATAGCGACTGACGTCCCGGCTGGGGGGCCGTAGATGGGGGAAGCGGGTTCGAGGGCGCGCCGCCGCCTTGCGCATGTGGCGGCGGCGCTACTCGTAGCCTCGGCGAGCGCGGCCGCCGCGCAGACGCCGACAAAGCAGGCCCCGCCCCCACCTCCGTCCGACACGACGATCGTCGTCGAAAAGCCCGACGCGGTCCCGCCGCAGCCGACGGACACGCCTCCTTCGGAGCCGGTCACTCCGCCGCCGACTGCGCCCAATGCTCCGGCCCCTGCGCCCGACGACCAGCAGGAGCCGAAGCATGTCCCGCAGGACGCGTCGGGCTTCCATCTCTCGACGCTCGAAACGAAGGATCTGTCGCTCCTCTACATCGACCCGATCCAGACCTACCTCACGCCTTATCTCGGCCGCGCGTTCGAGAACTCGCTCGCATTCCACGAGAAGAATCTCCACTGGAAGCCGTGGGAGCGGGTCACAATCCTGCTCAAGGACTTCGCAGACTACGGCAATGCCGCGGCGCTCGGTTCGCCCAGCGACATGGTGCTGCTCGACGTCGCGCCCCTGTCGCTCTCGATGGAGACCTTCTCGCCGGGCGAGCGCTTCTTCACCTTGATGAACCACGAGCTGACGCACGTCGGAACGATCGACGTGTGGAACAGCGGCGACGCCCGCTGGCGCCACTTCCTCGGCGGCAAGCCCGCGCCGGCCCAGAAGCATCCTGAAAGCATCCTCTACAATTTCCTGACGAGCCCCAGGAACCTCAGCCCGCGCTGGTACATGGAGGGGAGCGCCGTCTTCATGGAGACGTGGATGGCCGGCGGGCTGGGCCGCGCCCAGGGCGGCTATGACGAGATGGTGTGGCGCGCCAAGATGCACGACCACACGCGGGTGTTCTCGCCGCTCGGACTCGAGAGCGAAGGCACGCAGATCGATTTCCAGGTGGGCGCCAACTCCTATCTCTACGGGACGCGCTTCATGTCCTATCTCGCGCTCACCTACGGGCCCGAGAAGGTCGTCGAATGGCTGCGCCGCTCGGAGGATTCGAAGGCCTTTTACGCGAGCCAGTTCAGGCATGTGTTCGGCCGCCCGCTCGACGGCGTGTGGAGCGACTGGCTCAGCTTCGAGCGCAGGTTCCAGGACGAGAATCTCGCGCGCCTCGCGCAATATCCGTTGAGCGAGCCGAAGCACCTGTCCCCGGTCGGTCTCGGCTCCATGTCCCGCGGCTTCGTCGACGAGAAGACGAATAGCCTCATCGCCGCCTTCCGCTGGCCCGGGAAGATCGGCTTCCTCGGCCGCATGGACCTTGCCACCGGCAAGATCACCCACCTTACCGATCTCGACGGCATGATGCTCTACAAGGTGACGAGCGTCGCCTTTGACCCGACGACCCGCACTGCCTTCTACACCAACCAGAATTACGCCTATCGCAACATCAACGCGATCAACGTCGATACGGGCAAGCAGCGACGGTTGCTGACCGACGCTCGCATCGGCGACCTCGCCTTCGACCGCGCCGACAGCAGCCTGTGGGGCATCCGCCACCAGAACGGCTTCGTCACCCTGGTGCGGATCCCGCCGCCCTACACCAGCTTCAACCAGGTCAAGACCTTCCGCTACGGCGAGATCATCTTCGACCTCGACATCTCGCCCGACGGGCAGCTGGTCTCGGCTTCGTACGGCGGCGTCGACGGCAAGCAGTCGGTGCGCGTGTGGAAGATGTCGGACCTCGAGCAAGGCAATGCCGACGAGCCGGTCGCGACCCTGTCGCTGCGGCCGGCGGTGCCCGAGATGTTCACCTTCACGCCGGACGGCAAGGCGCTGCTCGGCAACAGCTATTACACGGGCGCGTCGAACGTGTACCGGCTCGATATCGCGACCGGAAAGTGGGACGTGCTGACCAATGCCGCGACCGGGTTCTTCCGCCCGCAGCTTAGGCCCGACGGCTCGCTGCTCGTCTATGATTACACGGGCGAGGGGTTCAATCCGTCGATCGTCCAGCCGCAGGTGCGCGACGATCTCGGCACCGTCCGCTTCCTGGGCACCGAAGTCGTCAACGCCCACCCGGAGCTCAAGCAGTGGGGCGTAGGCTCGCCCGCCAAGGTGCCGCTGGATGCGATGATCGTCGACCGGGACAGCTACGACCCGTTCAAGCGCATGCGCTTCGACGCGCATTACCCGATCGTCTCCGCCTACGGACAGAAGGCAGCGCTGGGCTATTATTTCCACATCGCCGACCCGCTCCAGTTCAGGCAGTTCAGCGCCAGCCTTGCCGTTTCGCCCTATCATGTTCACGGCAGCGAGCGGGTCCACTTCGACGCCGAGTACCAGACGCCAAACTGGAAGCTGACCTACTGGCACAATCTCGCGGACTTCTACGATCTGTTCGGGCCCGTCCTGCGCAGCCGCAAGGGCGACGCGGGCATCGTCGAATATACCAAGCCGCTCATCTACGATCCGCCGCGGCAGCTCGACCTGTTCGGTTCCGCAGCGGCTTATTTCGGCCTCGCCCAGCTGCCCGGCGCGCAGAATGTCGCCAGCCCCAGGAACCTGCGCTCGGCGGAGATCGGGCTCAAATATACCAACACGACGAAGGCGCTCGGCGGCGTCGATCATGAGAAGGGCGTCGAGGGGCGGATCGCCGTCGGCACCGACCAGGCGGAGGGCCACTGGTTTCCGCGCCTCTATGGCGGGGTCGATGCCGGCACTGCCCTGCCGTGGGGCAACAGCTCGGTCTGGTTCTACGCCCACGGGGGCATCGTCGGGGGCAAGCGCGACAGCCCGGTCGCGGCTTATTATCTCGGCGCGTTCCGCAACAATTACGTCGATGACCGCCCCGAGAAGCGGTACCGCGAGCTCGAGAGCTTCCCCGGCTTCGAGATCGACGAGATCGCCTCGCGCCGTTTCGGGCGGCTGACCGGCGAAGTGAACCTGCCGCCGGTCCGCTTTGCCGAGGTCGGGACGCCCGCCTTCTACCTCAGCTACATCCGCCCGGCGGTCTTCGCCGGGGCAATGGCCACCCGCGCGCCCGATGGGACCGGTCATCGTTATTATGACGTCGGCGCACAGTTCGATCTCGCCTTCACCGTCGCGCTGCGCCTGCCCATGGTCTTCTCCGTCGGCGCGGCGCACGGCTGGGAAGATGGGCGTTCGCGAAAGACGGAGTGGCTGGCGTCGCTGAAGATCATGTGATGGCGGACCTGCTCGCGCAGTCGGCCCACTGGGGCCTCGCATTGGTGCCGGTGCTGGTCATGCTCGCCCTGTTCGTCTGGCTCGACGCGTTCAAGCTGATGAGCCTCGGCGAAGTCCTCATTCTGTTGGTCGCGGGCGGGATCGCGGCGGGCGCCGCCTATCCGATCAGCGGCCGCTTCCTCGACACGCTGCCGATCGGCTTTTCGATCTACAGCCGCTTCGTCGCGCCGTGGATCGAGGAAGCGCTGAAAGCCATAGCGATGGTCCTCCTCTTCCGCTTCAACCGCATCGGCTACAAGCTCGACGCCGTCATCTCCGGCTTCGCGATCGGCGCCGGCTTCTCGGTCGTCGAGAACATCATCTACCTGACCGTCTTTCCCTTCTACGGGACGGGGACATGGCTGGTGCGCGGGCTCGGCACTGCCGTGATGCACGGCACGACGCTCGCGCTTCTCGCTGCAATTGCGCATGAGCTGGCCGAGCGCGAGAATCGCGAAGCCGCGGCGGACTTCGACTTTCATTACTGGTGGTTCCTGCCCGGCTATCTAGTCGCCGTCGCGGTCCACACCGCGTTCAACCAATTCCCCGACCGGCCCCTGCTCGCGATGATGGGCGCGGTGATCTTCGCGCCGATCGCGCTGATGGCCGTCTTCACCTTCGGAACTCCTGAAGCGGAACGATGGCTTGCGGCCGACAATGCCGAGCACCGCGCGCAGGTCGAAGCGCTGCGTGCAGGCGAATGGCCGGACACCCCGGCGGGCAAGAAGATCGCGGCGCTCGCGCAGCGGGTCGGTCCGGAGTCGGCGAAGCGCATCCGCCGATATTGGGAGCTGCAGGCATGGCTCGTCGCCGAAGCCGAGGAGACGCTGATCGAGGAGGCCGCCGGCGACGCGGTGTTTGACGCCACCGAGATCCGCGCAGCGATCGCGGAGCTCGACGGCCTCAAGCGAGCGCTCGGCCGCAGCACCTGCACCGCGCTCGCCGCGCTCCTCCCTTTCAGCCGCAACGATTATTGGGAAGTGTCGGAGCTTCGCCAGCGCCTCGGCCGCTAGGGATTGCCGAAGGTCTTCAAGAGCTTCAGCTTGAACTCCGCGGGGCTTCGGCTGACGAGATATGCCTGGACCAGCGGCGAAAGAAGCCGATGGCCGGTGCGTGATACGTAGCTCGCGTTTCCGGTCAGCGACAAGGTCTGCGTGAAACTGTGCGTATAGGACAGGCCCAGCCAGTTCCACGCGAGCTGGTCCAGCGCAAATTCACGCTCCGGGCTGTTATAGATCCACTGCAGCTGCGCGACATCGCCGGGCCGCTTGCCCCGGTCCGGGCCTGTCCACTCGAGCGTGGTGTCGATCGTGTAACGGAACCGCTCATCCGAGCGACGCCCGCCCAAGTCGCGAATGGGTATTCTCTGGTCGAACAGGTTGACGGTGGCATTCAGCTTCACCCGCTGCACGATCGGCGCGCTGACGTCGATCTCCGCACCGCGATCCCTGCTGTGCCCGGAGTTCACCATCGTGACGAGGTTGATCCCGTTGATGACGGTATAGTCGTAGCTGAAGAGCCCTTTCCTCTCGCGATCGTAGAGGATCACCCCGGCGTCCACGGACTGACGGTGGTAATGGAGGTTGGCTTCATAGGCGTCGGTCGTCTGATTCCTGAGCTGCGGATTGCCTCTCTTCACCGTCAATATGTCCTGGACGATCTCGTACGGCCGAATTTCATTGAGCGGCGGACGGTCGATCCGCTTGCTGTAGCTGAGCGTGAGGTCGAGGTTGTTGCCCAGCGCATGCTCTACGTGGAGCGTTGGAAACAGGTCGGTCCGGCTGATCCGCACGTCGGGATGGCCGCGGCTGGTGATGCGGCGGGTGTCGCGCTCGAGGCGCACGCCGGGCATCACCGTCCAGTCCCCGAGAGGCTGCTGGAACGTTGCATAAGCCGCAAGCTCGTCATCGCGGGCGTCAAAATGGTCTGCCGCGGTAAAGCCGGAGAGGCCAGTGCGTGTACTTTCGAAGCGATAGGCCTCGCTGATCGTCGAGCGACCCCACGAGCCGCCGGTGGACAGGATCTCGCCCTTTCCCATGGGGTGCTGCCAATCGACTTGGCCGCTCGTCTGCGTGAAGCCCTTCAGCCGCTGGGTGAACAGGCTAGCGCCGTCGCTGAAGCTCGAGTGGTTCGTCTCGCGCTGGCGGCTATTCTTTCCCCATCTCAAGGTTGCGGTCAGCGTCTCGCCCTGCTTCGCGCCCTTGTGGTCGAACGCCAAGTCTCCGAACAGCCAGCTGCCCGAGCTGTCGTAGCGCTGGCGGCCGCTGAAGGACTCGAAGTCCGGCGTCACGCCGACGAAGTCGGCGCTGTTGGTCGACCTGTTTTGCGACCGGAAGCCGGTGATTGTCGCGGATAGGCTGGTCTTCGGATCGATCTCGTAGCTGATCTTGCCATTCGCAAACCCGCCCATCGTGCGGGACGAGCCGTGCGCATCCTCGGTATTGATCGTTGGAGGGCCGCCGATCGTTTCTTCCACGCTGCGCCGCTTGTGGTACCGTGACCGGCCGCCCTGCGTCTCGGTTCCGCCCGACAGCTCATACGTCCACTTGCCTTGCTTGTACTTGAGGCTGCCGTTCGCCTTGGCGCTGCGAAGCGTCGAACCTTCGACGGTCGTATTGCCGCTCGTCCCCTCGCCCTGCTTCTTGCGCAGCACGAAATTGATGATCCCGCCGGTCCCTTCGGCCGCATATTGCGCCGACGGGTTGGTGATGACCTCGATCCGTTCGACGTCGCTTCCATGCAAAGTGCGAAGGAATTGCGTCGCGTCGCCCTGATACGGGCGTCCGTCGACGAAGATCCTGACGCCGCTGCTCCCGAGCAGGCTGATCTGGTCGTCGGGGGAAACCGTCACCGCCGGTACGCCCCGCAGCAGCTGGATCGCGTCCTTCTGCTGCGAATGAGGCGTCTGCTGCACCTCATAGGTGCGGCGGTCGATTTTCAGCGCCTCGTCGGCCCGATGGCCGATCACCTCGATGACGTCCGACTGGTCCTCTGCCGGCTGCTCTACTGCCAGTGCGGGTGCCGCTGCGAACATCGAGTCCCCTTCAACCCCCATCAATAACCCCGTTGAGTCCGCGCGCCATTCCGAAAAAGACGTCGCGCGCTTGAACCGGCGGCGCTTGGGCAGCCACTTCCGTTAGGCTAAAAGCGGGACGGGGAATGCGAGAGTTGGAGGTGTGAAGTGCCGGAATATGTGATCGAAACGGAAATGCCCGGCGTCGGCAAGCTCGATGCCGCCGACCTCAAGTCTGCGTCGCAGACGTCATGCTCGGTCCTGCGTGACCTCGGGCCGCAGATCCAGTGGGTCCACAGCTACGTTACGGACAACAAGATCTACTGCATCTATCGCGCGCCGAGCGAGGAGCTGATCCGCGAGCACGCGCAGCGCGGCGGATTCCCCGCCAACAAGATTTCCCAGGTCCGCAACACGATCGACCCGACCACCGCCGAGTAAATCAAGACTCCCAGCCAAAGTCTTGGTATCCAGGGCTTGAGGGGCTGGATCTGATGGCGGATGTTTTCGTCTCGTACGCGCGTGCCGATGAGGATGCCGCGGCGCGGGTCGCCGACGCGATCCGCGCCGAAGGCTATCAGGTCTGGCGCGACGACGAGCTTCCCGCGCATCGCGCCTATGCGGATGTGATCGAGGAGCGGCTGAAGTCCGCGAAAGCAGTGGTCGTCCTGTGGTCCGCCGAGGCGGTGAAGTCGCAATGGGTGCGCGCCGAAGCGGACGCTGCGCGATCGGCCGGCACTCTGGTCCAGGCGACGCTCGACGGCAGCATCCCGCCGCTGCCGTTCAACCAGATCCAATGCGCGGACCTCGCCGGCTGGGACGGCGCGGACAAGGTCCCCGGCTGGCGCAAGCTCAAGGCAAGCGTGAGCTCGCTGGCGGGACCGCCGCCATCGGCCGACGCCTCCAAGGGAAATGCGAGGCGCCGGCAGCTGTGCATCTGCGTCCTCCCGTTCCAGAACATGAGCGGCGACCCCGAGCAGGAATATTTCAGCGACGGGATCAGCGAGGACATCACCACCGACCTGTCGAAGATTTCGGCGCTCGGCGTGGTCGCGCGCAACACCGCCTTCACCTTCAAGGGCCAGTCGGTCGATGTTCCCGACGTCGCCCGCAAGCTCGGGGTCAGCCACGTCCTCGAAGGCAGCGTGCGCAAGGCCGGCGGCCGGGTCCGCATCAACGCGCAGCTGATCGACGGCGCCACCGGCGAACATGTCTGGGCCGAGCGCTACGACCGCGATCTCGAGGACATTTTCGCGATCCAGGACGAAATCTCGAAAGCGATCGTGGACGCGCTCAAGGTGAAGCTGCTGCCGGCCGAGAAGAAGGCGATCGAGCGGCGCGGCACCACGAACGTCGAAGCCTACAACCTCTACCTGCTCGCGCGCCAATATTGGGTGACCGGCAATCACGGCGACCCGAGGCGCGAAGAGCGCGTGATGCGGATCTGCAGCCGCGCGGTCCAGATCGATCCTTATTACGCGGACGCCTGGGCGCTTCTGGCGCTCGCCCAGGCCAGCCTTCACCACGGCTTCCAGTCCGCCGTCGACGACGGCTTTGCCGCCGCTCACACCGCATTGTCGATCGATCCGTCCATTGCCGAGGCCCATCTGCCGCTGGTGAGGCGGCTCGAGAAGAAGCACATGACCGAAGCGGCCGAGGAGGCGCTCCAAAAGGCGCTCACCCTCGCCCCCGATTCATGGGAGGTGAACAAGGAAGCCGCCCGCTTCTGCATGCTGCGCCGGGACGTCGAGCAGGCGATCGTCCACTATGAAAAGGCGGTCGAGGTGATGGAAAGCGACTTCCACGCCTGGGCGCTGCTCGTCACCTGCTACGGCGCGACGGGCGAGACGAAGAAGATCCGCCATGCCGCCGAAATGATGGTCTCCGAAGGCCAGAAGGCGCTTCAGCAGGACCCCAGCAACGGCGCGGCGCTCGGCATCATGGCCGGCGGCTATGCGGTCCTCGGCGATGCCGACCGCGCCCGCGAGTGGATCGACCGGGCAATGCTCATCGACCCCGATAATCTCAACATGCGCTACAATTTCGCCTGCGTTCTCGCGCGCCATCTCGACGACGGCGACGAGGCGCTGAAGATGCTGGAACGCTGCCTGCTCGGCGGCGGCGAGCTGCTGCTTCGGCACGCCGAAACTGATCCGGACTTCGATTCCGTGCGGAGCGACCCGAGGTTCGCGCACATGATCGCCGCTGCGAGGAAGCGCCTCGGCCTCGAAGGCGGTCCGTCGCAGGGCCGGGCGGCGGTCACCACCGCCTGAAGCGCTTCACCGGAGGAGAATGGCGGAGAGGGTGGGATTCGAACCCACGGTACGGTTGCCCGTACGCCGCATTTCGAGTGCGGTGCTTTCGACCACTCAGCCACCTCTCCGCGGGTTTTAAGGATGCTGGCCGCTCGGGACGGCTTGGTCGCGGCGGCGCTCTAGCAGCGCCGGTTTCGGTTGCCTAGATACAGAAGCATGACCCCTTTCGAACATCTCGCGCGTTCTCGCCGCATGGCGCAGAAGATCGACATCAAGAGTGCCCGCTTCGGCATCGGCGACGTGGTCCGCCACAAGATCTTCGATTTCCGCGGCGTGATCTTCGACGTGGACCCGGAATTCTCGAACAGCGAGGAATGGTACGAGGCGATCCCCGAGGCGCTGCGGCCGTCGAAGGACCAGCCCTTCTACCACCTGCTCGCCGAAAATGCGGAGTCGAGCTACATCGCCTACGTCAGCCAGCAGAACCTGGTTCCCGACGACAGCGAGGAGCCGATCGAGCATCCCGCGATCGCCACCATGTTCGAGCGCGCCGAAGGCGGCGGCTACAAGCTTCGGGGCGAGCTCCGCCAATAGCGGCGGCGGTTGACACTCAAACGCCCCTGCCATAGGCGCTCCGCTTTCCCGAACGCGGCCCTGCTTTTTCGAGCGACAGCGCGCGCGGGATCACGGATTTGCTAGGAAGAAAGAGCCATGTTCGCAGTCGTCCGCACGGGTGGAAAGCAGTACCGCGTGCATCCCGGAGACAAGATCGTCGTCGAAAGGCTCGACGGCAACGCCGGTGACAAGATCACCCTCGGCGAGGTCCTGCTCGCCGGCGACGGCGGCAATCTCAAGTCGACCGAGGGTCTCACCGTCGCTGCCGAGATCGTCGCCCAGGCCAAGGGCGAGAAGGTCACCGTCTTCAAGAAGCGCCGCCGGCACAATTACCGCCGCAAGAAGGGCCATCGGCAGCAGCACACCATCCTGAAGATCGTCGCCATCGGCGACCAGAAGGAGCAGAAGTCGGCGCCGGCCAAGGCCGAGGCGAAGGCCGCTCCGAAGGCGGAGGCTGCGCCCCCCGCCGAGACGCCCGCCAAGGGCAAGGCCGCGGCCAAGCCGTCGAGCGCCGAGCCCGCCCAGGTCGAGGCGACTCCCACGGAGAATCCGGCGCCGAACAACGAGGCGCAGGCCAATCCGCCGGCGCAGAGCGTCGACGCGCCGCCCAAGGCCGCGAAAAAGAAGCCGGCCGACAAGCCGACCGCGGAAACCCCGTCGACAAAAAATGCTGCACCTGCTAAGGGCGCGGCCAAGAAGGCCCCCAAGGGCAAGTAATCAGGACCTTATTTCGCCATGGCACATAAGAAAGCAGGCGGTTCGTCCCGCAACGGCCGCGACAGTGAGAGCAAGCGCCTCGGCGTGAAGAAGTTCGGCGGACAGCAGGTCCTGGCCGGCAACATCATCGTGCGCCAGCGCGGCACGAAGTGGCACCCGGGCGACAACGTCGGCCTGGGCAAGGACCATACGCTTTTCGCCCTTACCGACGGCTGTGTTGCGTTCCGAGATGGCAAGCTCGGCCGTAAATACGTGCATGTCATGCCGATTTTTACGGAAAGCGCGAAATAGGAACGGTCAGAAAGGGACCGTTCCCACGAGGGGGCGGCCCGGACGAGATCTAGGAAAAGATCGAGACCACAAGGGAGAAGAGGGAAGCCCCCGCGAGGGGGCTTTTCTTTTGCTCCCGGCAAAAGAGCCGCCTCGCCCCTTCTTCGTTTCTGAAGGGACCAATTCTTCTCCCGAAACTGTCACGGCGCGCCGCCAGGCGTGCCGCTCGAGGAGAAGACAAATGTTCGCGAGAACGCCAAGACTGCTGCTGAGGCCGGGTTTCCCGGAGGACGCGCCGGCGCTTGCCAGCGCGATTGCCGACGAGGCGATCGTCCGCAACCTCGCAACCGCGCCCTGGCCGTTCCGCATGCGCGACGCCGAAGCCTTTCTCGCCAAGCCGCGCGATCCGGTGCTTCCCTCGTTCCTCATCTTCGAGCGGACCGACGGGCCGCCGCGGCTGGTCGGCTCCTGCGGCCTTGGCCGCCGCCCCTCGGGAGCGGTCGAGCTCGGCTACTGGGTTGCCCGTTCGCACTGGGGCCGCGGAATCGCGACCGAGTCGGGGCGGGCGCTGGTCGACATCGCGCGGGCGCTCGGCCTGCCGCAGCTCGAAGCATCGCACTTCATCGACAATCCGGCATCCGCCCGGGTGCTCGACAAGCTCGGCTTCGAATCGACCGGGATCATCGCGCCCCGCATGAACTGCGCGCGCGGCGAGGATGTGCCCGCCAGGCTGATGCGCCTGCGGCTTCGTGCAGCAGTGGAGGAAGAGGCGGAGGCGCTCGCGGCCTAGACCGCGCGCCTCACCTTGCGCTTCTGCTCGGCCTCCGGCGCAACGCTTGCCGCATAGGCGTGCAGAAGGTGCCGGTCATCGACGTTCCACGGGTGGAATCCCGGCAGGAAGAAGCTCAGCCAGGCGCCCGCGATCTTGCGGAACATGCCGGGCCGCACCCATAGGTAGGTGAACAGCAGGCGCCACGCCCGCGGCCCCGTCACGCCGTCCTGCCGCATCAGCTCGAGCGCGCCGGCGGTGCGGTCGACGAGGAAGTTGCGCGTCACGTAGAGCATCACCCGCGCCTTCAGCTTCCACCGCTTGAAGCGCGGCCAGTGCGCGGTCGCGTGCAGCCAGGTGTCATACGCGACGCCCTTATGCTCGATCTCCTCGACCGCATGCCAGCGCCAGAGGTCGGCCGCTTCCTTCTCCGCCCCCTCGAGGTGCCGGGGATCGGCGAGCAGCTCGTGCGCGAGGATCGCCGTGAAATGCTCGAGCGCCATGGTCGCTGCGAGGCTGACGATCGGCGGCTTGCCGCGCGTGACGGCGAGCCTCTTTTCGACCTGCGCCTCGAGCTTGCCGAGGTCATAGCCCGCGTCGGCCGCGCGCTTGTTGAAGGCGTCGTGCTCGCGGCTGTGGATCGCTTCCTGCGTGGTGAAGCCCTTGATCTCCTCGGCCAGCTTCGGCGGCGCTCCGTCGCGGAAAGCGCGCACGCTTTCGACGAAGAAGGCTTCGCCGCGAGGGAAGGTCGTCGACAGCGCATTGTAGATAGCTGTCGATTCGACGCGGCCGCCGTGCCAAAGACGTGTCGCGGCCGTGTCGCGGCCGAACCGGCGGTCCCGAGGCGTAATCCTCAGTTCCGCCGGCGTGCGGAGGGTAATCGCACTCATCGTGGGAAAGATAGGCTAACTTACACTCGTGTCAACAAGACGGAAGAGACTGAGCCCTCAAGAGAGCCGCTCGGCCGCAATCGCGGCTGCGCGCCGGCTGCTGCTCGCCTCCGGCCCGCAGGCGGTGACGTTGAAGGCCGTCGCGGCCGAGGTCGGGCGGACCCATGCCAACCTGCTTCATCACTTCGGTTCGGCCGCCGGCCTTCAGGGCCAGCTTGCGCGCGCCATCGCCGAATCGGTCGGCGCCACGATCGCCGAAACGGTCGAGCGCGCCCGCGCCGGAGAGGTGGATGCGCGGGAGATCATCGACCGGACCTTCGACGTTTTCGACCGCGAGGGCGCCGGTGCGCTTGCCGCCTGGATGATCCTCACCGGCAACCGCGACGCGCTCAATCCGATCCTCGATTCGATCCGGGCGCTCGTCGCCCACCTCAGCGTGGGGCATGACGAGCGCCGCGTCGCCGAAAGCACGCTCTCGCTGGTCCTGAACGCCCTTGGCGATTCGCTGCTCGGCGCACCCATTGCCGAAGCGCTCGGCCTGCCCCGGGACACGGCGCGCGAGCTCGCCGCCGAGCGGCTCCGCCACCGGCTCGAGCAGGGCCGCCCGCGCGAGTGATGGCGACGGCGCGCAGCAAGCCGCCGCACCCGAAGAGCCTCGCCGGCCGCTCCGTCGGCGCCATCGAACAGCTTGCCGCGGAGTTCGGCCCCGGACTGGTCACCGGCGCTGCCGACGACGACCCGAGCGGAATCGCCACTTATTCCCAGGCCGGCGCGCAATTCGGGTACGGCCTGCTGTGGACGATGCCGCTCGCCTATCCGCTGATGAGCGCCGTGCAGCTCGTCGCCGCGCACATCGGCCGAGTGACGGGCACCGGCCTCGCCAGGCCCTTCGTCCGCTGCTTCCCCCGCTGGGTCGTGACGCTGCTGGTCGCAGTGCTGCTGGTCGCCAACATCTTCAACATCGGCGCCGACCTCTCCGCGATGGCGGCGGTCGCCCAGCTGATCCTCGGCGGCGGCCCGCACTTGTTCGTCATCGCCTTCGCGCTCGTCTGCGGTCTGCTCCAGCTGTTCGTCCCCTACCGGACTTATGCGCAGGTGCTGAAATGGCTGACGATGAGCCTCTTCGCCTATGTCGCGGTTGCGCTTCTGGTCGAAGTCGACTGGCAAGCGGCGCTCCTCGGCCTGGTCTGGCCGGGCGATTTCTCGCGGGACGCACTGCTCACGGTGGTGGCGGTCCTCGGCACGACGATAAGCCCCTATCTTTTCTTCTGGCAAAGCTCGCAGGAGGCGGAGGAAGTGGCCACCTCGAGCGCGCGGCCGCTGAAGAGGTCCCCGCGATCCGCCGCCAGGCAGTTCCACCGGATGCGCGTCGACACCTTCGCCGGGATGGCCTTTTCCGACCTCATTTCGATCGCGATCATGATTGCCACCGCGGCGACCCTCCATGTGCACGGCGTGACCGACATCGAGAGCGCTGCGCAGGCGGCGGATGCGCTGAGGCCGATCGGGGGCCGCTTCGCCTTCCTCCTCTTCGCGCTCGGGATCATCGGCACCGGGCTCCTCGCCGTCCCGGTGCTCGCCGGATCGGCCGCCTTCGCGGTCAGCGAGGCGCGCGGCTGGAAGGCAGGCCTCGAGTACAAGCCGCAGCAGGCCGCCCGCTTCTACGCGATCATCGTCGCCGCCATGATCGTCGGCGTCGCCATCGATTGGTCGAACATCAATCCGATGAAGGCCCTGTTCTACAGCGCCGTGCTCAACGGCGTCTCGGCCGTGCCGATCATGGCGGCAATGATGGTCGTCGCCTCGCGAAGGGACATCATGGGCCGCTTCGCCGAACGGCGCCTCGTGCTCGTCTTCGGCTGGGCCGCAACGGCGGTGATGGCGGCTGCGTCCGCCGCAATGCTGATCACTCAGTTCGCCTGAAACGGCACTAACATCGTTGCACGTGCGTTACGGGCGCATGCGACGCTTCTTCAACCTCTGCGCGACGAAGATTTCGACGGCGGCGGGGCAGCCGCTGACCTTCATCACCGCCGTCCTGATCATCGTCGTCTGGGCCGTGACCGGGCCGATGTTCGGCTATTCGGACACATGGCAGCTGATCATCAACACGGGGACGACCATCGTCACCTTCCTGATGGTCTTTCTGATCCAGAACAGCCAGAACCGGGACGCGGCGGCGATGCAGGCCAAGCTCGACGAGCTCCTCCGCGCCGTGGACAAGGCGCGCGAGCAGTTCATCGGGATCGAGCATCTGACCGACCAGCAGATCGAGCTCGTGCGCACCGCGCTGGAGCGCTACGCCAAGCAGCAGGCCGGCAAGCAGAAAACCGCTGGCGATACGGTCGATCGCCTGCTCGACCGGATGTCCGGCCCGAGCTGATCAGTTCGGACGCCTGCTCGACTGCTGCAGCCTCTGGTCGACCTCGTCGATCGCGCGCAGCAGTTCGTTGAAATGCGGCGCTTCCTCCACGGGCCAGATGCGATCGAAAGTCGGTCCGAGCAGTTGCAGGTCGCGCCGAGTAAGCAGGCCTACGGCAACAATTCGTTCCATGGCGTGCGCTCGTTTCGCTTCGTTTGACCAAAAAACGCGTCCCCGGGCCCGAAGTGCCTGTAGTTTCGGCTGAGCATCGGTCAGCAGGTATTAGGCAGCGTCAGCCGACCTGCGCAACGCCCCTTGCCGCGGCGCGCGCGAACGCCACATTCGGCGGCATCATGCCCTCGATCCTTCCTCAGTGGCAGCAGCTGGCGCTCTATGCCGTCGGCGCGGCGTTGGTCGTCATGCTTCTGCAGCGGATTCCGGTCGTCGGGCGGATCATCCGTTTCGCCATCTCGCTCGGACTTCTCGCCTTCCTCATTTTCGTGCTGCTCCAGCAGGCGCCCTACCAGCCCGAACTGTCGCGCCTGGCGAGCAGCCTCGGCCTCGACGACCAGCGCGTGTCCGGCAAGGAGCTGCGAGTGAAGATGGCGCCCGACGGCCATTTCTGGGTCACTGCATCCATCAACGGCGTCAAGCGCAGGATGCTGATCGACAGCGGAGCAACGGTCACGGCCGTATCCGAGCAGACGGCCCGTGCCGCCGACATCAGGACCGGCACCAACATCGCTCCCGTCATGCTCCGCACCGCCAACGGCGTCGCTCCGGCGCAGACCGGCTCGATCGACGAGCTGCGCGTGGGCAATATCGTCGCCCGCAATCTGAAGGTCGTCACCGCGCCGGGGCTCGGCGGCCTCGACGTCCTCGGCATGAACTTCCTCTCGAAGCTCGAATCCTGGCGCGTCGAAGACGGCACGCTCATCCTCGTCCCGCATCACCCGCAGACGCAGTCGGGCTGACCCTCGCCCGTCAGCCCCTCTCCGCCGAGAGAAGCATCCGCAGCATCGCCCCGAGGCTGTCGCTCGTATAGGGCTTGCGCAGCAGGGGGACGCTTTCGAAGCCGTCCGGCACGTCCGCCGACTCGTAGCCCGTGGAAAAGCAGAACGGCACGTCGCGCCCGCGCAGGATTTCCGCGACGGGCCGGCTGGTTTCCCCGCGAAGGTTGATGTCGAGCACGGCGGCGTCGAGCGCCTCGCCCGATGCGAGCCTGGCCGCCGCGTCCACGCTGAGCGCCGGTCCGACGATTTGGCAGCCGAGCTCGATCAGCATGTCCTCGATGGCGAGCGCGATGATCGCCTCGTCCTCGACCACCAGCACGCGAATGCCAGCGAGCGACACAGGCTCAGGCGGCGAGGTCGAAGTCGCGGCTGGTCAGCGGGAAACGCAGCTCCCAGCGCAGGCCCTCGCGTTTCCAATCGAGATCCATCTCGCCGCCGAGCTCGCTCGCCGTGACGCGCAGCAGGCGCGAGCCGAAGCCTTCGCTGCTCGGCTGTTCGACGGGCGGACCGCCCTCCTCGCGCCAGGTCAGCCGAAGCGCGGTCGGATAGGGGCTTGGCGGCTCGCGCTCGACGCTCCAGCGCACTTCGACGCGGCCGCCGGGCGCCGACAGAGCGCCATATTTCAGCGCGTTCGTCGCGAGCTCGTGAAGCGCCATGCTGATCGACAGGCTGACCCGGGGCGGAAGGATGATGCTGGGGCCTTCGCCGCATGCGCGTCCGTCACTGCCGCCA
>JBLNCZ010000025.1:0-3445 GCA_050261135.1 Bacillota bacterium
TGGTTGTCGCCATCAACAACCAAGCTGGAAGCTCCGAATGAACATCCACAAGAATGCTCGTGCGACGCCGCACAGTCGACTCCTCATGGTCCGCCGGGTCATTGACGCCAAACAGCCTCGCCAGAAGGTCGCAGCCGATTTCGGCGTCAGCGTGGAGACGGTTGGCAAGTGGGTGCGACGTTGGCGGGCGGGCGGCGAGCCGGCCCTCCATGACCGAAGCTCGGCGCCCGCCCACCCGCCTCACCGGCTTCCGCCCGAGAGGGTGGCCGAGATCGAACGGCTGCGCCGGCAGCGGATGAGCTCGCCCGCAATCGCCCGCCAGCTCGGCATTCCGATCTCGACCGTCACCAGCGTCCTGCGCCGGCTCGGCCTGAACCGCTTGAAGGCGCTCGAGCCGCCGCAGCCGATCCTACGCTACGAGCGCGAGCGTCCCGGCGAACTGCTGCACCTCGACACCAAGAAGCTCGGCCGCATCGGCGGTCTCGGCCATCGCATTACAGGCCGGCGCACGGGCGTGATCAATCGCCACCTCGGCATCGGCTGGGAATACCTTCATGTCTGCGTCGATGACGCCTCACGGCTTGCCTACACAGAGATCCTGGCCGACGAACGCAAGGAGAGCGCCGTCGCCTTCCTCGGCCGTGCCCTCGTCTGGTTCGCCCGCTATGGCGTCAGCGTCGAGCGCGTCATGACCGACAACGGCAATTGCTACCGCAGCCACCTCTTCCGCCAAGCCTGCAACGACGCCGGTATCCGACACCTGCGCACAAAGCCCTATACGCCACGTACCAATGGCAAGGCCGAGCGCTTCATTCAAACCGTCCTGCGAGAATGCGCCTACGCCCGCCCCTTCCACTCGTCACCGGAACGAGCAGACGCGCTGCCGCGGTGGACGCACGCCTACAACGTCCATCGGCCGCACACCGCACTCACCGGCAAGCCCCCCATTTCCAGGCTCGACCAGAACAACCTTCTTGCTAACGACAGGTAGGTCGGCTCTCAGCCGCCCCGGAGCTACTAGTCACCGACTGTGGCCTTCTCACAGGCCTTGCTGCTGCGTGGCTTGCGACCCGACCTCAAGACCATTGCGGGGCGACCCGTAGCTGGGCCCGCAGTCGGCGCAAATAGGTCTGTATTCGGCCCAGCATGCCCACTCGGCCGCGATCAGAGCAGATTACGGCCCACCCAGCGCGCGTAAAGATAGCGTATACGGCGGTCGACGGGCGACCGTTCTGGCGGCCCCAGCTTGGCGACAAAAGCACTCAGGTCGTCGTCGCCGCACACCTCTTGCCTTGGCAGCGCCATCGGATTGTCGCCGAGCCGGCTGCGGCCAGATTCGGTCGTGACGGCGCAGCGGTAGCCGCAAGCAGCCATGGCCAGACGGACCCGGATATCATTGTGTCCGAACGGATACGATATCACGGTGACCTCGCGGCCGAGCTCGGCTTCGAGAAGCGCCCGTGATCGCCACCCCTCGTCGATCACGTCGCGAGTGCCGAGCCGCGTGAAGTAGGGGTGACAGGCGCCGTGTGCTCCGAACGTCACGCCCTCGCTGGCCAGCATCCGCATCTCGTCCCATGTCAGGAGTGGCGCTGGATCGCTATAGGCCGCGTCCCACTCCGCCTTGCCGCCGACGAACTCGGTCACGACGAAGACCGTGGCCGAAAAGCCATACTTCTGCAGCAACGGCCAAGCCTCGGTGAGGAAGTCGCGATAGCCATCGTCGAAGGTGAGCGCAACCGCGCGCCCGTGCACGATTCCGTCCTTTTCGGCGAGAGCCGAGACCCACTGCTCTACGGAGATCGAAACGTAGCCATGCCGCTTCAGGAAGGCCAACTGCCGTTCGAACCGCTCGGGTGTCGTGCAGAACCGGGCGAGCGGTGCCGGTGCCTCGCGGCGCACGCTGTGATACATGAGGATCGGCAGCTCTCGCGTCGTCCAGCTGTTCAGCGATTCCGCGCGGGTGATCACGCAACCGCCGCGGTTGATCGCTCGCGCAAGCAGCGGCTTCGTCTGCCCCGCAGCTTCGCGCTCGATCACCTCTCGCGGCAGGGGACGACCGCGCGACGGCGTCGGGCGACGGCGTAACAGCTGGATGCGGTATAGCGGCGTGCGCAGCTCGCAGACGAACTCGAGTTCAGGCAGGCTGGCGAAGGTTCTGCCGATGGTCTTGCTTCCGAAGCCGACTGGCCATTCGAAGCCGGTCACGGTCGGGTCGTCGACTACGACGTTGGCATGGGCCGTGAGAAAATGGCCGCCCGGTTCGAGTTGTTTTGCCACCTTACGGGCGAAGCGCCGTAGCTGTCGTCGGTCTTTGGCGAAATAGAGAACCTCGCTGCAGACGATCAGGTCGAATCGTCCCGGAAGCTCGTCCTTCCACAAATTCAGTCGCGCAAACGTAACCTGATGAAGGCCTTCGCAGCGTGCTCTCGCTCGCCCGAGCGCCGTGGGTGAGATGTCGGCGGCGATCAGCGTATCGACGTGCGGCGCCAGCCGAGCAGTGAAGCGGCCCTCGGCGCAGCCGATCTCGAGAGCCCGTCGGATCGGCGCGGGCGGCACCATCTCCAGGGTCTGGTCGTACTTGGTCCGCTCGTAGACATTGTCGTAGTCCCACGGGTCGACTGTCGCGAAGACGGCTTCCCACTTGGCGCTTTCCGGCGTCTTCGGTCGCTTCGCGCGCGCACCGGCGTCCTCGGACGACGCGGTGTGCGCCGTCGCTCGGTCGCAGCCCAAGATCGCCTCGGCTCGATTGCCCAGATAAGCGGCTAATCGTGCCGGCCATCGTGCCGGCCGGATGTGGGCGAGATCCCAGAGGAATCGTCTGGACCGCTTGTCCGTTCCAACCCGGAGCAGCCGCCGTGCCAGGCGCCGGTCGCGCCAGGCGTACCGTCGCACATACTTCGAGACCCGATCGGGTAGTACCTCATGGTCGATGGCGTGGTCCACGGCTACAGGCCAAGCGCTATCCGGCATCGCCGGGAGTTCGATGGTGCCGAGTTTGTGCCCGCGGCGATGTAATTTCAGTCGCAGGTCCGCCGCACCCGGCGGAATGTCGACGGTCTTGCGCCTCTTCACGTCCAATCGCATGGTGAAGACCGACTCCGGTCCGCCGGTACTTCTCTCTGATCGTTTATACCCCAGTCAACTATTGGCTGTGGCTGTTGTCCCTATGGAGCTTGGGGGAGCGCCCTGCGCATCCCCGTTTTTAGAAGGCTAATGCCCTTGTAGGCGAGGTGGCCAGCGTGATCTTCGTGCTTGCACGAGGCCGATGGTTCGAACACCAAGTCAGGCGCATTTCTCGGCGGCAAAGACGCGCTCCACCGTCGCCCTGATTCGGGCGCGTGGCGTTGCTGCGCCGGATGTGGCCGGCATTGGCCTGCCGCGCGGTTTGCGCGCTGGAACTCCGGGACTAAGCCGCAGCGGTCAAGGAGGTCGAAGTTGGCGG
>JBLNCZ010000026.1:0-120405 GCA_050261135.1 Bacillota bacterium
GAGCTCGTCGAGCTCGAAATTCGTGAGGAGCTCTCCAAGCGCGACTTCGACGGCGACAATATTCCGATCATCGCCGGCTCGGCGCTCGCGGCGCTCGAGGACAGCAACGAGGAGCAGGGCAAGCAGGCGATTCTGAAGCTCATGGACGCCGTCGACGAGTGGATCCCGACCCCGGAACGTCCGCTCGACAAGCCGTTCCTGATGCCGATCGAGGACGTGTTCTCGATCTCCGGCCGCGGCACCGTCGTCACGGGGCGCGTCGAGACGGGCATCGTGAAGGTCGGCGACGAAGTCGAAATCGTCGGCATCCGCGACACGCAGAAGACCGTCGTCACCGGCGTCGAGATGTTCCGCAAGCTGCTCGACCAGGGCCAGGCGGGCGACAACATCGGCGCGCTGCTCCGCGGCGTCGGCCGTGAGGACGTCGAGCGCGGCCAGGTCCTGGCCAAGCCCGGCTCGATCACGCCGCACACCGACTTCTCCGCCGAGGTCTACGTCCTGTCGAAGGACGAGGGCGGCCGTCACACGCCGTTCTTCGCCAACTACCGTCCGCAGTTCTACTTCCGGACGACGGACGTCACCGGCGAGGTTCAACTCCCCGAGGGCACCGAGATGGTGATGCCGGGCGACAACGTGAACCTGGGCGTCAAGCTGATCGCCCCGATCGCGATGGACCCGGGTCTGCGCTTCGCGATCCGCGAAGGCGGCCGTACGGTCGGCGCGGGGGTTGTCGCGAACATCTCGAAGTAATATAGGGCGCCAGCCGCGCGGGTCTTTCTAAGATTCGCGCGGCTTTCGCCTGCGCCTCAGGGCTACGGCGGACAAGCGCAGAAAATTTGATTTGTAAGCCTCCGTTGAGGCGAAGGCGGGCTTGCCCGCCGAAGCTTCAGCGAAGGTGGGCTCTTTCGCATCGGTAGGGACATGGAAACGCAGAATATCCGGATTCGCCTGAAGGCGTTCGATCATCGAGTGCTCGACCAGGCGACTGGCGACATCGCTGACACGGCGCGCCGCACGGGTGCTCTCATTCGCGGTCCCATTCCCCTGCCGACGCGCATTGAGAAGTTCACCGTCAACCGTTCGCCGCACGTCGACAAGAAGTCGCGCGAGCAGTTCGAGGTGAGGACGTACAAAAGGCTGCTCGACATCGTGCAGCCGACGCCGCAGACCGTCGACGCGCTGATGAAGCTCGACCTCGCTGCCGGCGTCGACGTGGAGATCAAGCTCGCGTAAGCGGGCGTCACCCCGGCCCTGAGCCGGGGCCTGCCTGACCTTCCGGCGCAGCCGGAAAGAAAAAGGCAGATCCCGGATCCAGTCCGGGATGACGGAAAAGACGAGGATACCGCCGGAGGTTAGCTCCGGGCTGCGTCCCCGCCGCTCCTTTCTTAGGAGCACTAGCCCAGGCGGGGCACGCAAACATTTGGATGGGCTTCACGCACTTGGGGATCTGCCCGAGTGCCTCTGATGAGGAGTTTGGATCATGCGCACCGGCGTGATCGCGAAGAAGGTCGGAATGACCCGCCTGTTCCAGGCGGACGGTCGGCACGTGCCGGTTACCGTCCTGCAGCTGGAAGACGTGCAGGTCGTCGGCCGTCGTGAAATGGATCGGGACGGCTACACCGCCGTCCAGCTCGGCGCGGGCAAGGCGAAGGCGAAGAACGTCGCCAAGCCGCAGCGCGCCGCTTTCGGCAAGGCCGAGGTCGAGCCCAAGGCCAAGGTCGTCGAGTTCCGCGTCGATGAGGACGCGCTGCTCGACGTTGGCGCGCGCATCAGCGCGGAGCATTTCGTCGCCGGCCAGCTGGTCGACGTCGCCGGCGTGACGCAGGGCAAGGGCTTTGCCGGCGCAATGAAGCGCTGGGGCTTCGGCGGCCTTCGCGCGACGCACGGCGTTTCCGTCTCCCACCGTTCGCACGGTTCGACCGGCAACCGCCAGGATCCGGGCCGCGTCTTCAAGAACAAGAAGATGGCCGGGCACATGGGCGCGCGGAACCGCACGCAGCAGAACCTCGAGATCGTCCGCACGGACCCGATCCGCGGCCTTCTGTTCGTCAAGGGTTCGGTGCCGGGCCACAAGGGCGCCTGGCTGACGGTCACCGACGCCATCAAGCTTCCGCGCCACGAGAGCGCGCCTTATCCGGCGGCGCTGATCGAGACGGCGAAGCCGGTCGAGGAGCAGGAGCATGCTCCGGCGGGCCTGGTCGACGAGGGCGCGGTCCACGAGATTCCGGCGCTGCCGAGCGACGAGGAAGTCGCGGCGCTCGCCGCCGAGCAGGAAGCTGGCGCGTCGGCCGACACCAACGAGACCACGGACGCTCCCGCGGGCGAGCAGACGCCTGAGGGCGAAGGCTCCGAGGCGAACTCCGGCGAGAGCAAGGAAGGCTAAGATGAAGGTCAAGGTACAGACCCTCGACGCCGGGACCGGCGGCGACATCGAGCTCAAGGACGAGATTTTCGGCCTCGAGCCTCGCGCCGACATCCTGCACCGCGTCGTCACCTGGCAGCTCATCAACCGCCGCGCTCCCGCGCGCGCGGCCCGCGAGCGCAGCGACGTCGCGCGCACCGGCAAGAAGTGGGGACGCCAGAAGGGCGGCGGCACCGCCCGCCACGGCGACCGCAAGGCGCCGATCTTCATCGGCGGCGGCAAGGCGCACGGCCCGCGTGCCCGCGTGTTCACGTCGAGCCTCAACAAGAAGGTTCGTCAGCTCGGGCTCAAGATGGCGCTGTCGTCGAAGGCGAAGGAGGGCAACCTCATCGTCGTCGACAATCTCGACGTCGCCGACGCGAAGACGAAGGCGCTGAAGACGCAGCTCAACAAGCTCGGCTTCGGCAAGACGGCGCTCGTCATCGACGGCGATGCGATCAACGTCGGCTTCGCCCGCGCCTCGTCGAACCTCGAGAGCGTCAATCTGCTCCCGGCGATCGGCGCCAATGTTTACGACATCATGCGCCACGAGACGCTGGTCCTCACCCGCGCCGCGGTCGAAAAGCTGGAGGACCGCTTCAATGGCTAAGAAGCCGACCCAGGCGCCCGACGCGCGCCACTACGACATCGTGCTCGCGCCGCACATCACCGAGAAGTCGACGATGCTGTCGGAGACGAACGCGGTCGTGTTCAAGGTCGCCCCGAAGGCGACCAAGCCGGAGATCAAGGCGGCCATCGAGGCGCTGTTCAACGTCAAGGTCACGAACGTGAACACGATCGTGACCAAGGGAAAGACCAAGCGGTGGAAGGGCAAGCCCTACCAGCGCTCGGACATGAAGAAAGCGATCGTAACCCTCGCCGAGGGCAATTCGATCGACGTGACGAGCGGGATCTAAGCCATGGCCCTGAAGACCTATAATCCGACCTCGTCCGCTCGCCGCGGCCTGATCCTCGTCGACAAGTCGGCGCTGTGGAAGGGCAAGCCGGTCAAGGCGCTGACCGAGGGCAAGCGCAAGACGGGCGGCCGCAACAACAAGGGCCACGTGACGTCGCGCGGAATCGCCGGCGGCCACAAGCAGAAGTACCGCTACATCGACTTCAAGCGCCGCACCTGGGACGTGCCCGCGACGGTCGAGCGGCTGGAATATGATCCGAACCGCTCCGCCTTCATCGCGCTCGTGACCTACGACGGCGGCGAGCAGGCCTATATCCTGGCGCCGCAGCGCCTTGCGCCCGGCGACAAGGTCATTGCCGGCAAGCGCGTCGACGTGAAGCCGGGCAATGCGATGGAGATCGGGCAGATGCCGGTCGGCACCATCGTCCACAATGTCGAGCTGAAGCCCGGCAAGGGCGGCCAGATCGCGCGTGCGGCAGGCACCTATGTGCAGGTCGTCGGCCGCGACCGCGGAATGGTCATCGTCAGGCTGAATTCAGGCGAGCAGCGCTACATCCGCTCCGACTGCATGGCGACGGTCGGCGCAGTGTCGAACCCCGACAATGCCAACACCAACCTCGCCAAGGCGGGCCGCAGCCGCTGGCTCGGCAAGCGCCCGCTGACCCGCGGCGTCGCCAAGAACCCGGTCGACCACCCGCACGGCGGTGGTGAAGGCAGGACATCGGGCGGCCGTCACCCGGTTACCCCGTGGGGCAAGCCGACCAAGGGTGCTCGCACCCGTCACAATAAGTCGACCGACAAGTTCATCATCCGGTCGCGTCACGCGAAGAAGAAGGGTTAATCCATGGCCCGTTCCGTCTGGAAAGGTCCGTTCGTCGAGCTTTCGCTGCTGAAGAAGGCGGAAGCTGCGCAGGAGAAGGGTGGCCGCGCGCCGATCAAGACCTGGTCGCGCCGTTCGACGATCCTGCCGCAGTTCGTCGGCCTCACCTTCAATGTCTACAACGGCCGCAAGTTCGTGCCGGTGTCGGTCAATGAGGAAATGGTGGGCATGAAGCTCGGCGAGTTCGCGCCGACCCGCACCTTCCACGGCCACGCCTCCGACAAGAAGGGCAAGCGCTAATGGGCAAGGCAGCAAATCCGCGCCGCGTCGGCGAGAAGGAAGCGCTGGCGGTCGGGAACACGATCCGTGGGTCCGCCCGCAAGCTCAACCTCGTCGCGCAGATGATCCGCGGCCGCAAGGTCGAGGAAGCGCTCAACATCCTGAAGTTCAGCCCTAAGGGCATGAGCGAGGATGTGTACAAGGTGCTCGCGTCGGCGGTCGCCAATGCGGAGAACAACCACAACCTCGACGTCGATGCTTTGATCGTCGCGGAGGCGAGCGTCGGCAAGTCGATCTCGATGAAGCGCTTCGCGACGCGTGCGCGCGGCCGTTCGAGCCGCATCGTCAAGCCGTTCAGCCAGATCCGCGTCGTCGTTCGTGAGCAGGAAGAAGCGTAAATGGGTCAGAAATCCTCTCCTGTCGGGCTTCGCCTGCAGATCAACCGCACCTGGGACAGCCGCTGGTTCGCGGAAGGCCAGGATTACGGCCGTCTGCTGCTCGAGGACCTGAAGATCCGCCGCTACATCCTCGAGAAGCTGCCGCAGGCTGCCATCTCGAAGGTAGTGATCGAGCGCCCGGCCAAGATCTGCCGCGTGTCCATCTATGCGGCGCGCCCGGGCGTGATCATCGGCAAGAAGGGCGCGGACATCGAGAAGCTCAAGAAAGAGCTTCAGAAGATGACCAGCTCGGAAGTGAGCCTCAACATCGTCGAGATCCGCAAGCCCGAGATCGACGCGAAGCTCGTCGCCCAGGGCGTCGCGGACCAGCTCGAGCGCCGCATCGCCTTCCGCCGCGCCATGAAGCGCGCGGTCCAGTCGGCGCTTCGTCTCGGCGCCGAGGGCATCAGGATCACCTGCGCGGGCCGTCTCGGCGGCGCCGAGATCGCCCGTACCGAATGGTACCGCGAGGGTCGGGTTCCGCTGCACACGCTGCGCGGCAACGTCGATTATGCGGAGGCCGAGGCGCACACCGCTTATGGCGTGTGCGGCGTCAAGGTGTGGGTCTTCAAGGGCGAGATTTTCGCTCACGACCCGCTCGCCCAGGACCGGCTGATGATGGAGGCCCAGACCTCCGGCGTCCGCCCTGCGCGCGAAGAGCGCGGCAACCGGTAAGCCGAAGGTAACAAGAGATGCTGCAACCCAAGCGCACCAAGTTCCGCAAGGCCTTCAAGGGCCGCATCCATGGCAATGCCAAGGGCGGGACCGAGCTCAACTTCGGCGCCTTCGGCCTCAAGGCCATGGAGCCGGAGCGGATTACCGCGCGCCAGATCGAGGCGGCTCGCCGCGCGATCACGCGTCACATCAAGCGTAGCGGCCGCCTGTGGATCCGCGTGTTCCCGGACGTTCCGGTGAGCTCGAAGCCGGCCGAAGTCCGCATGGGCTCGGGCAAGGGCAGCCCCGAATTCTGGGTCGCTCGCGTGAAGCCCGGCAGGATCCTGTTCGAGCTCGACGGCGTCCCCGGCTCGCTCGCCAAGACGGCGTTCGAGCGGGCGGCGGAGAAGCTCCCGATCAAGACCAAGGTCGTGGCCCGCCTCGGCGAGAGCCTGGCCGAAGAGGAAAAGTAAGATGGCCGCGATCGACGATCTCAAGGCGAAGACCGACGACCAGCTGCAGCAGCAGCTTGGCGAGCTGAAGCGCGAGCAGTTCAACCTGCGCTTCCAGTCGGCGACCAACCAGCTCGAGAAGCCGAGCCGCGTGCGCGAAGTTCGCCGCACGATCGCCCGGATCAAGACGCTGCAGCAGCAACGCGCCAGCGCGCAGAACGCCAAGGCGTAAGGAGAGTATCGAGATGCCCAAGCGCGTCCTCACCGGCACCGTGGTGTCCGACAAGGGTGACAAGACCGTGGTGGTCCGCGTCGAGCGGCGGGTGAAGCACCCGCTCTACGGCAAGATCATCAAGCTGTCGAAGAAGTACCACGCCCATGACGCGGCCAACGAGTTCCACGTCGGCGAGATCGTGCGCATCGAGGAATGCGCGCCGGTCTCCAAGCTGAAGACGTGGAAGGTCGTCGACCGGATCGGCACTGCGAAGGTCGGCGCCGTCGAGATCGACGACCCGGAGATCGTCGCGCCGAGCCAGCCCGAGGTCGAGACCAGGGACACGGCCGACAAGCCGGCCAAGGCTTCCAAAGGCAAGGGCAAGGCCAAGGCCGAAGACGTCGCCGAAGCGGACGCCTGAGAGAGATTTGAGAGGATAAGGGTCGAACAATGATCCAGATGCAGTCCAACCTGGACGTTGCGGACAACAGCGGCGCTAAGCGCGTCCAGTGCATCAAGGTGCTGGGCGGGTCGAAGCGCCGGACCGCGGGCGTCGGCGACATCATCGTCGTTTCCGTCAAGGAAGCGGCGCCGCGCGGCCGCGTTAAGAAGGGCGACGTCCACCGCGCGGTGATCGTTCGCACCGCCAAGGACATCCGCCGTCCCGACGGTTCGGTGATCCGGTTCGATTCCAACGCCGCGGTGCTGGTCAACAAGAACGAGGAGCCGATCGGCACCCGTATCTTCGGCCCGGTCGTGCGCGAGCTGCGCGCGAAGAAGCACATGAAGATCATCAGCCTTGCGCCGGAGGTGCTGTAATGGCCGCGCAGAAGATCAAGAAAGGCGACCGCGTGGTCGTCCTGTCCGGCAAGGACAAGGGACGCACCGGTGAAGTCGTCAAGGCGATGCCGAAGGAGAACAAGGTCGTCGTCTCCGGCATCAACGTGCACGCCCGTCACCGCAAACCGAGCCAGCTGAATCCGCAGGGCGGGATCGAGCGCAAGGAAGCGCCGCTGCACGTGTCGAAGGTCGCGATCGCGACCGCCGACGGCAAGCCGAGCCGCGTCCGCTTCGAGGTGCGCGACGGCAAGAAGGTCCGCGTCGCGGCCAAGACCGGAGAGCTGATCCATGGCTGACGAGAAGTACATCCCGCGCCTGAAGCGCGACTATGACGAGCGCATCGTCCCGGCGATGATCGAGCGGTTCGGCTACAAGAACCGCATGGAGGTCCCGCGCCTCGAGAAGATCGTGCTCAACATGGGCGTCGGCGAGGCCACGCAGGACAAGAAGAAGGTCGAGACCGCCGCCGCCGAGATGGAGCAGATCGCCGGCCAGAAGCCGGTCATCACCAAGGCGAAGAAGTCGATCGCCCAGTTCAAGCTGCGCGAGGGCATGCCGATCGGCGTCAAGGTGACGCTGCGCCGCGACCGCATGTACGAGTTCCTGGACCGGCTGGTCACGATCGCGCTCCCGCGCGTTCGCGACTTCCGCGGGCTCAATCCGCGTTCCTTCGACGGCCGTGGCAATTACGCCCTCGGCCTCAAGGAGCAGATCATCTTCCCGGAGATCAATTACGACCAGATCGACAAGGTCCGCGGGATGGATGTCATCGTAACCACTACGGCAAAGACGGACGAAGAGGCGCGCGAGCTGCTGCGCCTGTTCAATTTCCCGTTCCCGGCCGAGGAGCAGAAGCAGGCCGCCTGAGGGCGCGTCTGCTTCGATTAGGAGAAGAACTTAAGTCATGGCGAAACTGAGTTCGATCAACAAGAACGAGCGGCGCAGGAAACTGTCCGAGAAGCAGGCTGCGAAGTACGCGAAGCTGAAGGCGATCGCGAACGACGAGTCCAAGGACGAGACCGAGCGCCTGATCGCGCGGCTCAAGATGGCCGAGCTGCCGCGCAACGGGAATCCCACGCGGATCCGCAACCGCTGCGAGCTGACCGGGCGTCCGCGCGCTTATTATCGCAAGTTCCGCCTGTCGCGGATCATGCTTCGGGAGCTGGCCAACAAGGGCCTGATCCCCGGCGTGATCAAGTCGAGCTGGTAAGGGTACAAAGATGCCGATGACCGATCCTTTGGGTGATATGCTCACCCGCATCCGCAACGGCCAGCAGGCGCGCAAGGATTCCATCCTCACGCCCGCGTCGAAGTTGCGCGTCCGCGTGCTCGACGTGCTCCAGCGCGAGGGCTACATCCGCGGATATTCCGAAGAAGAGCTTGCCGGCCAGAAGGGCCTGCGCATCGAGCTCAAATATTTCGAGGGCCAGCCCGCGATCCAGCATCTGGCGCGCGTGTCGAAGCCCGGCCGCCGCGTCTATTCGGCCGCGCGCGAGCTTCCGCGCATCCGCAACGGCCTCGGCACGATCATCGTGTCGACCCCGCGCGGCGTGCTGTCGGACGCCGAGGCGCGCGAGCAGAATGTCGGCGGCGAAGTGCTGGCGGAGGTGTTCTAATGTCCCGGATCGGCAAGAAGCCCATTCCGCTGCCCGCCGGCGTTACTGCGACGGTCGAAAGCGGCATGCTGACCGTGAAGGGGCCGAAGGGCACCCTCGCGATGCAGCTTCTCGACGATCTCGTGAAATATGAGATCGCCGAGGGCGAAATCCGCGTCACCCCGATCACCGACGCGCAGCGCAACCGCGCGGCGTGGGGCATGACCCGCACCAACGTGCAGAACCTCGTCACCGGCGTGACCGAGGGCTTCACCAAGGTGCTCGAGATCAACGGCGTCGGCTATCGCGCCCAGGCCCAGGGCAAGAACCTGCGCCTCCAGCTCGGCTACAGCCACGACGTGAACTTCCCGATCCCCGAAGGGATCGACGTCAAGACTCCCGACCAGAACACGGTCGAGATCAGCGGCATCGATCGCCAGAAGGTCGGCCAGGTCGCGGCCGAAATCCGCCGCTGGCGCAAGCCGGAGCCCTACAAGGGCAAGGGCATCAAGTATCGCGGCGAGTATATCTTCCGCAAAGAA
Organism: Bacillota bacterium; assembly: GCA_050261135.1. Lineage (GTDB taxonomy): Bacteria > Pseudomonadota > Alphaproteobacteria > Sphingomonadales > Sphingomonadaceae > Sphingomicrobium. Next base: position 9,151 of record JBLNCZ010000026.1, read on the forward strand.
GGCAAGAAGAAGTAGCCATGGCGAAACTCTCCCTTTTCGACCGCCGTCGCCGCCGCGTGCGCACCGCGCTTCGCGCCCGTGCGTCCGGCAAGCCGCGGCTTTCGGTCCATCGTTCGGGCCGGCACATCTACGCGCAGGTCATCGACGACGCTGCGGGCAAGACGATTGCCGCCGCCTCGACCCTCGACAAGGACATCAAGGGCAAGACCGGCGCCACCAAGGAAGGCGCTGCCGTGGTCGGCAAGACGCTTGCCGAGCGCGCCAAGAAGGCGGGCGTTTCGTCGGTCGTGTTCGACCGTGGCGGCTTCCTCTTCCATGGCCGCGTGAAGGCGCTCGCCGACGCTGCCCGCGAAGGCGGACTGGAGTTTTAAATGGTGCAAGAGACTGAAACCCCTGAAGTGACTCAGGAAGGCGCCGAGCAGGCGCAGGCCGAAGTTCCGGCCGATGCCGGCGTCGTCGAGCAGCCGCAAGGCCGTGGCCCGCGCGGCCGCGGCGGGCGCGGCCGTGGCGGCGGCGATCGCGGAGGCGGCCGTGGCCGCCGCGACGATCGTCGTGGCCGGCGTGACGACGAGGAAGGCGGCGAGGAGCTGATCGAGAAGCTCGTCCACATCAATCGCGTCTCCAAGACGGTGAAGGGCGGCAAGCGCTTCGGCTTTGCGGCGCTGGTGGTGGTCGGCGACGGCAAGGGCCGCGCCGGTTTCGGTCACGGCAAGGCGCGTGAGGTTCCCGAGGCGATCAGCAAGGCGACCGCGGCGGCCAAGAAGGCGATGATCCGCGTTCCGCTGCGCGACGGCCGCACGCTCCACCACGACGGTCTCGGCCACTTCGGCGCCGGCCGGGTGACGATCCGCACCGCTCCGGCGGGAACCGGGATCATTGCCGGCGGCCCGATGCGCGCGATTTTCGAGAGCCTCGGCGTTGCCGACGTGGTCACGAAGTCGGTCGGCACCTCGAACCCGTACAACATGATCCGGGCCACGTTCGAGGCGCTCAAGGAGCAGACCAGTCCCCGCGCCGTGTCGCAGCGGCGCGGCAAGAAGGTCGCCGACCTGCTCGGCCGCGGCGGCGCCAACGCTGCCGAAGCCGAGGCCCAGGCCGAAGCGATCGCGGAGTAACAGCAATGGCGAAGATCAAGATCACGCAGACCGGTTCGCCGATCCGCCGCGACAAGACGCAGCGGGCGACGCTGGTCGGGCTCGGCCTCAACAAGCTCCACCGCACCGTGGAGGTCGAAGGCACGCCCGAAGTCATGGGGCAGGTCCGCAAGGTCCAGCACCTGGTGAAGGTCGAAGAGGCGGCTTGAAGAATCTCCCTCTCCCGCTTGCGGGGGAGGGTTGGGGAGGGGGCGTATGCGGTCTCGCACAACACGCCCTCACCCTCGACCGCCTGACGGCGGTCTCTCCCTCTCCCGCGAAGCGGTAGAGGGTTTGGCGCGACAAAAGCGAAAGCGAGTGCAACGACATGAAACTGAACGAACTCAAGGACAACAAGGGCGCGCGCCAGGGCCGCGTTCGCGTCGGCCGCGGCATCGGCTCGGGGCTCGGCAAGACCGCCGGCCGCGGCCAGAAGGGTGCCAAGGCGCGCTCCGGCGTCAGCATCGCCGGGTTCGAGGGCGGCCAGATGCCGCTCCACATGCGGCTGCCGAAGCGCGGCTTCAACAACATCTTCGCCAAGGATTATGCCGAGGTGAACATCGGCGCGATCCAGAAGGCGATCGACGCCGGCAAGCTCGACGCCAAGGGCACGCTCGACCATGACGCGCTCAAGGCTGCCGGGCTGGCGCGCGGTGGCAAGGACGGCGTGCGCCTGCTCGGCAAGGGCGAGCTCAAGGCGAAGCTGGCGCTGAAGGTCGCCGGCGCGTCGAAGGGCGCCCGCGAGGCCGTCGAGAAGGCTGGCGGCTCGATCGAGCTGATCGAGCGCAAGAATCCGGCGGAGCTCGCTGCCGCGAAGAAGGGCTCGCGCAAGGCCGCTGCTGCAAAGGCCTAACGGGTCTTAGACATGCGGCGATGAGCCACTATATCGGCGGCGGGGAGGCTTTCAGGCCTTAACGCCGCCGTTTGTTTTTCCGGGGAATTTTAGTCGATGGCATCCGCAGCCGAACATCTGGCCTCCAGCATCACGTTCGCGAATTTCCAGAAAGCCACCGAGCTCAAGAAGCGGCTGTGGTTCACCGTCGGCGCGCTAATTCTGTTCCGGCTGCTGTCCTTCGTCCCTGTTCCGGGCATCGACCCGGTGGCGATGAACGCGCTCTACCAGACGCAGAGCGGCGGAATCCTCGACGTCTTCAACACTTTCTCGGGCGGTGCGCTCGAGCGATTCAGCATCGTTGCGCTCGGCGTCATGCCCTACATCACGGCGTCCATCGTCGTTCAGTTGGGCGGGACGCTCTACGAGCCGTGGAAGGCCCTCAAGAAGGAGGGCGAGAGCGGCCGCAAGAAGATGAACCAGTACACCCGCTACCTCACGGTCGCGATCACGCTGGTGCAGGGCTATCTGGCGGTGAAGGGGCTGGAATCGCAGTCCTTGCGCCAGAACATCCAGGCGGTCGTCGCGCCGGGGCTCCTGTTCGAGATTGCGGGGACGGTGAGCCTCATCGGCGGCACCCTGTTCCTGATGTGGATCGGCGAGCAGATCACCAGCCGCGGCATCGGCAACGGTGTTTCGCTGATCATCATGGCGGGCATCATCGCGCGCCTGCCCCAAGGCATCGCCCAGCTTCTCGAAGGCAGCCGCACGGGATCGCTGAGCGGCGTTCTGGTCGTCGGCATCATCGTCCTCACCGTCGTCCTCGTCCTGTTCATCTGCTTCATGGAGCGGGCCCAGCGTCGGGTGCTGATCCAGTATCCGAAGCGCCAGACGGTGCGGGGCATGCAGCAGGAGCGTTCGCACCTGCCGATCAAGCTCAACACCGCGGGCGTGATCCCGCCGATCTTCGCCTCGTCGCTGCTGTTGATGCCGCTCACCATCCTGAACTGGGCCGGCAACCGGACGGCCGCGGGCGGCGAGACCAGCGACTGGCTGATCACGCTCAGCACCTTCCTCCAGCCGCACGCGCCCGCCTACATGGCGCTTTACGGCATCGGCATCGCCTTCTTCACCTTCTTCTACACGGCGGTGCAGTTCAACAGCGAGGAAACGGCGGACAATCTGAAGCGCCACGGAGGCTTCATCCCTGGCAAGCGGCCGGGCAAGCAGACCGAGGAATATTTCGACTATCTCCTCAACCGCATCACGGTCGTCGGCGCCGCCTACCTTGTCCTCATCTGCCTCATTCCGCAGATTCTGTCGGCGCAGGCGGGCCTCAACATCCAGCTGGGCGGCACCAGCCTGTTGATTGTGGTCAACGTGACCATGGACACGGTAAGCCAGATCCAGAGCCACCTGATCGCGAACCAGTACGGCGACCTGATCAAGAAGGCCAAGCTCAAGACCACGCCGCGGCGGCGCTAAGGCAAACGGCGACCAGGGGAGAGCGCCGCTCATGCTGAACATCATCCTGCTCGGTCCGCCGGGCGCCGGAAAGGGAACGCAGGCGGCGCGGCTGCAGGCGGAGCGCGGAATGATCCATCTGTCGACCGGCGACATGCTTCGCGAGGCCGTCGCCGCAGGGACACCCGTCGGCCTCAAGGCCAAGGCCATCATGGAGCGCGGCGAGCTGGTCAGCGACGCGATCGTCAGCGCGCTGATCGGGGAGCGTCTGGATGCGGCCTCGGACCAGGGCGCGATCTTCGACGGCTTCCCCCGCACCCAGGCGCAAGCCGAGGCGCTCGACCTGCTTCTCACCGAGCGCGGCCGGCGGCTCGACCATGTGATCGAGCTGGCGGTGGACGAGGACGAGCTCGTCAAGCGGATCGTCGGCCGCTTCAGCTGCGCCAGGTGCGGCACCGGCTATCACAACACCTTCCGTCCCACGAAGGTGCCGGGCGTATGCGACGTGTGCGGATCGACCGAGTTCAAACGCCGCAAGGACGATAACGAGCAAACCGTCCGTACCCGAATGGCCGAATATCGCAGCAAGACGGCGCCGATCCTTCCCTATTACGAAGCGAAGGGCCTGGTGCGCCGGGTCGATGGGATGGCCTCGGTCGAAGAGGTGGGCGCGCAGCTCGACGCCATCCTCGACGCGACCGCCTAGGGCCGGTCCAGCGTGACGAAGCGGAAGGGCAGCGGCCCTTCCGGATGCTCCTCGCGGAAGGTCTCGCGCCAGTCTCCGCCGCTGCGCGGATCGTCGATGAAGGTGTCGCCCTCGACGTCGCCGAGGACCTCCGTCAGCTCTATCCGGTCAGCGATCGGCAGGAAAAGCCTGAACAGGTCCGCGCCCCCGATGACCGACAGCGGTTCACCGCCGCCCAGCGCGAGCGCTTCATCGGGATCGTGCGCGACCTCGGCTCCCTCCGCTCGCCACGACGGATCGCGGGTGAGCACGATGTGCCTTCGCCCCGGCAGCAGACCGGGAAGGCTTTCGAAGGTCCTGCGGCCCATGATCATCGCGCTTCCCATGGTCAGCGCCTTGAACCGCTTCAGGTCCGCGGGAATGTGCCAGGGCAGCTTGCCGTCGCGTCCGATCACGCCGTTCTGTGCGCGGGCGACGACGATCGTGATCGGCGGACGGTCCATGCGGCTGCTTTGACGCGCGCCGCGCCGCGTGCCAAGCGCCGCCGCATGACCGAGGGCGAAGCGCAGCTGATCGAAGCGGCACGCGAACGGCTCGGACCGAAGGCCGTCGTCACCGATGCCGCGGAGCTGGAGCCGTGGGTGACCGACTGGCGCGGCCGCGTCCACGGCGCTGCTCCGGCAATGCTCGCGCCCGCCTCGACCGACGAAGTCACGCAGATTGTCCGGCTCGCAGCCGAGCATCGCGTCCCGCTTGTCCCGCAAGGCGGCAACACCGGCATGGCGGCCGGAGCGACGCCGCCGGCGGACGGGTCGGCGCTGCTGCTGTCGATGCGCCGGATGAACCGGATCCGCTCGATCAGCGTCGAGAGCCGCCTTACAGTCGCCGAGGCCGGAGTAATCCTGGCAACGCTGCACGAAGCCGCGCACGAGATTGGCATGCGCTTTCCACTGACGCTCGGCGCGCGGGGAAGCTGCACGATCGGCGGCCTCACGTCGACCAATGCCGGCGGAACGCAGGTGCTGAAGTTCGGAACCATGCGGTCGCTCGTTGCGGGCGTCGAGGCGGTGCTGCCCGACGGCTCGATTCACAACGGCCTGTCGGGCCTGAAGAAGGACAACCGCGGCTACAGCCTCGACCAGCTGCTGATCGGCGCCGAAGGCACGCTCGGCGTGATCACGGCCGTGGCGCTCCGGCTGGTCCCCGCGATCGCCGCGCGGGCGGTCGCCTGGGCGGGCGTGGAAAGCCCGCAGCGCGCACTCGAGCTGCTGCGGTACCTCGAGGCGCGCACCAGTTCAGTCGAGGGATTCGAGCTGATCCCCGAGAATTCGCTCCAGCTCGTCCTCAAGCACATCCCCGGCACGCGCGCTCCCCTTGACGGAACGCATCACTGGCACGTGCTCGTCGAGGCGACCACTGCCGACCCGCAGCACAACATCTCGGCCGAGCTCGAGCGCCTGCTCGGCGCGGCATTGCAGCAAGGCATCATCGCCGACGCGGTGCTCGCTTCGAATGAAGGGCAGGCGGAGGCGTTCTGGAAGCTGCGCGACGCCATCTCGGAAGCGGAGCGCGCCGAAGGGCAGACGCTGGCCCACGACATCTCGGTGCCTGTCGCCGACATGCCGCGCTTCATCGTCGAGGCATCGGCCGCGGTCGAGCAGCGGTTCCCGGGGGTCGTCGCTACCGGCTTCGGGCACCTCGGCGACGGCAACATCCATTTCCACGTTCGCGCGAACAGCCATGCTGTCCCGGACTGGTACGAACGGGAGGGGGAGGAGATCACCCGCTTCGTCGACGATCTGGTCGTCGCCGCGCACGGCTCGATCTCGGCCGAACATGGGATCGGGCAGCTGAAGCGCGCGGAGTTCGCCCGCCTCGCGCCGGCCGGCCGCATTCAGGCGCTGCGCGCAATCAAGCAGGCGCTCGATCCCCTCGGGATCATGAACCCGGGGAAGCTGGTCCCCTGATCAGTGAACCGCGGGAGGGGAGACCGGAATCGACACCGGCCCCGCCTTGTCCCTCAGATAGGTGATCAGGAGCCTCGCAGGCTCGGATCCGTCGTTCGTAGCGCGGTGAGGAGTATCCGGATCGACCTCGAACCAGTCGCCCTGGACGAGGTGCCGAATGGGGCTTCCCGCGATCTGCAGGTTGAGCGCGCCGGAGAGCACGTAGGCGATCTCCGTCCCATGGTGGATGTGCCAATCGACCTTTTCGCCGGCGGCAATGTCGCGTTCGCGGACATAGACCTCCATGTTCTTCGCGTTCTTCGGCACGTCGACATGGACGTCCGGCGGATCTGCAAGGGCGGGAGCCGCGACCAGCGAAGCGGCAATCAACAGGGGAATGGTGATGCGCATGGGAACCTCCGCAACTGGCGCGCCCGGCAGGACTCGAACCTGCGACCCCAAGCTTAGAAGGCTCGTGCTCTATCCAGCTGAGCTACGGGCGCGTGCCGCCAGAAGTACCCGCAATTGACCTGTGAAGGAACCGCGCTAGCCTTCGCTCCATGAAAGCCGAGGGGGAGGGGCTGCGGCACGTCGAAGCGCGAGCGCTGCAGGGTGCGCGCTTCCGCTACTTCGATTTCGTCATGGTCGCGTTCGTCGTCGTGCTGCTGCTATCGAACGTGATCGGCGCCGAGAAGAGGTCGTTCGTGAACCTGCCGGGGATCGGCGCGTGGCCGTTCGGCGCGGGGATCCTGTTCTTCCCCATCTCCTACGTCATCGATGACGTGCTGACCGAGGTGTACGGCTACGCGCGCGCCCGCCGCGCGATCTGGGCCGGCTTCGGAGCGCTGCTGTTCATGGCGGTCATGGAATGGACCGTGGTGCACCTGCCCGTTGCCGAGGGCTGGACGGGGCAGGATGCATATGAGCGCGTCTTCGGCAGCGGGTGGCGGATCATCGCGGCGTCCATGGCCGCCTTTTTCGCGGGCGATTTCTTGAACTCGGTCGTGCTCGCCAAGATGAAGGTGTGGACAAAGGGCAAGTATCTGTGGACCCGCACGATCGGCAGCACGGTGATCGGCGAGGGCGCGGACAGCCTCATCTTCTACCCGCTCGCATTCTATGGAATGGCCGACTGGCCGGCGAACGTCATGCTGCAGGTGATGCTCAGCCAGTTCATCCTGAAGGTCAGCTGGGAAGCGCTGCTGACGCCGGTCACTTACGCCGTGGTCGGCTGGCTGAAGAAGCACGAGGGCGTGGACGTCTACGACGTCGGCACCGACTTCACGCCCTTCACGCTCGATGAGTGACGCTCAGGCGTTCACCGTTTCGAGCAAACCTTCGAACAGCCTGCGGCCGTCGGTGCCGCCGTGCGCCGGCTCAACCACCCGCTCTGGGTGCGGCATCAGGCCGAGCACGTTGCCCGTGTCGTTGAGGATGCCGGCAATGTTTCGCGCCGAGCCGTTGACCTGGTCCAAGTAGCGGAACGCGACGCGGCCTTCTCCCTCGAGCCGGTCGAGCGTCGCTTCGTCCGCCTGGTAGTTGCCGTCGTGGTGGGCGACCGGGAAGACGATCTCCTCACCCGCCTCATATTGGGAGGTGAAGAGGCTCTGGCTGTTCTCGACGCGCAGCGGAACGTTGCGGCAGACGAAGCTCAGCCGAGCGTTGCGCATCAGCGCTCCGGGGAGCAGCCCCGTTTCGGTCAGCACCTGGAAGCCGTTGCAGATGCCGATCACCGGCACGCCGCGATCCGCGGCGTCCTTGACCGCCCTCATCACCGGCGAACGCGCTGCCATGGCTCCGGAACGCAGGTAATCGCCGTACGAAAAGCCGCCCGGAATGCCGATGAAGTCGGTGCCTTGAGGCAGCTCGGCTTCCTTGTGCCACACCATCTCGGGCTTGCGGCCGGTCACCTGCTCGAGCGCGACGGCAAGGTCGCGATCGCAGTTCGAGCCTGGAAAGACGATGACGGCACTCTTCATTCAAATGCTCCCGGATGAAGCGCTCTCATAGCCGCGAAATATGCGGGAAACGTGGCAGCTCAGGCGTCCTCCAGCCGCTCGATCCGGAAATTCTCGATAACCGTGTTGGCGAGAAGCCTCCGGCACATCTCCTCGATGTCGGAATCGGAGGTCCCCTCGGCAAGGTCGAGCTCGATCAGCTTACCGGCGCGCACGTCGTTGACGCCGGAGAAGCCCAGGCCCTCGAGCGCGTGGTGAATGGCCTTGCCCTGCGGATCGAGCACTCCGGATTTGAGGGTGATGAAAACGCGCGCTTTCATGGGTTGCCTGCCTGTTGATCGCTGTGGCGCCCCTATGGCTTCGCCGCAGCGCGCGAGCAAGCGCCCGCTGCCGCCTGACCGGCTTGCAAGCTTGTCAGCAGCGCCGTAGCGGCAGCGCCGGAGACGCAAGATGGAAGACGTGATGGACAAGGCGGCGACCAGCCCGATCTCGACCCGCAAGCACGGCGACGTGTTGATCGTCCTTTCGAACAACCCGCCGGTGAACGCCCTTTCGACCCCCGTTCGGCAGGGCCTCGTCGATGCGATCGCCGAGGCGGAGGCGGACGACGCGGTAAAGGCGATCGTCATCGCCTGCGAGGGCCAGACTTTCTTCGCCGGCGCGGACATCACCGAGTTCGGCAAGCCGCCGCAGCAGCCGTGGCTCCCGGCTGTGGTGGACACGATCGAGAATTGCTCCAAGCCGGTGGTTGCGGCCATTCACGGCACCGCCCTCGGCGGCGGTCTCGAGGTGGCGCTCGCCTGCCACTATCGCGTGGCCGACGGCGCAGCGAAGCTCGGCACTCCTGAAGTGAAGCTAGGCCTTCTTCCCGGCGCGGGCGGGACGCAGCGGCTTCCGCGCGTCGCAGGGGTGCGCAAGGCCCTCGAGATGACCGCGACCGGCAATCCGATCGGAGCGAAGGAAGCGTTCGACTGCGGGCTCGTCGACCGGCTGGTCGAAGGCGACCTCATCCCGCACGCGGTGGCCTTTGCCGAAGAAGTGCGCAACGTGCGGCCGCTCGCCAAATCTTCCGAGCGCCAGGACCGCCTCGCCGAAGCCGACGAGTCTGTGTTCGACGCTTTCGCCAAGGAGAATGCGAAGCGCTTCCGCGGCTTCGAGGCGCCGCTCAAGAATATCGAAGCAGTGCGGATCGCCACGCAGAAGCCGTACGCCGAAGGCGTGATCGAGGAGCGCAAGCTGTTCATGGAACTGATGGGCGGCGAGCAATCGGCGGCCCAGCGCTATTTCTTCTTCGCCGAGCGCAAGGCCAACAAGATCGAGGGGCTGCCCGAAAACACCGAACCCCGCCCGGTGCGCAAGGTCGGCGTGATCGGCGCCGGCACCATGGGCGGCGGCATCTCGATGAACTTCCTCTCCGCCGGCATTCCCGTGACGATTGTCGAAATGAGCCAGGAGGCGCTCGACCGCGGGACGGGGGTGATGCGCAAGAACTACGAAGCCAGCGCCGCCAAGGGCAAGCTCACCGCCGAGCAGGTCGAGAAAGCCATGGGCTATCTCCAGCCGACGCTCGACTTCGCGGCGCTCGCCGACTGCGACCTCATCATCGAGGCGGTTTACGAGAATATGGACGTGAAGAAGGAAGTGTTCGGCCGCATCGACAAGATCGCCAAGCCGGGCGCGATCCTCGCCTCAAACACGTCCTACCTCAACATCAACGAGATCGCGGCGAGCATCTCGCGCCCCGAAGACGTGCTCGGCATGCACTTCTTCTCGCCGGCAAACATCATGAAGCTGCTTGAGGTGGTGCGCGGCGACAGGACGGCGCCCGACGTGCTGCTGACGGCGATGCAGCTCGGCAAGCGGATCCGGAAGGTGCCGGTCGTGGCCGGCGTATGCCACGGCTTTATCGGCAACCGGATGCTGATGCCGCGGCAGATCGAGGCGACCAAGCTCCTGCTCGAAGGCGCGACCCCCGAGCAGGTCGACCGGGTCCATGTCCAGTTCGGAATGCCGATGGGCCCGTTCCAGATGGCCGACCTCGCGGGCGTCGACATCGGCTGGCACCGCGACCCCAAGCGGGTCGAGACCATCCGCGACGCGCTCTGTGCGATCGACCGCTGGGGCCAGAAGAAGGGAGCGGGCTTCTACGATTATGACGAGAAGCGCCGGCCGAGCCCGTCGCCGCTCGTCCAGCAGATCATCGAGGATTTCGCCAGGAAACAGGGCATAGAACGGCGCGAGATCAGCGACGAGGAGATCGTCGAGCGCACGCTCTACACGATGGTCAACGAGGGCGCGAAAATCCTTGAGGAGCATATCGCCCAGCGCGCCTCCGACATCGATGTCGTCTGGGTCTACGGCTACGGCTGGCCCGTCTATCGCGGCGGTCCCATGTTCTGGGCGGACAGCGTCGGCCTCCGGAAGATCGTCGACGGCCTGAAGCGGCAGGAAGAGCGGATGAAGCCGGAGTTCAGCTTCTCCAAGCTGCTGCTCGACAAGGCCGAGAAGGGCGAGAGCTTCACGCGCTGAGTTCCTCCCTGCGAGCGGAGCTCGTGGGGAGGGGAACCATCGAACGAAGATTCGATGGTGGAGGGGTGGTGGGCGAAGTCGCTAGCTACCCCTCTACCATGCTCCGCATGGTTCCCCTCCCCATCGCTAGCGCGACGGGGAGGAAGATTCCTCCGGCAGCAGGCTCAGCATCGCGAGAGCGACCGCGGCGATGCCGGCGCTGGTGAAGAAGGTCGCCGACGCTCCTTCGCGGTCCCACAGCCAGCCGGCGCCGAGGCTCGCCAGAAGCGTGGCGATGCCTGTCACGAAATAGAAGGCGCCGAAGCTCGTCGCGCGCAGCTTTTCCGGGGCGCTGTCCGCGATCATCCGCGAGAAGATGCCCTGGGTGAGCGCCATGTGCGCGCCCCACAGCGCCGTTCCGATCACGAGCCCGGCAAAGCTCTCCGCCCGCGCGAGAACGACATTGCCGGCGATCAGCATGCCCATGCCCGCAAGCAGGATCGAGCGGGGGCTCATCCGGTCGCTGAGGGCGCCCGCCGGATAGGCGAGCGCGACATAAGCGAGGTTGAAGATCGCCAGCGTCACCGGCGACATCGCTTCGCTAAGGCCGATGTCGATGCCCTTGAGGATCAGGAAGGCTTCCGAGAAGCGCGCGAGGGTGAAGAGGAAGCCGACCTTCAGCAGCCGCTTGGTCTCGGGATTGAGCTCGCGGAAGCCGGCGAAGAAAGCCGATTTCTTGATCGGCGCGAGATGCTGCTCCGGTTCGCGGAGCGCCAGCCAGGCGAGCAGGAACGATATCGCCGCAGGGATGATCGCGAGCCAGTAGACGGCGCGTATGTCGCTCGCGAGCAGTGCCATGAGGCCGATCGCGACCAGCGGCGCCAGGAGCGCGCCCGCGGTGTCGAGCGCCTGCCTCAGGCCGAAGGCGCGCCCGCGGATTTCGGGCGGTGTTTCGTCCGCCACCATCGCGTCTCGCGGGCTGCCGCGAATGCCCTTGCCAATGCGGTCGGCAAAACGCGCCAGCATGACCGTCGGTCCGCCCGTTGCCAGCGGAAAGAGGGGCTTCGACAGCGCCGCGAGGCCGTAGCCGGCCATGATCCACGGCTTTCGCTTGAGGCTGCGATCCGAAAAGCGCCCGGAGAAGAGCTTCGCGAAATTGGCGGTCGCCTCGGCAATGCCGTCGATGGCGCCGAGCGCCGTCACCGGCAAACCGAGGACGAGCGTCACGAAGGCCGGCAGGAGCGCGTGATAGATCTCGCTCGACAGGTCCATGAACAGGCTGACGAAGCCGAGGACCCAGACGTTGCGCGGGAGGGGAGGGCGCGAAGCCATGCCCCGTCATTGCGGCGCGACGGGCCGAAGGCAAGCTGCCGCGGCGATGCCGATATGCAATATTGCAACCCGGCAAATGTTTGTTAGGCTGCAAGGATGATCGGGGGGTCGACACCGCGAGCACTCGCCGCGCGCTTCACCGGCGTCGCGCACATGTGGGTCGCCGATGGGCCTGCCGAGAGGGTCGAGCGTGCACGGCGCCAGCTCCTCGCGGCAATTGCGCAGAATGAGCCGGCGACGCTCAATGAAGTTGCAAAGACGGTCGGGCGGGGCGCGCCCGCAGTCAGCCGCTCCGTCGACAGCCTCGTCCGCGCAGGGCTCGTCGAGCGGACGCAGGATCCCGACAATCGCCGCCGCCTCGCGCTTCGCCTCACCGATGCCGGCCGCGAGCGGCTGCAGAGCCGGACGTCCGGCAGCTCGAACTTGCAAACCAAGCTGGAACGGCTTGCAAACAGCGAGCTTCGCGCGGTCGAGCGCGCGATCGAGATCCTCGAACGCGGCTTGTAAGCGGCGGTTCAGCGCCCATGTTGCATTGCAACAACGCGCCCGTTCATGTACGGGCGCCGCTGCTCATTTCAGGAAAATATGATGAACCTGCGTAACGTCGCGATCATCGCGCACGTCGATCACGGCAAGACGACCCTCGTCGACCAGCTGTTCCGGCAATCCGGCACCTTCCGCGACAACCAGCGCGTCGAGGAACGCGCAATGGACTCGAACGACCTCGAGAAGGAGCGGGGGATCACCATCCTAGCCAAGTGCACCTCGGTCGAGTGGAACGGTACGCACATCAACATCGTCGACACGCCGGGCCACGCCGACTTCGGCGCCGAGGTCGAGCGCATCCTCTCGATGGTCGACGGCGTGATCCTGCTCGTCGACGCCGCCGAGGGCCCGATGCCGCAGACCAAGTTCGTCACCGGCAAGGCGCTGTCGCTGGGGCTGAAGCCCATCGTCGTCGTCAACAAGATCGACCGGCCGGACGCGCGGCCGGCTGAGGTGCTCGACGAAGTGTTCGAGCTCTTCCTGAACCTCGATGCCAATGACGAACAGCTCGACTTCCCGACCCTCTATGCCTCGGGCCGGGCCGGCTATGCCGGGCGCGAGGACGGTGTTCGCGACGGCGACCTCACGCCGCTGTTCGAGACGATCGTCAGCCATGTGCCGGCGCCCGCGCTCGATCCCGCCGGCGAGTTCAAGATGCTTGCGACGTTGCTGGACCGCGACAATTTCCTCGGCCGAATCCTCACCGGCCGCGTCGAGAGCGGCACGCTCAACATCAACGATCCGATCCGCGCGATGGATGTGAACGGCAATGTCGTCGAGGACGGCCGGGTCACCAAGTTGTTCGCCTTCCAGGGCCTTGAGCGGGTGCCCGTCGAGAGCGCCAAGGCGGGCGACATCATCGCCATCGCCGGGCTGGTGAAGGCGACCGTCTCCAACACCATCGGCACGCCCGAAATGACCGAGCCGCTCCACGCGCGCGAGATCGACCCGCCGACGCTCAGCATGACCTTTGCCGTCAACGACAGCCCCTTCGCCGGCAAGGACGGCGACAAGGTCCAGAGCCGGGTCATCCGCGACCGCCTGCTGCGCGAGGCCGAAGGCAATGTCGCGATCCGGGTCACCGAGACGCAGGGAGGCGAGGCCTATGAAGTCGCTGGCCGCGGCGAGCTCCAGCTCGGCGTGCTCATCGAAACGCTGCGCCGCGAGGGCTTCGAGCTCGGCATCAGCCGCCCGCGCGTACTGTTCCGCGACGGGCCGAACGGCCGCGAGGAGCCGTACGAGACCGTCGTCGTCGACGTCGACGACGAATTCTCCGGCACGGTCATCGACAAGATGGCGATGCGCAAGGCGGAGATGACCGACATGCGCCCGTCGGGCGGCGGCAAGACCCGCCTGACCTTCAGCGCGCCCAGTCGCGGCCTCATCGGCTACCACGGCGAGTTCCTCTCGGATACGCGCGGCACCGGCATCATGAACCGGCTGTTCGAGAAGTACGGCCCCTACAAAGGCCCGATCGCCGGCCGCCAGAACGGCGTCCTCATCTCGATGGAGCAGGGCCCCGCCGTCGCCTACGCGCTGAACGCGCTGGAAGAGCGCGGCATCCTCTTCGTCTCGCCCGGCGAGATGCTCTACGAAGGCATGGTTATCGGCGAGAACGCGAAGCCCCAGGACCTCGAGGTCAACCCGCTGAAGTCGAAGCAGCTCACCAACTTCCGCGCCTCGGGCAAGGACGAAGGCATCCGCCTGACGCCGCCGCGGCGCATGAGCCTCGAGCAGGCGATCGCCTACATCCAGGACGACGAGCTGGTCGAAGTGACGCCCAAGGCGATCCGAATCCGCAAGCGCTTCCTCGACCCGCACGAGCGCAAGCGCGAGGCGCGCCGCCTGGAAGCTGCATAAACGCTACATTTGCTGCCGTTGGTCGAACCGCCCGTCCATTTGGTCGCGCTGAAAGATTCGGTTCAGGTTGGTTCACCAGACTGCTTCCTGCGCAACAGGGAGCGTGAACGTGACCAATGGCCCACCCCCCGTCGCTTACTGGGAGCTCCTCGGCACCCTTGAGCGCAAGGAGCCAAGGCCGGAGGGCCGGGACGTGGTCGTCCTGTCGAACATCGACCAGGCGGCGGACACGAGCCCGGGCGCACCGGGCCTCTCGATCCGCTATGTCGCGCGCGGCTGCGAAAATTACCGGATCGGCGGCCGCGGCTACCGGCTCGAAGCGGGCCAGGTGATGATCGCTCGCCACGATTCCGGCGCCGACTGTGAAGTGCGCAGGGTCGATCGGCTGGGAACGCTCGGCGTGTGCACGCTCGTCCATGGCGGCCCCGACGACCTCGAGTGGGCGCAGGTCCCGCTCATCGTCGCGGCCGACTGCACTCCGGTTGGAGCGATGCTGAAGACGGGCGCGAAGTCGCTCTGGAATGCTCAGCGGGACAAGATCAGCCTCGCCGAAAATCTCATTCAGGGAATCCGTACCGAGCTGCCGAGGTTCGCCCAGCGCGTGCTGAGCCAGGCTGCAGCCGTCGATGGCGCCAAGCCCTCGACCCGCTTCGAGATGGTGCGCCGCGCCCATCTCGCTCAGGCCTATCTCCACGCCACCACCAACCGCGCCGTCGACCTCAACGAGCTGGCGGCGGCTCTCGGCGTCTCGCCGTTCCGGCTGCTCACCGCATTCCAGCAGTCGTTCGGCGAGAGCCCTGCGGCCTATCACCGCAAGCTGCGGCTGGGCCTCGCGATGGAAGAAGCGAAGCGCCGCGGCGTTCGCATCGGCTCAGTCTGCGACGAGTTCGGCTTCGCCGACTGCAGCAGCTTCAGCCATGCCTATCGGCGAACCTTCGGCCGCTCGCCGGTATGGAGTAAGGCGCGGGCGGCTTAGCGCCTGCCTCATGGTCGCCGCTGTCGCCGCGGATGAGGGCGACGGGAGCGACGCCGAGAGCCTTGGCGATCGCGGCAATGGTCTCCAGCGTCACGCTGAAATGCCCGCGCTCGATCTGGCTGATGAAGGTCCGCCCTACGCCGGCGCCGGTCGCCAGTTCGAATTGCGTCATTTGCCTTTCCGTGCGGAGGCGCCGCACGTTGCGCGCGAATTGCGCGCGGAGCGTGGTTCCTAGCTCCGTCTGGGGTGCGCGGCGCCTCGGCACGGAAATCACATGCGTTCAGGAAGAGCGACGTCGTTCCGCGCGAGCGCGCGCGACGCGTCCTGCGCCGCGACCGCCTGCTGGATGTCCTGGCGGGCGCGTAGCCGTGCCGAAGCGACGCATTCGGCGATGCGGTTCTGCTGGGCCGCGCTCGGCACGCGCGATTCGTCGCAGGCGCGGCGGGCGCCGGCAATGATTCGCCGCTCGAGCTTCGCTCGTCCCGCCGCCGAGCTGAGATCGAGATCGCTGTAGGGAACGACCACGCGGGTTTGAACGCGCGCCATGTCTTGCGGAAGGGCCTGCGCCTGTGCGGCTGCGAGGGTGAGGAGTGCGTAGATCATGCTTCGGATCTTACGAATCGGCGCTCGCAAGTGTTGACGCTTCTTGCCTTTTTTCTCAGCCGACGAGGCCGAGCGTAACGCAGCCTAAACGATTTCCCGCTTCCTGCGTTGGGCCGCCATGTCCCGGAAGAAGCTGCTGCACATGCTGCTCGGCGCAGCGATCGCGATCGTCTTCCTGCTGCCGCTCGGCACCTACCTGTTCGTCAAATCCGGCATTTACAACGTCGCCGCGTCGCACCCGCATACGAAGCTGACGGAGTGGATCACGCATGAAACGATGATCCACTCGGTGCGCAGGCACGCGGCGGACATCGACGCGCCCGCGAAATTCAGCGCGCAGCAGGTGATGGCCGGCTTCTGCACCTACGAGACCCATTGCGTTGCCTGCCACGGCGCAGCGGGAATCGCCCGCGAGCAATGGGTCAGCGGCCTGGAGCCGAGTCCGCCCTACCTGCTGGACACCACCTCGCGCTTCACGCCTGGGCAGCTGTTCTGGATTGCCAAGAACGGCATCAAGATGACGGGAATGCCGTCGTGGCGCGATTCACTTTCCGACGCGCAGATCTGGGACGTGGTCGCGTTCCTCGAAGCGATGCGCGAGCTTCCGCCGCAGACCTACGGACGGTGGCGCCAGCGGCGCATGTGCGGCGGCTTCAGCGGCCCTTGGCCATCTCCAAGACCAGCTTCCACTCCTCATCCCTGACCGGCGCCACCGACAGGCGCGACTGGCGGATCAGCTCCATCTTCGCCAGCCGCGGCTCGGCCTTGATCTCCGCCAGCGTGACCGGCCCAACTGGCCGCACCGGCTCGACCCGCACGGAAACCCAATTCGGGTCCTTGGGGTCGGACTGCGCCTCCCGAACGATCCGCATGATGCCGACCACCGCCTTCTCGGACATGCTGTGGTAGAAGAACGCCTCGTCGCCCTTCTTCATCGCCTTGAGATGCAGCCGCGCGGCATTGTTGCGCACGCCGTCCCATTCGGTCCCGCCGTCGCGCACGAGGTCTGCCCAGCTATAGCTTTCGGGCTCCGACTTCATCAGCCAATGGGCCATTCGAAACTCCCTCTTCGTGCCTTTTCGTTACACGTCCGGCGAGGCGAGCGGAATAACCGGTGAAGCGAGCCCTAACAACCGTAGGTGAGGCAAGAAAACTGAACGATTTGAAAGGGTTCCGAATTCCACCGCACCATGCGAACGGTTCACCGAGGATGGGTTGGACTGCCGGTAAACATAACTTATCTGGCCTTCAGCGATTGAGAGCGAACGAACCGAAGGCGCTGTAGACGCCGGGTTCAAGGGCAAGACGGGCATCCCCCGCTGGATAGTCGAAGAGCGCAGTGAGCGCCTCCAGCGGGCCGCCCGCCAGACAAGGGCAAAAGACAAGTGATCAACTTTTTCGGCGGGCGCATCGCGTCTGCGCTCGTGGGTATTTCTGTGCTTGCGATGGGTTCGAGCGCAAGCGCTCAGGACTATTCCAAGCTGAACGTCGCGTCCGCCGTGAAGGCGCTCGACATCAACAGTTCCGCAAAGCCGCTGGGAACCGCGACCACGCTCGCTTCGACGCTGGCCCGTCCGGCAGTTGCCGCCACGACCGCCATCGCGACGTCGACCGGCAATGTCTTCCAGGCGCAGCCGGCGCAGTCGGTCACGCTCCAGCTGACGCCGTCGATCGCGACGGAGGCTGCGTGGCTCTACCGTGGCGGATGGCCGCTCTATGCCCTGGTCGACAAGTTCGCGACCAACGCGGCGCTCGACGAGCAGACCAACTGCCTCGCTACCGCGGTCTATTTCGAAGCCCGCGGTGAATCGCTCGAGGGCCAGCTCGCCGTCGCCCGGGTCGTCATCAACCGCGCCGCTTCGGGCCGCTACCCGCCGAGCTGGTGCGAGGTCGTGAAGCAGCCGTACCAGTTCTCCTTCGTCAATCCGCACACCGGCCAGTTCCCGCGCGCCGACATCAATTCGGACTCGTGGAAGAAGGCCGAAGCAGTTGCCGAGCTCGCCGCCGCCAATATCGTCCCGAGCGTGGGTTCGGACGTCCTTTGGTACCACGCCGACTATGTCGCTCCGTCGTGGAGGCACAACCTCCAGGAAGTCGAGCAGATCGGCGCGCACATCTTCTACCGCGCTTAATCCGATTAACTTGGGGGGGCAGGAAGGCGCTCCGGGCTTCGGTCCGGGGCGCCTTCTTCATTTCGCCGCTGCAGCGACTCGGTCCGGCGTAAATTCGGTTCATCAGGGATTCGCATCGCGGCCATTCCGCGCGAGCATCGAACCAGCGGAAAAGCGGTAAGAAATTCCGTGACTTCGGGGGAGGCTCGCGGGTGCTCAGAATCCTGGTTGTTGAAGACGATTCCCAGCTTGCGGTTACGCTCAAATATCTGATCGAGGACAACCCCCGATATCGCGTGGTTGCCACCGCCGATGATGCCGAAAGCGCGATGGCGGCCGCCGCGGACCACGATCCGGATCTGGTCCTTCTGGACCTTCACCTTGCCCGCGGCACCACCGGCTTTCCGGTCGCGGTGAAGCTGAACGAGCTCGGCGTTCCGTGCCTGTTCGTCAGCGGAAAGGCGCCGAGCTTTCCGATGCCGGACATGGCGCTCGGCTGCCTGATGAAACCCTTCACGGCCGAGGACGTGCACCGTTCGCTGGCCATGGCCGAAGACCTGCTCCGCGGCCGCGAGACTTTACGGCCGAAGCTGCCCGACAACCTGACGATCTACGACCCGGTCGTTCCGGCACATGGCGGCGAGCCGGGCTATATCCCGTCAAAGCCGTCGCTGCGGACGCGCCTCGAGCACTGGATCTCCGGCCACCAGCACTAAAGCCGCATCAGGCCTCTGCGCGGTTCGCGAACGCCGAGCGTCTCCGAGGTGAGCGGCGCTCCCGCGTCGAGCAGCGCCTGCCTGCGGCTCTTGATCTCGGCGCTGCGCTGAACGTCTTCGAAGGGCAGCAAGTCGGCGAAGCAGGGATGGCCGAGCGTCCGCTCGACGAAAGCCGCGGTGCGCGGCCAGCGTGACGGATCCGTGGTGAAGCCTGCATATGCCCCGTTGCGGAAAAAGGTGGCGATCGAAATGTCCGCGACGCCGATTTCGCCGAACAGGAAGCCGTCGGCGGGAAGCTCGCGCTCGAGATAATCGAGCGCATCGGGAATGTCCTTCGTCAGCGACTTCTCAATCCGCTCCTGGTCGCCGGGCTCACCCCACACGATCGGACGGACGATCTTCTGGTAGAACAGGCCCCAGATGAACAGGTCGCCGAGCCGGGTGTCGCCGAACTCCTCGAACCAGCGGGCCCGTGCGCGGTCCTTCGGCTTGGTCGGGAACAATGGGTGCCCGCCATAGGCCTCGTCGAGATAGGCGCAGATCACCGACGAGTCGCTCACGTGGAAGTCGCCGTCGACGAGGATCGGAATCCGCCGCAGCGGGCTTAGCCGCTCGAACTCGTCATTGCCGTAGAATGGAGTGATCGGGTCCACCTCATAGGCGAGGCCCTTGAGGTTCATGCATGCGAGGACCTTGCGCACATAGGGGCTGACGAAGCTGCCGATGATGCGGATCATGCTCCTCCACTGGCGTTTTTCACTCGGCGCGGCAACGGGCTGGACACGCTGCATTTGTAGCGCTACAGGTGTAGCGCACTCAAGTGAAAGGCCTGTCCCATGGTCCGCTCGATCTATCCGCTGTTTGCCTTCGCGCTTGCCGCTTCCGCCCCCGCGCTTGCTGCGGAAGCCATTCCCACGCCGCATTTCCGGTCCGTCCGGCTGATCGGCGGAGGCGACGTCGAAATCGTGCCCGGTCCTGTCCAGCGGGTCACGCTGATCAACGGCAGCACCGAGCTGACGCACTTCCAGGTTCGCCGCTACGACCAGCTCGAGATCAGCACGTCCTGCTATGCGCGCTGCCCGCAGCACTACAATCTGCGCATTCGCATCGAGAGCCCGACCGTGCCCGATGTTTCGGTCCATGCCGGCGGCACGATCGTGGCCTCGCGCGGGTTTGCGCCGCAGCAGGAGGTCGCAGCGGCCATCTCGGCGGGCGGCACCATCGATCTTCGCGCGGTTGCCGGCGACACCGTCTCCGCGGCCGTGAATGCGGGCGGCGACATTTTCGTCCATCCGCGCGTCGCGCTGAATGCCGCGGTCACGGCGGGCGGCGACATCCACTATATCGGCGATCCGCAGGTCTCGAGCGCAATCACGGCTGGAGGCGACGTCCGCCGCGATTATTGAAGCGGAAGCTCCACCACGTCGACCCGCTCGCGGGTGAAGCGAAGCCCGACGGTCAGCAGCGCGCGGAAGGCATTGTAGCCGCCGGTGCCGGGGTGGAAGGCGTGGAAGAAGAGCTGCGGCTTCCCGTCGACCCCCGGCGCGACCGAGGCATGGCCCGGCGCGACCCATTCCTTGGTCGATCTCAGCAGCGGCTCTTCCTGCTTGGTGTAGGGGCCGAGCGGATGGTCTGCGACCGCGACGCCGATCCCATAGGCGGGCGTCCCGAAGTCGTTTCCCGCATAGAAGAGCCAGTAGCGGCCCTCCTGATAGGTCACGAATGGGCCTTCTATCAGGTGGCCTTCCCAGTCGAGATCGTTCGCCAGGACGATCCTGTCTTCGCCGAGGAGCGACCGCCCGTCGTCGGCGATGCGTTGCGCCCTGATGGGCGTCGTCAGCGCGTCGACGATCGTGGTCGCCGCAAGCCCGAACTCGCTCAGGGTCGCCTTGACCTGCTTCCAGTTGTCGAGCGCGGCCTCGATGATCGGCTGCATCACGAAGAAGCGCGTCATCGGCCGCTGCTCGTTCGCCCAGGGCACGATCGCCGCCGCGAATGCGGCCGTGCGGCGGTCGGCCTCAGTGGCGAAGAGCTGGTCGATGAGTTGCGGGTGCAGGCGCAGCAACATCGCCAGCGGCCGCGGCCAGATGCCGTTCGTATCGTCCTTCCAGAACAGGTAGCGCTCGCCGTTTGAGTCGAGGAACAGGTGCGAATCGATCACTCCGCCGCTCATCAGCGGCTTGGACGGGTCGAACCCCAGCCCGGTCGTGTTGATTGGCTTGCCCGTCACCAGCGGCTCGCCATTGTCCACCCAGGGGCCGAGCGGGGACGGTGCGCGCGCAAGCCCGATCGCCAGGGCGTTGTTGAGCTGGCGGGCGGTGAATACCGTCCAATATTCGTCGCCGACCTGGGCCATTTCGGGCGCCCAGAAATCTGCGGTAAAGCGCCCGGTCGCCGCCCAGGAGGGCTCGCTTCCGGCGGGGAAGATGAAGCCCTTCGCCTCCCATCCCTCGAGGTCCTTCGAGTGCAGGATCGGAAAGGCGTCCGGCGCGTCGTTGGAGGTCGCGATCAGCCACCAGCCGTCGTCGGTCCTCAGCACCGCCGGGTCGCCGTATCCGACCAGGATCTGCTCGTGGACGTTCTCGGTCAGCAGCGGCCGCCATGGGAAAGGTGCCGGCGGGCGCTCGCTCGCCCTGCTGTAGACGTGCGGCATCCGCGTGCCGAAATCCTCCGCCAGCTCGCGGAAGAAGGCGTTGAAGTCCTGCTGGGTAACGGTCGGGATGAAATAGCTGCGGGAGCGTCCGTCGGCGGCGACGTCGATGCGGAAGCCGTCGCCTTCGTGCCGCGGAGCAACGTTGAATTGCGTCGATGTTGCAAGTTCAGCCATGCGGCGGTGCTGGTGCAGATCCCTTTGTACCGGCCGTTGCGGCGGAGGATGGATGCCCCGCGTGGATTCGAACCACGATTGACGGAGTCAGAGTCCGTAGTCTTACCATTAGACGACGGGGCAGCTTGGGAAGCGGCGAGATAGAAAGGGCGATTTCCCCTGTCAACGCCGCCCCGGAGCAGCTCCGCACTTGCCCAAACCCATAAAATTGTGATTAAATCCGTATCAAGTCAGCCGCTCGCGCTCGGGCGGTGTAGGATAGAAATGGGCGTGTAATGGCGCAGGGTGTCGCCAGTGCGCCGGCTCTGCAGCAGACTTATCGCGAGCAGGGCAGGCCGTCGGAACAGGGATTCTCGCCCCGGCGAGAGCCGCACCGCCACACATATGGAGCGATCGACCTCGGCACCAACAATTGCCGCCTGCTGATCGCGCGCCCGAGCGAGGGCGGGTTCACCGTCATCGACGCATTTTCGCGCATCGTCCGTCTCGGCGAGGGCCTCGCCCGCTCCGGCGAGCTGTCGCAGGAGGCGATGGACCGCGCCGTCGGCGCGCTGTCGATCTGCGCCGACAAGCTGAGGCGCCGCAATGTCTCGCTTTCGCGCTCAGTCGCGACCGAGGCGTGCCGCCGCGCGAAGAACGGGCGCGAATTCGCTGACCGCGTGCGCGACGAAACCGGAATCGTCCTCGACATCATCGAGCCGGCCGAGGAGGCGCGGCTGGCGGTTCTCGGCTGCCACAAGCTGCTCGAGCCGGGCGACGGCCCCGCTCTCATCTTCGACATCGGCGGCGGCTCGACCGAGCTCGTCCTCATCGACCAGGAAGAGGGCACGCCGCGCATCCGCGCCTGGTGGAGCGCGCCGTGGGGCGTCGTTTCCCTCACCGAGAGCGAGGGCAAGGAAGCGCTCGAGGGCCCCGACCGCCTGCTCGCCTACAAGCGCATGCGCGAGCGCGCGCGGCGCGCCTTCGCCAACTTCGCGGCCATGCTGCCCGAGGGCCGCGAAGGCATCCGCCTCCTGGGCACCAGCGGGACGGTGACCACGCTCGCCAGCGTCCACCTCGCGCTGCCCTTCTACGACCGCCGCGCCGTCGACGGGCTGCACGTCCCGATCGAATCGATGCAGAAGATCAGCGGCATGATCGCCGCGATGGACTATGAGGAGCGCTCGGCGCTTCCCTGCATCGGCAACGAGCGCGCCGACCTCGTCGTCGCCGGCTGCGCGATCCTGGAGGCGATCATCGAGATCTGGCCCGCCAGGAACCTCGGCGTCGCCGACCGCGGCATCCGCGAAGGCATCCTGCGCTCGCTCATGGCCCGCGACGGCTGGACCTTGTGAAGCGGGTAAGAACTGCCAAGGGTCGCAAAGTCTCCTCGACGCGGTGGCTCGAACGGCAGCTAAACGACCCTTATGTTCGCCGCGCCAAGGCGGAGAATTACCGCAGCCGCGCCGCCTACAAGCTGCTCGAGCTCGACGAGCGTTTCGGACTGCTGAAGGGCGTGAAGGCGGTGGTCGACCTCGGCATCGCGCCGGGCGGCTGGAGCCAGGTGGTGCGGCGCAAGGCTCCCCAAGCGAGCATCGTCGGGATCGACCTGCTGCCCACCGATCCGCTCGACGGCGTCACCATCCTGCAGATGGATTTCATGGACGAAGCTGCTCCGGCGAAGCTGCGCGACGCGCTCGGCGCCCCGGCCGACCTCGTCCTCTCGGACATGGCCGCCAACACCGTCGGTCACCAGCAGACCGACCATCTGCGCACCATGACGCTGGTCGAAGCGGGCCTCGAATTCGCGCGCGAGGTGCTGCGGCCGGGCGGGGCCTATGTGGCGAAGGTGCTCGCCGGCGGCGCGGATAACGAGCTGGTGGCCGAGCTGAAGCGGAATTTCTCTACCGTGAAGCACGCAAAGCCGCCCGCCAGCCGCAAGGATTCGAGCGAGTGGTACGTCGTCGCGCAGGGCTTCAAGGGCTGATTGCGGCTCGGCGGCCCTAAAGCGGCCCGCTCCAGCTCTCAGCTCGCCTTCTTGCGCGCGTCGCCGATTGCCTGCTTCAGCGCTTCGTACCCGACGGCGCCGTTGAGCACGCGGTCGCCGATCACGAACAGCGGCGTGCCGGTCGCGCCGAGCTGGCCGGCGAGCTGGTAATTGCGCTTGATCTCGGCTTCGATCTCCGGATCTCCGTCCGGCTTGGGCGCAATCTGCGCCGCCTGCGCTGCTTCCGCGATGGTGCCGGGCGAAGGACGGCCTGCAGCCCAGAGCGTGTCGTGGAAGACGGTGAAGCGGCCGAGTTTCGATGCTTCGAGCGACAGGCGCGCGGCAGTCACGCTGTCGGGCCCGAGGATCGGGAGCTCGCGATAAACGACGCGAAGGCCCTTATCTTCCTTGATCAGCCGCTCGATGCTGGGGTTGCTCGCCTTGCAATATGGGCAGGCGTAATCGAAGAACTCGACCAGCGTCACTTCCGGCTTCGCGGCGCCTTTCCACGAGCTCGCGAAGGGCGTTTCGATGGCGGCGCGGTTGCTTGCGAGGACCGGCGCATATTGCGCGTTGCGCAGCGCATCGACGGCATCGGACAGGATTTTCGGATCGGCGAGCAGCCCCTGGCGTACGATGCGGCTGCTCAGCACGTCCGGCAGCGCGAAAACCAGCACTGCCGCGGTGAGCAGCGAGCCGATGATCCCGCCGACGATTGCCGCAACCAGACCGCCGCTTCGCCGCGGCGGCGCACCCGCTTCACTCACTCGTTCCCGTCTTTCCTGTATTTCTTGTCTTTCTTGGCCAGCTCGGCCCGGGAAACCATGGCGATATCCTGCGCCCGAAGATAGTCCGGCGTGCCTGGCGCAATGCCGCGCATCGCGATCTGCGCATTCGCGAGCGCCATCTTGGGATTGTCCTCCAGATTGCTGCGCTCCGCCGTGGCGAGCGCCGCGCGCGCCTGGTCGCCCTCATGGTCGTAGATGATCCCGAGCTGGTACCAGGCGAACGGATCCTCGTTGTCGCGGCTGACGGCGACCTTCAGGATTTGCTTCGCCTCCTGGAAATTCTTCGGATCGTTGGTCTCGACCAGCGCATGCCCCAGCATCGCGGCGATCATCGGCGCGTTCCCCGACCGCTCGGTCGCTTCGCGGAGCGGCGCAAGCGCTTCCTTCGGCTTGCCGTCCTCGAGGAGGATCTGGCCCTTGAGCTCGAGGAAGAACGGGTCGTGCGGATCGACGGCGAGCAGCGCATCAGCCTCGGACTGGGCTTTCTCGGGATAGCCGCCGAGATGGTATGCATAAGCGCGCGCATAATGGGCCGGCACGCTCTGGTCGCTCTCCGGATATCTCAACACCGCCTGCTTGGGGTTCACGTAGCCGAGCAGCTTGGCCTTCACGCGCTGGTAGCGCGCCTCGAGCTGCGCATCGACCGGCTTGTTCCAGGCAGCGTCGCTCTTCAGCTTCTGCGAAAGCGCCTCGATGCGCTCCGACGACAGCGGGTGGTCGCGGTCGAAGCTGTCCTTGTCGTAGATCGCGAGGCGATATTCCTGGTTCTGCAGCTTGCCGAAGAAATCGAGCATCCCCTTGCCGCTGATCCCCGCCTTGGACAGCAGCCTGGCCCCGGTGGCGTCGGCAGTCGCCTCCTGGCCCCGGGTGAAGGCGAGGAAACCGCCGAGCGCTGCGCGCTGGCCGGCCATCATGATGCCCATCCCGGCATCGCCGGCACCGGCGGCAATCGCAGCGGCGCCGAGGACCAGCGACAGGATGGTGATTCCCGTGGCTTGCTTCGCGCCCTGCTCGCTGCGGATGGCGTCGCCGGCGATCACGTGCCCGAGCTCGTGCGCCACGACGCCTTGGACCTGGTTCACATTGTCCGCGGCTTCGATCAGGCCCGATTGCAGGTAAACGGTCTGGCCCTGCGAAACGAAGGCGTTGATCTCGGGATCGTTGAGCAGCACGACCTTCACGCTGTTGGGGTCGAGGCCCGCTGCCTGGATGAGCGGCAGGGACATGTCGCGGAACAGCAGCTCGGTCTCGGTGTCTCGAAGTACCTGGGGGCCGGAATCCTCTTGGGCTGCAGCAGGTTGCCAGCTCGCGACCACCAGCATGAGCGCGAGCATGAGCATGCGCGCGAAGCGGGAAACCGGCGACTTCATCGGCCGCCGATTACCATGTTTCGCGCTGAACGCCGGATGAAAAAGCCGCCTGGGCGAGCGACCTTGCGCGGAGTTAACCGAAGGTTCGCTGCCACCACCCGCGGCGCGGCTCGCCGCCCGCGTCCTCCGCCGTGTCGTTGTTCGCAGCGGGGACGCTGACAGGCTCGTCCGCCGCCGGCTCGGCTGGCGCTTCGGCTTCGGCGTCGGCCTTCTTCGTCCGGCGCTTGCGCACCGGCTTGGTCGGCGGAGCGGCCTGGTCGGCAGTCTCGGCGGGCGGTGCTTCGGCGGGCGCCGGCTCGGTGACGGCAACCTCGGCCTCAGCGGCGGTAGCCTTCCTCGAACGGCGGCGCTTGGGCTTCGGCTCCTCGGCCGGGGCCGTTTCCGCGATCGCCGGTTCTTCGTCGACCGGGCGCTCGACCATCGGCGAGCTGTCCGGCTCGATCACCTGCTCCTCAGGCTGCTCGGCGGCATTCTCCGTACCCTTGCGGCCCCGGCGCCTGCGCCGGCGCTTTCCACCTTCCGCTTCCTCCGGCGCAGCTTCGGCCTGCTCGGTCGGCGCGGCCTCTTCCGCCATTGCGGGCTCCGCCTGATCCTGCTCGGGGGCGCCTTCGCCGCCTTCGCCGCCTTCGCGTCTGGAGCGGCCGCGACCGCCGCGACGCCGGCGCCTGCGGCGGCGCCCGTGGCGCTCGCCTTCGCCGTGACCCTCGCGTTCTTCGTTGCGGCCTTCGCTTTCCTCCTCGTCGCCCTCGAGGGAGATTTCGACGGTCTCTTCCTCTTCCTCCTCGTGATCTTCCTCTTCCTCGACCGGAGTCGCTTCGGCGCGCGGCGCGGCGATCGGGCGGGCGCCCGAGCTGTCCACCGTCATCCGCGCGCCTTCGAAGCTCTCGTCCACCAAGATTTCGATGGAGACTCCGTAGCGGTGCTCGATGTCGGCAAGCTCGGCCCGCTTCTTGTTGAGCACGTAGATCGCGGCTTCCTTGCCGGCACGCAGGCAGATGCGCTCGCCGCGCCCGCGTGCAGCCTCGTCCTCGATGATTCGAAGTGCCGAAAGGCCGGCTGAGGCAGCAGTGCGCATGAGGCCCGTGCCTTCGCAGTGCGGACACGGCTTGGTCGAAGCTTCGAGAACGCCGGTGCGCAGCCGCTGGCGGCTCATCTCCATGAGGCCGAAGCTCGAAATGCGCCCGACCTGGATTCGGGCGCGGTCGTTCTTCAGCGCCTCCTTCATCGCCTTCTCGACCTTACGGACGTGGCTCGACTGCTCCATGTCGATGAAGTCGATGACGATCAGGCCCGCCATGTCGCGCAGCCTCAGCTGGCGCGCGATCTCCTGCGCGGCCTCGAGGTTGGTGTTGAACGCAGTCTGCTCGATATTGTGCTCGCGCGTCGACCTTCCCGAGTTGATGTCGATCGAGACCAACGCCTCGGTAGGGTTGATGACCAGATAGCCGCCCGACTTCAGCTGGACGATCGGCTGGTACATCGCCGAAAGCTGGTCCTCGACGCCGTAGCGCTGGAACAGCGGCGTGGTCTCGCTGTGCAGCTTCACCCGGCGGACGTGGCTCGGCATCAACAGCTTCATGAAGCCGCGGGCCGCCTTGTAGCCTTCCTCGCCCTCGACGATCACTTCCTCGATCTCGCGATGGTAGAGGTCGCGGATGGCGCGCTTGATGAGGTCGCTGTCGCGGTAGATCAGCGCGGGCGCGGTGCTTCCGAGCGTCCGCTCGCGGATCTCGTCCCAAAGCCGCGCGAGATAGTCGAAGTCGCGCTTGATCTCGGTCTTCGTGCGCTGGAGGCCCGCGGTGCGGACGATCAGCCCCATGGTCTTGGGCAGGTTGAGGTCGCCCATGATCGACTTCAGGCGCTTGCGGTCGGCGCCGTTCGAGATCTTGCGTGAGATGCCGCCGCCATGGCTAGTGTTCGGCATCAGCACGCAATAGCGGCCGGCAAGGCTGAGATACGTGGTGAGCGCGGCTCCCTTGTTGCCGCGTTCCTCCTTGACGACCTGGACCAGCAACACCTGACGGCGCTGGATGACGTCCTGGATCTTGTAGCGGCGGCGCAGGGCCTGGCGCTTCTTGCGGAGCTCGTCGGCCGCGGATTCGTCGACCGGCGAGCGCGAGGAGCCGGTGCCCGCTTCGGTCGTGGTCGCCGTGGCGGTGCCGGTCGCTTCGGCAGCCTCGAAATCCTCGTCCTCGGACGGCCGCTCGTCGTCAGCGGAGTCGAGCTCGGCGGAACGCAGGCGCTCCTCCTCGGCGGCATGCTCGGCTTCTTCGCGAAGCAGCGCTTCGCGATCCGCCTTCGGGATCTGGTAATAATCAGGGTGGATTTCGCTGAAGGCCAGGAAGCCGTGGCGATTGCCGCCATAATCGATGAACGCCGCCTGGAGCGACGGTTCTACCCTGGTGACCTTGGCGAGATAGATATTGCCTTTGAGCTGTTTGTGCTCAGCGGATTCGAAGTCAAACTCCTCGATCCGGTTCCCTTTGACGACGGCGACCCGGGTCTCCTCCGGGTGGCGCGCATCGATAAGCATGCGCATGGACATTGAAATTTCTCCGGGCGCGGCGCTCGAGCGTTCGGTCGCTCAGCCGCGCGATGATAAGGGCCTCGCCGCCGGCATACTTGCCGGAGGCTATGGCGCGATGACTGGAAAGCGTGTCTGCTCGGCTCGCCATCCCGCGGCAGTGCGCAGGGGACGCCGCTTCACCGAAGAGCGGATGAAGGGCTGTCTGTGGCGTCATTCGAGCTTCAACCTCGTGGAGCCGCGGTACGTCGCACCGTCCGCAGCATGAATTCCCCGGCATTGCGCCGAAGATCGACACAGGAGGTAGCATCGCCGACTCTCGCCCGCAACCACCGGACCCTTTTCTTTCTACAGGAGTGACAGCCGCCCGACCGCTGCTATTTCGTCAGGCCGATGCTTTCTTCCAGCACGCTTTCCGACCGTCGCGGCTTGTGGGCGTTCGTGCTCGGCGTGCTGATGGTCACCGGCGGAGTGCTTCTGCACATCCCGATGTTCGTGATGGGCCGCCACAACCACTTCATCCTCCACGGCATGCCCATGGGCTGGGACATGATCGGCGGCATGGTCGCCATCGTGCTCGGCGTCGGAATCGCGGCTTACGGCCTGCTTCCGAAGGACATCGCGGGCCAGATGGCGGCGTCGCAGGAAATCGTCGTCACCCCGCCCGAGGACGCGCCGCTTTCGGGCGCTCACTGGACGCTGATGGCCGTGCTCGTCATCGCGCTCATCATCGACATCATGAAGCCCGCGACGCTCGGCTTCGTCCTTCCGGGCATGATGTCCGAATATCAGGTCGACAAGGCGACCGTGTCGCAGTTTCCGTTCTCCGCGCTGGTCGGGACGGTGATCGGCTCCATCCTGTGGGGCATCATTGCCGACATCTACGGGCGCAAGGCGTCGATCCTGCTTTCGGCGGTGATGTTCGTCGGCACCTCGATCTGCGGCGCGATGCCGTCGCTCGCTTGGAACGTCGGCATGTGCTTCCTGATGGGCGTCGCAGCAGGCGGGATGCTGCCCGTGACCTATGCGCTGCTGGCGGAGATGATGCCGAGCAAGCATCGCGGCTGGTCGCTGGTCCTTGTCGGCGGGCTAGGCGCAGTCGGCGGATATTTCGCCGCAAGCGGTTTTTCGGCCCTGCTTCAGCCCTTCTTCGGCTGGCGCATCCTCTGGCTGCTCAACCTTCCCACCGGCCTCACCCTCGTGCTGCTCGGCGCGCTCATTCCGGAATCGGCGAAGTTCCTCCTCGCCCGCGGGCGCAGGGAAGAAGCGCGGCGGGTCATGCAGCGCTTCGGCTCGAAGGTTCACAAAGTCCCGCCAGCCGCGCGGGACAAAGCCGCCGTGAAGGAGCGTGCGCCGCTGACCGGCTTCGCATTCGCCGGCAAGCTCATCGCGCTCAGCCTTGCGGCGATCTGCTTCGGCCTCATCTATTTCGGCCTGCTCCTGTGGCTGCCCGACGACCTCGTGTCCAAGGGCTACAGCGTCGCGCTCTCCAGCAAGCTCCTGGCGGAAAGCGCCCTCATCGCCTTCCCGACCACCTTCGTCGTCGCGTTCACCTATAGCGCGTGGAGCAGCAAATGGTCGCTCGTCGGCTCGCTTGCAGTGACCATCGCCGGGCTGCTCGGCGTCCTCCAGCTCGAATATGCCGGCAAGGGCAATCCGGTTCTTCCGGTCGCTCTTCTCATCATCGGCACGAACGCGCTCATCGCCATGCTCCTGCCTTATGCCGCGGAGAGCTTCCCGCTCCGCATCCGGGGACGCACCACCGGCACCGTCGCGGCATGCACCAAGGCGGGCGGCATGCTCGCCCAGCTGCTCGCCCTTTTCGCGCTCGTCCCGCCGCTCCGTATCGTCTCGCTGCTGATCATCGTGCCGACCGTCGCTGCCCTGCTGCTGGTCGCCTGGTTCGGCAAGGAGACCAAAGGCCGCGACCTGCGCGAGCTCGACCCTGAGGGGAATGCCTTCGCGGCGACCGGCATGTAGCCGCCCCCGCCGGATACGTATTCGACCTTTGCGCCGACGAAACGGCCCTTATAGCAGGCGCAATGCTCCAGAAAGCTTCCACCCTGCTGATGTTCGGCGCGACGGGCGATCTCGCGCGGCGCATGCTCCTCCCGTCGCTCTACGGCCTGGACTCCGACGGCCTGCTCCCGTCCGGCCTCAGGATCGTCGGCACGGCGCGAACCGAGCTGGACGATGCCGCTTTCCGCGAGCGGGCGGACGCCGCACTGCACGAGCATTTGCCCGATGGCTTCTATTCGGAAGGCGTGGCGCAGCGCTTCCTCGAGCGGCTTCATTACGTCCCGCTCGACATTAAGGACCCTGCCGGTTTCGAACGGCTGTCCCGCACCATCGGCGACCCCTGCAACGGGGTCGCGATCTTCCTTTCGACCGCGCCGTCGCTGTTCAAGCCGACGATCGACGGCCTGCAGGCGGCGGGGCTTGCCTGCCCGACCGTGCGCATGGCGCTCGAAAAGCCGCTCGGCACCGACCTCGAATCGAGCCGCGAGATCAATGACGCGGTCGCTGCTGCCTTCCCAGAGGACCGCACCTTCAGGATCGACCATTATCTCGGCAAGGAGACGGTCCAGAACCTGATCGCCCTGCGCTTTGCCAATTCCATGTTCGAGCCGCTGTGGAACAGCGCGCATATCGACCATGTCCAGATCACGGTTGCGGAGACCATCGGACTCGAGGGCCGGGGCGACTATTACGATCAGGCCGGCGCGCTGCGCGACATGGTCCAGAACCACATGCTCCAGCTTCTCGCCCTCGTCGCGATGGAGCCGCCGACGGACTTCAATGCGACCGCCGTCCGCGACGAGAAGGTAAAGGTGCTGCGCGCACTCCGGCCAATCACCGCCGTCGATGTCGAAGCGAACAGCGTCACGGGCCAGTACACGCGCGGCGCGATCGATGCCGAGCCCGTCCCCGGCTATGCCGAGGAGATCGGGCACGACAGCAACACGGAGACATTCGTCGCGCTGAAGGCGCACATCGACAATTGGCGCTGGAAGGGCGTGCCCTTCTACCTTCGCACCGGGAAGCGGATGCCGATGCGGGACACCGAGATCTTCATCCAGTTCCGGGACGTCCCTTACTCGATCTTCGCATCGCGCGGCGCGACCACGAAGCCGAACAAGCTGATCATCGGCCTTCAGCCCGAAGAAAGCATCGAGATGCGCTTGATGGCGAAGACGCCCGGTCTCGACCGGCAGGGCGTCCGCCTGCGCGAGATCCCGCTCGACATCGGCCTTGCCAATGCGTTCAGCGAGTATCGGCGCCGCATTGCTTACGAACGGCTGCTCCTCGACCTCATCGAAGGCGACCCGACCTTGTTCGTCCGTCGCGACGAGGTGGAGGCTCAATGGGCGTGGATCGACGCGATCCGCGCCGCCTGGGCGGAGAAGGGAATGTCGCCTCGGCCTTATCCGGCCGGAACCTGGGGCCCTTCGGCGGCAATCGCGCTGACGGAGCGTGACGGCATAAGCTGGCACGAATAAGGGAGCGCGCATGGCTCTCAACCGGATCATCGCTTCCGTCACCGATCGCATCATCGAGCGGTCGAAGCCGACGCGCCGACGCTACCTGGACCTGATGGCCGAGCAGAAGGAACGGGGGATCAACCGCCCGCGGCTTTCGTGCGGCAATTTCGCCCACGGCTTCGCCGCCGCGGGCGAGGACAAGGACGCGATCAGCACGCTCGCCGGTCCCAATATCGGAATTGTAACCGCTTACAACGACATGCTCTCGGCGCACGCGCCCTACGGGAACTTCCCGCCGCAGATGAAGATTTTCGCGCGCGAAGTCGGCGCGACTGCGCAGGTTGCCGGCGGCGTCCCGGCGATGTGCGACGGCGTCACGCAGGGGCAGGCGGGCATGGACCTGTCGCTGTTCAGCCGCGACGTGATCGCGATGGGAACGGCGGTCGCGCTCAGCCATGGCATGTTCGATGCGGCCGCGCTGCTCGGCATTTGCGACAAGATCGTCCCGGGCCTCCTCATCGGTGCGTTGCGCTTCGGGCATCTGCCGGTGCTGCTGGTCCCCGGCGGGCCGATGCCCTCGGGGCTGCCGAACAAGGAGAAGCAACGGATTCGCCAGCTCTACGCCGAAGGAAAAGTCGGCAAGGACGAGCTGTTGAAGGCCGAAAGCCGCTCCTACCACGCGCCCGGCACCTGCACCTTCTACGGCACCGCCAACTCGAACCAGATGATGATGGAGCTGATGGGCCTTCATGTGCCCAATGCGGCATTCATCAACCCCGGCACGTCGCTGCGGCAGGCGCTCACCCGCGCCGCGGTTCATCGCCTTGCCGAGCTGGGGAGGAGCGGCGAGCGGCCGCTCGCCCAGGTCGTCGACGAACGGGCGATCGTCAATGCGATGGCGGGCCTGCTCGCCACGGGCGGGTCGACCAATCATTTCATCCATCTGCCGGCGATCGCCCGGGCTGCCGGCATCATCATCGACTGGCAGGACTTCGCGGACCTCTCGAAGGCGGTCCCGCTGATCGCGCGAGTCTATCCCAACGGGCAGAAGGACGTGAACGACTTCCAGCTGGCGGGCGGCATGGCGTTCGTGACCTACACGCTCGGGCGCGAAGGCCTCATCCACATGGACCACCTCACCGCCGGAGCGGATTCCATGGAAGCGTGGATCGGCAATCCGGAGCTGCACAGCGACGAGCTCGTGTGGAAGGCGGCCGAGGAAAGCACCGATGTCGACATGCTCCGCCCGGCGTCCGATCCGTTCCAGCCGGACGGGGGATTGCGGCTGGTGCAGGGCAATCTCGGCCGCGCGGTGTTCAAGACCAGCGCCGTCGACGAGGAGCGCTGGATCATTGAGGCGCCGGCGCGCTGCTTCTCCGACCAGAATGAGGTCCTCGACGCGTTCAAGGCCGGCGAGCTCGACCGCGACTGCGCCGTCGTGGTGCGGTTCCAGGGCCCGCGGGCAAACGGAATGCCGGAGCTGCACAAACTCGTGCCGACGCTCGGCGTGCTGCAGGACCGCGGGCACAAGGTCGCGCTCATCACCGACGGACGCATGTCAGGAGCAAGCGGGAAGGTGCCTGCGGCGATCCATGTCTCTCCGGAAGCGCTTCCGGACGGCCCCCTCGCACGGGTGCAGGACGGCGATCTGATCCGGCTGGACGGCCCGGGCGGCACGCTCGAAGCGGTCGGCGTCGATCTCGCCAGCCGTCCGCCGGCCAATTCGCCGCCGCCGCCCGTGGGCACCGGGCGCGAGCTGTTCGCGCTGATGCGCATGCATGTGAACGAGGCGGAGGCGGGCGCTTCCGCCATGCTGGCCGCAATGGAGGCTGAGCAAGCGTGACTCGTCAGATTGCCGTTGCCGATGTGGGGGGCACGCATGCCCGGTTCGCGCTCGCCGCGATCGAAGGCGGACGGGTCGTGGAGCTCGGCGAGCCCGTAACCCTCAAGACCAACGAGCATGGCAGCTTCCAGCTCGCCTGGCAGGAGTTCGGGCGCCGTTCGGGAATCGGCCTCCCCAACGAGCTTGCCATCGCCTTCGCGGGGCCCGTCGGCGGCGACGTCCTCAAGCTGACCAACAATCCTTGGGTGATTCGGCCGGCGCTGATCAAGGAGCGGCTCGGCGTCGACCGCTACACGATCGTGAACGATTTCGGCGCGGTCGCTTATGCCGTCGCGACGCTCGGCGACGGCGATTTCCGCCACCTGTGCGGTCCCGAGCGCCCGCTTCCGGAAACGGGCGTCATCAGCATCGTCGGGCCCGGGACGGGGCTCGGCGTGGCAGCGCTGCTCAGGAAGGCCGACGGCTATGACGTAATCGAGACCGAGGGCGGCCATGTCGATTTCGCGCCGCTCGACGTGCTCGAGGACCGCATCCTGGTCGAGCTTCGCCGCAACTTCCGCCGCGTTTCCATCGAGCGCATCGCATCGGGCCGCGGCCTTTGGAACGTGTACGAGGCGCTCGGCGCGATCGAGGGCTTGAGCCTCAAGTTCCACGACGAGAAGGAACTGTGGACCGCGGCGCTCGAGGGAAGCGACAGCCTCGCGAATGCTGCTCTCGACCGCGTCTGCCTCACGCTCGGAGCGGTTGCCGGGGACATGGCGCTGGCGCAGGGTGCGGTTGCGGTGGTGATTGCCGGCGGCGTCGGTTTGCGGCTTGCCGACTATCTGCCCCGCTCGGGATTCCGCGACCGGTTCATCGCCAAGGGGCGTTTCGAACGCCGGATGGACGAGATGCCGGTCAAGCTCATCACCCATCCGCAGCCCGGCCTCATGGGGGCTGCTGCGGCGTTCGCGAAGGAGCATGGATGACCATCGACGACATCATGCGCACGTCGCCCGTCATTCCCGTCCTCGTGCTGGAGGGTGACGCCGATTGGACGAGGCTCGCCGAAACCTTCGTCGGAGCAGGGCTCCGGGTGCTTGAGATCACGCTCCGCACGGAAGGCGCGATCGAGGCGATCCGGCAGATGAGCAGGGTCCCAGGCGCCATTGTCGGGGCGGGCACCGTCCTCAACCAGGAGCAGCTAGACCAGGCGATTGACGCAGGAGCCCAGTTCATCGTGTCGCCCGGCCTGACCGAGCCGCTGGCAAAAGCGGTATCGCGCTCCGGTGCAGCATTCCTTCCCGGGGTTGCGACCGCGGGCGACATCATGCGCGGCCTCGACCTCGGCCTGGACCGGTTCAAGTTCTTCCCTGCCGAAGCGTCGGGCGGAATCGGAGCGCTCAAGGCGATCTCGGGGCCATTCGGCAGCATCCGCTTCTGCCCGACCGGAGGGATCCGCGCCGACAATGCCGCGGACTGGCTCGCGCTGGAAACGGTGCTCTGCGTCGGCGGATCGTGGCTGTACCGGACCGGCGACAGCATGGACGTGGTGGCAGAGCGGGCGCGAGCGGCCGCCGCTTTGCGGCTCTAATTTCCTGTTAACCATGTTGCCGTGATACTATTGCGTTGCGGGTCAACGGGTTGGGTGATGAGGCGAGCATTCGGCAAACCAGGCGCAATCGCCGGCGCGGCAGCCACTGCCGTCGCCGCCGGCGCGCTGTTGCTCGCCGTCGCCGGGCGCAGCGGGGCGGCTGCCCAGTCCAGCCTTACCGTTCATGTGCCGCCCGCCGTGACGGACACCATTTACGGAGCGCCCGAAGCGCGCGGCCGTCCCATCGTTGTCATCGATGCGGGCCATGGCGGCCGCGACCCCGGCGCGACGAGCCTGTCGGGCCAGGTCACCGAAAAGGACCTGACGCTGGCCCTCGCGCGTGAGCTGCGCGACGACCTCGTCAGCCGCGGGCGAGTGCGCGTCGCCATGACGCGCGATGACGACCGCTATCTTTCGCTCGAGGAGCGGGCGGCGGTCGCGCGGCGGCTCGATGCTGCAATGTTCATCTCGCTCCACATGGACAGCGCCCCGAACCCGCTCGCGCGCGGCGCAACCGTATATTCCCTGTCCGACATCGCGTCGGACGAAGAGGCGGCTCGCCTCGCCGCCACGGAGAACGGGCGGGACGAACCCGGCCGCTCCGATGGGTCCGTTCAGGCGATGCTGTCGGACCTGGCGATGGAGGCACAGATGGGGGCCTCGGCGGACCTCGCCACGCGGCTTCTCAACAAGTCGGCGGGCCGGTTTGAGCTTCGGCCCAACCCGCACCGCTTCGCCTCCTTCCACGTGCTTCGCCGGGCTCAGGCTCCGGCAATCCTGTTCGAGGCGGGATATATCAGCAATGCGGACGACGAAGTCCTGCTCAGGTCGCCCGAGCAGCGCTCGAAGATCGCCCTTGCCCTCGCGCAGGCGATCGAAACGGACGTCGCCGCGCGCGCTCGCCATTAAGGCGATTAACTGGCTTTCCGCACCAGCGCCGAGACGCTAGACGCATGGTCGAATGAAGTTCGAGCGTCTGAACGTTCCCGCCTGGCCGCTCCCCGACCTCGTCGCCTTCAACCGGAGGGTGCACGAGTGGGTCGACCCGTGGTGGGCCCACCGGTGGGTCCGTCTCGTCACCTGGGCGGCGGCGGCCCTTTTCGCGCTGTTCGCGGCGATGTGGATCTATTTCGCCGCCGGCCTTCCGTCAGCGAAGACGCTGCTCGCCTATCAGCCGCCGCTGCCGACCAACGTTCGCGGCTATGACGGCGACCCCGTGCAGACCTTCGCCCGCGAGCGGCGCGTCGATCTGTCCTATGACGAGATCCCGCCGCTCGTCGTCCACTCCTTCATCTCTGCCGAGGACAAGACTTTCTTCCACCACCACGGCATCGATTATGGCGGCTTCATCAAGGCGGTGTTCAATTACACGACGCACCTCGGCCGTGGCGGCCGAGTGGCGGGCGGTTCAACCATCACCCAGCAGGTGGCGAAGTACCTGCTGCGCGACAGCAGCTACAATGTCGGGCGCAAGGCGCGCGAAGCGATCCTCGCTTTCCGGCTCGAAGACACGCTGAGCAAGCAGCAGATCCTCGAGCTCTACCTCAACTCAATCTTCCTCGGCCGCAACGCATATGGCGTGCAGGCGGCGGCGCGGGCCTATTTCGACAAGGACGTCGACGAGCTGACGCTTCCCGAAGCTGCCTATCTGGCGATCCTGCCCAAGGCGCCGTCGAACTATGATCCGGTGCGGGCGACGCAGAAGGCG
Organism: Bacillota bacterium; assembly: GCA_050261135.1. GTDB lineage: Bacteria > Pseudomonadota > Alphaproteobacteria > Sphingomonadales > Sphingomonadaceae > Sphingomicrobium. Next base: position 45,902 of record JBLNCZ010000026.1, read on the forward strand.
CTCGACCGCCGCAACTATGTGCTGCGGGAGATGTACCGCAACGGCTACATCAGCGAGGACCAGTGGCATTCGGCCGCGGCAACCCCGCTCGGCACCATCCGCTACGGCAGCAACGAGAAGTTCCGCCAGCAGGGCGGCTATTTCATGGAGGAGGTACGGCGCGAGCTGATCCGGCAGTTCGGCGAGGATGCGAAGGATGGCCCGAACAGCCTCTACAGCGGCGGCCTGTGGGTTCGTTCGTCGATGGACCCGAAGATGCAGGATCCGGCGGCTGAAGCTCTTCGCGACGGGCTCGTGCGCTTCGGCGGCGGGGGCTCGTGGAAGGACCTCGGGATGACGGTCGACCTGTCGAAGGACTGGGCCGGCCAGCTCGACCGGGCGCCCGTCGGCACCGGCTATCCCGACTGGCTGAAGGCGGTGGTCCTGTCGAAGAGCGGCAGCGCGGCGACGATCGGCTTCACCAACGCCTCGACGGGGTCGCTGCCGGCATCGGGCGCGTCGATGCCCGTGCGCGGGCAGGGCGGCGCCGCCTTCGACGCGCTGAAGCCGGGCATGGTGATCATCGTCAAGCAGACCTCGCCGGGCAATTTCCAGCTGAAGTCCGTGCCGGCCATTTCCGGCGGCATGCTGGTGGAGGAAGTCCACACCGGCCGCGTGCTCGCGATGCAGGGCGGCTTCGACGTGGTGGGCAGCAGCTACAATAGAGCCACGCAAGCCCTCCGCCAGCCGGGGTCGGCGTTTAAGCCGATCGTCTACGTCACCGCACTGCAGAACGGATTCACGCCGGCGACGATCGAGCTCGATGCGCCCTTCTGCGTGTGGCAGGGCGCTGGTCTCGGGCAGAAGTGCTTCGTCAACTTCGATCGCCGCTCGGCCGGCCCGCACACGCTGCGGTGGGGCCTCGAGCAATCGCGCAACCTGATGACCGTGCGCGCAGCGGCGAATATCGGGATGCCCAAGATCACGGACACCGCGCGCAAGCTGGGCGTCGGCGATTATCCCAACTATCTGTCGATCGCCCTCGGCGCCGGCGACACCACCGTGCTCCGGCTCGTCAATGCCTATGCGATCCTCGCCAACCAGGGCCGCTCGGTGAAGCCGACGACGATCGATTATGTGCAGGACCGCAACGGCAAGGTGATCTATCGCACCGACAATCGCTGCGCCGTCATGGGCACCTGCAACGCGCCCGACTGGAACGGTGGGCCCATGCCGCGCCCGCCCAGCCGCACGCAGCAGCTGGTCGACCCCATGGCAGCATTCCAGATGGTGCATGTGATGGAAGGCGTGATCATCCGCGGCACCGCCACGGTGCTTCGCGACCTCAACAGGCCGCTGTTCGGCAAGACCGGGACGACCAACGGCCCCACCAACGTCTGGTTCGTCGGCGGGACGCCCGACATCGTTGCCGGCGTCTATCTCGGTTACGACCAGCCGAAGCCCATGGGCGGCTGGGCGCAGGGCGGCCGCATCTCCGCGCCGATCTGGAAGCAGTGGGCGCAGGTTGCGCTGAAGGACCAGCCAAAGGTCCCGTTCGTTGCGCCCCCGGGGATCCGCTGGGTGCGGATCGACCGCGCGAGCGGCAAGCCGGTGTTCGGCGCCTTCCCGACCAACGACAATGACCCCAAGGCTGAAGTGATCTGGGAAGCGTTCCAGCCGCAGACGGAGGCCGTGCACAGCCAGCGGAGCACGCTGGGCGATCCCTACAGCCCGCAATATCTGCAGCTCTGGCAGCAGCAGGCGCAGCAGGCGCAGCAGGCCAACGAGCAACAGCAGCAGCAACAGCAGCAGCGCCAGCCTGCGCCCGGCAATTCGCAGCAGCAGGCCGCGCCAGTCGCCACGCCACCGGAGCCGAAACCGTCCGGCTTGCCAACCCAGAACACGCTCTAGTAGCGGTTCCCCCGAGAGGTTTCGAACATGCGCGCCGAAGCGCAGGCCCATATCGACCAGATCAACGCCGCGACCGCGCTGCTGCGCCGCTTCCTCGACTGGGACCGAGCGCTGAAGCGCCTCGATGAGCTCAACGCCAAGGTCGAGGACCCCACGCTCTGGGACGACCCCAAGGCGGCGCAGGACGTGATGCGCGAGCGACGGCGGCTGGAGGAGGCCATCGGCGCCACGCGGACGCTGGAGCGCGAGCTTGCGGACACGTCCGAGCTGATCGAGCTTGCCGAAAGCGAGGGCGACCAGGCCTTGGTCGATGACGCGATCCGCAGCCTTGCCGAGCTCGCCGAGCGCGCCGACCGCGACAAGGTGGCTGCACTCCTTGCCGGCGAGGCGGACGCCAACAACGCCTATGTGGAGATCAACGCGGGCGCCGGAGGGACGGAGAGCCAGGATTGGGCCGAAATGCTGCTGCGCATGTACACGCGGTGGGCGGAGCGGCACGGGTTCAAGGTGGAGATGATCGACCACCATTCCGGCGAGCAGGCCGGCATCAAGTCGGCAACGATCCTGGTGAAGGGCGAGAACGCCTACGGTAACCTGAAGACGGAGAGCGGCGTCCATCGGCTCGTGCGCATCAGCCCCTACGACGCGAACGCCCGCCGTCACACCAGCTTTTCCAGCGTGTGGGTCTATCCGGAAGTGGACGAGGACATCGACATCCAGGTCGAGGAGAAGGACCTGAGGATCGACACCTACCGCTCATCCGGCGCGGGCGGCCAGCACGTGAACACGACGGACAGCGCCGTGCGCATCACCCACATCCCCACCGGAATCGTGGTCGCCTGCCAGAACGAGCGCTCGCAGCACAAGAACCGCGCGTCGGCGATGAAGCAGCTGAAGGCGCGCCTGTATGAGGCCGAGCTGCAGAAGCGCGAGGCGGAGGCGGATGCGGCCAATGCCGCCAAGACCGACATCGGCTGGGGTCACCAGATCCGCTCCTACGTCCTCCAGCCCTATCAGCTGGTGAAGGACCTTCGCACCGGCGTGACTTCTACCTCTCCGGGCGACGTGCTCGACGGCGATCTCGACCGCTTCATGGCAGCGGCGCTGTCGCAGCGCGTCACCGGCGAAAAGGTCGAGGTAGAGGATGTGGAATAGGGCCGCCCCGCTCGCGGCTCTCCTCCTGCTTTCGTGCCAGGCCGAGCCGACGGGGCCTCATTTTCCGGCGGCGCACCGGGATGTGGCGCCGATCGTCGGCGACACCTTCTCCACCGAGGATGCGCGCGATCGCCTCGGCGAAGCGGAAGAGGTGATGAAGCTCGCGGGCGTCCGGCGCGGCATGTGGGTCGCGGACGTCGGCGCCGGCGAAGGCTATTATACCGTTCGGCTGGCGCGCGTCGTCGGCGCCAAGGGCAGGGTCCTTGCGGAGGATATCGTGCCCGCAGTGACCGACGAACTGACCGACCGTGTCCAGCGCGAGCGGCTCGACAATGTCGCCATCCGCCTCGGGACTCCGGATGATCCGCAGCTTCCGGCGCACACCTTCGACCGCATCTTCCTCGTCCACATGTATCACGAAGTGGCCTCGCCCTACGCTTTCCTGTGGCATGTACGCGAAGGGCTGAAACCGGATGGGCTGATCGTCGTCGTCGACGCCAAGCGCCCGGTGGAGCATCACGGAATGCCTCCCGAGCAACTCAAGTGCGAGCTTGCCGCGCTGAACCTTGCCCCCGTGAAGTTCGCCGTGTTGACCGGCGGAGAAGCCTATTTCACCGCTTTCCGGATTGCCGGGCCGCGGCCGGAGCCCGGCGCGATCAAGCCCTGCAAGGCTTAGAGGTAGCCGAGGCTCCTCAGGCTGGTGCACTCGGTCCCGCCGAAGATGAGGTGATCGGCCAGCCTGCAATCCACGGCTTCGGCGGCCGTTGCGAGGCGTCGCGTCGCGCGTAGATCCGAGTCGCTCGGCCGGCAATCGCCGCTCGGATGGTTGTGGGCGATGAGGATCGCAGCACTGCCGTGGCGCGCCGCGTCGAGGATAATGGTGCGGAGCGGCAATCCGACCCCGCCGGGATCGCCATGGTGGCGGGAGAGATGCACGCAGCGGGCGCCGACGTCGAGATGAGCGACCCACAGCGTCTCGCTTTCAGGATCCACCTCGGCGAAGCAGCCGGCAAAAAAGGAGCGTGCCGCGGCCGGCCCGTCGAGCTTCAGCGGGAGTTCGGCACGCTGATACCGCACCGCTGCGGCGTAGCGGAACTGGGTCGGCCGAACGACGCGAACCGCATCCGCTTTGGCCCCTAAGCATCTCCGTTATGACGATAATTTGCCGCAGGTGGGCTTTGACGGCGGACCAAGAGCCGATCCTGAAAAAGGGGCGATAACCCCCTTCACAAGCGGGAAAATTGGATTATATCGGCCTCATCCAAACATATCGGCTCTGGCCGCACCATTGCGTGCGCCCGGGGCTTTTCCCGTCCTCTCCGGGACAGGGTCCGAGTTGGCGCACGGACCGAACGCATTGGAGAGGGAAGCGGGCAGCGCTCCACACATGATCCGGCCGGGGCCGGAGAACAACTGCGGGAGCGCTTCGCCAGCGTGCGTTCCCGCGCAGCGCAGGGAAGCACATGGCCACCAAAGCGATCGACACGCCGCGCAAGACCAGCGGCGGGCTCATCCGGAAGCAGCGGCGCATCCGCAAGATCTTCGGCAACATCCACGAAATTTCGGAAATGCCGAACCTCATCGAGGTTCAGCGCGAGAGCTACGAGCAGTTCCTCCGCTCCGACCCGAAGACCGGCTACGTTTCGGGCCTGGAGAAGACGCTCCGTTCGGTCTTCCCGATCGTCGACTTCGCCGGCACCGCGCACCTCGACTTCGACCATTACGAGCTCGAGGAGCCGAAGTATGACGTCGACGAGTGCCGCCAGCGGGGTCTCACCTATGCCGCGCCGATGCGCGTAACCCTTCGCCTGACGACCTTCGAGATCGATCCGGAGACCGAAGCCAAGTCGGTCATCGATATCAAGGAGCAGGACGTCTACATGGGCGACATGCCGCTCATGACGATGAACGGCACCTTCATCATCAACGGCACCGAGCGCGTGATCGTCAGCCAGATGCACCGCTCGCCGGGCGTTCTGTTCGACCACGACCGCGGCAAGACCCATGCCTCCGGCAAGTATCTCTTCGCGGCGCGGGTGATCCCCTATCGCGGCAGCTGGCTCGACTTCGAGTTTGACGCCAAGGACATCGTCAACGTCCGTATCGACCGCAAGCGCAAGCTGCCGGTCACCGCGCTCCTCCATGCGCTCGGAATGACGAGCGAGGAGATCCTCAACACCTTCTACAGCACCGTCACCTACGAGCGCGGCAAGAACGGCTGGCAGATCCCCTATATCGCCGAAGCGTGGCGCGGCCAGAAGCCGACGCACGACGTCGTGGACGCGAAGACCGGCGAGGTCGTCTTCCAGGCGAACGAGAAGATCACGCCGCGGCGCGCCAACCAGGCGGCGAAGGACGGGCTCAAGAACCTGATCATCCCGACCGAGGAGATTTTCGGCCGCTATTCGGCGCACGATCTCATCAACGAGAAGACTGGCGAGATCTACATCGAGGCGGGCGACGAGGTCACTCCGGAGAATCTCGAGAAGCTCGACAATGCCGGCGTCAAGACGCTCGAGCTGCTCGACATCGACTTCGTCAACACGGGTCCGTGGATCCGCAACACCCTGAAGGCGGACAAGAGCGAGGACGGCGACAGCGCGCTGGCCGATATCTACCGCGTCATGCGCCCCGGCGAGCCGCCGACGCGCGAGACCGCGGACGCGCTCTTCTACGGCCTGTTCTTCGATCCCGAGCGCTATGACCTTTCGGCGGTCGGCCGCGTGAAGCTCAACATGCGCCTCGGCCTCGACGTCGAGGACACCGTCACGACGCTGCGCAAGGAAGACATCCTCGCGGTCGTCCAGGAGCTGGTGAACCTCAAGGACGGCAAGGGCGAGATCGACGATATCGACAATCTCGCGAACCGGCGCGTCCGCTCGGTCGGCGAGCTTCTCGAGAATCAGTATCGCGTCGGCCTCCTGCGCATGGAGCGCGCGGTGAAGGAGCGCATGAGCAGCGTCGACGTGTCGACGGTCATGCCGAACGACCTCATCAACGCCAAGCCGGCGGTCGCCGCGGTGCGCGAGTTCTTCGGCTCCTCGCAGCTGTCGCAGTTCATGGACCAGACCAACCCGCTGTCGGAAGTCACCCACAAGCGCCGCGTCTCGGCACTTGGCCCGGGCGGCCTGACCCGTGAGCGTGCGGGGTTCGAGGTGCGCGACGTCCACCCGACGCACTATGGCCGCATCTGCCCGATCGAGACTCCCGAAGGGCCGAACATCGGCCTCATCAACTCGCTCGCGAGCTTCAGCCGGGTGAACAAGTACGGCTTCATCGAGACGCCGTACCGCAAGGTCGTGGACGGCAAGGTGACGAACGAAGTCGTCTACCTCTCGGCGATGGAAGAGGCGAAGCACACGATCGCCCAGGCGAACGCCGAGCTGAACAAGGACGGCACCTTCGTCGAGGACATCATCTCGGCCCGGCGCAACGGCGAGTTCCTGATCGCTCCGCGCGAACAGATCACGCTGATGGACGTGTCGCCCAAGCAGCTGGTGTCAGTCGCCGCCTCGCTCATTCCGTTCCTGGAGAACGACGACGCGAACCGCGCGCTGATGGGCTCGAACATGCAGCGGCAGGCGGTCCCGCTCCTCCAAGCCGAGGCGCCGCTCGTCGGCACGGGCATGGAAGAGACGGTGGCCCGCGATTCCGGTGCCGCAATCGCTGCTCGGCGGTCGGGCATCGTCGACCAGGTCGACGCCGCGCGTATCGTCGTTCGCGCGACCGGCGACCTCAAGCCGGGTGAATCGGGCGTCGACATCTACACTCTGATGAAGTTCCAGCGGTCCAACCAGAACACCTGCATCAACCAGCGTCCGCTGGTGAAGGTCGGTGACACGGTCGAGGCCGGGGAGATCATCGCGGACGGTCCGTCGACCGAATATGGCGAGCTCGCGCTCGGCCGGAACGTGCTCGTCGCGTTCATGCCGTGGAACGGGTACAATTACGAAGACTCGATCCTCATCTCCGAGCGGATCGTGAAGGACGACGTCTTCACCTCGATCCACATCGAGGAGTTCGAGGTCATGGCCCGCGACACCAAGCTCGGGCCCGAGGACATCACCCGCGACATCCCGAACGTCGGCGAGGAAGCCCTTCGCAACCTCGACGAGGCCGGCATCGTCTACATCGGCGCCGAGGTCGAGCCGGGCGACATCCTGGTCGGCAAGATCACGCCGAAGGGCGAAAGCCCGATGACCCCGGAGGAAAAGCTCCTCCGGGCCATCTTCGGCGAGAAGGCGTCGGACGTGCGCGACACGTCGCTGCGCCTGCCGCCGGGCGTGTCCGGCACGGTCGTCGAGGTTCGCGTCTTCAACCGCCACGGCATCGACATCGATGACCGTACGCGCGCGATCCAGACCGAGGAGAAGGAGCGGCTGAAGAAGGACGCTGACGACGAAAAGGCGATCCTCAACCGCGCCACCTTCACGCGCCTCAAGGAGATGCTCCTGAAGCAGGTCGCGACCGCGGCGCCGAAGGGCATCAAGAAGGGCTCGACCCTCGATGAGGAGACTCTCGAGGGCGCTGATCGCCACGACTGGTGGAAGATCGCCGTCAAGGACGACAAGCGCCAGGCCGATATCGAGGCGCTGAAGGCGCAGTACGACGAGGCCATGAACGCCATCAATCGGCGCTTCGAGGACCGCGTCGAGAAGCTCGAGCGCGGCGACGAGCTGCCGCCGGGCGTGCTCAAGATGGTCAAGGTGTTCGTCGCGGTGAAGCGCAAGCTGCAGCCGGGCGACAAGATGGCCGGCCGTCACGGCAACAAGGGCGTCATCAGCCGCATCCTGCCGATCGAGGACATGCCGTTCCTCGAGGACGGGACGCAGGTCGACATCGTCCTCAACCCGCTCGGCGTGCCTTCGCGCATGAACGTCGGCCAGATCTTCGAGACGCACCTCGGATGGGCTTCGCGCGGTCTCGGCCGGCAGATCCAGGAAATGCTCGACAGCATCCACGAGCGCGGCAAGGACGTCGCCGGCAAGGACGTGAAGGCGATCCGCGCCAAGCTCAAGGACGTCTACGGCGACAGCTACGCCAAGGACATCGACTCGCGCGACGACGACGCGGTGATGGAGCTTGCCTCCAACCTCACCGCAGGCGTTCCGATGGGCACCCCGGTGTTCGACGGCGCGCGTGAGCCGGACGTCAGCGCGATGCTCGAAAAGGCGGGGCTCGATACGTCGGGGCAGGTGACCTTGTTCGACGGCCGCACCGGCGACCCATTCGATCGGAAGGTGACCGTCGGCTACATCTACATGCTGAAGCTGCACCACCTGGTCGACGACAAGATCCACGCCCGCTCGATCGGTCCGTACAGCCTCGTCACCCAGCAGCCCCTGGGCGGCAAGGCGCAGTTCGGCGGCCAGCGCTTCGGCGAAATGGAGGTGTGGGCGCTGCAGGCTTACGGCGCCGCCTACACGCTCCAGGAGATGCTCACCGTGAAGTCCGACGACGTGATCGGGCGCACCAAGGTCTACGAGGCGATCGTCAAGGGCGACGACACGTTCGAGGCCGGCATTCCCGAGAGCTTCAACGTGCTGGTGAAGGAGATGCGGTCGCTCGGCCTCAACGTCGAGCTCGACAGCATCGAAGACCCGGACGCGGAAGCGCCGACCGCTCTCGCCGCCGAGTAACAAGGAACAACCCAGCCCCTCCCGAGCGCGGGAGGGGTCAGGAGCTTAGCAAATGAACGAACTGACGAATTTCGCGAACCCGATCGCCAAGCCGGAGACCTTCGACGAGATCCGCATCGGCATCGCGTCGCCCGACAAGATCCGCAGCTGGTCGTTCGGCGAGATCAAGAAGCCAGAGACGATCAACTACCGCACGTTCAAGCCCGAGCGTGACGGCCTGTTCTGCGCGCGCATCTTCGGCCCCATCAAGGACTATGAGTGCTTGTGCGGCAAGTACAAGCGCATGAAGTACAAGGGAATCGTCTGCGAGAAGTGCGGCGTCGAGGTCACCGTCTCGAAGGTCCGCCGTGAGCGCATGGGCCACATCGAGCTCGCCGCGCCCGTCGCGCACATCTGGTTCCTGAAGTCGCTTCCGAGCCGCATCGGCCTGCTGCTCGACATGCAGCTCAAGCAGCTCGAGCGAATCCTCTATTTCGAGAGCTATGTGGTGATCGAGCCGGGCCTGACCGCGCTCGAGAAGTACCAGCTGCTGACCGAGGACGAGCTTCTCGCTGCCCAGGACGAATATGGCGAAGACGCCTTCTCGGCCGGAATCGGCGCCGAGGCCGTGAAGCAGATGCTCATGGATCTCGACCTCGAAGGCGAGCGCACCGCGCTGCTGGAAGAGCTTTCGACCACGAAGTCGGAGCTCAAGCCGAAGAAGATCATCAAGCGCCTCAAGGTCGTCGAGAGCTTCCTCGAGTCCGGCAACCGGCCGGAGTGGATGATCCTCGACGTGGTCCCGGTGATCCCGCCCGAGCTTCGCCCGCTGGTGCCGCTCGACGGCGGGCGCTTCGCGACGTCGGACCTCAACGACCTCTACCGCCGCGTCATCAACCGTAACAACCGCCTGAAGCGGCTGATGGAGCTGCGCGCGCCGGACATCATCGTCCGCAACGAGAAGCGCATGCTTCAGGAGGCCGTCGACGCTCTGTTCGACAACGGCCGCCGCGGCCGCACCATCACCGGCGCGAACAAGCGCCCGCTCAAGTCGCTGTCAGACATGCTCAAGGGCAAGCAGGGCCGCTTCCGCCAGAACCTGCTCGGCAAGCGCGTCGACTATTCCGGCCGTTCGGTCATCGTCACTGGTCCGGAGCTCAAGCTCCACCAGTGCGGGCTGCCGAAGAAGATGGCGCTCGAGTTGTTCAAGCCGTTCATCTACTCGCGCCTCGACGCCAAGGGCCTCTCGATGACCCTTAAGCAGGCGAAGAAGTGGGTCGAGAAGGAGCGCAAGGAAGTCTGGGACATCCTCGACGAGGTGATCCGCGAGCATCCCGTGCTCCTCAACCGCGCGCCGACGCTCCACCGCCTCGGCATCCAGGCGTTCGAGCCCGTCCTGATCGAGGGCAAGGCGATCCAGCTTCACCCGCTGGTCTGCGCCGCGTTCAACGCCGACTTCGACGGCGATCAGATGGCCGTGCACGTCCCGCTGAGCCTAGAAGCTCAGCTCGAAGCGCGCGTCCTGATGATGTCCACCAACAACATCCTGTCGCCCGCCAACGGCAAGCCGATCATCGTTCCGTCGCAGGACATGGTTCTCGGCCTTTATTACCTCAGCCTCGAGAAAGAGGGTGAGCCGGGCGAGGGCATGCTGCTCTCCGACATGGCCGAGGTTCACCAGGCGCTCGCCGCCGGCGCGGTCACGCTGCACAGCAAGATCGTCAGCCGCGTCCCGCAGACGGACGAGCAGGGCAACACCTACATGAAGCGGTTCGAGACGACTCCGGGCCGCATGCTGCTCGGCGAGACTCTCCCGAAGAGCCACAAGGTGCCGTTCGAGACCGTCAACCGCGTCCTGACCAAGAAGGAGATCGGCGACGTCATCGACATCGTTTATCGCCACACCGGCCAGAAGGAGACGGTGCTGTTCGCCGACGCGATCATGCAGCTCGGCTTCCGCCACGCGTTCCATGCGGGCATCTCGTTCGGCAAGGACGACATGGTCATCCCGGCCGCCAAGGAGAAGCTGGTCGAGGAGACGCGCGCGCTCGTCAAGGATTACGAACAGCAGTACCAGGACGGCCTGATCACCCAGCAGGAAAAGTACAATAAGGTGATCGACGCCTGGTCGCGTTGCGGCGACCAGGTTGCGAGCGCGATGATGAAGGAGATTTCGGCCACTCCGAAGCGTCCGGACGGGCGCCAGGCGGATCTGAACTCGATCTACATGATGGCCCACTCGGGCGCCCGCGGGTCGCAGGCGCAGATCAAGCAGCTGGCGGGGATGCGCGGCCTCATGGCGAAGCCGTCGGGCGAGATCATCGAAACGCCGATCATCTCGAACTTCAAGGAAGGCCTGACCGTCCTCGAGTACTTCAACTCGACCCACGGCGCCCGCAAGGGCCTTGCAGACACGGCGCTCAAGACGGCGAACTCGGGCTACCTGACCCGCCGTCTCGTCGACGTGTCGCAGGACGCGGTGATCATCGAAGAGGATTGCGGCACCGAACGGGCGCTTGAGATGCGCGCGATCGTCCAGGGCGGCGCGGTCATCGCCTCGCTTGCGGATCGCGTGCTCGGCCGCACCACGGCCGAGGACATCGTCGATCCGAAGTCCGGCGAGACGATCATCGACGAGGGCGAGCTCCTCGACGAGGCGATGGTCGCGCGGATCGAGGAGATCGGCCTACAGGGCGTGAAGATCCGCTCGCCGCTGGTCTGCGCGTCGAAGCAGGGCGTCTGCGCCAAGTGCTACGGCCGCGACCTCGCTCGCGGTACTCCGGTCAACATCGGCGAGGCGGTCGGCGTGATCGCCGCCCAGTCGATCGGTGAGCCGGGCACGCAGCTGACAATGCGGACCTTCCACATCGGGGGCGCGGCGCAGCTCAACGAGCAGTCGAACCTCGAGGCGCCGGTCGACGGCACGATCGAGCTTCGCGACATGCCCACGATCATCGACCCGCGCGGCCGCCACCTGTCGCTGTCGCGCTCGGGCGAGATCGCGATCCTCGACATGGACGGCCGCGAGCTCTCGACCCACCGCGTCCCCTACGGCGCGCACCTGCTGTGCGAGAGCGGTCACATCGTGACGCGCGGCGATCGTATCGCGGAGTGGGACCCGTCGTTCAGCCCGGTGATCACCGAAAAGGCCGGTACCGTGAAGTACCAGGACCTGATCGAAAACCGCACGATGACGGAGCAGGTCGACGAATCGACCGGCATCACTCAGCGCGTGGTCACCGAAGACACGGGCAGCAAGTCGAAGAAGGAAGCGCTTCATCCGCGCCTGACGCTGACCGGCGCCAAGGCGAAGGAAGCCGGCGTCTACCGGCTCGCTTCGGGCGCGATCATCGCCGTCGAGGACGGGCAGCAGGTCGAGGCCGGCGAAGTGCTGGCGCGCATGCCGCGGGAAGCCGCGCGTACGCGCGACATCACCGGCGGTCTGCCGCGCGTCGCCGAGCTGTTCGAGGCCCGCAAGCCCAAGGAGAATGCGATCATCGCCAAGGTGTCGGGCAAGGTCACCTTCATGCGCGACTATAAGGCGAAGCGTAAGATCGCGATCGTTCCCGAGGACGGTTCGGAGCCGGTCGAGTATCTGGTTCCGAAATCGAAGATGATCGAGGTCCAGGAAGGCGACTTCGTGAAGCGCGGCGACAACCTGGTCGGCGGTTCACCCGATCCGCACGACATCCTCGAGGTCCTCGGCGTCGAGGCGCTCGCGGAATATCTCGTAAGCGAGATCCAGGAGGTCTATCGACTGCAGGGCGTGAAGATCAACGACAAGCACATCGAGGTGATCGTTCGCCAGATGCTGCAGAAGGTCGAGATCACCGACGGCGGTGACACCACCCTGCTCGCCGGCGAGCAGGTCGACCGCGACGAGATGGACGAGGTCAACTCCAAGCTGACCAAGGGCCAGAAGAAGGCCGAAGGGAAGCCGGTGCTCCTCGGCATTACCAAGGCGTCGCTGCAGACCCGCAGCTTCATCTCGGCGGCCTCCTTCCAGGAGACCACCCGCGTCCTCACCGAGGCTGCGGTCCAGGGCAAGGTCGACACGCTGCAGGGGCTCAAGGAGAACGTCATCGTCGGGCGGCTGATCCCCGCGGGCACGGGCGCGGGCATGAACCGCCTCCGGGTCGCTGCTTCGGCCCGCGATACGGCGCTGCGCGCTGCGCAGCGGCGGATGGCCGAAGCGCTCGTCGCCCCGGACTCGGCCGAGGAGCTTCGCGCCGCCGAGCTCGCGCGCACCCCGCGTGACGATACGGCAGGCGTCGGCGAGGATCCGCTGGCCGAGGTCGCTCCGAGCGGCCACGGCCTCGATGCCGACGCCGGCGATTATCTGCAGGACTGAGGCGCAGACGGCGCACAAACAAAAACCCCGCCGGAGAGCTGATCTCCGGCGGGGTTCTTTTTGTGCTTCAGCCGCTTGCTAGCAGCGGCCGCCGTGCATTGCGTTCTCGGTGCAGTTCGCAGCCGAGCCGACGTCTGTCGCTGCGCCGCGCACGGTGTTGCACGCCGCGATCGTCAGACAGGCGCCGACCAGGGCAACCGCAACAAGCTTCTGGATCATCATCGCTCCTCCGTTGAACGTCCGGAACGACAATGAATCATGCAAACGGCTGTCTGTCTACTGAACCTTAGTGGCAGCCCTGGCCGTTCATCGTGTTCTCGGTGCAGTTGGCGACCGAGTTGACGTCGCGGGCGGCGCCGCGAACTGTGTTGCACGCAGCCACGGTGAGCGCGATCCCGAGCAGGACCACTGTCGTTACCTTCTGGAGCATCTCTGCTTCTCCCTTCCTACGGGCGTTGGTAACGCCGGGTCGCAGGAACGGGTCCATTCCGCTAACGTTATTTTCGCGGAAAGTGGCGCACGGGAGCGAGCGAATGCGCAAGGCGGGGCTGATTGCAATACTGGCGCTCGGAGGCTGCATGAGCCAGCACCCCGCGGTGCGGCCGCTAAGGCCGCTCGAGATCGCCACGGCGCCATACCATGACGTCGCCACGACCGCGCTTACCGGAACCTTGATGTACGAGGGCGGCTGCCTGCTCTTCCGCGACGAGGACTCGCGCGCCATCCTAATGCCGGTCTGGCCGGCGGGAAGCAGCTTCAACGGCACCGCCTTGCTGTACCACCTGCCGGGAAAGGCCGATCAGTGGGTCGCGGTCGGGCAGGAGATGCTCGTCTATGGCCAGCCGCTCCAATGGGCGACTCTGAACTCGCCCGTCTACCAGCCGGCGCAGCACCAGTGCGGTGCCTTCGCGCCCTTCTTCGTCAGCGCCGTCCGTCCCGCTGACTAGACCGCGACCGGCGCGGAGATGTGCGGATGCGGGTCGTAATTTTCGAACACGAAATCTTCGGGCTCATAGTCAAATAGCGGCTGTCCCCGGTCCTTGATGACCAGCCGCGGCAGCGGCCGCGGCTCGCGCGTCAACTGCAGCCGCGCCTGCTCGAGATGGTTCGAATAAAGGTGGCAGTCCCCGCCGGTCCACACGAAGACGCCAGGTTCCAGACCGCATTCCCGCGCCAGCATGTGCGTCAGGAGCGCGTATGAGGCGATGTTGAAGGGTACGCCGAGGAAGACGTCGGCGCTGCGCTGGTAGAGCTGGAGGTTGAGCCGCCCGGCCGCGACCTGCGTCTGGAAAAGGCAATGGCAGGGCGCCAGCGCCATCTTCGAGATTTCGCCAGGATTCCAGGCGGTCACGATCTGGCGGCGGGAGTAGGGGTCGCGGCGGATCAGGTCGACCAGGTTGTCGATCTGGTCGAAATGCCGCCCGTCGGCGCTTTCCCAGTCGCGCCACTGCTTGCCGTAGACGGGCCCGAGATCGCCATTCTCGTCGGCCCACTCGTCCCAGATGCTGACCTTGCGGTCCTTCAGCCACCGGATGTTGGTGTCCCCGCGCAGGAACCACAGCAGTTCCACGATGATCGACCGCAGGTGAAGCTTCTTCGTGGTCAGCAGCGGGAAACCGTCCGCGAGGTCGAACCGCATCTGTGCCCCGAACCACGACAAGGTGCCGGTCCCGGTGCGGTCCTGCTGCTCGACGCCCTTGTCGAGAATCAGCTGCATGAGGTGGAGGTATTGGCGCATGCCGTCACCCTAATGTGCGGCAGGTCGAACCGGAAGCGTCCGGATGCACGGGCGGTTCGCGTGCCAGACTGCAGAAGCGGGCGGCCGTTGGTCGAACCTCCGGTTTCGACGCCGGGCTGCTGAGCTAGCCTGCGCCGCACGGATTGGGAGAGTTCCGTGATGAAGCTCGGCCTCGCGTTCGCCGCACTCCTGCTTGCTTCCGCTGCACCCGCAGCCGCCTTCGCGCAGGAGCCGCAGCTGACCGCCGCGCAATGGCGCGAAGACCTTCGGACCGTCCAGCACGAGATCGAGACCCGGCATCCCAATCCGTACAACCGGACGAGCAAGGCGAAGCTCGACGCCGCCTTCGCCGATCTCGACCAGCGCATCCCTTCGCTTTCGCGCAACCAGATCATCGTCGGCATGATGCGCATCGTGGCGATGGTCGGCGATGGGCATACCCGCATCGACCCGCGCAAGGATGAGCATTTCCGGTTCGCTTCGCTTCCGCTGAAGCTCTACGATTTCGACGATGGGATTTTCATCCGCGCGGCCGACCAGCGCTTTGCAAACCTCGTCGGGTGGCGGGTCGAAGCGATCGGGGGAGTTCCGATCGCCGAAGCGGTGCGCCGCACCGCCGAGCTGGTCTCGGCGGACACTGAGATGGGCAAGCGCCAGCTGGTGCCGCTCTACCTCGAAATGCCGGAGATCCTGCAGGCGCTGGGCCTCTCCGACAGCCACCAAACCGCGCGGCTGACGCTCGGCAAGGGCAAGCAACGGCAGACGGTCACCATCGCCGCCGCCGGGATCAATCCCGAGTGGCCGCCGGACACCGACATCTCGTTGCTGACGCCAAAGGGCTGGGCCGACGCCTGCGCCGGTCCCGTCCCGCTCTACCTGCAGAATCCGCTCGATTACCACCGGCTGATCGACCTGCCGGAAAGCAAGGCGCTCTATGCCCAGCTCAACTGGGTCGCGAACATCGATAAGGAGACGCTCGCCGCCTACAGCCAGCGCATCCTCAAGCGTGCCGTGGATGCCAATCCTCGGGCGATCGTCCTCGACCTGCGCCTCGATCAGGGCGGCAACGGCAATCTCGCGACGAGCCTCGTCAACGCGCTGATCAAGGCGGAGGACGAAGATACGCGGCTGATTGTCCTTACCGGCCGCGGCACGTTTTCGGCGAGCCAGTTCATCCTCAACGACCTCGATCGGCTCAGCCACGCCGTCTTCATCGGAGAACCGGCAAGCTCGAAGCCGAGCTCTTATGGTGACGCATTCCGCACGGAGTTGCCGAACAGCAAGATCGCGATGCGCACCTCCATCTACTGGTGGCAGGAGGGACAGAATTTCGATCCCTATACGTGGGTCGATGTCGCCGCGCCGCTAAGCTTCGCCGACTATGCAGCCTGCCGCGATCCCGCCCTAGAGGCGGCGCTTGCTTATGCTCCGCCCACGCCCGCCGAGGACCTCTTCTACGAAGCGGCACGCGCCGGCGGTCCAGCCGGCGCCCGGAAGGCCGTCGAAACGTTCCTGAAGGCTCCGGAGCACCGCTACGCCAATGTGAAGCGTCTCCTGCCGCGCGCGGCGGAGATGGTGTTCGCCAATGGCCACAAGGCCGAAGCCGTGGCGGTGGCGCAGGCCGTTGCCGAAGCGCTTCCGCAGACGGTCGATGGCTGGGTCGTGCTCGCTTACGTTGCGCTGAAGAATGGCGACACCGCGCTTGCAGCGCGGGCGGCTCGCCAGGCCATGTCCCTCGATCCCAACAACCGCACCGCCCGCGACCTGCTGGAGCAGGCATCGGGAAAGACCGGCTGAAGGGAATGAGCGGGCCCTTAGAGGGGTAAGGGCCCGCTCCCCCGAGCTTTGCGTCGGGAAACTAGAAGTTGATCGCCGCCGACAGGAAAACCTGCCTCGGATTGCCGTAGTAAGCGGTCAGCACGCCGGTCTTGCCGAGCGTCGGATCGATCCCCGGCTGGCCGACCGGCACCAGCACGCCGCGGCCAACGAAATCGCCCGTGAAGGGGTTCTGGTTGAGGAAGTTGTATCCCGAGACGATGTACTTCTTGTTGGCGAGGTTCTTGCCGTGGAGGCCGATTTCGAACCGGTTCCCGCGTGACCTCCAGACAATGTTCGCGTCCCACAGCGCGAAGCCGCCCTGGTCGAGCATCGGCGTGCGAAGCTCGAACTGCTGGCTCCTGCTCCGGTAGGAGAGCGTGCTGTTGAGATCGAGGCGGCCGTCGGCGAGCGGGGTCTCATAGTCGAGCGATCCGCTGAGCGTCCATTTGGGCGTGTTCTGGATCTTGCGGTCCTTGGCCACGTCGACCGGCCCCAGGCCCGGGATATTGGTGATGAATTGCAGGTACTTGGCGTCGAGGTAGCCGAGCGTGCCGGCGAGGTTGAGCCGATCTCCCGGCGTTGCGAAATCCTGCGCCAGCCGGGCATTCGTCTCGATCTCGACTCCGCGGAAGCGCGCCTTGCCGGCGTTCGTGGTGATGCCGCAGAAGGTCGCAACGCCGTTGACGACACACCCGGCCGATCCGGGGACCTGGACGTCCTTGTACTCGGCGTCGAACACCGCGGTCGCGAACTGCAGCCGGCGATTGAACAGCGACGCCTTCCAGCCGAGCTCGTAGCTGTCGACCTTCTCGGGATCGAAGGCCATGAAATCGTAGATGTCCTTCGGATCCTGGCTCGGGGCCTGAGTCGTCAGGCCGCGCGGATCGAAGCCGCCGCCTTTGAAGCCGCGCGAGTAGCTGGCGTAAATGTTGTGGTCGGGCGTCGGCTTGAAGTTGACCGAGATGCGCGGCGTCACCGCCGTGTCCTTGCGCTTGCCGTCGAAGTCGGAGGTCGTCGGCCCGAGCTGCACGCCGGTGGCGTCGAACGGGTCGGAACCGCCGAGCTGGGGCGATCCGCCGAAGATGAGGTTGCGGCGGAACACATGCGCCTTGCGGCGGTCGTCGGTGTAGCGCGCCCCGACGGACACCGCCCACTGCGGGCTGAAATTGTAGGTGAGGTCGGTGAACGCCGCCCAGGTCTTCGTCTTGACGTCGCCGAGCGTCGCGGCGGTGAGGCCGAGGCCCGGCGCGCTCGTGTACAGCCGCACGTCGAACACGTCGAAGGCGCTCGCGTTGAGATAGTAGAGGCCGGCGACGCCCTGAAGCGGGCCCTTGTCCGCGACGAGCTGGAATTCCTGGCTGAACTGGTGATTCTTGTAGATCGCGGGAACGTCGACATCGACCGCCGGCGTCGCGTCGAAGTCGATCGGGGTCGCGCTCCGGTCCTTGCGGTAGGCGGTGATGGTGCGGAACTTCAGCCAGTCATTAAGGCCGATCTCGCCGCTGAACGCGACCCCGCCGGAGCGGACGCGCTGCTTGGGATCGTTGAGCCCGCCTTCGGTGTCGAACACGTTCTTCAGCGGTAGCTCGCCGGTCACCAGGTTCGGGATCAACCGGTGCCCGCCGCGGGGATTGCTGTTGTCCCACGTATAATCGCCCGAAAGGCGGAAGAAGGTGTCGGGGGCGGGCTCGAATTCGACGGTGCCGCGCGCCGCCCAGACGTCCTTGTTGTAGTTGCGCTGCCCGGTCGTGAGATTGCGACCGAAGCCGTTGTTGCTGAGGCGAGCGACCGCTGCGCCGACGCGGAGGCTCTGCGTCAGGGGCGCCGAAACCTGGGCGATCGCGTCGAGCTGGCCATGCGTGCCGACATTGGTCCTGAACATGGCGTGCGGGGCGTCGGTCGGGATCCGGCGGGTCACATATTTGATCGCGCCGCCGACGGTGTTGCGCCCGTAGAGCGTGCCCTGGGGGCCGCGCAGCACCTCGATCCGCTCGACGTCATAGATGTCCAGCACCGCGGCCTGCGGGCGGTTCAGGTAGACGTCGTCGAGGTAAAGGCCGACGCCCTGCTCGAATCCTGCGACGGGGTCCTGCTGTCCGATACCGCGGATGAAGGGCGTCAGCGTGCTGTTGGTGCCGCGCGAGACTTCCAGCGTCACGTTGGGGGTCGTGTCGGCGACGTCGGTGATGTCGAGCGCGCCCTGGCGGTCCAGCTGCTCGCCCGAAAAGGCGGTCACGGCCACGGGAACGTTGAGCAGCAGCTCGCTCCGCCGCCGGGCGGTCACGACGATCTGCTGGTCGCTCGCTTCAGCAGCGGCGGCCTGCGTCTGCTGGTTGTTCGCCGTTGTCGGACTGGTGTTCGCATTCTCCTGCGCCACCGCCGGAGTGGTTACGAGCGCCGCGGCAGCGACGCTGCCAAGCAGGACGGCGCGGGCAAAATCAGCGCGCATGTCTTCTTGTCTCCCCCACGCGGGCAACCCTCTACCGCCCGCGGTTCGCCTCATGTCATAGTGAAAGTTGAACCAGCTTTCAACTTGCGAATATTCGCGGTAGAAAGCTACGGGGAGCGCGATGGGGGCCGCAGTGACAGACGAGGATCGGACCAGTCCTGCGAGCTCGGGAAAGGCGCCGCGCACCGCCCGCGGCGAGCGCACGCTGCGCAAGATCCTGGACGCTGCCCGCGACGAGTTCGGCGAGCGCGGCTTTTCGGAAAGCACGATCGTCGGCATCACTCAGCGGGCCGGCGTCGCGCTCGGCACCTTCTACACCTATTTCGATTCGAAGGAGGCGCTGTTCCAGGCGCTCGTCCGCGACATGTCGGGACAGGTTCGCGATCATGTCGCCCCTGCGCTGAGGAACTCGGCGGACGCGCTAGACGGCGAAGCCCGGGCGCTCGAGGCCTTCCTCTGGTTCGCGCGCGAGCACCGTCACGTCTACCGGATCATCGACGAAGCGGAGTTCGTCGATCCGCGCGCCTATCG
Organism: Bacillota bacterium; assembly: GCA_050261135.1. Taxonomy (GTDB): domain Bacteria; phylum Pseudomonadota; class Alphaproteobacteria; order Sphingomonadales; family Sphingomonadaceae; genus Sphingomicrobium. Next base: position 65,452 of record JBLNCZ010000026.1, read on the forward strand.
CGAGCATTATGAAACGACCGCCACGCGCATTGCAGGCCGGCTCGCCGCCGCTCGCGAGAATGGCGAGATCGCGCCCGGCCTTTCGGACGACGAGCTGGAAATCCTCTCCTGGGCGATGATGGGTGCCAACGTGTTCCTCGGGCTGCGCTTCGCGGTCTGGTCGAGCACCGACCCGAAGCTGGTCGCGGACACCATGAACAAGCTGCTGCGTTCGGGGCTCGGCAATGAGCGCTGACGCAGCACGGAGAGAGCCACGTTACCGCGACGCCTTTGTGGTGGTCGCGGACGGCCTGCGGCTCCACTATCGCGACTATCCCGGGACTGCCGGAAAGCCGCCCTTGCTCTGCCTCCACGGCCTCACCCGCAACTCGCGTGACTTCGCCGAGCTGGCGGAGCGTTATTCGCCGCGCTGGCCGGTGATCGCTCTCGACTTCCGCGGCCGCGGCCAGAGCGATTACGACCCGCTGCCGTCCCGCTACAATCCGCTGACCTACGCCAGTGACGTCATCCAGCTGCTGGACCAGCTGATGATCGAGCGGGCGGTGTTCGTCGGCACTTCCCTCGGAGGGCTGGTCACCATGACGATGGCGGCCATGGCCCCGCAGCGCATCGCCGCGTCCATCCTCAACGACGTCGGGCCCGAGCTCACCGGTGCCGGCCTAGACCGCATCCGCTCTTATGTGGGCAAGGACGTCCGTTTCCCGAGCTGGGATGAGGCGGCGGAGGCGATCGCGGCTAACAACAAGCATCTGCCCGAAAGCTACAGCCACGCCGATTGGATGAAGATGGCGCGGCGCGTATGCCGCGAGGAGGATGGCGAGATCCGGTTCGATTACGACATGGCAATCGCGCAGCCGTTCGAAACGCAGGGGCCGGTGCCCAAGATCGACCTGTGGCCGCTGTTCAAGGCCTTAGGGCAGAAACCGCTGCTCGTCGTGCGCGGCGAGCACAGCGACCTTCTGAGCGCCGACGCGCTCCACAAGATGGAGGCAGCGGTGCCGGACATGAAGTCGGTGACCGTGCCCGGCGTCGGCCACGCGCCGATGCTCGACGAACCGGAGGCCGTTGCCGCGATCGACCGTTTCCTGGGCTCGCTCGACACATAGGAAAAGGGCGGCCCCGCGAGCATCCCATCAAAGTCCGACTTTGACGGGAGCTCGAGAGCCGCCCTTCTTTTGGCGATAGCTGAGAAGAAGCTTACTTCAGCTCGACGGTGCCGCCGGCATCCTCGATCTGCTTCTTGATCTTCTCGGCCTCTTCCTTGTTGACGCCTTCCTTGACGGCCTTCGGAGCGCCTTCGACCAGCGCCTTCGCCTCGCCGAGGCCAAGGCCGGTGATCGCGCGCACTTCCTTGATCACGTTGATCTTCTTGCCGCCGTCGCCGGTCAGGATCACATCGAACTCGGTCTTCTCTTCGGCCGGAGCCGCAGCGGCAGCGCCGCCGCCGGCGGCCGGAGCGGCAGCAACCGCAGCCGCCGCCGAGACTCCCCACTTCTCTTCGAGCGCCTTCGCCAGCTCGGCGGCCTGGAGAACGGTCAGTTCGGAAAGCTGGTCAACCAGCGCATTGATGTCAGCCATTTGAAACTCCTTGGTGGGCTCGTTCGCCCTTGTTGTCGTGCGTTGATGAAAACTGTCTGCTTACGCGGCTTCCTTGGCCGCATAGGCGCCGAAGATCCGTGCCAGCTGGGCACCCGGCTCGTTGACCGTGCGCGCGATCTTGCTCGCGGGCGCCTGGATCAGGCCCACGATGGTCGCGCGCAGCTCGTCGAGCGAGGGAAGCGCAGCAAGCGCCTTGATCCCGTTCGCGTCGAGGACCGTGTCGCCCATCGCTCCGCCGACGATCTCGAACTTGTCGTGAGTCTTGGCGAAATCGACCGCCACCTTGGCGGCCGCGACGGGGTCTCCGGACGTGGCAAGCGCGGTCGGGCCCTTGAGAAGGTCGCCAATCGGCTTGTAGCGCGTGTCCTCGAGCGCAATCAGGGCAAGGCTGTTCTTCGCAACTTTGAACTGGGCGCCGGCGTCGCGCATCTTCAGGCGCAGGTCCGTGGACTGCGCGACCGTGAGACCATGGTTGCGGGTGACCACAACCACGCTCGTCTCGGAGAAGACGTTCTTCAGCTCGTCGACCAGATCGGCTTTTTGCGATCGATCCATGCCAACTCCAAAAATTCGCCCGGATCGCTCCGAGCGAGCTTCACAAATGCCCGGGCGAAATGTCCAGGCGGCAATGTCCGTGGGGTTGGGATCGGCGGCGCTGCATGCAACGCACGACGGAGCGGCCTGCCGCTCCGATGATTCCTGTCCCCGTCTAGGCTGCAGATTAAGGGGCGAGCCCCGGCAGCTGTCTCGGACGAGTGCGAACGGCCGAAGCCCGACGCGAAGGGGCGCCTATAGCGAAATTCGCTGCTCGATCAACCCTATGGTCGGGCCGGATGAGCGGCGAGCCAGGCGCCGACCTCTGCCCGTTCGCGCGGAAGCTTGGCGGCTTCGTAGCGGATGCGCGCGATCGCCTCATCGATCGGCTTGCGGTCGGAAGCCTCGAGGTTGGCGCTGGCATAGGCCTCCAAGGTCGGGACGAGGCTCGCGTCGCTGCTCCCGCCGGTCAGCCGCTGCATGAAACGCGACCTGCCCGAAATGTCGACCAGCTGGTTGACCTTCTCGAGGTGGGCAAGCGCGAAGTCGACCGCCATGCGCGGATGCTGGTCCGCAACCGTCGTGATCAGGCTGGCGCTGATCGTCTTCCCCGGCTCGTCGGTCAGCGCCAGGTCGAGCGCCCGCTGCGCGAGTGCCGGGCTGCTCGCGCTGCCGAGCAGCCGATAGAGCGAGCTGCGTTCGGCATAGCCGGTTGCCGCCTGGGCCTTGGCGTGGAGCGCGTTCCACGTCGCCTCGTCCGCGTTGCGGGCGATGACCCCGAGCCAGGTCTCCTTCAGCGAACCCGGGATCGCGCCTGAATTGGCCTGCCATGCGGCGAAGAGGCGATTGGCCTCGGCGAGCACCGTCGGGTCCTTGAACTTGCCGAGCGTCGAGATGAGGGTCGAACGCAGCAGCGCGTCCACCGCCGGCTCGCCGTCTTTCGGCTCGAAGCCGAGCTGCTGGAGGCGCGGGCCGTAGATACGGACGACACGGCTGGCGATCGCGTCCCGTGCGGCGGGATCGGCCTCGAGGTCGTCATAGATTCCGCTCCAGTGCCGAAGGGCCGACTGGACGACCTTCGCATTGCCGTTCGCCGGCACCTCGCCGAGGAAGTCGAGCCCCACCGCGAACGGCTGGTAGCCCGCTTCGGACAGCGCGAGCTGGTCGCTCATGACGCCATATTGGTCGACCGGCGCCAGCTTCGTGAACACGCCTTCGAGCGCCTGTGCCTGGGCCGGCTGGTAGAGCGTGCGGTAATAGCCCGTCTGACCCGCGTTGATGAGCAGCGGGCCGCAGCCGGGAACGGAGATCTGGGTGGTTGGGCCCTGCGTTACGACCTGCGCCTCGGCGGCGCCTGCGCTTGCGCGGACCGGCACGTGCCAGCTCAAGGGGCGCGCAGCGACCTCGGCCCGCTGGTCGGCGGAGAACTGGCTCTGCGTCAGAGTCGCCACCGTCCGCCCGCCTGTGCATTGCGCCGGGCCGACCTGGATCAGCGGGATTCCCGGCTGGTCGGTGAAGTCCCGCGCGACCGTGCTGAGCCCGGTCGCTCCGGCGCCCTCGATCGCGTTCCACAGGTCCGCGGTCCTTGTGTTCTGGTAGGCGTGCTTGCGGATATAGGCCTGGATTCCCCGCTGCCACACGTCGGCGCCTGCAAAGGCCTCGAGCATCGAAAGGACGGACTCGCCCTTCTCGTAGGTGATCGCGTCGAACGCCTGGTTGGCCTGCTCGACGGTGCGGACGTCCTGGACGATCGGATGAGTCGACTTGAACGCATCCTGGTTCATCGCCCCTTCGCGTCCGCCGACGCGGTCGATGTCGGCGGCCCAGTCCGGGTGGAAATGCTCGGTCGCCTTGGTCGCCATCCAGCTCGCAAAGCCCTCGTTGAGCCAGAGGTCGCCCCACCAGCCCATCGTCACCAGGTCGCCGAACCACTGGTGCGCCATTTCGTGGGCTTCGGTGCCGAAGACGCGCTGGCGGTCGGCCTCGGACGTGATTGCGGGGTCGACCAGCAGGCTGCGCTCGAAGGTGAAAATGGCGCCCCAATTCTCCATCGCGCTGAAGAATTGCGACTGGCCCGGACCGGCGACGTTATCGAGCTTGGGCAGCGGATAGGGCGTTCCGAAATATTCGTCGTAATAGGGCAGGATCTGCGCCTCGGCGTCGAGCGCGAGCTGTCCCTTCGGCCCGTTGCCGCGGCTCATCACGACGCCGACTTCCCGGTCGCCCACTTTCTTGGTGATGCGGTCGAAATCGCCGTCGGCGAAGAACAGCAGATAGCTGGACATCACCGGGGTCCGCTCGAACCGGACCTCCTTGAGGCCGCCGCTCAGTGCCTTGGAGGCCGCCACGGGCATGTTGCCGACCGCCATCGTGTTCGCGGGCACCCGCGCCGTGAGGTCGAACGTCGCTTTGTAGTCGGGCTCGTCCCATCCCGGGAAGAAGCGCCGCGCGTCCGCCGCTTCGAACTGCGTGAACAGAGCGCGAGCGTCCTTGCCCTCCACATTCTTGTAATCGAGCGCGAAGAGGCCGTTGGCCTGCGTGTGGATCAGGCCCGAATAGGCAATCGTGAGGCGGTAGGCGCCCGGCCCGATCGTCCGCGGGAAGGCGAGGGTCGCCGTTTCCGCCTTCGGGTCGAGGCTGACCTTCGCGGGAACGGCAGCGCCGCCCTTGGCCGGGCGCAGCGTTGCCGAGGCGAGCTTGAGCTCGGCGGCGTTGAGGACGAGCTCACGCGTCGGCTTCGTGACGTCCAGGTCGATCGCGACGGTGCCGTCGAACGTCAGCCGCTCGGCATGCGGAGTGACGGTGATTGCATAATGGTGGGGAACGGCGGTGCGCGGCAGCTGCGTCGGCAAGGTCTGGTCGACCGTGTCGAGCTGCTGCGCCGAATGAGAGGGAGCCGCGAAGGCGAGCGCCGCCGACGCGAAAAGAGCCGCTACCGATTTCATGAAACCTCCGCTTGAACGCACGCCGGACACTAGCCGCGCTTATCCCGGTAGCGGGGCGGCCGTTCGATGGAAAGGCAGCGGGTCTCGACGAAAAAGCCCGGGCGAAGACGGGCTTCGCCCGGGCCGATCGCTCCTTCCGGAGCGAAGGATGCTTCGCTTACTGTCCGCGTTCGCCGCGCTCGACCGGCGGCGGAGGCGGCGGAGGCGGAGGCGGCGGTGCCGGGCACGTGGCCGTCACCGGGATCACGCTGCCATCCGGGCAGGTCTGCGTCGCCGGAGGCGGCGGCGGAGGCGGCGGCGGAGGCGGCGGGGGCGGCGGCGGAGCCGCGAAGTTGTAAGTCAGCCCGAGAAGCAGGCTGTGCGAGTGGTAACGGCCGCTTGCGTCGAACGCCACCTGGCCTGCATTGCCGAGGTCGATGAGGTCGGCAAAGTGCGTCTTGCCGGTGATGAAGTAGCGGTACTTGACGCTGAGGTCCAAGTTCTCGCTGACGCCGTAGCGGAGGCCGGCAATGCCCTGGAAGGCGATCTTGCTCGAGCTGTCGCCGAGCACCTTCACGCGGGCTGCGCCGACGCCGCCGCCGGCGAAGCCGCCCCACTGGTTATCGCCGAAATCGAGCAGCGCGTTGATCATGGCCGAAAGCACGCTGACGTGCCCGCCGCCGATGCTGAAATTGTCGTTGGTGAACGGCGTCGACGATCCGGCGGCGGTGGTCAGGTTGCCGAGAAGCACCTGGTCGAGACGGACGTCGTCGATGCCGGCATGCTTGTAGGCGACTTCGCCTTCGGCGCGGAACATGCCGAAGTCGTAGCCCGCGTTCAGGTCGACGTCGTAGCCGGTCTTGAAATTGACGACCATGCCTTCGTCGTAGTGACGCGTCCCCAGCGTCGCGAAGTCGACGGTCGTGTTGAGCCGCATGTCTTCCGGCTTCATCACCCCGATGTCGGCCCCGACGTAATATGTACCGTCGCGGGCAACCGCCGGGCTGGCGATCGCAGCCGCTGCGACAGCGGCAAACAGGTATCTGCGCATGAAACTAACCCCTTTCATCGCCTGAACTTAGCGTCCGCAGCTTTACGCCCCCCCACTCGCTTTCGCTAGAGCGTCCAAGGTGCGACGCCGGCAGACTGTGACCTCTTCGCCACAGGCGCGAAACGAAGAAGGCCGGGCGAAGCAATGCTTTCCCGGCCTTCTCGTTCCCTGATCAGTCGAGAAGTTGGTTGGTCGGACGCTTAGCGGCCGCGTTCACCACGCTCGACCGGAGCCGGGGGAGGCGGCGGAGGCGGCGGCGCCGGGCAGGTGCTCGTCGCCAGGATCACCGATCCGTCCGGGCAGGTCTGGGTCGCCGGAGCCTCGACGGCCGGAGCCGGCGGCGGCGGGGGCGGCGGCGGCGGGGCCGCAGCGGTTCCGCCGAAGTTGTAGATCAGGCTCGCCAGCAGGCTGTGCGAGGTGAACTTGCTGTCGTTGGTGAAGGTCGCAACGCCGGGAAGACATGCGGTGGCGCCGCAGGTCGTCCCCGCCGCGGCGAACGCGAAGTCGCGGCTCGCGTCATTCGCCTTGGCATGGAAGTAGCGATACTTCAGGCCGATATCGATGTTGCTCGACACCGGAGCATAAGCGCCGGCGATCAGCTGCCAGGCGAGGCCGCCCTTGCTGTCGCCGAACTGCTTGACGTTGGCATAGCCGACGCCGGCGCCGGCATAGCCGCCGATGCCGCCGTTGCCGCCGAAGTCGAGCAGGCCGTTCAGCATCGCCGAATAGACGCTCGCCGAGCTGTTGAGGCCGAAGTCGCTCGTGCTGGCGAAGGTCGTTCCGGCGCCCGTGTTGATCGCCGTGACGAACGACTGGTTGGGGCCGAAGCTCTTGGGCTTGGCATGCTTGTAGCCGAGCTCGCCCTCGAGCCGGAACATGCCGAAGTCGTAACCGCCGACGAAGTCGAGGTCCAAGCCCTTCTTGTAGCGATAGTCACCGATGGTGGTGCGGCTGAAGTTGGTCTGCCCCGTGCCGGTGAAGACGACCTGGCCCTGCACGGTCTGCGACTTCGGGAACAGGATCCCGCCCTCGATCCCGACATAGCCGCTGTTGTCGTTGGTCGCCGCGGCGGGAGCCGCCGCGAAGGCGAGCGCCGCCGCGCCCGCAAACAGATATTTGCGCATCTGGGTTAACCCCTTGTCTTGTGTTGTCCCTGTCAGCGCCGCCAACCGGCACGTGCGGCGGAGGTTTCATGAAATAGCGGCAAGGGCGCGAGGCTGTGGATAAGTGTTGCGGGACGGACACAGCCGAGTCGTTGTTGCAGTGCGGCAAAATGCAAAAGAAGAGGCCGGAGCTTCCGCCCCGGCCTCCACTTATTCAGCAATAACAGATGTTTAGGCGCCGGCGATCTGTTCCAGGTCGACCTTCACCCCCGGGCCCATGGTCGAAGTGACCGACACCTTCTGGATGAACTTGCCCTTCGCGCCCGACGGCTTGTTGCGGACGATCGCGTCCATGAACGCGCGGAAGTTCTCGGCGAGATCGGCCTCGGAGAAGCTCGCCTTGCCGATGCCGGCATGGACGATGCCCGCCTTCTCGACGCGGAACTCGACCTGGCCGCCCTTGGCGTCGGCGATCGCCTTGGCGACGTCCATCGTCACCGTGCCGAGCTTCGGGTTGGGCATCAGCCCCTTGGGGCCGAGCACCTTACCGAGCCGCCCGACGACACCCATCATGTCCGGGGTCGCGATCACGCGGTCGAAGTCGATCTGCCCGCCCTGGATGGTCTCCATCAGGTCCTCGGCACCGACCACGTCCGCCCCGGCGGCCTTCGCCTCGTCGGCCTTGGCGCCCTTGGCGAACACCGCCACGCGCACGGTCTTGCCGGTGCCCTTGGGGAGGTTGACCACGCCGCGCACCATCTGGTCCGCATGACGCGGGTCGACGCCGAGGTTCAGCGCCACCTCGACCGTCTCGTCGAACTTGGCGGTCGCGTTCTGCTTCACCAGCCCGATCGCCTCGTCGACGCCGTAGAATTTGTCGCGGTCGACCGCGGTGAGGGCCTTCTGCCGCTTCGTCAGCTTCGCCATCGTCTTAGCCCTCCACCACTTCGAGGCCCATCGCGCGGGCGCTGCCTTCGATGATCTTCGACGCGGCGTCGAGGTCGTTGGCGTTGAGGTCCTTCATCTTCTGCTCGGCGATGTCGCGCAGCTGCGAGCGCTTGATCGTGCCCACCGTCTGCTTGCCCGTCTCCGAAGCGCCCTTCTGGATCCGCGCCGCCTTCTTCAGAAGGAAGGAGGCCGGCGGCGTCTTGGTGGTGAAGGAGAAGCTGCGGTCCGCATAGACCGTGATCACGGTCGGGATCGGAGCGCCCTTCTCGAGCTCCTGCGTGGCGGCGTTGAACGCCTTGCAGAATTCCATGATGTTGACGCCGCGCTGGCCGAGCGCCGGGCCGATCGGCGGCGCCGGGTTGGCAGTGCCCGCGGGCACCTGCAGCTTGATGTAGCCGGTGATTTTCTTTGCCATGGTCTCACTCTGTAGGTTCGGCCGAAGCGGGGCTGCGGCCGAGGTTCAAGTTTAGTGGTCCAGACGGCTGCCCTTTCGAGCTGCCTCCCACACGCTTCCAGATTTCCGCTGGAGCGGCGCCCATAACCGAAGCCGCCGCCGAAGTGAAGTCCGCCCGAGGGGCGGGGGCGGCGGAAGTATACGAAGTATACACCCCGACGCGCGCGCAGGCGCGCGCACGCGTGAGGCGGGCGGGAGCGAGTGGGGGAGGGGGTATGTCAACTTTGCCAACTTCGAGGAGCCGGCGGAGGCGAAAGTTCACAAACTTCACGGTCCTACGCGCGCGTGCGCGCGAGGGAGCCTCACGCAAAGGCGCGAAGGCGCGAAGGTGAGGGGCGGCGGCGGTGGGGGTGTTCATCCGGCATGGTGAACCACAAGAGGGGGGCTGTAGGACAGGAGTTTCTTACACCGGCGCTACCCGCCGGGAAAAGCTCGGTCGATCAATGCCCGAAGTTGATGCGCGGCCTGCGCGTCCAATCGGAGAGACTGGGACACCTTCCCCGCAATCTGCCGCGCAGACGACCCATACGTGTCGATCTGAAGAAATCTGTTCTCGCCGACCCCGCCGACGTACCAAGTAGCTTCAGCTTCCGTGTGTCTGGAGTCACGCTCCGGCTTCTTTTCAGTGAATGACTTGATGAGCGCCATTCTCGTACTCCTGCCTTGACGCGCCTTCGGAGTTCTCCGGCTAATCGCCAATTTCAAGACGGCCAATTTTAGCCCAAGGGAAACCAGATCATTGTTATGACCGACACGCTGACGAGAAAAGAGCGAAGCGCACGGATGGCGCGCGTGAGAGGCCGCGACACGAAGCCTGAAATGGTTGTCCGCCGCCTCGTCCACGGATTGGGGTTCCGGTATCGTCTCCACGATCGGCGTCTGCCAGGCGCCCCCGATCTCGTATTCAAGTCACGTCGGAAGGCAATTTTTATCCACGGATGTTTTTGGCATCGCCACTCCGATCCCTGCTGCAAACTCGCTAGAATGCCGAAATCCAAGCTCGAATTTTGGAGGCCGAAGCTGGAGGGTAATCGAGAGCGGGATCTGCGAAATCAGTCCGAATTGGACGCAATTGGATGGAAGTACCTCGTTGTCTGGGAATGCGAGTTGGGGCATAGAGAACAATTGGAGAACAAATTGCTCGCTTTTCTGACGGAAGGGGACCCTGAATGAAAGCCGTCGAACTGTTTGCTGGAGCCGGTGGACTGGGCATGGGAATCAGCAAGGCGGGGTTCAAACCGATCGAAATTGTCGAATGGGACAAATGGTGCTGCGATACCATCAATGAGAATCGTGCCGCAAATGTGGCTCCGGTGAAGCTCTGGCCCGAGCCCCATCTTGGCGACATCCGCGAGAAGTCATTTGAGCATCTCGAGGGAAAGGTTGACCTCGTAAGCGGCGGACCACCCTGCCAACCATTTTCGCTGGGTGGAAAGCATAGGGCTTACATGGACGCCAGAGACATGTGGCCGCAGGCTGTAAGGGCCGTTCGTGAAATTCGGCCAAAGGCCTTCATCTTTGAAAATGTGAAGGGGCTGAAGCGGACTGCCTTCGCTACTTACTTCTCATACATCAACTTGCAGTTGCACCATCCGGCAATCGAACGTCGGCCGGATGAAGAGTGGGAAGAGCACTTCGGTCGGCTTCAGCAACATCACTCAGCGAATGAGCACAAGGAGCCGGAATACAGGGTCATAATCGATCTCCTGAATGCCGCCGATTATGGAGTTCCACAGCGCCGTGAACGTGTTGTGTTTGTCGGATTTCGTTCAGATCTCGGCATTCGGTGGAAGTTCCCCGAGAAGACTCATTCGTTCGATGCTCTCTTATGGGATCAGTGCCGTTCACTTGAATATTGGAACGAGCATCGAGTGCCGTTCCATCAACGCAACACAGATATACGCGCTGAGCTCAAGGCAGATGCGCTTCCCGAGAAACCACGGACACAACGTTGGAGAACTGTGCGCGACGCTATAAGCGATCTTCCGGACCCAACGATGCCCTCAGGCAGGGATGTCCTGAATCACCGTTATCAGCCGGGCGCGCGCTCTTATCCAGGTCATACCGGCAGTCGCCTTGATGAGCCGGCTAAGACGCTGAAGGCCGGAGTCCACGGCGTGCCTGGCGGCGAGAATATGCTTCTCCGTCCCGATGGGAGCGTCCGCTATTTCACCGTCCGAGAGAGTGCGCGTCTGCAGACGTTTCCTGACGAGTATGAGCTGCACGGTTCATGGACTGAGGCCATGCGGCAGCTTGGGAACGCGGTCCCGGTTGAACTGGCGCACGTAGTCGCAAAGGATGTTGCCAAGCATCTTCTAAATGCTTGATCACCTGGAATGATTGACGCGAACATCCGGTCACGGCAACTTCCCCCCAATGGATATTGATGAAGCGCATTATTTCAAGTTCGACCTGAATCGCGGCATTCGTGAGCAGGTTATCGAAAAGCTCGAAAATTGCCCGGCAGTACCTTTGTCCAAAGATATGGGGCCGAGAGAGAGTGGTCTTTACGCGCTGTATTATGACGGCGAGCTTTCGTACATTGGCAAGGCGACCAAGGAGTTCACGCAGAGCGGGCGAACTTTGCGGTCTCGCTTAAACGAACATCTTTCGAAATTGGGCGGGCGGTCAATGGATCTGGATCGGTTGACATGCCGCTATCTCGTGTTCGAAAGCGATTGGTGGGTCGTCGCGGCTGAAGTTGCTCTCATCCGGTATCTATCGCCACCGTGGAATGGCAGCGGGATGGGCAGCAAGACGCCGGGAGCTGGCCGGCCTGGCACGAGCCGCGTGAGCAGGTTTGACCAACTCTTTCCGCGGAAGAAATAGGCGGTCAAAGTGCTTTCAGGTAAGCGGCCAACGTCTCGGCTCGCGATTTTATTGCAGCGCCGTCGTTGGCCGACTGCGCCAGCTCGTCGTATTCAATCCATGCAAAGTTAACATCTTTCTCTTCGCGCTCGAATTTCTCTCTATTTTTCTCACGGGCCTTCTCGAATTTCAGGAGGTCTGAGCGCGACACGCTGGCTACAAATTTTTTGGCGAGAAGGGTGTAATAGACCACGACCATTCCGCTCGATCGGAGTAGCGGATCGTCGTCGGAGAATATCTTCACCATCCGGTCGAGGACTCGCTTGGTCGCCTTCTCCAGAGCCGCGAAGTCCTCCTTCTTCTTGTCCCGGTTCTCGATTACGAAGTAATCGAGGCGCGCCTTCTTCGTGTCCACGACACCCTTCGCGTGCTGTTCCACCAGTAGCTTTGCGGCGACATCGTAATGCCGATAGCGCGTGGCCGGGAACGGTACTTTCTGCGTGAAGAAAGAATGCGCGGCGATCTCCTTGATAATCTTTGGCAGCGGCCCGCCCAGAGCGTTTCGTTTTTCCGCAGCGTTTAGCGGGACGGCTTCATTGAGCCGGGAGAACATGTCTTCAATGAAGTCCAGGTCGTCAGCGGTGACGACCATTACGGCGAGACTTCGCGCGTGGAACCGGATCAACAGCCGAGGATATTCCTCCTGGATCTGCGGGAAAGTCATGCCTGCCGCGTTGAAGTCTTCATTCTCGAAGAACTTGAAGTCCTCGCCCAGCGCGAGGCGGCCGTCGATGAAGTCCCAGATCGCTTCGAGGCGTTGCCGTCCGTCGATGATCGCGTAGTCGTGCTTCTTGCTAGCGTACTGACCGGTAAGGTGATGGAAGTACAGTTTCGGGATGTCGTACCCATTGAGCAGCGAATCGATGAACAGCTGCTTCTTCTTCAGGGACCAAACGCCGCCCGGACGCTGATACTCTGGGGAAAGGTTCAGCTTATCTCTCAGCTCGGTGAGGGCGAGCACCGAAGAATCGGACATCTCGTGGATGTGAAAGCTTTTCATCTGTCAGACGCCCAAAATTTGGCCGCGAGCGTGGTCTGCGATGTTTGGCAGCTCGGGGAAGAGGGACAGTTTCGTCACGTTGAGCATCTGCAGGTCGGATTTGAGACCGCCGATAACGTCATTTGGGATGAGATATCGCCAGATGTGATCCAGTCTCGGACCGAGGTTGAGTGGCTCAAGCTTCGAGTGGTGGATTGTAAACACGCCTTGCTGAACCTGAATGCGTGGATTGTTTCTCGCTGCAATGGCGGCGATCGGCTCCAGTCCCAGTCGTCCCAACTTAGACGGTAGGTAGGCGTCGAGTTCCTCGTCATCGTCGAACCCGGGGATATCGGCCTTGTGCGGTGTGCTCCATTTGGAGGCTTCGTTGAGACCGATCGGGTTCATGGCCCATAGCGCAGCCGGCGCATCTGGATTGTCTGGATCGAAGCCTTGGATCGCGAAATAGAGGCCGATTAGCGCGCTTTCTGTCCAATCCAGGAGCCGAGTGGGCAGCCCATTGTGCTGCATTACGAACAGCCATTCCCATTCGGTGTTCGGCCTGACGGGTACGTGTGAGAACGCATCCTGTTTGAAACGCTTGAATAAGGCCCGTTCCGCCTCGACGCCGCCGTGACGCTTGATGCTCGGCTCGAGGTCCCAGGCGGCATTTCGTTGCCCCCGAAACCAAGTCGGCTGATCCTGGGGCAGGTCTGCCTTCAGGTGCCCGATCAGGTCGGTGAGCGTCTTCACTTCCTTGTCCGCGATCTTCACTGGCCACCCCAACACGTAGAACGGCAAAATCTATCGGGGCGGCAACGACCTTCGCAAGACCTGTGGATAGGCCCCGCCGTTACTTGACCCTTTCGACTTGTTCAAATTCGAGTTCGACAGGTGTCGCTCGGCCAAAGATTGAAACGGACACCTTGACCCGGCCCCGATCGAAATCCAGCTCCTCGACCACGCCGTTGAAGCTGGCGAAGGGCCCGTCGAGCACCTTCACCGCGTCGCCGATTTCGTAGTCGACGTTGATCTTCTGCTTGGGCGCGGATGCGGCTTCGGCTTCGCTGCTGAGCATGCGGGCGGCCTGGGCGTCGGGGATGGGCTGGGGCTTGCCGCCGGGGCCGAGGAAGCCGGTGACCTTGGGGGTGTTCTTGACGAGGTGGTAGACCTGGTCGTTCATCTCGAGCTTGGCGAGGACGTAGCCGGGCATGAACTTGCGCTCGGACTGGACCTTCTTGCCGCGCTTGATCTCGGTCACGGTCTCGGTCGGGACCTCGATCTGCTCGACGAAGGCGTCGAGGCCCATGCGGTGCGCCTCGCTCTGGATCGCGTCGCGGACCTTGTTCTCGAAGCCGGAATAAGCGTGGATGATGTACCAGCGGGACATAGCGTCAGACCTGTCTTTGTATTCGTTCAAAACACACCCCCACCCCGGCCCTCCCCCGCGAGCGGGGGGAGGGAGGAGGGATGGGTTAGCCGAGGAGGCTCAAGAGCTTGCGGACGACCGTCGAGAAGAAGGCGTCCGTGCCGAAGAAGAACATGGCGAGGAGGCCGGTCATGATCATCACCATGATCGCCGTCGCGACCGTTTCCTTGCGCGTCGGCCAGACCACCTTCGCGGTCTCGGCACGGACCTGACGGATGAATTCGCCGGGGGAAGTCTTGGCCACTCTTCGCTTGCTCTCTTGCGGATAGAAAAAGGCTCCGCAGGCACGTGGCCGGCGGAGCTTGCAGTCACTTAGCGCTGCCGATGCGAGTGTTCAAGGTTGCGAAGCGCAGGAGTGGAGGGACTCGAACCCCCGGCCCTCGGTTTTGGAGACCGATGCTCTACCAACTGAGCTACACTCCTATGGAATGCGCTTCGGCGCGGCAGGTAGCTAGGCCGCACGCGCGGCGCAAGGTGTAAGCCCCCTCTCCCCAACCCCTCTCCCGCGAGGGGAGAGGGGCTATTTGACGACCGGAAGGCCGATCCAGGTGGCGTCCGCGCCGGTGAACACCTTCTGCGTCGCGGCGCGATAGTCGCCCGGCTTGGCGAAGAAGATGTTGGGGACGAAGGTCTGCGGGTTGCGGTCGTAGAGCGGGAACCAGCTCGACTGGACCTGGACCATCAGCCGGTGGCCGGGCTGGACCGTATAGTCGACGTTGGGGAGCGTGAATTCATAGGCCAGCGGCTGGTTGGGAGCGAGCGGCTGGGCGTTGGCCGGATCCGTCCGGTAGCGGCCGCGGATCACGTCCATGGCGATCGCGAGCTCGTAGCCGCCCATGGCCGGCCGCTGCGGATATTGCGGGGGATAGACGTCGATCAGCTTGACGATCCAGTCGCTGTCGGTGCCGCTGGTCGAGGCGAGGAGGTGGACGAGGGGCGTGCCGCGCAGCTTCAGCGGCGTTTCGAGCGGCGCGCTTTCGTAGGTGAGGACGTCGGGGCGGCCGTCGGCGAAGCGCTGGTCGTCCTCGAGCCAGAAGCGCCAGGTCGAACCTTCCGCCCAGGGCGAGACATTGGGGCGCGCGCGATAGGTGACGGGCTTGGCCGGGTCGGAGACGTAGGAGTCGAAGCCGCGGCCCGCCGGCGCGTCGAAGGTCAGGGCCTTCCCGGGCGCGAGGTAGAGCGGCGTCAGGCCGGTCGGGCAGCTGCGGGCGCACGACGGCGGCCAGTCGGGCAGCCGCTGCCACTGGTTGGGGCC
Source organism: Bacillota bacterium (assembly GCA_050261135.1). Lineage (GTDB taxonomy): Bacteria > Pseudomonadota > Alphaproteobacteria > Sphingomonadales > Sphingomonadaceae > Sphingomicrobium. The sequence goes on from JBLNCZ010000026.1 coordinate 80,596, forward strand.
GACCTCGAACGCCGTCACCCGGGCGATATCGGCATGGGGGCCGCCCTTCAGATGCTCGTTGAGGAAGGGGAGCAGCACGTTCTGCCGGAACCATTTGCTGGTGTCGGTGCCCCAGTCGAGCGGGCCGAGCGTGCTTCCGGCCGAATTGGCCTGGCCGTGGTGCCATGGGCCGAGGACGAGATGGGCGTTGCCGTTGTCGTTGGCCTTGACCGCCTCGAACACCGCGGGGGCGCCGTAGATGTCCTCCTGATCCCATTCGCTGTCGACGATGAGGGTGGGGACGGTGAGCGGCTTCTCGGCGAGGATCCGGTCGACCGCCTGGTCCTGCCAATATTCGTCATAGGCGGGATGCTCGGTCAGCCGGACCCAGAAGGGCAGCTGTTCCATCCCCATCGCCTTGCCGTAGGCGCCGGCCGAGCCGTAGCGCATGAAGGTGTCGTAATCGTCATAGGCGCCGGTGAACCAGTCCTCGTCGGACTGCTTGGTCGCCGTCTGGCCGTAGACGTAGCTGATCATCTCCTGGCGGAAGGCGCCGTTGTGGAACCAGTCGTCGCCCTTCCATACGTCGACCATCGGGTTGATCGGGACCGAGGCCTTGAGCGCGGGGTGCGGGTTCACCAGGCTCATCAGCGTGGTGAAGCCGTCGTAGCTGGTGCCGATGGTGCCGACGCGGCCGTTCGATTCCGGCACGTTCTTCACCAGCCAGTCGATGGTGTCGTAGGCGTCGGTGGAATGGTCGACGGCAGTGGGGTTCAGCGGCCCGCGGACCGGCCGGTTCATCACATAATCGCCGCCGGACTTATATTTGCCGCGGACGTCCTGATAGGCGACGATATAGCCGGCGCGGACCAGCTCGGCGGCCAGCGGCGAGAGGATGTTCTCGGGCAATGGCCCGAAGGTGCCGCGCGAGGTCGCCTTGTCCGCCGAATAAGGCGTGCGGTCGAGCATGATCGGATATTTCGCCGCGGCGCCCCTGGCGCTCCTCGGGAGGATCAGCACGGTGTAGAGCTTCGCCCCGTCGCGCATCGGGATCATCAGCTCGCGGCGGACATATTCGAAATCGGCGCGCGGCGCGGAGAAGCGCTGGGGAATGTCGCCGCCCTTGGGGATCGGCGGAACGGTGGGGTGGAACTGCCTGGGGATGTCGCCGCCCGGCTGAACCGCGGGCTGGACATGCGTTTCCGCAAGCGCGGGGGCGGCAAGCGCAAGCGCGGCGGCAAGGAACGCAAATTTGCGGAACTTCATTCGACTCGCTCTCCGGCACGGGCATTTGCACGGGCGGCGGCGGCCCGGCAAGCGAGCGCCGCCGGCCAGGGAACCGGCGCTCAGCAGATCAGAAGAACGGCTGGTCCTCGGTCGCCTGGATCAGGGCGATCATTTCCATCACGTCCTCGGCAGCGATGTGGTGGTGAGTCGAATGGAAGCCCGGGTCCGGCCATGACACGGGCCAGATCGGCGAGCGCCCCGGAGTGGAGAGGTCGACGGAGCTGTCCTGCGCCGCCATTGCGGCGCTCGCGGCGAAGGAAGGGCTCGACGGCGAATAGACCTGGAAGTCGGCGTTGGTGAGCACGGTGCCCGGCGCGACCTTGGCGAACAGCACCCTGGCCCCGGCGCCGCTTCCGTCCGCATCGTAGTAAATGCGGCCGCTCGTCTGGTCGTAGATGATGCGGTCGTCGAGGTCGTGCGCGGCAGTGCCGACGCGGAAGGCGTTGGCGTTGAGCGTCCCGTCCGGGCCGGCCGCGGTGAAGATCGCGGACGACAGCATGATCGTGTCGTCGGCCGCGACGAAGCCCGAAATCGCGTCGACGTTGGTGGTCGGATTGAGCGCGCTGCTGAAGAGGAAAGTGTCGGCATTGGCGCCGCCGTTCAGCACGTCGTTGCCGGTCCCGCCGTCGAGCGAGTCGTTGCCGGCCGCGCCGGTCAAGGTGTCGTTGCCGGCGCCGCCGTCGATGACATCGTTGCCGCTGCCGCCGTCGATATTGTTGGCGATATTGTTGCCCGTCAGCGTGTCGTTGAAATTCGAGCCGGTGAGGCTTTCGATCGAGCTCAGCGTGTCGCTGCCCGCGCCGCCGGTCGCCTGGGCCGAGGTCAAGGCGAGGCTGACGGTCACTCCTGAGGCCGCTGTCGCGTAGCTTGCAGTGTCGATGCCGACCGCGCCGTTGAGGACGTCGTTGCCGGCGCCGCCGTCGAGCACGTCGTTGCCGTTGCCCCCGTTGATCTTGTCGTCGCCGTCGAGCCCGGAGATCACGTCATTGCCGTCGTTGCCCGCGAGGATGTTGACGCCGGAATCGCCGGTCAGATTGTCGTTGAACGCCGAGCCGGTGAGGTTTTCGATGCCGGTCAGGGAATCGCTGCCCGCGCCGAGCGTGTTCTGCGTGCCCGCGATGAGCCTCACCTTCACGCCCGCGGTCGCGTCGGCGTAGCTCGCCGTGTCATTGCCGAGGCCGCCGTTCAGATTGTCGTTGCCGACGCCGCCGGTCAGCGTGTCGTTGCCGTCGCCGCCGATGAGCCCGTCATTGCCGGCGCCGCCGTCGAGCACGTCATTGCCCGCGCCGCCGTCGAGGACATTGGCGGCGGAGTTGCCGGTGATGACGTTGATGAGGCTGTTGCCGGTCCCGTTGATCGCCGCGCTGCCGGTCAGCGTGAGGTTCTCCTGGAACGAGCCGAGCGTGTAGCCGATCGAAGAGGAGACGGTATCGGTCCCTTCGCCGACGCGTTCGACGACCACGTCGCCCAAATCGTCGACGACGAACATGTCGTTCCCTGTGCCGCCGGCCATCGTGTCGGCTCCCGCGCCGCCGTCGAGGAAGTCGTTGCCGGCGCCGCCGACGAGCGTGTCCGAGCCGCCGAGGCCGGCGATCACGTCGTCGCCGCCGCGGCCGTCGAGCGTGTCGTCGAGATTGCCGCCGCTGAGCGAATCCGCGGCGTCGGTCCCGGACTTCACAACTCCGCTGTCCGCGTGGCCGTAGAGGACGAAGACGTCGTTCGAGCTGCCGCCCCGAGAGATCATGAGATCGTCGAAGCCGTCGTGATTGACGTCGCCGGCAGCAGAAACCTCGTAGCCGAGCGCGTCGAAGGTCTCGCCGCCGATGATCTTGAACCCGTCGGATTCGGCGAGGGAGGAGAGGTCTATGTCGCTAAAGCCGCCCGCCTTGCCGAAGATCACATAGGCCGCGCCCTCGGGCCTTCCGTAGGGCTGGTTCGACGGAGCGCCGATGATGATGTCGTCGAAGCCGTCGCCGTTGAAGTCGCCGGCCGACGAGACGCTGTAGCCGGCATTGTCGTAAGCGGATTCGCCGATGATCCTGAAGCCGTCGGTCGGCGACAAGGACGCAAGGTCGATGTCGGTCGATCCGCTCGCCTTGCCGAAGATGACGTAGGCCGCTCCGGCCGAATTGCCGGCGGCGTCGTTGCCCACGGCGCTGACGACGATATCGTCGAGCCCGTCGCCGTTCACGTCCCCGGCCGAGGCTATGCTGAAGCCGAGGCCGTCGAGCTCGACTGCGCCGGTGATCTTGTAGCCGGCCGTCGCGCTGAGCGAGGCAAGGTCGATGTTGGTGAAGCCGCTCGCCTTGCCGAAAATGACGTAGACGGCGCCCGCATACTGGCCCGCTTCGCTATCGCGCGGAGCGGCGACGAGAAGGTCGTCGAAGCCGTCGCCGTTCACGTCGCCGGCAGAGGCCACCTTGTCGACGGTGCCGGCGATCTTGAAGCCGTTGGTCGCACTCAGCGTGTCGAGGTCGATGTTGGCGGGCGTCGCCTTGCCGAAGATGACATAGACTCCGGCTCCGTCGCCGTCCTCGTAATAGATGTCGCCGAAGCCGTCGCCGTTGATGTCCCCCGCGGACCCGAGCGCATAGGCGCCGAGATAGGAGGTCCCGTCGATGGTGAAGCCGCTCGTGAGGCCGGTCGCCGTGCCGAACACGACCACTGCGCCACCGTCATAGTAGAGATAGCCGTGGTCGTAGTCGCCGTTGCCGCCGGAGAAGCCGACGATCATGTCGTCGAAGCCGTCGCCGTTGACGTCGCCGGCGCTGGTATAGGCTCCGCCGGTCGCGAACCCGTCGGAAGGATCGAGCGAGCTGAGGTAGAGGTCGGTGAAGGCGCTGCTGCTGCCGAAAACGACATAGGTCTGGGTGCTGGACCCGACGATCAGATCGTCGACGCCGTCGCCGTTGACGTCACCGGTGGTGGTGTATTTCCCGCCATTGTTGATCCAGAATCCCTGGTCAGGCGTGAGATGCCCTAGGTCGACGACAGACATGTTTGAGCCCCCTGTCGCGCGGCAGCGCTAGCGCATTCATATCGGTCGAAATAATCGAAAGCGAGTCCAAAGCTTTGCGCCGATTGAGCAGGGTCCCCACTCTGCTACAGAAGCAGGCGAACGGGGGGAGCTCAGATGGCCGAGGCTGCGCACCGCGAGGAGAAATTCGCGCTCACTTCCTCGCGCCATTTCCCGCATTGGCTGGCGTCGACCGGCGGAAGCATCGCCTTCACGACCTACCAGGCGGGAAAGCTGTTCCTGCTCGGAACCGGGGCCGACGGCCGGCTTTCGGTATTCGAGCGCAGCTTCCAGCGCTGCATGGGGATGGCGGTCGGCGACGACGGGCGGCAGCTCGTGCTGGCGACGCAAACCCACATCCAGCGCTTCGACAATATCCTCGCGCCGGGGCAGGCGACCTCGGACGGCTATGACGCAGTCTATGCGCCGCATGCGGCGTGGGTGACCGGCGACCTCGACGCGCATGACGTCGGGCTTGGGACGGACGGGCGGCCGGTGTTCGCGAACACGCTTTTCTCGTGCATCGCGGCGGTGAGCGACGCGCATAATTTCCGGCCGCTCTGGACTCCGCCGTTCATCAGCCGCCTCGCTCCCGAAGATCGCTGTCACTTGAACGGCCTTGCGCTGGAAGGCGGGCGGCCCCGCTTCGCGACGGCGGTGTCGCGGTCGGACGTGGCCGACGGCTGGCGCGACCGGCGCAGGGACGGCGGCATCGTGATCGACGTCGAGAGCAGCGAGGTCATCGCGTCGGGACTGTCGATGCCGCATTCGCCGCGGCTGCACGAAGGGAGGCTGTGGCTGCTCAACTCGGGCGCGGGGCAGCTCGGCTTCGTGGACTTGGGCGAAGGCCGGTTCGAGGCGGCCGGCTTCTGCCCCGGCTATGCGCGCGGGCTCGCTTTCGCCGGCGGGCACGCCATCGTCGGCCTGTCGCTCCAGCGCGAGAACCGGACGTTCGGCGGCCTGGAACTAGAGAACGAGCTTGCGCGGCGCGACGTCGAGCCGCGGTGCGGGCTTGCGGTGTTCGACCTTGCGACCGGCGACATGCCCCACTGGGTGCGCATCTCGGGCGTGGTGCGCGAGCTGTACGACGTCGCCTTCCTGCGCGGCGTGCGCCGGCCGTCCGCGATCGGCTTCAAGAGCGACGAGGTGCGGCACGTCATTTCGATCGAGGATTCATGAGCGCAGCCTGAGGTTGGGGCGGCGGAACCGCCGGCGTTCATCGGGATTGCAGGCTGCTCGACCTAACGGAGCTGGAATGGCCGACCGCAATGCCTTCGACGTGGCCACCCGCATTGCGGCGGGTGACGACAAGACCGACTACGACAATGTCGCGATTTCGCTGCACTGGCTGACGGCGCTGCTCGTCGTCGTGCAGTTCGCGCTGGCCGAGACGTGGGACTATTTCGCCAAGCCGACGCGGCAGGGGATGGAGAGCATCCACGTATCGTTCGGAATCCTGCTGACCCTCGTCGTTCTCGCGCGGCTCGCTTGGCGGTGGATGCCCGGGCACCAGCGCTCGTCGCTCGCGGCCGGATGGATGCGCACCGCGTCCAAGGGCGTGCACTATCTGCTCTATGGCCTCCTCGTCGCGCAGGCCGGGCTCGGCTGGGTGATCGGCTGGGCCGCGGGCAAGCCGATCCACTTCTTCGGAGTCGCCATCCCGGGGCCGTTCGAGGCGTTCGCGCGACCGGTGCGGCACGACATACGCGAGATCCACAGCCTCGTCGGCTGGGCGATCGTCATCCTTGCCCTCATGCATGCGCTCGCGGCGCTCTACCACCATTATGTGCTCAGGGACCGGGTGCTCGGGCGGATGCTTCCGCTGGCGCGGCCGAGCTAGTCGAGGAAGTTCCGGACGAAGGCGCTGGCCGGCTCGGCCCGGATTTCGGCGGGCGCTGCGAATTGCTCGATGCGGCCTTCGTTGAGCAGCGCGACACGGTCGGCGAGCGCGAAGGCTTCCTCCTGGTCGTGGGTGACGAAGATGGAGGTGAGGCCGAGCTCGTCGTGGATCTGGCGCAGCGCGCCGCGAAGCTCGCGGCGGACCTTGGCGTCGAGGGCCCCGAACGGCTCGTCCAGCAGCAGGATTCGCGGCTCGCGCGCGAGCGCGCGGGCGAGGGCGACGCGCTGGCGCTGGCCGCCGGAGAGCTGGCTCGGGTAGCGCTTGCCGAGGCCGGGGAGCTGCACGAGCTCGAGCAGCTGGTCGACGCGGGCGGCGATGTCGCGCTTCGAGGGGCGGGCGCTTCGGCGCATCACGTCGAGCCCGAAAGCGATGTTCTGCGCGACGGTCATGTGCCCGAACAAGGCATAATGCTGGAACACGAAGCCGATGTCGCGCGAGGCGGGCTTGTCGCGCGTGACGTCGCGGTTGCCGAACCAGACGCGGCCGCTCTCGGCGACTTCGAGGCCGGCGAGGATGCGCAGGAGCGTGGTCTTGCCGGAGCCCGAGGGACCCAGAAGCGCGACGAACTCGCGGTCGCGCATGGTCAGCGAGACGTCGTTCAGCGCCGGATATGCGGAATAGCTTTTCGAGACGCGCTCGACCCTGATCGACATGTCAGTGGGCTGCGGCGAGCTCGCCGCGGTATCGCCACTCGAGCGCCGATTTGAGCGCGAGGGTGACGAGGGCGAGAAGAGCAAGGAGCGAGGCGACGGCGAAGGCGGCGACAAAGTCGTAGTCATTGTAAAGTGCCTCCACTTGCAGCGGCATGGTGTTGGTCTCGCCGCGGATGTGACCGGAAACGACGCTTACTGCGCCAAACTCGCCCATCGCGCGGGCGTTGCAGAGGAGCACTCCGTAGAGCAGGCCGAAGCGGATGTTGGGCAGCGTCACGCGCCAGAAGGCCTGCCAGCCCGAGGCGCCGAGAGTCAGCGCCGCCTCCTCCGCCGCGCGCCCTTGAGCGCTCATCAGCGGGACGAGCTGGCGCGCGACGAAAGGGAAGGTGACGAACAGCGTCGCAAGCACGAGCCCCGGAAGCGCGAAGATGATGCGGATGTCGTGGGCTTCGAGCCACGGGCCGAACCAGCCCTGCGCTCCGAACAGGAGCACGAAGACGAGGCCCGAGACCACGGGCGAGACGGAGAAGGGCAGCTCGATTAGCGCGATCAGCGCCGTCTTTCCGCGGAAGTCGAACTTGGCGATGGCCCAGGCTGCAGCGATGCCGAACACGGTGTTGAGCGGGACGGAGATGGCAGCGACGATCAGCGTGAGGCGGATCGACGCGCGCGCATCGGGCTCGGTGACGGCGGCGAGCCACGCGTCCCAGCCCTTGCGCAGCGCCTCGAACAGGACCGCGCCGAGCGGGAGCAGGAGCATGAGCGCGACGTATGCGAGCGCTGCGGCGATCAGCAGCGCCTTTGCCCATGCGGGCTCGCGAAGGCCGCGGGCGCTCATGCCATCCTCCGCTGCTGCCAGTGCTGCAGCAGGTTGAGGAGCAGGAGCAGGGCGAAGGAGATGAGGAGCATGACGCAGGCGATCGCCGCGGCGCCGGCGTAATTATATTCCTCGAGCTGGGTCACGATCAGCAGCGGCGCGATCTCCGACTTGTAGGGCACGTTGCCGGCGATGAAGATGACCGAGCCATATTCGCCGGCGCCGCGCGCGAAGGCGAGGGCGAAGCCGGTGGCGATCGCGGGGCCGATCGAGGGGAGGATCACCCGCGAGAATGTCTGCAGCCTGCTGGCGCCGAGGGTCAGCGCCGCTTCCTCGACCTCGCTCGAAGCCTCGGCCAGCACCGGCTCGACCGTGCGCACGACGAAGGGGAAGCCGATGAAGGTCAGCGCCACGACCACGCCGGCCGGGCGATAGGCGACGCCGAGGCCCGCCGGTTCGAGGATCCGGCCGATGATTCCCGTGTCGGCATAGAGCGCCGTCAGGGCGATGCCGGCGACGGCGGTGGGAAGCGCGAAGGGCAGGTCGATGAGCGCGCTCAGCAGCCTTCGGCCGGCAAAGCGATAGCGGACCAGCACCCAGGCGACGAGCAGGCCGAAGACGCAGTTCACGGCTGCGGCGAGCGCTGCCGCTCCGAACGACAGGCGGTAGGCGGCGAGGGCGCGCGGCGACGCGGCGGCGTCCCAGAAATTGTGCCAGCCCTGGCTGCCGCTTTTCACGAACACCGCGCTCAGCGGAATGAGCACGATCAGCGACAGCCACAGGATCGTGATGCCCAGCGACAAGCCGAACCCAGGGAGTGGGGAGGAGCGGCCAGGGGAAGCGCTGGGCATCACGAACTCGTCAGAAGTCGAGGTGGAGACGGCCGGCAAAGGCGTCGCCCTTCGTCTTCGAGCCAATTGGGTCCAGCGGCGTGTTGTCGCCCCAGAAGCGGATCCAGTTGACCATCAGCTTGGCATAAGGGTTGAAGTACCAGTTCACGCCCGCAGTAACGCTGGAGGCCTTGTTGCCCGCGCGGGCGAGGACCGGCGTGTCGGCGAGGTCGATATGGTCGTAGCGAAGCGCGAGCTCGACGGCGCCGAAGCCGCCGTTGCCGAGCTCCTTGAACGGCTTCACGCGGTCGAAATTGCCGCCTTTGAACGGGCGCGTTTCCCCCGTGAGCATGTAGGCGGCGTATCCGTAATAGCCGGAGAAGCGCGCATTATCGCCGCCGAAACGATCCAACCATAGGCGCCCCGCCTCGCCTGCGACGGTGAGCGCCCCGAATACGCCCGCCGCCTCGGCGCCGGCGTAGCGGAGCGAGCGGGCGTTGGTGATGACGCCGCTGTCCACGATGTTGCCGCCGTCGACACGGACGCCCGGGCGGTCGTTGAGGCGAACCGCGTCGGCGACGTCGCCCGACTTGAGGTGGGTGCGATAGAAGCCGGAGACGCCGAGATGGACGATCCTGCCGGTATCGAAAACCGGCTCCCAGGTCGCGCGGCCGTTGACGCCCCAGCTCTCGCCGGGCGCGGCGCCGCTGCCGCGGCTGATGCTTTCATTGTCGCCGAACACGCCGCCGGCGACGTTGATGTTCTCCTTCGGCGCATAGGCTGCCGAGATGCCGATGCGCCGCTCGGCGCCGGCATTGCCGAAGGCGTTGGTGAACATGCCGCGCTCGAGGAAGACGTTGTAATTGTCGCTGTTGTTGGACTCGAGGCCGAACGGCGCCTTGTGCTGGCCGATGGTCAGCACCGTCTTCGGAATGTGCGTGTATTGGAGGTAGGCGTCGGTGATGTTCACCGCATTGCCGGCAAAATCCACCTCGGCGCGATAGTTGAACCATTTGAACGCACTGCCTTCGAAGCCGAGGCGGAGGCGGCGGAAGGCGGTGCCGTCGCTATAGGCGTAGCCGCCTTCGCGCTCATTGAAGGCAGCAGCGTCGACGTCGATCACGCCGCGCGGCTTGAAGGTGAAATTGCCGTTGGGGTCGGAGATGGTCGGCACCCAGCCGAACTGTGCGTTCTTGGCGGCGCGAGTCTCGACCGTCTCGATGCGGTCTTCGGCGAGCTCCGACTGCTGGCGAAGCTGGGCGTTTTCGGCTTCGAGCTGGTTCACTCGAGCCTCGAGCGCATTGAGCCGGTCGAGGACCGGATCGCCGGTCGGCTTCGGAGCCTCCTGCGCCGGCTGGTCGTCCGCGGGAACGAGCGTGTCGAGCGGCTCTTCGGCCTGCTGCGCCACGGCCGGTGAAGCGAGCGCGAGGAGGGCCGAGCCCGCGAGTAGCAGGGTACGCATCGTCGTCTTTTCCTTTGGGCTAGAAGGTCAGCGCTTCGCGGCTTCGTATTCCTGGTCGAAGAGGCCGCCGTCGTTGAAGTGCAGCGCCTGCGCCTTCGCCCATCCGCCGAAGTTCCGGTCGATGGTGAACAGCTTCATGTTCGGGAACTGGCCCCTGTACTTGGCCGCGACCTGCGCGTTGCGCGGGCGGAAGTAGTTGCGGGCGATGATGTCCTGCGCCTCCGGCGTGTAGAGGAACTTGAGGTAGGCCTCGGCCGCCTGGCGGGTGCCGTGCTTGTCGGCGACCTTGTCGACGAGCGCGACCGGCGGCTCGGCGAGGATCGAGACCGACGGCGTGACGATGTCGAACTTGCCGCGGCCGAGCTTGTTGACGGCGAGCAGCGCCTCGTTCTCCCAGGCGATCAGCACGTCGCCCTGGCCGCGTTCGACGAAGGTCGTCGTCGCGCCGCGCGCGCCGGAGTCGAGCACGGGCACGTTGCGGAACAGCTTGGCCATGAACAGCTTCGCCTTCTGCGGCGAGCCGTATTTCTTCTGCGCGAAACCCCAGGCGGCGAGGTAATTCCAGCGCGCGCCGCCGCTCGTCTTCGGGTTGGGGGTGATGACCTTCACCTCGGGGCGGATGAGGTCGTCCCAGTCGCGGATGTGCTTGGGGTTTCCGTGACGGACGAGGAGGACGATGGTCGAATAATAAGGCGTGCTGTTGTTGGGCAGCCGCGCCTGCCAGTTGGACGCGATCAGTCCGCGCTTGGCGATCTGGTCGACGTCGTAGCCGAGCGCGAGCGTGACCACGTCGGCGGGCAGCCCGTCGATCACGGCGCGGGCCTGCTTGCCCGAGCCGCCGTGGCTCTGCTTGATGGTGATCGGCTGCTTAGTGGTCGCCTGCCAGCGCTTGGCGAAGGCGGCGTTGACCTGCTGGTAGAGCTCGCGGGTCGGGTCGTAGGAGACGTTGAGAAGCTGCGGCGGCGCCGCAGAAGCAGCGGGCGGAAGGAGCGCGAAAGCGAAGGCGATTTTCTTGATCGGCAACATGACCGACTCCCCTGTTTGAGTCGGTCCAATGGCTAAACTCTAGTTCCCTAGTAGGGAATAGGGGTATTGCTTCAACTTGCCGCAAATCCGAGGCGCTTGGCCGTCGCCGATATTGGCGAAAGTTAAGGCCACGGCGGTTGCGCGGGCTCGCGAATGGTGATTGGCTGCGACTCCTCTGATGAAGAGGGGGACAATGATGCGCAAATCCATTTCGACCGCGCTGCTCGCAACCGCAGCGGCCGCGCTGATGCTGGGCGGATGCGACAAGGCCCAGACGAAGAAAGCGGCCGATCCCGATAGCGTGAAGCAGGCGATCAAGGCCGACGAAGCGAAGTGGAACAAGGATATCCAGGCCAAGGACACGCAGGCGATCGGCGAGCATTATGCCGACGATTCGTTCTTCGTCGCGCCCGGCGTTGCGCCGACCGAAGGATCGACCCCGATCCGCCAGATCTTCGCCAACGCTTCGACCGATCCGGCTTTCGAGCTCCATTTCAGCGCCGACAAGATCGACGTCGCGAGCTCCGGGGACCTCGCTTATTCGCGCGGCAAGTTCAGCGAGAAATATACCGACAAGAAGACGGGCAAGGTGATGAGCAACAGCGGCACCTACCTCACCGTCTACAAGAAGCAGGACGACGGCAGCTGGAAGGTGGTCGAGGATTTTGCCGCCGCCGATCCCGACGCCGCCAAGCCGGTGCCGCCGGCCAAGCCCGCGACCCGCGCGAAGATGGTGTCCTTCTAGGGCGGGCTAATCGTCGGGCGAGACGCCGAAATGGTCGGCGAGCTCGCTCGCGTCGAAACCGCCGGTGTTGCTCGCGGGATCGAGCGGCAGCATCGTCGCGTTCCATTTTTCCCACGCCTGCTTCAGCTCGGCGAAGCGCTGCGGCTCGCGCGCCTTCATGTTCGCGCGCTCGAGGGGATCGGCGACCACGTCGAACAGGAACTCCTGGTCGCGGATCTTGAGATATTTCCAGTCGCCCCTGCGGCACGCCCGCTGCGCCAGGTGCTTGTAGCGCCAGTAGAGCGTCCGCTCAGGGAGCGATCCGCCGGCGAGCGCGGGAGCGATGTCGATGCCGTCGGGCGGGTAGCGCGGATCGGGGCGCGTTCCGGCCGCGGCAAGGAAGGTCGGAAGCCAGTCCATGCTCATGATCTGGGCATCGGACGTGGTTCCGGCGCGGACATGTCCGGGCCAGCGGACGATCGCGGGAATCCGCAGCCCGCCTTCGAGAAGCTCGGTCTTGTGCCCGGTGAAGGGCCAGGTGTCGGCGAAGCGCTCGCCGCCATTGTCGCTGGTGAAGACGACGATCGTGTCCTGCGCGAGGTTCAGCCGGTCGAGCGCGTCGAGGACGCGGCCGGCCTGGTCGTCCATGCGCTGCACCATGGCGGCATAGGTCGCGCGTGAGCCGCCGTCGAAATCCATGAACTGGTGCACGCTGGTTCCGCCCTTCAGCCGGTCCGACTCCGCGCGGTCGGACGGTCCCTCCCACGGCCAGTGGGGAGCGCTGAAGTGGAGGCTGAGGAGGAAGGGCCTGCCGCTGCGCGCGAAGTCCTCGACTGTCCTGACAGCGCGCTCGCCAAGAAGGTCGGTGAGATAGCCGGCCTGCTCGACCGGAGTGTCTCCGTCCCACAGGTCGGCGTGGCCGGCGAGTGCGTGGGTGAAATAGTCGACGGCGCCGTTCCGATAGCCCCAGAAGTGATCGTAGCCGCTCTGCAGCGGACCGAACTTCGGCAGCGGCCCCAAATGCCACTTGCCGATGAGCGCGGTCTGGTAGCCGGCGGCGCGGAGCAGCGAGGGGAGGGTGGGATGCGAGGGCGGGAGCCCGGCCTCGCGCGCTGCGATCGGCTCCTCGAGCCCGACGGGCAGGCGGTATTGGTAGCGGCCGGTAATCAGCGCAGTGCGCGTCGCCGAGCATACGGCGCTGTTCGCATAGGCCTGGGTGAAGCGCATTCCCTGCGCCGCCAGGCGGTCCAGATTCGGAGTGCGGAAATCGGGCCGGCCGTAGCAGGAGAGATCGGCATAGCCGAGGTCGTCGGCCATGATGAACAGGATGTTGGGCTTGGCCGCGGCTCGTGCTGCCATTGGCCCTGCGGCGAGCATGGCCGCAGTCGCGGCGCCTCCGCTTACAACCGCTCGACGACTCAGCCGAATTCGCATGTGGCGCCCCCGCTACAGCGGGTGCTGGATAGCATGAGAAGCGGCAGCGCCGCTATCGGTTGCTAGAAGTCGCTCTCGGCGAGGAAGCGCGCGCCGACGCTGCCGGGCATCGACCAGCGCACCTGCGCCTTGATGTGGCCCATGCGCGGAATGGCGATCTGCAGCCGCTCGCCGATGTGGAAATCGCCATCGGTTTCGATGCGGCAGCCTTCGTCCGAGAAGTTGCTCAGCTTGACGGGCTGCTTGCGGCCGTCGGTGCGCTGCACGACCGCATCGATCTCGACGGGATGACGATCCTTACGCCGGGCCCAGGCCTCGGTACGCTGCATCACGATTGCTCCCACTCGGCGCGAGTCTTGTGGTCTTCAAGCTGTAAATTAAGGATTAAATTGGTCCCGATGCGGGACGGCCGCGCGTCCGGCGCCAGGCCCGATGCGACGAGCGGCGGCGCTCAGGCCGCGATGTCGTAGGGCTGGATTTCGCCGGACAGGTAGAGGTTGCGTGCCTTGGTGCGGGAGAGCTTGCCCGAGCTTGTGCGCGGGAGCGTGCGCGGAGGGACCAGCTCGACCACCGGCGTGATGCCAGTGATGGCGCGGACGCGCTCGCGAATCTCGTCGCGGAGCTTGCCCCGTTCCTTCGCGTCCGAAACGCGGCAGTGGACGAGGACGGCGGGAGTTTCTTCTCCCGAAGGACCGGTGATTGCGAAAGCGGCGATGTCGCCGGACTTGAAGCCGGGAAGCTGCTCGACCGCCCATTCGATGTCCTGCGGCCAATGGTTGCGCCCGTTGATGATGATCATGTCCTTGGCGCGGCCGACGATGAAGATGTAGCCTTTGGACATGTAGCCCATGTCGCCGGTGTCGAGCCAACCGTCCTCGCTGAGGCAGGCGCGGGTCGATTCCTGGTCGCGGAAATAGCTGTGCATGACGCTGGCGCCGCGCACGAACACCCGGCCGATCGCGCGGTCGGGCAGGACTTCCCCGCCGGGCCGGCGAATCTCGATCTCCATGCCGGTCACCGGCCGGCCGCAGTTCACGACGGCGCGGTAGCGCTTGGGCTGGTCGGGCTCGCCGGGCGCGCAGCCCGAAAGCTCGTTCTCCTCGACCAGCTCGACGCGAATCCCTTCGCCCGGCGGCATGAGCGAGACGGCGAGCGTCGCTTCGGCAAGCCCGTAGCTGGGGCAGAAGGCGCTCGCCTTGAACCCTGCAGGCGCAAAGCAGTCGACGAAGGCCTGCATCACGTCAGGGCGGATCATGTCGGCGCCGTTGCCGGCGATGCGCCAGCGTGACAGGTCGAAGCGGTCCTCGGCGCGGGTCTGCGAGCTCATCCGCCGCGAGCAGATGTCGTAGCCGAAGGTCGGCGAATAGCTGACCGTGGTGCCGGGATTGCGCGTGATCATATCGAGCCACGCGAGCGGGCGGCGAGCAAAGTCTTCGGTCTTCAGATAATCCACCGAGAATTGCAGCGCGATCGGCGACAGGAAGCAGCCGACCAGCCCCATGTCATGGTACCATGGCAGCCAGGAGATGCAGCGGTCGCTGTCCTGGACCTTCAGCCCGATCCCGTGCGCGCGCAGGTTGTCGAGCAGCGCGCGGTGCGTGACGGCGACGCCGTGGGGAAAGCGGGTCGAGCCGCTCGAATATTGAAGATAGGCGATGTCGTCCGGGTTCGCGGCCGGGAAGTCGCCGGTCGCGGGCTCGACGCCGGCGAGCGTCTCCCAGGTGCGGGCCTCGACCCCCGCCTTGGCCGCGGCCGCGCCGCCGAAGTCGGCGAGCTCGTCCGAATAAAGGAACAGGGCCGGGTCGCAGCTCTTGAGCTGGATGGCGAGCTGGTCGGTATAGGCTTCGCGGCCGCCGAAGCTGGTGGGCAGCGGCAGCGGCACGGGCCAGGCGCCGGCATAAACGGCGCCGAAGAAGCAGGCGGCGAAGTCGGCGCCGGTCTCGGCGACGATCGCGATCCGGTCGCCCGGCGCGATGCCGAGCGCCATGAAGCGCCGCGCAAGGTCCAGCGCGTCCTCGCGCAGCTCGGCATAGGTATAGGGCCGCGCAAGCGTACCGCGGGCGTCGTGGAAGTTGAGGCCGCGCCGCCCCTGCGCCGCATAGTCGAGCGCTTCACCGATGGTGGCGAAGTCGGCGAGCCGTCGCGGCAGGGTGTCGAGGGTCGGTGTGGCGCCCGGCGGAGCGAGCTCGTTCTTCACTGAGGCGTTGCGTTCGAGCACGCCGACCCTTCCTTCGCTGTTCAACTCTTGCACCTGCCCCTCTGACAGGCGGTTTCCTGATGCGAGGCGACTGTGGCACAAAAAAGACCGAATGGCACGTTCAAGGCCCCCGCGGCAGCGCCCGCCGCTCGACTCCGGCCGGCTCGAGGAGCTCGCGATCCGCTATGTCGGCCGCTACGCGACCACCCGTACCAAGCTCGTCGGCTATCTCGCTCGCAAACTGCGCGAACGGGGCTGGGGCGAGGATCGTGATCCGGACCTCGAGGCGCTGTCGCGGCGCTTTTGCGAGCTCGGCTATGTCGACGATGCGGCTTATGCGTTGGCCAAGTCGCGGGCGCTGGGGAGCCGCGGCTACGGCAGGAGGCGGCTCGACGAGAAGCTGCGCGTCGCCGGCGTCGGCGAGGCCGACGCGACCGCGGCGCGCGACCATGCCGACCGGGAGGCGGTGGACGCCGCGCTGCGCTTCGCCGAGCGGCGGCGAATCGGCCCTTTCGCGGCGGCCGCGCCCGACCCGAAGGCGCGCGAGAAGGCGATCGCGGCAATGGTCCGGGCGGGTCATCCGTTCGGCCTGGCGCGGGCGATCGCGGGCCTTCCGCCGGGCGCTCCCGTCGATGTGGAGGAGCTTCGCGAACGAAGCGGCCTTAACTAAGGTAAGTCGCTCATCGAAAGTCGGTTTGCCGACACTCACACCCATGTTAAGGACGCGGGAATGGTAAGCGCGTCCGTCCATCTGGCCGAGGGAGAGGTACGGCCCATCGTGGTGTCCAAAAATGATCCTCCCGAGCCGGCGGAGCTGCCGCCGGTGACGGGACGAGTGAAATGGTTCGATGCGACGCGCGGGTTCGGTTTCCTGGTCAGCGACGAGATCGAGGGCGACGTGCTCCTGCACTTCAGCGTGCTGCGCGAGCACGGGCGCAGGAGCGTGCCCGAAGGCGCGGTCATCGAGTGCGTGCCGGTGCGGCTCGAGCGCGGGCTCCAGGCCAAGCGTATCATCTCGATCGACCTCAGCACGGCCTTGCCCCAGCAGCCGCGCTCGTCCATTCCGAGCGGCGAGCGGGCTGACCGCAAGGCGCTGGCGGACGCCGCCGGCGACTTCGAGCCGGTGGAGGTCAAATGGTTCAACCGCGTTCGCGGCTATGGATTCGTGAAGCGTCCGGAGGAATCGGGCGGCGAGGACGTGTTCGTGCACATGGAGACGGTGCGAAGCGCCCACCTGCCGGAGCTCGAGCCCGGGCAGAAGCTGGAAGCGCGGATCGCGCCGAGCGCCAAGGGCCTCACCGCCGTAGAGCTTCGCGGGCCGGACGGGCCGGCGGACTGATCGCCGCCTTCGCGGCTCTTGCCGCGTGCAGCCCCCAAGCCCCGGCGCAGAATGTCCCGACCGAACAAGGAAGCCCCCAGACCGACCTCAGGCAAGTGGCGCTGACGATTCGCTCCGCGACCGGCGCGCACCTGTTCACGGTCCAGGTCGCAGCGACGCCCGAGCAGCAGGAACATGGACTGATGTTCTATCGCTCGCTGGGCGCCGACCAGGGGATGATCTTCCCCTATGACCCGCCGCAGGAGGTCGCCTTTTGGATGCGCAACACGCTCATCCCGCTCGACATGATCTTCATCCGCGCGGACGGAACCATCGCGCGGATCGCGACCGCCAAGCCGCTGGACGAGACTCCGGTGCCTGCAGGCGAGCCGGTGGCGGCGGTGCTCGAGATCCGCGGCGGCCGCGCGGCCGAGCTCGGCATACGCCCGGGCGACAAGGTGGAGTGGCCGCACTAGCTCCTCCCCGGAACGGGGGAGGGGACCAGCGCAGTTGGCGAAGGGTTCGTCGTGCCAAGAGCCACCGTCCCTCCGTCAGCGCTTCGCGCTGCCACCTCCCCGTTCCGGGGAGGATGCGCTTGCGCTCCTCGCGATCACGGGGCAATGCGGCCAACCCATGGGTTTCTGGTCGAGAACATTCACCTGGTGGAACGGCGCGACGTGGGGAACGGCGCTGTTCACGCGCCGCTTCGGCAACGAGGTTGGGCGCGACGAAGAAGGCAACGTCTACTACCAGGACAAGAAGCGGCCGTGGCGCCGCTGGGTGATCTACAACGGCAGCAATGACGGCAGCCGCGTTCCGCCGGGATGGCAGCTGTGGCTGAAGGGCACGATCGACGATTTGCCCGAGAAGGCGCTTCCGCCGGTGCGCAAGTTCCAGAAGAAGCCGACCCCGAACCTGACGGGCACCATGGCCGCGTTCCGGCCCGACGGAGCGCTCGGAAGCGGCCGCATCCGGCCGGCGTCGACCGGGGACTACGAGCCCTGGATCCCCGAATAAGCGTGAGGAGGCTGTTCGCTCCGCTGCTCGCCGCGCTCGCGCTCGCCGCGTGCAACAAGGGCGCGCAGCAGCAGAATGCCGTCACGCCCGCCGCCACCAACGCACCCGTGACTGCCGCCGGGCAGGGCGGAGTGACGCCGATGGCGCAGCGTGTCGCCGTGCTCGGCATCCTCAACAAGCGCAACGGAATCGTCCAGAACGTCACCCTTCGTCCGGGCCAGTCGGCGCGGTGGAAGGACGTCATCGTGCGGCTGCGCGCATGCGAAACCACCGCGCCGTGGGAAGAGGAGAAGCTGACCGGCGCCTTCGTCCAGGTCGACGTGCACCAGCCCGACAAGAGCTGGAAGCGGGTCTTCTCGGGCTGGCTCTACAAGGAATCGCCGTCGCTGAACGTCGTCGAGCACCCGGTCTACGACGTCTGGCCCAAAAGCTGCGCGATGACATATCCGGCGGGGCCCCCAGCGCCCAACGCGCCGGTGAGCTCGAGCAATCTGTCGAGCGCGCAGAAGTCGGGCGGCGCGTCGCCCTCGGCAAAGCCTGCTGCTCCTCCCGCGCCGGCCACGCCGCCGCCGCCGAGCGCCGCGGACAGCAATGCGACGTAAGTCTCGCGCGGGATGCTGACGGCGCCGAGCGAGGCGAGGTGCTCGGTCATGAACTGGCAGTCGAGAAGCGTGAAATTGCCGGCCTTGAGGCGCGCGACGAGCCACGCCAGCGCAACTTTCGACGCGTCGGTGCGGCGGCTGAACATGCTTTCCCCGAAGAAGGCGCGGCCGAGCTTCACCCCGTAGAGGCCGCCGACCAGCTCGCCCCCCTCCCACACCTCGATGGAATGGGCGTGGCCGGAGGCGTGGAGCGCGAGCATCGCGCGCTCGAGCTCGGCATTGATCCAGGTCTCCTCGCGGTCGGCGCAGGCGGCAATCACCGCCGCGAAGTCGCGGTCGTGGGTGACGTCGAACCTGCCCGAGCGAAGCGTGCGCCGGAGCGAGCGCGAAAGATGGAAGCCGTCGAGCGGGATGATCGCGCGGTTGCGCGGCTCGACCCAGAACAGCTCGTCCGCCTCGCGGCTGTCGGCCATCGGGAAGATGCCGGTCGCATAGCCCTGCAGGAGGAGGCGAGGGTCGAGGCGAGTCATGGGGCGAATCTATCCTCCCCCAGCTCGCTGCGGGAGGGGGACCATGCGGAGCATGGTGGAGGGGCTGGCGCCGACCCCTCAACATCGAATCTTCGTTCGATGGTCCCCGCTCCCCGAGCAGAGCAAAGGGAGGATTAAAGGATCTCCCGCACCCTCTCCTGCGGGCGGCAGAGGCGGACGCCGTTGGGCGTTTCGACGATCGGCCGTTCGATCAGGATCGGGTGCTTGACCATGGCGTCGAGGACCTCGTCGTCGGTGACGTTGGGGCGCTTCAGGCCGAGCTCCTCGGCGAGCGGCTCCTTGGCGCGAAGGCCCTCGCGCGGGCTGATCCCGGCGCGGTCGTAAAGGCGCTTGAGCTCGTCGCGCGAGGGCGGGTCCTTCAGATATTCGTGGACCCACACGTCGCAGCCTGAATCGCGCAGGATGTCGAGCGTCTTGCGGGAGGTCCCGCACATCGGGTTGTGATAGATGGTTGCCTTCATTCCGGTTGGTCTTTCCACTTCTACTTCAGATACTTAGCAAAAGGTGCCAAAGCGTCGAAACAATCCCTGCAGCGCCTCTTTGTCGCGGTTGCGGAACGATGAGCCGCAATCGTCGTTCCTGCGCTTGTAACATGCACCGCCGCGCGGCGGTCGTGCTGTGTGCGGCGCATGTTCCGGCAGCTCAACACAACGGGAGAAAGAGCGATGCGTAAATCCATTCTGGCCCTGACGCTTGCAGGGACGGCCGCGCTTGGCGCGTGCTCGAGCAATCCGCGTACCAATGCGATCGCCACCGACGCCGCCATCGGCGCGGCGGGCGGCGCTGCGGTCGGCGCGGTTGTTCCGGGCGTCAGCACCATCACCGGCGCGGCGGTCGGCGCGGCGATCGGCGGCCTCGCGGGCGCCGTCTGGGCCGACAACAACAATGACGGCTATGTCGACGGCTACGTCTACAACGGCCAATATTATGCTGGCCCGCCGGCCGGCTATGACCCGACGACCCATGCCGTCGTGACCGGCGCCCTCGGCGGCGCGGCGCTCGGCGCTGCGGCCGGCGCGGTCCTTCCGGGCGTCAGCATTCCGGCTGGCGCGGTGATCGGCGCCGCGGTCGGCGGTCTCGCCGGCGCGATCTGGGCCGACCGGAACAACGACGGCGTGGTGGACGGATACGTCTACAACGGGCAATATTATGCCGGTGGTCCGTCGGCTGCTCCGGCCCCGGCTCCGGCTCCGACCTATACGGCGCCGACCCGGAGTGGCGAACGCGGCTAAGCGCGAAGCCAACTATCGGAGAAAAGGTGAAAAGTTTGCGTAACTCGTGCACCGGCCAACGGCCGGTGCACTCTTTTCGAAAGAAGCACAGCCTAGCCGCGGCGCTGATGTTCGGCGCAGCGGCGTTGCTTGCGCCCGCCCCGGCTTTCGCGCAGGCGACCACGGCTGCGGCCGCGGTCGCACGCTCGAACGTCGGGCAGACGGTCGCCGATTTCTACAAGGCGCGGAAAGACGCGCCGCTGTGGCTGTCCGCCAATGCCGGCGACGCCGCGCAGCAGCTCATCAAGCTGCTCGGCAGCGCCGATATCGACGGCCTCAACCCGGCCAAATACCAGCCGGCGCAGCTCCAGGCCCAGGTCCAGGCGGCGCTCGCCAAGCGTAAGCGCAAGGACATGGAACGGGCCGACCAGGCGCTCTCGAACGCCTTCGTCGCCTACGTCCAGGACCTGCGCACCGACCCGGGGGTCGGGGTCACCTATGTCGATCCGCAGCTGCGGCCGACGCCGCCGTCGCCGCTCGCCGCGCTGCTCCAGGCGGCGAACGCGCCATCGCTGTCCAGCTATGTGCAGAATTTCGGGTGGATGCACCCCTTCTACGGCGAGCTTCGCGAGGCGATCGTCGAGCATAAATATAGCGACGACCACCAGCGCGACATCATCGAGCTCAACCTGAAGCGGGCGCGCGTCCTGCCGCCCGGCAAGGAGCGCTACGTCCTCGTCAACGCGGCCCAGCAGCGGCTCTTCATGTACGAGAACGGCAAACAGGTGGACGACATGGTCGTGGTCGTCGGACAGACCAAATATCCGACGCCGATGCTCGCCGCCTACATCCGCTATGCCGCACTCAACCCTTATTGGTATGTGCCGCCGGACCTCGCGTGGGACGACGTCGGGCAGTTCGTGAAGAAGCAGGGCTTCGGCTATTTCGAGAAGATGGGCTACGAGCAGGTCTCCGACTGGTCGAAGAACCCGCAGATCCTCGACGCGACGAAGATCGACTGGGACGCCGTCCGTGACGGCAAGCAGGAAGTCCTTCTACGTCAGAAGCCCGGTCCCGAGAATTTCATGGGGCGGATCAAGTTCATGTTCCCCAATCAGTTCGGGGTCTATCTGCACGACAATCCGCGGCGGAACCTGTTCAAGGAATCGGTCCGCTATTTCAGCGGCGGCTGCGTCCGGCTCGAGGATGCGTGGCGGCTCAGCAAATGGCTGTTCCACCGCGAGCTGACGTGGGAAGGGCACGGCACCGAGGAGCCGGTGATGCTCGACCAGCCGGTGCCCGTCTACATCACCTATATGACCGCGGTGCCGGACGGGCAGTCGATCGCTTATTACGACGACGCCTACGGCCGCGACAAAGCCAAGCTCGCGGGCGGGGAGACCAGCACCAGCAGTTCGGCGGCCTCGGCAGCGAGCCGCTGACGCCCCTCAGCGCGGCGACCAGTTCGGAACCCAGGTGACGTCCTGCGCGATCGCGCGCCCCGACGGGTCCCGCGCCGGGCTGAAGCGCACGTATTGGGCGGTCAGCTGGCACATGAGGGAATCGGCGTAGCTGTTGCCGCTGCTGCGCACCACGCGGCAGTTGGAGACGCTTCCGTCGGGATTGACGCGGATGCTGATGGCGACGCTGCCATAGGCGGTCCCCGTCGCTGCAAAGCGGCGGTATTCGCGGTCAGGGATCTTCGTGAGCTTGCGCGCGGGCGTGAAATCGCCGGCGCCGCCGCCGCCCGGCCCGTAGCCGCTGCCTCCCGCACCGGTGCCGGTGCCCGATGTGCCCGCGCCCGAGCTGGACGCGCTGCCCGCGCCGGCGACCTTGGCCGCGGGCAGCGGCGACGGCGCCGGGATTTTGGGCACCGGAGCGACGATCGGCGCCGCCTCCGCCTTTTTCGCCGGGGCGCCTGCTTCCTTCTTCATTTGCGGCTGTGGGCGCGGCTTGGGCGGCGGGGGGACCGGCGGCGGTGGCGGCGGCTGCTCCAGGTTGAATGTCTTCAGCCGCTCGACGACATCGCGCACGTTGCGGACGTTGAGGCCGGTGACGATCAGCGCGCCGAGGGCGGCGTTGACGGCAACCGCGGCGGCAATCGCCTTCCAGCGATCACGCTTGTCGGCTGCTGCATAGGTCGGCATCGGAACGCGTCTGTCCTTCGCCCGACAAACGCTTTTCCGCCGCAAAGTTTGCTATTCGTGGGCGGCCTGCGCGTCGGCCATGAAGTCGGCCTTGCTCCGCTCCGGACCCACTGCCGTCCAGATGGCGATGAGCACCGCCATCGCGCCGCCGAAGATCGCGAGCGCGAGCCCGTAATTGCCGCCGTGCCCTTCGGCGATCTGCGCCTGGAACACCGCGTTACGCGACATGATGAGGTTGCCGAGCTGGTAGGCGAAGCCGGGCAAGAGAGCGCGCGCGGCGGGCGGGGAGAGCTCGTTGAGGTGGACGGGCACGATGCCCCAGGCGCCCTGCACAGCCACCTGCATCAGGAAGGCGCCGAGCCCGAGCAGCAGCGGCGTCGTCGTGAACGCCCATAGCGGAAGCACAGGAAGCGCGAGCACGCAGGCGATGATGATCGCCCGCTTGCGCCCGATCGTCTCCGACCAGATGCCGAAGGCGATGCCGCCGACGATCGCGCCGACGTTCATGATCGCCGTCAGCGTCCCGGTGAGGTGAGTGTCGAAGTGATGCTGCTGCTGGAGGAAGGTCGGATAGAGGTCCTGGGTGCCGTGGCTGAACGCGTTGAACGCCGCCATGAGCACGATCATGTAAAGCGTGATCTTCCAGTAGCGCAGCAGCTCGGCGACCGGATTGACGCGCGGCTTGCGCTGCTGCGCCTCGAACACCGGGCTCTCCTTCACGTGGATGCGGATGAGAAGGACGAGGAGCGCGGGCGCCACGCCGACCATGAACATGCCGCGCCAGCCGATCGTGTCGAACAGCAGATAATAGACGAGGCTGGCGACGAAATAGCCCGATGGATAGCCGCTCTGGAGGAGGCCTGAGACGGGGCCGCGCAGCCTGGCGGGGATCGACTCCATCGCGAGGCTCGCGCCGAGGCCCCACTCGCCCCCCATGGCGATTCCGAACAGGAAGCGAAGCACGAGAAGGCTGGTCAGCGACGGCGCGAAGCCGGACCCGAACTCGAACAATGAGAAGAGGATGATGTCGGCCATCAGGACGGGGCGCCGGCCGAACCGCTCGGCCAGCCAGCCGAAGCAGAAGGCGCCGATCGGCCGCGCCGCGAGCGTCAGCATGATCGCCACCGCGACCGCCTTGACGTCGGTGCCGAATTCCTTCGCAATCGCGGTGAGCATGAAGACGAGAAGGAAGTAGTCGAAGGCGTCCAGCGTCCAGCCGAGGTAGCTCGCCCAGATCGCGCTGCGCTGCGACGGCTCAAGCGATTTGAGATCGGCGACCAGGCTCATGAG
The DNA here is from genome assembly GCA_050261135.1 of Bacillota bacterium. Taxonomy (GTDB): domain Bacteria; phylum Pseudomonadota; class Alphaproteobacteria; order Sphingomonadales; family Sphingomonadaceae; genus Sphingomicrobium. Next base: position 104,057 of record JBLNCZ010000026.1, read on the forward strand.
CGGCTCCCTCCGCGCTCACTACTGCCCGCCGTGCTGCAGCTCTGCAAGGCGGCGCTGGACGCGGCATGTGGGAGGTGCCAGATCGCCCTGATGAACGTCCAGCAACCCGACCTTGCCGCATGGTGGATGCCGTTCACGGCGAACCGCCAGTTCAAGTCCGCGCCGATGCTCCTCGCGAGGGCGGAAGGCATGCATTATTACACGCCCGAGGGCCGGCCGGTGCTCGACGGCGCGGCAGGCCTGTGGTGCGTGAACGCCGGCCACGGGCGGCGGGAGATCGTCGAGGCGGTCGCCGACGCGATCAGCCAGCTCGACTATGCGCCGCCTTTCAAGATCGGCCATCCTTACGCGTTCGCCGCGGCTGACGCCCTGAAGCGGCTGCTTCCCGACGGGTTCAGCAACGTCTTCTTCGTCAATTCGGGAAGCGAGGCGGCGGAAACGGCGCTGAAGATCGCTCGCGCCTATCATGTCGCGCGCGGCGAGCCGGAGCGGGTGTGGCTGATCGGGCGCGAGCGCGGCTATCACGGCGTCAATTTCGGCGGCATCTCGGTCGGCGGAATCCTCCACAACAAGGCGGCGTTCGGCCCGCTGCTGCGCGAAGTGGACCATCTGCGGCACACCCACGACCTCGCGCGCAACGCCTTCTCGCGGGGGCAGCCGGAACATGGCGCGGAGCTCGCCGACGATCTGCTGCGGATCATCGCCGAACGCGGCGCGGAGAAGATCGCCGCCCTGATCGTGGAGCCGATGGCCGGATCGACGGGCGTGCTGCCGCCGCCCAAGGGCTATCTGGAGCGGCTCCGCGAGATCACGTCGGAGCATGGCATCCTCCTCATTTTCGACGAGGTGATCACCGGCTTCGGGCGGCTAGGCGCGCCGTTCGCGGCGCAGCGCTTCGGCGTCCAGCCGGACATGATCGCCATGGCCAAGGGCATGACCAACGGCACCATCCCGATGGGGGCGGTCGCGGTGCAGAGCCACGTCTATGACGGAATGATGCAGGGGCCGATCGGGACGATCGAGCTGATGCACGGCTACACCTATTCGGGGCACCCCGCGGCGTGCGGCGCGCTGATGGCGACGCTCGGCATCTACCAGCGCGAGAAGTTGTTCGACCGGGCGCGGTCGCTCGAAGCCTATTGGGAGGAAGCGGTGCACATGCTTCGGCAGGCGCCGAACGTCGCCGACGTGCGCAACATCGGCCTGGTCGGCGGGATCGAATTGAAGCCGCTCGACGGCCGTCCGGGCGTGCGCGGAAGCGACGTCTACAAGCGCGCCTTCGAAGGCGGGCTGCTGGTCCGCGTGACCGGCGACACGATCGCTCTGTCGCCGCCTCTCATCATCTCGGAGGAGCAGATCGACGAGATCGTGGAGAAGCTCGGGCAAGCGATCGCCGATTCATCGAAAGAGCTTGCGTGATCGCGCTTAGCCGCAGGAGCGTCCTCGGCGGCGCTGCTGCGGCGCTGGGCGCGTGGCCCGCGCGTTCGCTCGCCATCTCCGATCCACGCAGCGCGGACCTCATCGTTCGCAATGCCGGCGTCTACACGATGGAGCCTTCCGCGCCGACCGCGCAGGCGTTTGCGGTGCGGGACGGGCGCATCATTGCGGTCGGTCCGAACGACGCGATCGCGGGTCTCGCCGGCACCAGCACGGAGATCATCGACGCAGCCGGAATGACGGTGGTTCCGGGCTTCATCGACTGCCATTTGCATCCCGAGGGCGAAACGCTTCTGTACGAGGTGCTGGTCGGCAACCCCTATGAGGTCGAGTTCGTCACCATCGACTCGATCGTCGCCAAGCTGAAGGAGCGGGCGGCAAAGACCCCGCCGGGCACGTGGGTGCAGGGCTTCTTCTACGACGACACCAAGGTGAAGGACGGCCGGCAGCTGACGCGCGCCGACCTCGACCGCGTTTCGACAGTGCATCCGGTCGCCGTCATCCACCGCGGCGGGCACACCGTCTTCGTCAACGGCAAGGCGTTCGAGCTTGCTGGCGTCACCAAGGAAACGCCGCAGCCTTTCGGCGGCACGTTCGACCATGACGCCAGTGGCGAGCTGAACGGCCGCGTGACGGACAATGCGCAGGACCTGCTGTGGAAGTCGGGCACGTTCCCGACGTACAGCGAGGCGGAGCAGTTCGCTCGCGCCAAGGCGGGCATCGCCTACATCTCCAAGCAGTTCGCCCGCTTCGGCCTCACGACCGTCCACCACGAGGGCGGCAATTTCTCGGCGCTGATGCAGGTGCGGCAGGACGGCGAGCTGATGCACCGCGTCAGCTACGAGCCCGACCAGGCGATGGTCGATGCAATGATCGCGAACGGCTGGCGCACTGGCTTCGGGGACGAATGGCTGCGGCTCGGCGCCACCTCGGAGCATACGGTCGACGGCTCGTTCTCGGAGCGGACGATGTCGATCCGCGCCGGCTACCCGAACCGGCGCGACTATCACGGCAATGTCACCACCAAGCAGGCCGACCTCGACGCCTGGGTCGAGCGTGTCTGGCGCGCGGGGATCCAGCCCAACTGCCACGTCAACGGCGACATCGCCATCGACATGTACCTGACCTCGCTCGAGCGGGCGCAGAAGCTGTTCCCGAGGCGCGACGTCCGCCCGAAGTTCACCCACGCGACGCTCGCCTATCCGGACCTGATTGCGCGGATGAAGGCGCTCGACGCAGTGCCGGCCTGCTTCACCAGCTACGCCTATTACAATCCCGACAAGTTCAAATTCTACGGCGAGGCGCTGATGGAGCATATGATGCCCTATCGCTCCTACCTCGACGCCGGGATCAGGGTCGCCGGCGGGTGCGACTTCCCGCCGGGGCCATTCTCGCCGCTGATGGGCATCCAGGGGATGGTGACGCGCACGGGCTGGAACGGCGAGACCTGGGGAGCGAACCAGCGAATCAGCGTGGACGAGGCGTTTCGCGTCTACACTTGGAACGGCGCCTACAATTCGCACGAGGAGGGCCTCAAAGGATCGATCGTCCCCGGGAAGCTCGCCGATTTCGTCATGCTTTCGGACGATCCGCACCGCGTCGCGCCGGACAGGATCAAGGACATCCAGATCGTGCGGACCGTGGCCGGAGGGCGCACCACCTACAAGGCGTAATCGCCGAAAAACGATATAGCACTTGCCGACATTCGATAATCGATATATCGATATTCGATAATCAAGTCGTTTGGAGTGCAAGCCTATGTCCCGCACGACCTCCACCGCGCTGCCGATCGCCTATGTGACGCTGCGCATCCTGATCGTCCTCAACTGCCTGTTCGGCGCGGGAATCCTGGCGCTGCTGATCTACAGCTTCGTCAACGAGCCGTGGATGATGCGCGCGATCGGCGCGTCCGGGTTCACCGCCTACCGCTGGGTGGTGATGGCGATGCGGGCAATCGCCGCGCTCGGCATCGTCGCGGTCCTGCTCAATCACCAGGTGCTGAAGCGGCTGCTCGCGATCATCGTGACGGTGCGGCGCGGAAACCCGTTCGTTGCCGGCAACGCCTATCGCCTGAACGCGATCGCCTGGTTCCTGCTCGCGCTGCAGCTGCTGAGCCTCGTCATCGCGACGATCGGCAAGCCGATCGCGGCGCACGGCCAGTTCCATGTCGACGCGGGCTTTTCGGTGCCGGGGTGGCTGGCCGTCATCCTGACCTTCGTCCTCGCCCGCGTCTTTGCCGAAGGGACGCTGATGCGCGAGGATCTCGAGGGGACGGTCTGATGGCGATCGTGGTCAAGCTCGACGAGCTGCTTCACGAGCGGAGGATGACTCTCACGGAGCTGGCGGCGAAGATCGATATCACGCTTGCAAACCTGTCGATCCTCAAGACCGGGAAGGCGCGAGCGATCCGCTTCTCGACGCTCGAGGCGATTTGCGAGGTGCTGGGCTGCCAGCCGGGCGACCTGCTCGAGTTCGAGCCCGATCGCGGGTCCGCCAACAAGGCAAAAGCCGCGTGAGCAAGGGGAGCCGAGCTGATGAATGAGACAGAAGCGGTCGCCGCGGCCATCGCCAGGCGCATCGACGCCATGGAGAGGCACGACGCGGCGGCGGCCGTCGCCTTGCTGGACCCGCTGGTAGTCGCCTTCGAGGTCGCAGGGCCGTTGGAGGTCCCGCCCGAGCAGGCGCGGGACGCGGCGGCTAACCAGGCTTGGCTGGATTCATTCGCGAGCGGCCCCAAGGTCGAGGTGAGCGACGCGAGGATCTACGCGGAAGGCAGCATTGCGTTCTGTCACAGCCTGCATCGACTGACCGGCACGACCAAGGGCGGGCGAGAGATCGACATCGCAATGCGTTCGACGCTGGGGCTGAGGAAGACGGACGGGGAGTGGCTGATCGTCCATGCGCACACGTCGGTGCCGCGCTGATCAGCCGCCCTGCGCGGGGCTCAGGGCTGCGGCTCCGAGTGCTGCCGCGCCAGCCACTGCTCCAGCCATTTGATCGTGTACTCGCCGGCGAGGAATTCGTCGTCGCGCACGAGCTTCTGGTGGAGCGGGATGGTGGTCTTCATCCCCTCCACCACGAATTCCTCGAGCGCGCGGCGGAGGCGGCGGATGCAGCTCTGGCGGTTGGAGCCGTAGACGATCAGCTTGCCGATCATGCTGTCGTAATAAGGAGGCACCCGATAGCCGGTGTAGAGGCCGCTATCGACGCGAACGTGCATGCCGCCGGGCGCGACATAATTCTTCACCAGGCCGGGTGAGGGCGCGAAGGTCTCGGGGTCCTCGGCGTTGATGCGGCATTCGATCGCATGGCCGTGCAGCTTCACCTGTTCCTGGCTGCAGCTGAGGCCCTCGCCGCAGGCGACGCGGATCTGCTCGCGCACCAGGTCCATGCCGGTGATCATCTCGGTCACCGGATGCTCGACCTGCAGGCGGGTGTTCATCTCGATGAAGTAGAATTCGCCGTCCTCGTAGAGGAACTCGATCGTGCCCGCGCCGCGATAGCCCATCTCGCTCATCGCCTTGCGGACGACCTCGCCCATGCGCGCGCGCTGTTCGGGAGTGATCACCGGCGAAGGCGCTTCCTCGAGCACCTTCTGGTGCCGGCGCTGGAGCGAGCAGTCGCGTTCGCCCAAGTGGATCGCGCCGCCGCGGCCGTCGCCGAACACCTGGAATTCGATGTGGCGCGGATTGCCGAGATATTTCTCCATGTAGACGGTGTCGTCGCCGAACGCCGAGCGCGCTTCCGACGCCGCCTGGCTCATCAGGCTTTCGAGCTGGTCCTCGGACGGGACGACCTTCATGCCGCGCCCGCCGCCGCCCGAGGCGGCCTTGATCAGGACGGGATAGCCGATCTCCGCGGCGAGCTGCTTCGCCTGGTCGATGCTGGTGAGCGGGCCCGGCGATCCGGGCACCAGCGGCAGTCCGAGCTTCGCAGCGGTCCGCTTCGCCTCGATCTTGTCGCCCATCGTCCGGATATGCTCGGGCTTGGGCCCGACCCAGATGATGTTGTGGCTTTCGACGATCTCGGCGAACTGGGCGTTCTCCGACAGGAAGCCGTAGCCGGGGTGGATCGCGTCCGCGTGGACGACCTCCGCCGCGGAGATGATGTTGGGAATGTTGAGGTAGCTTTCCGTCGCAGGCGGCGGGCCGATGCACACCGTCTCGTCGGCCAAGCGGACGTGCATGGCATCCGCGTCGGCGGTCGAGTGCACCGCGACGGTGCGGATGCCCATCTCGTGGCAGGCACGGTGGATGCGGAGCGCGATTTCGCCGCGGTTCGCGATGAGCAGCTTCTGGATGTTCACCATGCGGCCTCAGCCGATGACGACGAGCGGCTGATCGAACTCGACCGGCTGCGCGTCGGCGACGAGGATCTTCTTGACGACCCCGCCTTCGGGCGCGGTGATCGGGTTCATCACCTTCATCGCCTCGACGATGAGGAGCGTGTCGCCGGCTTTCACGGCGTCGCCGACTTCGATGAAGGGCTTGGCGCCCGGCTCCGGCGAGAGGAAGGCGGTTCCGACCATCGGCGACTTGACCGCAGTCCCCCCGGTATCCTCGGCCGCGCTGCCGCCGACGTCTTCCTTGGCGTGCATCGGCGGAGCGCTCAGCGCGGGTGCTGCGGCAAGCTGCGGCGCCTGCATGGCCGGCGCGGTGCCGATCACCGCCGCCGGCTCGCGGGACACCTTGATCCGCCGCTCGCCGTCCTGGACCTCGATCTCGGTCAGCTCATTGTCCGTGAGTAGCTGTGCGAGCTCCCGCACCAGCGCCGGATCGATACGCATGTCGCCGTTCTTCGCACCCTTGGGCGATTGGGCCATGTACAGTCCCCTATTGAATTTGGCTCTTGGCCTGCGTCGCGCCCGCTCCCTTGCAGAGGTGCGCCGCCGCGTCCAGTGCAAGCACGTAGCCGAGCGGCCCGAGGCCGACGATGGAGCCGCGCGTCACCTGACCGAGCAGGCTGGTGCGGCGAAACCCCTCGCGGGCGTAGATGTTGGTGAGGTGCACCTCGATGACCGGGATCGGCAGCGCCGCGACGGCATCGCGGATGGCGATCGACGTGTGGGCGTAGCCGCCGGCATTGATGATGACCGCGGAGGCTTTGGCCATCGCCTCGTGCAGCCAGTCGACCAGCACGCCCTCGTGATTCGACTGGCGGATGTCGAGCTTGAGCTTGAGCGCCTTCGCCCGCTGCTGGAGCGTCTCGCCGATGTCGGCGAGCGTCTGCGTGCCGTACAGCCGCGGCTCGCGCGTGCCGAGCAGGTTGAGGTTGGGTCCGTTCAGGACGAATAGAGTGTCGGTCATTTGCGTGGCCGCGCTGACCTTCCTATCTGCCCTTTGTCAATGAGTCTGGACGATAGCCTCTCGGTTCGCGTGAACGGCGAGCACCGCCGAGTCCCCGGCGGCACGAGCGTCGCCGAGATGGTGAACCTGCTCGGCCTCGACCCGCTGCGGGTGGCGGTCGAGCGCAACCTCGAGGTGATCCCGCGCTCCGCGCTCGCCCAGGTGTGCGTCGAGGACGGCGACGACTATGAGATCGTGCATTTCGTTGGAGGGGGTTGAGTGAACGCTCCCAAGTCAGTTCAAGCGGACACGTGGACCGTCGCCGGCCGCACCTTCAGCTCGCGGCTGATCGTCGGCACGGGCAAGTACAAGAGCTTCGAAGAGAATGCGGCGGCCGTCGAGGCGTCGGGCGCGGAGATCGTGACCGTCGCGGTGCGGCGGGTGAACATCGCCGACCCCAAGCAGCCGATGCTGACGGACTTCATCGACCCGAAGAAGGTCACGTACCTGCCCAACACCGCCGGCTGCTTCACCGCCGAGGACGCGATCCGGACGCTTCGGCTGGCGCGCGAGGCCGGCGGGTGGACGCTGGTGAAGCTCGAGGTGCTGGGCGAAGCCAAGACGCTCTACCCCGACATGCGCGAGACGCTGCGCGCGACCGAGGTGCTGGTGAAGGAAGGCTTCGAGCCGATGGTCTATTGCGTCGACGATCCGATCGCCGCGAAGCAGCTCGAGGAAGCGGGCGCCGTGGCCATCATGCCTCTCGGAGCGCCGATCGGCTCGGGGCTGGGCATCCAGAATCGCGTGACCATCCGGCTGATCGTCGAGGGGGCGAAGGTGCCGGTCCTGGTCGACGCCGGCGTCGGAACCGCGTCGGATGCGGCGGTGGCGATGGAGCTCGGCTGCGACGGGGTGCTGATGAACACGGCCATCGCTGAAGCGAAGGATCCGGTGCTGATGGCGCGGGCGATGAAGGCCGCGGTCGAGGCAGGGCGCCAGTCGTACCTCGCGGGGCGCATGCAGAAGCGCCGCTACGCGGACCCCAGCAGCCCGCTTGCGGGGCTGATCTGACCGAAGCACGCAGCCCGCTTGCGGGGCTTATTTGAAGGCTGTGGCGATGTGCGCCGACAGGTGCGAGTCGAGCATGCCGTCATGCTCGATCGTCCGAAGCGCCTCGGCCGCCGCGTCCACGGCGCCGCGCACTCCGGTCGGGTTGCGCTCCTGGACCTCGCTCGCGAGCGGACAGCCCGCGACCAGTCCGATCGCGGCATCCTGCGCCGACATCGGCTTGCTGGCGAGCTGGACCGTGTCGATGTCGACCCGCTCGAAGCCGGCGAGGCGCAGGTCGCGCTCGATCCACTCACGATTGGCGTAGCCGAACGGCGTCCGCGCGAGGAACGAGGGCGGATCGTCGGGATAGAGCGCCGCCACGGCGTCGCTCGCGATCTCCGAGGCAGGATTGCGGTCGAGCCGGTCCCAGATGACGGTGATGTAGGCGCCGCCGTCGCGCAGCACGCGGCGGGCCTCGGCGTGGCCGCTGACCTTGTCGGGATAGAACATCACGCCGAACTGGCAGACGACGAGGTCGAAGCTGCCGTCTTCGAACGGAAGGTCGAGCGCGTTCGCTGCCTGGAGCTGGACGTTGGCCGAGCGGACCCGCTGCGAGGCGACTTCGAGCATCGCCGAATTGAGGTCCGTCGCGACGATCGGCGTCCCGGGCAGGGCGCGGTGCAGCGCCTCGGTGACGATCCCGGTGCCCGCCGCAACTTCCAGCACCCGCTGCGGCGCGAGCGCGGCCGCCCGGCGCGCGACTTCCTCCGCATAGGGCTGAAACAGCAGCGGTCCGAGGTAGCGGTCGTAGAGGCCGGGAATCGACCCGGCGAACGTCGTATCGACCGATCCCATCGGAACACCCCCCGTCGCGCGTCGGTTTCTGTTGTCGAGGCGACACATGCCAGACTTTACCGCGGAGCGCGAGGCGATGGTCCGGCGGCAGCTCGAGAGCCGCGGGATCGTCGACCGGCAGGTCCTCGACGCCTTCCTGGAAGTGCCGCGCGAGGCGTTCGTCAGCAGCGGCTATGCGCACCTCGCCTATGGCGACCATCCGCTGCCGATCGAGGCGGGCCAGACCATCTCCCAGCCGTATATCGTCGCGCTGATGATCGAGGCGGCGGGCATCGGGCGCGGCGACAAGGTGCTCGAGGTCGGGTCGGGGTCCGGCTACGCGGCGGCGGTCATCAGCCGCATCGCCGAACGGGTGATCGGGATCGAACGGCAGCATGCGCTGGTCGAGATCGCGCGCGAACGGCTGCGGCGGCTCGGCTATGACAATGTCGAGATCGTCGAGGGTGACGGCACCAAGGGGTGGCCCGACGAGGCGCCCTATGACGTGATCCTTGCCGCGGCGAGCGGGAGCCACATCCCGGCGCCGCTCGTGGAGCAGCTGAAACCGGGCGGATCCATCGTCATGCCGGTCGGCAGCCCCGGCCGGGTCCAAAAGCTCGTCAAGGCGACGAGGCAGGAGGACGGAACGCTGCAGCAATCGGACCTTGGCGGCGTCCGTTTCGTTCCCCTCATCGGGGAAGAGGGTTGGAAAGATGCTTGATCCGGACCTCGACACTCTGCCGCGGCTGATTGCGGAAGCCGCGGAGCCGCTGCCCGACATCGACGATCCGGCGTTCGGCTCGTTCTTCGACCGCTATGCGGACGCGCGCGTCGTCTGCCTCGGCGAGGCGAGCCATGGGACGAGCGAATTCTATCGCGCGCGAGCGGCGATCTCGCGCCGCCTCATCGAGTGCCACGGGTTCAACATCGTCGCGGTCGAAGGCGACTGGCCCGACTGTGCGACGATCGACCGCTATGTCCGCCACCGCCCGTGGCGCGAAGGGGAGATGACCGCGTTCGAGCGCTTCCCGATGTGGATGTGGCGCAACGAGGAAGTGGACGCCTTCGTCCGCTGGATGCACCAGCACAACCAGGGCCGCGAACATCCGGCGATGTGCGGATTCTACGGTCTCGACCTCTACAATCTCAGCGGCTCGATGCGCGCGGTGATCGACTTCCTCGAGCAGGAGGATCCGGAGCTCGCGCGGCTCGCCCACCGCCGTTACGGCTGCCTCGACCCGTGGGCCGAGGACCCGGCCGTCTACGGCCGCCACTCGCTGCTCGAAGGCTATGCGCGATGTGAAGTCGGCGTGATCCAGATGCTGAAGGACCTGCTCCAGAAGCAGGTCGATTGCTTGGGCGCCGAATGCGAGGAGTGGCTCGACGCCGCCGCGAACGCGCGGCTGATCAAGGATGCGGAAGCCTATTACCGGATCATGTACCACGGCTCGGCCGAGAGCTGGAATTTGCGCGACCAGCACATGTTCGACACGCTCAACATGATCCTCGATGCCAAGGGGCCGGACGCGAAGGCGATCGTGTGGGCGCACAACAGCCATGTCGGCAACGCCGCCTTCACCGACATGGGCATGCGGCGCGACGAGCTGAACATCGGCCAGCTGGTGAAGGAGAAATGGGGCGAGCGCGCGCGGCTGATCGGCTTCGGCACGCACAGGGGAACCGTCTCCGCCGCGGACGACTGGGACGAGCCGATGCGGATCAAGACCGTGAGGCCGTCGCTGCCGGACAGCCACGAGCGGATGAGCCACGAAGCCGGCGTTCCGCGCTTCCTCCTCGACCTGCGCGAGGGCGCGCTCTCGCGCGAGCTTGCCGACGCGCTCGAGGAGCCGCGGCTCGAGCGCTTCATCGGCGTCATCTATCGGCCGGAAACCGAGCGCTGGAGCCACTATAGCGAGGCGATCCTGCCCCGGCAGTTCGACGCCTGGGTCTGGTTCGACGAGACCCGGGCGGTGACGCCGCTGCCGGGCGAGCTTCGCCCAGGCGAGCATCGGGAGGTCGAGGAGACCTACCCCTTCGGGCTGTAGCCGGACGCCCGATCTTTCCGTCCGCATCGGACGCACTTGCCCTTCGAGCGACTCGTTCCGATCCTGTAAGTCCCTGAACGGAAATGCGCTTTCGCGCCGTCGAAGGGATCTATGGCTCAGTCGAAATCAAAGCCGCTCGGCAGGAGAGTGCGCCAGGCCGACGAGTTCGCGCTTGCCGCTCACCAGCTCGCCGCGGCGAAGGACCCGAGCGCCTCGATCCGCAACATGGTCGGGCAGGAGCCCGAGCAGTTCGTCGGCCGTCCCTACCGCCGGTGGCGGGACGAACCCGAGCTCGCGCGCAGGCTCAACGAGGCGCTCGCAGCCTCGCCCAAGTAAATCGCCGGGAACCGCTTGCGGATCGGGAGCAATTCCGAAACACGCGCATTAATCTAGTTAAACAGAAGCGAGCGGGAGAAGGAGCGGTGCCGCACCGTCGGCCAGGAAGGAGAGGAAGTTTCGTCAGCCGTTTCGACGAGCTCGTCACGCACTTCCCGGCCGAAGAGAAGATCGACAGACCGGCTCGCCCGACCGAGCGGTCGGCCGAGCTCCAGGAGAAGCTCGACATCCACCACAAGCTGTTCGAACGCGCCTGGCGGATCGAGGACGACTGGCGCGGCGCGCGCTAGCGCCTGTTCTTCTCGCGCAGCTTGCTGATCGTCGTCGCGTTGCTGATCTGCTCGACGTCGGTCCTGCAGTGGATGACGCGGATGCCCTTGCGCTCGAGCGCGGCATCGAGCGCCGCCGCGAAGTCCGCCGTCGTGCCGACGGTCTCGGCCCAGCCGCCATATGCTCGGGCGAGGGCAGCGAAATCGGGGTTGCTGAGCTCGGTCGCGCTGACCCGCTCGGGATATTCGCGCTCCTGATGCATGCGGATCGTGCCGTAGGAGCCGTTGTCGACCAGGATCACCAGCAGGTCGGCGCCATATTGCGCCGCCGTCGCAAGCTCCTGCCCGTTCATCAGGAAATCGCCGTCGCCGGCGACGCAGACCACCGGTCGGTCCTTGAAGCGGATCGCCGCCGCAACCGAAGCGGGAAGACCGTAGCCCATCGTGCCGCTCGTCGGCGCCAGCTGCGTCGGCATCGCGCCGTAGCGCCAGTAGCGGTGCCACCAGCCCGAGAAATTGCCCGCCCCGTTGCAGACGATCGTGTTCTCCGGCAGCCGCTCACGCATTGCGGCGACGCACGGGCCAAGGTCGAGCGTGACGCCGTCGCGCGCCTTCGGCTCGGACCATTCGAGCCAATCCCTGTGCGCGTCCTCGCCGCAGGAAAAGCGAACGAGGTCGGGGTCGATCCATTCGTCGATCATCTCGGCGAACTCGCCCATGTCGGCGCAGATCGGCAGGTCGGCGTGATAGACGCGGCCGAGCTCGTTGGGATCGGGATGGACGTGGACCAGGATCTGGTCGGGGTGATCCGGCGTGATCAAAGTATAACCGTCGGTGGTCGCCTCGCCGAGGCGCGGGCCGACGGCGATGACCAGGTCCGCGTCGCGGATGCGCTGCTGCAGCTTGGGATTGGGGCCGTAGCCGAGCTGCCCCGCATAGACGCCGCACTTGTTGTCGATCGCGTCCTGCCGACGGAATGCGGCGGCGACGGGAATGCCGTAGCGGAAGGCGAAGTTGGCGAAATGGTGCGCCGCGCGCGGGCTCCAGTCGGCGCCGCCGACGACCGCCACTGGCGAGGCAGCCTGCTTGAGCAGCTCGAACAGCGCCTGCACGGCGCCGGGATCGGGCGCTTCGGCGAGCGGCGGGACGCACGGGCGGTCCGCGACCTCCACCTCGTCGCGGAGCATGTCTTCGGGAAGGGCGAGGACGACCGGGCCCGGGCGCCCGGCAGTCGCGACGCGGTAGGCGCGATAGACGAACTCGGGGATCCGCGCGGCGTCCTCGATCCGCGCCGCCCATTTCGCGACCGGCGCGAAGAAAGCGGGGAAGTCGATCTCCTGGAAGCCTTCGCGCTCGCGGTCACCGCGCGCGACGTCGCCAATGAACAGGATCATCGGGGTCGAGTCCTGGAAGGCCACGTGGACGCCCGCGCTCGCATTGGTCGCGCCTGGGCCGCGGGTGACGAAGGCAATGCCGGGCCGCCCGGTCATCTTGCCGTCGGCATCGGCCATGTAGGCGACGCCGCCTTCCTGGCGGCACACGATCGTGTCGATCTCCGGCGTGTCGTGGAGCGCATCGAGAACGGCGAGGAAGCTTTCGCCCGGGACGGTGAAGATGCGGTCGCAGCCCTGGATCCTGAGCTGGTCGACGAGGATGCGGCCACCCGTGCGCTTTGTCATGGCGCGCCTCTAGCGGGCGATGACGAGCCCGTCATCCATTCCGGCCGGCAGCTAATCCATGTCAGAGCGCTGCCCGGCATTTGGCATAAGATGACTTCCCACGAGGAAAGTCGATGACGGGATCGGATCAAAGCTATTTCGCGCGGCGCGCAGCGGAGGAACGTGCAGCTGCAGAGCGTTCGAACTGTCCGGACGCGCAGCGCTCGCACCTCGAGCTCGCGCATCGCTATGAAGTGGCGGCCGCTGCCTCCGAGGGGCTTCCTGTCGTCCAGCTAAGGACCGGTCAGGCGAACGGCGCGCGCCGCGGAGGCTAGCAGGAGGGACCAGCCGGCGTTCCAGCGGGTCCATGGGTGACTTCCACGGCATCTTCGAAGTGCAGGACGTGAACGACCTTGCCGCCTTGGTCGCGGATTTCGATTTGCTGGCCGAGCCAGATGTGACCCTCGAGCGCATCGGCAGCAATCATTCCGCGCGCTTCGGCGAGCGCTGCCGCGTGGAGGTCTGCAGCCTGCAGTTCGCGCCCCTCATCATCGAGGAGGCGGTCGGTGCCGTCGCATAGGTGGAAATAGTAACGCGGCATCGTCAGCTTCCCGACCGGCGGAAGGGGCATGCGTCTCTCGCCGGCGGCTGCCCGAGTCGTTTGCCGGCGGGATTCCGATCATACATCAATCATTTTGAAACTGACTGAGTTTCCGCGACGAATTCTAACATATGTTTGGAATGGCCCGGTCTGGAATGTTATAGAGGCGCCATCGCCTTAGCGAGTAACCCCTTGGGCCTGGGCGACTGAGAGACGCTATGCTCCCGCCCGACGAGCACAGGGGGAGGCGTTCTGAACCGTCAGGCTGACAATCCGCTTCAGCCGCTCGTGCGGAAGCTCGAGGCGCATCTGCCGCTGACCGGCGCCGACCGCCGCGAGGTTCTTGCTCTCCCGCACACGCTTCGCCGCCTCGAGGCACAATCCTACACCATGCGCGAGGGCGACCGCCCGGACAAATGCGCGGTGTTGCTGTCCGGCTATGCTTTTCGCCACAAGCTCACCGGCGAGGGGGCGCGGCAGATCATCGCGCTTCACATTCCGGGAGACGCGCTCGATTTCCAAAACCTGTTCCTCAAGGAGTCGGATCACAACGTCCAGATGCTCACGCGCGGCCTCGTCGCGGAGGTGCCGATGCCCGCGCTCGAGAAGCTGGCGATGAGCAACAGCGACGTCGGGCGCGCGATCCTCGTCACTACGTTGATCGAAGCGTCCATCTTCCGCGAGTGGGCGCTCAATATCGGCCGCCGGGACGCCCGAAGCCGCATTGCGCATCTGCTGTGTGAATTCGCGTACCGACTGACGGCGTACGGAATGCAGCCAACGGGCACCTACGAGCTGCCGATGACCCAGGAGCAGCTGGCCGATGCGACCGGCCTCACCGCGGTTCACGTCAACCGCGTGCTGCAGGGACTGCAGCGCGACGGGCTCATCGATCGCGACCGGAGGATGGTCCAGTTCCCGAGCTGGGAGCGGCTTCGCGATGTCGCCGACTTCAATCCGCGCTACCTGCACACGCGCGACGCCGTCGCGGAGCGCATCACCTAGGTTAATGCTGCCTCGCCTAACATCCGTGAAGGAACCACCGGCGGCATGATTGTAGCGCCCGCGGTACGCACGCGGGGGCATTTCGTTGGATCATCGCTTCCTTCTCGAAAGCCTCTTCAACCGATGGGACCGGCGGGTCTTCATTCCGAAAGACGACAAAGAGGCGATGATCGCCTTGCCCTGGTCGCATCGCACGGTGGGTCGCGACGCCTACCTCCTTCGCGAGGGCGAGCCGACGTCGACCTGCTCGCTGCTAGTGACGGGCTTCGCGTTCAGGCAGAAGCTGGTAACGCACGGGGCCCGGCAGATCATATCGTTCCACATCGCCGGAGAATTCCTCGACATCCAGAACTGCCTGCTCGAGGTCGCCGATCATAATGTGCAGGCGCTGACGCGGATCAGCGTGGCGGTGATCCACAGGGACGCATTGCTCGAGCTCATGGCGGATCGGCCGAAGCTCCGGCACGCGATCTGGCTGGACAGCGCGATCCAATCGTCGATCTTCCGCGAATGGGTGGTCAACGTCGGGCGGCGCGACGCGCGCAAACGCATCGCGCACCTGCTGTGCGAGCTTGCCGACCGCATGAAGTCGATCGGGATGGCGGAGGGCGAGCTCTATGATTTCCCGCTGACGCAGGAGCAGATCGCCGACGCGACCGGGCTCACCGCGGTGCACACCAACCGGACGCTCCAGCTGCTGCGCAAGGAAGGGCTGATCAACCTTTCATCGAGCCGGCTCGCCATCCTCGACTGGGACGGGCTGTGCGAGGCCGGCGACTTCAACGAGCGCTACCTGCACCACAGCACGCTGGCGCCGCCGCTCAGGCCTGGTGAATAGCCTTGACGACCTGGTAGCTTTCGAGGCCCTCCTTCCCGCCTTCGCTGCCGAAGCCTGAATCCTTGACCCCGCCGAAGGGCGTGTCCGCGCCGCTGATCGCGAAGGTGTTGATGCCCACCATCCCCGCCTCGATGGCGTCGCCGAGCAGGTTCGCCCGGCGGCCGTTCTCGGTGAAGGCGAAGGCGGCGAGGCCGTAGGGGAGCCGGTTCGCCTGCTCGATCGCCTCGTCCTGCGTCTTGAACGGGCGCGACACGGCGACGGGGCCGAACGGCTCGGTATTCATGATCTCCGCCTCGAGCGGGACGTCGGCAAGCAGCGTCGGCTTGAAGAAGAAGCCCTGGTCGCCCGGCTCGCCGCCGGCGAGCACCCTGGCGCCCTTCGCGCGCGCGTCTTCGACCAGCCTGGCGATGGCTTCGGGGCGGCGCTTGTTGGCGAGCGGCCCCATCTTCGTGCCTTCCTCGAGACCGCTTCCGACCTTCAGCTGGCTCGTGCGCTCGGCGAAGCCTTTGACGAAGGGGTCATAAATGCCTTCCTGCACGTAGAAGCGGGTCGGCGACACGCACACCTGGCCGGCGTTGCGGAATTTCTGCGGCACGACCATGTCGAGCGTCCGCTCGAGGTCGCAGTCGTCGAAGATCAGCACGGGCGCGTGGCCGCCGAGCTCCATCGTCACGCGGGTCATGCTGTCGGCGCACAGGCGCATCAGGTGCTTGCCGACCGCGGTCGAGCCGGTGAAGCTGACCTTGCGGATGACGCGGCTGGCGATGAGGTGGCGGCTGACCATGTCCGGCACGCCGAACACGATCTGGAACACGCCCTTGGGGAGCCCGGCATCGTCGAGAGCCTGGGCAAGGGCCTGGGTGCAGCCCGGGGTTTCCTCGGGCGGCTTGGAGATGACCGAGCAGCCGGCGGCGAGCGCCGCGGCGACCTTCTTGGCGAGAAGGTAGATGGGGAAGTTCCACGGCGTGAAGGTCGCGACCGGCCCGACCGG
>JBLNCZ010000027.1:0-668282 GCA_050261135.1 Bacillota bacterium
GCGCGTGAGCGCTGGTGTTGTGTTGCGGAACCTCGAGGGGTTTTTTAATTATTTTGTTGCTGCGGCAGGGGCCCCCTCGGTGGCGGTTCGCGCGACGTCTCCCCCGGAGGGGGAGTAGTGAGTGCTCCATCCACAACTTTATCCCCGGAATATCCACCAAATCATTCTTTTCGCTTGCATCTCCGACTCGCCCGTGATTCTTTCATGACGTCATGGGGAGTGCTTCGCGCAGTTTGGGGATGATCCGCAGGGCGGCGGCGCCGGCGCTTGCGCTGATCGTCGTCGGCACCTTCGCCGGCCACGCGGTTGCCGGACCGAACGGAATCCTCGCCTGGGGCGGCTATCACCGCGCGCTCAAGGAGCGGCAGGCGGAGCTCGTCCAGCTGCAGCAGGAGAAAGCGGAGCTGAAGCATCGCGCGCAGCTGCTCGATCCCCGGCATGCCGACCCCGACATGGCCGAAGAGCTGACGCGCAAGCAGCTCGGGCTCGTGCGCCCCGACGAGGTCATCGTACCGCTGAATTGAGCGGCGGTTGCCGCCCCGCCGAGCGGCTCTTATAGGCATCGGCGCTTCATCACCTCCAGAGAGACCGCCGTGGCGCGTTCCGCGAAGAAAAGTGCCGTTCCCGAGACCCAGGCTCCCGACATTCCAAGGCCGCCCAAGCCGCAACGCTACAAGGCGTCGAAGGAAGAGCTGCTGCAGCTTT
Source organism: Bacillota bacterium (assembly GCA_050261135.1). Classification (GTDB taxonomy): domain Bacteria; phylum Pseudomonadota; class Alphaproteobacteria; order Sphingomonadales; family Sphingomonadaceae; genus Sphingomicrobium. Next base: position 706 of record JBLNCZ010000027.1, read on the forward strand.
ACCGCGAGATGCTGCTCATCCGCCGCTTCGAGGAACGGGCGGGGCAGCTCTACGGGCTCGGGCTGATCGGCGGCTTCTGCCACCTCTACATCGGGCAGGAAGCGGTCGCGGTCGGGCTTCAGTCGGCGATGACCGTCGGCAAGGACAGCGTCATCACCGGCTATCGCGACCACGGGCACATGCTCGCCTACGGGATCGACCCCAAGGTGATCATGGCCGAGCTGACGGGGCGGGAAGCCGGCATTTCGAAGGGCAAGGGCGGGTCGATGCACATGTTCAGCGTCGACCACGGCTTCTACGGCGGCCACGGGATCGTCGGCGCTCAGGTGCCGCTCGGCACCGGGCTCGCGTTCAAGCACAAATATGCCGGGGACGGCGGCGTCTGCCTCACCTATCTCGGTGACGGCGCGGTCAACCAGGGACAGGTCTACGAGGCCTTCAACATGGCCAAGCTGTGGGACCTGCCGGTGATCTACGCGATCGAGAACAACCAATATGCGATGGGGACCAGCATCAAGCGCTCGTCGGCCGAGCCCTTGCTCTACCGGCGCGGCGAGGCGCACCGCATCCCGGGCTTCCAGGTCGACGGCATGGACGTTCTCGCGGTTCGCGGGGCGGCCGAGGTCGCGTTGGAATGGACACGCAGCGGGAAGGGTCCGATCATCGTCGAATTCCTGACTTACCGTTACCGCGGCCACTCGATGTCGGATCCGGCCAAGTACCGGACGCGCGAGGAGGTTCAGGAGGTGCGCGAGCATCGCGACCCGATCACCCATGCCGAACGCGAGCTAGAGGCGATGGGCGTCAAGGAGGAAGAACTGAAGGCGATCGACAAGGAAATCAAGGACATCGTCGTCGGTGCTGCCAAGTTCGCTGAAGATGCGCCCGAGCCGCCGCCCGCGGAGCTGTTCACCGACGTGCTGGTGGAGAGCTACTGATGGCGACGGAGCTGAAGATGCCTGCGCTGTCCCCGACCATGGAGGAAGGGACGCTCGCCAAGTGGCTGGTCAAGGAAGGCGATGACGTCAAATCGGGCGACATCCTCGCCGAGATCGAGACCGACAAGGCGACGATGGAGTTCGAGGCGGTCGACGAAGGGAAGATCGCGAAGATCCTGGTGCCGGAGGGAACTGACGGGGTGAAGGTCGGGCAGCCGATCGCGCTGCTGGCGGCCGACGGTGAGCAAATTCCCTCTCCCCAGCGGGGAAAGGATGCGACGCAGCCGCCTGTCCCCCAGACAGGCGGAACGCCGCATGGTGAGGGGGTTCAGCCTTCTAAGGATGCGCAGGGACCCTCACCCCAACCCTCTCCCGGCACGGGAGAGGGAGTGAAGCCGGCGTCAACTGAAACGCCGAGCATTCCCGAGCCTGCGTCGCAGCAGGACGAAGCGACGCCGACGCCGCATGTGTTCGAGACCGCGGCGCGGGACCTGGTGGCGGACGTGGCGGCCACGCGTGACGAGCCGGAAGTGCCCGAAGGCACGCCGCTCGTCAGCATGACCGTGCGCGAGGCGCTGCGGGACGCGATGGCGGAAGAGATGCGCGCCGACGAGCGCGTGTTCGTGATGGGCGAAGAGGTCGCCGAGTACCAGGGCGCGTACAAGGTCACGCAGGGGCTGCTCGACGAATTCGGGCCGCGGCGCGTCGTCGACACGCCGATCACCGAATATGGCTTCGCCGGCCTTGGCACGGGCGCGGCAATGGGCGGCTTAAAGCCGATCGTCGAGTTCATGACCTTCAACTTCGCGATGCAGGCGATCGACCATATCATCAATTCGGCCGCGAAGACCAACTACATGTCGGGCGGGCAGATGCGCTGCCCGGTGGTGTTCCGCGGGCCCAACGGAGCGGCGGCGCGCGTGGCGGCGCAGCACAGCCAGAATTACGCCAGCTGGTACGCGCACGTGCCGGGGCTGATCGTGATCTCGCCCTATAGCGCCGCGGACGCGAAGGGCCTGCTCAAAGCGGCAATCCGGAGCCCCGATCCGGTGGTCTTCCTCGAGAACGAGCTCCTCTACGGCCAGCATTTCGACGTCCCGCAGCTCGACGATTATGTGCTTCCGATCGGCAAGGCGCGGATCGTCCGGCCGGGTAAGGACGTGACGATCGTCACTTACTCGATCGGCGTCGGAGTCGCGCTCGAAGCGGCGCAGGAGCTGATGGGGCAGGGGATCAACGCCGAGGTGATCGACCTGCGCACCTTGCGGCCGCTCGACAAGGCGACGGTGCTGGAAAGCCTCAAGCGCACCAACCGTATGGTGGTGGTCGAGGAAGGCTGGCCGGCCTGCTCGATCAGCTCGGAGATCATCGCCATCGCCATGACCGAAGGCTTCGACGACCTCGACGCGCCGGTGCTTCGCGTCACGGACGCGGACGTGCCGCTGCCCTATGCCGCCAACCTCGAGAAGCTGGCGCTGATCAAGGCGTCGGACGTGGTCGAGGCGGCGAAGGCCGTCTGCTATCGCTGAGGAGCTGAGGCGCGCGCTCGGACCCGATCGCGCGCTCGCGCTCAGCTATGTTCCCGCTGCTGCGCGGCCTGCAATACAAGCGCTGTTCCTGATCGACGCCGCTATGCGCGACGTCGTGCGCACGACGCGCGAGCAGATGCTGGGGCCGATCCGGCTCGCCTGGTGGCGCGAGCGGCTCGAGGAGCTGGACGCGGGCGGCCATGCCGCTGCGGAGCCGCGGCTGCGCGACGCGGAACGTGAGCTGCTTCCGCGCGGCGTGAGCGGTCACGATCTCGCCGGGCTCGAGGCCGGATGGCTTCACCTGTTCGACCCCTTCCCGTGGACGATCGAAACGAGCGAGGCCGTGTGGCTGCGCGGGAACCTGCTGTTCGGCCTTGGAGCGCGCGTGCTCGGCGCGCCGGGCGAGCAGATCCAGGCGGCGGGCGGCCTGTGGGCGCTGGTCGACGTCGCGCGGCACTGCAGCGATGCCGCCTCGCGCGAGATGCTTCTCCGGCAGGCGCGCAAGTTCGCCAAAAGTCTGGGCGGGGCGCGCTTTCCGCGCGCGGTGCGGCCCTTGTCGATGATGGCCGCGCTCGCGATCCGCGACTGCCGGCGGGGCGAGCCGTTCGAGGCCGAGGGTACGCCGGCGCGCGCGGCGGCAATGCTTCGGCACCGGCTGAGCGGGCGGCTTCCGCAGCTCTAGTTGACTCCGCTCGCGCGGTTTCGGCACAGGGAGGCGTGCCGAATCTCCTCCACGAAGGAGATTTGCATGTTGCGTTTCCTTGCCGGCGCCGCCTCCTGCTTCCTGCTGCTCACCGGTGCGTTCCTCGTGTGGCAGTCGCGCGCCGAGCAGCGGCCGGGCCTTCCGCCGGCGCCGGCGGCGCGCAGCTACAGCGCGTCCATGCTGACCGCCGACCAGCCGCTCGCCGCGCCCGAGGCAAGCCCGAAGAGCCGCGAGGAGCGGCGCTTCTCGCGCGCCGACAAGAACAAGGACGGGAAGATCGAAGCGAACGAGCTGCTCGATCCGAGGCGCAAGGCGTTCGCCAAGCTGGACACCAACGGCAACGGCTCGCTGTCGTTCGAGGAATGGGCGGTGAAGACGATCACCAAGTTCCAGGGCGCGGACAAGGACCGCAACGGCTGGCTCACCCCCGCCGAATATGCGACCACCGCGCCTCCTCCGCCCAAGCACAAGAGCTGCAGCTGCGGCCGCACCTACGCGGCGCGTGATAGCGACAGCGCCGAGGATTAGTTCCTCCCCATCGACAGATGGGGACGGGAACCATGCAAGGCATGGTGGAGGGGTAATGCCGCCAAGTCGGGAGAAGAACGCCATCGTGGTGAGAGCGCGAGCGCTCAGGCGCGAGATGACCTTGCCCGAAGGCATGTTGTGGCAGGTGCTTCGTCAGCGCCCTGAAGGCTTCAAGTTTCGGCGGCAGCACCCGATCGGCCGCTGCATTGTCGATTTCTACTGTCCGGCAACGCGCCTCGTCGTCGAGGTGGATGGCGAAACTCATTCGATGGGGGATCGGCCGGATCAGGATGAGCGGCGGGATGCCTGGCTGCGCAGCCAGGGTTTGCGCGTGCTCCGCTTCGCAGCGCCGGACGTGATGAAAGATTTGCAGTCGGTGGTTACGGCGATTGTTCACTCCTGCCGGAGCTGATTACCCCTCCACCATGCTTCGCATGGTTCCCCTCCCCACCGCTTCGCGGCAGGGAGGAATGCGCCTGGTTTGCGAATGGCGTTGGGGCTTGAGGAGCGGTTTCCGATGGCACGAGCGGTTACGCGGCGTTCCGCTCTGCGGCGGCGAACGTGGTCAAGATCGGGAGTCCGTAGCTACGGCATTCTTCACGCGTGTCGGCGCCAGTTACCCCTCCACCAGCTGGGCTGGTTCCCCTCCCCACGAGCTCTCGTGGGGAGGAATTTGGGTGAGCCACTGCGCCAAAGCGGCCCGCGCGCGGTCGGTATAAGCTTTCTTTCGGTCGGCCCGCTTGGCGCGTCCGTCGATGGGCGGCATCAGGCCGAAGTTCACGTTCATCGGCTGGAAGGTGTCCGCGTCGGCGCCGCCGGTGATGTGCGAAAGCAGGGCGCCGAGCGCGGTTTCCGGCGGCGGCGGGGGCAGGCTGTCGCCGCGGAGCTCGGCCGCGGCGAAGCGGGCGGCGAGGAGGCCGACCGCGGCGCTTTCGACATAGCCTTCGCAGCCGGTGATCTGGCCGGCGAAGCGGATATTGGGCCGCGACTTCAACCGCAGCTCGCGGTCGAGCAGCCGCGGGGAGTTGATGAAGCTGTTGCGGTGGATCCCGCCGAGCCGCGCGAACTCGGCATTTTCGAGGCCGGGGATGGTGCGGAAGATGCGCACCTGCTCGCCATGCTTCAGCTTGGTCTGGAAGCCGACCATGTTCCACAAGGTGCCGAGCGCATTGTCCTGGCGCAGCTGGACGACGGCATAGGGCCAGCGGCCGGTGCGCGGATCGTCGAGGCCGACGCCCTTCATCGGACCGTAGCGCAGCGTCTCGGGGCCGCGCTCGGCCATGACCTCGATCGGCATGCAGCCCTCGAAATAGGGCGTGTCCTTCTCCCACTCGTGGAAGGGCATCTTCTCGCCTTCGACCAGCGCGGCGACGAAGTCCTCGTACTGCGGCTTGTCGAGCGGGCAGTTGATATAGTCCTTGCCGCCCCCCTCACTTGAACCACGATCCCACCGCGCGGCCATCCACGCCACGTCCATGTCGATGCTGTCGCGGTGAACGATGGGAGCGATCGCGTCGAAGAAGGCGAGGGCGCCTTCGCCGGTCTCCGCGGCAATGGCTTCGGCGAGCTTCGAGCCGGTCAGCGGACCGGTGGCAATGATGGCGGGATGGTCGGGCAGCCTGTCCACCCGTTCCCGCACGACGTCGATCCGGGGGTGCTGCTCGACGGCTCGGGTGACCTCCGCCGCGAAGCCTTCCCGGTCCACCGCGAGTGCGGAGCCGGCGGGCACTCGGTGCTTGTCCGCGGCGCGCATGACGAGGGAGCCGAGCGTCCGCATCTCCTGGTGGAGCAGCCCGACGGCATTGTGGTCGGCATCGTCCGACCGGAAGCTGTTCGAGCAGACCATCTCGGCGAGACGGTTCGTCTCGTGCGCCGGCGTCATGTCGCCGCCCCCGCGCATCTCGCTGAGGCGCACGCTGAGGCCGGCCTCGGCGAGCTGCCATGCCGCTTCCGACCCGGCGAGGCCGCCGCCGACGATGTGGATGTCGAACGTCACGGCGGGGCTGTTAGTCCGGCGCGCCCGCGCTATCCAGCACTGATGATCAGTGCTCTTTTCCTCGCCGCCGCCGCACAGAGCCTGTCCGGCAACAGCTACGGCATCGACGAGCCGATGCCGGTGCATACGGACAAGCTGCTGTGGGCCGACGAGTTCGACGGCAAGGCGCTCGATGCGAGCAAGTGGAGCTACGACACGTCGCGCAACAAGCTCGGCTGGTTCAACAAGGAGCTGCAATATTATGCCGCCGACCGGCGTGAGAACCTCCGCCTCGACGACGGCCGGCTGATCATCGAGCTGCGCAAGGATCCGCAGGCGATCCGCAAGTTCCCCGACTGGGGAAAGCAGAAGTACAGCTCGGCGAAAATCACGACCAAGGACAAGGTCGCGTTCAATGCCGGCTTCGTCGAAGTTTCCGCGAAGCTGCCCTGCGCGCGCGGCACCTGGCCGGCGATCTGGATGATGCCGCAGAGCGACGCGCCCTGGCCGGACGGCGGGGAGATCGACATCCTCGAGCAGGTGGGATCGCAGCCGAACGTCGCCCATGCGACGCTGCACACCGCCTTGTTCAACCATATGCGCGGCAACGGCAGGGGAGCGGAGACGGCGGTGCCGACCGCCTGCACGGCCTTCCACCGGTACCAGCTCGCCTGGACCGTGGATTCGATCACCATCGGCGTGGACGACCGCGCCTATATGCGCGTCCGGAACGACCAGCCGGGCGGCCGCGGGGCGTGGCCGTTCGACACGCCCTTCTACCTGATCCTCAACCTTGCGATGGGCGGCGACTGGGCCGGCGCAAAGGGCATCGACGATGCGGCGCTGCCGCAATGGATGGAGGTGGATTATGTGCGCGTCTGGGAAATGCCCGACGAGCAGCCCGTTGGCGCCATAAGCTCGACTTCCCCAACAGGCGGTTAGGGCGATAGAGCGCGCCGATGCGCATCTTCACCATCGGCTATGAAGGAACCACCGTCCCGGAGTTCGTCGCGGCGCTGCACAAGGCGGGGGTGGAGCGGGTGATCGACGTGCGCGCTCTGCCGCTGTCGCGCCGGCCCGGCTTCTCGAAGTCGCCGCTGAGGGCGGCGCTGGAGGAGGCGGGCATCGAATATGTGCACCTCAAGGCGCTCGGCACGCCGGCCGACGGAAGGGCGGCAGCGCGAGCCGGGCGGCATGCCGACCTCGAGCGCATCTATGCCGGGCAGCTGGAGCTTCCCGAGGCCATGGCCCAGTCGGCCGAGATGCTGGAGCTGGCGCGGGAGAAGCCGACCGCGCTCCTGTGCATGGAGCGGGAGCCGGCGCATTGCCACCGCACGCTGCTGTTGAACGCGGTCGCCCCCGATGCCGAAGTGACGCATCTCTACGCCTGAGATTGGCCTGGATTAACAAGAGGAACCGCGCGCCTGCTGGCCGGTTACCCTGCCGCAACAATCGCAAAACCAAGGGAGCTCCTTCGATGAGGAAACTGGCGATTATGCTCGGCGGCGCGATCGCGCTCGCCGCCTGCTCGTCCAATCCGCGGCCAGCCGAGCCGGTGGACATCAACAATCCGCTGCTCGCGCCAGGGTTCATGGCCCAGGCGGCAAGCGCGAACCAGTTCGAGATCCAGTCGGCGCAGCTCGCGCTGTCGGCGTCGCAGAACCCGGGCGTGCAGAGCTTCGCCAACATGCTCATCGCGGACCACAGCGCCATGGGCGAGCAGATGGCCGCCGCGGCTGCCGCGGCGCACCTGCCGCCGCCCTCGCCGACGCTGCTGCCGGCGCAGCAGGCGATGCTCGACCAGCTTCGCGCGGCGGGCACCGGCTTCGCCTTCGACCAGGCGTTCCAGCAGGCGCAGATCAACGCCCACCAGCAGGGCATCGCGCTGATGCAGAACTACTCGACCGGCGGCGACGTGGCGGCGCTGCGCACGCTCGCCGCGGGCGCGATTCCGGTGATGCAGCGGCATCTTTCGATGGCGCAGTCGCTGCAGCTGATGCCGCCGGCGCCGCCGCCTCCGCCACCGATGGCCGCTCCGCCGCCGGGGCGCGCCGGCGAGCGCGGCTAGGCGTCCGCAGCTTCGGGAGCGGGATAGACGAGGCGTCCGTCCCGCTCCTCGGCGCCCGGAGTCATTCGCGCGGGCTCCATCCGTCCTTCGCCCATCAGGTGGATGACGGTGCGGCCGCGCAGCAGCAGATAATCGGCGATGATCCGCCGGTGGCAGCGCCACCAGACCGCCTCCGCGCACATGATGGCCGTGCGCCGCTCGGCCGAGACCGCCATGAGATCTTCAAGCGCGCGTTCGAATTTCTCCGACAGCGCATAATCGGCATAATTGTGGAAGCTCTGGTTTTCCCAATAGCCGTTCACCTCCGGCGGCACGCCGTGCGAGCGGCCGCGCAGGCCGCCGAGGCCGGCGATCCGCTCGTACGCGACCTGCCACTCGCGCAGCTCGTCCGGAAGCGCGTCGGAATTATACTGCGGGTTCCTGCGCGAGCGCGGCACGGTGCGCACGTCGACCACGAGCTCGACAGGGCCGGCGCGGAGCACCTCCGCGAACTCGGCGATCGTCCGCGTCGAATGGCCGACGGTATAGACCGGAAGCGGCTCAGACGTTGGGCAGCTCCACCTGCGTCTCGCCGACCAGCAGCGCCTCGATGTCGGGGACGGGGCGGCCGCTCATCTCCTTGTTGACGGTGCAGATGACGCGCTTCTCGACCTCCTTGTGGAGGTTCTTGCGAAGCACTCCGAGCGCCTTGGGCGGGGCGACGATCGCGAGCGCGTCGAAATCGTTGCGAAGGACGCGCTTCTTCAGCTCTTCGGCCGCGTCCTTGATCCAGCGGTCCTCCTCCTGCTGCTGGAAGTCGGTTTCCTCCATCATCGGGCGGTAGGCGTCGGCGCCGCCCGACGAACCCATGACTGCCGCGGTGCCCGGCGCGTCGGTGCGCAGATCGCGGTTCTTGAGCTCCTCCCGCTCGTCGTGCGCCTCCGTCCTGAGGTCGATCTGACCTTCGTCGCCGTGGTTGCGGAAGAACAGCATCTTGCGGCCGTCGGCGACAAGGACAAGCGCGTTGTGGGGAAGGGGCATGTGACGTTTCCTCCTGCTTCTCTTTGAAGGGGAAACGCGGTGTGCCGCCGGTGGGTTTCGGCGGCTTGTCGCAGGGATGATGCTGCCCGGGGCGGGGAGCGGCGCCGCTCAGCGGAACTGGCGGTGGAGGGGGCAGTGCGGGTCTCCGGAGCCCCTCCGTCAGTCCTTCGGACTGCCACCTCCCCGTCCCGGGGAGGATTGTTGACTATTCCTCGGGTTCGGGGTCGGCGGGTTTTTCGAGCTCGCTTTCGCCGACGACGGCGCCTTCCTCGGGCGCGATCTCGCCGTCGTTCTCCAGCTCGATCTCCTCCTCGTCCGCTTCCTCGATCTTGGCGACGCTGACGACATGCTCGTTCTCGGCGACGCGGAAGATGGTGACGCCCTGCGTGTTGCGGCCCATCACTCGGATGTCGCCCACGGTGGTGCGGATCATCTTGCCCTGGTCGGTCACCAGCATCAGCGCCTCGCCCTGGCTTGCCGGGAAGGAGGCGACCACGCAGCCGTTCCGCGCCGAGGTGTCGATGTTGGTGATGCCCTGGCCGCCGCGGTTGGTGCGGCGATATTCATAGGCCGACGAGCGCTTGCCGTAGCCGTTCTCGGTCACCGTGAGGATGAACTGCTCGCGTTCGGCAAGCTCGGCCAGGCGTTCGGCGCTGATCGGGCAGTCGCCGTCCTTCTCGCCTTTCCACGGAGCGAAGCGGAGATAGTCCTCGCGCTCTTCCTGGCTGCGCATCGCGCCGCGGCGAAGGATGGACATGGAGATGACCTCGTCCCCTTCGAGCAGGCGGATTCCGCGCACGCCCGTCGAGGTGCGCGACTGGAATTCGCGAACGTCGGTGGCCATGAAGCGGATCGCCTTGCCGTGGCGCGTGGCAAGGAGCACGTCGTCCTCTTCGGTCAGCAGGGAAACGCCGATCAGGCGATCGGTCGGGTCCGCCTGCTCCTCGCTGTCCTGGCTGGTCTCCGCCTCTTCGACGGCGCCGGTGCCGAAGCGCATCGCGATCTTGCCGTTCGACGGGATGTTGGTGAAGGCCGCCATGCTGTTGCGGCGCACGGTCCCGTGCGCGGTCGCGAACATGATATGCAAGGCCGCCCATTCGGTCTCGTCCTCCGGCAGGGGAAGGACGGTCGAGATGGTCTCGCCCTCGGCAAGCGGAAGCAGGTTCACCATCGGCCGGCCGCGCGTGTTGGGCCCGCCCTCGGGGAGCTTCCACACCTTCATCCGGTAGACGCGGCCGAGGTTGGAGAAGAACAGCACCGGATTGTGGGTCGAGGTGACGAAGAGGGTGGTGACCGCATCCTCTTCCTTGGTCGCCATTCCGGCGCGGCCCTTGCCGCCGCGCTTCTGCTCGCGGAAGATCGCGAGCGGGGTGCGCTTGATGTAGCCCTCCATGGTCACCGTCACGACCATGTCCTCGCGCTCGATCAGGTCCTCGTCCTCGATCCCGTCGGCGGCGGCCGCGAGCTCGGTGACGCGCGGGGTCGCGAACTCGGCTTCGACCTCGTCGAACTCCTCGCGCATCACCTCGTAGAGGCGGGCGCGGTTGGCGAGGATCTCGAGAAGCTCGCCGATGCTGGTGGCGAGGCCCTCGAGCTCGCTCCCGATCTCGTCGCGGCCGAGCGCGGTGAGGCGGTGGAGGCGAAGCTCGAGGATCGCCTTCACCTGCGCTTCGGAGAGCTTGTACTTCTCGCGCTTGGCCTGCGGCTCGACGGCTTCGACAAGGGCGATGTAGGGGCGGATCTGGTCGCCCGGCCATTCGCGCTCGAGCAGCTTCTCGCGCGCTTCGGCGGGCGAGGCGGAGCCGCGGATCAGCTTCACCACTTCGTCGAGGTTGGTGACGGCGACGACCAGCCCGAGCAGGATATGGGCGCGTTCGCGGGCCTTCAGCAGCTCGAACTTCGAGCGGCGGGTGATCACTTCCTCGCGGAACCTGACGAAGGCCTCGATGAAGTCGCGCAGCGTCAGCGTTTCGGGCCGGCCGCTGCGAATGGCGAGCATGTTGGCCGGGAAGCTCGTCTGTGCCGGCGTGTGGCGCCACAGCTGGTTGAGCACGACATCGGGCGTCGCGTCGCGCTTCAGGTCGATGACGATGCGCACGCCCTCGCGGTTGGATTCGTCGCGGATGTCGGCGACGCCCTCGATGCGCTTGTCCTTGGCCGCTTCGGCAATCTTCTCGACGAGGCCGTTCTTTCCGACCTGGTAGGGGATTTCGGTGAGCACGATCGAGCGCCGGTCGCCGCGGCCTTCCTCCACGTGCGCGCGGCTGCGCATCAGGATCGAGCCGCGTCCGGTGGTGTAGGCGCTGCGGATCCCGCTCTGACCGAGAATGAGGCCGCCGGTCGGGAAATCGGGGCCCTTCACATGCTCCATCAAGGCTTCGGAGCCGATCGCCGGATCGTCGATATAGGCGCGGCAGGCGGCGAGCACTTCGCCGAGATTGTGCGGCGGGATGTTGGTCGCCATGCCGACCGCGATTCCGCCCGCGCCGTTGACGAGCAGGTTCGGGAAGCGCGCAGGAAGCACCTGCGGCTCGCGCTCCGACGCGTCGTAATTGGGCTGGAAATCGACGGTGTCCTTGTCGATGTCGCCGAGCAGGAAGTTGGCGACCCTGGCGAGGCGCGCTTCGGTGTAGCGCATCGCCGCGGGCGGATCGGGATCCATCGAGCCGAAATTGCCCTGGCCGTCGATCAGCGGCACGCGCATCGACCAGTCCTGAGTCATCCGGGCAAGCGCGTCGTAGATCGCGCTGTCGCCGTGCGGGTGATATTTACCCATGACGTCGCCGACGATGCGGCTCGACTTGCGGTACGGCCGCCCGGCGACGTAGCCGGCTTCCTGGCAGGCGAAGAGAATACGGCGATGGACGGGCTTGAGGCCGTCACGAACGTCGGGCAGAGCTCGGCTGACGATCACGCTCATCGCGTAATCGAGGTAGCTGGTCTTCATCTCCTCGACGATCGAGATGGGCGCGATGTCGCGGTCGCCCGGAGGCGGCGGGGGAGGCGTGCTGTCGTCGTTGCGGTCGTCGACCGGCGGTTCGGTGGCCAAGAATTCGTCCTGTCGTTTAGGGTGTACGCGGGGAATGCGCGCAAACGCCGCCCCCCGCAGACCTACCTAGTGCATTGTACCCCGGCGCGCCACCCCGCGCACGCGCGCGCGCGAGGGAATTCTTCACCGCCGCTTTGCCCTCCTCGTGAATTCCGTGAGAAATCAGGAGGTTCAAAATGCGTTCAGGGGCCCTACGGCAAGCTTCTTGTGCATCCATGAGTTACAGGTTTAAGGCGCCGCCGTCATTCCATGCGGACGGGCCCCATCGTCCGCCACAGGAGATATTTTCGATGAAGCTGATGATCACCACCGCCGCGCTGGCTCTCGCTGCCGCTTCGGCGCCCGCTGCAGCGCAGTACAGCCCGCAGGCGTCTCAGCCGCAGACCTCCTCGCAATCCTCGCAGCAGTCCGCGGCTCCGGCTGCCGCGCAGAAGCAGATCAAGCCGTCCGAGAAGGCCCGCAAGGCGATCGTCGAACTCCAGAATGCGGTCAACAAGAACGACGTCGCCGACATCCCGGCGAAGGTCGCCGCCGCTCAGGCGGTGGCGAGCACGCCGGACGACCGCTACGCCATTGCGCAGCTTCGGCTGAAGGCGGCGCTCGCGGCCAAGGACAATGCCGCCATGGCCTCCGCCGTCGATGCCATCGCAAGCTCGGGCTTCGTCGATGCGGCAACCAGCTCCAAGCTCTATTCGAGCCTCGGCACGACCTTCTACAACGCCAAGCAGTTCGACCAGGCCGCGGCGGCTTTCCAGAAGGCGATCGCGGCCAACCCGAACAACGCCGAAGGCTATACGCTGCTCGGGGAAGCCAAGTTCGCGCAAGGCCAGAAGGCCGAGGCGGCGACCGATTTCCAGCGCGCCGTGCAGATCCAGCTGGCGAGCGGGCAGAAGCCCGACGAGGCGCTGCTGAAGCGCGCCGTCAGCGTCGCTTATGCGACCCAGTCGCCGCTTGCGATCGACCTCAGCCGCGAATGGGCGAAGGCCTATCCGAGCGCTGACAGCTGGCGCAATTCGATCGCCATCTACCGCAACCTCACCCACCCCGACGTCGAGGGCACGCTCGACCTGCTGCGCCTGATGCAGGCGACGGGCGCGCTGACCACGCCCGGCGACTATGCGCTGTTCGCCGAAGCCTCGGCGGACCAGAGCAACTTCAACGAAGCCCAGGCGGTCATCGACGCCGGCATCGCGGCGGGACTGGTGAAGCCGACGGAGCCGCAGTTTCGCGACATCATCAACGGCCTCAAGAGCAAGCCGAAGGCGAGCGAGGCGGACCTGCAGGCGGCGGCCAAGATGTCGCCGAGCGCGATCAACCTGCTGCGCATCGGCGACCGCTATTTCGGGATGGGCAAATATTCGGCGGCCGCGGACATCTACCGCCAGGTGCTGAGCCGCTCCGACGCCGACAAGGACCTCGCCAACCTGCACCTCGGGATGGCGCTCGCGCGGGCGGGCGACAAGGCCGGGGCGACCGCGGCGCTGAACGCCGTCAGCGGCGCCCGCGCGGCGATCGCCAAATACTGGCTCGCTTATGTCCAGCAGACCGCCTGAGGCGAGTCTCGCAGGACGTTGAGGGAGGGGCGTCGGCGCTGCCGGCGCCCTTTCTTTTTGCCCTTTTCACAACTCCTGTTGAACTGTCTCGTTTCGGGATAGTTAAGACGTACCTTCTTAGCGCGTGTTGAACGCTCGCTTACATCGCTGTCACTGTACGTCTTTCCGAGGACATGAGAGCCCTGTGCGTTTCGACGATCGCCTGCTGACCGTTTTGAACCAGCCGGCCGGCGACCGCCACGATATCGCGGTCCGCTGGCGGCAGCTGGTCGACCTGGTCGCGCGCGCCGGGTCGAACGCCGCGAGCCCGGCGGTCGCCGAAGCGCTCGACACCATCCGCTCCGATGCGCCGATGGTCGACGAGGGCCTGCGCGCAGCCGCCGCGCGCGCCGTCGCAGCGCTTCCGCTGCCGCTGGGGCTGCTCGAATATTTCGCGTCGGACCGGCTGACCGTCTCCGCTCCGGTGCTCGCCGCGGCGACGCTCGACGCCGCGCAGTGGCAGGCCATTGGCGCCGCCGCCGACGAAGAGACCCGGCGCTTCATCGAGACGCTTCATCCCGAGGTGCGCGCGGAGCCGGCGCTCGACCTCACCCAGAGCCTGGTCGAACCGCCGGCCGAGGAACCGGCGGCGCGTCCCGCCGAGCCTTCGCTGCACGAAGTCGTCGAGCGCATCGAACGGCGCCGCCGCAGCCGTTCGGCAATGAAGCGCGGCGGCGGGTTTGCGCCCGCGCCGCAGGGCTCGCCCGGCATCTTCCGCTGGGAATGCGGCCCCGGCGGCGAGATCGCCTGGGTCGAGGGCGCGCCGCGCGGCGCGGTGATCGGCCGGTCGATCGCCCGCGTCCAGGACGGAGAACGGATCGACCCCGACGTCGTGCGCGCGTTCATGCTTCGCGCGCCGTTCCGCGACGCGCTTCTCTCCGTGCCCGGCGACGGCCCGATTTCGGGCGAGTGGAAGATCAGCGGCGTTCCGGCGTTCGAGCCGAGCGACGGCCGCTTCGCCGGCTATCGCGGAGTCGCGCTTCGCGAGCAGGACGAGGAGGCGCCGGTCCCCGGCCAGCCCGCCGGGCTGCTGTCCGACCCCGATTCCGTCCGTGAGCTGGTCCACGAGATCAAGACTCCGCTCAATGCGATCATCGGCTTTGCCGAGATCATCGAGGGCCAGTATCTCGGCCCCGCCGACCGCCGCTATCGCGAGCGCGCCCAGGAGATCGTCCGCCAGGCGCGGCTGCTGCTGACCGCGATCGACGACCTCGACTTCGCCGCGAAGGTCCATTCGGCGACGGCTGCGGAGCGGGGCAGGGTCAACCTCGGCGAACTGGTCGAGCGCATGATTCCGGCGCTCCGCGACATGGCCGCGGCACGGCGCGTCGACATCGATGCACCGCGGGCGGCGAGGGACGCGGCGGCGGCGATGGAGCCGGAGCTTGCCGACCGACTGATCTTCCGCATGTGCAGCGCCGCAATCGAGCGCGGCCAGCCCGGCGAGCGGCTGCGCCTGGTCGTCGAGCGCGCAGGCGAGCGGTCGCGCGTGTCGATCAGCCGCCCGGCGACGCTGTGCCCCTTGTCGGAGGAGCAGCTGATCGGCGCCGATGCAGCGGAGCTCGAGCATGGCTTTTCGCTGCGCCTCGTGCGCGGCCTCGCGCGCATCGCGGGCGCCGAGCTGATCGTGCCGCGCGGATCGATCTCGCTGCTGTTCCCGCGCGCCTGACAGGGCGCAAGCGATCGCGCCTTGGCGCGGTCGGCAGCGCCGTCTATTCCGGGCGCGCCGGGGAGGGCCTGTAGCTCAACGGTAGAGCCGGCCGCTCATAACGGCTAGGTTGCAGGTTCGAATCCTGCCGGGCCCACCCGCCTTCGCTCGCTTGGGCGAGCTTCGGCGGGCGAGCCCTCGGCACGGCGCCTCGGCGGGCTTGCCCGACGAAGCCTTGGCGAAGTCGGGGAGTAGCGCAGTCTGGTAGCGCATCTGCTTTGGGAGCAGAGGGTCGCAGGTTCGAATCCTGTCTCCCCGACCACCTTCTTCCGATAGGAGACACCCTCTCGGCGCCGGAAGGCCATCCTTCAGAATGTCTGTGTACATGCGGTGTATACAGAGAGCGTCGGAGCGATCATCCGGAGCCGTTTATAGATGTCTTCGCATTAGAAGGCTGCTGCTGCTGCTGCCCGGAAAAGCTGGCCGGCGAGGGCAATGTCGACGCTCTCCCCGCCTCTCGGTGCCCCCTAGTACGAGCATCCATGGCGCGGAAGGCAGGCGACTTCGTCTCCTCTGCGGATCGTCAGTGAATCGGCAAATCACGTTTCGTTAGCCGTAACAGCTTCGAGGGCCACGGTTGCCGCTCGATAAGCAACAGCGACGCTGGCACAGATACAAGAAACACGCGCCAAACGCTCCGTCAATTTTCTGCTGTTCGACGGGATATTTGTGAAAGAGAGCTGTAGTTGCGTTTATGAACTTGCCGGCTCTAACATGCCGCTCGGGGGACTAAATGCCTAATCGACTCAGTGCGCGTACCGGAAGTGAACTCTTTATCGTCGACAACAGTGACGATGATTGGAAAGCCCAGCGATATCTTCGGGATTGGTGTGAGCTTTCAAAAAGTTTCGATGTGGCTACCGCCTATTGGGAGGTCGGTTCACTTTTGGCGCTCGAGGGTGAATGGCAAAAGCTGGATCACCTCCGGATCCTAATGGGTGATGAAGTCAGCCGACGAACGAAGCAGGCGTTTGAAAAGGCGCTCCGCGCAAGACTCGAGACGCTCGATCGCAGCGTCGAGTTCGAAAAGGAGAAGGATGACTTCCTCGACGGCTTACCGGCCATCGTGGATGCAATGCGTCAGAAGAAGATCGAGGCCCGGCTTTATCGCAGGGCCAAGTTCCATGCGAAAGCCTACATCACGCATGCAAGGCAAGACGTAGTCGGATCAGCGGCCCTAGTCGGATCGTCCAACTTCACTCGGCCAGGCCTGACGCAAAACGTCGAGCTCAACGTCCAGATTACGGGCCAGCCCGTCAGCGTCCTTCAAGATTGGTATGACGACCATTGGGGCGAAGCTGAAGACGTTACGCTGGATCTGCTGCGGATCATCGAACGGCATGTGCAAGAGTTCACTCCGTTTGAGGTGTATGCGCGCTCGCTCAAGGAGTACTTCAGCCATAAGGAGCTGACCGCCGGCGAGTGGGAGAAGAACCACTCCAAGATCTGGGAGCTGCTCGATGGCTACCAGAAGGAGGGTTATGGAGCGGTCGTGAAGATCGCCCGTCGATATGGCGGCGCATTCCTCTGTGACGGAGTTGGCCTTGGGAAGACCTTCGTCGGATTGATGGTTCTCGAACGCCTCGTCAGACATGAACGCAAGAAGGTCCTGCTCCTCGTGCCTAAATCCGCACGTGAGTCCGTCTGGATCGCCAATCTTCGGAAATATCTTCCGGATTTGGCCGATGGCGTCTTCACCAACCTAGAGGTGATGAGTCACACGGATCTGAGCCGAGAGGTGATGCTGCCCAAGCTCGAGCAAATTGCCGCCCAAGCTGATGCAATTGTTATCGATGAGGCTCACAACTTCCGGAATCCCGGCGTCGCGGGCAAAGGAGAGAGAAAAGAGTCGCGCTACCGCGCTTTGCAGCGAATTGCGGCCGGTAAGGAAATGTACTTGCTCACGGCAACGCCGGTGAACAACAGCATCCTCGATTTAATGCATTTGATCGAGCTGTTCTCGCCAACAGGTGAGCAATTGAAACAGGCACCGCTCGGCATTCACTCCCTGCAAGGCCACTTCCGCAAGCTGGAACGCGAGATTCGTGTCGCGAGTGGTGAGGCGCCGAACGATCCTCAGGGCGATCTCTTTTCCGTTGATGAAGATGTTGCGACAGGGCCAGCCCACGAAGTTTTCGCACTTGACCCCGTCGTTCGTGAGCTCGTGGTTCAGCGCAGTCGCGCTTACGTGAAGGCAAGCCAGAAAAAGGAAGCCAAAGGCGAAGCGATCTTCCCAGTGCGCGACGATCCAATTGTCGCCAACTATCGCAACAGCGAGCTTCAAAGGAAATTACTGGATCTAGTGGAAGAGGCGTTCGCTCGTTCCCGTCCGCTTCTCTCGCTGGCGATCTACAATCCCGATGATTTCGCGAGAGGAACCGACGGCAGTAACGCAACCGATTTCGAGAGAGGCCGCCGCCGCCAGGTGGTCCGACTAATCCGCACGGGCCTTCTAAAGAAGCTGGAAAGCTCGACCGTCGCCTTCGATTATAGCTGCCAACGGCTCTTTACGAAGTTGCTTACCTTTGCGGAGGCGCATGTCTCAACGGATGCCGAAAAGAGGAAACTTGTCCGCGAAAAAGAGCGACACGCCGATGTCATAGAGTTCATCGCAGCTCGCCAGGCCGAATGGAAGGACGAAGAGAGGGAAGATGGGGAGGACCTGGTCACTCCCGAAATGCTCGATAGTGTCGAGAGATTACCTCGGGACGAGTACGATGTCGAAGCTATCCTGGACGAGACCTACAACGACCTGATCCAGCTCTCGCGCTTCATTCACGAGCTGCAGGACTTCACGCCGGACCAGGATGGGAAGTTAAAAGAGCTGATCAAGCTGCTTAAAACGGACAAGGTGTTGAGCAAGCACAAGGTCCTGATCTTCACCGAATATATGACGACGGCCCGGTTCATCCGGGACGAGCTCCGTAAGGCTGGCATTGAAGGGGTTGAGGAGGTCGATTCCGCGACATCAGAGCGCCGCGACCAGGTGATCAAGAGATTCGCGCCCTATTACAATGGATCGTCTAGCAAAGGACTTAAGGACGAAGGGCTTCGCGAGACGCGCGTGCTCATTTCGACGGATGTGCTTTCAGAAGGGCTCAACCTTCAGGACGCAACGCGCCTGATCAATTATGATCTGCACTGGAACCCGGTGCGCCTCATGCAGCGAATTGGCCGCGTCGACCGGCGTATGAGCAAAGAGGTCGAGGAGAAGCTCGTCGCCGACCATCCAAGCGAGGCGAAACTTCGTGGGCGCGTGGTTTATTGGAACTTCCTACCGCCCGACGACCTGGATCGGCTGCTGCGTCTCTACAATCGCGTTGCGGGCAAGACTCTCAGGATCTCCAAGCTTTTCGGCATCGAGGGCAAGAAGCTTCTAAGGCCGGAGGACGACTACGATGATCTTCGCGATCTCAATGAGGCGATGGAGGGCGAGGAGAGTCCGGATGAACGCCTACGGAATGAGCTTCGCGACCTGCTAATCGCCCATCCTGAACTCGAAGCGCGGCTCGATGGCCTACCAAACCGGATCTTCAGTGGACGTGAGCGACTCCCCGGAGCGGCGAGAGGAGTCTTCTTCTGTTGGGCGCTTCCCGGCCGCCGACCCGAGGCCGACGGCGAAGCGGAAGAGGCCGAGAACTGGACTGAGCAGGATGGGCGGGTTGCCTGGTACTTTCTCGACTTGGACAGCGGAAAGATCGCCGAAACTACCACGCAGATCGCTGAGATGGTGCGAAGCGCGCCGGAAACGCCTCGTGCGTTGAAGATGGAGCGACCAACCCTCCGCGAGGCTCGTGAGATCGTCGAGCGCCAGATCCGTAATACTTACCTCAGGCAGGTGCAGGCGCCCGCGGGCGTAAAGCCAATCCTGAAGGCTTGGATGGAATTGAATTGACGCCGTAATCCCGCTTAACTGCAGTTGCTCGGGCCTGCGTACGTTTGGAGAATTGTAATGCTCGACACCGGCCGGCTGGACCGGATCACCACCTTTCCTGCGCTCATTGATTATCTGCGCGGCGAACTGGACTGGCCGATCGAGGATTTCACATTTGATGAGCTGACCTTCGACTGGGATCCGGCCGATTTCGGTCTGTCGAGCGATACCGCCGGGCAGATTGAGATCAAACAGCTCCGACCGATCGAGCGCGAGCCTTGGGGCATTTTCTTCCTGAGCCTGCCGCAGAAGAAGCTGCCGGTCACAGTCCTTCGCCGGATCCTCGGCGGCCTAGCGATCAAAAAGCGCGCGTCGGCGAACGCCGCCGAGCGGGCCGCCTGGAACAAGGACGATCTGCTGTTCATCGCGGCTCATGGCGAGGGCGAAGGTCGGGCCCTCGCATTCGCTCATTTCCATGAGGACAAGGAAAGCGGCGATCTGCCGACCCTGAACGTGCTTGGATGGGACGAGGCCGACACCATTCGCCGGCTTTCCTATACACACCAGATTCTGAAGGAGAAGCTTCACTGGCGCGAGCGGGCGGAGGACGACGCGCACTGGCGCGCACGCTGGAACGAGGCTTTCCGCGAGAAGCCCGGCGAAGTTATCGCGACCTCGAAGGCGCTTGCCAGAGAGCTGGCGCGCCTCGCCCGGGAGATCCGCCGCCGCGCGAACGAGCTGCTGCTTCAGGAGTCGGACAAAGGCCCGCTCCGGACGCTCCACAAGGCATTCAAGGAAGCGCTGATCCACGACCTCAAGTTCGACGACTTTGCCGACATGTATGCGCAGACGATTGCTTATGGTCTGCTCGCCACAAGGATCAGCAGACCATCCGACGCATTTGATGCCGACAGTGTCACCGCACTCGCGCCGCCCACGAACCCCTTCCTGAAGGAACTTTTCCAAAATTTCCTGTCCGCCGGCGGTCGCAAGGACGGTATGGATTTCGACGAGCTCGGCGTCGCGGAT
Source organism: Bacillota bacterium (assembly GCA_050261135.1). GTDB lineage: Bacteria > Pseudomonadota > Alphaproteobacteria > Sphingomonadales > Sphingomonadaceae > Sphingomicrobium. The sequence goes on from JBLNCZ010000027.1 coordinate 20,719, forward strand.
GTGGTCGAAATGCTTCGCCGCGCGAATATGCAAGCGGTCCTTCTGAACTTCGATGATTTGAAGCCGGACGAAGACCCTGTGATCCATTTCTATGAGCTGTTCGCTCAGGAATACGACAACGATCTCAAGCGCGAGCGCGGCGTCTTCTACACGCCTCGCCCCGTCGTCAGCTTCATCGTCCGATCGGTCGACGAAGTGCTCCGCACCGACTTCGGCCTCGAAGACGGGCTGGCCTCGACGGCAACTTGGGGCGAGGTGATCGCCAAGAGACCCGACATAGAGCTGCCCAAAGGTGTGAAGGAGGACGACCCCTTCGTTCGCATTCTCGATCCGGCAACGGGCACCGGCACCTTCCTGGTCGAGGCTGCCGACCTGATCCACAAGCGTATGACGGAGAAATGGCGCAAGGCCGGCAAGTCGCCGAAGGATATCGAGGCGCTGTGGAACGATTACGTCCCGAAGCACCTGCTCCCGCGCCTCTACGGCTTCGAGCTGATGATGGCGCCCTACGCCATCGCGCATATGAAGCTTGCCTTGAAGCTTTACGACACCGGCTTTCGCGCGCGGACAGAGGACGTACCCCGCGCGCAAATATATCTCACGAACTCGCTCGAGCCGGCGCAGGATTTCGACATGCAGCTCGATTTCATGTCGAAGGCGCTGGCACATGAGGCACAGGCTGCGAACCGCGCGAAGGAGGTGCGGTTCACGGTCGTCGTTGGTAATCCCCCTTATTCTTCGTCGGTCTCCGAGCCGCCTGCGATCATGGCGCTACTGGAAGATTGGAAGCGTGGCCTCAACGAGACCAAAGCCGATCTGAACCGGGAGGAATGGAAGTTTCTCCGGCTCGCATCGAACAAGCTTGAATTGTCGGGCGCTGGGTGCCTCGGCTTCATCATCAATCGCGACTATTTGGACGGGATCACGAAGCGGCTGATGCGGGCGTGGATTGCAGAGAAGCTGCCATTCCAAACGCACGTCGATCTTAATGGAGACGTGAAAGGCAATATAGCCGACGAGAACGTCTTCGAGATCATGCAAGGCGTTTCAATTTGCTTGCTTTCCACACTCCAAGGCCCAGTTCGATACAACTCAATCGTCGGCACTCAAGAGAAGAAGTATGCTTTGCTCCTCGACGGCGACGGAGCGCTCGAGGGCAGTTCAACGATTACAATGCGGCCGCCGTACTATCGCATCAGCGGCGCGACGGAGGCCTCATCAGTAGAGGAAGAATATTATTCGCTCCCAATGCTTCCGAGCGTCTTCGAATCGTACTCATCCGGCATCCAAACGAAATGCGACGGCCTTTCGATTCACTTCACGAAGGAGGGGCTGTGGAACACCGTAACCCGGTTTGCGTCTATGGCCGCCGCGAAGGCGCGGACCGAGTTTGGTCTTGGCAGCGACGGTCGCGATTGGAGCGTCGCGCTAGCGCAATCTGATCTCAACAGTCCTCGGCCTGACCGAAATCTCATCGCGCCAATTCAATATAAGCCATTCGACGAACGTTGGACCTACTGGAGCGGGAAAACCAAAGGTTTTCTCGCTTATCCGCGCCGCGAAATTATGGCCCATATCGTCCGACAGAAGAACGTCGGTCTCATGTTCAACAGACAGGTGGTGGGCGAATTCAGCCACTTCTTTGTGTCGAACATCGCTACCAACCACGGCACCTTCTATCTTGGTAACAAAGGCCAGGACTACATCGCACCGCTTTGGATTATTGAGCCGATAACGGGATTGCGTTCAGCGAACCTCGCCACCGAGTATTCAGAGAAGTTGGCATCCGAAACAGGATTGAGCGCCTCCTCAAACGAACGGGGCGACCTCGACGAGACATTCGGCCCGCGCGACGTATTCGACTGGATCTACGCGGTCCTGCACTCGCCCTCCTACCGCTCGCGCTATGCGGATTATCTGAAGAGCGACTTCGCGCGCATACCGTTGCCCGGAAGCAAGGCTTTGTTCCAGGAGCTGGTGCCGCTCGGAACGAAGCTGGTCGCGCTGCACCTGCTTGATGTCGAGGGCGCGCCAGAGCTGAAGGATCCGCAAAGCGTCCGCTTCGCCGGCCACGGCGAGGCGCGGGTCGAAAAGAAGCCCGAATGGTCCGCCGCCGGCGGCAACCGCGTCACGATTTCCGCCCACCGCTGGTTCGAGGGCGTCCCCGAGCGCGTCTGGAACTTCCACATCGGCGGCTATCAGCCCGCGCAGAAATGGCTGAAGGACCGAGCGGCTAAAGGCGGGAAGAACAAGAGCCCCGGCCGGGTGCTGACCGCCGAAGACCAGCTCCACTATCGCCGAATGATCGTCGCAATGGACCGGACGATCGACCTCATGGCGGAGATCGACCGAGTGATCGACAAACACGGCGGCTGGCCGGATGCGTTCAAGGGGATGAATGAGGGCGCGGAACAGTAATGCGGGCCCATCTCTGCGGGTTCGCCGACGAGTTTCCTCGTCGCGTGGCGGAATTTCTCGAGCGAGAGAACGAACTCAGTCGCAATTTTCGCGAGGAGACGATCACTGATCTTTGGGCCGGCGCGATGCTGGTGACTGGCCGCTCGAGCGTTTCCGTCGATTTCCCGAACGAACAGAGTACCGGCGCGGATCTCGAACTCTGGTTCGTTTCCAGAAGGCTGGATCGGAGCTTGAGCTTCGTGATCCAGGCAAAACGCGCATGGTGCAATCACAAGAGGACGCCGCACGGTCACCCTTTACGTCAGTGCGCGACGAGGCGGCTCGACCGACATAGTTTTCGGCACCTAGACCACCCGGGCGGGAAGGGAAAACCGAGAGGATCCCAGGCGAGAAACTTGGTCAACCAGGTCGAATAGCGACGGAATTCCAATTTACCCTCTGTACGCCTTCTACATTCCCGAGCATGCCTGCGCCGCGAGCGCGAGATTGCGCGGCGTCGTTTTGGCGGACGGTCATGGCGTCCAGAAAGATGTCGCCGGGGGTTTGGCTTCAGGTTCGAAGACAGCCCGTACCTACAAGCAGATCAAGAGCTTGCAGAAGCACTTTCTGCCCTTCGATGCCTTATTGTGTCCAAATGTAGGGGCGGGGGCCAGAGCGGCCAGGCAAATAACTGATCACCTATGGAGCACCGGACAAGCCGGATCGTTCCTGCTGTTCCTCCTCTCGGGTGGAACAGTCGAGTATTCGCACATCCCCGATCCGTCGGAGGTGGCCGATCGTTTGGGAAAATCCATCTCTCAAGTTCGGCGTCAGAATGGCATGGAGGATCGCGCGGTGCCGACGGTCCGGAAAGGTGTTCCGCGCGAAATCTCTACCCGGCTCAGAGACGAGGCGAAGAGTTCGCGCCAACCCGACTATGGCAAGGACCTTGGCGGACCTCGATGGCGAATGATTTTCCGTGCGTCATTCGACCCCAACGAGGAATGATGGCCACGAAATGACCCGGGCTGTTCCCCTTCTCGCCTTCGTCAGCCGCGGCCCGAAGAAAGGCACTCTGCTCTACCCGCACAAGCATGAGGACGGCGCGTACATCGTCTCGATGACACGCTTCGAACGCGACTACATCCGCGTTCCCGATGCCGCCGACCTTCTCGGCTGGCTTGAGAAAGGGTACCGGCTCCGCATGTCCAACCCCGCCGCCGGCGTGCTGGCCCCGAGTCTGATTGTGCCGAGCGCGATCTATCGGCCTATAGCGCTGAAGGGATAGCCGGCCGCCGCTCCGATGCTGACGATCTTACTGCTAGCGCTGTTGGCCTGGGCTATTTGGTCGGTTTTGAAATCATCCAAGGATGGAACGGCCCGGCGCCAAAGTGCCGAGCTCCCAGCGCCGGCGCGAAAGTCGAGGCGCCGGACTCCTGTCGATAGCGTTGATCCACCGCCCGACGTCATTGGTCTCCCACCGGACATCGTTCGCCTGATCGAAGGGCTCCCGCGCCGATCGATGGACGAATTGCAGCACCAGTGGCTCAACACAGTCAGGATGATCGATCGGCTCGGCCCCGAAAAAGCCGGCCCCCAGATCGCTTTCCGCAATGCATTGACTGCCGAGTGGGGTAAGCGCGCGAAGGAAGCTGCCCGAAATCCGGGCCAGTTCGCATGGCCGTCGACGAAGGCCGCACCCGGCGCCGGTAATCTCAAGAGCGGTGACTGGCATGTGATCGGGATGCTGTCGTACCTCGGCTACAGGGTCGGCGCGGCGCAGGGAGAGAAGCCCGGCGTTCGCCATCAGATTCTCGACACGTGCTTTTCATGCGATCTGCCTCCTATCAACGGACCGGCGTATCTCGCGGAATGGGGCGCTCCCGCGACCGCCTCACGGCTGAAGAAGCTGGCCCATGAGCTTGCCTCGTTCATCCGCAACGCGAAGCGCAAGCGCTCGGCAAACCTCTCGGTGGCGATCGACGATTGGGAAGAGGACCTCTCTTACCTTTACGAGACCTATTATGTCCGGCGGTTCGGGTTCTCCTGGCCACGAGTGGAACTCGGCGCGCCGCCGCCTCGAACCTGACAATATCGCTGGCGAGGCCGGTGAAGGCGGTTCTGAGCTCCTAAACTAACGTGGCCCTGAATGAAGGGGAGCGGCGCTCCCCCTCATCGTGCACTACGCCAATACGCTAGATGGTGACTTGGCAGCCGCCGTAGCTTGTTGCTTGATCAATGCCTTTTCGACCTCGCCCACCATGAACGTATACGACGTCTCGTTCTTTGCAACTTTTTGCGGATCGAAACCTGCCATCTCCATCGGCATCTTGAACGCTCCCGCGAGCGTCTTCAGATGCTTATTGAGGAACTTGGTTGGATCCTCAGCCCATTCAACACGGCCATCTTTCACCCGCATCAGGGCCTTCAGACCGTATAAGATGGGCAACACGAAACCGTCAGGGACCCCGTATTCCGACTCAAGCTGGAGAAATGGCGAAGACGCAGAACCGCGCTTCGGCATTTTCACCGCCTTGATCCGCCCGAACTTACCACCAGTCGCCTTGTTGTAGGCATCGCCGAGTTCAACAAAGATTTTGTCGTAGAGGGCAGGCAGAGCAGCCAGCACATCGAAAGCGCTGCCGATCGCTGTGTTGTGAAGCTCGTGGAGCGGTCCCTGCGTTGCCTTCGAGATTTCAGGATGCTCCATGAGCTTGTCGAACAGCTTCGAAAGCTCGCCTTTGTTGCGATAGATGTTCTGCGGCAACACGTTGAAGTTCAGAGCTGTGCCGGCTTCAGTTTTCTTTGGGAGTAAGTCGTGCTCATTGAGCACAGTTAGCGGGATCCAGGCCAGCGCGATGACGTCCTTGACTTTGACCGGCCGATTGTCGGTGCTCTCCCATTCGTTGGTTTTCCATTCGACCCGGTCGGCGACAGCTTTCGGAAGCCGTTTCCGAATCTCCTCATAAAATCCGCGCTGATTGGCCTTGGCCTCGGTCGTTAGTTGCGCGTTGTTATTGCGCGCCGAGCATACCTCGATGAGTGCCTGTTCAAACTCGCTCACCATGTCGGGATTATCCGGGTCAGTCGGAACGAGCAGCTCGACTGGGACTTTGAACTCGAACTGATCCTTGATTGCCAGGACCGCTTCCCGATTGACCTCCCAAGCCGCCTTCATGTCCTCCCAGAGCTTGAGCTTTTTCACGTCCTTCGGGTCCATGACCTTGGCAAGCAAGTAGGTCCCCAAAGCAAGCATGTTATGCCCGCCGTCGAGCAGACCTTCATATGCGGGATTGTTGAAGCGCAGCTCATAACGACGACGATCGAGCTCGGAATAGTCCGATGTCCCTAGCAAGATGCCCTTTGTCTTGAATTGGAAGATGCGGGGATCCTCAGCCACGCTTTCGATGATGTCTGCAGTCACCGCATTTGCTCGCGCGGATCTCGGATTTGCATCCAGCGTAGCATCGTCGAACAGGCTAAGCATGTTGCGTGCTTGCACGAACCCGATGACGCGTTTGAGAGCGCCGTCCGCCTGTTCCGCGGCCTGATCGAAACGGATGATTGTTTTGTAAGGGTTGGTAGTGATCATGGTTCTCTCTTTCTTCTGGAGAGAACCGGCTCCGAAGCACAAGCTTGGATGCATGCGGTTAGAATCAGACTTCCGTCTCAATCTTTCCACGGCCATCCGGCCAGTTCACCGTCACCGGTTCCGTCGTGCCCTGCCGGGCACACCAGACCGCCCTCCGACGGCCACTTCCTTCCGGAAGCGTTCCTAATTTGAGGCAACATCTTTGCGCGGTCAAGGGGCTGCTGCAAACTGCAAAGCGGGGCACATGCTGCGAGGGCAGGGGCTCTCAAGACCGCGGAGCGCTCCCACGGGCCTCGTGTAATCAATCGTGTATACGAGGCCGCCTGGTCGACCCTGCCGCCCGCGACCAAATCGGAGTGGTTTAGTCGCCGCTCTCCGAATAGGTGCTGACCTCTGCTGGTAAGGACTGTGCCTTGACTACTGCACTGGCATCCATCTGATGGGAGCTGGTCGAAAGCTGCGGCCCTAGCTTTTGGCGAAACCAGAGAAGGGCAGCTTGGCCATCCTTCTCCGCGATCTGAGAGACAGAGCGGCTATGCCTCAGCCCGTTCCTCAGTTCCGCCAACTGGCCGAAGCGGGTCGCTAGTTGTTCTTTGGATGTGAACGCGTGTTCAAAAACAGGCCATGCTGCCTTCGCGACGATTGTCGCCTCGAGTTCCCGGAGATCCAGATACTGCATTTGCCCGGCGAGGGAGCCGGCTAGCTCCTCGTTCAACAACCCCTTGCGTCGGTCGCTCTCCATTCGATCGCGAACTTTTGGGAGGAGATGATCGGGTATTCCCAACCCATTCGATTGGAGCGCGTGGACGGCCATCTGACGCAATGCGAGCTCTGTTTCCTCGATTTCGCGATCTAACTCCCGAAGGGACGGTGAAAGGTCCAGCCGCTCCTTCACCAGGAGGTTCTCGATTGCAGAGAGGATCGTGCGCTTCCGCTCCGCGATAAACTCTTCATAATCGCTGGTCGTGAACGGCGTCCTTAGCAGGATGTTAAACGCCGTTGGGGAGATGAAGTGAGTTTCCAGGTTGGCCCGGACAGCGTTCTCGCCGCTCGCCTCGATCAATTTAGGTAAATACTCATTCGGAAGCCGGTCGCTGATCCAATTGCGGTTCGTTTCAGCTGTCAGCGGTGCTCGGTTCAGAATGGTGTCGATCAGTCGTTCTAGACCATTGGCTTTGCCCCAAGAAGCCGGCACGATGTGATGATCGTCAATCTCGTCGGACTGCGGGACAGCACCTGTGACCCAGTCACGGGCACCCCCAATGACGAAGAGATTGAACACTGCTCTGTAGATTGATCCCGCATTGCGTGTCTCAGCCTCAAGGTCGAGGCGCCTGAATTGCTCGTTGAAGTCGTTCACGACAGAAGGGGAAGCTGTGTCGTCGACAAACCACCGGTTCACATCGACGTAGTCACGAGTGGATTTGGTTTCGACCGCACTCGAGTAGCGGTTCATGAAGACGGACGCCCAGTACCAGTGATTGAATTTTCGACGTGCTTGGAGCTGTTGCTCGCCAGGAAGCTGCGCAATCCTCGAATTGATCGCTGAGAAGGCAGGGAGGATCGAGGAGTACGGAAGGAAGCGAGGGGCGGTGACGCCAAACTCCTGCGGATGGGTAATGAGCGCTTGAGCCTTTTCCAACGCCTTCACAGCCACGTCCCACCGATGTTCGAAATCCTCTCTGCTCTCTATGAGCACTTCGGTCCGCGTCGTTCCGTCTACGTTTCTGAACGTCCGGTGTGTCCCAGGAACGAGGTAATAAAGGTATTTGGGCGAGCAGTATTCCTGCAGGAGTAGAGACATCACTTGCAGAACATAGATGTTCATGCGGTCTGTGTCTGCGAACGACAGCCGTTCGGCGACCGACCGATAAAGGCTCTTTAGCTGAATACCCTTGGGCTTGAGCAGCGCATTGATCAAATCGAAGGCATCGAGCTTCACACCTCGGCTGTTGATCTGCGTGAATATGTCGCAAACTTTGTCGATCGGTAGGTCGCGATCGAGCTCGACGTATGAGATCTGATACTGCTCGATGAGTTCGCGAACATGCTCGATAAATTTGGAGCCGTTGTCGGCATGTGCAGATGCGAGCGGGTCCTGATCAGCGCGGTCGAACCAGTATTTGGTATAGCCCTCGGCCCACTTATAAATTTCGAAACCACCCTTACCCATAACGGCCAAGGGGAAGCGATGCGTGGAGTATTGAAACTCGCTGTCTGAGAGTATGGTCTCACACCAATTTTCGCCCCAGGCCTGTTCAAATGCGTCCTCGAAATTTTCCGACATAAAGCGATCGACGAACACTGAAAAAACGAAACGATGAGAGCGCGACGGCGGCGGGCACGCAGGAGCGTGGAACGCGTAATTGAGTGCAGTTAGGCGCTGCTGGCCGTCTAGAACTATCTGCACGGGACTGCCGCCGCCGGAATGAGCGTAAATCGGTTCCACGGAAAGACTGTCGAAGTTTTCCTTTGAGCCACGCCAAAGGAGCAAGCTCCCGATGAAATAGTCCTGAAAGATGGAGCTCATAAGCGCACGGATGTCCGACGGCTTCCACTCGAACTCCCTCTGAAAGTCCGGGATTACAAACTGCCCCTCCCGGATCCGCTGCAGAAGCGTGCCAAGAGTAACGTGATCTGGTTTTTGCGCGTGCTTCATTGCCCCCGTCTCCGACTTATAATCCTGCCGGTCGCGGTGGCACGGCCCGAACGCGGCGCAGGAGAGAGTAGGTCTCCGACCGCCTTAGAGCAATTTGAAAGCTAACCTCGCCACCAGGAAGGGGGCTTGCTTCTCCAAGCCGGCAGACGAGTGTCTGGAATGATCTTCTTGTGAGATTGCCAATCTTCAAAGGTCATCACGTGGACTATCTGCCTCCTGCCATGAGACACGTAGTCGAGCCGCGGATCGTACTTCATTCCCAAGTGCTGCATCAGGCGCCAACTAGGCTCGTTCTCGGCAGTAGTACGCGACACAACCCGAAGCCCGTCGCAGACGTTCCAGTACCCATCGTCATCGCCATTTTTGTCGAACGCGAGATGCATGCAAGCCTTTGCCGCTTCTGATGCGAAATGTCGGCCTTGCCGGTCAGCTCGCAGTCGCCATCCTATTTCTGTTGCTCCCAGCACTGTGCTGTCCATCTCATCGACCTTCACCAGGCCGCAGAACCCGAGGAATTCGTCGTTCCTCTTGTCTTCCAAGACCCAGAAACTGATTCCGTAATCCTTCTGTTGGCCTTTCAGCCAAGCCACGAGCTCCTTGTGCTCGGGAGGAGTAAGTTTCCGCCCCTCAAGGTAGCGCAACACTTCAGGTGTGTTGCAGTGCTCTCTAGGAGCTTGCCGTAATGCGCATCCCACTCCCGAAGGCGCAATCGCTCGGTTTCGAGGACGATAGCCGTGCTCATATGGAAGCTCCCCAACTCGCTAGCGTCTCTTCTCGAAGAACGCCGCCGTCTTCGCCACGCATCCCTCGGGCATCGGCGCCTTGCGAGTTTGGACATACCCACATTCGTCCATGATCTCTGCAGTAAGCGTGCCGGCCCAGCTGGTCGTATCGTGCTCGCCGTATGAAGCACCGAGCGCGGAGCTCAGCAGCGGGTCAATCCCAGCCATTGCCGGCAGTCCAGCCTCGGCAGCTTTCTGAGCCGCTTGCCGTCCTTCAGGCGAGCGGATGATCTCCTCCATCTGTTGAATGGTCGGATGGTCACGCGATAGACCGCCGCCCGAGCGAACCAGCAGGTCATGGTCCACCAAAAGCCGAATGACGTATTCCGCTTCAGGGTCCGCACGAGCGCGCGCGTTCGAGAAGAGCGCTTCCCGGTGTTTGAGCGTCAGAGCGCGAAGGCGATCAAGTGTCCACTGCACAGGCCAAGAAATTTCAACCATCTTCCTGTCAAAGCGGCAATGGAGGCCCGACGCGTAGGATTCGGGAGCCAGTGGGAGGTTAATCCGGTGCCTAGTTGCATCCACTTCATCAGTCGAAAGGTAGGCTTAGGGCGCGAAGGCCTGACTCATCTAGGCGGCGGCAAGTATCGTTCCTGCTGCTGGTTGCTCTCGAAAGATCAAGTCCAGTCGCTCATCGGAGGCTGAATCTACTTACATGAGACCAACGCAGCCCTCAGCATTTGGCGGGCGAATCGTCGCTATCGAGCCTGGGGTGTGGGAACATGCGCCGGATCAAGACTGCTGGGCGATCATCTTCCAATCGGCACGAGAAGCGCAGGGGCAAGCCTGGCGCGGCTCCGATTATTTCTATGGCCTACACAAGTGACTCGGTCGAACCATCACTTCCGCATGAGCTTTGACGCAGTCGTATACACGCGAGAATACAGAAGTAGCCGACCCGCCACTCTTCGGTCGGAAGCGCCTGTGTTCCCGGAGCAGAGGGTCGCAGGTTCGAATCCTGTCTCCCCGACCATCTTTCCGGCCGGCGACGCGTTCGGCGAGCGCGGCGGGGAAGCGCGAACTGCTCCTTGCTCCTGGCAGAGGAGAATGCGAACAAGCGGGCGCGTCCGGACCGGCAGGAGGTGCGCGAATGAACCGTGTCGACACGATGGCTCGCGGAATGGCGGGGGCGAGGGCGTTGGACGCGGTCGAGATCCCGTCGCTCGAGGGCAAGGTGAGCGACGAGGAATGGGCGCTGCGCGTCGATCTCGCGGCCGCCTATCGGATCGTCGCCGATTATGGCTGGGACGACCTGATCTTCACCCATTTGTCGGTGCGCATCCCGGGGCCGGAGCATCATTTCCTGCTCAACCCCTACAATCTGATGTTCGAGGAGATCACCGCTTCGTCGCTGATCAAGGTCGACGTGGACGGCAATGCGGTCGAGCCGACGCCGTTCATCACCAACCCTGCAGGCTTCACCATCCATTCCGCGATCCACATGGCGCGCGAGGACGCGCAGGCGGTAATGCACCTGCACACCCCTGCGGGGCAGGCGGTAAGCGCGCAGGGCGACGGCCTGCTTCCGCTGACCCAGGCGGCGATGCTGGTCCTCGGCGACATCGCCTATCACGATTATGAAGGCGTCGCCGTCGACATGGACGAGCGGGCGCGCATCGTCGAGGACCTCGGCCCCAAGCACATGATGCTGCTGAGGAACCACGGCACGCTGGCGGTTGGCGAGACGATCGCCGAAGCCTTCCTCCGGCTCTACACGCTCGAGCGGGCGTGCCAGGCGCAGGTGATGGCGCTGACCGCCGGGCAGAACCTCAACAACCCGCCGCAGGGCGCGCCCGAAGTCGCTGCGCAGCAGGGCGCGGTGGGGCTTCCAGTTGCGGCGAGGCACCTCGCCTGGCCGGCGCTCAAGCGCAAGGCCTACCGGCTCGATCCGAGCTTCGCGACCTAGGAGGCCGCAGGGCGGCAGCCCTTATTTGTTCTCGGTCGCGTTGGCCTGGCCGTTGCCGTCGTGATCGTTGTCCTTGCCGATCTTGTTGTCGAGCTTGGCGCCCGTGTTCTGGACGTCGTTGCCGATGTCGGCGGCGATGTTCTGCGCGGTATTGCCGATGTCGGCAGCGGTATTTTCGGCCGTGTTCTGGTCGTACTGGACGGTGACGGAATTGCCTTCCTTGCTGACGTTGCAGGCGCCCAGAACCAGCAGTGCCGGAATCGCGATCAGGATGCGCATCGAGTCCTCCCTTTCCAGGCGACAACGCGGCATGGCTGTTCCGGCTCCGAATTAAATCTGCCGCTCAAAGCAGCCGCATCTGGTCGCCTTCGGGAGGCTGGAACAGGTCGGTGCGAAGGGCGAACTTCGCCTGTCTCAGCCTGTACTTCTTCGCTGCGATCTCGAAGCGGGTCCGAAGCAGATCCGCCCACGGCCCCTGGCCGCGCATGCGGCTGAAGAAGTTCGGATCATTGTCGCGGCCGCCGCGGAGGGAACGGATCGTCGCCATCACCTTGGCGGCGCGGTCGGGATAATGTTCGTCGAGCCAGGCGCGGAACAGCGGCGCGACCTCGTGCGGAAGACGCACCGGCAGATAGAAGCCGCCGGGAGCGCCGGCCTCGACTGCCGCTTCGACGATATGCTCGAGTTCGTGGTCGGTGATCTGCGGGACGACGGGGGCGATGGCGACATAGCAGGGGACGCCGGCGTCGTTCAGCGCCTTGATCGCGGCGAGGCGCTTGCGCGGCTGCGGCGCGCGCGGCTCGAGGGTCCGGGCGACCTTCGGATCGAGTGACGTCACCGAAAGCGCGACCGAGGCGATGCGCAGGTCCGCGGCCCGTTTCAGGAGGTCGAGATCGCGCAGGACGCGGTCGGACTTGGTGGTGATGGTGAAGGGGTGGCGCGTTTCGACCAGCAGCTCGACCACCGAGCGGGTGACGCGCCACCTTTCCTCGATCGGCTGGTAGGGATCGGTATTGGTGCCCATCGCGATCGGGCGGCACTCATAGCCCGGGCGCGACAAGGCGGCGTGGAGCAGCTGCGCCGCGTTGGGCTTCACGAACAGGCGGGATTCGAAGTCCACGCCGGGCGACAGGTCGTGATAGGCGTGGGTCGGCCGCGCGAAGCAGTAAATGCAGCCGTGCTCGCATCCGCGATAGGCGTTGACCGAGCGGTCGAAGCCGATGTCCGGCGAGTTGTTGCGCGTGAGGATGGACTTCGGCCGTTCGATGGTGACCGTGGTGCGGCGCTTCGGCACGCCGTCCAGCGCCTCGACCTGGTCGAGCCATTCGCCCTCCTCGATGCGCTCCTTGAGGTTGAAGCGCGTGGGGGTGGGGTTGCGGGTCGCCCCGCGTCCATGGCTCGACTCGACCGGCATTCCGCCATTGTAGCGGAGCGCTAGAACAAAACAAGAACAGTGGTGCTGCCCGCTTTAGCGGGTGGCGCGCGTCAGTCCCGTCGGGAAGGAGGGCCAGCGATGCTCCGCCATCGCCTTCAGCGTCGGCGTGTCGGCGTCGTCGAGACCTTCATAGACCCACATGTTCCGAAGGACCGAGGGCACGTAATAGCGCGTCTCCCAATAAGGGATGGACTCGATCCACAGGACCGGATCGCCCTTGTCGTTGATGTTCGCCCATCTGGCGACGGGCAGGGGGCCGGCATTGTAGGAGGCGATGACCCGCGGAAGCTGGCCGGCGGTGGCCGAGCTGCTCCGCATCCGCTCGATGAAGCTCTGCCCGAACTCGAGGTTGTAGCGCGGGTCGGTCAGGTTCGCGCGGCTGTAGGGGACGCCGGTCGCGTCCGACATCTGCTGGGCGGTGATCGGCAGGACCTGCATCAGCCCGACCGCGCCGGCGGTGCTCACCGCGGTGCGGCGGAAGGCGGATTCCTGGACGATATGGCCGAAGGCGAGCGCGGGATCGACGCGCCAGCCGCCAACCGGAGTCCATTTGGGATTGGGATAGCGATCGGTGGCGTCGGCCTGGGCCCCGTATTGGCCGTACTTGGCGAGCCAGAGCTGCGCTGCCGGAAGATCGAGACGCTTGGCGAGCTCGATGATCGCATGATGCTCGCTGGGCGCTCCGATCAGCGCCTGGTGGCGAAGCATCTGCTCGGCAAGGGCAGGCTCGCCGATCTTCACCAGCTCGATCGCCCGCTGGACGTTCGGATATTGGTTGATCGGCGCGTCGTAATTGCTGAACGGATCGGGACCGAGCTTGGTCGGCATGCCGAGCGTCTCGCGCGCGATGAGCCCGTAGAAGCTCTCGGGCGATTCGGGGGCGGTCGCAGCGGCCCTGAGCAGCGGCTCGACCGCGGCCGGACGGCCCGCCGCCTGCTCGGCGCGCGCGGCCCAGTAGAAGCCGCCGGCGCGAAGCTCGCGCTGGTCGGCATAGCGCGCCGCCTGCTGGAAGTCGGCGGAGGCGGAATTATAGTCGCCGAGGCGCCACGAGGCGAGGCCGGAGACCCAGGCCGCCTGGCTCGCCCATTCGCCGGTCGCGCCCTGCCGCCACGTGTCGGACACGCGCCGCGCGTCCATGTCGAGGCCGAGGACATAATAGATGAAGGCGACGCGGCTTGCCGCCTCGGCGCGCGCTTCGGCGGAGAGCGAGGGACCGGCCGCGATCAGCAGCGCCTCCGCGCCGGCGGCATCGTCGGCCTTGATCTTGGGATCGAGGGCGGAGCGAAGGTCGTCCGCGACAGGCTCCCCCTTCACCGGGTGCGCGCGATAGCGGACCGGCGCCGAGCCGAGCACGTAGGTCGGCTTTTCGGGGACGACGAGCGGCGCCGTCGTCGCGCCCCGCTTCAGCGCCATTTGCGCGAGCTGGTTGGCCTCGGGGAGCTCGGGCGCCTCGGCGATCAGCGCCTGCAGGGAGGCGAGATCGACGACCGGCGAGCCCTTGGCGGTGTAGAGCTCGGCCTTGGCGACGGGGGTGAGGACGCTCCGCGGGAGGGCGGCGATGCCCGCCTGCGCGGACGCCCAATTACCGTTGTCGATGGCGTCGAACACGCCGCGCCAGTCCCTCGGAACCGGAACGGAAGGAGGAAGCGGCGCAGGCGCGGGTTGCGGCTGGGCGGCAGGGGGCGTGGCCTGCTGCGCGGCAGCCCCGGTGGGCAAAGGCGCGAGCGGATCGCGCGCCGGCTGCGCCGACAGCGGCGCCGCGCACAGCAGGGTCCCGAACGCGAGCAATCCAGCCTTCAACTCTCGTCCTCCATCAAAAGCAGAAGATCCTGCCATGCCAATGATTTATCTAACGGGCGCTTAATCAAATGCTTCGGGTGGAAGGTGGCGACGGTGCGCACCCCCTCGACCTTGTGGACATGGCCGCGCGCCTGGACGACGGGCTTGCCGAGCAGCGCCTGGGAAGGGCCGTCGCCGAGCAGCAGCAGGCGCCTGGGCGCGGCGAGGCCGACGTGGCGGCGCGCGATCTCGGCGCAATCTTCGCGGTCGCGGCCCGTCAGCCGCGCCCCCGGCGCATGGATCGGCGACAGCGACGCGCAATATGCCTGGTCCGGGGAGAGGCCGATCGCTGCGAGCATGCGCGTGGCGAGCTCCCACGCTTCGCCGCCGATCGGCTGTCCGGCGGCATAATCGCCAACGGTCGGAGCGTCGCTGAGCAGCATGACCTCGGCATTTTGCGGCCCGTGGGGGAGAATCCTCTTCGAAAGCGGGGACGCCAGCGGCAGATGCTCGCTGGTCGCCAGCCATTCCTGGAGCTCGGCGAGCGTTTCGTGGCTCGGACGGGTCACGTTTGGCGAGGGCGCGGCCTCGGCGGGGGCGGCTTTCCGCGGCCCGGCCGGCTTCAGCCAGTCGCGCGGCTCTTCCTGGATGGCGACGTCGACGCCGGCGTCGAGCCACCAGGCCAACGCACTGCGCGCCTCGGCAATGCCGATAGTTTCCACTTCCCCACCCACGGGTGACTTCCTCGCCCGCCATTGACGCGATGGTCAACTCATTGGCAGGGCAGACGAGTCGAATTGTGTGGACAGCGCGACGAGACGCTGAGCGGGAGGGCAAGAGGAGCGGATGAGCGAACGCGAATCCATGCAATATGACGTGGTGATCGTCGGCGCGGGGCCGGCGGGCCTCAGCGCGGCGATCCGGCTCAAGCAGCTCGCCAGCGCCGACGGGCGCGAGCTTTCGGTCTGCATCCTCGAGAAGGGAAGCGAGGTCGGAGCGCACATCCTCTCGGGCGCGGTCATCGACCCGATTTCGCTCAACGAGCTGATCCCGGACTGGAAGGACAAGGGCTCCCCGCTGACGGTGCCGGTGACCGAGAACCACCATTGGGTGCTGACCAGGAGCGGCAAGTTCGGCCTTCCCGAGATGCTGATGCCGCCGTTCATGAAGAACCGCGGAACCTACACCCTCAGCCTGGGCAATTTCTGCCGCTGGCTGGCCGGGCAGGCGGAGGAGCTCGGCGTCGAAATCTTCCCGGGCTTCCCGGCGGCGGAGATCCTGTTCAACGAGGACGGGTCGGTGAAGGGGGTGGCGACGGGGGATGTCGGCATCGCCCGCGACGGGTCGCACCGGCCCGACTACCAGCCGGGCATGGAGCTGCACGCCCGCTACACCTTCTTCGCCGAAGGGGCGCGCGGGCACCTCACCAAGCGGCTGACCGAGCTGTTCGGGCTCCGCGAGGAGAGCGGGCCGCAGGTTTTCGGCATCGGAATCAAGGAATTGTGGGACATTCCTGCCGAGAAGCATAAGCCCGGGCGAGTGATCCACACGCAGGGCTGGCCACTCGACGACGCGTGGGGCGGGGGGTTCCTGTACCACCAGGAGAACAACCAGGTCGCGCTCGGCTTCGTCGTCTCGCTCGACTATCGGAACCCCTATCTCTCGCCGTTCGAGGAGATGCAGCGGTGGAAGACCCACCCGGCGATCCGCGCCGAGATCGAGGGCGGGCGGCGCGTGTCCTACGGCGCGCGGGCGATCAACGAGGGCGGATACCAGGCGATCCCCAAGCTGGTGTTCCCCGGCGGCGCGCTGATCGGCTGCTCGGCCGGCTTCGTGAACGTGCCGCGGATCAAGGGCACGCACACGGCGATGAAGTCCGCCATGCTGGCCGCCGAGGCAGCTTACGAGGCAATCTCGAGCGAGCGTTCCGGCGACGTGCTGGAAAGCTATCCCGCCGCGCTCCACAAGAGCTGGGTGGCGAAGGAGCTGAAGGGCGTCCGCAACGCCCAGCCGGCGGTGGCGCACTGGGGCGGCACCTTGGGAACGCTCTATGCGGGGCTGGACATGTGGCTCAACCAGCTCGGCATCGGCGTGCCGTGGACTCTGAAGCTCCGGCCGGACCATGCCTCGCTCCGGCAGAAGGACCAGGTTCGCCCGATCGATTATCCCAAGCCCGACGGCGTTCTCACGTTCGACAGGTTGTCGTCGGTCTTCGTATCGAACACCAACCATGAGGAAGACCAGCCGGTTCATCTGACGCTCAAGGATGCGGACATACCGACAACCATCAACCTGCCGGTCTATGCGGGCCCCGAGCAGCGCTACTGCCCGGCAGGAGTCTATGAATTTGTCGATGGCGGGAACGGTGAACCGAGGCTCCAGATCAACGCCCAGAACTGCGTCCACTGCAAGACCTGCGACATCAAGGACCCGACCCAGAACATCAACTGGGTCACACCCGAAGGCGGCGGAGGCCCCAATTACCCGAACATGTAAGCTCCTGGCCGCGACCGCGCTCGCGGCCCTGCTGCTCGTCCCCGCACCGGCGGCGGCGGCGCGCCTGTCCACGCAGGACACGGCGCTGACCTATGTCGAGGCGCGAGCCGCGGCGATGAACGGCGACCACGCACGCGCGGCCGAGCTGCTCGCGACGCTCGCCGATGCGCAGCCGGGCGAGCTGCAATTCGCCCAGCAGGCGCTGACCGAAGCGATCGGCGCGGGCCGGATGGACCTGGCGCTCTCGCTTGCGGGGAAGATCCCGCCGGCGAAGCTATCGACCGATGCGCGGCTGCTGCTGGTCACCGAAGCGGTGAAGGCGCGCCGGGTCGATCGCGCGCTGCCGTGGCTCAACTCGACCGGCGGGAACGGGGATCTCACCTTCCTCGCGCCGCTCCTCAACGCGTGGGATGCCGCCGAGCGCGGCGACCAGGCCAAAGCGCTTGCAGCGATCGGCCAGATCGCGCCCAACAACCTGCTCGGCCCGCTTCGCGACGAAGAGCAGGCGCTGCTGCTGCTGAAGTTCAAGCGCACCGCCGAGGCCGAACCCTTTGCGCGCCGCGCAATCGGGGCCGCGGGAGCGCGCGAGGCGCGGCTCAGGCTCGCGCTCGCCGACGGCTTCCTCGCCGCGGGGGACCGCGCGCGGGCCGCGATCATGGTCGACGGCATGGGGAGCGACTCCGCGGCGGCCCGCCAGCGCGTGCTCGCCGGCAAGCCGACCGGCGAGGGCATCGACACCGCCGCCAAGGCGCTGAGCAGCGTCCTCACCGCGTTCGGCGCGGAGCTCGCGCGGCTCCAGCGCGCAGCGCCGCCGATCGGGCTGGTGCAGGTCGCGCGCTACGCCGATCCGCAGAACAGCAGCGCGACCGCGCTCCTCGGGCTGCTGCTCGACGCCGCCAACCGCGGCGACGAGGCGCTCGCCCTGCTTTCGACCATCCCGCAAAGCGACCCGCTGATCTCGCAGGTGCGCGACGTGCAGGTGCGCATCCTGATCAACGACAAGCGGCTCAACGATGCCTATGCGATCGCCGCGGCGGCGGCGAGGGACCCGGCGGCGGGGATGAGCGACTATTCGCGCCTCGGCGACGTGCTCGAGGCGATGGACAGGCACGGCGAAGCGGCAGCCGCTTTCGGGCGCGCGGTCGCCGCCGCCAACGGCCAGGGGCTGAAGAACGAAGTCTGGTCGCTGCTCCTCCTCCAGGCGAACGCGCTCGAGGAAGCCAATCGCTGGCCCGAAGCCAAGGCGGCGCTGCAGCAGGCGCTGGCGGTCTCGCCGGACCAGCCGCTGCTGCTCAACTTCATGGGCTATGCGATGCTCGAGCGGGGCGAGAACATGGACGCGGCCGAAGCGATGATCCGCAAGGCGAGCCAGCTGGCGCCCGACGACGCCTCGATCACCGACTCGCTCGGATGGGCCGAGTTCAAGCGCGGCAAGGTCAATGACGCGATCGAAACGCTGCAGAAGGCGGCGGAGAAGGATCCCGACCAGGCGGAAATCCAAGAGCATCTCGGCGATGCGCTCTACAAGTCCGGGCGGCGGTTCGAGGCGCGCTTCGCCTGGCATGCGGCGCTGGTGACGGCAGAGGACGAGATTGCCGCGCGGGTGAAGGCCAAGCTCGCATCGGGACTGACTGCGGCGAACGCCGCGCCTTGACGGCAGCCGTCGAGATTGCCGCGGCGAAGCTCAACCTTGCGCTTCACGTGAGGGGGCGGCTGCCGGACGGGCGGCACTCGATCGAGACGATCTTCGCATTCTGCATCGACGGCGACCGGCTGACGGCCGAGCCTGCCCAGACGCTGTCGCTGCAAGTAAGCGGCCCGTTCGCCGAACAGCTGCCGGACAGCGACGACAACCTGGTCATGAAGGCCGCGCGGGCGCTTGCCGAGGCCGCGGGGGTCAGCGAGGGCGCGGCGATAACGCTGGACAAGCGCCTGCCGGTCGCCTCGGGCATCGGCGGCGGATCGGCCGACGCGGCAGCGGCGCTGAGGCTGCTGACCTCGCTGTGGCGGATCGACCCGAGGCATGCCGAGGCCGTCGCGCCGCGGCTCGGAAGCGACGTTCCCGCCTGCCTGCTGAGCCTCCCCGCGCGCGGCGAGGGCGCCGGCGACAGGCTGACGCCGATGCAGCTGCCCGAGCTTTCGGGCGTCCCGGTGCTGCTGGTCAATCCGCGGGTGCCGCTTTCGACGGCGGACGTGTTTGCGGGGTGGAACGGCGATGACGGCGGGCGGCTCGACGACTGGCGCGACGGCGGCAACGACCTCGAGGCGCCGGCGATCGCGCTCGCGCCGCAGATCGAGACCGTGCTCATCTGGCTCGGCGCGCAGCGCGGGGCGCGGCTCGCGCGCATGTCGGGCTCCGGGGCCACCTGCTTCGCCCTGTTCAACAACGAGGATGCGCGCGACGCGGCCGTCGAGGCTGTTCCGCGCGAATGGTGGCGCCTGCCGACCAGTTTGCGTTAGACGCGCCGCGATGAGCGGCCGCCCGATCCTCAGCACCACGCGCATGCGCGCTGCCGAACAGGCGGCGATCGACGCCGGCACGGCCGTCGAGGAGCTGATGGAGCGGGCGGGGGCGGCGCTGGCGGAGGCGGCATATCGTTTCGCCGGGCCGACGTCGGCGCTCGTCCTGTGCGGGCCGGGGAACAATGGCGGCGACGGCTATGTCGCGGCGCGCCACCTCGCGGCCCGAGGCGTCAAGGTGCGGGTGGCGGCGGTCGCCGAGCCGAAGAGCGACGCTGCGCAATGGGCGCGGTCGCAATGGGCCGGCGAGGTCGAACAGCTGTCGGAAGCGACTGCTGCGGCGCCGCTGCTGATCGTCGCGCTGTTCGGAACAGGCCTCAAGCGCGGCCTCGATACGTCTGTGACGACAGAGCTTTTCCGCCTTTGCGAGCAAGCGATGGTGAGGATCGCCTGCGATGTTCCGAGCGGAGTCGAGAGCGATAGCGGCGCGGAGCTGAGCGAGGTGCCCCGCTTCGACATGACGGTGACGTTCGGCGCGCTGAAGCCGGCGCACCGGCTGCTTCCCGCGATGGAGAAGTGCGGGCGCGTCGTGCTTGCGGACATCGGCCTCGATGCAGCGGCCGACTGGCACGAGATCGCGCCGCCGGCAGTGCCGCCGCTCGAGCCCGGCGGGCACAAATATGACCGCGGTCTCGTCCATGCGCTTGCCGGCAAGATGCCGGGCGCGATTGCGCTCGCCGCGAAGGCGGCGGCGCATGCGGGTGCCGGTTACGTGCGGGTGAGCACTTCCCGGGCGATCGACGGGCTGCCTTCGGCGATCGTCCAGACCGATACCGCGGAGGTGAATGACGAGCGGATCGGGTGCCTGCTGGTCGGGCCGGGGATGGGGGATATCCCGCAGGTGCTGACGCTGGCGCTGACGTCACGTGCGCCCAAGGTGCTCGACGCGGATGCGATCTCCCACCTCGGCGAGCCGGAGCGGCTGAAGGGCCAGGACGCGATCGTCACACCCCACGAGGGCGAGTTCCGCCGGCTGTTCGGCGAGCTTGCAGGGACGAAGCCGGAGCGCGCGCTCGAAGCGGCGCGCAGGTCCGGCGCTGTGCTGGTCTACAAGGGCGGCGACACGGTCGTGGCGGCGCCGGACGGCCGCCTGGGCTTCCGCCCGCCTGCACCTGCGTGGCTGGCGAGCGCGGGGACTGGCGACGTGCTCGCGGGCATCATCGCGGCGATGCGCGCGCGGGGCATGGCGGCGTTCGAGGCGGCCTGCGCCGGAGTCTGGCTCCAGGCGAAAGCGGCGGAGATCGCGGGTCCGCAGATGATCGCCGACGAGCTCGCCGAGGCAGTGCCTGCCGCGCTCCGCTCGTGCACGAGCTGATCGTCCGCATCGCGGCGCGGGGCGACGGCGTGACGTCGACCGGCCGCCACGTGCCGTTCGGCGTGCCCGGCGACGCACTGCTCGACGATGGCGCGCTTGCGCCCGGGCCGCATCACCAGGAGCCGCCTTGCCGCCATTTCCCCGAATGCGGCGGGTGCCAGCTGCAGCACGCCGACGACGACGCCTATCGCGGCTATCTCGTAAGCCGCGTCGGGACCGCGCTCGCACAGCACGGGATCGAGACGGAAATCCGCGATCCGCACCTGTCGCCCCCCAACAGCCGCAGGCGCGCAACCCTGCGGGCGCTGAACGCAGGCAACCGTGCGGTCGTCGGCTTCAACGCGGAGAAGTCCCACCGCATCATCGACATGCGCGAGTGCCACATCCTGCGCTCGGAGCTGTTCGTCCTCGTCCAGCCGCTGCGCGAGATGCTGCCGTCGCTTCTCCAGCCCAGGCGCACCGCGGAGATCCAGCTGACTCTCCTCGACGGCGGCGTCGACGTGCTGCTGAAAGGCGTCGAAGCCGATTCGCTGGCGGCGATCGAGCAACTGACGTCATTCGCTTCCGCGCAGCAGTTGGCGCGGCTGTCGATCGACCGGGGGATGGGCGCCGAGACAATGTACGAGCCGCGGCCGGCCACGGTGACCCTGTCGGGCACGCGGGTAGCGTTCCCGGTGGGCGGCTTCCTCCAGGCGACCCGGGATGGCGAAGCGGCGCTCGTCGAAGCGGTGCGCGAGGCGGTCGGCGGCGCGGGCGCGGTGGCGGACCTGTTCGCCGGGGTGGGGACCTTCGCGCTGGGCATCGGTGCGGCGCTTGCGGCCGAGGCGTCGCGCGATGCCGCGGCGGCGCTAAAGCGCGCGGCGCCGGCGATCAGCGTCGAGCACCGCGACCTTTATCGCCGTCCGCTGGAGCGAAGCGAACTCAACCGCTTCGCCGCGGTCGTCCTCGACCCGCCGAGAGCCGGCGCGGAAGAGCAGGTGAGGGCGCTCGCCGGCTCAGCAGTCGAGCGGATCGCCTATGTGAGCTGCAATCCCGCGACCTTCGCACGGGATGCGAAGATGCTCGTCGACGGCGGCCACGCGCTCGAATGGGTGCGGCCGGTCGGCCAGTTCCTCTGGTCCACGCACGTCGAGCTCGCCGCCTGCTTCACCCGTGGTGCATCAAATAGATGATCGCGTGGGTGGTGAGGCCGATCAGGCATAGAGTCGCGCCGAGGAAGAGCAGGAACCGGATCGGAACGACGTTGACCGTCGCCTGCCAGATGCTGTGGACGATGCGGAAAGCCACATAGCCCCAGGCCAGATAGACGTTGATCGGGTGGTCGAAGCCCATGAGGATCAGCGCGAAGACGATCGCGTAGAAGACCGTCGGCTGCTCCATCAGATGCTGGTAATTGTGCGCTGGCCAATTGCGCCTGCCAGGGTCCTCGCGTTCGAGGTCGGCGCCGCGAACGCCGTTGGGAATGCGGCGGCCCTTCAGCTGCGGCGCGCGGGCGATGGCGAGCCAGAAGAACATGACGATCGACCAGGCGACGAGGACCACGACGGGCCACAGCAACGGACTTGGATGCATGAATTGCCTCCCCCAGCTTGATTGGCGGAGGGTGCGCCAATGCCGGCCCTTCGGCAATCCTGTTTGGCGGAAGCTGCCGTTTGTGTGACGATGCAGCGTGGCAGGGGACAGGCCAGCGCTGACCAGGAAGCAGATCGCGGCGGTCGCCGCGGGCAATGCGCTCGAGTTCTACGACTTCGTCACCTACAGCTTCTTCGCGGTGCAGATCGGGCGCAGCCTGTTTCCCGGCGACGCGTCGCAATCGCTGGTCCTGTCGCTCGCGACCTTCGGCGTGGGATTCGTGAGCAGGCCGCTCGGCGGCCTCGTGATCGGGCGGATGGCGGACCGTCGCGGCCGCAAGCCGGCGATGATCCTGTCCTTCGCCTTGATGGGGATCGGGATCGTCGGCCTCGCGCTGACCCCGTCCTATGCTCGGATCGGCATTGCCGCTTCAGCCATCGCCGCGCTGTTCCGGCTGATCCAGGGCTTCGCGCTAGGCGGCGAGGTAGGGCCGAATGCGGCGTTCCTGATGGAAGCGGCGCCGCCCGACAGGCGCGGCTTCTATCTGTCGATCCACCTCGCGACCGCCGATGCCGCGGTTCTCGTCGCCGGCTTCGTGGGGCTTGCGCTATCGTCGCTGCTGAGCGGAGCGCAGCTCGATGCGTGGGGCTGGCGGGTCGCGTTCCTGATCGGCGCATCGATCGTGCCGTTCGGCCTCGCGCTTCGGCGCACGCTCGAGGAGACGCTTCCGGCCGAAGCGAAGGAGCCCCCGCCGCCCGGAAGCCTGCGGCCGCTGCTCGTCACGGCCGCTGCCGGAATGATGATCCTCGGGGCCGGAACGATCAGCAATTACACGCTCGGCTATCTCACGACCTATGCGCAGGACATGCTGCACATGGCCGTCCGCTCCGCGTTCGGCGCGACCGTGGTGCTCGGGCTGGTGAGCGCGCTCAGCGACCTCGGCACCGGCTGGCTCGTCGACCGCTTCGGGCCCAAGCGCGTGCTCGCCGGCCCATGGATCCTCCTGATGCTGCTCGCGGTCCCGACCTTCTACTTCCTCGACGCGACGCGGACGCCCGCCGCCCTCTATGGGTCGACGGCGCTGCTGACCCTGCTGCACATCTTCGGCTCGTCGGCGGCCATCCTGTTGTTCATCATGGCGCTTCCGGCGCGGGTGCGCGCGGGCTCGCTCAGCCTCGTCTATGCGCTTGCGATCGCCATTTTCGGCGGAAGCACGCAGCTGATGGAGAAACTGCTGATCCGGTGGAGCGGGAGCCCGGTCGCTCCGGGCTGGTACATGGTCGCGGCGGTTTCGGCAGGGCTCGTGGGAGCCCTGCTGATCCGTCGAGGGCGCGCTAATCATCCTTCCTGCGAGCATCGCTCGTGGGGAGGGGAACCATTCACCGAAGAGTGAATGGTGGAGGGGTGCCGCGGCGGCGCAGCTTACCCCTCCACCATGCTTCGCATGGTTCCCCTCCCCATCGAAGCCGATGGGGAGGAACTAACTAGTCGAACAGCTTGGCGAAGCGGCGCTTCTCGCGGTTGCGCCAGGCGCCGCGGTGCCAGGCGTCGCTGGCGAGGAGCGGAAGGACGCTGGTCGCCTCGGCGAACACCATCTGCTCCATCGCCGTCGAGACCTTGCCCCAGCTCGCCGCTTCCTGGAGGGTCGAGGAGGAGCAGGCGCCGTCGCGGACGTCGGCGACCGTGATCTGGACCGCGTACTTGTGCACCTCGACATCGTCGTGGCCGAGAATTTCCGCACAGACCACAGTATCTTGCGTGAAGTTCTTCGGAACGCCTCCACCGATCATCAGGAGGCCGGTGGTGCCCGCCTTGATCTTGATGTCGGTGAGCTCGCGGAAGTCGGCGATGCTGTCGAGCGTCATGTAATGGCCGCCGCGCTTCATTGCGTCGACCTGGTGCTTGACGAGGCCGAAGCCCGCCGAGCTGTCGGTGAAGGCCGGGCAGAAGATCGGCACGTCATTCTCGTAGGCGAGCTGGACGAGGCTGCCCTGCTTCTTCGCGTTGCCTTCGCTCAGCCACTTGCCCATCTCGCGGATGAAGGCGCGGCTGCTGTACGGGCGAGGCTCGAGGCTGTCGGCGATGAGGCCGATCGTATGGTCGCAGTCCTGCAGCTGCTCCTCGTCGATATAGGTGTCGTAGATGCGGTCGATGTAGAGCGACCGCAGGGTATCATCGTCAGGGATTTCATTGGCTTGGTAGTGCTTGTGGCCAAGCGCTTCGAAGAAATCCATGTCGACGATCGTGGCGCCGGTCGCGACGATCGCGTCGACCATGTTCGAGCGCACGAGCTCGGCGTAGAGGTCCATGCAGCCGCCGGCCGAGGTCGAGCCCGCGACGACCAGGATGATCGAGCAGTCCTTGTCCTCGAGCATCGTGTTGTAGATCTTCGTCGCGCGCGCGAGGTCGCGGCTGGTGAAGCTCATGTGGCCCATCGCATCGACGATCGGGCGAGCGTCGAACTTGGTGATGTCGATATGCTTCACTGGGCTGGACAGCAGCTCCTGCTTGCGCGTGTCGTTGATCCGGTCGGTGTCCTGCACCTTCACGAGCGTGTCAGTCGTCATTTTCATGCTCCAAATCCCCCTCCCGCTTGCGGGAGGGGCTAGGGGTGGGCCTGTAAACCTGCCGAAGCAGGAATGCGATTGGGCATGTCGTTGCGATTACGGGAGGGGACAGCCCCACCCCCCGACCCCCTCCCGCAAGCGGTAGGGGGAGACTCGTTAGAGCTTCACCACGTTCGTCCGCGCGGGAGCGGTGGCGCCGTAGAGGCTCGCCATCGGCTCGTCGTCGACGATTGCCGACTGGGTCACCCCGAAGCCGTTGAACTGCGTGCGCATCGCGCACCCGTAGGCGCCGAGCATCCCGACTTCGATATAGTCGCCGGGGCCGACGTCCGCCGGCAGCTCGAACGGGCCGGCCATGCGGTCGAGGTCGTCGCAGGTCGGACCGTAGAAGCTGAACGGCATCGGGCGGACGTGCGACTCCTGCTCGCGGACGAGGCGGACCGGATAGCGCCAGCCGATGTGCGCGGCGTCGAACAGCGCTCCGTAGGCGCCGTCGTTGATGTAGAGCTCGTCGCCGCGGCGCTTCTCGACCCGGACGAGCACGCTCGCATATTCGGCGCAGAGCGCACGGCCCGGCTCGCACCACAGCTCGGCCGAATAGCTGACCGGCAGCGATTCGAACGCCTGGTGGATGACCGCGAAATAGGTTTCGAGCGGCGGCGGCTCCATTCCGGGGTAGGAGGAGGGAAAGCCTCCGCCGACGTCGACGATGTCGACGGTGACGGCAGCCTCGACGATGGCGGCGCGGACGCGCGTCATCGCTTCCGCAAAGGCGGCCGGAGTCATCGCCTGGCTGCCGACGTGGAAGCAGATGCCGAGCGCGTCGGCGGCCTGGCGGGCCGCGACGAGCAGGCTGCTGACGTCGCGCGGATCGGCCCCGAACTTGGACGCGAGGCTGAGCTTCGCATGATCGGAGCTGACGCGGATGCGGACGAGCAGGTTGAGGTCGGTCGCTGCGACGCCATCCTTCGAGGTCGCGCGGACGATCTTCTCCAGCTCCTCGACGGTGTCGAGGCTGAAGGTCTTCACGCCATGCTCGAAATAGGCCTCGGCGATGGCTTCCTCGGCCTTCACCGGGTGCATGAAGCAGATCAACGCTTCGGGCAGCGTCTCATGGACCAGGCGCACTTCGCCGATCGAGGCGACGTCGTAGTGCGTCATGCCCGCGTCCCACAGGATCTTCAGAAGGTCCGGCGACGGGTTGGCCTTCACCGCATAGAGCGAGCGGCCCGGGAACTTCTCGACAAAGAAGCGGGCAGCGCGACGCGCGGCGTGCGGACGCAGCAACGTAACCGGTTCGACCGGTCGGATCTGGGCGATAGCGGCAGCCCCCCGACTGCCGGTTGGGGCGGCGGCTAGCCCCAGCGCGCGATGTGGCTTGTGCAACTCAAGGGACCTCCAACGGGCATGTTCATCCAAAGAGCTGCCTTGCGGTTGGAAGTCCCATGGGGCAGCGGAAGCGCGATATATGTAGGGGGGTCCCCCCTGTAAAGATTTTTTGGTCTGTGACTCGGGAATTCGCCGCCGTATGTCGCTGATCTGCAACGGCTAATCGAAAGGGTGAAATATCAACCGCTTAGCAAATGGGGCCGAACTGACTCGCGACGACGTGGTCGAGGCGGCCGAGCGAATTCGCGGCCTCGTCGAGCGCACGCCGCTGATCGAAAGCGAGGTGGCCGGCACGCGCGTGTGGCTGAAGGCCGAATGCCTGCAGACGGGCGGCGCGTTCAAGCTGAGGGGCGCGACCAACCGGCTGCTCCAGCTTTCGCCCGAGGAGCGGGAGCGCGGGGTCGTGGCCTTTTCCTCGGGCAATCACGCGCGCGGCGTCGCGATCGCCGCCCGGCGGCTCGGAATGCGCGCGATCATCGTGATGCCTTCGGATGCCCCGCAGGTGAAGGTCGAGGGCACGCGTGGAGAAGGCGCGGAAATCATCTTCTACGACCGCCGGACCGAGAGCCGCGAGGAGATCGCCGACCGCATCTCGGCCGAGACGGGGGCGACGGTCGTGCCGAGCTTCGACGACCCGGCGATCGTGGCCGGGCAGGGCACTGCCGGGCTGGAGATCGTCGAGCAGTTCGGGCGGGCGCCGAAGCGCATCGTGGTTCCGTGCGGCGGCGGCGGGCTCGCGGCGGGGATCGCGCTCGCGGTGCCGGAGGCGCAGATGGTGGTGGTCGAGCCCGAAGGCTGGGACGACATGGGCCGGTCGCTCGAAGGGGGCGAAATCGTCTCCGTCGGACCGGATGCGCCCGACACCTTCTGCGACGCGATCATGACGCCGCGGGTGTCGCCGATCACCTTCGGGATCCTGCAGCGGCGCAACGCGGAGGCGGTCGCCGTCAGCGACGCCGAGGTGGAAGAGGCGATCCGCTTCGCGTGGAAGGAGCATGGGCTGGTGGTCGAGCCGGGGGCGTGCGTGGCCCTTGCCGCGCTGCTCGCAGGAAAGATCCCGCCCGTCGAAGATACGGTCGCTGTCGTTTCAGGCGGGAACATCGATCCGGCGCTCCATGCGCGGATCGTCAGCGAAGCGGCCTAGGCGACGTTGCGGGCCTTGTACTCGCCGGGGTCGAGATGGTTGGGGCTCGACCGCTCGACCGCCTGGGTCAGCTCCTCGAGCTCGGCCGCCAGCGTCTTCAATTCGCCGACGAGGAAGCGCCGCTCGCCTTCGGCGACGGACTCCGACGCGTCGATGAGCGTGTCGAGCATCATTGCGATGCACGGCAGGATCGTCTCCTCGATCCGCTCGAATGCCTCTTCGAGGCGTGCCTGCTGCTCGCGGTCTGGCATGACAGCCTATCTGGGCCGAAGCTGGTTAAGTCTTTGTGAAGCAACGGAGGGGAAATGACGAATTTTTCGTCGGTTGCGATGGCCCTCGCGATGGTCGCGGCCTTCCTGCTCCTGATCGCCGGGGTGAAGCTGGCGCTTGCGCGTCAGACCCGCGCGCGCGGCGTGCTGATGGTCGTGGCCGCGCTGGTGATCGTCATGAACGTGATGATCTGGACGGTATAGCGGGCTTCACCGGGTCGGTGGCGAGGCGCATGTCGAGATAATCGTCGACCGATTTCATCAGCTGGTCGAGCTCGTTCGCGAAGAAGTGGTTCGCGCCCGGGATCACGTCGTGGTGGATGGTGATGTGGCGCTGGGTGCGGAGCTTGTCGACGAGCTTCTGCACCGCGCTCGGAGTCACGACCTCGTCGGCTTCGCCCTGGATGATGATGCCCGACGAAGGGCAGGGGGCGAGGAAGCTGAAGTCGTACATGTTCGCCGGCGGGGCGATCGAGATGAAGCCGCGGATTTCGGGCCGCCGCATCAGCAGCTGCATCCCGATCCAGGCGCCGAAGCTGACGCCCGCGACCCAGGTCGTCTCCGCTTCGGGGTGGATCGACTGCACCCAGTCGAGCGCGGAAGCTGCGTCGCTGAGCTCGCCGATGCCGTTGTCGAACACGCCCTGGCTTTTGCCCACGCCGCGGAAGTTGAACCGCAGGGTCGCGAAGCCGCGCTTGACGAAGGTCTGGTAGAGGAGCTGGACGATCTTGTTGTTCATCGTCCCGCCGGCCTGCGGGTGCGAGTGGAGGATCAACGCGACAGGAGCGCGTGGGCGGGTGCCGGGGTGAAAACGGCCTTCGAGACGTCCCTCGGGGCCGGGAAAGATGACTTCGGGCATCGGCGGTGAAAGCTCGCGAATGAGAAATGTCGGTGCCGGCGGGTGCGCCGCGGCGTCCGGTCCTATATAGGGGCGCCCGTTCAACTGGCAATCGGCAGGAATCCACGGCTTTTCGCGATGCCCGAGCGCATTTACCTGGATCATGCGGCGATCACGCCGGTGCTGGCCGAGGCGCGCGAGGCGATTGCGGCGGCGCTGGAGCGTCCGGGCAACCCCAGCTCTCCCCATGCGGACGGCCGCGAAGCGCGCGCCGCGCTCGAGCAGGCGCGCCGCACGATCGCCGAAGCGCTCGGATGGCGGCATGACGTCGTCTTCACCTCCGGCGGAAGCGAGGCGATCCAGATCGCCGCGACGCGGGTGAAGGCGGAGCGGCGCATCGTCGGGCCGACGGAACATGAGGCCGTCGCCGCGGCCATGGGCGAAGAGGCTCTGGTGCTTCCTGTCGACGGCGACGGGATCGTCGATGTCGATGCGCTCGGAAAAGCCCTGGCCGGGGAGCCGGCGCTCGTCGCGATCCAGCTGGTCAACAACGAGACGGGCGTGATCCAGCCGGTCGAGCGCATTTACGAGACGGTGCGTCGCTCCGGCTCGCTTCTCCTCGTCGATTGCGCGCAGGGAGCGGCCAAGATCGCGCTGCCCGAAGCGGACTTCCTCGCGATCACTAGCCAGAAGTTCGGCGGGGCGCCCGGAAGCGGCGCGCTGCTGGTCCGCGACCTGTCCGCGCTGCGCGCGAGCGGCGGGCAGGAGCGGGGCTACCGCCGCGGGACGGAGAACCTTCCGGGCATCATCGGCATGGCGGCGGCCCTCGCGTCACGAGCGTTCGCCGACGCCATGCCGGGGCTGCAGTCGCTCCGCGAGCATCTCGAGACCGAAATCCTCGGGTCGGGCGGGATCGTGATCGGCGCGAACGTGCCGCGCATCGCGACCATCGGCGCTTACGCCATGCCCGGAGTCGCCAGCGCGAGCCAGCTCGTGCAGCTCGACCTCGCCGGCGTCTCCGTCTCGGCGGGAAGCGCCTGCTCCTCGGGAAGCATGAAACCGAGCCGGGTGCTCTCGGCGATGGGCGTACCGGAGGAGATCGCCTCGACGGTCATCCGGGTGAGCTTCGGTCCGTCCACAGGAGAGGCCGAGATCGAGCGCTTCCTTGGCGAGTGGCGCAAGATGGCGGCCCGTGCGAAGGCGCAAGCGGCATGATCTACCTCGATTACCAGGCGACCGCGCCCGTTGCGCCCGAGGTGGCCAAGGCGATGCAGCCCTGGATCGAGGAAAAATTCGCCAATCCGCATTCGCCCTCGCGCTGGGGCAGCGAAGCGGAGGCGGCGATCGAGGTTGCCCGCAAGCGCGTCGAGACCGCGATGGGGCTGAATGGCGGCTCGATCGCCTTCACCGGGAGCGCGACCGAGGCGCTGAACTGGGCGCTCAAGGGCACGGTCGAGAAGGCGCCCAAAGGGCGCAACCGCCTGATCACGGTGGCTACCGAACATGCCGCCGTGCTCGACACGTGCGAATGGCTCGCGGGCCAGGGGGTGGACCTTACCGTCCTTCCGGTCGAGCGCGACGGTCGGCTCGACCTCGAGCTGCTCGCCCGCGAGCTCGACGAGCGGGTGCTGATGGTCGCCGTCATGCAGGTCAACAACGAGATCGGCGTGACGCAGCCCATCTCCGAGATCGCGCAGATGGCGCACGGCGCCGGTGCGCTGATGCTGTGCGACGCCGTGCAGGCGTTCGGAAGGGTGGAAATCTGCAAAGGGCCGGACCTCATCGCGGTCTCGGCGCACAAGATCTACGGTCCCAAGGGCATCGGTGCGCTGTGGATGCGCAAGGGCGCCGAGCCCGCGCCGTTCATCCATGGCGGCGGGCAGGAGCGGGGGCTTCGTTCAGGCACTCTTTCGCCCCAGCTCTGCGTCGGCTTCGGCGCGGCCGCAAAGCTCGCCCAGGAGCGCCAGCACCGCGATTACGACCATGTCCAGAAGCTGTGGGCCGCCGCGCTTCGCGCCCTCGGTCCCGGGTGGGTCCTCAACGGAAGCGTCGACCACCGCTATCATGGGAATCTCAATATCCGCCGAGAAGGCGTTGATGGAGCACGATTAATCGCTGACCTTCGCGATATAGCTTTCTCTTTGGGCTCGGCCTGCGCAAGCGGTTCGGGCCGCCCGAGCCACGTGCTTCGGGCAATCGGGCTCGACTATCGCCAGGCGCGTTCGTCGATCCGCCTCGGCTTCGGCCGCTACACGAAGCAGAAAGAGCTGGTCGACGCCTGCCGCCGGATCGCGGAGCACGCCCACGCGCAGGAGAAGCTCGACGCGTGACGCTGGTGCGGTTCCTCAAGGCTGACGGCACGCTCGACAAGGAAGTGGAGGCAGAGCCCGGGCAGCGGCTGCTCGACGTCGCCTGGGCGGCGCGGGAGCCGCTCGAGGGGGCGTGCGAGGGCGTGATGGCCTGCTCGACCTGCCATGTGATCGTCGATGCCGCGGACTTCGATGAGCTGCCGCCGGCGAGCGAGGAGGAGGAGGACCTGCTCGATCTCGCCGCTTATGCGACCCGCACGTCGCGGCTCGCCTGCCAGATCATCCTCACCGACGAAATGGGCACGCTGACCGTGCGGATTCCGCCCGGCGCGAGGAACTGGATGGGGCGCTAGGGCCCGTTCGGGACCGGTGCGCCGATGCGCGTATCGGGCGCATCTTCGTCGAACCTGCGCTTGCGGCCGTCGGCGCTGGGGACGTGCGGCATGGCTTCGAGCTGGGCGAGGCTGATCCTGCCGGCATGGGCCTTGTCGAGGAGCTGGAAGCGCTCGAGCGCGGCCTCCCGGAATTCCTGGACCGTAATGGCGCGGTTGAAGTCGAAATCCGCCGCGGCGACGGGCTCCGGCAGGTTCAGCAGCGAATAGCGGGCAGCGCCCTGGAGGGCCCCGCCGAGGCCGAGGCTTGCATATTCCTCCTCGTGGAGGCGGCGGCGATCCTTCCGCGGCCGGGGTTCATCGCCGAGATCGAATTCGTCGACATCCGCCTGCCTGGCCGCCGCCGGTGCCGGTTGGCCGGGTGCCCGCCTGGTCCGCGACATCACCTGGATCTCCGGCGCCACCTCATATTCGTAGTGGGCGAGCTCGTCGGGATCGATTTCGCCATCATGATCGGTGTCGAGCGTCGCGAAGAACTGGTCGGCATCCGCCTGCATCTCGGCGGCGGTGAGGACGCCGTCATGATTGCGGTCGGCCTGGGCGAACCAGTCGGCGAGCGTGTCGTCGGTGGCGGTGCGGGCGCGGAACGGCTGGCCCATCGGGCTGATGAAAGGCGCCCACTGGTGCCCGGTTACGGTGATCGGGGCGGATGGCGAGACCGGCGCGAGCGCGGCAAGCAGGAGGAGCGGAAGGGCCATCGGGGCCAGACCTCCGCCGGTTCGAGTGAACCGTCAATGAAGAACGCGATGAACTTGCATGGGGAGGGCCCTTCGCCCATATGCCCGCGCGGAAGTCGGCGGACGGCGCTGTCGCCAACCTGGTCAGGCCCGGAAGGGAGCAGCCACAACGATTTCGTGCCGGGTCGTCGGCTTCCACCCCTCACTTCTGCTGGAATTCCACGGGGCGACGAGCCATTGTCGTGGACCTCGGCAAGGGGGTGATCATGAAATTGGCTATCCCGACGCTTCTTTGTGCGATGCTATTGTCCCAAGGGGCGCTCGCGGCCTCGCCGGCTGCATCGCCGTTCCTCGGGCGCTGGGGAGTGGAGGTTTCCAAGCTGCCGCTTCCCCCCGAGCAGCGTCCGCAAAGCGTGACCATGACCTTCAGCGATGCCGGTGGCGGGGAATGGACGACGACGGTCGACATCGTCGGCCCGGACGGGTCGGCCAACCACTTCGTTTCGACCTCGTCGCTGGATGGCACGCCGGCGCCAATCAGCGCCAATGGCGAATATGATCACGTCGCGATGACCACGCCCGTTTCCAACGTGCTCATCATGGCGCTGAGCAAGGAGGGAACGCCGGGGACTACCCGTATTTTCACGCTGTCCGCGGACGGCAAGACGGACATCGAGACCCATGTCTACCGGACGGCGGAAGGACTGCTCTCGATGAAGACCGCCGAGTGGCAGCGGCTACCGTGACGCTTCGACAAGGCGCAAGACGGCACCTACATGGATTTCGATGACTGATTCCCCGTCCGAAGAACCTGGCCTCGGCCTCGACCTGCCGGAAGCCGCTGCGCCCGAGGCCGCCGCCGCCTATCGCGTGCTCGCGCGCAAGTACCGGCCGCAGACCTTCTCCGAGCTGATCGGCCAGGACGCGATGGTGAAGACGCTCGCCAATGCGATCGAGCGCGGGCGGATCGCGCACGCGTTCCTGCTCACCGGCGTGCGCGGCGTCGGGAAGACGTCCACCGCGCGGCTCATCGCCAAGGCGCTCAACTGCGTCGGACCGGACGGGCAGGGCGGCCCGACGATCACGCCCTGCAACGTGTGCGAGCCGTGCCGGGCGATCGCCGAAGGGCGGCACATCGACGTGATCGAGATGGACGCCGCCTCGCACACCGGCGTCGAGGACATTCGCGAGATCATCGACGCGGTCCGCTACGCCTCGGTCAGCGCGCGCTACAAAATCTACATCATCGACGAAGTCCACATGCTGTCGAAGAACGCTTTCAATGCGTTGCTGAAGACTCTTGAGGAGCCGCCTGAGCATGTGAAGTTCTTCCTCGCGACCACCGAGGTGAACAAGGTGCCGGTCACGGTCCTGTCGCGCTGCCAGCGCTTCGACCTCAGGCGAATCCCGGCGGAGAAGCTCGCCGCCCATTTCGCCGAGGTGGCGAAGGCCGAAGGCGTGGAGGTCGAAGCCGATGCGCTGGCGATGATCGCAAGCGCCGCCGAGGGGTCGGCGCGCGACGGCCTTTCGATCCTCGACCAGGCGATCGCCCATGGCGCCGGGGCCGTCACCGCGGAGCAGGTGCGCGACATGCTCGGCCTTGCCGACCGCGGGCGGATCCGCCGCCTGCTCGAACTGGTGCTCTCCGGCGATGCGGCAGGGGCGCTCGCCGCGATCGACGAAGCTCATTCGCTCGGCATCGACCCGACGCAGCTTTTGCGCGGGCTGATGGAGAGCCTCCACGCGGCGACGCGGGCCAAGGCGGGCGCCGACGCGGGCGCGCTCCAGTCGAGCGAAGAGCGCGAGAGCGCGGAGACGCTGGCCGCGGAGCTCTCGTGGGGCACGATCCACCGCCTGTGGCAGATGCTGCTGAAGGGCCTGCAGGACGTCGACGCCGCGCCCGACCCGCGCGAGGCAGCCGAAATGGCGCTCCTTCGGCTGATCCACGCGGCCGAAATGCCCGACCCGGCCTCACTCATGGCGCGGCTGAGCGGCGACGGCTCGGTCGCGGTGGCTCCAGCTGCGCCGTCCGCGAAATCCTCCGCGCCGGCGGCGCGTCTCCCCGCCGACTTCCGCGGCCTCATCGAATTGCTCGAGAGCAGGGGCAAGCACCAGCTCGCGGTGCAGCTTCACGACCAGGTCGGGCTCGTTCGCTACGAGCCGCCGGAGCTTGCGCTGAAGCCCTCCCGTCCGCTGGGCCCCGACTGGACGCGCGAGCTCGCTGCGATCCTCAAGGCCGCGACGGGCGCCACCTGGCAGGTGACGCTTTCCGACGAGCCGGGCGAGCCTTCGCTCCTCGACCAGGAGAAAATGGCCGAGGAGCGCGTTCGCGCTGAAGTGCTTGCCGATCCGAACGTCCGTGCCGTCATGGACGCCTTTCCGGAAGCCGAGCTCGAATCCTATTCAACCAAAGGCGCCTGACATGCCCGAGATGCCCGACTTCGACGAAATCATGAAACTGGCCCAGAACGCCCAGGCCGAGCTGCAGAAGGCGCAGGACACGCTCGATACGATCGAGGTGGAAGGCGCCGCGGGCGGCGGGATGGTCAAGATCCGCGCCACGGCGAAGGGCCGAATCCTTGGCGTCGACCTCGACGAGAGCCTGCTCCAGCCTTCGGAAAAGACGATGGTCGAGGACCTGATCGCCGCGGCGATCAACGACGCGCGGGCGAAGGCCGATGCCGCCGCCGCGCAGGAAATGCAGAAGATGCAGAGCACGCTTCCGCTGCCGCCGGGATTCAAGCTGCCCTTCTAAGGGTGGAAATCAGGCGCGCGCTAACCTAATTGCGCCGCAACTCTCCACACGCTCATTCCTGAAGGATCTCGCGACCCCATGGCCGCCCAATATGCTTTTGTCATGAAGGACATGACCAAGTCCTTCCCCGGCGCCCAGAAGCCGGTGCTGAACCACATCAACCTGCAATTCTACCACGGCGCGAAAATCGGCATCGTCGGGCCGAACGGCGCCGGCAAGTCGACGCTGATGAAGATCATGGCCGGGATCGACAAGGATTATCAGGGCGAGGCCTGGCCCGGCGAGAACATCACCGTCGGCTATCTGCCCCAGGAGCCGCAACTCGACCCCAGCAAGAACGTGCTCGAGAACGTCAAGGACGGCGCGCGCGAGGTGGCCGACATGGTCGACCGCTTCAACGCCATTTCGGCCGAGATGGGCGACCCGAAGGAGGACACCGACTTCGACGCGCTGATGGAGGAAATGGGCGAGCTCCAGGCCAAGATCGACGCGGTCGACGGCTGGACCCTCGACAACCAGCTCGAGGTCGCGATGGAGGCTCTTCGCTGCCCGCCTTCGGACTGGTCCGTCGAAAATCTGTCGGGGGGCGAGAAGCGCCGCATCGCGCTGACGCGCCTGCTCATCCAGAAGCCCTCGATCCTTCTGCTCGACGAGCCGACCAACCATCTCGACGCCGAGAGCGTCCAGTGGCTCGAGAACCACCTCAAGGAATATCCGGGCGCGGTGCTGATGATCACCCACGACCGCTATTTCCTCGACAATGTGGTGAGCTGGATCCTCGAGCTCGATCGCGGGAAGTACTTCCCGTACGAAGGCAATTATTCGACCTACCTGGAGAAGAAGGCGAAGCGCCTCGAGCAGGAGGAGCGCGAGGAATCCGGGCGCCAGAAGGCGATCAAGGACGAGCTCGAGTGGATCCGGCAGGGGCCCAAGGGACGCCAGGCCAAGTCGAAGGCACGTATCGCCAAGTTCGACCAGCTCGTCGCGGCCCAGGAGAAGCATGTCCCGGGCAAGGCCGAGATCCTCATCCAGGTGCCCGAGCGCCTCGGCGGCAAAGTGATCGAGGCGAAGGGCCTCACCAAGGCCTATGGCGACAAGCTGCTGTTCGAGAACCTCAGCTTCACGCTTCCGCCCGGCGGCATCGTCGGCGTCATCGGCCCCAATGGCGCGGGCAAGTCGACCCTGTTCAAGATCATCACGGGACAGGAGAAGCCCGACGCCGGCACGATCGAGATCGGCCCGACGGTCCACCTCGGCTATGTCGACCAGAGCCGCGACCATCTCGATAATTCGAAGAACGTCTGGGAGGAGATCTCCGACGGGCTCGACTACATGAAGGTCAACGGCCACGACCAGTCGACCCGGGCCTATGTCGGCGCCTTCAACTTCAAGGGGCAGGACCAGCAGAAGAACGTCGGCAAGCTTTCCGGCGGCGAGCGCAACCGCGTCAACATCGCCAAGATGCTGAAGCGCGGCGGCAACGTGCTGCTGCTCGACGAGCCGACCAACGATCTCGACGTCGAGACCCTGGGCGCGCTCGAGGAGGCGATCGAGAATTTCGCCGGTTGCGCGGTGATCATCAGCCACGACCGCTTCTTCCTCGACCGGCTCGCGACGCACATCCTCGCGTTCGAAGGCGACGCCCACGTCGAATGGTTCGAAGGCAATTTCGCCGCCTATGAGGAGGACAAGATCCGGCGGCTCGGCGAGGAAGCGACGCGGCCGCACCGGATGACGTACCGCAAGCTGACGAGGTAGCAGCCGCCGATGCCGCGCGATGCCGCCAGCTACGACCAGGACGATGTGGTCAGCGGCATCCTCTGCAGGATCGGCTCAGGGGTCAGCTTCTCGACCATGGGCGCGCTGCTCAAGCTCGCCTCGACCAAAGGGATGAACGCGCCCGAGCTGGTGTTCTACCGCTCGTTGTTCAGCCTTCCCGTGGTCCTCCTGTGGGTCCTCGGCCGGGAGAGCATTGCCGTGCTCCGGCCCAGGAAGCCGATGGCGCACGTCTGGCGAAGCGCGCTCGGGCTGGTCACCATGGGGCTGACCTTTCAGGCGCTCATCCTCCTGCCGCTCGCCGACGCGACCGCGATCAATTTCACCGCGCCGATTTTCGCGACCGTGCTGTCCTTCCTCATCCTCAAGGAAGATGTCGGCGTGCATCGCTGGACAGCGGTGATCGTGGGCTTCCTAGGCGTTCTCGTCGTTGCGCGGCCCGGTGGTTCGGGCTTGCCGGTGCTCGGCGTGATCGTCGCGCTTGCCGCGGCGACCGGCTCGGCGGGGGTTACGACCACCCTGCGCCACCTCCAGCGGAGCGAGAACGTCTCGGCGATCGTCTTCTGGTTTGCGGCGGCGGGCATCGTGGTCGCGGGAGCGCTGATGCCGCTGTTCGGTCATGCCCATTCGGCCGAAGCGTTCGTGCTGGCGGCGCTCGGAGGTCTCGCGGGCGGGATGGGGCAGCTTCTGATGACGTCGTCGCTGCGAGCGCCCGTCTCGGTAGTTTCGCCGTTCGATTACCTCCAGATCGTCGCTGCCACGGCCTATGGCTGGCTGCTGTTTGCCGACGTGCCGAGCTTCAACACCGTCGCCGGCGCGGCATTGATCGCCGCTAGCGGTCTCTACACCGCCTGGCGCGAGCACCGGCGCCGCGTCGAGCGGGCAGCGGCGGTGGCGCCGCTATGATCAGCGTGACGGGTCCCCTGTGGCTGTGGACCGGGGAGAATGGGAGCTGGCACTTCATCACCGTCCCCCAGAGCCAGGCCGACGAGATCCGCGCGCACTGCCTCGCAAGCATCCGCGGGTTCAAATCGGCGCGGGTCGAGGCGAGAATCGGCGCGGTGAGCTGGCGGACCTCCGTCTTCCCGATGAAGACCGGCGGCTATTTCCTGCCCGTGAAAAAGGCGGTTCGCGCCCGCGCCGGGATCGCGGCGGGGGACGAGGTCACCGTGGAGCTCGAGCTACTCTGAGCGGCTGCCGCCCGGCTGCTTGTCGGCCGGATGGTTCGTTTCGTAGCGCTGTTGGTGGTCGATGTCGTCCTGCTTGTCGACGCCTTCATGGGCTTCGGGGTCGCGCACCCGCTCGAGCTCGGCCTGGGTGGCGATATCTTCCTGCAGATTGCCGCCCGAGCTGCCGCCGTAGCTCGGTGCAGGCTCGGCGCTCGCGCGCTCGATGATGTCGCTGTCGTCGTTCTCGCGGGAAGTTTCGGTGCGGCGGTTTTCCATCTCGCTCTCCTTCGGGAGACGAACGGGCAGCGCGGGCCGCTGTTCCGCCGCTTGCCCGCGGGCGGAACCATCGCATCCGGCCTCCGGTTAAGGCGCCCGTGCAGCAGGGACTTACCGACCTCCTGAACACCGCGCAGAACGTGGAGAGCAGCAGCGCTCCGGCAGGGCCGGTGCCCGGAGCCCATGTGTTCGGCGTGACGCTGATCGGCGCGACCCCCGACAACCTCCACAAGCTGCTGGTGACGCTCGCCTTCATTGCGATCGCCTTCGTGCTGACCTGGGCGCTGCGCGCGATCCTTGGGCTGTTCATCGGCAGCCGAAGCGGGACGCGCTTCCAGTTCTGGGCCAAGCAGGGCGTCAGCCTGATCATCGCAGTGATCCTGATCCTGGGGATCATGTCGATCTGGTTCGACAATCCGGCGCGGCTTACGGCCGCCTTCGGCCTGATCGGCGCGGGCATCGCCTTTGCCTTGCAGCGCGTCATCACCGCCGTTGCCGGCTACTTCGTCATCCTTCGCGGCAAGACCTTCAACGTCGGCGACCGCATCGTGATGGGCGGCGTGCGCGGCGACGTCATCGATTTGAGCTTCATGCAGACCCGCATCATGGAAATGGGGCAGTCGCCCAAGGAGCAGGGCGACGCGCCGTCGATGTGGGTGAGGAGCCGCCAGTTCACGGGACGGATCGTCACGGTCACCAACGACAAGGTCTTCGACGAACCGGTCTACAACTACACGCACGAATTCCCGTACATCTGGGACGAGATCAACCTGCCGGTCCGCTACCAGGACGACAAGGACCTCGCCGAAAAGATCCTCCTCGATGCCGCTCGCCGCTACGCGCTCACCACCGACAAGATCGGCGAGGAGGAGGTCAAGCGGCTCGAGGACAGCTTCGGGATCAAGGTCGGCGAGATCGACCCGCAGACCTTCTGGCGCATCACCGACAATTGGCTCGAAGTGACGGTGCGGTTCCTCGCGCACGACCACGGCGTCAGGCGAATGAAGGACCAGATGAGCCGCGAGATCCTCGCCGAGCTTCAGAAGGCGAATATCGGCATCGCGTCGGGGACTTACGCGATCGTGGAAGTGCCCCCGATCAGGATCGAAGGCGTGAAGCAGCCGAGCTAGGCGTGGCGCGCCTTTGAAAGCTGCTCCGCGGTGCGCGCGTAGCCGTCGGCCATTTTGTCCAACACCTCCACCACCTCGCGATTGAAGGTGGCGTCGGCGAGCCGCCGGCACTTCTCCGCCTGGGCGGTCAGCGCCTCCGCCTGCTCGTCGCTGACGTCGACGAGCATGTTGATGGCGCCGGTGAACTGCCCTTCGGAATCGAACAGCGGCGTGGGGTAGGGGCGAAACGCCACCCGGCTCCCGTCGGGGCGGAGCGCGATGGCGATCTTCCCGCGCACCTGTTCGCGCGTCCTGATCGCCTCGGCCATCGGGCATTCGTCGTGGGGCATGAATTCGCCGTCGGTGCTGTAGATGCGCCAGGTGACGCACCAGCGGTCCTCACCGAGCTGCGGCACTCGTCCGGCGAGCTCGATACAGGCGAGGTTCCAGTAGGTGACGGCGCCCTGCGCGTCCGTCGTGTAGATCGGCACCGGCAGCGCATCGAGCGCCGTTCGCCAGTCTGGATCGCTAGAGAGCGCGCGCAGCGCCTCGTCCAGCAATCGTTCGGGATTGTTCGCAGCCAAATGCCCCAACCGCATATAATCCAGGTAAGCGAGCTAAACCGGTTACACTCTCGCGAGTTCCGGCTGCCGGACGAAATCTGGCGGGAGTGTCGTCTGGACAACAGTCCGAGAATCGCAGCCGCAACGAAATTTCTGTGGATGATCGATCCACAGGCGGCGATCAGCGCAGGCGCTTCACCAGCAGCCGCCCGTCGTCGCCCGACTTCACTTCGAAGTTGGGAACGGCTTTGATGAGGTCGGAAAGGCGCGTGTAGCCGTAATTACGCGCGGCGAAGCTGGAGACCGCCTTGGCGCGCTGCCCGAGCTCCGACAGCGGCGTGTATCCCTCTTCGTCGCGCTTGGACGCTTTGTAGGCGGAGCCCAGCACCTGCAGCAGCTCCTGGTCGACGGGCCGCTGGCCCTCGCCCGCGGCGGGCTGCTCGAGCTGGTCCTCGTCGTCGAGCGCGAGCGCGCCGACGTCGAAGAAGCGCGTGCACGCCTGCTGGAAGGAGAGGGGAGTCTTTGCAGTGCCGAAGCCGTAAACCGGAAGCCCGTCCTCGCGGATGCGCTGCGCGAGCGGGAGGAAGTCGCTGTCCGACGACATGATCCCGAATCCGTCGACGCTGCCGCGGTAGAGCAGGTCCATGGCGTCGATCGTCATGCGCATGTCGGTCGCGCTCTTGCCCTTGACGACGTCGAACTGCTGCATCGGGACGATCGAATGCACTCCGGTCAACTGGCCCCAGCCCTTGAGGCTGGCCTTGGCCCAATTGCCGTAGGCGCGGCGGATGTTGATCGTGCCGAGCTCGCCAAGGACGAGGAGCACTTCGTCGAGATGATCGGGGCTCGCATTGTCCGCGTCGATCAGCAGGGCGATGTTGGCTTCCTGGTCCGGCAGGCGTTCGCGCATTACGAATCCTCTTCTTGCAGGCCCATCTAGCGCGGCGTCGCGGAATGGCCACCGTTGAACGCTCGCGCCGCGCCGCAACTGAACGGCAGATGATCGGTGCGGGAACGAAACGCCGGTTTGAGCACTAATGCCGTCAGACAGGGGGGCGCGTTGTGGAAGGGACGAGAGAGATGAAAAAGCTTGGTCTTGCCGCGGTCGTTGCGGCTGCGAGCGTCTCGGTAGCTGGCTGCGCCACCTATCCGAACCAGTATGGCTATGATCCGTATTACGGCAATGGCGGCTATTACGGCAGCCCGTATGGCAGCCCCTATGGCAGCGGCACCGCCAACGGCGCCGTGACCGGCGCTGCGGTCGGCGCTGCGACGGGCGCGGTCGCGGGCGCGGTCCTTCCGGGCCTGAAGCCGGGCACCGGCGCGCTTGCCGGCGCGGTTCTCGGCGGCGTCCTCGGCGCCGTCGTGAACAACCGCCAATATTACCGCGATACGCGCGGCTATTGCTATTACGTCGACCAGTACGGCCAGCCGCACTACGACTATAACGTGCGGTGCTAGCCGCTTCGGCGAGCTGAGCATCGAACGTCGCTTCGGGCGGCGTTCACCCGTATCTGAGCTGCACGGCGGGGCGGAAGCATTCTTCCGCCTCGCCGCTGCGTGCGCATCCATCCATTCCGTTTTGAACACGGTTCGTGGATGCTGCGGCGGATTCCGGGAACGGAACGGCTGTAGCGGCACTGTCGACTCCGGAGCGGGCGGGCCTG
This sequence comes from Bacillota bacterium, assembly GCA_050261135.1. Lineage (GTDB taxonomy): Bacteria > Pseudomonadota > Alphaproteobacteria > Sphingomonadales > Sphingomonadaceae > Sphingomicrobium. Next base: position 62,072 of record JBLNCZ010000027.1, read on the forward strand.
CTTTGGAGGACGAACAGATGAAACGTCTGCTGATTTCGGCCGCTGCCGCGAGCAGCCTTGCGCTGGGCGGCTGCGCGACCACTCCGGCCTATGATCACCAAGTCGCGACCGCGGCCACCGGAGCAGCGATCGGCGCCGGCGCCGGCGCGCTCGCGGGTTCGGTTCTTCCTGGCATCGGCACGGGTGCGGGCGCTGTGGTCGGCGCAGCCGTCGGCGGCGTCGTCGGGAGCGTCATTGGCGGGCACCAATATTATCGCGATACCCGTGGCTATTGCTATTATGTCGACCAGTACGGGCAGCCACATTACAATTATAATGTAAGGTGCTAGCCCAAAGCGTTCAGACGGGGCGGAAGCTTCCTTCCGCCTCGTCGAGAACGTAGAGGCGCCCTTCCGAGATCGAGAAATGGGCGCCGTGCAGCTTGAGGCGCCCGTCGCGCTCGCGCTCGGCGATCCACGGGAAGGTCCTGAGATTGGCCAGGCTGACCTTCACCGCCTCATGCTCCATGTCGAGGAAGGCGGGGCGGTCCAGCTCTTGATGGCGCGCGCGCACTTGATCGCGGGCGTCGTGGAGCATTCCGACCCAGTCGGCAATGAAGTGACCCTCGCCGGGAGGAGTGTCGTCGAAGCTTCCGGTGAGTGCCGCCGCGCATCCGCCGCACATTCCGTGGCCCATGACGAGGAGCTCCTCGACGTTGAGCTGCGTCACCGCGAACTCGAGCGCCGCCGAGACGCCGTGGAGGCCGTGGCTGGTCTCATAGGGAGGCGCCAGAGCGGCGATGTTGCGCGCGACGAACATCTCGCCGGGGCGAGCGTCGAAGATCTGCGCGGGGTCGCTGCGGCTGTCGGCGCAGGCGAGGATCATGACGCGCGGGCTCTGGCCCTCCGCGAGCTCGGCCCAGCGTTCGCGCTCGTGAGCCCAGTTCTTCTCACGAAAGCGGCGATATCCTTCGATCAATTGCTTCATGTACGGCATGGGCCGCCGCTAGCCGGAGCGGGGCAGGGGTGGCAAGGCCTGCAGCCAGTCGCTATCTGCGCGCCATGAACGCCCCCGCCGCAGTGCCTCCGAAGCAGCGCAAGCCCGACTGGATCCGCGTCAAGGCGCCGGTCAGCGAAGGCTATCATGCGACGCGCCGGCTGATGCGCGAGCTCAACCTCGCCACGGTGTGCGAGGAAGCGGCATGCCCGAACATCGGCGAGTGCTGGACCAAGAAGCACGCCACGGTGATGATCCTCGGCGACACCTGCACGCGGGCGTGCGCTTTCTGCAACGTGAAGACGGGCATGCCGCGGCCGGTGGACCCGCTGGAGCCCGAGCATGTCGCCACTGCCGCGGCCGAGCTGGGGCTGGAGCATATCGTCGTGACGTCGGTGGACCGCGACGACCTGCCCGACGGCGGCGCCTCGCAGTTCGTCAAGGTGATCCAGGCGCTGCGCCGCAACACGCCGCAGACCACGATCGAGATCCTGACGCCGGACTTTCGCAACAAGAGCGAGGCAGCGGTCGAGGCCATCGTCGAGGCAGGTCCCGACGTCTACAATCACAACCTGGAGACGGTGCCGCGGCTCTATCCGACGATCCGGCCTGGTGCGCGCTACTATGCGTCGCTGCGGCTGCTCGAGAGCGTCAAGCGCCAGGCGCCGCACATCTTCACCAAGTCCGGAGTGATGGTCGGCCTCGGGGAGCAACGCCTCGAAGTGCACCAGGTGATGGACGATATGCGCTCCGCCGGCGTCGATTTCCTGACCATGGGCCAGTACCTCCAGCCGACCCCGCGTCACGCCAAGGTCGAGGAGTTCGTCAGCCCGAAGGCGTTCGACGCCTATGCGGCGATCGCGCGGGCGAAGGGCTTCCTGCTCGTCGCCGCCTCGCCGCTCACGCGGTCGAGCTATCACGCCGGCGACGATTTCAAGAAGATGCAGGCGGCACGGATGGCGCAGCTGGAGCGTTCGACTTCATGAAAGTCCTCCCCGTCGCGCAGCGATGGGGAGGGGAACCGCTCAGCGGAGCTGAGTGGTGGAGGGGCCCCTCCGTCAGTCCCGCTACGCGGGCCTGCCACCTCCCCACGAGCTTCGCTCGCATGGAGGATTGATGCCGCGGCATAGCGAAACGAAGCATCTGCCCTACACGCCCGAGCAATTGTTCGACCTCGTGGCGGACGTGAAGGACTACGACCAGTTCCTGCCGTGGGTGGTCGCGGTGCGGGTGCGCTCGTCGAGCGAGAAGGAGACGGTGGCCGATCTCGTCGTCGGCTTCAACGCCTTCAAGGAGCGGTTCACCAGCCGGGTCATCAAGGACCGGCCGCACAAGATCTGCGTCGACTATGTCGAAGGCCCGCTCAAGTATCTGCACAACGAGTGGGTTTTCGAGCGCGCGGCCGACGGCGGCACGAATGTGCATTTCTCGGTCGATTTCGCGTTCAAGTCGCGGCTGTTCGAGAGCCTTGCCGGCGCGATGTTCGATCGGGCGCTGCGGCGCATGACCAACGCCTTCGAGCAGCGGGCAGCGGCGCTTTACGGCATCAGCAGGTCGAGCGCGCAAAGCGCCGCCTGAAGCCGCACGCCCGAACGGGTCTTCTCGTCGAAGAACTTCTGGTCGGCGACGATCTTCGCGGGGTCGGCGTCGCGCTCGGCGCGGGCGAAGACGACGGTCCCCACCGGCTTCGAGGGCGTCCCGCCGCCCGGCCCGGCAATGCCGGTGATCGCGACGGCGACATCCGCATCGGAGGCGGCAAGCGCGCCGCGCGCCATCGCCCATGCAGTGGCGACGCTGACGGCCCCGAACGTCTCGACCACTTCCTCGCTGACCTTGAGCTCGGCGACCTTGGCGGCGTTGGAGTAAGTGACGTAGCCCGCCTCGAAGACGTCGGACGAACCGGGAATCTCGGTGAGTGCGGCGCTTACCAGGCCGCCGGTGCAGCTCTCTGCGATCGCGACGCGGCGACCGGCAGCGCGATTGGCGTCCACGACCTCGCGTGCCTTGGTGACCAACTTGTCGGGAAGCAGGAACTCGCTCACGTCAAAAATCCCATTCGAATGCTCGCCACCGCCTGTGCGGCAATTCCCTCGTGGCGGCCGGTGAAGCCGAGGCCCTCGGTAGTGGTCGCCTTGATGCTCACCTGGTCGAGGCTGAGGCCGGCAATCTCCGCGATTCGCGCGCGCATCGCGTCGCGGTGAGGACCGACCTTCGGCGTCTCGGCGATGATCGTACAATCGACATGGTCGATGATTGCTCCGCACTCGCCGAGCAGGCCAAGCGCATGCGACAGAAATAGGGACGAAGCCGCGCCTTTCCAGCGCGGGTCGGACGGCGGGAAATGCTCGCCAATGTCGCCGAGGCCCGCAGCTCCGAGCAGGGCATCGGTGATCGCATGGAGGACGACGTCGGCATCGCTATGGCCGGCTAGCCCGCGGCCGTGCGGCACTTCGACGCCGCCGAGCATGATCGGCCCGTCTCCCGAAAAGGCGTGAACGTCGAAGCCCATGCCCGTCCGCGGCCGCAACGCGCCTGCGAGCCACTGCTCGGCGCGAGCGAAGTCCTGAGGCCGGGTGAGCTTTTCCAGCGCGGGGTCGCCTTCGACGGCGGCAACGTCCATGCCTGCTGCGCGAAGCACGGTCGTCTCGTCGGTGGGCGAGGGGCCTTCCCAGCGCTCATAGGCGGACCTCAGCTGGTCGAGGCGAAAGGCCTGCGGCGTCTGGACCCGCACGAGCCCGGCGCGGTCCACCGCCTCGTCGATCGTCGTGCCCGCCCGCGCAAGCGTGTCCCCGACGGCCAGCACCGGGGCTGCGCCATCATAGAATTCCAGGCTGGCGATCAGACGGTCGACAACCGCGCGCGGGCAGAAGGGACGGGCCGCATCGTGCACCAGCACGGCATCCGCATCGATCGCCGCGAGGCCGGCGCGCACCGAATCCGCGCGTTCGGCGCCGCCTTCGATCAATTCGCCTACGCCAAGCCCATCGAGTGCCGCGGCCGCCTGCTCCTGCTGGCCGGAGCCGATCACGACGCGCACCTCCTGCACCGCGGGGTGGCGGATCAGGGATTCGGCGGCCCAGCGAAGCACCGGCTTGCCGCCGAGAAGGCGAAATTGCTTCGGCACGCCGCCGCCCGCGCGTTCGCCTTTCCCGGCGGCAACGATGAGGGCGGTGGTGGTCACGGGCGGGGCCTGTACGGCTGCTTGCCTTGTCCGCCAAGGGCTCTTCCCCTATCTGGCGGCTTCCCCAAAGCCATGACCAGTCTCGTCAAGCCCATCAGGATCGGCCCGGTCGAGGTCGCGTCGCCAGTGATCCTGGCGCCGATGACGGCTGTCACGGACCTGCCGTTCCGCCGCGCCGTGAAGCGCTACGGCGCCGGGCTGACCGTCAGCGAGATGATCGCCAGCCAGGCGATGGTGCGGGAAACCCGCCAGTCGCTGCAGAAGTCGCTGTGGGACCCGTGCGAGGAGCCGGTGTCGATGCAGCTCGCCGGCTGCGAGCCGCAGGTGATGGCCGAGGCCGCCAAGCTCAACGAGCAGCGCGGCGCCGCGATCATCGACATCAACATGGGTTGCCCGGTGAAGAAGGTCGTGAACGGCTGGGCCGGGTCGGCGCTGATGCGCGACCTCACGACCGCTGCCGCGATCATCGACGCGACCGTCAAGGCGGTGAAGGTGCCGGTGACGCTGAAGACGCGCATGGGCTGGGACCACAACAGCCTGAACGCGCCCGAGCTTGCGCGGATTGCCGAGGACCTCGGCGTCAAGATGATCACCATTCACGGCCGGACGCGGTGCCAGCTGTACAAGGGCACGGCCGACTGGTCGTTCGTGCGCAGGGTCAAGGAAGCGGTCTCGATCCCGGTGATCGTCAACGGAGACATCAACTCCGTCGAGGACGCGCGGGAGGCGCTGCGCCAGTCGGGCGCCGATGGAGTGATGATCGGCCGCGGCTCCTACGGGAAGCCGTGGTTCGTGGCGCAGGTGATGAGCGACCTCGGCGGAGGCGGGTACCGGCCCGATCCGAGCCTCGACGAGCAGCTTGCGACGATGCTGCAGCAATATGACGAAATGCTGAGCCTCTACGGCACGCACACCGGCGTGAACCTCGCCCGCAAGCATATCGGCTGGTACACGAAGGGGCTGCCGGGCTCCGCGGAGCTTCGCAACAAGGTCAACCAGCAGGAAGATCCGGCGGTCGTCGTCTCCATGCTGCGGGAGTTCTACTCGCCCTGGCTCGCGCGCAGCGCCGCCTGACGCGGTCGGGTCCGACACAAGTGTGATTTTGATGCAACGGCCGTGAAGGCCGTGCTACGGCCGCAACGAATGGATGCTCGTGCGGCCGAATCGCCGGTGACCCTCAAACAGGACAGCTGGCTCCAGCGGGAGCGGGCGAGCGGCCGGTTCTACGACCGGCTGATGGTGCTTCTCGGCCTCTTCCTCGTCGCCATGCTCGGCCTAAGCGCATGGGTGCTCAGCCGCAGCGCGGAGCCGGGGACGACGCTGCGGGCGCCGGTGATCGCGGTGCTTCTGATCGCGATCCTGCTCCCCGCCATCGCGCTGATGGCGCTTTACGCGCGCAAGGTTGCGGTCCAGCGGGCGGAGGAGGGGGGACTCGGAAGCGGGCGCCTCCACGTGCGCCTGGTCGCGCTGTTCACGCTGCTGGCAGCGGTCCCGACCGTGCTCGTCGCGATCTTCGCGTCGGTGCTCTTCCAGAGCGGCCTGGAGTTCTGGTTCTCGAACCGTGCCCGCAACATGCTCGAGAACACGGTCGCCGTCGCGCGGGCAACCTATCAGTACGAGCTCGACCGCGTCGGAAACGAAGCCACCACGATGGCGGGCGACCTCATCAGCTATCTCCAGCAGGTCCCGATCGACGACCCGCGGTTCGAGACCGGCCTCTTCTACCAGACGTACCAGCGGTCGATGAACGAGGCGGCGATCGTCCGCATCGGCCCCGCGAACGAGGTGCAGACGCTCGCCGTCGCAACGGGAAATTTCGGGGTTTCCCTGAACGACCATCGGATCAAGCTTGCGGTGGCGGCGCTTCAGAAGCTTCCGCAGAATGCGAGCGTCGACGTGAAGACCCCCGGTCGAGTCACCGTCCTCACCCGGTTCGGTTCCATTCCAAACACCTACCTCTACGTCGGCCGCGTCGACCCGGACGTTTCAGGCCAGATCTCGCGCGCCAATCAGGTGCTCAGCGACTATCATGCCTTGCTCAGGCGCTCCCGGGTAAACCAGCTCCGCTTCAACGCTGCGCTTCTGCTCGGCGCGCTCATCATCGTCGGACTTGCCATCCTGACGGCGCTCAAGCTCGCGGACCGGCTCGTCCGCCCGGTCGGCGAGCTGGTCAGCGCCGCTGGGCGGATCGAGGCAGGCGACTTTTCGGCGCGGGTCCCCGTGACCAAGGGCGAAGACGAGGTGCAGACGCTCGCCACCGCGTTCAACCAGATGACCGAGCGGCTCGAGGAGCAGACGAACGAGCTTCGAAGCGCGAACACGCAGATCGAGACTCGCCGGGCGTTCATCGAGGCGGTGCTGTCGAGCGTCACCGCCGGCGTGATCGCGGTCGACGGGCAGCACAGGGTGCTGTTGCTCAACCGTTCGGCCGAGACCCTGCTCGAGCAAGGCGAGGCGATCGAGGGCAAGGCGCTCGCGGAGGTGTCGCCAGAGCTCGAGGAGTTCATGCGCGGGCAGCAATCCGAGGCCAACGTGCTGATCACCGCCGAGGGGATCCAGCGGACGCTCGCGGTCAAGCGCGTGCGGTACCAGGACGGGTCGGTGCTGACCTTCGACGACATCACCGACCAGCTGACCGACCAGCGGCGCGCCGCATGGTCGGACATCGCGCGCCGCATCGCGCACGAGATCAAGAACCCGCTGACCCCGATCCAGCTCGCAGCCGAGCGCCTCCAGCGGCGCTTCGGCGCGGAAGTGCCGTCGGACAAGGAGACGTTCGAGCGGCTGACGGGAACCATCGTCCGGCAGGTCGGCGACCTCAGGCGGATGGTCGATGAATTCTCCAACTTCGCCCGCATGCCCAAGCCCGTGTTCCGCGAGGAGAATGTGCACGAGATCGCGCGCCAGGCGCTGTTCCTGCACGAGGTCGCGCATCCGGCGATCACCTTCACGCTCGAGCCGCAGGCCGGCGATTTCGAGATGGTGTGCGACCGCCGCCAGCTCGCGCAGGCGCTGACGAATGTCGTGAAGAACGGCGTCGAAGCGATTGAAAGCAGACGCAATCGAGGCGAACACAGCCTTGCCGGCGACCGCGTCGACCTGAAGCTTCACCGCGAAGAGCAGCTGCTCGTCATCGACGTGCTCGACACGGGCGTCGGTCTTCCCGAGGACCGCGAGCGGCTGACCGAGCCCTATATGACGACCCGCGTCCGCGGGACCGGCCTCGGTCTCGCGATCGTGAAGAAGATCGTCGAGGAACATATGGGCGAGATCGCCTTTCTCGACCGGCCCGGCGGGGGCACGCACGTCCGCATCTCCTTCGACACGGTGAAGCTCGCAGCCCTCGCGGGCGAGGAGAGGCGCGAAAGGAGCGAAGACAATCACAATGACGGTGAGGAAGCCTGATGGCGCTTGAAGTGCTGGTGGTCGACGACGAAGCCGACATCCGCGAGCTGGTCAGCGGCGTGCTCGAGGACGAAGGCTATGCGGTCCGCACGGCTGCCGACAGCGATGCGACGCTCGACGCGATCGAGGAGCGCAGGCCCTCGATGGTGCTGCTCGACGTGTGGCTCCAGGGATCGAAGCTCGACGGGCTGCAGCTGCTGCAGGAGATCAAGCGCCGCGATTCGACCATCCCCGTGCTGATGATCTCGGGCCACGGCAATCTCGACACCGCCGTCGCGGCGGTGAGGGAAGGGGCCGTCGACTTCATCGAGAAACCGTTCGAGGCCGAGCGGCTCATCTATCTCGTCGATCGCGCCACGGACACCGAACGGCTGCGGCGAGAAAATGAGGCGCTGAGGCGCAAGGCGGGCGACGAAGACGAGCTTCACGGCAGCTCGGTCGCGATCAATACCGTGCGGGCGACGCTGAAGCGGGTCGCGCCGACGGGGAGCCGGGTCATGATCTCTGGACCTCCCGGCGTCGGCAAGGAGATTGCCGCGCGCATGATCCACCAGTGGAGCCCGCGCGCGAAGGCGCCCTTCATCGTGCTTTCCGCGGCGATGATGAGCCCCGAGCGGGTCGAGGAAGAGCTGTTCGGCACCGAAGCCGACGGGACGATGCGCCCCGGCCTTCTCGAACATGCGCACGGTGGCACGCTGTTCCTCGACGAGATCGCGGACATGCCGCTGACGACGCAGGCGAAGATCCTTCGCGTGCTTACCGACCAGAGCTATCACCGCGTCGGCGGCCAGCGGCCGGTGCGCGTTGACGTCCGCGTGCTCTCCGCGACCTCGCGCAACCTGCAGGAGGAGATCAACGCGGGCCGTTTCCGGGAGGACCTGTTCTACCGGCTGAACGTCGTCCCCGTGAAGCTGCCGCCGCTGCGCGAGCGCCGCGAGGACATTCCCGAGCTCGTCAGCCATTTCCTCGCCCGCTTCGCCGCCGAGCGGCGGATGCCGCCTCCGCGCATATCGGAGGAAGCGATGGCGGCGCTGCAGGCGCACGACTGGCCGGGGAACGTCCGCCAGCTCCGCAACATCATCGAGCGCACGCTCATCCTTGCCCCCGGCGACCGCGTTGCCTGCATCGAGGTCGACCTGCTTCCGCCCGAAATTCTCGACAGCCACAATGTGATGGGCGGCGCGGCGACGGCCATGGCGATCATGGGCAGTCCGCTGCGGGAAGCGCGCGAATCCTTCGAGCGGGAATATCTGAAGATCCAGATCCGCCGCTTTTCAGGCAACATTTCGCGCACCGCATCCTTCATCGGGATGGAGCGTTCGGCCCTGCACCGGAAGCTCAAGGCGCTTGGTATCGGCGATAAGAGGGAGGGCGAGGAGTAAGGATCGGCGACTATGGCAGCTCGGTCGCTCAGTCTTCAGGATCATTTCCTCAACAGCGTGAGGCGCGCGAAGCTCCCGGTCACCATTTTCCTGGTCAAGGGCGTGAAGCTCCAGGGAGTGATCACCTGGTTCGACGCTTTCTCCCTGCTGCTGAGGCGCGAGGGCGCATCCCAGCTCGTCTACAAGCATGCGATTTCGACGATCATGCCGGCCGAGACTCCGCCGGATCTCGCTCCCACGGCGGCCGGCGCGAGCGGGCCGAAGCCCCAGCTCCAGGACATCTTCCTCGCGGCCGCCGCGCGGGAGAATGAGCGGATGACCCTGTTCCTCGTCAACGGCGTGATGCTGCAGGGCGCAGTCACCGGCTTCGATCAGTTCAGCCTCGTCCTGGAACGCGGCGGGCAGGTGCAGCTGGTGTACAAGCATGCGATCTCGACGCTGCAGCCGGCACATGCGCTGAACCTCGGCAGCGAGCCTGCCGAGGAAGAGGAGGAGGGCGAGTCCTGAACGCGTTCGACGGTAATGGCGCGATCGAGGTCGCCCGCGGAGAGCGCGCGATCATCGCGGTGCCGGAGCTTCCCCGCGAGGGTGCCCGGCGCTCCGGCGAAGCACGCGCGGAAGAGGCCCACGGGCTTGCCGAGGCGATCGGCATCGACGTCGTCGCGGCGCGGCCGCTCAGGGTCCGCACCGTCCGCCCGGCGACATTGCTCGGGAAGGGCCAGGTCGAAGAGCTTGCCGAACTCGCGAAGCAGGAAGGCGCGGGCCTGCTGATCGTGGATTCGCCGCTGACGCCGATCCAGCAGAAGAACCTCGAGGAAGAGGTCGGGACCAAGGTGATCGACCGCACCGGCCTCATCCTCGAAATCTTCGGCGAGCGCGCCGCGACGGCGGAGGGCCGGCTGCAGGTCGAGCTGGCCCATCTCGACTATCAGGCGGGGCGGCTGGTGCGGAGCTGGACCCATCTCGAGCGGCAGCGCGGCGGCTTCGGCTTCCTCGGCGGTCCCGGCGAAACCCAGATCGAGGCCGACCGGCGGATGATCCGCGACCGCATGGCCAAGATCCGGCGCGAGCTCGACCAGGTGAAGCGCACGCGCGGGCTGCACCGCGACCGGCGGCAGCGGGCGCCCTGGCCGGTGGTTGCGCTCGTCGGCTATACGAACGCGGGAAAATCCACGCTTTTCAATCGGCTGACGGGCGAAGCTGTGTTCGCGGAGAACCTCCTGTTCGCGACGCTCGATCCGACGATGCGCGACATCAGGCTTCCCGGATTCGACAAGGTCATCCTGTCGGATACGGTCGGGTTCGTCTCCGACCTGCCGACGGAGCTGATCGCTGCCTTCCGGGCGACGCTGGAGGAGGTGCGCGAAGCCGACCTGTTGGTCCACGTGCGCAACATGGCGCACCCGGACCGGGAAGCGCAGCAGGAGGACGTCGAGGACGTGCTTGCCTCGCTCGGCCTTGCCGAGGAGGGGGCGCCGCCGCGGATCGAGGCTTGGAACAAGGTGGACCTGCTTTCAGGGGAGGAACGCGAGCGGCTGTTCGAGGAAGCGCGCCGGCGCGAGGACGTGGTGCCCATCTCGGCGGTCACGGGCGCAGGCCTGGGCGAGCTTCGCGAGCGCATGGCCGAGTGCCTGAGGAGCGGTGAGCAGGTGCACCAGATCCGCTTGCCGGCGAGCGCGGGCGGCAAGATCGCCTGGCTGCATTCGCGCGGCGAGGTCCTCGAGCAGAAGCTCGACGAGGACGAGGTCGAGCTCTCGGTCAGGCTTTCGCCCGACAACTGGGCGCGGTTTCAGGCGATGGAGCCTGCCTGAGCCTTTTTCGCCGCTCTCCAGAGCTCTTCCTTTTCGTCGAGCGATAGCTGCTCGAAGCCGGGAGTCTTCTCGATTGCGCGGAAGCGCTGCTCGAACTTGGTATTGGCTTCGCGCAGCGCCGCTTCGGGCTCGATGTTGAGATGCCGTGCGAGGTTCACCACGGCGAAGAGCAGGTCGCCAAGCTCGTCGAGCATGCGATGGCGGTCCGTTTCCGCATCGAGCTCGGCCAGCTCCTCGTCGATCTTGGCCCGGGGGCCGGACTTGTCGGGCCAGTCGAAGCCGACGCGGGCCGCGCGCCGCTGCAGCTTGGCCGCGCGCTCGAGAGCAGGAAGCGCAAGCGCAACGCCCGCCAAGGCACTGTCGTCAGGCGATTTCCTGCGCTCCGCTGCCTTGAGTTCCTCCCAGCCGGGGCTGTGGGTCGCGTCGCCGAAGATGTGCGGATGGCGGCGCTCCAGCTTGTCGCAGATGCGGCCGATCACGTCGTCGAGGCTGAACGCGCCGGCTTCCTCGGCCATTTGCGAGTGGAACACGACCTGGAGCTGCAGGTCGCCGAGTTCGTCCGCCAGCGCGTCCATGTCGTTGCGGGCGATCGCGTCGGCAACTTCGTACGCTTCCTCGATCGTGTAGGGCGCGATTGTCGCGAACGTCTGCTCGCGATCCCATTCGCAGCCGCGTTCGGGATCGCGGAGGCGCCGCATGATGGCGACAAGGCGCTCAAGGGCCACGAAGGGCCTCCTGGCGTAGGGAATCTGTAAGTATGATAATATGCATTATGTAAAGTATGTCATGGATCATGAAACGAGGATGAGCCAACGCCCTTCCACGCCCCAGCGGCTCAAGGACGAGAGGTAATTCATTCCGAGCACGTTGAGATCGTCGTTCTCCGCCACCTGGAGCCCGACATCGTGGCGAACGATATCACCGACGCGAAGCTCGTCGGCGCGGCCGCTGGATACGCGGATGATGCCGTTGCCGGTCCGCACATATTCATCGGCTTTCGGCGAGACGCGCACGCCGGCGTCATTGGCCGTGTCGCGGTCGATCGTCGTCATCGTCGCCCCGCTGTCGACCAGGAACTTGACGTCACGCCCGTTGAGCTGCGCGTGGACCCAGAAATGGCCGTCGATGGCCATGGGAATGCGCGTCTCCTTCCCTTCGCTGACCGGAGAGCCGACCGCCTCGGCCTTGAGGCGTTGCGCGAGGTAGCCGAAGTCGTCGCGGAAGGTGAACAGGACGAAACCGGCCGCGAAGATCACTATCCAGGCGAGCGCAGTGGTCACCATCTTCGCGAGCGGCTCGCGGCGCGCCATCAGCGAGCCGAGCACGAGCATCACGGCCATCATGATGTAGACGCCGCCGAGCATCAGGTCGTTGGTCATCATGGGCTCAGCACCAGATAATTGCCCTCGACCCGCCACCCGTGCAGCGAAGACAGGAAATTCATGCCCAAAACATTGGTTTCATCGCGATCGTTGATGTCGACCGGGAAGTCCGACCGGCTGATCGATTGGACTTCGAGCCTGCTCGCATAGGCCTGGATCGCGGGCGCCGGCCCGTTGGCGGTGTTCACGATGACGCGCTGGCCGGTGTCAGGCACCTGCGCCTGCCGGGCAAGCTCCCGCGAAATCGTCGTCGTGGACGCGCCGCTGTCGACGAGGAACCGGCCGGGGCGGCCGTTGATGGTCGCCTCGACCCAGAAATGCCCGTCCTCGGCGATCGGGATGCGGACCTCCTTGCCGTCGCTGATGGCCGAGCCGAGCGCCTCCGCCTTCAGCCGCTGCCCGATCGCCGTGAAATCGCTCCGGAACGCGAACAGCACGAAAGCCGCTGCGAAGATGAGCAGCCACGCAAGCGCCATCTTGAGCGCCTTGGCGAGCGGCAGCCTCATCGCCACGACGGAGCTCAGCACAAGGACGATCGCCATCACATAATAGACGGCATCGCCCGTGCGGTCGGTCATTGAAGCTCGATCTCCATGCCGTCGTACGCCGGAGCCGCCCAGTCCGGCAGCTCGGCGATGAGCGATCGATAGTCGAGGCCGTTACCCATGTGAACGAGATAGACCTGGCCGACGCGCAAGTCCCTCGCCCAATCGAGCACGGCGCCGAGGTGCGCGTGGGTCGGGTGCGGACGGCGCGTGAGGCAATCGGCGATCCACACGTCGGCTCCGCCATATAGAGCCGCCATCTCCTCGGTGAGCTCGCTGAAGTCGATTGCGTAAGCCACCGACCGGTGCCCCTCGTCGAAGCGGAGCCCGAGCGAGGTCGGTCCGCCATGCGGCTGGTCGACGAAGCGCACGTGGGCCCGTCCGAAGCGCAGCGACGGGCCCAGCTCGCGCGCAGCGACGATCGGCCGGTAGAAATCCGACTGCGCGAATGCATAGCCGAACCGCTGGTCTAGCTCCCGCAGCACGTCAGCGCGGGCGTGGAGCGGAACCGGGCCTGCAATCGCCTGAGCGACGGGCCTGAGCTCGTCGATTCCGTGGCAATGATCGCCGTGGGCATGGGTCACGATGACGCCGTCGAGCCTGCTGACCTCAGCAGCAAGCAGCTGCTGGCGAAGGTCCGGGCCGCAGTCGACGAGCATGCGCTCGGCCGCGCTTTCGACCAGGATGGACGTCCGGAGGCGGCAGTTGCGCGGCTCGGCAGGGTCGCACGAGCCCCATTCGTTGCCGATCTTGGGAACGCCGGTCGACGTGCCGCAGCCGAGAATGCGGACTTTCACGCCGCCTTTTTGAACAATCTGAAGAAGTTGGCGGTCGTCGCTTGGGCCAGCTCGTCGGGATCCTCTCCCCTCAGCTGGGCGACAAAGGCCGCGGTGTCGGCGACGAACGCCGGCTCGCACTTCTGGCCGCGGTGCGGGACCGGCGCGAGGAAGGGAGAATCCGTCTCGACCAGCATTTGGTCGGCGGGAAGCCATTTGGCGGTCGCCTGCAGGTCGGCGGCATTCTTGAAGGTGACGATGCCCGAGAGCGAAACGTAGAAGCCGAGGTCCAGGCCCTTGCGCGCAAGCTCGGCAGAGCCGGTGAAGCAATGGAGGACTCCGGTCGCCCCGCCTTCCTTCACCGCGGCTTCGAGAATCTCGGCCGTATCCTCCTCCGCCTCGCGAGTGTGGATCACGAGCGGAAGGCCACTCTGTCGGGCCGCCTCGATATGCGCCTGGAAGCGCTCGCGCTGCGCGCCGCGGTCGGACTTGTCGTAATAATAATCGAGGCCGCACTCGCCGATGGCGATGACGCGCGGATGGTCCGCTGCCTCGATCAGTGCCGAAGCACCGAGGTCCGGATGGGCATCGGCTTCGTGCGGATGAACCCCGACGCTCGCCCACACGTCCGGCTCGCGCTCGGCGACGGAGATGATGTCGCCCCATTCCCGCTGCCGCGTCGAGATGTTGAGGAAGCCGCTGACGCCGCGCGCCCGCGCATTGCCGAGCACTTCGGCCTGGCGCTCGACGAGGCCCTCGTAGTTGAGGTGGCAGTGACTGTCGATCAGCCTCATGCCGCCTCTTCCTCTTCCAGCTCGAGCCGCGGGAAGAGCGGCGTGGGCTGCGCGATGGGCGTACCCCCCTCTCCCGCGTCGATGAGGCTCAGGAGCTTGTCCGCCGAGGCCGGGATCACCGGAGCGATCGCTCGCGCCAGCTCGCGTACGGCCACGACCAGCGTCCCGAGCACGGCCGCCATGCGCTCCGGGTCGGTCTTGCGAAGCGCCCACGGCGTCTGCGCGTCGACATAGGCGTTGCACGCGAAGACGGCGCGCAGCCACGCGTCGATCCCGACCGAGAAGGCGAAGCGCTCGAACGCCTCCGGCACCTCCTCATTGGCCGCCTTGCGCACCTGCGCGAGCAGCTGGAGATCCTCTTGAGCGTCGCCAGGTTCGGGAAGAACGCCGTCCAAATTCTTGTAGATCATTGACAAAGTGCGCTGCGCGAGGTTCCCGAAGCTGTTCGCGAGCTCGGCATTGGCACGATTGACGATCGCTTCGGCGCTGTAGCTGCCGTCCTGCCCGAACGGCACTTCGCGCAGCAGGAAGTAGCGCAGCGCGTCGACGCCGAAGCGGTCGGCGAGGACCATGGGGTCGACCACATTGCCGACGCTCTTCGACATCTTCTCGCCGCGGCTCAGCAGGAAACCGTGGCCGTACACCTGCTTCGGAAGCGCGATCCCGGCGCTCATCAGGAAAGCCGGCCAGTAGACCGCGTGGAACCGGACCACGTCCTTGCCGATCAAATGGACGTTCGCCGGCCAGTAGGTCCGCCACAGCTCGGTGTCGTCCGGGTAGCCGAGGCCGGTGATGTAGTTGGTCAGCGCGTCCAGCCACACGTACATCACGTGATGGTTGCTGCCCGGCACCGGAACGCCCCAGTCGAAGCTGGTGCGCGAGATGCTGAGGTCCTTGAGCCCGCCTTCGACGAAGCGCACGACCTCATTGCGGCGGCTGTCGGGCTGGATGAACTCGGGATGGGCCGCATAATGGTCGAGGAGCGGCTGCTGGTACTTCGACAGGCGGAAGAACCAGCTCTCCTCGACGGTCCATTCGACCGGGGTGCCCTGCGGGGACAGCTTGGAGCCGTCCTCCGCGCTGGTGAGCTCGTCGGGCTCGTAATAGGCCTCGTCGCGGACCGAATACCAACCCTCGTACCGGTCGAGGTACAGGTCCCCCCTCTCCTCCATCGCTTTCCAGATCGCCTGGCTGGCGCGGTAATGGTCTTGCTGCGAAGTGCGGATGAAGCGGTCGTACGAGACGTTAAGAGTATCGCACATGTGTTGGAAAAGGCGAGACATCTTGTCGGCGAAGGCGCGCGGTTCAACGCCTTCGCCGCGCGCTGCCTGGGCCATCTTCAGGCCATGCTCGTCGGTACCCGTCTGAAAGCGGACGTCGCGGCCTTGGCTGCGCTGGAATCGCGCGATGGCGTCGGCGGCGATCGCCTCATAGGCGTGGCCGATGTGCGGCGGACCGTTGGGATAGCTGATCGCCGTGGTGATGTAGAAGGGCTCGGACATGCTCGCGCCCGCCCTAGCCGCCCGCTCCTAGCGCTTCAAGGAAGCGGCCTCCGGAACCGAGGCGAGAATGCCGCCGATCTGGAAAACGGTCGCTGCCGGATCGAGCGACACGCGCGGCGCCACCGCCGCAAGCTCGCGCGCCTTCGCGTAAGCGTCGAGCGCGCGCTCCAGCGACGGGCCGCGGAGCTGGCGTGCCTCCCGCGCGATCAGTGACGGGGCGAGCTCCAGGAAGGCCGCGTAGCGCTCCGCCGAAGCCTTCTTGCCGAGCTCGCCGGCAAGCTCGGCGCGGCGTGCGTTGGTCGGATCTCCCTGGCGTAGGATCGCGAGCGCAGCTTCCTCGAGCTTGGCGAGGCCGAGGTCGGCAAAAGCGAGCGCCCGGCCGGCCGAGCCGAAGGACATTGCGACGATCCGCCTACGCTCGGCTTCGCTGAGGTCAGGCAATTGCGCTTCGAGGACTGACATCATGGCGTCATCGTCGAGGGCATCGAAGTGGAGCATCCGGCAGCGCGAACGGATCGTCGGCAGGAGCCGCCCCGGCGCGTGGCTGATGAGGAAGAAGATGGTGTTGGGCGGCGGCTCCTCGAGCATCTTCAGAAGCGCGTTGGCGCCCGCCGGCTCGAGATCGTCGACCGTATCGATCACGGCCACGCGCCATGGCGACAGAGCGGCGCTCAGCGACATGAACTCCCCGAGCTCGCGCACCTGGTCGACCTTGATGTTGCGGTTGAGAGCGCCGGTCTTCTCGTTTGTGAGTCGTTCGAGCCAACGCATGTCCGGGTGGCTTCCGGCATCGACGAGCTTCACGACGGGATGGTCGTCGGGGCTTTCCACGCCCGGAAGGTCGAACGGCGGCCCGGCGGCGTCGGCAAGCACGCGCCGAGCCGCCGCCTGCGCGAAAGTGCCCTTCCCTACCCCCTTCGGCCCGGCAAGAAGCCAGGCGTGATGCAGCTTGCGGCCGGCCCAGGCGGACGCGAACTGCTCGACGGCGCGGTCCTGGCCGACGATCACGGCAGCATGTCTCCGATCGCGGCGAGCAGGCGCTCGGTCACCTCTCCAGGCGAGCCCGAGGCATCGATGAGCTTCACGCGCTCCGGCTCCTCCGCGGCGATGATCCGGAAGGCAGCCTCGACCTTGCGATGATATTCGTCCCCCCTGCCCCCGATGCGGTCGCCGTCGCCTCCGTCGCGCGCCCGCGCGCGCTCGGCGCCGTCGTCGAGGGCCAGCACCAGGGTTCTGTCGGGGAAGAGGCCGCCCACGGCAGCGACGTTCAGCGCGCGCACCGTTTCGATCCCGAGCCCGCCTGCGCCGCCCTGGTAGGCTAAAGAGCTGTCGGTAAAACGGTCGCAAAGCACCCAGCGGCCAGCCTCGAGAGCCGGGCGAATGCTTTTCTCCACATGGTCCGCCCGCGCGGCGGCGAAGAGCAGCACTTCAGCCCGAGGCCCCCACCGCTCCGCGGATCCTTCCAGCAATAGCTCACGGATTTTCTCCGCTCCTTCGCTGCCGCCGGGCTCGCGGGTGACAAGGACGTCGATGCTGCGTTCCTGCAGCGCCTGCGCCAGCGCCTTCACCTGCGTCGACTTGCCGACCCCTTCCCCGCCTTCGAGCGTGATGAAGCGTCCGCGCGTCACGCCATCCCGATGAGCTGCTTGAGGCCGATCCAGATGCGGCCGAAGAAGCCGGCGCGGCCGACGTCGTCGCCGGCGACCAGCGGCACGACCTGCGGCGCGGTGTCGCCGGTGGTGACGATCAGCTGCGCCACCTCCTGCCCCTTGGTAATCGGAGCGACGATCGGGCCATTGTAGCGGATCTTCATGCTCGTGGTGCCCGTCGCAAGGCCTGCGGGCACGGTGACCGCCAGGTCATGAGGCGCGACCAGCGGCACCTCGCTCGAGCTTCCCATCTGCACCTGCGCTGCGCCGACCCTGGCGCCGGCCTTGAACAAGGGCTTGTCCTGCCACGCGGCGAAGCCCCATTGGATGAGCCGCGTCGATTCCTGGACGCGCTCGTTCCAGCTTTCCATCCCGGCGAGCACTTCGATGAGGCGGCGGCCGTTCTGCTCGGCGGAGCCGGTGAAACCGTAGCCCGCTTCCTCCGTGTGGCCCGTCTTCAGCCCGTCGGCGCCCGGCACATGGCCGAGGATCGGGTTGCGGTTGTCCTGCGAGATCGCCTGGCCCGCCATGGTCTTGCCCCAGCTGAAGCTCGGCTGCGAATAGAACTTCTTGTAGAGCTTGTAGTGGTTCTCGATCTCCGAATCCGCGAGCTTCGCGAGGTCGCGCGCGGTGACGTAGGTGACGCCATTGTCGGGCCAGCCATTGGCGGTGCCGAAATGGCTGTTGGTCAGCCCGATGCGCTTGGCCAGCGCGTTCATCTGGTCGGTGAAGGCCTGCTCGGTCCCGGCGATACATTCGGCGAGGACCACGCTGGCATCATTGCCCGACAGGGTGACGATGCCGTGGAGGAGGTTCTCGACGCTGACCTGCTCGTTGGGGCTGAGGAACATGGTCGAGCCTGCCTGCGGCCCGTGCCACTTCTGCCACGTCTCTGGCCGCACCGTGCACATCTTGTTGAGCGAGAGCTGGCCCTTGTCGATGAGCTCGAAGGCCACTTCGACGGTCATCATCTTCGCCATCGACGCGGGCGGCATCCGGACGTCGGCATTCTTGGCGTAGAGCACCGCGCCCGAATTGACGTCGTAGAGGTAAGCGACCTTGGCCGGCGTATCGAACTGAGGGGCAGCGGCGGGCGCCGCACCGGCGAGAAGGACGGAAGCGGCTGTGGCGAGAAGAAGCGTGCGCGGCATCGAAATTGTTCGAATCCCCCGATTCCAAAGGTGAGTGGGCTGTCTACCGCCGCGCAATCGCGTCCGCCAGAACTCCGACCGAAATCGCGTAGAAATTCGAGCAATTGTAATCGAGGATGGCGCGATAGTTGGTGGTCAACAGATAGGCGGTCGCGTTGGGCCCGTCGGGCTCGATCAGGCTCGCCATCTCATTGTCCGGAAGCGACCGGCCGATCGGAGTGACCCCGAGCGCCCGCCACTCGCGCATGGTAAGCCAGCGGCTCAGGCGGCGATAGACCTGCGGGCAGCGCGGCGCCGTGATCCGTGACACGATGGCATAGCGGTTGAGGTTCGCCGGCGTGCGGACGGGAATCCCCCAGGCGACGTTCGGCTTCCAGCCGGCATCGCGCAGGTAGGCTGCGATCGAAGCGAGGCCGTCGAGCTCGTTGGTCCAGATGTCGGAATAGCCGTCGCCGTCGCCGTCGGCGCGCAGGCGAAGCGCGACCGAGGGCATGAACTGCGGATAGCCGGTCGCGCCGGCCCAGCTTCCCTTGAGCCTCCACCGGGGAACGCCCTGGTCGATCAGCTTCAGCGCCGAGACGAACTCGTCCTCGAACATCTGCCGGCGGCGTCCGTAATAGCCGAGGCTGGCAAGCGCCTGGAGAAGATCGGTGCTGCCGGTCACCGTGCCGTAGCTCGTCTCCATGCCCCAAATGGACATCAGCACCGACGGCTCGACTCCGTAGCGGCTGTAGAGCCGCATCAGCGCGCCATAATGCTCGCGATAATTGGCTTGCCCGCGTGAAATGAGCGAGCGGGTGACGTGCACGCGCAGATAGGGCGCGAGCGCGCCGACCGTGCCGCCATAGGTCTGCGCCACCGGCTCGGTCCGCTCGAGCTGGATCACCTTGCTGTTCATCGTCAGGTCGGGGACGTAAGCGCGGATGGTGGCCTCGCGCACGCCCTGGAGCCGCGCAAGCGCCGCGAGACGGGTCTTGTACGTGTCCCAGCTATAGGCGGAGCTCGGCTGCGCCGTTGCCGCGGCGCCTGCAGCTGCGGGCGCCACGCTCGTCGGCTGGCGGGCATCGGGCGCCGCCGCCGAGCCGATCGACGCGGCCGATGCCGCAACCCAGAGCCAGCTGCTGATCCCCGACAATGACGCCTTCCTCCCTACATCCGAGGCTAGAGGGGAAAACGTGGTTACGGCCAGCTTGGTTCATCGCGCGCCTTGCACGTCCTGTCCCGACACGCGATAGCTCGCCACCCGGGCTGGAGAGGTGGCCGAGTGGTTTAAGGCAGCGGTCTTGAAAACCGCCGTGGGTTCACGCCCACCGTGGGTTCGAATCCCACCCTCTCCGCCAGCCGCTCCGCAGGTGCTGCGCGGCCGTTCATCGAAGAGCGATGCGCCCTCGCCTAAGCCCTGCTAAACATTGCTCTTGCATTCCCGCTACAAATGTAGCACTCTACAAATGTAGCGCGGCGATTCTGCCGTGCCGGCAAGGAATTTTGGACAATGCTCAGCAAGCTTCCTCCCCGCGAACGGCAGATCGTGGACATCCTCTATGAACGCGGCCCCGTGCTGGTTGCCGAGATTTGCGAAGCGCTCCCCGACCAGCTGAGCGGCTCGGCCGTTCGCGCGATGCTGAAGCGGCTCGAGGACAAGGGCTATGTCCAGCGCACCGAGTCCGAGCGCGGCTATCTCTACAGCCCTGCCGTGTCGGACTCCGTCGCGAAGAAGTCGGCGCTGAGCGAAATCGTGCGGGTCTTCTTCAACGGCTCGCCCGCAAGCGCCGCAAGCGCTCTCCTCGGGATGTCGGAGAAGCTGAAGGAAGACGAGCTCAACGAGCTCGAGCAGATGATTGCCCGCGCACGCAAGGCCAAAGGGGGCCAGTGAAATGTCAGTCCTGATCGCTATCGCGCTCAAGTCGTTGCTGGTCGCCGGGCTGACGCTCGCGCTGCTGACGTTGATGCGCCATCGCTCGGCCGCCGAGCGCTCCTGGGTTGCCCATATCGGCCTGCTCGCGCTGGTGATCATGGCATTTGCGCCGCTCGTCGTGCCGCGCGTGCCCGTCGAGGTCCCGTCGATGTTCGGCAAGGCGCCTGCGGCGGTCGAAGCTCCGGCCGTCGCTCCCGTGGCGGTGTCGAAGCCGGGCACGCTCCACTACCGGCTTCCCAAGGCCGCGCCGGCGACGGCAAGCTCGTCCAGCCTGCCCAAGATCAGCACCGCCGCGGCGGCTTCCGCGATCTATGCCGTTCCCGCGGCCATCCTGCTCCTCATCACCTTCCTCGCGCTCGGGCGCCTGATTGCCTTGCGCGCCCGCGCCGACGTGCTGGTCGACGGCCATTGGCTGAGCGCCCTCGCCCGCGCCCAGCGCCGCATGGGTTTCAAGCACGGCACCGCGCTGCTCACCAGCAACGAGCTCGCCTCCCCGATCAGCTGGGGCCTGATGCGCCCGGTGATCCTGCTCAACACCCGCGCCGTCGAAGCTGCGGCCGAGGCGGAGGCGATCATCGCGCACGAGCTGGCGCACGTCGCACGCATGGACTGGATCAAGCTCCTGCTCGCCCGCGTCGCGACCGCCTTGTTCTGGTTCAACCCGTTCGTGTGGATGCTCGCCCGCGAGGCGCACCAGCTGCGCGAGGAAGCGGCGGACGACGCCGTCCTCGCAGCCGACATCGCCGACACCGACTATGCGCAGCTGCTGGTCGGCGTAGCGCGGCATGAATGCCCTGGCCTGCTCCTCGGCGCCCATGGCGTCGCGCCGTCCAGGAGCTCGCTTGCGCGGCGTGTGGCGCGGGTGCTCGACGGGAAATCGTCGCGCGGCCCCGTACCCCGGAGCTTCGCCTTCGGTGTCTTCGCCGGCGCAGTCATGATTGCCGCCCCGCTCGCGGCACTGACCGTGCAGCCTGCGGGCACGGCGGACCGGCTCAAGGCCGGTGGGAAGGTCACGTCGGCAGCCAAGGGCTCCTATTATCGCGCGTCGCACGAAGTGCCGTCCGACCTTCCGCACCTGATCGCGAGCGGCGTGTCTACGTCGGTCGAGACGGCTGCCGCCGCGATCGCGCCGATCACCGGCAAGACGATAGAACCGGCGATCGAGGCTTCGAGCGTGAATGGCATCAAGGTTGCGACCAAGGATGGCGTGACCGTCCTCGCCGGCCCGGACGGCGCCACCGTCCGCAAGACTGCGAGCGGAAAGATCGTCATGGCCGGCCCGTCCGGCGGAGTGATCGAAGTCTATCCCCCCGATTCGAAGGGACGCCGGCGTGCGGTTCTGACCGGTCCCGGCGGCGGCGTCATCGAATATGCCGACGCCCGCGGCATCCCCGGCCTCACCGCCGCGATCGGCGCGCCCACTCCACCGGTCCCGCCGCTGCCGCCCCGCGCGCAGAAAACCGCGATCGACCGCGCCATCGAGATGAAGGCGGTCGGGGTCACTCCGGAATATGTCGCGGCGATGAAGTCGGCGCTTCCGCAGCTTCGCCTCACGACTGACGATCTCGTCCAGCTGAAAGGCGTCGGCGTGACTCCCGAGTTCATCCAGGAGCTCGCGCGCGAAGGCTATCGCAACGTCAGCGCGGACGACATCTGCGGCGCCTATGCCGTCGGCGTCCGGCCCGAATATGTCCGTGCGATGGCTGCCGCGGGCTACTCCCGCATCCCGCTCGACCAGCTGACGGCAATGCGCGCGGTGGGCGTGACGCCGGGCGACGTGGAACGCTTCCGCCGGGCCGGGTTCACGCACCTCGACGTCGACGAGCTCGTCCAGGCGAAGACGCTCGGCATTACGCCCGAAGAGATCCGGGCGGTCCGCGACGATCCCTGATCGCCAGCCTGACCGGCTGACCTGACACCCCAAGACGCGAATTTTCGAACGCCTCTCCGAGGCGGACGGGAGAAGTTTGCCCCGGATTTACCCAAGGAGACCGAAAATGAACCGCTGTCTCGCTCTTATCGGTGCCCTGATCCTCGCCTTCATCAGCGTTTCTTCGGCATGCACCGCTGCTCCGACCGAGTTCGTGCACTTCAGCCTGGAGCCGGAGCGCGGCGCGCCCGATCGCATCCAGGTCAGCTTTCGCAAGGACAGCAACGGCCACAACGAGAACAGCTGGTCGACCGGCTTTCGTCCGGCCGACCTCGTGGGGCTCGACCTTGCTGGGTTTCGTGGCGCCGGTAGCCGTCCCATCAGCTTCGCCATAGTCCGCGAGGCGGGAAGGCTCGACTGCTCGGGCCACGGCGGCGACTCCTATGCCGCGGGCTATTGCAACTTCACCGTCAACCCGGGCTTCATGCAGCTGCTCGAGAGCCGCGGGATCGGCCGCCCGACCGACGAACAGGCATTCGGCCTGATGGCGGTGAATGCTCGCCGCGAGGTCATCGATGCGGTGGCTTCGGCGCACTATCCGACGCCCTCGATCGACGACCTCATGGCGCTTTCCGCTCTCGGCGTCGACGGCGCCTACATCAGCGAAATGGCGCGCGCCGGCTACCGTCCGCGCAACATCGACACGCTCATCCAGTTCAAGGCGCTCAACATCACGCCGGACTGGATCCGCCAGTTCGTCGACATCGGCTACGGCAACCTGCCCGCCGACGACCTCGTGCAGCTGAAGGCGCTGGACATCACTCCGGCGTTCATCGCGGGCTTCGACCGCATCGGCTACCGGCACCTGCCCATCGACGAGCTCGTGCAGCTGAAGGCGCTGAACATCACGCCCGATTTCGTTCAGCGCGTCGCCGCTGCGGACCAGTCGAAGCCGACGGTCGACAAGCTGGTGCAGATCAAGGCCTTCGCCGACCGCAAGCACTGACCCGCAGTACGTCGGCCCGACGAACCGTCTGTCGATTGGTCGAAGTGCGCTGGCGGAGCGGATCACGCTGAAATAGCGTCTTACTGTAGTAACACAGGGGAGTCCGACGTGCGGGCATTCGTTTTCGCGGGCGTAGCTGCAACTGCGCTCATTGCCGGCTCGCCGGCGCTGGCCAAGCAAACGGCGCCCGGCGACAAGGCGCCTGCGGTCCCGACGCAGGGCAGCCGGACTGAGGTCTATGACGCCAACTTCTTCGCCCAATACGCGCCGCGTACCGCGCTCGACATCGTCCAGCGGATCCCGGGCTTCAGCCTCGACCTCGGCAACAGCGCGGCGGCGACCGGAGTCGACGTGCGCGGGTTCGCGGGAACGGCGGGCAACGTCGTCATCAACGGCGCGCGGCCGAGCTCCAAGTCGGAGACGCTCGACCTGCTGCTGAGCCGGATTCCCGCCTCACGCGTGATCCGCGTCGAGGTCGGGCCGGGCGACCTCTACGGCGCGGATTATTCCAGCAAGACCCAGGTCGCGAACCTCATCCTCAAGGAGGGCGGCGGCACTGCCGGCAACGTGACCGTCAGCGCCGTTCGCCACTGGTTGGGCGCCGTCATCCCGAGCGCGAGCGGCTCGATCAGCTTCAGCAAGGGACCATCGACGTTCAACCTCGCGGCCGACACCCGCCGGACCGACTATTACGAGGAAGGCTATGACCGGGTCACCGATATCGACACCGGCGAGCAGCTCGAATTCCGGCGGAAATACAACAGCATCCACCCGCACGACCCCTATGTGTCGGGCAGCTGGGCGATGGAGAAGGGCGACAATGACGCGTTCCACCTCAACGCCCGCTTCCAGCCGAGCACCTTCTTCCTTCGCCAGAAAAATCACGTCGTCCCCACCGGCGAGCCGGAGCACGACGATTCGCTGATCGAGGACTACAAGACCAACATCCTCGAGGTGGGCGGCGACGTAACGCGGCCGCTCGCCGGCGGAGCGCTGAAGTTCGTCGGGCTCGCCAACCGCCAGCATCGCACCACGCTCGACGAATATGACGCCGGCAACCTCGGCCACACCGAAATCCTCGGCGGATTCCAGGACAACAGCAAGTCGCAGCGCAACGAGACGATCGGCCGCCTCACCTGGAGCAAGCAGAAGCTGCTGGGCGTCCAGTTCGAGGCCGGCGGCGAGTTCGCGCTCAACACGCTCGACTATCATTTCAACCTGTTCGAGATCGAACCGGGCGGCGACAAGACCAAGATCGACCTGCCGATCGAAAATGCCCGGGTGAAGGAGAACCGCGGCGAAGTCTGGATCAACGCCGGCAAGGCGCTGACGAAAAAGCTCCGGCTCGACGCCGGCCTGAATTACGAGATGTCGCACCTGGTAGTGAGCGGCGACGCCAGCGCGGACCGCAAGCTCAGCTTCCTCAAGCCGAGGATGACGCTCGACTGGCAGGCGCCGCACGGCTGGCATTCCCAGTTCATCCTGCGCCGTACCGTCGCCCAGCTCGATTTCTTCGACTTCGTAAGCTCGGCGGAGCTGTCGGTCGGCCGCGTCAACGGCGGCAATGCGAACCTGCAGCCGCAACGCGCGTGGGAGAGCGAATTCCTCCTCGAGCACCCGATCTTCGGCAAAGGGCAGATCAAGCTCGACCTCGGCTACAACCTCGTCAGCCTGCTGCAGGACCGAATCCTCGTGTTCGACGACGAGGGCAATGCGTTCGATGCGCCGGGCAACCTCGGCACCGGCCGGCAGATGACTGCGGACCTGACCTTCGACGCACCGCTCGACCAGCTGTGGAAAGGCCTCCACGTGCGGCTGCACGGCGGCGTCCAGCGCACCCGCGTCAAGGACCCGATCACCGGACGGCAGCGCGATTGGAGCGGCTTCTACCCACGCTGGAACTGGGACGCGGACATCCGCCGCGACATCGGCAAGTTCGCCTACGGCATCTCGACCGGCGACCGGGCGAAGATCACCTTCTTCCGCACCGACGAATATGACATCAACTACAATGTCGGCTTCCCCTACACGAGCCTGTTCGTCGAATATCGGCCGAGCTCGAACCGCTCGCTGACGTTCAACCTGTTCGACATCTCGAACACCGGCGGCGCGCGCGACCTGATCATCTTCGTGCCGGACCGCCGGGCAGGCGATCCGAGCTTCCACGAGCACCGCTTCCGCAACAGCCATGTCCAGCTCGGCCTGACGTTCAAGCAGAGCTTCGGCGGAGGCGGCGGGGTGGCGAAGTCGGAGTAACGGGTCTAAGGACCGCCGCGACTTTCGACATCGCGGGGATACAAGTTGGCGACTTCACGCATCGAAGACGTGCACGAGCATCGCGAGCCCAGGCTGCTGCCGTTCAACTGGCAGGACCCGTTCGATCTCGACCGCCAGCTGACCGACGAGGAGCGCCTCGTCCGCGACACTGCGGAGGGCTATGCCCAGGAGAAGCTGCAGCCGCGCGTCACCTCGGCCTATCTCGACGAGCGTTTCGACCGCGAGATCATGAGCGAGATGGGCGAGCTCGGGCTGCTGGGCGCGACGATCCCGCACGAATATGGCGGCGCCAGCCTCGGCTACGTGAGCTACGGCCTGATCGCGCGCGCGGTGGAGCGCGTCGACAGCGGATACCGCTCCGCCTGCTCGGTGCAGTCGAGCCTCGTGATGTACCCGATCTACGCCTACGGATCGGAGGAGCAGCGGCGGAAGTACCTTCCCAAGCTCGCCACCGGCGAATGGGTCGGCTGCTTCGGCCTGACGGAGCCGGACGCCGGATCGGACCCCGGCAGCATGCGCACGCGCGCCGAGAAGACGGCAAACGGCTACCGCCTCAGCGGCACCAAGATGTGGATCACCAATTCGCCCATCGCCGACCTGTTCGTGGTGTGGGCGAAGTCGGATGCGCACGACGGCAAGATCCGCGGCTTCGTGCTCGAGAAGGGCATGGCCGGACTCTCGGCGCCGAAGATCAAGGAGAAGCTCTCGCTGCGCGCCTCGATTACCGGCGAGGTCGTCATGGACGGCGTCGAAGTGGGCGAAGACGCGCTCCTCCCCAATGTCGAAGGGCTGAAGGGGCCGTTCGGCTGCCTCAACCGCGCTCGCTACGGCATCGCCTGGGGCTCGATGGGCGCAGCGGAAGCCTGCTACGCCGCGGCGCGGCAGTACACGCTCGATCGCAAGCAGTTCGGAAGGCCCCTCGCCTCCAACCAGCTCGTGCAGCTCAAGCTCGCCAACATGGTCACCGAAATCACGCTCGGTCTGCAGGCCGCGCTCCGCGTCGGCCGCCGCCTCGAAGAGGGCGAGCTCGTGCCGGAGACGATCAGCCTCATCAAGCGCAACAATTGCGGCAAGGCGCTGGAGATCGCCCGCGTCGCGCGCGACATGCACGGCGGCAACGGCATCTCGGCGGAGTTCCAGGTCATGCGCCACGCCGCCAACCTGGAAACGGTGAACACCTATGAGGGCACCCATGACGTGCACGCCCTCATCATGGGCCGCGCCATCACGGGGCTGAGCGCTTTCTAGGCCGCGCTCCAGGCGGGGCGCCGCAGAACGATCGTCGGCGCTCCGTGATAATCCGTTTCATGAAGCCGCTCGAAGCCGAGCTTTGCGGCAAGCTTCAGCGACGGCGCGTTCGCGGGTGCGATGATCGCCCACATGGGCGTCGGAGCTAGGTTCGCCTCGACCCAGTCGAGGACGGCGCGGCACGCTTCGCTCGCAAGGCCCTGCCCGTGCGCCTCGGTCGCGAAGATCCAGCCCATCTCGGGCTCTTCGCCGAACTCGGGATCGAGACCGCGCCAGGCGGTGAACACGGCGAGCATGCCGAGCAGCTTGTTGTCGCTCCGGCGCTCGACGGCCCAGCCTCCGAAGCCGTTCAGCTGCCAGCCGCCCGCCGCGGCCATAAGCCTGCGCCAGCATTCCTCCATGCCCATCGGCTCGGGGCCGAAGTGGCGAAAGACCGCCGGCTCCTGGAGTATGCGGAAATAGGCTTCACGGTCGTCCTTGCGCCAAGCGCGCAGGCGCAGTCGCTCGGTCTCCAGCGTCGGAGCCGAGCAACGCACTTCGGTCATTCAGGCTGTCGGGCTTACTTCTTGCCGAGCGAAAGGCCGCCGAAGCGCTTGTTGAAGCGCGCGACCTGGCCGCCTTCGTTGACGACGCGGGTGTTTCCGCCGGTCCACGCCGGGTGCACCTTCGGATCGATCTCGAGGTGCAGCGTGTCGCCTTCCTTGCCCCACGTCGAACGCGTCTGGAACTTGGTGCCGTCGGTCATTTCGACGTTGATCATGTGGTAATCGGGGTGGCTACCGGACTTCATCTTGTTTTTCCTTGGGTTAGCCGCTGGTTTCCGACCAGCAGCAGGAAGCTGAGGGGCGCCTCTACAGGGAGAGGCGCCAAGTTGCAACTCAGGCGGCGCGCGCCTCCGCTGCCCGCAGCCGGGGCATCATCGCCTCGGCAAGGCTGAACCCGCCGAACAGCAGAACCGTGTAGAACAGGTCGCCCGCGACCGTGTTCTGGAAGAACGGAATCGCCGCCGTGTAGCAGGCCACGAGCCCCGCATAATTGACCGGGTAGAAGCCGCTGAACAGCCACATGCCGAAATTGGTGACGACGAAGAACACCACCGACCCGGCAAGCGCCGCGACGGCAATTCGTCCCGCGCTGCGCTTCGAAGACAACCACCAGCCGATCAGGACGATCAGCGCCACGCTTGCATAGACGGTCGCCATGCCGTGGTAGAAGCCGAGCACGAGGTCGCTGAGCAGCAGCGCGGCGAGCGGCGCGACGAAAGCCACCCACCGACGTGCCAGATAGGCGCCGCTGAACAGCGCCATCGCGTCGATCGGGGAGAAGTTGGGCGGGTGCGGGACGAGCCGGAGCGCTGCTGCGGCCGCGATCGCCGAAAGCAGCGCGGCAAGGCGGGTGGTGTTGCCAGTCATGAGCCGCTGAATAGCGCCGCGAACGGCAATTTGACAGCCCGTCGGCGGCAGACGTACCAGCGTCTCCGATCAGGGTGCCGCCCACCGACGGATGTCGGACCGGGGGCGGTTCAAAGGGAAGCCGGTGCGAATCCGGCGCTGTGCCCGCAACTGTGAAGCCGCCCCGTCCGGCGAAGTCAGGAACCTGCCCTGGTCGGTCGTCCGTTTCCCCAGCCGGGACCAGCTGCGGGGGCGTGGGCCCTGCCCTCTGCGACGACGATGTTCGTCCAGAGGAGGATTCCATGCCCGCATTGCCCGTATACACAGACCAGATCGTCATCACTGCGTCGCGCGCGCCGGAGAGCGAGGCGGAAACGCCAGCAAGCGTCACGATCATCGACGCAGAGCAGATCGAGAGGCTCGGCGAGCCGCTTATCGGCGAGCTGCTGAGGCTGACGCCGTCGGCGGCAGTCACCAGCATCGGACCGGCAGGCTCGCTGACGGAAGTGAGAATCCGCGGCTCCGAAGCGAATCACACCTTGCTGTTCGTCGACGGGATCAAGATCAACGACCCCGCATCCGGGGACACCCCGCGCTTCGAGCTGCTGAACGCGGATCTCGCCTCGCGCATCGAGGTCGTCCGCGGACCTCAATCGGCGCTGTGGGGCTCCGACGCGATCGGCGGCGTGATCGCCGTCAACGGGCTCGACGACGTTCCGGGGCGCACCGCATCGGCGGAAGGCGGCTCGTTCGGCTTCCGCCGCGCGAGCGCTTCGGGAGCGGTCACCAGCGGCGCGCTGAACCTGTCGGGAGCCGTCGGATGGCAGCGCGCCGTCGGGATCGACAGCTTCGGCGCGCCCGGCGGCGACAAGGACGGCTACCGCAACCTGTCCGGCCGAGTCCGCGGGACGGTCGCTCTGTCTCCTTCGCTGCGGCTAGGCGGCGCCGCGCTCGCGCTGACGGGCGAAAGCCAGTTCGACGGCTATGATCCCGTCACGTTCGTCCACACCGACACCCTCGACAGCAGCCGCAACCGGCTCGCGGCTGGTCGGGTCTGGGCGGAGCTTGGAAATGGAAGCTCGGCATGGAGCGGGCGCGTCAGCGCTTCCCTGCTCGCCTCCTCCAATCGCAACCTGCTCGCCGGCGCTCCGCTCAACCGCACCAGCGGCAGGCGCGGCACGGTCGATGCGCAGCTGCAGCGGGCCTTTTCGACTGGACCGGTCCAGCACCGCCTGATCGTCGCCGCAGAGCGCGAACGGGAGAGTTTCGAAGCGCGCGATACGGTCTACGGCGGACTCACCGACCAGGACCGCAGCCGCGATCATTCCGCCCTCACGGCCGAGTGGCGGGCGACAGCGAGCGCATTCACCGGCGACGTCGCGGTTCGCCGCGACATGTTCAACCGCTTCAAGGACGCGACCAGCCTTCGCGCGTCTGGTCTTGCCAATCTCGGCGCCGGCTTTGCGCTCGTCGCTTCCTACGCGGAGGGCATATCCCAGCCCACCTTCTTCGACCTCTATGGCTTCTTTCCTGGCAATTTCGTTGGGAATGCGTCGCTTAAGCCGGAAAGCTCGCGCGGATTCGAAGGTGGAGTTCGCTATCGCGCTGGGCGCCTCAGCGCCTCTCTCACCGGCTATCGCCAGCGCTTGCACGACGAGATCGTGGACGTGTTCGACCCCGCGACTTTCCTGCAGACGACCGTCAACAGGACCGACACGAGCCGGCGCTTCGGCATTGAGGCAGAGGCGGCGTGGCAGCTCGCCGACAAGCTCCGGCTCACGGCCAATTACGCGTTTCTCCATGCAACGCAGCCCGATTCGGCGACCGGGCGCCAGGTCACCGAGCTGCGGCGGCCCAAGCACAGCGGATCCATCGCCGCGGACGGGTCGGCGGGGCGGTGGAGCTATGGCGCCTCAGTCGCCTATGTCGGGGCGCATCTCGACACGTCGGACAATTTCCCGTTCGGCCTGGTCCACCTGCCCTCTTACTGGCTGGCAGGCGCCCGCGTCGCTTATTCGGCGCGGCCGGGGGTGGAGCTGTACGGCCGGGTGTCGAACCTGTTCAACGCCCATTATGAGGATTCCGCGGGCTATCGGACCGAAGGCCGCGGGCTGTACGTCGGGATCAGGCTGGCGGATCGGCGATCATGGCGGTGAAGTTCGCCTCCGCGGCGACCTTCCCGTCGATCGTTGCGCGGCCGGCGAACTTGCACACGCTTGACCGCTTCTGGAGGAACTCGACTTCGAGCCGGAGCAGCACGCCCGGCTCGACGGGCTGGCGGAACTTGGCCCCTTCGATCGCCATGAAGTAGACGAGCTTGCCCGACCCAGCGAGGCCAAGCGCTTCGACCGCAAGGACGCCAGCGGCCTGCGCCAGCGCCTCGACGATCAGCACTCCGGGCATGATCGGGCGCGCGGGGAAATGCCCCTGGAAGAAGGGTTCGTTGATCGTCACCGCCTTGATCGCGACGATCCCTTTTTCGGGATCGAGGCTCTCGACGCGGTCGACGAGCAGCATTGGATAGCGATGCGGCAGCGCCGCCATCACCCGCTTGATGTCCAGCGGGCCAACGGTGCTGCCGCTCGCTTCGTTCATCCCTGCTTAGCGGCCCTGCGGCGTCTGCTGCGCGGGCGCCTGCGTCGCGATCGTCGGCAGCGCGGCATTGAGCGCCGCGAGGACGTCGTTCGTCACGTCGACGTTCTGGGCCGTGGCGAGCGTCGCGCCGACCTCCAGCAGGAGGTTTGCGCCGCGGCGCTGCATCACCTGAGAGTAGATCGGATTGAGCTTGTCCTGGATCTGCTTCTGGATGTAGGCCTGGTTCGCCTGCAGCTGCTGGCGGCCGCGGGCGGCCTCCTCCTGCGCCTGCTGGTACTTCGTCTGGAACGACTTGATGCGCGCCTGGAGCGCGGCATCCGGGTCCTTGCCCTTCAGCGCGTCGACCGCGGCCTGGATCGACTGCTGCTCGCTCTGCAGCGGGCTGACGAGCGCCTTCTCCCGGTTTTCCTCGGCAGTCGCCTGGCTCTGCAGCGCCGCCTGCGCGGTCTTGCAGGCGTTGCAGTTGCGCGTGACGCTGTCGAGGTCGACGACCGCGATCACGGCGGCCGGAAGTGCCTGCGCGCCCGCAGCGGTGGGGGCGAGCAAAGCGGCCGCGAAGGCCGCCGAAACGAGCAGAGTTTTCATCAGAATGCAGTCCCTACGTTGAATGTGAAGAGTTTGGGGTCGTCGCCCTTCTGGAAGGTGATCGCCTTGGCGAGGTCGAGGCGCAGCGGCCCGAACGGCGAGATCCAGTTGACTCCGACGCCGACCGAGATGCGCGGCCGTGCCGAATTGCCGAGGAACAGTTCCTTGAAGCCCGGAGTGAAGTTGGTGTCCGAATAGCCGGTGATCGAGCCGGTGTTGAACTGGGTGCAGCTCGTGTTGGCGGCACCGCCGTCGATCTGCTTCGTCGGCAGGTTCGTGGCGTTGCAGAACTTGAGGATGTCATGCGTCTCGGGCGCGGTGATGTCCCACAGCGAGCCGGCGTCGACATAGACGGACGGGCGCAGGCCGTAGCTCTTCAGCGCGGCGCTGACCGGCAGCTGCAGCTCGACGCGGGCGAGATAGAAGGCCTTGCCGCCGATTGCGTCATTGACCTGGTTGTTGACGTCCAGGTCCTGCAGCGTTCCGTCGGCATTGTACGGAACGCGCACGACGCGCGGGCCGATGCCGCGAATGTCGAAGCCGCGGATGTCCGAGTTGAAGAAGCGGTCGGTGATGCGGACCGGGTCGGCGAACGGCCGCGGCGCCTTCTGCAGCGCCTTGATGTAGCCGCCCTCGCCGTGGATCGAGAGGATCCAGCTGCCGAAGCTCTTGTACTTGGTCGCATAGGCCTGGGTACGAAGGTAGCGGATGTCGCCGCCAAGCCCGGCGAATTCCTCCGAGAAGGTGATCTGCTGGCCGCGGGTCGGGTGAATGCCGTCGGTGTCGTCGTAGACCGTCGACACGCCCACGAGCGAGGTCAGCCTCTTTCCGACTTCGTCGCAGAGATAGCTGCCGGCCTTGAACACGTCGCACTGGGCGGGAAGCGGACCGGTGCCGTCGGGGTCGGTGTAGAAGGTGCTCCTGTCGAGGCTGATATTGTCCTGGCTCAGCAGGTAGCGCGTCGCGAGGTTCCAATATTCGTTCAGCGGGAAGCCGAGCCGGAGACCGGCGCCGGTGCTGATCTCCTTGTAGGTCGTGTTCCGGTTGTTCCCGATATAGTTGAAGCTGCTGTAGTCGCGGCGGAAGACCTGGCCGCCGAACAGGATCGGCTTGTCGAGGAAATAGGGATCGCTGAAGCCGGCCTGGATCGACTTCGAGTAAAGCGACCAGTTGACGGAGGCGTCGACCGACTGGCCCTTGCCCATGAAGTTGTTCTGCGAGATGCCGAGCTGGATGATGAACCGCTCCAGGCTCGAATAGCCGCCCGACAGCTCGAGCTGTCCGGTGGGCTTTTCCTCGACGTTGGCGCCGAGCACGATGCGGTCCGGAGCCGAGCCCTCCGACTGCTTGATCTCGAACTTGTCGCTGAAATAGCCGAGGCTCTGGATGCGGTCCTGGCTGCGCTTCACCTTCTGCGCGTTGAAGGCGTCGCCCTCGTTGAGGCGGAACTCGCGCCGGATGACCTTGTCGCGCGTCGTGGTGTTGCCGGTCACGTCGATGCGCTCGACATAGACGCGCGGCGTCTCGCCGACCTTGAAGGTCAGGTTCATGACCTTCTTGTCGGGGTCGCGATTGTACGCCGGATTGATGTCGGCGAACGCGTAGCCGAGGTTGCCCGCCGCCTCGTTGAGGTTGGTGACCGCGTCCTCGACTTCCTTCGCGTTGAACCAGCTGCCCGGCTTCACCTTGGCGATCTGGAGGACCGTCTGGTTGGGGAAGTCGCGAAGCGCGCTGTCGGCCTCGACGGTGCCGAAGCGGTAGCGCGGCCCTTCCTCGACCACATAGGTGATGACGAAGTCGCGGCGGTCGGGCGTCAGCTCCGCCAGCGCCTGGACGACGCGAAAATCGGCATAGCCCTGCGTCAGGTAGAAGGCGCGCAGCTTCTGCTGGTCGGCGGCGAGGCGGTCGGGATCGTAGGTGTCGTTCGACTTCAGGAAGCCGAGCACGCCGCCCGCCGTATGGGTGTACATCTCCTTGCGCAGGCGCTCGTCGGGGAAGGCGTTGTTGCCGAGGATGTTGATCGCGCGGACCTTGGCGAGGTCGCCTTCGTGGATCTCGAACACCACGTCGACGCGGTTCTGGTCCAGCTGGACGATCTTGGGATCGACCCGCGCGGCGAAGCGGCCCTGGCGGCGGTACAGTTCGAGAATGCGCTCGACGTCGGCGCGGACGGCCGCTCGGGTGAAGATCTGGCGCGGTGCTTCCTTGATCTCCGGCGTGATCTTGTCGTCCTTGAGCCGCTTGTTGCCCTCGAGGATGATGCGGTTGATGACCGGGTTTTCGCGGACGGTGATGACGAGGTCGCCCGTTTCCGTGCCGCTGATGCTCGCGTCGGCGAACAGCTGGGTCGCGTAGAGATCCTTGATCGCCTGGTCGAGGGTCGTGCGGGTGTAGGTCTGTCCGGGCGTCAGGTTCGCATAAGCGCGGATCGTCTCCGCCTCGAGCCGCTGGTTGCCCTTGACCGTGATCGACCGGATCACGCGCGTTTCCTGCGGCGCCGGAGTGATCGTCGCGGGCGCCGCCGGAGCGGGCTGCTGGGCGGCCGCGTCCTGCGCCGCGAGCACGGGCGTTGCCGTGCCGCCAAGCACGGTGCCAACCAGAAGCAGCGCGCCGGTGCGCCGGCTAAAAGTCGTCATTCTTGAAACCACGCGTCCCCGCCTTTTGTGCAGTTGGTCGAGCGGCGCGCTCCGCCGCAAAGCCCTGATAACGCCCCTGCCCGAACCCACCTAGCCAATCAAGCGCTGAAGCCCCTTGAACAGTCCATGACCGCCGAGATCGTTGAAGGTCACGAACAACACCAATGCGAGAAGAAGTGCGAGGCCACCGCGGAAAGCCCATTCGAGTGCATTTGCGCTCGGCGCTTTCCGCCGAACCGCTTCGATAGCGTAGAAAAACAGATGCCCTCCATCGAGCATCGGGACTGGCAAGAGGTTGATGAATCCGAGATTAATTGAGAGCAGCGCCAGCAGCTGGACAAAGGCCAGCGGCCCCAGCTCTGCGGCAGTGCCCGCGATCTGCGCGATCTTGACCGGCCCGCCGAGCTCCTTGGGCGAGACCTTCCCGCGGAAGATCTGCCCGATTCCGTCCACGATCGAACGCGTGAAGCTGATCGTGTAGCGGAAGGCCATCGGCACGGCGCGATAGACGGGCACCGGCTCCATCACCTGCATGGTCGGGAAGATGCCGAGCAGTCCGCGGCGGACCTTCTGGCCCGGGGTCTGCTCGATCATGTCGGATCCGAGCGTGACGCGGATCGTCTGCACCTTGTCGCCGCGCTCGACCGTCACCGGCACGGTTTCGTTCGGCCTGATCGCGACCACGTTGGAGATGTCGTTGAACGTCGGCGTGCTCTGGCCGGCAACCTCGAGGATTCGGTCGCCCGGGCGGAGCCCTGCCTTCGCCGCAGCGCTGTTCTCGATCACTGCCCCAATGGAGTTGGTCTGCGGCGTCCCGATGAAGGTGAAGAAACCGGCGAAGATGATGATCGCGAGGATGAAATTGGTGAGCGGGCCGGCGAGCACGACGAGAAAGCGCTGCCAGACCGGCCGCAGCTGAAAGGCGCGATCGCGGTCCTCCGGCGCGATATCGGCGACGTCCGAAGGATTGCTCGCGGGCGTCATGTCGCCGACGAACTTCACGTAGCCGCCGAGCGGCAGCCAGGCGATCTTCCACCGCGTCCCCTGCTTGTCCGTCCAGCCGACGAGCTCGTGCCCGAAGCCGATCGAGAAGGTTTCGGCGGGAATGCCGAACAGCCGCGCGACGAGGTAGTGGCCGAGCTCGTGGAAGAAGACGAGCGGCCCCAGCGCGCACACAAAGGCGACCAGGATCAGCCAGATGGGCGGCTGGGGAAGCATCAGTGGCAGCTTTCGATCATCAGGGCTTCAACCCGCGAGCGGGTGGTCCGATCAATCTCCAGCACGTCCTCGATCGAGTTCGGTGCGGCGAATCGCGCCTGCTCCAGCGCCTGCTCGACAAAGGCCGCAATCTCCGGGAAGCGCAGCCGGCCCGCGAGGAAGCCCGCGACCGCGACCTCGTTCGCCGCGTTGAGGACGATCGGCGCCGATCCTCCCGCCTCGAGCGCGTCGCGCGCAAGGCGCAGCGCCGGGAAGCGGCCAAGATCG
This sequence comes from Bacillota bacterium, assembly GCA_050261135.1. Taxonomy (GTDB): domain Bacteria; phylum Pseudomonadota; class Alphaproteobacteria; order Sphingomonadales; family Sphingomonadaceae; genus Sphingomicrobium. The sequence continues at coordinate 97,633 of JBLNCZ010000027.1, forward strand.
GGGCTCTCGAAGTCGAGCCGCGCCACGGCCGCAAGATCGAGCCGCTGGGCCGGCGTGTCGATCCGCTCCGGCCAGGCGAGCGCAGAAGCGATCGGGATGCGCATGTCGGGCGAGCCCAGCTGGGCAAGGAAGGAACCGTCGACGAACTCGACGAGCGAATGCACCACCGACTGCGGATGGATGAGGACGTCGATGCGCTGGGACGGGAGCCCGAACAGATAGCTCGCTTCGATCAGCTCCAGCCCCTTGTTCATCATCGTCGCCGAATCGACGGAAATCTTCGCGCCCATCGACCAGTTGGGATGGGCGACGGCCTGCGCCGGCGTCGCTCCAGCGATCCGCTCGGCCGATGCGGTGCGGAACGGACCTCCGCTCGCAGTCAGGATGATCCTTGAGACATCCTCGGTACGACTGCCCGCAAGGCATTGGAAAATCGCATTATGCTCGCTGTCCACCGGTAGCAGGGTCGCATTTCTGCCTTGCGCCGCGCGAGTCATCAGCTCGCCGGCCGTGACCAGCGCCTCCTTGTTGGCGAGCGCGACCGTCTTGCCCGCTTCGACCGCCGCCATCACCGGCCTCAGGCCCGCGCAGCCGACGATCGCGGCGATCACCAGGTCGGCCTCGCCCGACGCCGCCTCGACCAGCGCGCCCTCGCCCGCCGCCGCGCGGCACTCGCTTCCGGCGAGCAGCTCCTCGAGCTCTTTCAGCAGGGACTCGTCCGCGATCACCGCGAGCGCGGCCCGCGTCCGGCGCGCGATTGCCGCAAGGCTCTCGACGTTCGTCGCGGCCGTGACTGCAACGACGTCGAACCGGTCCCCGTGGCGCTCGACCAGGTCGAGCGTCGACTTGCCGATCGAGCCGGTGGCGCCGAGGATCGCGATCTTGCGGGTCACGCGAGCCCCATTAGCTGCGCCGCGGCAGTGAGCACAGCCACCGGGACCAGTCCGTCGAGCCGGTCGAGCACTCCGCCATGGCCAGGCAGCCATCCGCCCGAATCCTTAACGCCCGCGCGGCGCTTCATGCTGCTTTCGAACAGGTCGCCTGCCTGCGCCGCGACCGCCAGCACCGGCGCCAGCGCCAGCAGCGCGATCCCAAGGTGCGTCGCCAGCGTCCACGCGCCGCCGAGGATCGTCGCCGCGGCAATGCCGCCGTACAGGCCTTCGACGGTCTTGCCGGGGCTGATCGCCGGCGCGAGCTTGCGCCGGCCGAACTTCCACCCGGCGAAATAGGCGCCGATGTCGGTCGACCAGGTCACGATGAACGCCCAAAGCAACAGGTCGAATCCGGCACGCTCGCGGATCCACAGCAGGCCGAGCGCAGGAAGAAGCGCATAGACGAAGCCGCCGATGTACCACAGCGGCCCCCACCCGCGCACGAGCCGCGTCCATTCGTAGAACATGGCGGTCGCCATGCCCGCGACGACGATCGCCAGCAGGTAGCCGCCCTGGAACGCCACGAGCAGTGCCGCGACGATCAGGATCACGCCGGTCAGGGTTCGGACGAGAAGTTCGCTCACCGTCCACCAAAGCGCCGTTCGCGCGCAGCGAACCGCTCGATCGCCTCCGCGAAATCCGGCTCGGCGAAGTCCGGCCAGAGCTTGTCGATGAAGATGAGCTCGGAATAGGCCGCCTGCCACAGCAGGAAGTTGGACAGCCGCACTTCGCCCGAGGTGCGGATGAGCAGGTCCAGCTCAGGGAGCCCATGCGTCTGCAGCTCAGCCGCGAGCTTTTCTTCGTCGATGTCCTGCGGCTCGATGTCGCCGGCAGCGGCCTTCGCCGCGAGGGTGCGCGCGGCTTGGGTAATTTCGGCCCGCGAGCCGTAATTAAGCGCGACCACGAGCGTCAGGCGGCTGTTTCCCGCGGTTTGCTCGATCGCCGCTTCAAGCCTGCTGACCAGCTCCGGCCCGAAGGCCGAATGATCGCCGATCAGGCGGAGCTTCACGCCTTCCCGTTGGAGCGTTGCAAGCTCCCGCTCCAGGTAGAAGCGCATGAGGCCGGTGAGGTCTGAAATCTCCTCGCTGCTGCGCTTCCAGTTCTCCGAAGAGAAGGCATAGAGGGTGAGGACCTCGACCCCATGGTCGACCGCGGCCTGCATCGCGCGGCGAACCGCTTCGGCGCCCGCCTTGTGACCCGCCACGCGCGGCAGCCCGCGCTTGTGCGCCCACCGGCCATTGCCATCCATGATGATGGCGACGTGGCGCGGGACCTTGCTTCCCCCTTCAACTCGGGTTGCGCCGCTGGGCGCGGGAGCAGCGGTCACTTGCCGAGGATTTCCTTCTCCTTGGCGGCAGCTGCCTCGTCGATTTCCTTGATCGTATCGTCGGTCAGCTTCTGCACTTCATGCTCGAGGCGCTTGCGCTCGTCCTCGCTGATCTCGTGCTTCTTCTCGTCCTGCTTGAGATGGTCCATTCCGTCACGGCGCACGTTGCGAACCGCGATGCGGGCCTTCTCGGCATATTGGCCGACGAGCTTCGCGAGCTCCTTGCGGCGCTCCTCGGTGAGCTCCGGAATCGGCAGGCGAATGAGCTGGCCGTCGGTAACGGGGTTGAGGCCGAGCCCCGCCGACCGGATCGCCTTCTCCACCGGGCCGACGTTCGACCGGTCCCACACCTGCACGGTAAGCATCCGCGCTTCGGGCACGGACACGGTCGCGACCTGGTTCAGCGGCATGTTGGAGCCGTAGACCTCGACGTGGATGGGATCGAGCAGCGCCGTAGAGGCGCGGCCCGTGCGCAGTCCGGCGAGATCATGCTTCAGTGCCTCGAGCGCGCCGTGCATGCGCCGCTTGAGGTCGTCGGTGCTGACGGTGGTGGTCATTCCTGGTCTCCGTTCTGCACGATCGTCGCGGTCCCGCTTCCGGCCAGCACCTGGGCGAGGTTGCCCGACTGGCGGATGTTGAAGACGACGATCGGAATATTGTTGTCGCGGCAGAGCGCAACCGCAGCCGCGTCCATGACCTTCAGGTCATCGCTCAGGACCTTGCCGAAGCTGACGCTCTCGTAGCGCGTGGCGTCCGCGACCTTCTTCGGGTCGGCGGTGTAGATGCCGTCGACGCTCGTGCCCTTGAACAAGGCATCGCAGCCCATTTCGGCAGCGCGGAGGGCGGCAGCAGTGTCGGTCGTGAAATAGGGATTGCCCGTCCCTGCCGCGAATAGGACGATCCGGCCCTTCTCGAGGTGCCGGAGCGCGCGCCGGCGGATGTAGGGCTCGGACACGCTTGCCATCGGGATCGCGGAAAGCACGCGGGTATCGACGCCGATCTTCTCCAGCGCCATCTGCAAGGCGAGCGCGTTCATGACCGTCGCAAGCATGCCCATATAGTCGGCAGTCGCCCGGTCGAACCCCTTCGCTGCCGCGGCCATTCCGCGGAAGATGTTGCCGCCGCCCACCACCAAGCACAGCTCGCGCCCCTGGCCCTTGGCTTCGGCAATCTCGCCGGCGAGCCCGGAGACGGCGTCGGGATCGATCCCGAACTGCCCCTGCCCCATCAGCGCCTCGCCCGACAGCTTCAGAAGGATGCGGTTGAAGCGCGGGCGGGTCATTATTGCGGCTCGTCCTTCGGCAACGAAAAAGGGCGGACACGCTTTAACGCGCCCGCCCCATTTTCCAACTGCTAAGCGGCAATGGCTCTTAAGCGACCGGCTCGGCCTTGCTGGCGCCGGCGGCAGCAGCGACTTCGGCGGCGAAGTCGCTTTCCTTCTTCTCGATGCCTTCGCCGAGCTGGAAGCGGACGAAGCCGATCAGCTGGATGCCGGTCCCGGCTTCCTTCGCGGCGGAGGCAACGACCTCGGCAACCGGGGTCTTGTTGTCCATCACGAACAGCTGCGTGAGCAGCGCGCTCTCCTTGCGGAACTTGGCGAGGCTGCCTTCGACCATCTTCTCGACGATGTTCTCCGGCTTGCCGCTCTCGCGCGCCTTTTCCATCGCAATGCCGCGCTCGCGCTCGACGAGCGCAGGATCGAGCTCCTCCGCGCTGAGCGCAAGCGGATGCGCCGCAGCGACGTGCATCGCAATCTGCTTTCCGAGCGAGGCGAGCGTCTCAGCGGGCGCGGCGCTCTCGAGCGCGACGAGCACGCCGATCTTGCCGAGCCCCGGCGCGACCTGGTTGTGGACGTAGGACACGACCGCGCCTTCGTTCACCTCCAGCACCGCGGCGCGGCGCAGCGACTGGTTCTCGCCGATCTTCGCGATGTTGTCGGTCAGCTTCTCCTGCACGGTGCCGCCGCCCGGATACTGGGCGGCGCCCAGCGCCTCGACGTCGGTGCCGTGCTGCAGGACCAGCTGCGCGGCGTTGCGCACGAAATCCTGGAAGATCTCGTTCTTGGCGACGAAGTCGGTCTCCGAGTTGACCTCGATGATCGCGCCGCGAGTGCCCTCGACGACGACGCCCACGAGGCCCTCGGCGGCGGTGCGGCCCGCCTTCTTCGCGGCAGCAGCAAGACCCTTGGCGCGCAGCCAGTCGATCGACGCTTCCATTTCGCCATTGTTCTCGGCGAGCGCCTTCTTGCAGTCCATCATGCCGGCGCCGGTGCGCTCGCGCAGTTCCTTCACAGTCGCGGCCGTGATTTCAGCCATGTCATTTTCCTTCTAGCCCCCCTCCCGCTTGCGGGAGGGGCTGGGGGTGGGAATGTGGGAGGTCGGGGCCTGAATTACAGGCCCACCCCTCGGTCCCCTCCCGCGAGCGGGAGGGGAGGAATTCAAGCTTCCAGGGCGGCTTCGGCGGGCGGTTCGGCCATCGCGCCGATGTCCTCGCCGCGCGCCGCGGCATTGCCGCTGCGGCCTTCGTTCGCCGCCTGGGCCACCGCATCGGTGTAGAGGCGGATGGCCCGGCTCGCGTCATCATTGCCCGGGACCGGGAAAGCGATGCCGCTCGGGTCGCTGTTCGAATCGAGGATGGCGACGACCGGGATGCCAAGGACATTGGCTTCCTTGATCGCCAGCTCTTCCTTGTTGGTGTCGACGACAAACATGACGTCGGGAAGGCCGCCCATGTCGCGGATTCCGCCAAGGCTCTTCTCGAGCTTGTCGCGCTCACGGGTGAGCTGGAGCACTTCCTTCTTGGTGAGGCCGGCGGTGTCGCCGCTGAGCTGCTCCTCGAGGCTCTTCAGCCGCTTGATCGAGTTGGAGATCGTCTTCCAGTTGGTCAGCATGCCGCCGAGCCAGCGGTGGTTGACGAAATGCTGTCCCGAAGCCTGGGCGGCTTCCGCGATCGCGTCCTGCGCCTGGCGCTTGGTGCCGACGAACAGCACCTTGCCGCCGCGGGCGACGGTCTGCTGGACGAAGTCGAGTGCGCGCGCGAACAGCGGCACGGACTGCGACAGGTCGATGATGTGCACCCCGTTGCGGTCGCCGAAGATGTACGGCTTCATCTTGGGGTTCCAGCGATGGGTCTGGTGGCCGAAATGCGCTCCGGCCTCGAGCAATTGCTGCATGGTGACGACCGTGGCCGCCATAGTCTTTCTCCTTCCGGTTCTGCCTCAGCGGAGCCGAATGACCGACCTTGTGGGCCGGCACCGGTATGATGGCTCCGCCTGTGGGATGCGCGGGCACCTAGTCGAAGAAGCCGCAGCTTTCAAGGGCTTGGCCGGCCATGCGCGCGGCCGCTTGACAGATGAGAACAAACAGGGAACACCACGCCGCCTCACCGAAGCCAACCGGCCGAACTGGAACAAAACGGGTCCAGTCTGGTTAGGCGCTCAAAAGAAGGACAGATCTGATGATTGCGGCATTGGGCACCCTCGTCTTCCTTTCCACCTTGTGGCTGCTGGTGGTCGCGGGCGCCGCGGTTCTTGAGGAAAGCGGCGCCAAGATCGCCGCTGCCCTCAAGGGCAGGTCCGCCCAGCAACGCATGTTCGTCCCGGTCCGCGTGAGGGCCCGCTCGAGGCTCCAGCGTCCTATGCGCGCGAAGCCGCGCTGGCGCGCCGCCGCTTGACGCGCGCGTAGCTCGCAAGCGCTACGGGGATCATCAGCAGGTAAAGCAACGACACGATCAAGAGCGTGTGCCACGGCGCCGTCAACAGCGCCGCGCCGAGCACGGCCACGCCGGCAAGGGCGAACAGCCGCCACTCGCGGCGGATACGGATCGAGGACCAGCTGTAGGTAGGCAGGCCCGAAATCATCAGTGCGGCGATGAACAGCGTCCAGGCCATGACCACCCGCCAGTCGCGGAACTGATAGTCGCCGGTGATCAGCCAAAGGTAGATGGGAACGAACGCGAGGCCCGCGCCCGCGGGTGCCGGCACCCCGGTGTTGAATCCCGCGGACTTGTGCGGCTGCTCGGCCGCATCGAGCCTGGCGTTGAAGCGCGCCAGGCGCAGCGCACAGCAAACCGCAAGCGCAAGCGCGGCGATCCAGCCGAACTTGGGGACCGTCTGAAGCGACCACAGGAAGAGGATCAGCGCCGGCGCGGTGCCGAAGGCGATATTGTCGCTGAGCGAGTCCAGCTCCGCTCCGAACCTGCTCTGCGCCCGCAGCAGCCGCGCGATGCGACCGTCGAGGCCGTCGAGGATGCCGGCGAGGACGATCGCCTCGAGCGCCCTCTCCCACTGCCCGCGGATCGCGAGGCTGACGCCGGTCAGGCCGAAGCAGAGCGCAAGCGCGGTGATCGCGTTCGGAATCATCGCGCGGAACGGGATCCGCCGCGGATCCCCGTCCTCGTTCACTGGCTGACCCCCGTCAGCGTCGCGTCGACGCCGGCTTGGGCGAGGATGGTCTCTCCGGCAATAGCCCGCTGGCCGAGCAGGACCTTGGGAGAAGTGCCGGACGGAAGGTAGACGTCGACGCGGCTGCCGAAGCGGATGAGGCCGACGCGCTGGCCGGCCTCGACGTCGTCGCCTTCGCGCACGAAGGAGACGATGCGCCGGGCGACGAGGCCGGCGATCTGCGTGAACCCGATCTTCAGCCCGTCGGCGCCTTCGACGAGGAAGTGCTGGCGCTCATTGTCCTCGCTCGCCTTGTCGAGGTCGGCGTTGAGGAACTTGCCCGGAACATAGGCGATGCGGCGGATGCGCCCGCTGATCGGCGAGCGATTGATGTGGACGTCGAAGACGCTCATGAAGATCGACACGCGCGTGCATTCGTCGTCGGCGAGGCCGTCGGGGCCCCTCAGCTCGGGCGGCGGCGCGACGCGGGCAATCATGGTGATCAGCCCGTCGGCCGGGGCGACGATGAGCCTGGGTCCGTCCGGCGTGGTGCGAATGGGGTCGCGGAAGAATGCGGCGACCCAGGCGGTGACTCCGACCAGCACCCAGTCGAGCACGTGGACGTGCAGCAGGAAGGCGAAGAAGGTGATCGCCGCCGCCCCGACGACATATTTGCGGCCGTCCGGATGAACGGACGGGAACCGCCACTTTACGGTGGTCGTGGGCAGCGGCGTGTCATGCTTGTCGAGCGCGGGCATCGCCGCTCCTTACTTTGGGCCATGCAACGGCACAACGGCGCGGTTGCGCGCGTTCCCGACGCATCCTAGAGCCCCGCCGAAACCAGAAAATCGCAGGAAAGCGTGATGGCCAAGATCAAGGTGAAGAACCCCGTCGTCGAGCTCGACGGCGACGAGATGACCCGCATCATCTGGCAGTGGATCCGCGAGCGGCTGATCCAGCCCTATCTCGACGTCGAGCTGCTCTACTACGACCTGTCGGTCCAGAACCGCGACGCGACCGAGGACCAGGTCACCATCGACGCCGCCAATGCGATCAAGGAGCATGGCGTCGGCGTCAAATGCGCCACCATCACCCCGGACGAGGCGCGGGTCGAGGAATTCGGCCTCAAGAAGATGTGGAAGTCGCCCAACGGCACCATCCGCAACATCCTCGGCGGGTGCATCTTCCGCGAGCCGATCGTCATCTCCAACGTTCCCCGGCTGATCCCGGGCTGGACAGACCCGATCGTCGTCGGCCGCCACGCCTTCGGCGACCAGTATCGCGCGACCGACTTCCGCGTGCCGGGACCCGGCAAGCTGACGATGAAATGGGTCGGCGAGGACGGCCAGGAGCTGGACTTCGACGTGTTCGACTTCCCGAGCTCCGGCGTCGCCATGGGCATGTACAATCTCGACGCCTCGATCCGCGACTTCGCCCATGCCTGCTTCAACTACAGCCTCGGCCGCCAGTGGCCGCTCTACCTCTCCACGAAGAATACGATCCTGAAAGCCTATGACGGCCGCTTCAAGGATATCTTCCAGGAGATTTACGACAATGAATACAAGGAGAAGTTTGAAGCTGCTGGCATTGAATATCAGCACCGTCTGATCGACGACATGGTCGCGTCCGCGCTCAAGTGGAGCGGCAAGTTCGTCTGGGCCTGCAAGAATTACGACGGCGACGTGCAGTCGGACCAGGTGGCGCAGGGCTTCGGCTCGCTGGGGCTGATGACCTCGGTTCTGATGACGCCGGACGGAAAGACCGTCGAAGCGGAAGCGGCCCACGGGACCGTCACGCGCCATTACCGCATGCACCAGCAGGGCAAGGCGACCTCGACCAACCCGATCGCCTCGATCTTCGCCTGGACCGGCGGCCTCAAATATCGCGGCAAGTTCGACGATACGCCCGAGGTCGTCCGCTTCGCCGAGACCCTCGAGCGGGTCTGCGTCGAGACGGTGGAAGGCGGCCAGATGACCAAGGACCTGGCGATCCTCGTCGGGCCGGAGCAGCCCTGGCTTACGACCGAGCAGTTCTTCGAGGCGATCGTGAAGAACCTCGAGGCCGCGATGGCCGAGACGCCGCAGGCGCAGCCCGCCTGAGGCCTGCATCGGGGGAGCGAATATGCTCCCGCCGGACGCCGAGGCCGACCAGTCGCGCGGGGAATCGCCGCAGGATCGGCAGCCGCTGGAACAATCGAAGCGGCAGCGGCACCTTGTCGAGCACCGCCTTGCGGATGACGAGCGGCGTCAGCACCCGGTCGTGGACCGCTTTCTGGGCGCGCTGGATCACGCGGGTCGGAAGCATCCTGCGCTCCTGCACCTTCTCGAGAAGCGGATCGACATCGTCGCCGCGCGCGAGCGGCGCCGCCAGGATGTTCGCCGCCGCGACCGCGTCCTGGATGGCGAGATTGATGCCGACGCCGCCGACCGGGGACATTGCGTGCGCCGCGTCGCCGATCGCCAGCAGTCCGGGGCGCCACCAGCGCTCGAGGCGGTCGAGCGAGACGGAAAGCAGCTTCACCTGGTCCCAGTCCTGCAGCGTCCCGACGACGGGCGCGAGCTCCGGCGCGGCACTGGCAACGTCCTTGCGGAAGGCGGCCAGACCCTTGCGGTGGAGCTCGTCCGCGGCGCCCTTCGGCACGACATAGGCACATTGCCAATAGTCCCCGCGGTCAATCTCCACGACCAGGGTGCCCGCGCCGAACGTGCCGCCGGTCTCGTTCGACGCAGTCTTCTCCTTCGGAAGCCGAAACCAGAGCACGTCGATGGGCGCTCCGAGGTCCTTTTTCGGCAGCCCTGCCTTTTCGCGAAGGATCGAGCCCCTGCCGTCGGCCGCAATGGTAAGGCGCGCCCTCACCTCTTCTCCGTCCTTCAGCCGCACGCCGGCGACGCGGCCGCTCTCGATGACCAAGTCGACGGCTTCTGCCTCCATGCGCAGCGAGAAGGTCGGATAGTGCCGCGCCTCCTCGGCGAGGAAGTCGAGAAAGTCCCATTGGGGCATGAGGGCGACCAAGCGGCTCTCGACAGGCAGGTGGCTCATGTCGGCGATCGTAATCTGCTCGTCGGCGACGCGCGCGGTGAGGGAGCGGACTTCGTCGTGCGGCCGCTTCAGGAATTCCTCGAGCAGGCCGAGCTCGCGCATCAGCTCCAGCGTGGAGGGATGGACGGTGTCGCCGCGGAAGTCGCGGAAGAAGTCCGCATGTTTCTCGAGCACCTGCACTGTGCACCCGGCACGGGCGAAGAGCAGCCCGGCCATCACTCCCGCAGGTCCGCCGCCGGCAATGACGAGGTCGAGATCTGACGCCATGGCGTCAGCCTCTACCGCCGTTTCGACGAAAAGGGCAGAAGGTGCGCATGGACGGGGAATTCAGCACGTCGGGCTTTAGCGATGCGCTGGTCATCCTCGGCGCCGCCGGTCTCGTCATCCCCGCCTTCGCGCGCTTCCGAATCAGCCCGATCATCGGCTTCATCCTCATCGGGATGCTGGTCGGCCCCGCCGGCCTCGGCGCCCTCGCCGAACGCCAGCCATGGCTTCATTACATCACCATCTCGAGGCCGCACGCGGTGGAGCCCTTCGCCGAACTGGGAATCGTGCTCCTGCTCTTCTCGGTCGGGCTGGAGCTGTCGTTCCGCCGCCTGTGGTCGATGCGCCGGCTCGTATTCGGGGCGGGAGCGGCCGAGCTGCTGGTCAGCGCAGCGCTCATTGCCGCCGGACTCTATTTCACCCGCCAGAGTCCGGCCGGAGCGATCGGGCTCGGGCTGGCGCTCGCCTTGTCGTCGACCGCGATCGTGATCCCGCTCGTCGGGACGCACAGCCCGGTGGGCCGGTCCGCGCTCGCGATGCTCCTGTTCGAAGATCTCGCGCTCGTTCCGATCGTGTTCCTGCTGGGCGCGATGGCGCCGCAGGCGGGCGGAAGCGTCGGTTCGCTGCTGCAGACGCTCCTCATCGGCGGCGCGACCGCGATCGCCATGCTCTTCCTCGGCCGGCTCCTCCTCCCCCACCTGTTCGCCCAGGCGGCGCGGACGAAGAGCCCGGAGCTGTTCCTTTCCGCCTGCCTGCTGGTGGTGATCGCGGCGAGCCTCGTCACTTCGGCAGTCGGCTTTTCGGCCGTGCTCGGAGCGCTCATCGCCGGGATCGTCATCGCCGAGACCGAATATCGCGGCGAGGTCGAGGTGATTACGGCGCCCTTCCGCGGCCTCGGCCTCGGCATTTTCCTGATCACGGTCGGGATGAGCCTCGACGTGCGCGCCATCGCCAGCGACTGGCAAGCGCTGCTCGGGGCGCTGGTGGGCGTCCTCCTGGTGAAGGCGCTGGTGACTGCCTTGCTGTTGCGGGTCGGCGGAGCGCGAACGGCGGTGGCGGCGGAAACCGGCGTGCTGATGGCCTCGCCGTCGGAAACGACGCTGATCGTCCTTGCGTCCGCAGCGACGGCAGGGCTGATCAGCGCGGAAACGCGGTCGTTCTGGCAGATCGTCACGGCGACCGGGCTCACCGTCACTCCGCTGCTTGCGAAGCTCGGCAGGATCGCCGGCAGCCGAATCGCGGGCCGGGCGCTCACCGCCGAGCTGGACGCCTCGCTGGAGGGCGCCGAGCCCGGCCAGGTCGTCATCCTCGGCTTCGGGCGCGTCGGCCGGATGGTCGCCGACATGCTCGACGCGCACGACAAGGATTATCTGGCGATCGACAGCGACATCGACGGCGTCGCCGCGGCGCGGCAGGAGGGCTATGACACGATCTTCGGCGACGTGGGCCGGCCCGAGCTGATCGAACGGCTGCGGGCACGCGAGCCGAGCGCCTTCATCCTGACGATGGACAATCCGGTGCTGGTGAAGCGCCTCGCCCGCCAGTTGCGCGAAGCGTTCCCGGATCTGCCGATCGTCGCCCGCGCGCGCGACACGAGCCACGCCGCCGAGCTGTACCGCGCCGGAGCGACGGACGCCGTCCCCGAAGCGGTCGAGGCCTCGCTGCAGCTATCGGAAGCCGCGCTGGTGGACCTCGGCGTGCCGATGGGGCCGGTGATCGCCAGCATCCACGAGAAGCGCGACCAGCTTCGGGCGAAGATCAAGTCGGAGGCGGACCTCGACGAGCAGCCGCGCCCTGGCCGGCGGCGGCTCCGCGACGTTCAGTCGGCGGGCTCGAACCGGAGCACGCCGGCGACATAGGTCCTGTGCTCGGCATTGTCGGCGGGGTGGCGATTGCCGTCGAACACCACGACCTCGGCGAAGTCGAAGGGCGAGATGCCTTCTAGGCAGGCGGCGTTGACGCCGAGCTGGTGCGGATTCGAGCGGCGCTTGTGGTGCGTGTAGATGCCGCAGTTGGAGCAGAAATGATGCTCCGCGGTCTTGGTGTTGAAGCGATAGGTCGCGAGATGGTCCTCGCCCTGGGTGATGCGGAAGGCCTCGGGCGTCGACGTGACCGCGACCGCACCGCGCATCCTGCAGATCGAGCAGGTGCAGCGCCGGGCAGAGGCGAAGCCTTCGGTGAGGGTGACGGTGAACTTGACGGCGCCGCAATGGCAGGCGCCGTTCAGAGTCACCCGTTCGTGCGAACTCGTGTCGATCAAGCGTCGACCTTCTCGAGAGCGCCCTTGACCGCGTCGAGCGCTTCCCGGGCCTTCGCCCCGTCGGGACCGCCGCCCTGCGCCATGTCCGGCCGCCCGCCGCCGCCCTGCCCGCCGAGCGTGGCGACCGCGGCCTTGACGAGGTCGACCGCGCTCACCTGTGCCGACAGGTCGTCGGTGACGCCCACGGCGACGCTGGCGCGGCCGTCGTTGACTGCCACGAGCGCTCCGATCCCCGAGCCCAGACGCTTCTTCATGTCGTCAACAGCGGCGCGCAAGCCCTTGGGATCGAAGCCTTCGATCACCTGGCCGATGAACTTGTGCCCGTTGACCTGCTCGGGCTCCGGCCCCGCGGATTTCGCCGATCCGCCGCCCATTGCCAGTTGCTTTCGCGCTTCGGCGAGCTCGCGTTCGAGCCTGCGCCGTTCCTCGACTAGCGTCGCGATCCGCGCCGGCACTTCATCCGGGGCCGCCTTCAGCCTTGCGGCGGCTTCGCGGAGCTTGGCCTCGCGGTCGGAGAGCCACATGCGCGCCGCTTCTCCGGTCAGCGCCTCGATGCGCCGCACTCCGGAGGAGACGGCGCTTTCGGAGACGATCTTGAGCAGCTGGATATCGCCGAGCGCGCGCACGTGGGTGCCGCCGCACAGTTCGACGGAATAGTCCGCGTCGGCGCTGCGCCCCATCGAGAGCACGCGGACCTCGTCGCCATATTTTTCGCCGAACAGCGCCATTGCGCCGGCGGAAATCGCCTCGTCCGGAGTCATCAGCCGCGTGGTGACGGGCTCGTTGCCGCGGATCTGGGCGTTCACTTCCGCCTCGACCGCCTCGATATCCTCCCGGGTCATCGCCTTCGGGTGCGAGAAGTCGAAGCGGAAATAGTCCGGCGCGACCAGGCTGCCCTTCTGCGTGACGTGCGTCCCGAGGCGATGCCGAAGCGCCGCGTGGAGCAGGTGCGTCGCGCTGTGGTTCGCGCGGATGCGGTTGCGACGCTCGCTGTCGACCTTCTGGTGCACCGTGTCGCCGAGCGAAAGCTCGCCCGCCACGACCTTCGTCCGGAGCACGTGAAGCTTGCCCAGCGGCTTTGAAGTGTCCTCAACCTCACCCTCGAAGCCTTTGAGCGTAGTGAGTTTCCCGGTGTCGCCGATCTGCCCGCCGCTCTCCCCGTAGAAGGGCGTCTGGTTGAGCAGCAGGTCAACCGTCTCGCCGACTTCGGCATTCTCCGCGCGCTGGCCGTCCTTGACGATCGCCAAGACCACGCCCTCGCCTTCGTCGCCGGAGTAACCGGTGAACTCGGTCGCGCCATATTGCTCGGCGAGGTCGAACCAGACTTCCTCGTTCGCCTTGGCGCCCGAGCCCTTCCAGGCGGCGCGCGCCTTGGCCTTCTGCTCGGCCATGGCGGCTTCGAAGCCGCTTTGGTCCACCTTCAGGCCCTTCTCGAGCAGCGCCTGCTCGGTGAGGTCGAGCGGGAAGCCGTAGGTGTCGTAGAGCTTGAACGCGACCTCGCCCGGCAAAGTGCCGCCTTCCGCGACGTCCGCAGTCGCCTCGTCGAGCAGCTTCAGCCCGGTCGAAAGCGTCTGGCGGAAGCGCGTCTCTTCCTGCTGCAGCGTCGCCTCGATCAGCGGCTGCGCTCGCACGAGCTCGGGATAGGCAGCGCCCATCTCCGCCACGAGCGCGGGCACGAGCCGGTACATCAGCGGCTCGCTGGCGCCGAGCAGGTAGGCGTGACGCATCGCGCGGCGCATGATCCGCCGAAGCACATAGCCCCTGCCCTCGTTCGCCGGCAGCACGCCGTCGGCGATCAGGAAGCCCGACGCACGCAGGTGGTCGGCGATGATCCGGTGGCTCGCCGCGGTGTCGGCCGCATTGTTGCTGGTCAGCGCCTCGCTCGCCTCGATGAGCGCCCGGAAGAGGTCGATCTCATAATTGTCGTGGACGCCCTGCAGCACCGCGGCGATGCGCTCGAGCCCCATGCCAGTGTCGATGCTCTTCTTCGGCAGCTCGGACACGATCTCGCCGGCGGCCTGCTCGTACTGCATGAAGACCAGGTTCCAGATCTCGACGAAGCGGTCGCCGTCCTCGCCCGGGCTGCCTGGCGGGCCGCCGGGGATGTGATCGCCGTGGTCGTAGAAGATTTCCGAGCAGGGCCCGCACGGGCCGTCGTCGCCCATCGCCCAGAAATTGTCCTTGGTCGGGATGCGGACGATGCGGCTTTCGGGCAGGCCGCTGATCTTCTTCCACAGCTCGAACGCTTCGTCGTCGGTGTGGTAGACGGTCGCCGTCAGCCGGTCCGGGCTCAGGCCCCACTCCTTCGTGATCAGGTTCCAGGCGAGCTCGATCGCGCGATCCTTGAAATAATCGCCGAACGAGAAATTCCCGAGCATCTCGAAGAAGGTGTGGTGACGCGCGGTATAGCCGACATTGTCGAGGTCGTTGTGCTTGCCGCCGGCGCGAACGCATTTCTGCGAGCTGGTGGCCTGGCTGTAGGGCCGCGTCTCGAGACCCGTGAAGACGTTCTTGAACGGGACCATGCCGGCGTTGACGAACATCAAGGTCGGGTCGTTGTGCGGCACCAGGGGCGCCGACGCGACCCGCGCGTGGCCGTTCTTCTCGAAATAATCGAGGAAGGAGCGGCGGATGTCGTTCGTCGAGGTCATGAGCGCGATGTAAATCTTGTGCTGCAGTGCGGCAAGGCGAGGACTTACGCGGTCTGCTCGTCGATCCACCGCATGATCGCCGCCACCACATGGTCGCGTTCCGCTTCGCTGAGCGGCCTGCCCGCCGCGATCCCGTGCCATTTCGCCAGGCACGAGCGGCAGCAGGTCGCGGTCGCATGCTGGGCGATGAAGACGGGGTGACCGCGCATCGGCGTCTGGCGCCCGTCGTTGAGCGGCTCGGCCGGAGCGAGGCGCTTCCCTATCAAGTCATGCGCATGTTCGGAGATCGTGGCGAGGCCGCGCTGCGCGACATAGTCCCGCTCTTTCGGTCCGAGCCGGAGTCGGCTGCGGAAGGCGGAGCCCGAAAGCCGCGAGAAGACGAGGTCGAGGTCGCGCATATCGCCAAGGTGGAACTCTCGACGCGCTTTGTCAGCGCCGCTAGCAGTCGTTCATGGCGAAACGGCGCAGCTCGACCATTCCCCACTACAAGCGCCGCCGCGAGCGGTCCTTCCTTGGCCGGGTCATCGGCTGGATCGTCAAGCTGGTCGTCGCCTTCATCCTGATCTCGGTCCTGTGGGTGCTCGCCTACCGCTTCATCAATCCGCCCACGACGGTGACGATGATCGGGGACATCGTCGCCGGCCGCGGAGCGCACAAGGAATGGATGCCGATCGGGCAGATCGACCGCGACATGGTCCGCGCGGCCATTGCGGCGGAGGACAGCAAGTTCTGCTCGCATCACGGCTTCGACTTCGAAGCCATTGAGGATGCGATGAAACGTAACGCCTCGGGCGGCCGCATCCGCGGCGGTTCGACGATCAGCCAGCAGACCGCCAAGAACGCGTTCCTGTGGCAGGGCGGAGGCTATCCGCGAAAGGCCGTGGAGGCCTGGTTCACTTTCCTGATCGAGCATTTGTGGGGCAAGCGCCGGATCATGGAGGTGTACCTCAACCTGGCGGAGACGGGCATCGGCACCTATGGCGTCAACGCCGGTTCGGAGCGCTATTTCGGCCATGACGCGAGCGCGATGAGCCCCACCGAAGCCGCGCGCATCGCGGCGATCCTGCCCCTGCCCAAGAAGCGCGGCGCCATTGCGCCGAAGGGCTTCACCCGCCGCTACGGCAACACGATCGCCGCGCGAATCGGCACGGTCGCGCGCGGCGGCCTGGACGCATGCGTCTATGCGGGCGCCGCCGCTCCGGTGAACAAGGCGCCGCCGCAGGTCTCGAAGAAGCCGCGGCCGCAGCCGGGCGAGGAATATGAAAGCGCCAAGGCGCTGCCTCCGCTCGAAAATGTCGTCCAGCAGCTCCCGCCAAGCTCCACGGAGCCTTTGGCGCCTCCTGCCGAACCGGAGCGGAACGAGGCGGCCCCTCCCGCCGAAGAGGCGCAGGAGCCGGCAAACAGCTTCTGACGCGAAGCGCCGAACGGTGTCCTGCAAGCGTCTCGCAACAGGAACGGCGCCCCTTGCCCGTCCGTTGAACCGGAAAATTCCAGCAAGGAGGAAATCCATGGCCACGCGTACCCAAAGCCGCCAGTCGAATCGCTCGTCCTCGAGCCGCAGCAACAACTCCAACGAGGGCAGCAGCCGTAGCCGCAGCCGCAGCGGCGAGAACCGCAGCGCCTTTTCATGGGGCGAGGGTGCGGGGCCGATCATCGCCGCGGCGCTTGGCGGCGCAGCGATCGGTTTCGCGGCGAATTACGGCCGCAAGGCGCTGATGCAGGGCATGGAAGCTGCCGTCGGCGACTGGGACGAGATCCTGGCGACGGAGCATGACATGGCGCTGGCGATCTTCGACAAGATGCTCGCCACCGATCAGACCCAGACCTTCAAGCGCAAGATGCTGCTGATGAAGCTCACCCACGCGCTCGACAAGCATGCGCACCAGGAGGAAATGGTCGTCTATCCCGCTCTTCGCGAAGCGAACGAGGCAGCGGACGCCGACCATCTCGAAGGCGAGCACGGCTACATCAAGACCTTCATCTTCGAGCTCAGCGAAATGGGACCGGATGCGCCCAATTGGCTCGAGAAGGTCCGCGAGTTCCGCCAGCTCGTCTCGCAGCACGCCCATATGGAGGAAGAGCAGGTCTTCCCCGCCTTCAAGCAGGGCATGACCGAGGAGCAGAACGCGCACATCACGAGCCTGGTCAATCGCGACGGCTTCTGGACGGCGTAGATTGCCTCCCCATCGCTGGCGATGGGGAGGGGAACCAGCAAAGCTGGTGGAGGGGTAACTGGCGTCTTCTACCCCTCCACCATGCAGCCTTCGCTGCATGGTTCCCCTCCCCACGACCCCGGATCAGGTCCGGGGCCGTGGGGAGGAACTAGCTGACGAGCGCGAGCCTCGGTGGCTCCTGCGCCGACAGCTCGACCTTCCCTTCGCCGACGATGTGCTCGATGCGGGCGGCAAGCTCCGCGTCGAGCGCAAAGTCGCGCCCGGCAATGACGACCGCCTCGCCGCCTGAAGCGAGCGGCAGGACGAAACGAACGAGGCCATTCGAGCCGCGCGCATCGGCGAGCTCGCGGGTCACCCGGGCGGCGATGGCAGCATCGCCGACCTGCACACTAAGCTGGAGCCGCGTGCGCCTGGCAAGGTCGGCGAGCGGCTGGACCCGCTTGATGGTGACGCGCGGAGTCTCGTCGCCGGCCCGGCGATCGAGCTCGACGGTCAGCAAGCCGCATTGGCCGGCCTTGGCCGCAGCCTCGAGCGCCGCGGTCGCCTCGTCGTCGAAGGCTGTCGCGACGAACTGGCCCGAGCTGTCGCTCAAGGTCGCCATCATGTAGCGGCGGCCGCGCGCGGAGGTGCGCCAGCGAGTCTCTTCCACCAACCCGGCCATGGTCGCGCTGACCCGCTCGCCTTCGGCCACGCGCACGTCGGCAATCTCGGCGAAGGTCTTGACCTTGTGCGCGGCCAGCAGGTGCCGGGCGGCGTCGACCGGATGGGCGGAGAAATAGAAGCCGAATGCCTCGCGTTCCGCCGCCATGCGCTGCGCGAGCGTCCACGACGCCTCGCGCGGAAGGCGGATCGGAGCGGCCTCGGCCGAACTGACGCCGAAAAGTCCGGCCTGTCCCGTTTCGCGCTGCTCGTGCGCGCTCGCGGCATGCGCAAGGATGGTCTCGGCGCCCGCGAAAACGGCTGCGCGCTCGGGCTTGATGCTGTCGAATGCGCCGGCGCCTGCGAGGCTTTCGAGCTGCCGGCGGTTGAGCAGCCGGGGGTCGATCCGCGCCGCGAAATCCTCGAGGCTGGCGAAAGGGCCGCCCCTTTCCCGCTCCTCGACCAAGGCTTCCATCGCCTTCTCCCCGACGCCCTTGAGCGCGCCGAGCGCGTAGCGGACCGCACCCTGTTCCACGGTGAAGGCGGCGCCGCTCGCATTGATGTCCGGCGGCAGGCACTCAACGCCGCCGCGGCGCATGTCCTCGACGAACACGGCCAGCTTGTCGGTAAGCGCCATGTCGAAGCTCATCGAGGCGGCGTAGAATTCCGCCCGGTGGTGGGCCTTCAGCCAGGCGGTCTGGTAGGCGACCAGGGCGTAGGCCGCGGCGTGGCTCTTGTTGAAACCGTAGCCGGCAAACTTGTCGATCAAGTCGAACAGCTCGTTCGCCTTGGCTTCGGGAATGTCGTTATGGGTGGCGCAGCCCTCGACGAAGGTCGCGCGCTGCGCATCCATCTCCGACTTGATCTTCTTGCCCATCGCGCGGCGCAGGAGATCGGCCTGCCCGAGCGAGTAGCCGGCGAGCAGCTGGGCCGCCTGCATCACCTGCTCCTGGTAGACGAAGATCCCGTAGGTCTCCTCGAGGATGCCCTTGAGCAGCGGGTGCGGATATTCGATCGGCTCCTCGCCGTTCTTCCTGCGGCCGAACATCGGGATATTGTCCATCGGCCCGGGCCGGTAGAGCGCGACGAGCGCGATGATGTCGCCGAAGCTCGTCGGCCTGACCGCCGACAGCGTGCGGCGCATGCCCTCCGATTCCAGTTGGAACACGCCGACCGCGTCGCCGCGCTGGAGGAGCTCGTAGACGGCGGGATCGTCCCACGGCAGGGCGCCGAAATCGACCTCGATGCCCTGCTCGGCAAGCAGCCGCTGGCCCTCCTTGAGGACCGACAATGTCTTGAGCCCAAGGAAGTCGAACTTCACCAGCCCGGCGGCCTCGACATATTTCATGTCGAATTGCGTCACCGGCATGTCGGAGCGGGGATCGCGATAGAGCGGGACGAGCTCGTCGAGCGGGCGGTCGCCGATGACGACGCCGGCAGCGTGAGTCGACGCGTGCCGCGGCAGGCCCTCCAGCTTCATCGCGAGGTCGAACAGCCGCTTGACGTCCGGGTCCTTGTACTCGGCCGCGACTTCCGGGACGCCGTTGAGCGAACGCTCGAGCGTCCACGGATCGGTCGGATGGTTGGGGATCAGCTTCGCGAGGCGGTCGACCTGGCCGTAGGGCATTTGCAGGACGCGGCCGGTGTCCTTCAGAACCGCTCGCGCCTTCAGCCGCCCGAAAGTGATGATCTGGGCAACCTTGTCGCGGCCGTACTTGCGCTGGACGTAGGAAATGACCTTGTCGCGGTGCGTTTCGCAGAAGTCGATGTCGAAGTCCGGCATCGACACGCGCTCCGGGTTGAGGAAGCGCTCGAAGAGGAGCCCGAGAGCAAGCGGGTCGAGGTCGGTGATCGTCAGCGCCCAGGCCACGACCGACCCGGCGCCGGAGCCGCGGCCGGGTCCGACGGGAATGTCGTTGGCCTTCGCCCATTTGATGAAGTCGGCGACGATCAGGAAGTAGCCGGCGAACCCCATGCCGGTGATGATCTCGAGCTCATAGTCGAGACGCTCGCGATAGCGCGCCCGGTCCTCTTCGGAGCGGCCGGCGAGGCGCTTGTCGAGCCCGGCATAAGCGTCGGCGCGGAGCTGCTCGTCCTCATTCTCCCCCAGGCGCGGAAGGATCGGCTTGCGCTTGGGCGCCGCGACCGCGCAGCGCTGCGCGATCACCGCGCTATTGGCGATCGCCTCGGGAAGGTCGGCGAACAGCTCGGCCATTACCGCCCCGTCCTTCAGCCACGCGTCCGACGACGAGGTCGCGCGATCGGCGCTTTCCACATAGGCCGAGCTCGCGATGCACAGCATCGCGTCATGCGCCGCGTGGAACGACAGGTCCGCATAAGCGGCGGGGTTGGTCGCCACGAGCGGCAGGTGGCGCTCGTACGCGAGGTCGATGAGCACGGCCTCAGCCGCTTCCTCGATCGGATCGCCGCGCCGCGAGATCTCGATGTAGAGCCGTTCGGGAAAGAGCGCCTGCAGCCGGTCGAGATAGGCTTTCGCCCGCTCCTGCTGCCCGTCGGCAATGAGGCGCGCCACCGCGCCTTCGGCGCCGGCGGTGAGCGCGATCAGGCCCTCGCTCAAGCCGTCGAGCGCGGCGAAGGCCACGTGCGGCTCCTCCTCGATCGGCCGGTCGAGGTGAGCGGACGAGACCAGCTTGCAGAGGTTCGCATAGCCCTGCTCGTCCTTCGCCAGAAGCACGAGCCAGTCGATTGCGGCTTCCCCGCCGAGCTCCGGGGGGCGAGCGACGGCCAGCATGGCGCCGACGATCGGCTGGACGCCCTTGGCGATGCACGCATCGCTGAACGGCATCACGCCGTAGAGGCCGTTGCGATCGGTGACCGCGATGGCAGGGAAGCCGAGCTTCGCCGCGCGCTCCGCAACCGTCTTGGGCTCCATCGCGCCTTCGAGCATGGTGAAGGAGGAGAAGACGCGAAGCGGAACGTAGGGCTGAGTCACGGCTCGACTATGCGGTTTCGAACGGTTCGGGAGCAAGAAAGCACCCCGAACTTATCCACGAATAATCAGTGCGGCTGCCAGCGGCCCTCCATGATGTCGCGGATCTCGCGCATGCGCCCGACATAGGCGTCCCCGATGCACGACCGGTTGGGACAGCGGTCGCGATAGGCGATGAAGCGGTCGCGCGTCTTGCGCAGCAGCTCGCGCTGTTCGGGCGATGCCTGGTCGAGCGCGCGGACATATTGCGACGCCATGTTGCGGTCGAGGGCGGCGAGCCCGGCGTTCGAGCAGACCGCGATCTCGCCCTTGGTGCGGGCCTTTGCGCAATCGAAGCTCGGGCGCGCTCCCGAGGAAGCCTGCGGCGCCGGCTGGGAGGGCGCCTGCGGCTGCTCCGTGGGCGGCGCCGGCTGGGGCTGCGGCGGCGCTTGCTGCCCTTCAGCGCCGGGCGCGGGCTGTTGCTGCGTCCCGGGCGCCGGCTGGGCGGGCTGGTTCGAACGGGCAAGCGTCGCGAGCGGCGCAATGATGGCGTCGGCGTTCCGCAGCAGAACCACATTGCCGGTGCCGTCCGCTGCAGGCTGGACCGTATAATCGACGTCCGAGGTCAGGGTGCGGCGGCCGCCGACCACCGCGACTCCGGGCGGCAGGTCGAGCGACAGCGAGCCCGAGCAATTCACCGCATGGCTCGCGTCATTCTCGCTCTCCATGACGGGATTTTCCATCCGCAGCGCGGCGTAGGAAGAGAGCTGGTCGAAGGCCGCCTGGTCGCTGCCGCGAAGCTGCGCGGCGCGGCGGAACAGCTCGCGCTTGATGAGGTCGTAGGTCTTCTTGTCGGCGCACAGCTTCTCGGGGTCGGCAGCGGCGGCGTTCTGCGCGGCGCTTTCCTTGCCCGTGAGCTTGTCCTGGTCGGGATTCCCCCGGCTGAGGAAGTAGGCGACGAGGAGAGCCAGGAGGAGCAGGCCGGCGATGAGCGCGATGGTCGTCCAGTTCACCCCCGGCCCAGCGCGCCTGGTCCGCTCGCTGGCGGGCGCTTCGGCAGCGGGAGCCGCTTCTTCAGCGGGCCTGACGGGCCATTCGGGCGGGCGGTCGCGGCCGTTCATAACCAAGGTCCTCGTTACCCTTCAGAGCGACCGAACGCAGGGCGGCTGGCGAGGATGCAATGGCAGGCAAGCCTTTATTGCAGCCGTCCTTCGTGCAGCCTTACGACCCGGTCCATCCTCGACGCGAGCCGCTCGTTGTGCGTGGCGACGAGCGCCGCGCTTCCCTCCCCGCGAACGAGGCCGAGGAATTCCTGGAGCACGGAATCGGCGGTCCGCTCGTCGAGGTTCCCGGTCGGCTCGTCGGCAAGGACCAGCGGCGGCTTGTTCGCGAGCGCCCGCGCAACGGCGACGCGTTGCTGCTCGCCGCCGGACAGCTTGGACGGCCGGTGGTCGAGGCGCTCCGACAGGCCCAGCGCGCCGAGCAGCTGCTGCGCCCGCTCATGCGCCGCGTTCGGCTCCGCTCCAAGCACGAGCTGCGGAAGCACGACATTCTCGACCGCGTTGAACTCGGGAAGAAGGTGGTGAAACTGGTAGACGAAGCCGAGCAGCTCGCGGCGCAGGCGGGTGCGGCCGTCATCATCCAGGCTTGACGCCTCTTCGCCGTTGAGCATGATCGATCCCTCGAACCCGCCCTCGAGCAGTCCCACCGCCTGGAGCAGGGTCGATTTCCCCGACCCGGAAGGGCCGAGCAGCGCGACGATCTCGCCCGGCTGGATGGCAAGGTCGACGCCGCGCAGCACCTCGATCGTCACCTCGCCCTGGACGAAGCTGCGCTTGAGGTCGCGGGTGACGAGGACGGGGTCACTCATAGCGCAGCACCTGCACCGGGTCGGTGCTCGCCGCCTTGTAGGCGGGATAGAGCGTCGCGAGGAAGGAGAGGACGAGCGCAGTCAGGATGATCGCGATGATCTCCACGGGGTTGGGCTTCGCCGGCAGGTCGGTGAGGAAGCGGACCGACGGATCCCACAGATTCTGCCCGGTCACCGCCTGGATGAAGTTCACCACGTCCTGCCGGAAATAGAGGAATATCGCGCCGAGGATGATGCCGAGCACGATCCCGAGCGAGCCGATGGTGACCCCGACAGTGACGAACACCTTCATCATTCCGCGCCGGCTCGCGCCCATCGTCCTCAGGATCGCGATGTCGCGAGTCTTGGCGCGAACCAGCATGATCAGCGAGGAAAGGATGTTGAACACCGCGACGAGGACGATCAGCGAAAGGACGACGAACATGGCGACGCGCTCGACCTCGAGCGCCTGGAACAATGCCGAGTTCATCTGCCTCCAGTCGACGATCGCGCCCCTGCCCTGCACCAGCTTCTGAAGCGGGGCGAGGATCTCCTGCACCTTGTCGGGATTGCTGGTCTGGATCTCGATCATCCCGACCTGGTCGCCCATCAGCAGCAGCTGCTGGGCGTCCTGCATGGGCATGATGACGAACGCCTTGTCGTAATCGTAGACGCCGATCTCGAAGATCGCGCCGACGGTGTAGGTCACCTCGCGCGGGACGGTGCCGACCACCGTCGAGCGCCCCTCCGGGTTCCACAAGGTGATCTGGCTGCCGGGATAGGCACCGAGCGTATCGGCGAGGCGCGAGCCGATCGCGACGCGGCCGCTACCCGGAGTTACCGAGCGGATATCGCCGGCAAGCACGTTCGTCGTGATCGTCCTGTTCGCGCGGATGTCCTCGACCCGCATGCCGCGCACGATCACGCCTTCGAAGCGGCCGTTGGCGGTCGCCATCAGCGGCGTCTCGATGATCGGAAGCGCCGAAGTGACTCCCGGCGTCTTCTTCGCCGTGTCGGCAATCTGCTGCCAGCCGGAAAGCCGGCCCTCATAGCCCTGCACGACGGCATGGCCGTTGAGGCCTACGATCTTGTCGAACAGCTCCGCGCGGAAGCCGTTCATGACGCTCATCACGATGATCAGCGCGGCGACCCCGAGCGCAACCGCGATCAGGCTGATGCTCGCGACGAGGAAAATGAATCCTTCGCCCTTGCCGGGCAGAAGGTAACGTCGTGCGAGCATCCGCTCGGCGCGGTTGAGGATCATGCGGTCAGCCTTGCCACGGCGCTTTCGAGGCTCAGCTCCTCGCGCTCCCCCGTTGAACGGCGCTTTAACTCGACCGTGCCGTTGGCGATGCCGCGCGGGCCGACGATCACCTGCCACGGCAGTCCGATCAGGTCCATCGAGCCGAGCTTCACACCGCCGCGCTCGTCGCGATCGTCGTAGAGCGTTTCGACCCCCGCTGCAGTCAGCTTCGCATAGAGAGATTCGGCGGCAGCCACGCTCGCCTCGTCGTCGGCGCGCATGGTGACGATGCCGACGCGCCACGGCGCGACCGGCTCCGGCCAGATGATCCCCGCCTCATCGTGGCTCGCCTCTATAATCGCGCCCACGAGCCGCGACACGCCGATCCCGTAGCTTCCGCCGACCGGCGTGACCTGCTCGCCATTGTGGCCGCTGACCGTGAAGCCGAGCGGCTTGGTATATTTGTCGCCGAAGTAGAAGATGTGCCCGACCTCGATCCCGCGCGATTGCCGAAGCTCGCCGCCGAGCTCCTTCTCGCGCGCTTCGTCGCGCTTCTCGTCGGTCGCCGCATAATCGGCAGTCATCGAGTTGACGAAGGACTGAAGAGCCTCGGGGTCGTCGGCGTCGACCGCGTAATCCTCGGCCGGCCGCAGCGTCTCCCAGCTCTTGTGGAAGAAGACTTCGCTCTCGCCCGACGGCGCGAGGATGATGAACTCGTGGCTGAGGTCTCCGCCGATCGGCCCCGTGTCCGCCTGCATCGGGATCGCGCGAAGCCCCATGCGCGCGAAGGTGCGCAGATAAGCGACGAACATCTTGTTGTAGCTCACCCGCGCCGAAGCCTCGTCGAGGTCGAAGCTGTAGGCGTCCTTCATCAGGAATTCGCGGCCGCGCATGACGCCGAACCGGGGCCGGATCTCGTCGCGGAACTTCCACTGGATATGGTAGAGGATGCGCGGCAGGTCGCGGTAGCTTCGCGCCGAGGACTGGAAGATCGCCGTCAACATGTCCTCGTTGGTCGGGCCGTAGACCAGCTCCCGCTCCTGCCGGTCCTTGATCCTCAGCATCTCCGGCCCGTAGGCATCGTAACGGCCGGTCGCGCGCCAGTAGTCGGCCGCTTGCAGAGTCGGCATCAGCATTTCCTGCGCGCCGGCGCGGTCCTGCTCCTCGCGAACGATCTGCTCGATCTTCTTGAGCACGCGAAAGCCGATCGGAAGCCAGGCGTAAATGCCCGCGGCGGTCTGCCGGACGAGGCCGGCGCGGAGCATCAGCTTGTGGCTGACGATCTGGGCGTCCGCCGGGCTTTCCTTGAGGACGGGCAAAAAGGCACGGGACCAGCGCATGTGCGGCGCTCTAGGGTCGCTGCACCCGCGGCGCAACCGGAGCACAGTAGCCCAACGACATGTGGCCGGTCCGACACAGCCGCCGCGCAAAAGCAACCTTCGTCAATTTCGTGGAGTGACAGGGCTTTGGCAGGAGCTTACTCCGCACCGGTCCGGACAGGTGGCCCTTGGGTCGGGTTCGGGTGGCGGCTGAGATGTCGCGAGCGCCGCTCTACTGGGGAAGAGCAATGCTTGCGGCCTGGGGACTCTCGCCGCCTCACATCCAAGGGGGCTGACGAGCAATCGTCACGCAGGGCGCCCGGATCGCTGGTCGATCCGGGCGTTTGCTTTTGCGCAATCGAGTTGACGCGAACCCGGACTTAAGGGATCAGCCGCACTTCCGAAGAAACTCTGCCGTTGTGTGCTCTCGGTTCGGGCGTATCATGAACCAGAAGGCGGCACTCACAAGGGGATAGCGGCAATGGCTAAGAATGTCGGACCGGAAGACCGGGTTGTTCGTATCGTTCTCGGGATCGTGCTTGCGGTTCTCGCCTATCTCCGCGTGCTGCCCGAAATTCCGACGATCATCATGGCGGTGCTCGGCGCCTACCTCATCATCACCGGCCTCATCGCCCGCTGCCTGTTCTACAAGATGGCCGACGTCGACACGAGCGTGCAGGAACAGCCCTACTCGACGACCGACGATCGCGCCGGGCTTTAGGCTCGGCAAGGGGGCCGGCGCGCCCCGCCTTTGAATGGCAGATCGCAAGGCAAGAAGTAGCACCGGACTCGCCCACGGCGGCCGCCGCAAGGAATGGCGCGGCCGCCTGGTCAATCCCCCGGTGGAGCGCGCCTCGACCATCCTGTTCGACAGCGTTGCCGATCTGAACTCGAGCCGGCCGGGGCTCGGCATCTACCGCTACGGTCTTCAGGGCACCGCGACGCAATGGGCGCTCGCCGAGGCACTGACCGAGCTCGAGCCCGGCGCGGAAGGCACCGCCCTCTATTGCTCGGGGCTTGCCGCGATCACCATTCCGCTGCTCGCGGTGCTCGGTCCCGGCGACGAGCTGCTCGTGCCGGACAATGTCTACGGACCGACGCGCAAGTTCTGCGACACCCAGCTCAAGCGGCTCGGGGTCTCGACGCGCTATTACGACCCGCTCGTCGGCAGCGGCATTGCGGAGCTGGTGGGCGGGGCGACGCGGGCGATCCTGCTCGAAAGTCCCGGATCGCTGACGATGGAAGTGCAGGACGTGCCGGGCATCTGCGCGGTCGCCCGCGATCGCGGCCTGGTCACCCTTCTCGACAACACCTGGGCGACGCCGCTGCTGTTCCCGGCGATCTCCGCGGGCGTCGACATCAGCATCGTCGCGGGCACGAAATATATCGGCGGGCACGCGGACATCATGCTCGGCGCCGCCACCGCCACCGCTGAACATTATGCGCACCTGCAGGAAGTCACCTGGGACTTCGGGCAGAGCGTCTCTCCGGACGACGCGTGGCTCGGCTCGCGCGGGCTGCGGACGATGGCCGTGCGCCTGAAGCAGCATGAGGAAAGCGCGCTGAAGGTCGCGCAATGGCTGAAGGCGCAGCCGCAGGTCGGGCGCGTCCTCCACCCTGCCCTCCCCGACTGCCCCGGCCACGAAAATTGGAAGCGCGACTTCAAAGGCTCTTCGGGCCTTTTCACCTTCGAGCTCAGGGACGCGACGCGGCAGCAGCGCCATGCCTTCGTCGACCGGCTCGAGCTGTTCGGAATCGGCTACAGCTGGGGCGGCTATGAAAGCCTCGCGCTTCCGGTCGAACCGTTCCGCACAATCACAAAGGCGCCGGCGGAGAACCTCGTGCGCCTGCACATCGGCCTCGAGGACCCCGACGACCTCATCGAGGATCTCGCTTCGTCCCTGAAGCGCATCGGCGACTGACAGGGGATGGTAGCGGAGGAGGGACTTGAACCCCCGACACGCGGATTATGATTCCGCTGCTCTAACCAGCTGAGCTACTCCGCCCCATGAGGCTGAAAGGCGCCGCGAGAGGCGCTGGAGGCGCGGCATATAAGTAGGCCTGTCGAGCCGGTCAACGCGAGGAACCGCGAACTGCTGCTGTCGTTGAGGCTGGCAAACGAAGAGGCTTTGATGGACCCGCTCACCCCGCTCGAGACCTTGTGCCGGATCATCCTTCGCGCCCGCGAATATGAGGCGCAGACCGTGGACTATGCCGACGACGAGGATGCCGACGATGTCGACGATGAGCAGGAAGGGATGCTGAGCGTCCTGGAGGACGACATCAACGACAGCGTCGAGGAAGAGCTTCGCGCCGTCTTCGAGGACCTCGGCGAGGACCAGCTGGCGGAAGTCATGGCCTTCTGCTGGGTCGGCCAGGGCACCTATGAAGCCGCCGACTGGGACGAGGCCATGGAAGAGGCGCAGAGCGTCGTCAGCGACAGCGTCGAGGAAGCGATCGCCGAGCTGATGGACCAGCCGATGCTCGCCTCCGTGCTCGAATCCGGCCTCGCCGCCTTCGAGCTCAGCTGCGACGGGATCGGCGAAGTCACCTGAACGGATAGACGGCGAGCCGCTCCCACGGGCCGCCGAGATAGCGCTGGAGCCCGAAACCCGAGATGCGCAACGGACGCGGCGAGAAGCTGCGCTCGAGCGTTTCCTTGAGCGCCCGCGCGGCTTTCGGCGCAACCTTGTTCTGGATGGTGATGTGCGGGCGCCAACCGGCAGCATCCTGCGCGCCGAGAAGGCCGTGGAGATCGTACGCGAGGCCGGCGCGAATGCGGTCGAGATCCTCGGAGACGACGCGGAACGCGAGTCCCCCGCCGAGGTCCATCAGGCCGGCGATTGCCGCCACCGGCGGCCGCTGCCGCGAAAGCTGCGACAGGCGTGCGCGAAGCTCGGTTTCGGCGGACGGAGGGAGCGCGTGAAAAATCGTCAGATGGGCCGGCACCTGGTTGCGTTCGGGCGGATAATGGGCGCGCCGCAGCCCCTCCAGCCACGAGAATTCCGCGGGGGCGATCTCTGCCGTGACGATCAGCGCCCCGGCCATTCGTCCCGTTGCAGCTCGGCGAGGCGGGCGAATCGATCCGGAGCGAAATTGGCGACGACGATCTCGCCGTCGACATAAGCGTCGCTCCACGGCAGCCGCCGCAGCCGTTCGCCGACGCCTGCCACTCCGCCCTCCGAAACGACGAGATAGTCGAGCCTCCCGCTCCGGCAGCCGGCCATGGCATCGACGCAATGACCCACGTCCTTGTCGCCGCAGCGCACCGCGGCCCGGCCGAGCAGCGAAACCGGGAACAGCGCTTCGCCCGGCGTGTGCTCGCTCGCTTCCGAAGCCGATTTCCCGCCTTCCTCGACGCGTGCCTGGCGGCCGAGCCACCGCCACACGCCGAAGATATCGAGGACGGTGAGCACGACGTTCGTCCACAGCAGCGCCGGCTGGTGCGTCAGCACGCCGACTCCGATCCAGCAGAGCGCGCCGAACGTGAACACGGCAAAGCCGAACCCGGTGACGCGCGAGCCGAGGTTCGACGCGGTCATGAAGGCGGCGACGATGGTCGCGACTGTCGCGACCCAGGAGATGGTTTCAGCCATGCAAGGCGCAATGCGCAGCGCGCGCGGAAGGTTCAGATCTCGACCTGGCTGCCGAGCTCCACCACCCTGTTCGTCGGCAGCTTGAAGAATTCCATCGCGCTTTCCGCGTTGCGCAGCATCCAGGCGAACAATTTCTCGCGCCAGATCGCCATCCCGGGCCTTGACGATGCAAGCAACGTCTGGCGCGCGAGGAAGAAGCTCGTGTCCATCATCTTGCACTGGGGGCCGATTTCCTTGACCTGCGCAAGCGCCGCCGGAACGTCGATCTCCTCCATGAAGCCGAAGCGGAGCACGACGCGGTAGAAGCCGGCGCCATAGTTCTTCGTCTCGATCCTTTTCTCCTCGGGCACGTAAGGAACGTCCTCGATGCGGACGGTGAGGAGGACGACGCGCTCGTGCAGCACCTTGTTGTGCTTGAGGTTGTGGAGCAGCGCATGGGGCACGCCGCTCGACGAGCTCGTCATGAACACGGCCGTGCCGGGAACGCGCGCCGCGCTCGGCGCCGCCGACTTGATGAAGATCTCCATCGGCAGGCTCGCCTCGTTCATGCGCGCGATCATCAGCTGCCGGCCCTTCGCCCAAGTGGTGAGGAAGGTGAAGGCGATCGCGCCGACCAGCAGCGGGAACCAGCCGCCCGCGGGCACCTTCAGCAGGTTCGCCGACAGGTAGGAGAAGTCGACGAAGAAGAAGAGGACCACCAGGCTGAGCGCCAGCACGCGGTTCCAGTGCCACAGGTACATGAGCACGACCGCGATGAGGATCGTATCGATCAGCATCGCGCCGGTAACCGCAATCCCGTAGGCTGCCGCGAGGTTGGAGGAGTTGCGGAAGGTCAGCACCAGCAAGATGACCATGGTCATCAGCGCCCAGTTGACGATCGGAATATAGATTTGCCCGGCGGCGCTCTCGCTCGTGTGCGCTATCCTCAGCCGGGGAACGAAGCCGAGCTGGATTGCCTGCTGGGTCACCGAAAATGCGCCCGAGATCACCGCCTGGCTGGCGATGATGGTCGCTGCGGTTGCAAGCAGCACGAGCGGCAGCCTGAACATGTCGGGCGCGAGGTAGAAGAACGGGTCCTTGACCTTGGCGAGCGCGTCGGCCGGATCCGACGAGAGGATCATCGCGCCCTGCCCCATATAGTTGAGCAGCAGCGCGGGCATCACGAAATAGAGCCAGGAGACGCGGATCGGCTTGCGTCCGAAATGCCCCATGTCAGCGTAGAGCGCTTCCGAACCCGTCACGGCAAGCACGACCGACCCAAGCGCCACGAACGCGCGCACTGGCTGGCTCGTGAAGAACAGCACCGCGTTCCAGGGGTTGAGCGTGTTCAGGATCACGGTCGGACGGTCGATGATGTGCATCACGCCGAGCACCGCGACCGTCAGGAAATAGAAGAGCATCACGGGCCCGAAGAGCGCGCCGACGCGCGCCGTCCCGTGCGACTGGATCGCGAACAGGCCGACCATGATCCCGATCGCGATGGGCACGACGAAGGGCTCGAGCCCGGCGTTGACCGTCGTCAGGCCCTCGACAGCGGACAGGACGGAGATCGCGGGCGTGATCATCGAATCGCCGTAGAACAGGGCGGTGGCGAACACGCCCATGAGGACGATGCCGCCCGTCCACTTCTTCTTTCCGCTGAGCTGGCGGTTGATCAGCGCGAGGAGCGCGAGGCTCCCGCCTTCGCCCTTGTTGTCCGCACGCATGACGATCGTGACATATTTGAGGGTCACGATGATCATCATCGACCAGAAGATGAGGCTGAGGACGCCCCAGATGTGCAGCTGGTCCGGGATCAGCGTGTGGTGGCCGGCGAAGGTCTCGCGAAAGGCGTAGATCGGCGAGGTGCCGATGTCCCCGTAGACGATGCCGACCGCGGCGATCGCCATCTTGTACAGCGGACCCTGGTGCCCGTGCGCGGTCGGGTCATGGTCGATCGTCGCTGCTTCGGCGGTTCCTGTCGCGTTGATGTTCATGCGTTTGGAAATCGACCGAGCAAATTGCGAACGCGCATTCCCGTTGCCCCCTCGCCGCAGGCGCGGCGGAGGGCCGCACTAGCATCGGCGCAGGGAGCCCGCAAATGGCGCGGCAAAGGGGCGGGACAAGCCCGATTGTCCTGTCTATAGGCGCGCCAAACGACCATGACTGGAGCGAACGAATAAATGCGCATCGGGGTGCCCAAGGAAATCAAGGTTCATGAATATCGGGTGGGGCTGACGCCTGCCTCGGTTGCCGAGCTTATCGCCCACGGTCACGAGCTCTTCGTCGAAACGCACGCGGGCGACGGCATCGACTGCCCCGACAAGGCCTATGAGAAGGCCGGCGCGAAGATCCTGCCGGACGCCAAGTCGGTGTTCGATTCCTCCGACATGATCGTGAAGGTGAAGGAGCCGCAGCCGCAGGAGATCGCGATGCTGCGCCCGGGGCAGATCCTGTTCACCTACCTCCACCTCGCGGCGGACAAGGAGCAGGCGCTGGGACTGATGAAGTCCGGCGCGATCTGCATCGCCTATGAGACCGTGACGGCGAACAACGGCTCGCTGCCGCTGCTCAAGCCGATGAGCGAGGTCGCGGGCCGCATGTCGGTCCAGGTCGGCGCCCATTATCTCGAGAAGGAACAGGGCGGCCGCGGCGTGCTGCTCGGCGGCGTGCCGGGCGTGGCCCCTGCCCGCGTGGCGATCCTCGGCGGCGGCGTCGCCGGCGTGAACGCGGCGCAGATGGCAACGGGCATGAGGGCCGACGTCACCATCTACGACATCAACAACGACCGGCTCGCCGAGCTCGACATGTTCTTTTCGAGCCAGATCAAGACCGCCTACGCCTCGCGCGCGGCGATCGCCAACGCGGTCAAGGAAGCCGAGTTGGTGATCGGGGCCGTGCTTGTCCCGGGCGCGGCGGCTCCCAAGCTCGTCACCCGCGACATGCTGAAGACGATGAAGCGGGGCAGCGTGCTCGTCGACATCGCAATCGACCAGGGAGGCTGCTTCGAAACGTCGCACGCGACCACCCACGCGGACCCGGTCTACGAAGTCGACGGCATCATCCATTATTGCGTGGCGAACATGCCCGGCGCTGTTGCCCGAACGAGCGCGTTCGCGCTCAACAACGCGACGCTCCCCTTCGCGCTCAAGATCGCCAATCTCGGCGCTGAGGAAGCGATGCGGCAGAACCCGCACCTCGCCAACGGGCTCAACGTGTCCGACGGCAAGATCCGCCACCAGGCGGTCGCCGAGGCTCTCGACCTCGCCTACGAACCGCTTGCCGCGTAGCGGAACAGAAATAGAACATCGACGTTGGTGCGCCAAAGCAAGTGATTGAAAAGGTGCATCAATGTCGACGCCTGTTCCCGACGACCCGAAGCAGCATCCGACCGGCAATGCGGTCAAGGACCCGGACCGCTGGGTCACCGGCGACGAGCCGATGACCGGCGCCCAGGCCTCCTATCTCGAGACCTTGAGCGAGGAGGCCGGCGAGGAGTTCGACCCCAACCTCAGCAAGGCCGACGCGTCGAAGAAGATCGACGCGCTCCAGGAGAAGACCGGCCGCGGCGACTAGCGCTGCGGCGGAGAATTGCCGATCGCTGCGATCCCTTGCTCGACTAGGGGCCGCCAGCTCGCGTCCCTGGGCGCGTTGGCGAGTATCTGGTGCCACAGCTTCAGCGCGCCCTCGCGATCTCCGGAGCGCGCAAGGGCAAGGCCGTAGAAGAAGGGCGCGGCGGGATGGCCCGGCGCCGCCTCCTGCGCGCGCTTGTAGGCGAGCTCCGCGGCCGGGGTGATCCCGCCGGCATGATCGACCAGCGCGTTTCCGAGCCCGATCCACAGCTCCGAATTGCCGGGATAGCGGTTCACCGCATTCTCGAGGATGCCGACTGCGTCGGCGCTCTGGCCGTCACGCTCGAGCGCTTCGGATATCCGCAGCCAGCTCTCCTCGCCCGTGAACTGCCCGAAGAAGGCGTGCCGCGCCTGCGTCAGCGGGAAGAAGTCGCGGGCTTCGGAACTCTGAGCGGGCGCCGCCGGGACGCCCGGACTGCCCTGGAATGCATATCCGGCGCCTCCCAGAAGCAGGGCCGCAGCGCTCGCCGTCAGCGGCGCGCCGCGCACGCCCAGCAGCCATAGCGCGCCGAGGCTGAGCGCGATGAGCAGCAGGAGGATGACGAGGCCCATCAGACCCTCCTCAACCGAATGCGCCGGCGGACCAGCCAAGCGCCGACCAGCAGCAGCGCTAGGGGGGCGAGCCACAGCGGCCAGGCCGCCGGCTCGCTCGTCGGCTTGTAGCTGATCCACGTGCCGTAGCGCTGGATCAGCCAGGCGCGGATGGCGGCGGGCTTCTCGCCCGCGGCAATGCGGCGGCGGACCAGGTCGCGCATGTCGCCCGCGAGCTCGGCGTCGGAATCGGCGATCGACTGGCCCTGGCAGACGAGGCAGCGGAGCTGCTCCATCAGCGCCTGCGCCTGTGCTTCCTGCCTCGGGTCGGGCAGCTGCCGGTCCGACCAGTAGGCCGGCGGCAGGTTGCTGTCGGCGAGTGCCGGCTGCGCCAACATCAGCGCTGCCAGAACGAGGAGGCGCCTCACCGCGCCTGCTCCAGCTTGGACAGGATCATGGGCACGTCGGACTGTTCGATAGGCCCAATGTGCTGGTATCGGATAATCCCCTTCCCATCCACTACGAAGGTTTCGGGCACCCCCGAGGAACCGAAACCCATCTGGATTTGGCTCTGCGGATCAGCATTGATCGCCGCATACGGATCTCCGTTGCGCTGGAGGAAACTGTCAACGTCCTCAAACCGATCTCTGACGGCAATGCCGAATATCGGAACGCCGCGGGCCTTTAACTTTGCGAGTGTCTTGGACTCCGTAATGCATGGCACGCACCAGCTTGCAAAGAAATTGACGAGCGTCGGCTGACCTCTCGCCAGGTCGGCTGATCCGAAATTGATCCGTGCATTGGCCGCAGCTATCGGAGGGAAGTATGGGACGTGCTTGCCCTCCATCGTCGAATGGACGTTGGTATCGGGCGGTGTCGCGAGCCGCCACACCAAGGCGGCGATGATGAGCAGCAGCAGGACCAGCGGGGCGAAGCGCACGGTGCGGCTCATGCGTAGCGCTCCCGCCGCCATTCTTCCGCATTCGACCGCCGCCGCCACGCCAGCCGCCACATGCGCCCGAACAGCGCAAGCGCGCCGCCGATGGCGATGAGCGCTCCGCCTGCCCAGATGAGGGTGACGAACGGCTTCCACCACAGCCGCAGCTGCCACGCGCCGGACGGGTCCTGCTTGCCCAGCACCGTGTAGAGCTGCCCGTTCCAGAAGGTGCGGATTGCCGACTCGTTGGTCTCCGTCGGCGGCTCGGGATAGAAGCGCGACTGCGGCCGCAGCGTGATCACGCCGGAGCCGCGGCTCGCGCGCAGCTCCGCCTCGATCGCGGTCCAGTTCTTGCCCGCGGTAGGTTTCACTTCGGCCAGCCCGACCAGCCACGGACCGACGGTCAAAGTGTCCCCTACCTGCGCGATCGCCAGCCGTTCGCTGGTGAAGGCGGCATTGGCGGCCATTCCGAACAGCGCGACTGCAATCCCGAAGTGCGCGACCACCATGCCCCACGTCGCGAGCGGCGCCCGCAGCGGGTTGCGGCGGACGAGCGGCACGATGCTCGCGGCGGCGAGATAGGCGGCGACCATGAAGCCCAGGCGCGGAAGGATATGCATGTCACGCCACAGGATGATCGTGATCGCGAGCGCGGTGACCCCGAGCAGCGCCGGCACCTGCAGCTGCTTGAACACCGGCCGCCGCTCGCGCCGCCACGCGAGCAACGGACCGACGCCCACGAGCACTGCAAGGAGCAGCGCGAGCGGGCCCGCAACGGCGTTGAAATAGGGGGCGCCGACCGAAAGCTTTTCCCCGCTCACCGCCTCCACGAACAGCGGGTAGAGGGTCCCGACGAACACGACGCCCAGAATGACGGTCAGGATGAGATTGTTGATCACGAGCCCGGTCTCGCGGCTGACCAGCTCGAACGGCGCGCCTTCCTTCAGGATGGGCGCGCGCAGCGCGAAGAGGGTGAATGCCGCACCGACATAGATGGCGAGCAGCGCGAGGAGGAAGGTGCCGCGCTCGGGATCGATGGCGAAGGCGTGGACCGACGTCAGGATGCCCGAGCGGACGAGGAACGTTCCGACCATCGACATCGAGAAGGCGATGACGGCAAGCATCATCGTCCACGCCTTCAATGCCCCGCGCGCCGCGAGCACGTTGATGGAGTGAAGCAGCGCGGTTGCCGCGAGCCACGGCATCAGCGATGCATTCTCGA
Source organism: Bacillota bacterium (assembly GCA_050261135.1). GTDB lineage: Bacteria > Pseudomonadota > Alphaproteobacteria > Sphingomonadales > Sphingomonadaceae > Sphingomicrobium. Next base: position 132,537 of record JBLNCZ010000027.1, read on the forward strand.
CCGGGTCCCAGAACCAGTAGCCGCCCCAGCCGAGCTCATAATAAGCCCAGTAGCTGCCGGCGGTGATTCCCAGCGTCAGCAGGATCCACGCGCCGAGCACCCAAGGGCGCATCGCGCGAGCAAGGCGCGCGTCCACCTCGCCCGTGAGCAGGGCTCCCACGGCGAAGCTGAACGCGACCGAGAGCCCGACATAGCCGAGGTAGAGCGTGGGCGGATGGAAGGCGAGGCCGGGGTCCTGCAGCAGCGGGTTGAGCCCCTGCCCGTCCGGCGGCGGCGGCCACAGGCGCGCGAACGGATTGGAAGCGAACAGCAGGAAGGCATAGAAGCCGAGCGCGAGCACTGCCTGTGCGCCCAGCGCGGCGACCAGGGTCCGCTCGCTCGTGCGATGTGCGAGAAGACCGACGAACGCCCCGGCGACCGCGAGGATCGTCACCCACATCAGCATCGAGCCCTCGTGGTTCCCCCACGCGCCGGCGACCTTGTAGATGAAGGGCTTGTTGCTGGCGCTGTTCTCGAACACCAGCGCAACCGACATGTCGCTCCGCGCGAAGACGATCAGCAGCATGGCGAATGCGATCAGCGTCAGCGCCCCCTGCACGACGGCGACGGCGCGCATCGGGCGCCGCACGTCGGCGCCGCTCCGCAGCGCGAGGATCATCAGCACGAACTGCAGCAGCGCAAGCCCGGCGGCGAGCCACAGCGCGGCGAGGCCGGCCTCGGCGATCATTTCTCGAGCGTCTTCCCGGCCTTGTGCTCCGCCGAGAGATTTCCGAGCTCGGGCGGCATGTAGCGCTCGTCATGCTTGGCGAGGATCGTGTCGGCGACGAACATGCCGTTTTCCAGTCGGCCTTCGGCAACCGCGCCCGAACCTTCGCGGAACAGGTCCGGCGGAATACCGCGGAAGCTCACCGGCGTCGCAGCCTTGCCGTCCGTCAGCGTGAACCGAATGGTGACGCCGTCCGGCAGATGCTTGAGCGACCCGCGCTCGACCATTCCGCCGAGGCGCATCGCCTCTCCGTCATGGGCCTTCCCCGCCGCAACATCGGCCGGCGTATAGAAATAGGACGCCTGGCTGCGCAGGCCCCACATGGCGAGGAGCGCCGCGGCGACCAGCGCCACGATCGCAGCGAGCACCAGCACGAGGCGCTGGTTCTTGGGCTTCATTTGCGCTTGAGCGCGTCGGCGGCGGCTTCGGCGCGGCGCATCGACGCGAACGCCCACAGCAGCAGCGCGGCGGTGAGGCCGATCGCGGCGAGATAGGCGGCGGCGACGAACGGCCAGGGGTTCACGCGCCGAGCCTCCGCATGCGCGCCTCGACCTTCGCTTCGGCAAGCTCCGCGCGCATGCGCATCAGCACGGCCGCGCCGAACAGGCAGGTGAAGCCGACGAGGGTGAGCGGAAGCGGCCACAGGATGCTGTTGTCGATGGTCGATCCGCCGATGCCGATGCTTTCGCCCTGGTGGAGCGTGCGCCACCACAAAACCGAATAATGGATGATCGGCAGGTTCACGGCGCCGACCAGGCCGTAAATGGCGGCGATGCGCCCCTCGCCGCCCCGTTCACGCTCGGCCGAGGCAAGCGCGATATAGCCGAGATAGAGGAAGAACAGGACGAGCATCGAGGTCAGCCGCCCGTCCCACTCCCACCAGGTGCCCCAGGTCGGCCGGCCCCAGATGGAGCCGGTGACGAGGCAGATCGCGGCGAAGGTCGCACCGGCGGGCGCCGCCGCCCTGCCCCCGACCGCGGCGAGCGGATGGCGCCACACCAGCTGGCTGACTGAAGCTGCCGCGATCCCGAGCCAGCCGGCCATTCCGAGCCAGGCCGAAGGCACGTGGATGTAGAGAATGCGGACCGTCTCGCCCTGAAGGTAATCCGGCGGAGTCAGCGTCAGCCCCGCGATCATCCCGGCAGTCGCGAGCGCGAGCCCGACAAGCAGCAGCCATGTCGTCGCCGGACGGGCGATCCGCAGGAAGCGGGCCGGATTCGCGAGCGCGTGCATCAATCCCCCCTGTTGCGAAGCAATGGGGAGGTGGCAAGCTCCGGCCTCGATCCGGAGATTGACACAGGGGCCACTCCACCATCCAATCTTCGTTGGATGGTTCCCCTCCCCACGAGCTTCGCTCGCAAGGAGGAAATCATCTGCCGATGAGCCTTTGCGCCATGGCGTCGGCAACGGATGCCGGATCGCGGCCGCTCTCCTCGCTTTCGGCCCAGATCTGCTCGAGCCGGACGGGAATGCCTTCGATCCGCTTGCGCACGAGGCTTGCATCCCCGTCGCCGAGGTATTCGGTGCAGACGTTGATGATGCCGCCGGCGTTGATCACATAATCGGGCGCATAGAGAATCCCGCGCTTGTGCAGCCGCTCGCCATCCTCGGCAGTCGCGAGCTGGTTGTTGGCGCCGCCTGCAACGACCGGGACCTTGAGCTTGGGGATTGTCGTCTCGTCGAGGACGGCGCCCAGCGCGCAGGGGCTCAGCACGTCGGCCTCGAGCGTGAGGATCTCGTCGGGGCTCACGACCTTGCCGCCCGCGGCAGCCGCGAGCTTCTGCGCTTTCGCCTCGTCGATGTCGGCGATGGAAAGGATCGCGCCTTCCGCAGCGGAGTGAAGCGCGACGCCCGTCGCAACGCTGCCGGCGCCCTGCAGCGCGATGTGCAGGCCGGCGACGCTGTCCTTCCCGAAAGCGCGCTTCACGGCCGCCTTGATCCCAAGGAAGATGCCAAGCGACGTGTGCGGGCCGGGGTCGCCGCCGACGTCTCCTTCGGAATTGGGCAGGCCGGCGACATATTGGGTGGTGCGGCGCACCTCGATCATGTCAGCGACGCTCATGCCGACGTCCTCGGCGGTGATGTAGCGGCCGCCGAGCTGGTCGACGGCCTTGCCGAAGGCGTGCAGCATGGTCGGCGTCTTGCTGCGCTCTTCATTGGCGAGGATGACCGACTTGCCCCCGCCGAGCGGCAGCCCGGCCATGGCGTTCTTGTAGCTCATGCCCCGCGACAGCCGCAGCGCGTCGACGAGCGCTTCTTCGTCCTTCGCATAATGCCAGAAGCGGCATCCGCCCGCGGCCGGGCCCAGATGGGTCGAGTGGACGGCGATGATCGCCCTCAGCCCGCACTCATCGTTGGTGACGAAGTGAATGTCCTCATGATCGTCGAAGTCGGGCAAGGCCCAGGGCGTAGTCATGGATGTCGGTGGCTCTAGCTGCGAAGAAGTTCAGGAAATGGGGCGATCGAGGGGACTTGAACCCCCGACCCTCGGTACCACAAACCGATGCTCTAACCAGCTGAGCTACGATCGCCACGGTGCATCAATGGGAGCGGATCCCTTGCCCGCGCGGGGCACTTAAGAGGCGCTGCCGAGGAACGCAAGCAGCGCGGCGGCGAAGTCTTTGGTAAACTTCTGATAACCGCTCCGTATATAACAAGGGGTATAAACCCTTGCGCGCCGGGTGAAGCAGGCGCATCACTTTAACTTATCGGGAGAGGGCCTGATGGCGAGTCGGCGATTGCGGTCGGCAACGCAAGGTGTGCCCCTGCGGGAGACCCTGATCTCCGCGGGCCTCTCCGCGCATCTGGCGGACTTGCTGGACGAGATGCCTCACCGGCTGGTGCAGGTCGAGCCGCGGCGGCCCTTCCGCGAAGCCGGCACGCCTCGCAACGAGGTGATGTTCGTCCGCTCCGGCATATTGTCCAAGTTCAAGACGGACTCCTCGGGCAGGCGCCAGATCGTCGCGCTGCGGTTCCCGGGCGAAGGGATCCTGCCGAGCGACGGGATCGCCGAATATGGAATCCAGGCAATCGTCCGCAGCGAAGTGATGGTGGGCAAGGCCGAGGACTTCAATCCGATCGTCGACGCGCATCCCGAGCTGCAGCGGTTCTTCTGGCGGCTGATCCAGCGCAACGAAGCCATCGGCTACGAATGGCTGGTCAATTGCGGAAGGCGGGATTCGACCGCTCGCGTCGCTCACCTGCTGTGCGAGACCGCGGAGCGGATGCACATGCGCGACGGCCACATGATCAACCCGTTCACGCAGCAGCAGATCGCCGACATCACCGGACAGACGTCCGTGAACGTCAACCGCGTCCTCGCCGACATGGAACGCCAGGGCCTGATCCGCCGCAAGGGCCGCGAGATCGAGTTCACCGACTGGACCGAGATCCGCCGCGTCGCCAGCTTCCAGCCCGAATATCTCTCCGTCTAACCCGCCGCTTTCGCCGCAGCCGTCGCGACGGCTTGCCAGCCGAAGCGCAGCGAAGGCTGGTGGGCGCGGTAGGGTTTGAACCTACGACCCCACCCGTGTGAAGGGTGTGCTCTACCACTGAGCTACGCGCCCGCCCGATGGCGTGGGAAGCGGCGGATATAGTGCGGTCAGCCGACCTGTCTAGGCTATTGAACGGCGTCCTTGAGCACCTTGCCCGGCCGGAACTTCGGCTGCGAGCTGGCCGCGATCTGCATCGGTTCGCCCGTCCGCGGATTGCGCCCGGTCGAGGCCTTGCGCCGCGTCACCGAGAAATTGCCGAAGCCGACCAGCCGCACCTCGTCGCCGCGCTTCAGCGTCGACGTAATCACTTCCAGCATGGTCTCGACGGCGCGCGACGCATCATTGCGGCTGAGCCCCGCCCGATCCGCGACGTGGCCGATGAGTTCCTGCTTGTTCATTGCCCCAGCTCTCCCTCATCGCCGCAGACTCGCGCGCGAAGCGCGAACCTTTAAGGCAAGAGTCCGTCCCCCTGTCCAGTATCTCGCGGGCGGGATCGTCCAGTTTTGGCGCGAGATACTGGGGAATGGGCGCGTTCCTGCTTATAGAAGAGCGACTCCGCACTAACCCGAACGCAGGACCGGCCATGCGAAACGATGCACCCGAACAGATCCCCAACGGCACAGGCGACTTCGTCAGCCGCATCGAAACGGAGCTGCTCCAGCACCGCAAGGTCCTGATCTTCGGCGACATCAACGACCGGCTCGCGCGCGACGTCTGCTCGAGGCTGCTGCTGCTCGCCGACCGCGATGCGGACGCGCCGATCGACATCTACATCAACTCGCCCGGCGGCCACGTGGAATCGGGCGATACGATCCACGACATGGTGCGCTTCATCCGCAACGACGTGCAGATCAACATGATCGGCACCGGCTGGGTCGCCAGCGCCGGCGCGCACATCTTCCTCGCTGGGCCGAAGGACAGGCGGTTCTGCCTGCCGAACACGCGCTTCCTGCTTCACCAACCGGCGGGCGGAACGCGCGGCATGGCCGCCGACATCGAGATCGAGGCGAAGGAGATCATCCGCATGCGCGAGCGGCTGGTCCGCATCATCTCCGAAGAGACCGGCCAGCCGATCGAGCGGATCAACAAGGACATCCACCGCAACCACTGGATGACGGCGGAAGAGGCGATCGACTACGGGATGGTCACCAGCGTCATTCGCGATCCGCGCGACATTCCGCGGAGCTGATCGCCGCTCCTAGTGCCGGACAGCGGGCTCGCCGGCCGCAGCGGGCGGAATCGGCGGCTCGGCGGCATGCTCGTCCGCCTCGGTCCATTCGATCGCCTGAAGCGGCTCGACCAGCGCGCGCGAGAGCACCTCGTCGACGTGGCTGACCGGGATGATCTCGAGCCCGTCCTTCACCGTTGCCGGGAGGTCGACGAGGTCCTTCTCATTTTCTGCGGGGATCAGCACCGTCGTGATTCCGCCGCGGAGCGCCGCAAGCAGCTTCTCCTTGAGCCCGCCGATCGGAAGGACTCGTCCGCGCAGGGTCACCTCGCCGGTCATCGCAACATCGCGGCGGACGGCGACTCCGCTCAAGGTCGAGATCATTGCCGTGACCATCCCGATGCCTGCTGACGGCCCGTCCTTGGGCACTGCGCCTTCGGGCAAGTGCACGTGGATGTCCTTCCGCGCGAAGATGGACGGCTTGACGCCGTAGGCCGGCGCACGAGCCTTGACGAAGCTCATCGCCGCCTGGATCGACTCCTGCATCACTTCGCCGAGCTTGCCGGTCGTCTTGATCTGCCCCTTGCCGGGGACGGTCACGGCTTCGATGGTCAGAAGCTCGCCGCCGACCTCCGTCCATGCCAGCCCGGTGACGGCGCCGATCTGGTCCTCCTCCTCGCCCATTCCGAAGCGGAACTTGCGAACGCCGAGGAACTCGCCGACATTTTCCGGCACGAGCTCGACTCGCTCGGTCTTGCCCTCGAGGATCTGGCGCAGCGACTTTCGGGCGACCTTCGCCAGCTCGCGCTCGAGCGTGCGGACGCCGGCCTCGCGCGTGTAGTGGCGGATGATCGAGCGCAGCGCGTCGTCGGAGAAGCTCAGCTCCTCCGCGTTCAGCCCGTGCGCGTCCATCTGCTTGGGGATCAGGTGGCGCTTGGCGATCTCCACCTTCTCGTCCTCGGTGTAGCCCTCGAGGCGGATGATCTCCATGCGGTCGAGCAGCGGCTGCGGCATGTCGAGCGAGTTCGCCGTGGTGACGAACATCACGTCCGAAAGGTCGTAATCGAGCTCGAGATAATGGTCCTGGAAGCGGCTGTTCTGCTCGGGATCGAGCACTTCCAGGAGCGCCGACGCCGGATCGCCGCGGAAGTCCTGGCCGAGCTTGTCGATCTCGTCGAGCAGGAACAGCGGGTTCGAGGTGCCCGCCTTCTTGATGTTCGAGATGATCTTGCCGGGAAGCGAGCCGATGTAGGTCCTGCGGTGGCCGCGGATCTCGGCTTCGTCGCGCACGCCGCCGAGCGACTGGCGAACGAACTCGCGGCCCGTCGCCCGAGCGATCGAGCGGCCGAGCGACGTCTTGCCGACGCCCGGCGGACCGACGAGGCACAGGATCGGCCCCTTGAGCTTGTTCGTGCGCGCCTGGACGGCGAGATATTCGACGATCCGCTCCTTCACCTTCTCGAGGCCGTAATGGTCCTCGTCGAGGATCCGCTGCGCCTCGGCGATGTCCTTCTTCAGCTTGGACTTCTTGCCCCACGGCAGGCCGAGCAGCACGTCGAGATAGTTGCGCGCGACCGTCGCTTCCGCGGACATCGGCGCCATTGCCCGAAGCTTCTTGAGCTCGGCATTGGCGCGCGTCCGCGCTTCCTTCGACAGCTTGGTCTTGCGGATCTTCTCGGCAAGCTCAGCCAGCTCGTCGCCGCCCTCCTCGCCTTCGTTGCCGAGCTCGCGCTGGATCGCCTTCAATTGCTCGTTGAGGTAATATTCGCGCTGCGTCTTCTCCATCTGGCGCTTGACGCGGCTGCGGATCTTCTTCTCGACCTGGAGCACGCCGAGCTCGCCCTCCATGAAGGCGAACACCATCTCCAGCCGCCGCGCCGGGTTCAGCTCGCCGAGCAGCGCCTGCTTGTCGGCGACCTTGATCGACAGGTTCGAAGCGACCGCGTCGGCGAGGACCGAGGGATCGTCGATCTCCGCCAGCTGGATGCCCGTTTCGGCGGGCAGGCGCTTGTTGAGCTTGGCGTAATTTTCGAACTGGTCATTGACCGAGCGCATCAGCGCCTGCGCTTCGGGTCCGTCCGCCGGCTCTTCGTTCACCTCTTCAATCTCCGCGGCGACATAGCCGTCGTGCGAGACGAGGTTCAGGAGACGGGCGCGCTTCACGCCCTCGACGAGAACGCGAACGGTCCCGTCCGGAAGCTTCAATAGCTGCATCGCCGTCGCAATGACGCCGAGGTCGTAGAGCGCGTCGCGGTCGGGATCGTCCTCGCCCGGGTCGAGCTGGGCGACCAGGAACAGCTCCTTGTCCGCAGCCATGGCCGCTTCGAGCGCCGCGACCGACTTCTCGCGCCCGACGAACAGCGGAACGATGCGGTGCGGGAAAACGACGATGTCGCGAAGGGGAAGGATCGGGAGAAAGCGAGTCATGTGCGAGTATATGGGCTGGCCGCCTCACAGGCGCAACAAAGGGCAGGAACATTCGCGACGCGCCGCTCGCTGTACCCGCCGAAGCGGACCAGAGGAGGCATTGATGGCCGAGGACAGGGAGAAGATCAGCACCGGACCGAACGAGGAGCCGATCAACGAGACCATTGCCGGCACCGGACCCGGCATCGCGGACGATACGCTGGCGCCCGGCGAAGACGCCATCCCGCAAGCGCCTAGCGATGACGAAGTCGAGCAGATGGCCAAAAAACTCGGCTCTCCCACTGCCGAAAAGGACACGCTTCCGCTCGAAGGTGAATGAATCGCGGCTGTCGGAGGCTGCTGATTCTGTAATCGTTCAGTTTCATTCACTATCTATGGCGATGTGAACATTCGCCAATCCTTGCTTGCGCTTAGCGCGCTGTCGCTGTCCGCCGGGGCATCCGGCCAGGTTTACTGGCAGGTTCCCGCGCCTGTTCCCATGCCGCCGCCGCCGCCTCGTCCGGTCGCGGCCCAGCCCGCGCCGCGCGCGGTTGTCGAGGAGCCGTGGATGGCGCAGCCGCCGCCTGCGGCCGCCCCTTCGGGCGAGCCATGGCAGTCGCCGATCGCCCAGTCCAAGGGCCCGGCGCTCGAGCCGATCGACCTCCCCCCTGCCATCGAGCAGGGTGTCGACATGATCTACATCGATGAATCGCTGGTCCCCAAGGCGGTTCACCGCGGCGGCTTCCTTGCGGGGATGCAGGACGCCGCGTGGAGCGCCGCGCCGGTCGATCTCTTCACCCCGGTGAACCCGATTTACACCGAGCTGCGCCGCGGCCTCGTCAAATATGAGCAGAACTGGGGCAGCCTGCCGCAGATCCAGATCCCCGCCGGCCCTACGCTCAAGCCCGGCTCGACGGGCGAGCGCGTCGCGATGCTGCGCACCCGCCTCGGCCTGCCGGACGGCGACAGCTATGATGCCGCCCTTGCTGCCAAGGTGAAGGAATTCCAGGCGGTTCACGCGCTCAAGGACGACGGCATTGCCGGCGCCGGCACGATCGAGGCGCTCAACCGCGGCGCGGATTATTACGAGCAGCTGATCATCATCAACATGGAGCGCGCGAAGCGGCTCCCCGCCCCCGACGAGCAGTCGAAATATGTGATCGTCGATTCGGGCGACGCGCGGCTCTCCATGTGGGAGAACGGCCGCAAGGTCGACGAGATGAAGGTGGTGGTCGGCAAGGCCGAATCCGCGACGCCGATGATGGCGGCCTACATCAAATATGCCGACGTGAACCCCTATTGGAACGTTCCGCCCGACCTGGTGCGCAACCTCATTGCGCCGCGCGTCGTCGCGCAGGGCGTCAGCTATCTCACCGACCGCGAATATCAGGTGATGACCGACTATTCCGAGGACGCGCAGCTGATCGATCCGCACGACGTGGATTGGCAGGCGGTGGTCAACGGGACGCAGGAGGTCCGCCTGCGGCGCCTGCCCAGCCCGGCGAACTCGATGGGCATGATGAAGTTCATGCTGCCCAACTACTTCGGCATCTATCTCCATGATTCGCCGGAGAAAGAACATTTCACGAAGAACGAGCTGTGGATCAGCAACGGCTGCGTCAGGCTCGAGGACTACAAGCGCCTGGCCAAGTTCCTGTTCGACGGGACCGTCCCCAAGGGCCGCGACCCGAAGGTCGAGCAGCACGTCGACCTGCCGCGCGAAATCCCGGTCTACATGACCTACCTGACCGTTCAGCCGACGGCCCACGGCGTGCAGTTCCTGGAAGACCATTATGGCCGGGACGCGCACCTGATGGAGCGCTACGGCGCGCAGCTGCTCGCGGCCGTCCACGACCGCTAGGTCAGTCGATAATCCGGTGAATTCGACCCTGGGCTAGGCCGCGTCGTCGGCCTTATCCTTGGCCGCATAGACGCGCACCGGCTCCTTGCGGCCTTCGACCACGTCCTTGTCGACATGGACCTCGTCGACGCCGTCCATCGACGGCAGGTCGAACATCGTGTCGAGCAATATGGCTTCGAGGATGGACCTCAGCCCGCGAGCGCCGGTCTTGCGCTCGATCGCCTTCTTGGCGACCGAATGGAGCGCGTCGTCGGTAAACTCGAGCTGGACGTCCTCCATATCGAAGAGCTTGGCATATTGCTTCACGAGCGCGTTCTTCGGCTCGACCAGGATCTTCACCAAAGCGGTCTCGTCGAGGTCCAGCAGCGTCGCGATGACCGGCAGGCGGCCGACGAACTCGGGGATGAGGCCGAACTTCAGCAGGTCCTCGGGCTCGCAATGCTTGAGGATCTCGCCCGTCTTGCGCTCGTCGGGCGCGGCGACATGGGCGCCGAAGCCCATCGACTTGCCCTGCATGCGGTCGGAGATGATCTTCTCCAGTCCCGCGAAGGCGCCGCCGCAGATGAACAGGATGTTGGTCGTGTCGACCTGCAGGAATTCCTGCTGCGGATGCTTGCGGCCGCCCTGCGGCGGAACGCTCGCGGTCGTGCCTTCCATCAGCTTCAGCAGCGCCTGCTGGACGCCCTCGCCCGACACGTCGCGGGTGATCGAGGGATTGTCCGACTTGCGGCTGATCTTGTCGATCTCGTCGATGTAGACGATGCCCCGCTGCGCCTTCTCGACATTGTAGTCGGAGGCCTGGAGCAGCTTGAGGATGATGTTCTCGACGTCCTCGCCGACATAGCCGGCTTCCGTGAGCGTGGTCGCGTCGGCCATGGTGAAGGGCACGTCGAGGATGCGGGCCAGCGTCTGCGCGAGCAGCGTCTTGCCGCAGCCCGTCGGACCGATCAGCAGGATGTTCGACTTGGCGAGCTCGACCTCGTTGCCGGCCTTGGCGCCGTGCGAAAGGCGCTTGTAGTGGTTGTGGACGGCGACCGAGAGCACGCGCTTGGCGCGGTCCTGGCCGATTACATAATCGTCGAGGACCTTGCAGATTTCGGAGGGCGTCGGAACGCCGTCGCGCGTCTTGACGAGCGCCGACTTGGATTCCTCACGGATGATGTCGTTGCACAGCTCGACGCATTCATCGCAGATGAACACGGTCGGCCCGGCGATGAGCTTCCTCACCTCGTGCTGCGACTTGCCGCAGAAGGAGCAGTAGAGGGTGCTCTTGCTGTCGCCGCCTGAAAGCTTGGTCATTCCCGTCCTTGCATCGCGGCCGCGAACGACCGTCCTCTCATGGGCATGCTAGCCCGCTTTATGACACAATCAACTCTGCAGGTCGGTTAACGTATCCCCCGCCGCACGATTGGTCGTTTGATTTCAGGAATATGGATGGAGCGCCCCTCTCAGGCAAGGGGAAGACTGTCACAGTTTGAGACGGGTGAAAGCTTCGCGCATTGCGTCGTGAAAGTCGGACCTCGCGTAAATGTCGTTGTGCCCCGCACGCTCGACGGTTCGGTCGAATACGAGCTCGGGGACCCGCTTCCTCAGCGCGTCCGTCCGCGCGGCCGGCACGATTTCGTCGCGCTCGGCGGCGATGATCGCCACCGGAACCTGGACCTTCTCGAGAGCCGAGGCGGCGGCGATCTCATGTTCGAAGAAGGCGCCGATCGGCAGCCACGGGTACATGGACTGGGCGACGGCCTTCAGCGAATCGAACGGAGTCACCAGGATCAGCCCGTTGAGCTTGCGGCTGCCGGCCAGCGTCGCGGCGACCCCGCTCCCGATGCTGAAGCCGACCGCCACGACATGCTTCGGCTTCACTTCCTTGACCGCCAGGTCGTAGACGAGCGGTGCATCCGCGATCAGCGCCTCCGCCGAAGGAGAGCCTTTCGACGGCGCGTAGCCGCGATAGTGGAACGCCACCACGTCCTCCTCGGGAAACAGCTCATGCAGATATTCAGCGACGTCCTGCGCGTTCCAGGCGTTGCCGCCGAAGCCGAGGAGAAGCGTGCGCTCCTCGCTGCTGCCCTCGCCCGGGATGTAGATACCCGCGAGCTCGTTCCCGTCGGTCGTCTTCAGCCGCAGGCGCTCAGCGCCGGGCGGCCATGGGCCGGGCGCCGCTACTGCGTGCGTGGGGAAGATGAAATGGCTCTGGAATTCAAACATGGCGCAAAAGGCCGCGGCTGCGGCGATGAGGACTGCAGTGAAGAGGAAGCTCAGGCGCCGAATGCGGCCTCGATCGCGGGCGTGACGCGGTCGACCGTATAGGGCTTTTCGATGACGGGCGCGTCGTTGAACTCCGGCGGCGGCGGATCGACGTGCCCGCCGGTTGCGATCACGAAGGGCACGTTCTTCTCGCGAAGCTTGGTCGCCACCGGCCAGACGTTCTCGCCCTTGAGGTTCACGTCGAGGATGGCGAGATCGAAGCCGCCCTTCTCCACCTCGTCGAGCGCGCACTCGACGGTCTCGCAGGTGCCGCGGACCGTATGGCCGAGGGAATCGAGGAAATCCTCGAGCATCATCGCAATGAGCGGCTCGTCCTCGACGATCAAAATGGAGCGTGCTTCAGCCATCTGCCGCATCGCATAAAGTGCGATAACAAAAGCGCAAAGTCCTTTTATTTTGTCCCGACCGCCCGGCGCGCCGCTTCGGCGAGTTCGGTCACCGAGAACGGCTTTGGCAGGAAGTTGACGTTCTCGATGTCGATCGATTTCCTCAGCTGCTCTTCGGCATAGCCGGACATGAAGAGGATCTTCAGGTCGGGCCGGCTCTTGCGGGCTTCGCGCACGACCGTCGGCCCGTCCATTCCCGGCATCACGACGTCGCTGATTAGGAGATCGATCGGATCGCCCCGTTCGAGGATTTCGAGCGCGTCCTCGCCATTGTCCGCGGTGATGACCTTGTATCCGTGGCGCGTAAGCGCGCGCTCGGCGACGCTTCGAACCATCGGCTCGTCCTCGACCAGCAGCACGGTTCCGCTGCCCCACAGCTCGTCCTTCTTCGCCTTGGCCAAGGTCCGCGCGCGTCCAGCCGGCGCCTCCTCGCGGTGGACCGGCAGGTAGATGACGAAGCGCGCGCCCTCGTCGAGCTTCGAATCGGCGAAGATGAAGCCGCCCGACTGCTTGACGATGCCATAGACGGTGGAGAGGCCGAGGCCGGTCCCCTTGCCCACCTCCTTGGTCGTGAAGAAGGGCTCGAAGATCTTGCCCAGCACGCCCGGCGCAATGCCCGTGCCCGTATCGGTCACCGAGAGCGCCGAATAATCCGCGATCGGCAGGATGTCCGAGCCCAGCTCGGCCACCTGGTCCGCCTTCACCGAATAGGTCTGGATGGTGAGCGTCCCGCCGCCCTTCGGCGCCATCGCATCGCGCGCGTTGACCGCGAGGTTGATGATGACCTGCTCGAGCTGCCCGGGATCGGCGCGGATCGGGCCGAGGTTTCGGCCGTGCTTCACCACCAGCTCGACCGTTTCGCCGAGCAGCCGCTTCAGCAGGTGCGAGACCTCGGACACCACATCCGGCAGCTGCAGCACTTGCGGCCGCAGCGTCTGCTGCCGCGAGAATGCCAGGAGCTGCCGCGTCAGGCCCGCGGCGCGGTTGGAGTTCGACTTGATCTGCTGGATGTCGTCATAGTCGATGTCGCCCGGCGTGTGCCGCATCAGCATCAGGTCGCAATGGCCGATGATCGCGGTCAGGATATTGTTGAAGTCGTGGGCGACGCCGCCCGCGAGCTGGCCGACGACCTGCATCTTGGTCGCCTGCGCCACCTGGCGCTTGAGCTTGGCCTCTTCGCTATTGTCCTTGAGCAGCAGCAGCACCGCGGCGTCGCCGAGGCCGCGCAGGCCGGCAATGGTGAGCGCCACCGGCTCCGACGGCTGGCGGACGAGCCGCACGGCAATGTCGCCGGACATCGCCGGTCCCCTCGCGTTGCGGCGCACCGCATCGGCCACGGCAGCCTTGTCTTCCTTGACCACCAGGTCGCCCGGATAGACCGGCATCGACGAGCCCGTGATCCCCGCCGCATGGACGAACGCCTGGTTCATGGTCAGGAACCGCCCGTCGCCATCGACCAGCGCCAGACCGATCGGCAGCATGTCGAGCAGCGCCTGCAGGTGTGACGAGCTCGACATCGGCAGCGTGTCGGGACTGTCGAACAGGTAGAAATTGCCGTAGTCGCTCGGGCCCGGCGGATCGAGCGGCACGAGGACCGCGCGCAGGCGGCGGCCGCTCTCGCCTTCCGCCGCTAGCTGGAAATGCCCCTCCTCCTCCGTCTCCCGGACGAGATCGGTGAGGCGCGGCTCGCCCGGCCCGGGCTGCGCGCGCATTTCGAACAGGCGGTTGTGCGCGAGCACCTTGCCCTGCGGGTCCACGAATGCCGCGAGCACGCCCGCGCGGCCGAGCAGGTCGCCGGCCCTTCCCCGCAGGCGGTTGGCAGCGAGCGTGACCGGATCCGGCGAGCCCGGCCTGACGAACCGCCACAGGAGCAGGTCGTTGTGCGTCCCGACGCGCTCCACCTCCACCGGCGTCGCGCCCGCAGGCGTTTCGACCCGCGCGACACAACCGCCGCCGTCCCGCCACGCCATCGTCTGCGCGAGCTTCAGCCCCTGGAGCGCGTCGTCGTCGGCTGCGAGCTCGAGCGGCGGCTTGGCCCCGCCGAAACGGTCGCGATAGGCCGCATTGGCGAGCAGCAGCGACCCCTCGCCCGTGGTCAGCGCAACCGGGTCTTCGCTGAGCCCGAGGGCCGATCCCAGCAGCGCGTAAGCCGGGCCGAGGACGCGCGACTCGGCCGGCGCCGCGGCGGGAGCGGCGCGCAGGAACGCGACCGCGGCACCGGCCAGCCCGGCTGCGACCAGCAGGAGCGCGATCAGGGGCTGCGCCAGCAGCAGCGCGAGCACCGCCGCGGTCGCCGCCGCGCCCAAGACGATCGCGGGCGCAAGCCATCGGCCCCACCTGTCGAGGGGCGTCGATTCGATGCCTGGCAGCTCCTGGTACAGCATGGGCTCTGCGGCCCATGCTACCAGATGCGCGTCAACCTACCAGATGCGGACGCGGTCGTCGGGCGCGAGGTACAAGGTCTGCCCCGGCTCCACGCCGAACGCCGAATACCAGGGGTCCATGTTCCGGACCACGTCGGTGCGGACCGGACACGGCGAGTGCGGGTCGACCAGCAGCTGCTGGCGAAGCGCCGGCTCGCGGCTCTTGCACCGCCACACCTGCGCCCAGCCGAGATAGAAGCGCTGGTCGGCGGTGAAGCCGTCGATCACCGGCGGCGGAGCGCCGTTGAGCGAGGCGATATAGGCGTCGTGCGCGACCGTCAGGCCGGCGAGGTCGGCGACGTTCTCGCCCATCGTCAGCTTGCCGTTCACATGCATTCCGGGAAGCGGCTCGTACGAGTTGATCTGCTTCTCATACTTGTCGAGCCGCGCGGTGAACTGCTTGGTGTCTCCGGGCGTCCACCAGTCGATGAGCTTGCCGGTGAGGTCGTATTTCGCCCCCTGGTCGTCGAAATGGTGGCTGAGCTCGTGGCCGATGACCGCGCCGATGCCGCCATAGTTCACCGCGGGGTCGGCGTTCGGGTCGAAGAAGGGCGGCTGGAGGATGGCTGCCGGGAAGACGATCTCGACCATGCCGAAATTGGCATAAGCGTTGATCTCCATCGGGGTCATGCCCCACTCCCAGCGCCGGATCGGCCCGCCGAGCTTGCCGATCTCGTACGCATGCTCGAACTTGCGCGAGCGCATCGCATTGCCGAGCAGGTCGCTGCGGTCGATCGCCAGCCCGCTCATGTCGCGCCACTGGCTCGGATAGCCGATCTTCGGCGTGAAGGCCGCGAGCTTCTGGTGCGCCTTGGCCTTGGTCTCCGGGCTCATCCACTCGAGCTTGTCGATGCGGCGGTCCATCGCCGCGATGACGTTATGGACCAGCTGGTCGGCGGCGGCCTTGGTCGCGGGCGGGAAGAACTTGGCGACATAGAGGCGGCTGACGTCGTCGCCCATCACGTCGGTGGTGAAGTTGACCGCGCGCTTCCACCGCGGCTCCTGCTGCGGAACGCCCGAAAGCGCCGTGCCGTAGAAGCTGAACCGCTCCTGGTCGAACGCCTTGGGCAGGAAGCTCGCATAGCTGTCGATCGAGCGGACGAGCAGCTGGTCCTTGAGGACGGACAGCGGCGCGCTTGCAATCGCGGCAGCTTCGCCGGTGAAGGCGCTCGGCTGGGCGACGATGACGTCGTCGACATTGGCCCCGGTGCCGCGGACCAGGGCCGCGAAGTCGAACCCTGGCGCGCGCTTCTTCAGCTGCGCGAGGCTCATCTTGTTGTAGGTCTTGTCGGCATCGCGGCTCTCGGCGCGGGTCCAGTGCGCCTTGGCGATCTTCGTCTCGAGGTCCAGGATCGCCTTCGCCCGAGCCGCTGCGTTCTTCTCGCCGGCGAGATTCAGCACGTTGGTCAGGTGCTGGAGATATTTCGCGCGCGTGTCGGCGAGCTTCGGGTCCTTCGACAGGTAATAATCGCGGTCGGGCATGCCGATGCCGCCCTGAATCATCGTCAGCGCGTAATTTTCCGGCGACTTGTCATCCTGGCCGACGAACATGCGGAACGGCGCCGAAATGCCGATTTCATCGCCTTCGGCGTAAAGCTTGGCGAGCGCGGCCTTGCTGGCGACCGAGCGGACCTGGTTCAGCCAGGGCTCGAGCGGCGCGAGCCCCTTCGACTCCACCGTCGCCTCGTCCATGAAGCTCAGATAGGCATTGCCGATCTTGCTGTTCGGGTCCTTCGCCTGCTCGTCGATGATCTGGCGCGTGCGCTCCTTCGAAAGATCGTCGAGCACGTTGAACATGCCGTAGCGGGCCTTGTCCTCCGGGATCGGCGTGTTCTTGGCCCAGGTGCCGTTGGCATATTCGAAGAAGTCGTTCCCCGGAGCGACGCTCTTGTCCATGCCGGCCGTATCGAAGCCGAACGTCCCGTATTCGGGCCTCGGCGGGCTCGCCTCGGGCGGAGCGACTGCGGCGACAGGAGCTGCGGGCGGAGGCGGCGGCGCCTGCGGCGGTGCCTGCGTCGCGCAAGCGGCAAGAGCGGTCGAAGCCAAAGCCAACGCAAAGAACCGAACCATCACAATCCCCTCCAAAAGACGCTTATCCTTAGTTAGCTTCACGCGGTCCGCGCAAGCCATGGCAGCGACCGGCCACTAGAGGCGCCCCCGTCCGTGCCTCTGCCGCCACCGGCTACGCAACCAGTAGCCCCAGACGAACGACGCGGCGAGATAGCCGATCGCCGCGAGGACCGCGGCCATGGTCAGGATCCCTACGGCAATTGGGGCCGATGCGTGATGGACCCAGAACAGGAGCCGGCTGAGCTCGCTCGAGAAGCGCTCCGCGGCTGCGGGATCGAGCAGCCGGGCATCGTGGTGCAGCTCCCACGAGCCGATCCGGTAGGCGGCATAATACATCGGCGGGATGGTCAGCGGGTTCACCACCAGCGTGAAGACGGCCGCGACGGCGACGTTCGCCCGCGTCGGGATCGCCAGCAGCGCTGCGATCACCGTGTGCATGAACGGAATGATCACTGCGACGAACAGCCCGACCGCGACCCCGCGAGGAACCGACCGCCGGGTCATTCGCCACAGCGACGGGTGGGTGAGATGCGGAGCGAAGGGACGAAGGAGCCGATAGTCGCCGACCGTCTCGCGCGTCGGAATATGGCGCGTCAGCCAGCGCATGCGTCCGGCGCCGGCGCCACCCTCATCCATTGTGGCGGAGCAGCCTTTGCTGTTCGCGCTTCCAGTCCCGCTCCTTCATCGTCTCGCGCTTGTCATGGACCTTCTTGCCGCGCGCCAGCGCCAGTTCCACCTTCGCGCGGCCGCTGCCGTTGAAATAGATGGAAAGCGGGACGAGCGTTAGCCCCTGGCGCGTCACTGCGCCCTGGAGCTTCGCGATTTCCCTGTTCTTCAGCAGCAGCTTCCGCTGGCGCCGAGGCTCATGGTTCAGGCGATTGCCATGGCTATATTCGGGGATGTGGCTGTTGATCAGCCAGACCTCGTCGCCGTCCACGGTCGCATAGCTCTCCGCGATCGATCCCTCGCCGCCGCGCAGCGACTTCACCTCGGTTCCCGTCAGCTGGATGCCCGCCTCGAGCCGGTCCTCGACGAAATAGTCGAAGCGCGCGCGCCGGTTCTCGGCGACGACTTTCTGCTTGTCGAACGGCGGCGGAAGCGGCTTCGCCATGTTAGGCGCTTACCTGCGGCTTTGCAGCTATGAAAGCTTGGTCAGGCGTATTCGCGCGCGTTGGCAGCGGGAATAGGGTCTCCGTTGGCCCTCGCCGCATCGATCCAGCACGCAATGGCGTCATAGATGTTGTGCAAAGCTTCGTCCGGCGTCGCGCCATCAGATACGCAGCCAAGCAAATCCGGCGCGTACGAAACAAACCCGCCCCCAAGCTCAGGCGCAAGCGGTTCCACGAAGACACGGTAAGAGCGGACGTCGATGGTCATTAGCTCTCCAAGGCATCCACCATTTGTAACAACAGCCGAATATACAACTGCTTAATTGGCCTCCTCGCGGGAACAGTTAGATGTCCAGCAATGCGCGGGTGCTTCAATGTGTAATGTGAGCCACGCCTGGGGCTTTTGCAAGAAATTCCATATGCTTCGCAGACTGTAATTACATCCGCGATCGTCCAGTCCGCGCGCGGATTCGCACGCATCGCTTCAACGAGTTTGGACCGCCGCGACAATGGAGAATATCGCTCAAGCGAGTTCCGCGTGCTCGAGCGCCGCGTCCACCGCTCGCTTCGAAGCGTCGGAAGCTTCGACAAGCGGTAGCCGAAGCTCGCGTGGGAAATCGTTCCTTACCCGCGAGAGCGCATATTTCGTCGGTGCCGGAGAAGCGTCGGTGAAGAGCGCCGCGTGGAGCGGATAGAGCTTGTCCTGGAGCTTCAGCGCTTCGTCCCAGCGGCCTTCGCGCATCGCCTTCTGGAAATCCGAGCAAAGCCGCGGCGCAACGTTCGCGGTCACCGAGATGCAGCCGACGCCGCCCATGGCGTTGAAGCCCAAGGCCATGTCGTCATTGCCGCTGAGCTGGATGAAATCCTCGCCGCAGGCGAGCCGCTGCGCGGAAACCCGAGCGAGATTGCCGGTAGCGTCCTTCACGGCGACGATCTTCGGGTGCCTGGCAATCGTCCCCAGCGCCTCGACGGAAATGTCCGCCACGGTGCGAGAGGGCACGTTGTAAACGACGATCGGCAGCGGAGACGCGTCGGCAAGGGCGGTGAAGTGCGCGATCAGGCCCGCCTGGCTCGGCTTGTTGTAGTATGGGACAACGGCGAGGATCGCGTCCGCGCCGACGTCCGCCGCAGCCCGCGCCCGCTCGATCGATGCAGCGGTGTCGTAGGTGCCGGCACCGGCGATGACCGGCACCCTCCCCTTGGCGACTTCGACGGTCGTGGCGACGACATGGCGATGCTCATCGCTCGTCAGCGTCGCCACCTCTCCGGTCGTGCCGCACGGAACCAGCGCGTTCGAGCCTTCGCTGATCTGCCACTCGACGAAGGCGCGGAATGTGTCCTCTGCGACACGGCCGCCGGAGAAGGGCGTAACCAGCGCCGGAATCGAGCCGAAAAACATGAACTTGTCTCCGTCCTGAGGAGTTTGCGCGTGTGTGTGTGGGCCGCGTTCAGGGCCTGATAAGGAGCGGGACTGCAATATGTCCAGCATGTGGCGTGCTGTATTGCTGGTGCCGGTCCTGCTGGCGCTCGCGCCGTCCTCTTCGGCGCAATACCCGACTGCGCCCGGCTACTCTGCTGCTCCTGTCTATACGCCGAGCGTCGCTTACTCGCTCGATCAATGGCGGCGGCTGCGCCAGAGCAGCGGCTACAGCTTCGCCGATTACGCCTCCTTTCTGATCGCGAACCCCGACTGGCCCGACGCGGACCGGATGCGCGGCTGGGCGGAAAAGGCGATGCGCCCCGGGGAGAATGCGACCACGGTCATCGCCTTCTTCGCCCGGGAGAAGCCGGACAGCGGCAACGGCTGGGCGCGGCTTGCGGACGCCTATGCCGCGACCGGCCGAACCGCGGAGGCGCTCGACGCCGCGCGCAAGGCGTGGGCGTCGCCGGACCTCAGCAGCGAGGACGAGCAGGCGATCTGGGCCCGCTACGGCTCAAGCTTGACGCGTGCCGACCACGACCGCCGCATCGACGCCCTGCTGTTCGCCAAGAAAGAGGATGACGCCGCCCGCTTCCTCGCGCTTGCGAGCCCGGAGCGGCAGGCGGCCTTCGGCGCCCGCGTCGCGCTCCAGAACGATTCTTCCGACGCCGAGGCCCGCTACCGCGCCGTCATGGGCAGCGTAACGGCCGATGCCGGCTTGATGATGGACCGGATCCGTTATCTGCGGGCGCACGATTACGGCCGTTCCGCCGAGGACCTCGCCGCGCGCACGCACAATTTCACCTACAAGCCGGCGGATCCGGAGCGCTTCTACGAGATGCTGCTGATGGTCGCGGATGACGCCGCCGGTTCGGGCGACTGGGGCACGGCCTATAATATCACGCGCCAGATCGACGACGTGCTTCCGGCCGGGACGCAGGTCGCCGACCAGCCGCTGGGCGTCCGCGACGAATATACCAACCTCGCCTGGCTGGGCGGGAAGGTGGCGCTGGAGCGGATGCGCCAGCCTGCCGCGGCCATTGCGATGTTCGACCGCTATGCGCGCGCCGGCCGCTCGCTGCAGGTGCAGACCAAGGGCGATTATTGGGCGGGCCGCGCCGCTCTTGGCGCGGGCCGCTTCCAGACCGCAAACGCCTATTTCCAGCGCGCGGCGGCCTATCCGGACCTCTTCTACGGCCAGCTCGCGCTCGAGCGGCTCGGGCGCGCGGTTCCGCCGCCGCCGGCGGCACTGCCGCAATATACGACCACCTCCGTGCAGCGCGCCGCGTTCAACAGCCGCAGGCTCGTCCAGGCGCTTCGGCTCCTTGGGCAGCAGGGCCGCTCGACCGAGGAGGCGCTGTTCGTGCAGGCGCTCGCCCGCTCGCTGGACAATGACGTCGAGCGCAACCTCGCGCTCGAGCTGGGCCAGCAGCTGGGCCGGCAGGACCTGCCGGTGTGGGTTGCGCGCATGGCCCGGATCAAGGGCTCCAGCTTCTACTACCGCCAGGCCTATCCGATGCTTTCCGCCTCGGTCGCCAGCAACCTCTGGTCGCTCGCGCACGGCATCAGCCGCCAGGAAAGCTCGTTTGACCCATATGCGCTGAGCCACGCCGGCGCGCGCGGAATGATGCAGCTGATGGTCGGGACGGCCCGGGACCAGGCCGGCAAGATGGGCGTCGGCTTCGACAGCTATAAGCTGCTTAGCGACCCGCAGTACAACGTGATGCTCGGGTCCGCTTACTTCCAGCACATGCTCAACGTGTGGGACGGCAACGTTCCGCTTGCGGTCGCAAGCTACAATGCAGGCTCCGGCAACGTCTCCAAATGGGTCCGCCGCTACGGCGATCCGCGCGGCAAGGTGGATGTCGTCGCCTGGATCGAGGCGATCCCCTTCGACGAGACCCGCGGCTACGTGCAGCGGGTGATCGAGAACAGCGTCGTTTACGATTCGATGCGCGGCGCACCGCAGCAGCAGGCCGCGCTCCACGTCTCGCGCTATCTTGGGAAAGACCAGCCCGGCTGATAGGCGGTCGGCCCGTGGCTGACCGATACATCACCCCCGAAGGCCTGGCGCGCATCCGCGCCGAATATGACGAGCTGTTCGCCGTCGAGCGGCCGCAGATCGTCGAGACGGTGTCGTGGGCGGCTTCCCTCGGCGACCGCTCCGAGAACGCCGACTATATCTACGGCAAGCGCCGGCTGCGCGAGATCGACCGGCGGCTCGCCTTCCTCGCCAAAATCATGAAAGAGGCGAAGGTCGTCGATCCCGCGCTGCAGCAGGTGCGCGACCAGGTGCGCTTCGGCGCCACGGTCGAGCTTGCCGATGAGGACGACAACCGCCGGACCGTGACGATCGTCGGCAATGACGAGGCCGACGCCGCTGCAGGGCGGATCGGCTGGAGCGCGCCGATCGCGCGGGCGCTCATCGGGGCCAGGGTCGGCGACGAAAGGGTCGTGCGGCTTCCCGCCGGCGAGAAGAGCTACGAGGTCCTCGCCATCCGCTACCCGGGCTGACTATTCCGGCGCGACGACCTTCGCCGGGTTGACCTTGGCTCCGGCAGGAGCGGCATCGCCGACGATCCTGATGTTGAGCTCCTTGAGCTGCTTGGGCGTCACCTCCGAAGGTGCGTTCATCATCAGATCCTCGGCCTTCTGGTTCATCGGGAAGAGGATCACCTCGCGAATGTTGGGCTCGTCGGCCAGCAGCATGACGATGCGGTCGATCCCAGGGGCCGAACCGCCGTGCGGCGGCGCGCCGAACTTGAACGCGTTGATCATGCCGGCGAAGTTCGTGTCGACCTCCTCGCGCGTGTAGCCCGCGATCTCGAACGCCTTGTACATGATGTCCGGGCGGTGGTTGCGGATGGCGCCGCTCGACAGCTCCACGCCGTTGCAGACGATGTCATACTGCCAGGCGAGGATCTCCAGCGGGTCCTTGCTCTCCAGCGCTTCGAGCCCGCCCTGCGGCATCGAGAAGGGGTTGTGGCTGAAGTCGATCTTCTGCCGCTCCTCGTCATACTCGTACATCGGGAAGTCGACGATCCAGCAGAAGCGGAACGAGCCCTCCTCGATCAGGCCGAGCTGCTCGCCGACCCGCGTGCGCGCCGCTCCGGCAAGCTTCGCCGCATCCGCTTCCTTGCCTGCCGCGAAGAAGATTCCGTCGTCGGGCCCGAGGCCCATCGCCTCGGCGATGCGGTTCATCCCCTCTTCGCCATGGTTCTTGGCGATCGGGCCGCCCCATTCGCCGCCTTTGCGCGTCGCATAGCCGAGCCCGGCGAAGCCCTCGCTCCGCGCCCACTCGTTCATGTCGTCGAAGAACTTGCGGCTCTTCTCGGCCGTGCCGGGCGCCGGGACCGCGCGCACGACCGCGCCCTTGTCCACCAGCCCCGCGAACAGGCCGAACCCGGAGCCCCTGAAATGCTCCGACACGTCGGTGATCAGCAGCGGGTTGCGAAGGTCCGGCTTGTCGCTCCCGTACTTCAGCAGCGCTTCCTTGTACGGAATGCGCGGATATTCGCCCGCCGGCGTCACCGTCCGCCCGTTCGCGAATTCCTCGAACACGCCCGACAGCACCGGCTCGATGGCGTTGAACACGTCGTCCTGCGTGACGAAGCTCATCTCGAAGTCGAGCTGGTAGAACTCGCCCGGGCTGCGGTCGGCGCGCGCGTCCTCGTCGCGGAAGCATGGCGCGATCTGGAAGTAGCGGTCGAAGCCCGCGACCATGATCAGCTGCTTGAACATCTGGGGCGCCTGCGGAAGCGCGTAGAACTTGCCCGGGTGCACGCGGCTCGGCACCAGATAGTCGCGCGCGCCCTCGGGCGAGCTGGCCGTCAGGATCGGCGTCTGGAACTCGGTGAAGCCCTGCTCGATCATCCGCCGGCGGATCGAGGCGATCACCGCCGAGCGGAGCATGATGTTGCGGTGGACCTGCTCGCGCCTCAGGTCGAGGTAGCGGTACTTGAGCCGGATCTCCTCGGGGTAGTCCGCTTCCGTCGCGACCGGCATCGGCAGCTCGGCCGCTTCCGACTGCACCGTCACCTCGCGCGCGCGCACCTCGATCTCGCCGGTCGCGAGGTTCGCGTTCACCGTCTCGGGCGAACGCGCGACCACCTCTCCCTCGACCGTGACGACGGACTCGAGCCGGAGCCGGTCGAGCGTCCGGAACGCCGGCGAATCCGTGTCGGCGACGATCTGCGTGATCCCGTAATGATCGCGTAGGTCGACGAACAGCAGATGGCCGTGGTCGCGCCTGCGGTGGACCCAACCCGAGAGGCGGACCGTTGTGCCGACGTCGCTGAGACGCAGCTCGGCGCAGGTGTGGGTACGGTAGGCGTGCATTCGGAAGCTCGGCTTTCTGCTTCTGAGATGGGTGGAAAAGCGCGCGCCGCGCTTCACGTCCCACTCACTTTTTGTCAACCCGCGAGGGCGGGGCTATGGGCCGCCGCAGACTCATGCGTATTCACCCACTGATTAGTAAGTCCGAAGACCTCAAGGCCCTCGTCGACCGACTTTCCCAACAGCCGTTCATCGCCGTGGACACGGAGTTCATGCGCGAGAACACCTACTGGCCCGACCTCTGCCTGATCCAGGTGGCGAGCACCGAAGAGGCTGCCGCGATCGATCCGAAGGCCGAGGACCTCGACATGAAGCCGCTTCTCGACCTGTTCGTGAACAACGAGGAGGTGCTGAAGGTCTTCCATGCCGGCGGCCAGGACCTCGAGATCATCCACAATCTCACCGGCAAGGTCCCCCACCCCCTGTTCGACACGCAGATCGCGGCGATGGCGCTCGGCCATGGCGAGCAGATCGGCTATTCGAACCTGATCGAGAGCCTGCTCGGCCACAGCCTCGACAAGGGCGCGCGCTTCACCGACTGGAGCCGCCGCCCGCTCGACAAGCGCCAGATCGACTATGCCATCGCCGACGTGACGCATCTCGCCGCCGTCTTCCCGCGCATGGTCGAGAAGCTGAAGAAGACCGGGCGAGGCGCCTGGCTCGACGAGGAGATGGAGAGGCTCGCCGACCCGTCGAGCTTCGCTTTCCCGCCCGAGGACGCGTGGAAGCGCCTCAAGCTGCCGAGCCGCAACCCCGCCGTGCTCGGCCGGCTGAAGGCGCTCGCTGCATGGCGCGAGACTGAAGCCCGCTCCAAGAACCTGCCCCGCGGCCGCATCATCAAGGACGACACGCTGAACGAGATCGTCCTCCATCCGCCCAAGACGCAGGACGATCTCGGGCGCGTCCGCGGCCTCTCCGCCGGCTGGAAGACGAACGACATCGGCAGCCGGCTGATGGCGGCGCTCGAAGGCGCGAAGCCGCTGAGCCAGGAAGAGATGCCCGACCGCGAGCCGAAGCGGCCCGGCCTTACCAAGGACGCGGCCCTCGTCAGCGACCTGTTGAAGCTGCTGCTCAAGATCCGCGCCAAGGAGAGCGGCGTCGCCGCGCGCCTGATCGCCCGATCCGACGACCTGGAGGCGCTCGCCGCCGGGGTCCGCAAGAACCTCAATATCCTCAGCGGCTGGAGGTACGAACAGTTCGGCAAGGACGCTCTCGACCTCGTCGAGGGACGGCTCGCCTTCGCTATCGAGAACGGCAAGCTCAAGATGAGCCGCATTCGCCAGGAGGAGACCGTTGATGCGTAGGACAATGCTTTTCGCGCCGGTGCTGCTCGCCGCCTGCTCGACGGCGCCTGCCCCGACCAATGCGGACACGCCCGTCCACGGCGTGACTCCCGGTCACAAGTGCGAGACCGCGGGCACCGACCAGTTCATCGGCCAGACCCGTTCCGACGAGGTCGGCGCGCGGATCAAGGAGGTTTCGCACGCCGCCGTCCTGCGCTGGGCGCCGCCGGGCGTGATGCTGACGATGGACTTCCGCGAGGACCGGGTGACGGTCTGGCTCGATCCGGCGAACAAGATCACGCAGATCAAGTGCGGCTAGGCCGCTTCGCCGATCATCCTTGCTTGCGCTAGCGCGCGCCTGACCGTCGGCAGCGACAGCCGCGCGCGCTCCGCGATGGCGTAGCGGTCGACCGCTTCGACCGCCCGTTCCGCCGTCCAATAGTCGCGGTGCAGCCGCTCGCTCATGAAGCGCAGCGCATCGGCCGGGATGTGCAGCCCGCGGTCGGCGAAGTGGAGCTGGATGAGCGCGGCGAACAGCGCATCGTCCGGGTGGCCGATCTGGGCCACCGGCGTGATCGCAAGCCGGGTCTTGAGGTCCGGCAGCGCCGGCGACCAGGCAGGCGGCGCGGCGTCCGCCACCATGATCAGCGGCCGGCCGGTGTCCTGGGCCTGGTTCCACGCGTGGAACAGCTCCTCTTCGTCGCGCTGGTCGGCCTCGTCGAACAGCCGCCCGCCGACACGCTCGGCGAAGCTGCGCCCGAGGAGCGTCCGGCCCGACCGGCGCGGGCCGGTGAGGATCGTCGCCTTGACCGGCCACATGCTGAACTTGCGGAAGTGGTCGAAGGCTTCGCGATTGGCGTCCGAGACGATGAAGCGGGCGTCGCCGTCGCTTTGGGGCCAGTCGAGCGGAAGCGCGATCTGGTCCGGGCCCTGCTTCATTCGGCAGCGCCCGAGTTCTGCGTCACGGGCGGCTGCGTCGGCGGCGCCGGCGGCGGCGTGGCCGCCGGCGGCGGCGGGAGCGCCGGCGGCTTGTCGCCCGCAGGGTGCATCCGGATCACCGTGCCCGAATAGTCGACGACCCAGCCGCGCGCGCTCAGCGCGGCGGCAAGCTGCGCGATGCTGCCGCGGTAGGAGACGAGAACGTAGCTCGTGCCGTTGGGGTTGATCTGCTGCGGAGTTGCCGAATCCACGCCGCCGACCGTCCGCAGGTGCGCCATGGCGAAATTGTAGACGTTCACGTCGTTGCCGATGATCTGCACCTGGAACGCGCTCGTGACGGTCGCGGGCTTCGGCGGCGGCGGAGCCGCCTCGACCGGCGCCAGCTGCACCGGCGGCGGCGGCAGGTTCAGCGAAGGATCCCGCGCCAGCCGCCCGTCGGCGAGCGCCTGGGCGAAGATGGCGTCGATCCGCTGCGCGCCCTGGTTCATCATCGCCGGAATGGCGTCGCTGTTGGGGGCCGTCAGCGTGAATCCGCCGAGGATTTCATTGTCGGGACCGTGCCGCGCAATGAAGCGTGCCCGTGCCGGGCCTCCCGGATAGGCGCGCTGCAGCTGCACTTCGGCGACAAGGATGTCCTGCGCATCGTACATGTCGAGCAGGGCGCGCCACCAGCCGCGGCCCGGCCGGCTGGTCTGGGCCGCGTTGATGAGCATCGGGTCGGACCCCATGCCGCTGACGCGGACATAGTTGATCGGGCTCTGTGCGGTGCGGAACTCGGCCCAGGCGCGCTGCCAGGCATTGCGCCACTCGACGCTCGTTGCCGTTCCCGCCGTGACGGTGACCGGGATCAGCAGCATCGGCACGCTATGTTCGGCGACCTGCGCGCCCTCGATGCCGAGGAACGGCGCGGAGCGGTCGCGGTCGAACTCGACGCGGAGGTCGGCGATATAGCGGTTCGGCCCGATTTCCTCGCGGTCGACGTTGATCGAGCTGACAATCTGGTCGAGCGTGCCGTCGGGAAGGTTCGGCGCCTGGCTGGGCGGCGCGTTGTGCATCTTCGCCCACAGCAGCTTGAAGCCCTGCCGCTGCGCCACGCGCCACCCCGCAAGCCGCGCCGAAAGCGCGTCGGCGGCCCCGACGTCGACGTGAACTCCGCCGATTTCCAGCGTGTTCGTCGTGTCCAGCGGGAGGATGCCGCGGTCGCCGCCTTCGAGCTGCGCATAGACGCCGACGCCGATTCCGACGGCGGCGAGGAGCAGCAGCAAGGAGATTGCGAGACGGCGGCGGAGCATTCGCGCCGTCTTTTGGCGACAACGGCGTGGAAATCCAAGCGTCCTTCGCTACGCCGCCTCGATTTCGCTCAGCCGCTGCTCAGGATGAACGGTTCTCATTTCCGCTCATGCTGAGTAGGGACTGGGCCAGGCGAAGCCCCGCATCGAAGCAGGAGAAGAATGGGACTGACGTACAAAGACGCGGGTGTTTCGATCGACGCCGGAAATGCGCTGGTGAAGGCGATTGGGCCGTTGGCGCGGTCGACCTCCCGCCCCGGCGCCGACGTGGAGCTCGGCGGATTCGGCGGCTTCTTCGACCTCAAGGCCGCGGGCTATTCGGACCCATTGCTTGTCGCCGCCAACGACGGCGTCGGGACCAAGCTGAAGCTCGCGATCGAGACCGGGCGGCACGACGGGGTTGGCATCGACCTCGTCGCAATGTGCGCCAACGACCTTATCGTCCAGGGGGCCGAACCGCTCTTCTTCCTCGATTATTATGCGACCGGGAAGCTCGACAACGAGGTGGCGGCGGCGGTCGTCGCGTCGATCGCGGAAGGGTGCCGGCAGGCAGGATGCGCGCTGATCGGCGGCGAGACGGCGGAGATGCCGGGCATGTATTCGGCCGGCGATTACGACCTCGCCGGCTTCTGCGTCGGCGCCGTGGATCGGGCGAAAGTCCTGACCGGCCGCGGCATCGCGCCGGGCGACACCATCATCGGCCTCGCCAGTTCCGGCGTGCACAGCAACGGCTTTTCGCTCGTCCGCCGGATCATCGAGCAGGAGGGCTGGAAGCTCGACGAAAGCCTGCCTGGCCAGGGCGGGCGCACGCTGGCCGAAGTGCTGCTCGAGCCGACGAAAATCTATGTTCGGTCGCTTCTCCCGCTCGTGCAGGAAGGGCGGATCAAGGGGCTGGCCCACATCACGGGCGGCGGGCTTCTCGAAAATATTCCGCGCGTTCTGCCCGACGGCTGCCACGCGGTGGTGGATGCGGCGCGATGGCCGCTTCCTGCCATCTTCACCCTTCTGCAGGAGGGCGGGCGAATCGCCCCCGCGGAGATGGCTCGCACCTTCAACTGCGGGGTCGGCATGGCCGTCATCGCCAGTCCTGAGGGCGCAGAGGCTGTGACGCGCACGCTCGGCGCAGACGCCTTCGAAATCGGCCGGATCGAGGCCGGCGAGCGCGGCTGCACCGTGCATGGGCAGGCCGGAACGTGGAATTCCCCAGAGGACTGGTCCGCGACGCACAATGGCTGAGCGGCAAAGCGACCCCCGGCGCGTCGCCATCCTGATCTCGGGGCGCGGAAGCAACATGCGGGCGCTCGTCGAGCAGGCGAAGAATTACGACGTGGTGCTCGTCGCTTCGAACAAGCCGCAGGCGGAGGGTCTCCGCTGGGCGCGCGATCGCGGCCTCGCCACATGGTCGCACGAGAGCAAGGGACTCGGCAGGGAAGATTTCGACCGGCTCCTCTCCGCCGCGCTCGAGGAGCATGGAGCGGGGACCGTCGCGCTCGCCGGCTTCATGCGTATCCTCTCGCCGTGGTTCGTCGACCGCTGGGCCGGGCGGATCGTCAACATCCACCCTTCCCTTCTCCCCAGGTACCGCGGGCTCGACACCCACGCGCGCGCGATTGCCGCGGGAGACGAAGTGGCGGGCTGCTCCGTCCACGTCGTCACGGAGGAGCTCGATGCAGGCGAGGTGCTCGGCCAGGCCGAGGTGCCGATCGTTCGGGGCGATACGGCCGATACGCTCGAGCAGCGCGTGCTTGCGGCGGAACATCGGCTATACCCCGGCGTGTTGAACCAGTTCGTCCTGAGATGACCGACCTTCTCGCCAGGATCCGCGAAGCGGCGCTGGAGCTGCCGGGCACCGAAGAAAGGCTGTCGCATGGGCAGCCGACCTTCTTCGTCGCAGGAAAGCAGTTCGCCCAGTTCCGCGACAATCACCACGGCGACGGCAAGACCGTCGTTTGCGTCCGCGTCAGCAGCCTCGACGAGCAGCAGATGCTGCTCGACGCCGACCCGCAGACCTATTCCAGGCCCGCCTACCTGCCGAGCTGGATCTCCATCAACCTGTCGGGCGGCGACGTCGACTGGAACCATGTTGGCGACCGGATCGCCGCAAGCTGGGAGCTTGCCGCGCCGCGGCGCTTGCTCGAAGCTGGCGGGCGATGAGCGAGACCGAATCGGAGCGGCGCCGGCGCCTGATCAACCTTGGCGAGCTGATCGCCCTTTGCGCGCTGATCGTATCGGCGCTCGGTGTGTGGATCAGCTGGATAAGCAGCGACAATGACAAGCCGACGCGGATCGTCGAGCAGCGGCCGTCGATCCCGTTGACGCTCCGGGCAAAGCGGGCCGACGACGGCGAGCGGCTCGAGATCAGCCCCGTCGAGGACAGCCATGCGCTCGAATCGCTGAAGGTCACCCTGCCCGGCGCTTCGCCGATCAGCGTCGGGAGCGACGGCGAGCTCGCCGCGAGCGACGTCGAATCCGCGCTCAAGGGCCATGACAAGGACCCGAAGGACCGGACGCTCAGCGTTCCCGTCCGGATCGACGCCAATTACGTCGAGGCCGGGAAGGACCGCCGCGCGTCGGGCAGCTACACCCTGCGCTACATGTGGAAGGGCGGCGGGCTGTTCGGCGGGCGCTCGCTCCATCTCGTCAGCCTGAGCCGCGGATAGGCCCGCAGCCGCGCGCCCTTGAACTGGCAGGCGATCAGCTCCGTCGTCATCGTCGTCGCCGATGCGGCGACGATCATGCGGGCGCTGCTTCGGCCCCATCGCGAGCCCGCTTCGCGCCTGGCCTGGATCATCGCCATCCTCGCCCTGCCGATTGCCGGAGTGATCTTCTACCTGCTGCTCGGCGAAACGCGGATCAGCGGCCCGCGCCGTACCCGCGGGCGCGAGATCAATTCACGCCTCCCCTGCCCGCCCGGCAATTGCGAATGCAAGGAAGCCGACTGCGACAGCGCGCACTGGTCCCCCTTCGCCCTCGCCCGCTCGGTCAATCACCTCGATCCGACGACCGGCAACAGCGTGCGCCTCGCGGCCGACAGCAACGCCGCCGTCGACGAAATGATTGGCGACATCGACACTGCCCGCGAGACCGTCCACGGCTGCTTCTACATCTGGCTGGCCGACAATAACGGGCTTAAGCTCAAGGACGCCTTCATCCGGGCTGCGCAGCGTGGAGTGCAGGTGCGGCTGCTCGCCGACGCCTTGGGCTCTCGCAAGCTCATCGGCTCAACCCATTGGAACGACTTGCAAATATCCGGCTGCGAAGTCCGTGTCGCTCTTCCGGTCGGTAACCCGCTATGGACCGTCATCCGCGGCCGGGTCGATCTCCGCAACCACCGCAAGTTGATGGTGGTGGACAATGCTATCGCCTGGTGCGGCAGCCAGAATTGCGCGGACCCCGAGTTCCGGATCAAGCCCCACTATGCGCCCTGGGTGGACGTGATGAGCCGCTGGCAGGGGCCCGTCGCCCAGCACTGCCAGTTCCTGTTCGTGTCCGACTGGATGGCGGAAGGCGGCGAGGACATCAGCGACCTGCTCAAGGCCCCGCTGCCCCACGCCAGCGGGCAGGTCGTCGCACAGGTGCTTGGCACCGGACCGACGGTAGAGTTCGACGCGATGCCGGCCTGCTTTTCCGAGCTCATCCACTCGGCGCGCGAGGAGCTCGTGAT
Organism: Bacillota bacterium; assembly: GCA_050261135.1. Classification (GTDB taxonomy): domain Bacteria; phylum Pseudomonadota; class Alphaproteobacteria; order Sphingomonadales; family Sphingomonadaceae; genus Sphingomicrobium. Next base: position 163,421 of record JBLNCZ010000027.1, read on the forward strand.
CACGACTCCTTACTTCGTGCCGGACGAGCAGCTGCTCTTCGCGCTGACCTCGGCGGCGCGGCGGCGGGTGAAGACGGTCCTGATGCTCCCGGCACGCAACGACAACTGGATCGTCGCTGCCGCCAGCCGCAGCTATTACAAGGACCTGATCGACGCCGGCGCCGAGCTATACGAATATCATTGCGGCCTGCTGCACGCGAAGACCATGGTCGTCGACCGCTGCGTCGGCCTGATCGGCAGCGCCAACCTCGACCGACGCAGCTTCGAGCTCAATTTCGAGAACAACATCCTGTTCGAGGATGCCGCCTTCGCCGCCGCCTTGCGCGCGCGCCAGGACGAATATCTCGCCGACTGCGACCGGGTGACGGCGGAAGATGTCGACCGCTACGGCGTGGGCCTGCGCCTGTGGCAGAACCTCCTCGCGACGCTCAGCCCGATGCTCTAGCCGACAATCGTCGCCTTACGGGCGTCCCCCGGACGCGTTAGCCAACGATTTCTTCCGGTTTGAAGAAATAGTCGATCTCGATCTTCGCATTCTCGTCGCTATCGGAGCCGTGGACCGAGTTGGCCTCGATCGACTCCGCATAGGTCTTGCGGATCGTCCCCTCGGCCGCATCGGCCGGGTTCGTCGCTCCCATCACGTCGCGGTTGCGCTTCACGGCGTCTTCGCCCTCGAGAACCTGGACCACTACCGGCCCCGAGGTCATGAAGGTGCACAGGTCGTTGAAGAAGGGCCGCTCCTTGTGGACGGCGTAGAACCCCTCGGCCTGGTCCCGGGTCATCCGGATGCGCTTGGACGCGACGACGCGAAGGCCCGCATCCTCCAGCATCTTGGTGATGGCGCCGGTGAGGTTGCGCCGGGTGGCGTCGGGCTTGATGATCGAAAAGGTGCGCGTCACGGCCATGACCGGGCGGTCTCCTGTGCTTGTGTTGGTTGGATTGCCGCGCCGCCTAGCGGTGCTTCACCGCCCTCGCAACCCTCACCCCTTCTTCACCCACTTGCCGTCCTCCTGCGCCCAGTAGCGCCGTTCGACACCTTCCCTGCCGCCGAGCGCCTTCCAAGCCTCGCGCGCCCCCTTGAGGGTCGCGTTGTCGAACAGGAAGAAGCTGCGATCGTAGGACAGCGCTGAATCGCGCCAGATACCGTCGGCGATGAGCGCGTTGCGCGCGAGGTTCGGCGCATCCGGGCTGGTGGTGAGCAGGATCGGTTGCCGCGCATCATCGGGACCGCCGGCCATGCCATGCGGAAGGAAGCTCGTCGGGCCCTGGTCCCACAGCATGCGGTTCAACCGCGCGAGAAAGATCTCGTCCTCGGCAATGACGATCATCCGCCCGCCGGCCGACAGCACCTTGTCGGCGATGCTCGCGATCACCTGTTCGGGCGGCGTTCCTGCAAGCTGGTAGAAATCGACCTGCACGGCCGCTTCCGATCAGGCTTCGAGCACGTCCGCGACATATTGGTCGAGCAGGCGAACGCCGAAGCCGGTCGCGCCCTTGTCGTAGGTCGCGCCCGCCTTGTCCGCCCATGCCTTGCCGGCCATGTCGATGTGGGCCCACCTGATGCCATTCTCGACGAAGCGCTGGATGAACTGGGCCGCAGTGATCGACCCGCCCTCCCGCGGTCCGACGTTCTTCATGTCGGCGATCGGCGAGTCGATCAGCCGGTCGAAGCTTTCCGCGAGCGGCATGCGCCACAGCTTGTCGCCGGATTCGCCGGCGGCCTTGAGCAGCTCGGACGCCAGTTCCTCATTGTTCGAAAACAGGCCGGCCCACTCGTGGCCGAGGCTGATGAGGATCGCGCCCGTGAGAGTCGCGAGATCGATGATCGTGCCGGGCTTGAAGGTCTTCTGCACGTAGGCGATCGCATCGGCGAGCACGAGCCGGCCTTCCGCGTCCGTGTTGATGACCTCGACGGTCTGGCCCGACATGGTCGTGACCACGTCGCCCGGCCGCTGGGCATTGCCGCCCGGCATGTTCTCGACGAGGCCGCAGATGCCGACGATGTTCGCCTTGGCCTTGCGCAGCGCCAGCGCCTTCAGCGCGCCCGCGACGGCGCCGGCCCCGCCCATGTCCCACTTCATCGCTTCCATGCCCGCGGGCTGCTTCAGCGAGATGCCGCCGGTGTCGAAGGTGACGCCCTTGCCGACGAATGCCGTTGGCTCGCCCTTGCCGCCGCCGTTCCACCTCAGCACCAGCAGGCGCGCTTCGCGAACGGAGCCCTGCGCGACGCCGAGCAGGGCGCCCATTCCCAGCTTTTGCATCTGCTCCGGGTTGAGCACGTCGACCTCGATGCCGGTGCCGTCGAGCGACTTGCTGACGCGCTCGACGAAGGTTTCCGGGTAGATGATGTTCGCCGGTTCGGTGACCAGCTCCCGCGTCAGCGAGACGCCTTCCGCCACCGGCGCCCAGCGCGACTTAAAGCGCTGCTCCGCGCCCTGGCCGCCGCCGACCACGATAATTTCGGCGAGCGTCGGCTTCTGGTTGTCCTTGAGCCTCGTCCGGTAGCGGTCGTGCCGCCACGAGCGCAGTGCCGCAGCGAGCGCGACGCGAGCGGCGGCGTCGGCATCGAAGCCAAGGCCGCTCACATCGATGACCGCCTTCGTCTCACCCGAAGTGAGCAGCCGCGCGGCGGCCGCGCCGCCGAGCTTTTCGGCGGCGTCCGTTGGATTGGCGCCGGCGCCAATGCCCACGATGACGACACGCCGAACGCTGCCGTTGTCGGAGACGAACTGCTCCGTCGCGCTGGACGCATCGCCTTCGAACCGCTGGCGGTCGAGAGCCGCGACGAGCGACTGCTGCGCATTGCCAAGCGAACCGAGGCTCGAGCGGTCCTTGCCTGCGACCGGCAGGACCAGCGCATAATCTCCCGTGGGCCGACTGTCGGCGAAGCGGATCTGCATGTGCGGCATTCCCTGAAAACGAACGTTCCCGGGTGCCTTTAGGGTGCAAGTTAAACCTTGGCAAAGGAGTGGCTATTGCGTCGCTGGCCGATTGTCGTCTGCTGCACGAGGTGCGATAGGCGGCGGCCAAGGCAGCATCCTTACGAGCGGGCGGGCGAGACAGCGTTGACGGCGAGATTTGTCTGGTGGTCAGCGCTTCCGATGCTGGTGGCGGTACCCGCCGCCGCGGCAGCGCAGGCCGTTCCTCCGCCGGTGCCTGCCCCCGCCCCTGCCGCTGCCGCGACGCCGCAGGAAATCATCGAATTCTCCGCCGACCAGGTGACCTACGACGACAAGACCGACGTCGTGACCGCAAGCGGCGAAGTTCGCATGAACCGCGACGGCAACTATCTCGCCGCCGACCAGGTCGTCTGGAACCGCACCACCGGCCAGGTCCACGCCAACGGAAACGTCGTCCTGCTCAACCCGCAGGGCGACAAGATGCTCGGCGACAGCGTCGAGCTCACCGATACGCTGCGCGACGGAACGGTGCAGAACCTGATGGTCGTGCTGGAAAGCGGAGCGCGGGTGGCGGCGGCCAGCGGAACGCGCACGGGCAATGTCACGACGCTCGAGAACGCAATCTATTCGCCCTGCCCCGTCACCACGTCCACCGGATGCCCGAAGCGGCCGAGCTGGGCGATTACGGCGGCCAAGGTCATCGACGATCCGTCGACGGGCCGCGTGCGGTTCGTCGGGGGGCATCTCCAGCTGTTCGGGATCACGCTCCCCCTCCTGCCGATCTTCAACGTGTCGCGCGGCAATGAGGGAGCGACCGGCTGGCTCGCGCCCGACTTCAGCATTTCGAGCCGGAAAGGGTTCGAGATTGCCGAGCCCTATCATTGGCAGATCGGGCCGAACCGCGATTTCACGCTGACTCCGCACATCTACACGGGCGTGCTGCCGGCGATCGAGGCCAAGTACCGCCAGCTCGACCGCTGGGGCGCGTTCCAGCTGGGCGGGTTCCTCACTTACGGGACGATCGAGAGCATCGATCCGAACGTGACCTCCACGCGGAAGGGGTTCCGGGGCTATTTCGAAGCCAACGGCAAGGCGCAGCTCGACCCGTTGTGGAGCATCACCAGCTCATTCCGGGTTGCCTCCGACAAGACGATTACCCGCCGCTACGACATCACCAACGACGACCGGCTGCGCAATGTCGTCAACGCCGAGCGGATCAGCCCCGATTCCTACATCTCGATAGCCGGGTGGGCGTTCGAAGGATTGCGGGCCGAGGACAAGCAGAAGCAGATCCCGATCGCGCTGCCGGCGATCGATGCGCGGTTCCGGATGGAGCATCTGCTGGGCGGCACGCTGCAGCTGCAGGGGAACAGCCTCTCCATCCTGCGGATCGACGGCCAGGACACGCAGCGCGCCTTCGCCAGCGCCGAATGGGATCTGCGGCGGCTGACGCCGTGGGGCCAGCAGCTGACGCTGACCGCTTATGCACGCGGCGACGTCTATCATACGGACGACGCGGAGAGCACGCCGGTGCCGATCTACAGCGGCACCGACGGCTGGCACGCGAGGGCGATCGGCGCGCTTGCAGCCGAGGTCGACTGGCCGTTCGTGGGCCCGCTGCTCGGCGGTATCCAGCGGCTGGTTCCCCGCGTGCAGCTGGTCCTCACCCCGCCGACACCCAACATCGACATCCCGAACGAGGACGCGCGCTCGATCGACCTCGAGGACAGCAACCTGTTCGCGCTCAACCGCTTCCCGGGCTACGACCGCTGGGAGGATGCTTCGCGCATCACCTACGGGGTCGACTGGGCGCTCGACCGGCCGAACCTGTCGATCAGCAGCACGATCGGCCAGAGCTATCGCCTCGTCGACCGGCCGGGCATCTTCCCCCAGGGGACCGGCCTTACCGACCGGCTTTCCGACATCGTCGGCCGGACCAGCATTCGTTACGGCCGGCTGCTCGAGCTCACCCACCGGTTCAGGATCGACAAGGATCATTTCGCCGTGCGGCGCAACGAGATCGACCTGACGCTCGGCACCACGCAGACCTATGCCCAGGTCGGCTACCTCCGCCTCAACCGGAACGTCGATCCGACGATCGAGGACCTGCGCGACGTCGAGGAGCTGCGCTTTGCCGCGCGCGTGCTGTTCAGCCGCTACTGGTCCGTGTTCGGCGCAACCGTCGTCGACCTCACCGACAAGAGCGAGGACCCGCTGTCGATCGCCGACGGCTGGGATCCGGTTCGCCAGCGCCTCGGCATCCAGTATGAGGACGATTGCCTCCAGCTTGGCCTCACCTGGAAGCGCGACTATCAACGCATCGGGACCTTCCGGGCGGGCAGTACTTTCGGCATTCACTTGGCATTGAAGGGGATTGGCCGCTAAGGCTGCGTTCAGCGGGCCTGGATAAACGGCTAACCACCACCAGCAGGCTGCAAATCAAGGGAATTTTGAAAACCGTGGCACGAGCTTTCCGACTGAATTCCACGCGCGCGCTCTGCGCCGGGGCAGCCATTCTCCTGGCGATTGCGACGACCGCCGCGGCACAGCAGGCCGACGAGCAGAACTCGCAGCCGATCAACACCAGCCAGGGCCTGCACCTGCCTGAGAATCCCGAGGTCTTCGGAAGCGCGATGCCGCCGGTCATCAAGGCGACCGCGATCGTCAACGGCGACGTCATCACCGGGACGGACGTCGACCAGCGCCTCGCGCTGCTCGCCATCGCCAACGGCAACGAAATCCCTGCGGACCAGGTCGATGCGCTGCGCCAGCAGGTGCTGCGCAACCTCATCGACGAGACGCTGGAGATCCAGGCCGCCAAGGCGGACAAGATCGAAGTGAAGAAGTCGGACATCGACCGCACGGTCGAGCGCGTCGCGGCAGGCGTGAAGCAGACCCCCGACCAGCTTGCCGCCTATCTCGAGGCTCACGGCTCGTCGATTGCCTCGCTGCGGCGCCAGATCGAAGGCGAAATCGCCTGGTCGCGGCTGCAGCACGACAAGATCGAGAGCGGAGTCAGCGTCGGCGACGACGAGGTGAAGGCGGTCCTCGACCGTCTCAACGCGTCCAAGGGCACCGAGGAATATCGCGTCGGCGAGATCTTCCTCTCCGCCACCCCCTATACCGAGCAGCAGACGCTGCAGAATGCCGAGAAGATCCTCGAGCAGCTGAAGAACGGCGCTTCGTTCGCCGGCTATGCGCGCCAATATTCAGAGGCCTCGACCGCTGCCGTCGGCGGCGATCTCGGCTGGGTCCGGCCCGAGCAGCTTCCGGCGCCGCTCGCCGCAGCGCTTCGCCAGATGACGCCGGGCACGATCAGCAACCCGATCGAAGTCCCCGGCGGCGTTTCGATCATCGCCGTTCAGGACACGCGCAAGCGGGGCATGCCCGATCCGCGCGACGCCGTCCTCAGCCTGAAGCAGATCTCGATCAGCTTCCCGAAGGGCACGGCGCGTCAGCAGGCCGAGCCGATCGTCGCCCGCTTCGCCGAGGCGGCCAAGAACATCGGCGGCTGCGGCGGCGCGGAGAAGATCGCCGCGGACTTCCACGGCGAAGTCGTCGAGCAGGACGGCGTGAAGCTGCGCGACCTGCCCGTTGCGCTACAGCAGATGATGGTCCCGATGCAGGTCGGACAGGCGACCCAGCCGTTCGGCTCGCTCGAGGAAGGCGTTCGCACGCTGGTCATCTGCGGCCGCGACCAGATCGATCCGACGGCGCCGAGCTACGACGACGTGTACAACCAGCTCAACGACGAGCGGGTGAACATGCGCGCGCGGCGCTATCTCGCCGACCTCCGTCGCGATGCGGTGATCGAATTCCGCTAAGCGATCATTTCCGATAAGGGCGGACGCCATGTCGGAAGCGCCGCAAACCCCGCTGGCGATTTCACTCGGAGATCCGGCGGGTATCGGACCTGAGGTCATCGCCAAATGCTGGGACTCGCGCAGCGAGTTCGGCCTCCCGCCGTTCGTCGCCATCGGCGATCCGCGCTCGATCGCTGCCGTCTGGGACGGACCCATCGAGATAATCGGCGATCCGGGGGAAGCGGACTCCGCGTTCGACGTGGGGCTGCCGCTGATCCAGCTCAATTCGCCCGAAGCCGACACGCCCGGCCACCCGAGCGTCGCCGGCGCGCATTGCTCGCTCGATTCGCTCGAGATCGCGGTCGGGCTGGCGCGGTCCGGTTCCGCGTCCGCGGTGGTGACGGGACCGGTCGCCAAGGAGCAGCTCTATTCGATCGGTTTCCAGCACCCCGGACAGACCGAGTTCGTTGCCGAGCGGTGCGGGGTCGCGGCCGCCAACGTGGTGATGATGCTCGCCGGTCCGACGCTGAGGACGGTGCCGGTCACCACGCACCTCCCGTTTGCGAAGGTGCCGGCTGCTTTGACGAGCGCGCTGATCGAATCGCGCGGCCGGGCCACGCTCCGCGGCCTCCAGCGCGACTTCGGCATACCCGAACCGCGCCTCGCCATCTCCGGCCTCAACCCGCACTCGGGTGAAAGCGGCCAGCTCGGCAGCGAGGAAGTCGAGATCATCGAGCCTGCGATCGCCGCGCTCGCCGCCGAGGGGTGGCGCGTCAGCGGCCCTCACCCCGCCGACACGATGTTCCACGCAAGCGCGCGGGCCAATTACGACGCGGCGCTCTGCATGTACCACGACCAGGCGCTAATCCCGATCAAGGCGCTCCATTTCGAGGATGCGGTCAATGTCACGCTCGGCCTGCCGATCGTCCGCACGGCGCCCGACCATGGGACCGCCTTCGACATAGCCGGGCAGGACCGGGCCGATCCGCGGCCGATGGCTGCGGCGATCCGCATGGCCGCGCAGAACGCAAGCCTCCGCGCGGACGGCCCTTGAGCCCGGAAGCGGAGCCGCTCCGCGCGATCATCGCCCGGCACGGGCTCAGCGCGAGCAAGGCGCTCGGCCAGAATTTCATCCTCGACCGGCAGCTGCTCGCGCGGATCGCCGCCATCCCGGGCAATCTTGTGGGCAAGCGCGTCTATGAAGTGGGCCCGGGCCCCGGAGGATTGACGCATGCGCTGCTCGAAGCGGGCGCCAGCGTTATCGCCGTGGAGCGCGACCGGCGCTGCATGCCGGCGCTCGAGGAGCTGAAGCAGCAGTTCGAGGGCAGGCTGATTGTCCTCGAGGCGGACGCCCTCAAGATCGACGAGCGCGCCGCGGCCGGCGACGGCGCATATGTGGTCGCGAACCTGCCCTACAATGTCGGCACGGCGCTCCTGCTGAAGTGGCTGTCGGGCGATTGGCCGCCGTGGTGGGCCTCGCTGACGCTCATGTTCCAGAAGGAAGTGGCGGAGCGGATCGTGGCGCAGCCGGGAAGCGATGCGTACGGCCGCCTCTCCGTCGCCGCGCAATGGCGCTCGCGCGCGCGCATCGCGATGGTCGTGAACCGCTCCGCCTTCGTGCCGCCGCCGAAGGTCACCTCGGCGGTGGTCCACATCGTCCCCGACGAGCAGCCTGCCGGCGTCAATCCGCGGATCGTGGAGCGGCTGACCGAAGCGGCCTTCGGCCAGCGGCGCAAGATGCTCCGCTCGAGCCTCAAGGAAGTGCCCGGCGCTCTACAGGCGCTGGAATCGCTCGGAATCGACGCGCAGCGTCGTGCGGAGACTCTCAGCGTCGAGGAGTGGGTCGAGCTGGCGCGGGCGCTCAGCTAGACGGTCAGTCTTTCTTGGGCGTGTCGGGTGCCTTCGCCGAGGCGACCGTCGGACCGCGGCTGATCGCCGCAGACAGCTGCGCGACCTGCGGGCAGCTTTTCGCTCCGCAAACCTGCTGGAGCTTCTGGAGGTTCTCCTGGGCTCGCGCGGTGGCCCCCATCTCGACCATCGCTTCGCCCTGGACGGCGATCGCATCCGGATCGTTGGGCTCGATCAGCAGCGCCTTGTTGGTCATCCGGATCGCCTTGCCGAACAGATGCTGCTTCTCGGCGACGCGGGCGATGTCGATATAGGCCCAGCGGTTGCGCGGATCGACGGCGAGCGCGGTCTCGAGCGCATCCTCGGCCTGCTCGAGCTTGCCGGCGGCCATCAGCGCCTGGCCCTGGTGCATCAGCTCGACCGATTTCGGCAGGATCTGGTCGTCGGAACGCTGGCCGGACACCGGCGCGGCAAGCGCGATCGCAGCGAAGCCGGCGAGCAGAAGACGCGGGAAGGACTGCATTAAATTCTCCATTCTCGGGCGTCCGCCTAGCATGGACGGCGAAGCCGCGCGACGAAAAAGCCGTCGGTGCGGTCGTGCGCCGGAGTCAACAACCGGCCCTCACCGTCCGAACGCCCTCCGGCAATGGCCGTTTCCTCACTAATCCACGATGAATGGCGCTCGAGGAAGCGCCCGATCTGCCCTGCCCCTTCGCGGGACAGGAGCGAGCAGACCGCATAAACGAGCCGTCCTCCGGGGGGGACGAGCTCGGCCCCGATATCGAGCAGCCGCTCCTGCGTTGCGGCGAGCGCGTCGAGGCGCGCCGGGGTGAGCCTCCAGCGCCCTTCCGGGTTGCGGCGCCAGGTTCCGCTCCCGGAGCAAGGGGCATCGACGAGGACGAGATCGGCCGCGCCGCGCCACTCCGCCAGCTCCTCCAGTTCGCGCGGCGGGTTGAGCAGCATCGGCTCGACGGCCGCGCCGGCCCGTTCCGCGCGCGGCACGAGGCGCGAGAGCCGCGCCCGGTTGCTGTCGGTCGCGAGGATCGTGGCTCCGGGAGCCGCTGCGGCAAGCGCCAGCGATTTCCCTCCAGCGCCGGCGCACAGATCAATCACCCGCTCGCCGTCATGAGCTTGGCAAGCCAGCGCGATCAGCTGGCTGCCCTCGTCCTGCACCTCGACCAACCCGGCGGAAAATGCCGGATGATCGTCCACGCGGCTGTCCGCGGGCATGCGAATGCCCCAGGGGCTGAGCGGCGTCGGCGCCCCTTCCGGAAAATCGTTGAGCAGCTGCTCGCGCGACGTCCGTGCAACGTTCACGCGCAGGTCGAGCGGGGCGCGCTCGAGCAGCGCCGGCCATTCCTCCGGGCCGACCAGTGAAGAAAGCTCCGGAACGAGCCATTCAGGCACGACCCCCGCGGCAGCCGCCACCTCGCCGTCGCGACGCGGCTCGGGACCGCGAGGCTCGCCGAACAGATCGAGAAGCGCCGGCTCCTCTTCCGCGAGCCCGAGCGCCGCGGCGCGGCCGCTGGCCGGCGTCTCCGCTGACCGGCGGATGGCCCGGAAGACGAGCTCGCGCACGGCTCGCCGGTCCTTCGAGCCGGCATAGCGGCGCTGCTTGAAGTAGCGCGTGACGATGGAATCCGCCGGCGGCCCGTCGTTGCGCGCCGAAGCGATCACCTCGTCGAGAATCTCGATCGCCGCCTGCAGGCGCGCGGCGGGAGTCATAAGCTACCGCGTCGGATAGTTGGGCGCCTCGCGCGTGATCGTCACGTCGTGCACGTGGCTTTCGGAAAGCCCGGCATTGGTGATCCGCACGAACCGCGCCCGCTTCTGCAGCTCGGCGATGGTGCGGGAGCCGGTATAGCCCATGGCGGCCTTCACGCCCCCGACCAGCTGATGGATGATGTCGCGGACCGGTCCCTTGTACGGCACCTGCCCCTCGATCCCTTCGGGGACCAGCTTCAGATGATCCTTGATGTCCTGCTGGAAGTAGCGGTCGGCCGACCCGCGCGCCATCGCGCCGACCGAGCCCATGCCGCGGTAGGATTTGTAGCTCCGCCCCTGGTAGAGGAAGATTTCGCCCGGAGCCTCTTCGGTCCCCGCGAGAAGCGAGCCGACCATCACGGTCGAAGCGCCGGCCGCCAGCGCCTTGGCAATGTCGCCGCTGGTGCGGATGCCGCCGTCGGCGATCACCGGCACGCCGTCCGCGGCGCGCGCGGCTTCCATCACGGCCGTGAGCTGCGGCACGCCGACGCCCGCGACGATCCGGGTGGTGCAGATGGAGCCCGGGCCGATCCCGACCTTGATCGCGTCCGCGCCCGCATCGGCGAGCGCCTTGGCAGCGTCGCCCGTCGCGACATTGCCCGCGATGACCTGCACGGAGTTCGATACCGACTTCACCCGCGCAACCGCCCTGGCGACGTCGGTGTTGTGGCCGTGCGCGGTGTCGATGACGATGCAATCGCAACCCGCGTCGATCAGCGCCTCGGAGCGCTCGAAGCCCTTGTCTCCCACGGTCGTCGCAGCAGCGACGCGCAGCCGTCCTTCCGCGTCCTTGGTCGCGAAGGGGGCCGCAACCGATTTCTCGATGTCCTTGACGGTGATCAGCCCGACGCAGTGGTTGCCCTCGTCGACCACCAGCAGCTTCTCGATCCGGCGCTGGTGGAGAATGCGGCGCGCTTCCTCCTGGCTGGTCCCGAGCGCCACGGTCGCGAGATTCTCCCGAGTCATCAGTTCGCTCACCGGCTGCTTCGGGTTCTCGGCGAAGCGGACGTCGCGATTGGTGAGGATGCCGCACAGCTTGCCCGATTTCTCGACGATCGGGATGCCGCTGATGCGATGGTTCTTCATCATCTCCAGCGCCTCGGCGAGCGTCTGGTCAGGGGTCATGGTGATCGGGTTCACCACCATGCCGCTTTCGAAGCGCTTCACCTGGCGGACGGCGAGCGCCTGCTCCTCGACGGTCATGTTGCGGTGAAGCACGCCGATCCCGCCGAGCTGGGCAAGAGCGATCGCCATGTCGGCTTCGGTGACCGTGTCCATCGCCGACGACAGGATCGGGATGTTGAGCGGGATCTCGCGGGTGAGGAAGGTCCTCGTTTCCGCCTGGCTGGGAAGAACGGAGGACTCGAGCGGCTGGAGGAGGACGTCGTCGAACGTCAGTCCGAGCGGAATATCACCGGCGTCGTTAAGCTGGGCCATATCGGCCCATGACAGGCAAAGCGCGATTCGCCAAGCCTCGGCTCAGGCGGCGGCCCTCGCGAGCACGCGCTGCGCAGCCTCCACATGCATGCGCTCGATCATCTCGTTGCCGAAGCGCTCCGCGCCGCCGTGGAATGCCTCCACCAAAGCGCGAGCGCGCTCCACCTCGGCCTCGCTCGGAGCGAAGGCGCGGTGACAGGGGGCGATCTGGTTGGGATGGATCAGGCTCTTCCCGTCGAAGCCAAGCCGCCGCCCATCCTGGGCTTCGCGGAGGAAGCCGTCGCGATCCTCCAGGTTGTTGAACACGCCGTCGAAGACCGCCACGCCCGCCGCGCGAGCCGCAAGCACGATCATCTGAAGCGCGGCCGAAATAGGCTCGCGCGTCGCATCGAGCGGGAGACGGAGATCGGCGCGAAGGTCGTTGGTGCCGGCGATCAGGCCGGCGCTCGCCTGCGCAATCTCGGAGGCGGCAAGCACGCCGGCAGCGGTTTCGATCATCGCCAGCACCGGCTTCGAAACAGTCTCTGCCATGTCGTGGACGAGGTGAGCCGACGCAGCACGAGGAATGACCGCGAGGTCCGCTCGGGAGCTCGCCACCGCATCGAGGTCGAGCGAATGCCACTGCGTTCCCGCGCCGTTCACGCGGATCGCGACGCGCATCGGCCAGGGCGCCGCAACAGCTTCCACTGCCGCCGACCGCGCCAAATCCTTGTCTTCCGGCTTCACCGCGTCCTCGAGGTCGAGGACCACGAGGTCCGCCCCCGCTTCGCGTGCCTTCGCGATGGCCCTTGGGTTCGATGCGGGGAGGAACAGCACCGAACGCACGGCGAAGAGGTCGATGCCCTTGTCGTTTTTCGCTTCCGCTACAGCCATGACCGTCGCATCATGCCCGCAATTGGGGAGACCGGGGAAGAGAAATGCTGACTACGTTCATGACCGCCGTCGCGGTGCTTGTGCTGCTTTATGTGATCACCGGCGTGAAGATCGTCCGCCAGGGCTACCGCTACACCATCGAGCATTTCGGGAGGTTCGTGCGCGTCGCCGAGCCCGGCTTCAATTATGTGACGCCCTTCTTCTATCGCGTCGGCCGCAAGATCAACATGATGGAGCAGGTCCTCGAGATCCCGGGGCAGGAGATCATCACCAAGGACAATGCGATGGTTGCAGTCGACGGGGTCGTCTTCTTCCAGGTGCTCGATGCCGCGAAGGCCGCTTACGAGGTCTACGACCTCTACACCGCGATCACCGCGCTCTCGACGACCAACCTTCGGACCGTGATGGGGTCGATGGACCTCGACGAGACCCTGTCGCGCCGCGACGAGATCAACACCAAGCTCCTCTCGGTCGTCGACCAGGCCACCGAGTCCTGGGGCGTCAAGATCACCCGCGTGGAGCTGCGCGACATCCGCCCGCCGCAGGACATCGTCAACGCGATGACGCGCCAGATGAAGGCCGAGCGTGAGAAGCGCGCCGTCATCCTCGAGGCCGAGGGCCTCCGCCAGTCGGCGATCCTCAAGGCGGAAGGCGAGAAGCAGTCGGCTATCCTCTCCGCCGAGGGCAGCCGGGAGGCCGCGTTCCGCGAAGCCGAGGCGCGCGAGCGTCAGGCGCAGGCGGAGGCGGCGGCGACCAAGGCGGTCAGTGACGCCATCGAGCAGGGCAGCGCCCAGGCGATCAACTATTTCGTCGCCCAGAAATATGTCGATGCGGTCACGGAGTTCGCCCGCTCGCCCAATGCCAAGACCATCCTCTTCCCGGTTGAGGCGACGCAGCTGATCGGGACGCTCGGCGGCATCGCCGAACTCGCGAAGGAAGCGGTGGGAGGATCGGGCAGCGCCGCCGCCGCCAAGGCGAAGTCGGTCGCGAGCGTGCCAAAAGCGAGCTGATGACCGACCTTCCTGTCGATCCGGAATGGCTGTGGCTGATCGGCGGCGTCGTGCTGCTGATCGCCGAGCTGATCGCGCCGGGCTTCTTCCTGGTCTTCATCGGCGGTGCCGCGATCGTCACTGGCCTTGCCGCCCTGCTCCTGCCGTTGCCGATCGCGCTTCAGCTGGCCCTGTTCGCGCTCGTCGCCATCCTCGCGGTGCGCGTCGGCGGGCGGCGCGCCTATTCGATGCGCTACGATTATTCGGCCGATCCCTTCCTCAACGACCGCACGAAGCGGCTGCTCGGCAAGGTCGTTGTCGCTGCTCAGGCGATCGACCGCGACGGTGGGCAGGTGCGCGTCGGCGATTCAGTCTGGCCCGCGCGCGGCGGCCCTGCCGCACCGGGAGAGCGCGTGAGGATCGTCGACGTCGAGGGCAATTGCCTCAAGGTTGAGCCTGAGCACGTCCTTCCGCCGCCGCTGGAGCCTTCCGCTCCGCCTCCTTCCGAATGAAGGCGTGGATCTGATCCTCGAGGACGTTCAGCGGGACTGAGCCGAGCGTGAGGATGGCGTCGTGGAAGCGGCGTTCGTCGAACTTCGGGCCCAGCGTCGTCTCCGCCTCCTTGCGCAGCTTCAGGATCGTCAGCTCGCCCAGCTTGTAGGCGAGCGCCTGCCCCGGCCAGCTGATGTAGCGGTCGACCTCGGTCTCGACTTCGTGCTGGGTCAGCGCGGTGTGGCTGGCGAGATAGTCGATCGCCTGCTGCCGCGACCAGCCGTACTGGTGGATGCCGGTGTCGATCACCAGCCGGGCCGCGCGCCACATGTCGTAGCTCAGCTGGCCGAACTTCTCGTAGGGGGTGCGGTAGATGCCGAGCTCGTCGCCGAGCCACTCGCTGTACAGCCCCCAGCCCTCGCCCATGCCGGAGAAATAGAGATTGCGCCGGAACTTCGGCAGGTCCTTCTGCTCCGACGAAATGCCCATCTGGAAGCTGTGCCCGGGCTCGCATTCGTGGAGGGTGAGGACAGGGATATTATAGAGCGGGCGGACGGGCAGGTCGTAGGTGTTCATCATGCAATTCTCGAGCCCGCCGCGGCCCGACGTGTAAAAGGGCGCGAGGGCATCCGGGACCGGAATGATTCCGAAGCGCTTGCGCGGCAAATAGCCGAAGTGCTGGCCGATCACACCGTCGACCCGCTTGGCCACGTAGGCTGAAACGCCGAGCAGCTCGTCGGGCGTTTTCGCGTAAAATTGCGGGTCGCTCTTCAGGAACTTCAGGAACTCGGGCATCGTGCCCTTGAAGCCGCTGGCGCGCATCGTTTGCTGCATCTCGGCATCGATCCGCGCCACCTCCTGCAGTCCGAGCTGGTGGATCTGCTGCGGCGTCATGTCCGTGGTCGTATATTCGCGGACCTGGGAGCGGTAGAAAGCGTCGCCGTCCGGCAGGTCGTGCGCCGCGATCGTGGTCCGCGTGTGCGGGATATATTCGTCGCGGATGAAGGCGAGGAGCTTGTTGTACGCAGGCATCACGGACTGCTGGATCGCGGCCCTTGCCTCAGCGCGGAGCTGCTGCTGCTCGGCGGCAGGAATGTTCGAAGGAAACTTCTCGAAGGGCTTGTAGAAGCTGCTCTTTTCCGGATCGTCGACGATGAACGCGGCGACTGACTTGTCGCGGCCGTTGAGCGTCGCGCGCGGCACGCTGAAGTCCCGCGCGAGCCCGGCGCGCATGTTCACGATCTCTTCGTCGAAATAGCGCGGGATGTCGCGCATTCGCGCGATGTAGCGGCGGTAGCCCGCGACATCGTCAAACGGCTGCGACGCGTCGAGATAGGTCCAGAAGGAGCTGTCGCTGTTGAACGGCATCTCCCACGTGCGGAAGCGATATTCGGCGAGCTGGTTCTCGAGCATCGTGCGGAACACGGCCGCGTTGACCTGTTCCTTGGCTGACAATTGCGCCTGCGGAATTGCGTTGAGCTGCTCGAGGACTTCCTTGACGTGCGCTTCGCGGCGAAGCTGCGACGCGGCATCGACGTGCGGGATCGAGCCCCCTGCCTCCAGCTCGCCCTTCGCGTTCCATAGCTGCCCCGACTCCTTGGCGTCCCAGTCCGCGTAGGCGTCGTAAAGCGCCCTGAGCCGGGCATCCGCGGAGGTTCGAGGCGCATGCTTGGCCATTGGGGCGGCCGCCAGTGGCGAACATGGCAGGCCTATTCCAAGCAGGATCGCGCCCGCGCCAACAACCAGCTTCATCCTTGCACATCCTCCCGCGGCAGGCGCAGCGCGCACCCATGTGCCGTAGATAAGCAGGGCAGCATTTGCTTGTCACTGCAACTCGCCGTTTGACCTCTCCGCGAGCGGCACTGCGGAGGCGCTGCGGCGAATCCATGACCGAAATCAATTTCACCCCGTTAAACTCTTGCGAGTCAGCAGAAATTTAGCGAACTGTTTAGAATTGCGCCGCCATTTCGTGGCGCAGTTTTCTCAATGGGGGGTGTTTCGTGCGTAAGTTTGCGTATGTTTTCGCCGCAGCGCTTTGCGCCGCGGCTCCGTCCGTCGCTCAGGCCCAGGCTCATGCGATCGTGGTCGGGGATTCCAAGCCTAAGAATGTCCTGCAGCGCGGCACCGAGATCCAGCTGGAGACGGTCCGCGAGCTCAATTCGAACGACTCGAAAGTGGGCGACCGCTTCGATCTCGAAGTGGTGGAGGACGTGAAGCTCAACGGCCGCACCGTCATTCCTGCGGGAACGCGCGCGGTCGGAGAAGTCACCGTTGCCAAGCGGAAGGGCATGTGGGGCAAGTCCGGCAAGCTCGAGACCCGGCTTCTGTCGTCGAGCTCGGCGACCAGCGGATCCGCATCACCGGCGCCGCGGGCGATCACGGCAAGACCGGAACAGCCGGCGTCGTGGCGTCGCTGGCGGTCGTTCCGGTCGCGGGCTTCTTCGTCACCGGCACGAGCGCGGTCATTCCGCCGCGCACGCAGACGGTAGCGACGCTCGACGAGGACGTTCCGGTCCAGTTCGCCAAGGGCCGCTAACAGCGGCTCAGCGCGCCGGCTTGTAGTCGGCGCGCGGGTATAGCCGGCCGCGCTTCACCGTAAGCACGACGCTGCGCATGTTGCGCACGTCGGCGAGCGGGTTGGCCGAGAGCACGACGAAGTTGGCAAACTTGCCATCGGCTATGGAGCCCATGTCGGCCTCCGCGCCCATCGCCTTCGCGCCGGTGAGAGTCGCTGCCTGGATCACCGCCATCGGCGGCAGCCCGGCGGTGTCGTGCAGCAGCTCGAACTCGTCGAACAGCGCCGGCCAGGGGTCGGTGAGTTCGGTGTCGTCGTCGGTCCCGGTCGAGATCTGCACGCCGGAGCGATAGGCCTGGTTGGTCAGCTTGCCGGCGAACGCGACGGTGCACAGCGGCGGCTTGTGCTGCGCCTTCGCCGCCGCCTCGACTTCGCGATAGACGTGCAGCGTCGCGTCGAGGATCGTGCCCCTGCGCGCCATGTCGGCGAAGAGCTTCGCCATCACCGGATTGTCATGCTCGAACAATGACGTGTCGATCGGGAAGCGGTGCTGGTAGGAATCCGGCCGCTTCGCCATCGGCTGATAGGCAAGGTAGCAGCTGTGGGAGACGGTATCGGCGCCGGCGTCCACCACCTCGAACGGAGTTGCCGGGAAAACCATCCCGTGCGCCCACACGCGCATTCCCTGGCGGTGCGCCTCCTCTGCAATCTTCGCGACCAGGTCGCCGGGAAGGTTGGCGTAGATCTTCACCGCCGTCGCATAAGTGCCCTTCGCGCGGGCGACGGCGAGCCGCATGTCGGTCGAATGGTCGATCGCCTGCATCCACGGCACCTTGCCCGCCACCGCGCCTTGCGCGGCCGCCTGCGTGCGCGGATCGTCGAAGAAGCTCGGCCCGGCCATCAGCGCCGCGTAGCTAATGTCCGGAGAGGCGATTTCGCCGACCTTCGCGGCGCGCGTGATGTCGGCGATCTGCCTGAGATCGTCGGCCATGTCCCGCGTCGCGGTGATGCCGCTGTAAATGTCCCTCTTCAGCCGCGCCTCCGCTTCAGGGCGGTCGGGCGGCGTCGCGAGATGCTGGTGCGAGTCGATATAGCCCGGAAGCAGATACTGGCCGGAGAGGTCGACCTGCTTCGCGCCGTTCAGCTGCGCAGCCGTCAAGGCGGAGTCGCGGACGACAGCCGCGATCCGCTCGCCGTCGGTGACGACCGCCATGTCATGTTGGAGCGGCCGTCCGGTGCCGTCGATCAGCGCTGCGTGGCGGTAGACCGTTCGGCTCCCCTTCTCGGGCGCGGCAAACGGAGCGGCCGCGGTGAGGAGCAGCGCGGCAAGCAGTGAGGCGAGACGTAACACCATCCCCCTTTCCTGCCCCCAAGCGCCGCGTCAGGGAAGCGCCCTCAGGTCCGGCTCGATGAAATCGCGCCGCGCTTCGACCGAGAAGAGTCGCTCCGGCGAGTAGAAGCGCAGCGGCCAGTCGCGCCTGCCCATGGGCGAGATCAGCAATTCGTTCACGAGCTCGTGGAGCGGCGCCTCTACATCGGCTTCCTCGAGGAACAGGCGGACGCCGTGCAGGAACACGCGGGTGATCGTCTCGTGATAGCCTTCGCTGTCGCTGTTCACTCCGCCGACGCTCTCGTTGTAGCGTCGGATGAGGCCGGGCAGCTCCTTGTCGAGATCGATGTCCCGCCGCCTCAGCAGCAAATAGGTCGTGGCGGCGAGATGCGCCTCGTGAGTCCATTCGGCTCGCGGCAGCGTGCGCGCGACCAATCCTTCGCCGACATGCTCGATCTCGGCGTCGGAGGTGAAGAATCTTGGCTTGAAATCGGTCACTGCTCGGGTCCTGCTGGGAGGGCCCGACCGATGATCGGGCCTAGGCTGACGTCGTCTGGGCGGCCTGCGGTTGCGCTTGTTGCTGCACCTTCGGCGCCGCCTGGCGGACGCCCTCGTCCACCTGGTCAGCGAATTGCGCGAAGTTCTCGACGAAGAGGTCGACGAGCTTCGCGGCCATGGCGTCATATTCCGCCGGATCAGCCCAGGTGCTGCGCGGATCGAGCAGCTCGGTGCAGCCCGGCAGCTCCACCGGCACTTCGAAACCGAAGTTCGGGTCCTTGCGGAACTTGCCGTTCTTGAGGCTGCCGTCGAGGGCGGCATTCAGAAGCGCGCGCGTCGCCTTGATGGGCATGCGCTTGCCAACTCCGAACTTGCCCCCGGTCCAGCCGGTATTGACGAGCCAACAGTCCACTCCGCCCTTGGCAATTCGCTCCTTGAGGAGATTGCCATAGACCGACGGGTGACGCGGCATGAACGGCGCGCCGAAGCAGGTCGAGAAGGTCGCCTGCGGCTCCGTCACGCCGATCTCCGTGCCGGCGACCTTCGCGGTGTAGCCCGAAAGGAAGTGGTACATCGCCTGCTCGGGCGTCAGCTTCGCGATCGGCGGAAGAACGCCGAACGCGTCGGCGGTCAACATGACGACGTTCTTCGGCACGGGCCCCATGTTCTCGTCGGACGAATTGGGGATGAAGTCGATCGGATATGCGCCGCGGCTGTTCTCGGCGAGGCTTGGATCGTTGAGATCGAGCTCGCGAGTGACCGGATCGATGACCACATTCTCTAGCACCGTCCCGAACCGCTTCGTCGTCGCGTAGATTTCCGGCTCGGACTCGGCCGAGAGGCGGATCATCTTGGCGTAGCAGCCGCCTTCGAAGTTGAAGACCGCCGTGTCCGACCAGCCATGCTCATCGTCGCCGATGAGGGTACGGTTGGGGTCCGCCGAGAGCGTCGTCTTGCCCGTTCCGCTGAGGCCGAAGAAGATGGCGGTGTCGCCGTGCGGCCCGATGTTGGCGGAGCAGTGCATCGGCATGATGCCCTGCGGCGGAAGGATGAAGTTCAACAGCCCGAACACCGACTTCTTCATCTCGCCCGCGTAGGACGTGCCGCCGATCAGGATCAGCTTCTTCGAGAAGTTCACCGCGACGACCGTCTCGCTGCGGCAGCCGTGCCGCTCGGGGTCGGCGCGGAAGCTCGGCAGGTCGATGATCGTGAACTCGGGCGCGAAGTCCGGCAGGTCGGCGGCATCCGGGCGCACGAGCAAGGTGCGGATGAAAAGATTGTGCCAGGCGAGCTCGTTGATCACGCGCACGCGGACGCGATGCTCCGGCTGCGATCCGCCGTAGAGATCGGCGACGTACAGCTGGTCCTTGTCGGCGAGCGCGAGCAGGAAATCGTCGTGAAGCCGGTCGAACGCTTCCGGGTCCATCGGCTTGTTGCCGTCGTTCCACCAGATGACGTCGCGGGTGAGATCGTCCTTGACCGTGAACTTGTCCTTCGCGCTGCGGCCGGTGTGCTTGCCGGTGCGGACGACCAGCGGCCCGTCCTTCGCGAGCAGCCCCTCGCCGCGGCGCACGGCATGCTCCACCAGCGGCGCGGTGGTGAGGTTCCAGAAAATCTCGGCTCCGGTCATGATGCCCTGCGCATCAAGACCGCGACGCGGAACGCGTTCGTTCACTCTCGAAACACCCTTTCCCAAATTGACAAAATGCGGCGGCGACCGGTGCCTGGCCTGCCGCCGCATACGTATGCGTAAGGGGCCTATAGGCACGAAATCGTTGCCCGGTCAAAACGGCTGGGCGGCTGCTTGGCTCCTTGTACCGAGAGGGTAGCGCTAACATCGGGACGAGCATGCCGCGCTTGTGCCATGACCTGCCGCTGGCTATCCGCCGGACGGGGGAGCGGAAAGGGCAGCGGGCGAGCAGCGGATGAGCCAGGTGATCGCGCTGGTCGACGACGACCGCAACATCCTGACGTCAGTGTCGATCGCCCTCCAGCAGGAGGGGTTCGTGACGCGCGTCTATTCGGACCCGATGCTCGCGCTCAAAGCGATCAACGACAATCCGCCGGACCTCGGCGTGTTCGACATCAAGATGCCGAACCTCGACGGGATGGAGCTGCTCCGGCGCGTCCGCGAGTTCAGCTCGATGCCCGTCATCTTCCTGACCTCGAAGGACGACGAGCTCGACGAGGCGCTCGGCCTCGCGATGGGAGCCGACGATTACATCTCCAAGCCCTTCTCGCAGCGCCTGCTGATCGCCCGGATCAAGGCGATCCTTCGGCGGCAGGAGCTCGAACGCGGCGAAGCGGTCGCCACGGCCTCCGAACCGGAGCCGGCGCCGCTCGAGCGTGGCCGGCTCGTCATGGACCCGGCGCGGCACAAGGTCCGCTGGGACGGCAAGGACGTCAGCCTCACCGTCACCGAATTCCTCATCCTCGAAGCGCTCGCGCAGCGGCCCGGCGTCGTGAAGACCCGCAACCAGTTGCTCGACGTCGCCTACAATGAGGACGTCTATGTCGACGACCGGACCATCGACAGTCACATCAAGCGCATCCGGCGCAAGTTCCGGGCCGTCGACCCGGAGTTCGATGCAATCGAGACCCTTTATGGCGTCGGTTACCGGTTCGACGAGTAACGCGGCCGCCGACGCGCCCGAGCCCCAGCTCAAGTGGAGCGGCCGCTGGACGCTGACGCACCGCATCCTTGCGCTCAACATCCTGACGCTGCTGCTGGTCGCGCTGAGCACCCTCTATCTGGACGTCTTCCGCAACCGCCTGAGCAAGGAGCGGACGCAGCAGACGAGGCTCGAAACGGCGACCGCCGTCGCTGCGATGAGCCATGTGCCGCAGGCCAACTGGCCCGCGCTTCTCGCCACGGCATCCAAGGTCACCGACGACCGCTTCCGGCTTTACGGCCCCGACGGAAGGCTGCTGATCGACAGCTGGCGCGTGACCGGACCGACCTACCAGCTGCGCGACCCGAAGGGCCAGAAATGGACGCAGGACGTCGCCCGCGCGCTCGACCGCGGCTTCAACCTGATCGTCGGCGCGAAGGTGCTCGAGGATTATGCCGAGCCCAAGGTCGACCGGCTGCAGGCCTGGCCGGAAGCGATGCGCGCGCTGCGGCTCCGCCGGCCGACGACGCGGGTGCGCAATGCACCCGACCTGACGCCGGTGATTTCCTCCGCGGTGCCTTTCCGGGGCGGCGTGCTGCTTGCGACCGACAACGACCGCACCTTTACCCACACGGTGCGTCGGGAACGCGGGCTCGTCCTCGCGGCGATGACTCTGATCATCGCGCTTTCCGTATTCCTCTCCGTCTTCCTTGCGCGAACCATCGTCAGGCCGCTGCGCCGGCTGGCCATTGCCGCGCATCGCGTGCGGCTCGGGCGGGCGCGAGAGGTGAACGTGCCGCGCTTGCCCCGCCGGAGCGACGAGATCGGCCTACTCGCTCGCGCGGTGTCGGACATGAGCCAGTCGCTGCGGCAGCGCATCGACAATATCGAGGCGTTCGCGGCGGACGTGACCCACGAGCTGAAGAACCCCCTCGCCTCGCTCAGGTCGGCAATCGACGGCCTCGACCGGGTCAAGGACCCCGACCTGCGCCGCAAGCTGATGGGGATCGCGCGCGACGACGTCGTCCGGCTAGACCGTCTCATCAACGACATCAGCGAAGCGGCGCGCACCGATGCCGAGCTCCTCCGCGCGCGGTTCGAGCGCGTCGACCTCGGCCCGCTGATCGAGCAGATCGTCGCCAGCTGGGAGACTCGCCGGGAAACCGGCGACGCCCGCATCGCCTTCGCGCGGCCGCGCAAGGACACGGCGGCCGTGATGGGCGAGCCGGACCGTCTCGCGCGGGCGATCAACGCGATCATCGACAATGCGGTGAGCTTCTCTCCGCCGGGCGGCCTCGTGGAGATCGCCGCGGCGCATGTCGGCGACGAAGTCCGAATCCGCATCGACGACGAAGGCCCCGGCGTTCCGCCCGAGGCCCGTGAAGCGATCTTTAACCGCTTCCATTCAGTACGGCCGGAGGGCGAGAATTTCGGACGACACTCGGGCCTTGGCCTCGCAATCGCCCAGGCTATTGTTAAAGGCCACGACGGGGAGATTGACGTGCACGACCGCGATGACGCTCCATCGGGCGCCCGCTTCACCATCCGCCTTCCGGCGGCTGACCGCGAATGAACCAGATGCAGGTCGCTACCGGTCCGCGCCTCTCCGCCGAGACCCTGCACGCCAGCACGGTCGCCATCGACGGCCGCGCAGTCCTCATCACCGGCCCGTCGGGATCGGGCAAGTCGGATCTTGCCCTGCGCCTGCTCGACCGCGGCTTCACATTGGTCAGCGACGACCAGACGACGGTGAAGGTCGATGGCGACAGGCTGGTCGCTACCGCGCCGCCGACCATCGCCGGGAAGCTGGAGATCCGCGGCATCGGCATCGTCGAGATGGAGCGGCTTAGCGACGTGCCAGTCGCAATGATCGTCGCGCTGACGAGCGACATCCAGCGCCTTCCGGACGACAGCCGCGAGCGCACGATTCTCGGCGTGCGCCTGCCGCTCATCTCCATCGACGCAATGACCGCCTCGGCACCCTCGAAGGTTGCGCTGGCGCTCGACCGGATGGGCCTGAAGTTCCGGTGACGCCGACGCGGCGCCTGCCGCGCCTGCTGCTCGTCACCGGAATGTCCGGGGCGGGCAAGTCGACCGTTCTCGACACGCTCGAGGACATGGGCTGGGACGTGGTCGACAACCTGCCTGCCGACCTGCTTCGCGACTTCGTCGACGGTTCGAGCCAGTGCCGGACCGCTCATGCCGCGGTTGCAATGGACGCCCGCAGCCGCGGCTTCGACCCGGACGAGCTTCCGGCCCTCGTCCGCTCGATCGAGGGCGTCGAGCCCGAAATCCTCTACCTCGACTGCTCGGGCACCGAGCTCATGCGGCGGTACGACGAGACTCGCCGCCGCCATCCGCTCGCTCCCGATCGTCCGGCGGAGGACGGGATCGCGCGCGAGCGGCAGATGACCATGCCGCTTCGCAACACCGCCGACAGCGTGCTCGACACAACCGACCTCAGCCCGGCCGAGCTGCGTGACGAGCTCCAGCGGCGCTACGGCGGCGACAGCGACCAGCCGGTG
The DNA here is from genome assembly GCA_050261135.1 of Bacillota bacterium. Taxonomy (GTDB): domain Bacteria; phylum Pseudomonadota; class Alphaproteobacteria; order Sphingomonadales; family Sphingomonadaceae; genus Sphingomicrobium. The sequence goes on from JBLNCZ010000027.1 coordinate 187,007, forward strand.
CTGACCATTGCTTCCTTCGCCTTCGCGCGCGGCATTTCGCGCACGGCCGACCTCGTGTTCGACCTGCGCTTCATTCCCAACCCGCATTGGGTGGACGAGCTTCGGCCGATGACCGGCGAGGACCAGCCCGTCCGCGACTGGCTCGCCGCCGAGCCGGCCTGGAACGAGACGATGCAGCGCATCGAATCCCTTCTCATCGACTGGATTCCCCGCTACTGGGCCGCGGGCAAAAGTTACGTGACCGTTGCGTTCGGATGTACAGGAGGGCGGCACCGATCGGTGGCCGCGGCAGTCGAAATGGCGGAACGGTTGCGTGAGAGCGGATTTGCTCCGAATGTGCGTCACCGTGATCTCGCTTCACCGCCCCGGGACACGATCGAACGGCATCCCGGACGCGCTTCGGCAAGCGAGGGCGAGGACGAGTTGAATCGATGATTGGACTGGTGCTGGTGACCCACGGCCGCCTTGCGGCGGAATTCGTCACCGCGATGGAGCATGTCGTCGGGCCGCAGGAGGCGATCGAAGCCATCTGCATCGGCCCCGACGACGACATGGAGGCCCGGCGCAAGGACATTGCGGCGGCGATCGCCAAGGTCGACCAGGGCAAGGGCGTGATCATCCTCACGGACCTGTTCGGCGGCACGCCGTCAAACCTCGCCATCAGCCTGATGAAGGGCGAGAACGTGGAGGTCATCGCCGGCGTCAACCTGCCGATGCTGATCCGGCTCGAGGGCGCCCGCAAGGTCATGCCGGTCCATGCCGCCGTCGCCGCCGCGCGCGAGGCCGGCCGCAAGTATATTTCGGTTGCCTCGGAGATACTCGGGGAAGCAGCGGCTTGAGCCGAGCTTCCCGCGAGGTGCAGATCACCAACCAACGCGGCCTCCACGCGCGGGCCAGCGCGAAGTTCGTCAACCTCGCCAGCGAGATCGACGGCGCCGTGGAGGTCGAGAAGGACGGCCACAAGGTCTGCGGCACCTCGATCATGGGCCTGATGATGCTCGGCGCCGCCGTCGGCGACACGATCACGATCCACGTCGCGGGTGAATCCGCCGAGGAGGCGCTGACGAGGCTGGTGACCCTCGTCGAGGAGCGGTTCGGGGAGGAATAATGCCCCGCGAGGTCACCGCCTTTTCCAACTCCACCGTCAAGCTTCTGCGCTCGCTCCGCGACAAGAAGGCGCGGCGAGCCGAGGGCCTGTTCCTCGCCGAGGGACTCCGCATCCTCACCGAGGCGCGCGACAGCGGGCGGCTGCCCGAGATCGTCGCTTTCTCTGCCGAAGGGGCGAAGCACCCGCTGGCGGCGGAGATCATCGCGGCGACCGAAGCGGCGGGCGGCGATGCGGTCGAGACCACGCCCGACATCCTCGCGAAGATGAGCGGCAAGGATAATCCGCAGATGCTGCTCGGCGCCTACCGCCAGCCGCCCACGTCGCTCGACCGGATCGACCGCGCCAAGGCGCCGCTGTGGATCGTCGCCCAGGCGCTTCGCGATCCCGGCAATATCGGGACGATCCTGAGGACGGGCGACGCCGTCGGAGCAGGCGGGCTCATCCTCGTCGACGACTGCGCCGATCCTTTCTCCGTCGAGGCCGTGCGCGCCTCGATGGGCGCGCTTTTCACGCAGGAGATTGCGACGGCGCGGTGGGAAGAGTTCGTGCCATGGCTGCGCTCGGGCGAAGGTCAGCTCGTCGGCACCAGCCTCAAGGCCAGTGACGACTACCTGGAAGCGCAGTACAAGCGGCCGTGTTTCCTCCTCATCGGCAACGAGCAGCAGGGTCTTCCGCCGGACTATGAGGCGCAATGCGACCTGCTGGTGAAGATCCCGATGGCCGGCCGCGCGGACAGCCTGAACGCCGCGATCGCCGCAGCCGTGATGGCCTTCGCGATTCGGGCGAGCTGGCGGTGACGGAACCGCGCCAGCGCGCCAAGGTTGTTCCGCACATGAAAAAGCTGCTCGCTCTCGCGCTGGCCGCCGGATCAGCGGCATGCGTGGCGATCCCGGCCGCTCCGCCCCCGCCCTATCATGCGCTCGGCACCGAGCCCTTCTGGAACCTGCTCATCGACGAGCACGACATCACCTTCGTCGAGCCCGACGCCGCGCCGATCAAGCAGCCCACGCCGCGCGCGATCAACGGCTTCGCCGGCGAAATCTACCAGACGCCGCGGATCAACGTGAACATCGTCCACGCCCAGTGCAGCGACGGCATGAGCGACCGGGTCTATCCCGACAAGGTCCAGGTCACGGTCGACGGCAGGCAGTTCAATGGGTGCGGCGGCCTTTAGAGCTGCGGCGCTGGCGCTCGCCTGCGCGGCCTGCACGAGCGTTGTCGCCGATGCGCGGACCTTCGACGGGACGAGCTGGCGAGTCGCGGCGATCGACGGACGAGCGACGCCGGCAGCGGGCGATTACCGAATCGAGTTCCGCAACGGCGAGATCACGGGCCGCTTCGGCTGCAATGGCTGGGGCGGAGCCTATTCCGTGGCCGGCGACACGATCACCGCCGGGCGCATCATCGCTACGCAAATGGCCTGCTCCGACCCGGCAGCGAGCTTCGAAAGTGAAGGGTTCGCGATCCTGCGCCAGCCGATGCACTTGGCGTGGGCCGCCGGCGAGACGCTGACCCTCGCCAACGGCGCCGGGTCGATCAGGCTGAAGCAGCGCCCGCACTGACCCGAGGGGGGTATGTCAACTTTGCCAACTTCGGCAGCAAGCGCCTGATTCTGCTGTCAAAGAGCCGCCGAAGCGGCTCGCAGCCGAAACCCTATTTTGCAAGCTTCTATTCGGCGGCGATCTGCGGCGGCTCGTCGTTGGAGGGCTTCGATGCGAGCTTGGTGAGCGGCCGCGGCGCCACTTCGACCATCGGCGGGGTCTCGAGCGTCTTGGCGCTGCCGGCGCCGAGCGTTTCGAAGCGCTTGGCCTGAGTGAGGACCTGGCTTTCGAAGCTGCCGACCATCTGGTTGTAGGCGCTGTTGGCGGTCGTGAGGTTCTTCCCCATACGAGCCATATGCTCACTCATCGTCGCAAGACGCGAGTGCAACTCCTTGCCTAAGTTCGCGATTTCCTGTGCCGCCTCGGCCAAGCGCTCCTGCCGCCAGATGCTCGCGACGGTCTTGGCGATGGCGACGAGGTTCGTCGGGGTGGCGAGCAGGACCCGCCGCTCGAACGCCCAGTCCCACAGAGCCGGATCCTGCTCGAGCGCGGCGGCAAGGAAATGCTCGCCGGGGATGTACATGATCACATAGTCGGCCGCGTCGCCGAACTGCGCCCAATAGGCCTTCGAGCCGAGCTGCTGGGCATGGGTGCGCATCGAGGCGACGTGGGCGCGGAAGCAGGCTTCGCGCTTGTCGTCATCGACCTCCTCGCAGGCGTCGAGATAGGCGTTCAATGAGCATTTGGCGTCGATCACGAGCTTCCGCCCGCCCGGCAGCCGAACGATGACGTCGGGGCGCAGGCGGCCGTCGTCGGTGTCGACCGACACTTCGGTCTGGAAGTCGGCGTAAGGGCTCAGCCCCGCCTGCTCGAGCACGTTGCGAAGGCTCTGCTCGCCCCAGCGGCCGCGTGCCTTGGGCGAAGCGCGAAGGGCGTTGACGAGGTGCCGGGTCTCGTCGCGGACCTGGCCCTGGCCGAGCTTCACCTGCTCGACCACCTCGCGGATGCCGGCATAATGGTCGACGCGCTCCTTCTCGATCGTCTGCAGCTTCTCCTGATAGGTCTTGAGCAGGGTTTCGACCGGCGAGACGGCCTGGGTGAACTTCTCCCCCGCCTGCTCGAGAAATTTCTCGCGGGCCTGGCCGAGGAGCTTGTTGGCGATCTCGTGGAATTGCGCTGACAGGCTTTCCTTCGCGTCCTGGAGAGCCTGGATCTGCTGCTGGAAGCTCTTCTCCCGCTCCTCCTGCCCCGCTTTCAGCGCCGCGAGCTCGCTGACCGCGCCGCGGTTCGCGTCGCGCTCCTTCACCACCTCGTCGAGCTGGAGCCGGAGGTTCTCGACCGTCTGCTTCGCGCCGGCGGCCTCGCGGCTAGCCCAGAGCCAACCGAGCGCTGCGCCGATGATAAGCGCGAACAGACCAACCGCGATAATGGTCGCGTCCATGACCATGACTCCCCCGGAACATTATGCGAACTTTAGGAGCCTTGGACCCGCACCTCAAGCGGAACGTTGGCAGGGAAGAGCGAGGAGAATGCAATGTCGATCCGCAAGATGATTTCGCTGCACCCGAACGTCCACGGGCACATGAACCAGCCGCTGGGCGATGCGGTGCATCACCTGATGTATTGCGCGAAGATGTGCCGGAGCTGCGCCGACGCCTGTCTCGTCGAGGCGCTCGACATGGTGCAGTGCATCCGCCTGTGCCTGGACTGCGCCGACATCTGCGACGCGGCCTCGAACGTGGCGCTTCGGCAGACGGGCGAGAACGCCCAGGTGGTGCGCGAGATGCTGGAGCTATGCGCGCGCGCCTGCGATGCCTGCGCGGCGGAGTGCGAGAAGCACGATCACGAGCATTGCAGGCTGTGCGCGCAGATGTGCCGCGAATGTGCGGAAGACTGCCGGAACGCGGATGCGGCGGTGGGATGATCCTCCCCTGCAAGGGGAGGTGGCAGTCCGAAGGACTGACGGAGGGGCGGTGGAGGCCTGCACGGCGCCCCCTCCACCATTGAGTCTTCGCTCAATGGTTCCCCTCCCCACGAGCTACGCTCGTAGGGAGGATCAGGCAGCCTTTTTCTGCTGCTCCTTCCGCCACTTGGCGAGCTTCTTTAGCACCATGTCGCGCTTGAGGCGCGAGAGATGGTCGATGAACAGCACGCCGTTCAGATGGTCCATCTCGTGCTGCAGGCAGACGGCGAGCAGCCCGTCGATCTCTTCCTCGTAGGTCTTGCCCTTCTCGTCCTGCCAGCGCGCGCGGATGCGGTCGGGGCGCATGACCTCGGCATATTGCTCGGGGACCGAAAGGCAGCCTTCGGTATAGGGCACCTCGGTATCGGAGTGCCAAAGCACCTCGGGATTGATGAAGACCTTCGGGTCGCGCACGGGCTCGCCGCCCTCTTCCTCCGGCTCCTGCAGGTCGATCACCAGCAGCCGGATGGGCACGCCGACCTGCACCGCGGCAAGGCCGATGCCGGGCGCATCGTACATCGTGTCGAACATGTCGGCGACGAGCGTCTTCAGTTCATCGTCGAACGTCTCCACCGGCGTGGAAATCTGGCGAAGGACGGGGTCCGGAGTCTCATAGATGCGGCGAATGGCCATGCGGGGGATTTAGTCTTTTCGGTCAGAGGCTTCAAGCAATGGGACGGCGCGCGCGCAGCGCCTGGGCGAGCGTTCCCTCGTCGAGATAGTCGAGCTCGCCACCGACGGGAAGACCGTGCGCCAACTGGCTGAGACGGATGGGAAATCCTTCGAGCCGCTCGGCGAGGTAATGGGCGGTGGTCTGGCCCTCCAGAGTGGCGTTCATGGCGAGAACCACCTCGTCGATGCCGCCCGCGGACACGCGCCTGACGAGCTGGTCGATGCTGAGATCGTCGGGTCCGACGCCCTCGAGCGCCGAGAGGCGGCCGCCGAGGACGTGATAGCGGCCCGGGAAGAGCCGCGAGCGGTCGAGCGCCCAGAGGTCGGCGACCTCCTCGACCACGCACAGCATCTTCTCGTCGCGGCGCTGGTCGCGGCAGATCGTGCACGGATCCGAGGTGTCGACATTGCCGCAGACCGAGCAGGTCGAAAGCTTCTCGGCGACGTTCTGGAGGGCCGCGAGGAGCGGTTCGAGCGCCGTCTGCCGCTTCTTCATCAGGTGCAGGACCGCACGGCGCGCAGAGCGCGGGCCGAGGCCGGGCAGCCGCGCAAGCGCCTGTGAGAGGGCTTCGATCTCCTGTGACGCCATCCTGGCCACTCCTTGACCGCGCTTGCCCTCACCCGCAAGTGCGCTCCCGATGCGCATCGTCTTCCTGGGATCGCCGGACTTCGCAGTGCCGAGCCTCAATGCGCTGGTCGAGGCGGGGCACGACGTCGTTGCCGCCTATGCCCAGCCGCCTCGCCCGGCCGGCCGGGGCAAGGCGGAGCGCAAGACCGCGGTTCATGAGCGGGCGGAGGAGCTCGGGATCGAGGTGCGGACGCCGCGGACGCTGCGCGATGCCGAGGAGCAGGAGCGGTTCCGGGCGCTCGATGCCGATCTCGCCGTCGTCGCTGCCTACGGGCTCATCCTGCCCAAGCCGATCCTCGATGCGCCGAAGCAAGGGTGCGTCAACGTCCACGCTTCGCTCCTCCCCCGCTGGCGCGGGGCGGCACCGATCCAGCGCGCGATCCTCGCCGGAGACGAAGTGAGCGGCGTGACCATCATGAAAATGGACGAAGGGCTCGACACCGGGCCGATGCTGCTCAAGCGGCAGCTCGACATTCGCGGCAAGAATGCCGGACAAGTTACGGACGAACTTGCCCAATTGGGCGCCGAGGCTTTGGTGGAATGGATCGGCCATCCGACTGCGCCGGAGCCGCAGCCCGAGGAAGGCACGACCTACGCTTCGAAGATCGACAAGAGCGAAGCGCGCATCGACTGGTCGCAATCCGCCGTGCAGATCGAGCGGCAGGTGCGCGCCTTCATGCCGGTGCCGGGCGCCTGGTTCGAGGCGAACGGAGAGCGGGTGAAGCTGCTCAAAGCCGCTGCCGGCGAGGACGCCTCCGGCCGTCCCGGCGAAGTGCTGGACGATTGCCTCACCGTCGCGTGCGGGTCGGGATACATCCGCCCCCTCAAGGTCCAGCGGGCGGGGCGCGCGCCGATGAGCGCCGGCGAGCTGCTGCGCGGCTTCCCGATTGCCACGGCGACGGTCCTGCCGTGACCCGCTGGCGGCTGACGATCGAATATGACGGCGGGCCGTTCATGGGCTGGCAGCGGCAGGAGCATGGCCCGTCGGTGCAGCAGACGCTCGAGGAGGCGCTCCAGCGGATGACCGGCGAAGAGGCGCAGTTCATCGCCGCGGGACGGACCGACGCGGGGGTCCATGCGCTGGCCATGTCGGCGCATGTTGACGTCATGAAGTCACTGACGCCCCATCGGCTGCGCGAGGGGCTCAACGCGCTGGTGCGGCCGCAGCCGATTTCGGTGCTGGAGACCGAAGAGGTCGCGGACGACTGGCACGCGCGCTTCTCGTGCATCGGCCGGCGCTATCTCTACCGGATCCTCGCCCGCCGCGCGCCGCCCGCGCTCGATGCGGGGCGGGTGTGGCACATCGCCGTGCCGCTCGATGTCGAGGCAATGCGCGAGGGCGCCGCTCACCTCGTCGGCAGGCACGACTTCACGACCTTCCGCTCTGCGCAGTGCCAGTCGGACAGTCCGGTGAAGACGCTGGACATGCTCGAGGTCAACCGTGCCGGCGAGGAGATCCACGTGACCGCTGCGGCGCGCAGCTTCCTCCACCACCAGGTGCGATCGATCGTCGGCTGCCTGGCAATGGTCGGCCGCGGGCAATGGAGGCCCGAGGACATGAAGAAGGCGCTGGAGGCGCGGGACCGCTCGGCGCTGGGATTCAACGCCCCGCCGCACGGCCTCTATTTCGTCGAGGCGACCTACCCCGCAGGCGCGGCGAAGCGCTGAACGGCCCCTCTCCCGGCGCGTTGGCCGCGCGAAGGAGATGGACGATGACCGATCACAAGAAGAAGGGCGATTTCGACAAGTGGCAGCGCGGCGACATGGGCGGCAACAAGAAGTCCCATTCCCACGCGCGCAACAGCCGCACCTCGCACAAGCAGAATAGCGGCACCGGCGGCCGCCACTAACTATTCCGCGGCCAGGGCCTCGAACTCCTGCGCGGCGAGATATTTCTCGGCGTCGAGGGCGGCCATGCAGCCGGTGCCGGCGGCAGTGACCGCCTGGCGGTAGATCTTGTCCATGACGTCGCCGCAAGCGAAGACGCCGGGAACGCTGGTCCTGGTCGTGCCGGGCTCGACCAGGATGTAGCCGTCCTCGTCCAGCTTCAGCTGGTCGCGGAACAGCTCGGTCGCGGGCTGGTGGCCGATGGCGACGAACGCGCCCTCGACCTCGATTCGGCTGGTCTCGCCGGTGCGCTTGTTGCGGATGTCGAGGCCGACGAGGGCCTCGGGATCGCCGCCGCCGACGAACTCGACCACCTCGCTGTCCCAGATGACGTTGATCTTCTCGTTCGCGAACAGCCGGTCCTGAAGGATCTTCTCGGCGCGCAGCGTGTCGCGGCGGTGGATCAAGGTGACGTCATGGCTGTGGTTGGTGAGGTAGAGGGCCTCTTCGACAGCGGTGTTGCCGCCGCCGATCACCGCCACCTTCTTGCCGCGGTAGAAGAAGCCGTCGCAGGTGGCGCAGGCCGAGGCGCCCCTGCCCTTCATATGCTCTTCAGACGGAAGCCCGAGCCATTTGGCCTGGGCGCCCGTGGCGATCACCAGAGCGTCGGCGAAATATTGCGTGCCGCTGTCGCCGGTGAGGCGGAACGGACGGCGCGACAGGTCCACGCTCGAGATATGGTCCCACACCACCTTGGTGCCGACATGCTCGGCCTGGGCCTGCATCTCCTCCATCAGCCAAGGGCCCTGGATGACCTCGCGGAAGCCGGGATAATTCTCGACGTCGGTGGTGGTGGTCAGCTGCCCGCCCGGCTGGATGCCCTGGATGACGATCGGGGAAAGCCCCGCGCGCGCGGCATAGATTGCGGCGGTGAGGCCCGCCGGGCCGGAGCCGAGCACGGCCACGCGCGTCGAAATGCTATTGGTCATCGGGCGGATTTAGGGGTCCCCAATCCGCCCGGCAACGCCCTTCGACTTCGTCCCTGAAAAAGGTTCAGGGGCTACGCTCAGGATGAGCGGGTTTTCGGGGCTAGACGGCCCTGCGGCCGGCGACGAAGTTCCAGATCAGCACGATGATGCCGATGATCAGCAGGATGTGGATCAGCCCACCGGCGACGTGGAACGCAAAAAAGCCAAGCGCCCAGAGAATGAGCAGGATGATGGCGATGGTCAGGAGCATGTGGGGCTTCCTCTATGATGTCGCGGAACGGAGCCGTAACGGCCCAGCAGCTACGCTGTTCCGCGTTCATCCTCCCCGGCATTTGCCGGGGAGGGGGACCAGCGAAGCTGGTGGAGGGGTCTTTGAGCAGTGGAAGGCCCCTCCACCGCGCTTCGCGCGGCCCCCCTCCCCTCGAAATCGAGGGGAGGATGCTAGACCAGCCGCGACTGCTTGACGGCGGCTTCGATGAAGCCGGCGAAGAGGGGATGCGGCTCGAAGGGGCGGCTCTTCAGTTCGGGGTGGAACTGGACGCCGATGAACCAGGGATGGTCGGGCCGCTCGACGATCTCGGGCAGCTGGTCGTCGGGCGACATTCCGGAGAAGACGAGGCCCGTCTTCTCGAGCGGGTCCTTGTAGTGGACGTTGACCTCGTAGCGGTGGCGGTGCCGCTCGCTGATCAGCTCGGTCCCGTAGATCGAGCGCACGACGCTGTTGCCGTCGAGCTTGGCGGGATAGGCGCCGAGCCGCATCGTCCCTCCGAGGTCGCCGCCGGCGGCGCGCTTCTGCAGCCCTTCCTCGCTCATCCACTCGGTGATCATTCCGACCACGGGCTCGGAGGTTTCGCCGAACTCGGTGGTCGAGGCTTCCCGGATTCCGGCGAGGTTCCGCGCCGCCTCGATGCAGGCCATCTGCATCCCGAGGCAGATGCCGAAGAAGGGGATGTCGCGCTCGCGGGCGAACTTCACGGATGCGATCTTGCCCTCGCTTCCGCGCTCGCCGAAGCCGCCGGGGACGAGGATGCCGTGAAGCGGCTCCAGCTCGGCGACGATGTCGGATTCGGCATGCTCGAACAGCTCGGCGTCGATCCACTGGATGTTGACCTTGGCGCGGTTGGCGATGCCGCCGTGGACCAGCGCCTCGCGAAGGCTCTTGTAGGCGTCGGGAAGGCCGACATATTTGCCGACCACGCCGATCGTCACCTCGCTCTCATAATGGTCGATGCGGTCCATGATCTCGCGCCAGCGGCCGAGGTCCGGCTGCGGCGCCTCCATGCGGAAGGCGCGGAGCACTTCGTCGTCGAGCCCGGCCTCATGATACTGGAGCGGCACGTCGTAGATGTTGCGCGCGTCGAGCGCCGGGATGACGGCGGACTTGGGCACGTTGCAGAAGAGCGCGATCTTCTCGCGCTCGCTGTCCGGCAGCGGGCGGTCGGAGCGGCAGAGCAGCACTTCGGGCTGGACGCCGAGGCTTGAGAGCTCGCGGACGCTCTGCTGCGTCGGCTTGGTCTTGAGCTCGCCGGCGGCCGCAATCCACGGGACGAGCGTGGTGTGGACGCTGACCGTATTGTCGCGGCCGAGGTCGTTTCTCAGCTGCCGGATCGATTCGATGAAGGGCAGGCTCTCGATGTCGCCGACGGTGCCGCCGATCTCGCAAATGACGAAGTCGACGTCGTCCGTGTCCGCGACGGCGAATTCCTTGATCGCGTTGGTGACGTGCGGGATCACCTGGACGGTGGCGCCGAGATAGTCGCCGCGCCGCTCCTTCGCGATGATGTCGCGATAGATGCGGCCGGTGGTGATATTGTCGGACTGGCGCGAGTTGACGCCGGTGAAGCGCTCGTAATGGCCGAGGTCGAGGTCGGTCTCCGCCCCGTCGTCGGTCACATAGACCTCGCCATGCTGGTACGGGGACATGGTCCCCGGATCGACGTTCAGATAGGGGTCGAACTTACGGATGCGGACCTTGAACCCGCGCGCCTGGAGCAACGCGCCGAGAGACGCCGAAAGAAGGCCTTTTCCAAGCGATGAGACCACGCCGCCGGTGACGAAAATGAACCGCGCCATGGGATTAAAGGCTTAGGGGCCTTCGCCGGACTCGCGCAACCCGCGCAGCCGAAAAAATTGTGAGTTAATGAGCCGCGGCGCTTATTGGGCGAGCGGAACCGCAGGCGCGTCGCCGTTCGCGGCAGCGTTCGATGCGTGGGCCTGGCTCGGCGCCGGAGCCGCCTGCTGCGGCGGCGCCTGGGTCGGCTGCTCGAGCGGCGCGGTCTTGTTCGCCAGCGAGGTGTCGATCTTCGTCGGCTGGCGGGTCGCGCCGGCAATCGCCGCCATGACGATCGAGAGGACGATGAAGAGGCCGCCAAGCACGGCGGTTGAGCGGGTCAGGAAGTCCGCCGCGCCGCGCGCGGTCATGAATCCCGACGAGCTGCCGCCGACGCCGAGACCGCCGCCTTCCGAGCGCTGCATGAGAATGACGCTGATCAGCGCGACGGCGATAATGGTCTGAACGATCAGCAGGAATGCGAACATGACGGGCTTTCTTCGGCGAACGGTGCGGCGCACTTAGTCGGCGCCGCGCCCGCTTTCAACCGACCTTACTTGCCCGATGTGTCGGCCGAAGCGCCGTTCGTGGTCGCCGCGTCGGTCGCCGAGCTGCCGGCCTGAAGCATCGCCTCGAGCTGCTGCGCCGTATAGCCGATCGTCACCGTGCCGTCGGGATTGCCGCGAAGGCCTTCCTGCGGAACGGCGATCTTCTTTCCGCTCTGAAGCGCGATCGTCGCCTTGCCGTCGGCCACGGCCTCGATCGTCCCGACAGGCGTTCCGCCGATGCCCTTGACCGTCGCGCCGGCGACCACCGCGGCATCGGCCTTCGCAAGGCTCTGCTCGATCTGCGCATCGAGCTGCGCCTGGGTCATGCCGAACAAGAGCTTGCCGTTTGCCGGGCGGAAGCTGCTGCCTGGAAGCAAGGCTTCGTGCTTATCCGTCTTGATGAGCAGGTTCGCGCCCTTGATCGCGACGACGGTCCCAACCGGCGCGCCGCTGGCGTCCGTCACCTGCATCCCGACGCTGATCCCCGCCTGCGCCTGCGCGATGGCCGGCGCTGCAACGAACAGCACGGCCGCGGCAAGCGTTCCTCCTAAAAGTCTCATGTCGTCCTTTCCCTTAACTTTCGATAAGGGTGCCATAGCAGAATGACGCTGATTGTGAACTGAATGACTTCTCAGCCGGCCGCCGCGGCAGCCGCGACGATGGGCATGAAATCGGCTGCCTTGAGGCTGGCTCCGCCGACGAGCGCGCCGTCGACGTCGGGCACCGCGAATATCTCGGCGGCGTTCGAGGGCTTCACCGAACCTCCGTAGAGGATTCGCACGCGGTCGCCCTCGGCGCCGTAGCGTTGCCTCAGCCGCTCGCGGATCGCCGCGTGCATTTCGGCGATCTCGGCGGTCGTCGGAGTCTTGCCCGTGCCGATCGCCCAGATCGGCTCATAGGCAATGGCGAGCTCCGCCTCCTGCGTTGCTTCCTCCGGGATCGACCCGTCGAGCTGCGCAAGGACGGTCCGCACCGCGTCGCCGCGTTCCCGCACCTCGAGCGCCTCGCCGATGCAGACGATCACCGAGAGGCCGCACTGGAGCCCGGCACGCGCCTTGGCCCGGACCTCTTCGTCGCTCTCGCGCTGCGCATCGCGCCGCTCCGAGTGGCCGACGATGGTAAGCGCCGCGCCGGCATCGAGCAGCATTTCGGCAGACGTGCAGCCGGTGTGCGCGCCGCGTTCGGCATGATGGACGTCCTGGCCGCCGATCGGAAAGCCGGGCACCGCCCGCGCCGCGCGCTCGATCAGGATCGCGGGGACGCAAAGCGCGACGTCGACCTGCGGATAGTCCCGCGCGGCAGCGGCAATCGCCTCGATCTCGACGAGGTCGGCCGAGACGCCGTGCATCTTCCAGTTTCCGGCAACGAGCTTCTTCAGCGCCATTCGAGCACTTCCCCCTTCGTGGCGCGCCCTAGCGGCGCGGCTTGATGGACGCCAGCCTCACCCCTAAAGCGGCCATCTCTTTCCATCCGCACCCAGGAACCGATGCTCACCTTCTTCCGCCGCGTTGCGAACTCCAAGATTGGCACATGGGTCATTGGCCTCATCGGCCTCGGAATCCTCGCCGGCTTCGCGCTTAGCGATCTTTCCAACTTCGGCTCCGGCAACATCGGCTTCGGCATGGGCAGCAACACGCTGGCCGAGGTCGGCGGGCAGAAGATCACCGAGGACGAGGTCAGCGAGGCGATGCAGCGCCGGCTGCAGCAGGTGCGGGCCGAGAAGCCGGACGCCGATTACGCGACGATCATGGGCGACTTCGAGACGATCCTGAACGAGCTGATCGACACGAAGACGCTGCTCGCCTTCGCCGAGAAGTACCGGTTCCCGCTGTCGAAGCGGCTGATCGATGCGGAAATCGCCTCCATCCCGGCGACCAAGGGACCCGGCGGTCAGTTCAGCGAGGCCGCTTACCAGCAGTTCCTCCAGCAGCAGCACCTGTCGGACACGCAGGTGCGGCAGGTGCTCGCGGGCGGCCTGCTCGAGCGCTTCATGCTGACCCCGGTGGCGGCGAATGCGCGCGTTTCGGCCGGGATGGCGACGCCTTATGCGTCGATGCTGCTCGAATCGCGCGAAGGCGATGCCGCAGCGATTCCGCTCGGCGCGTTCCGCAACGGACTGAAGCCGAGCGACGCCGATCTCCAGCAATATTATGCGGCGAACAAGGACCGCTACATGGTCCCGGAGCAGCGCGTGCTGCGCATCGCCCGCATGGGGCCCGAGCAGGTCGGCAACATCACCGCCTCCGACCAGGAGATCGCGGCCTATTACAACGCGCACAAGGCGCAATATGCCGCCAAGGAGACGCGCGACGTGACGCAGGCGGTGGTGCCCGACCAGGCGACCGCCAATGCCATCGCGGCCAAGGTCAAGGGCGGCGCGAGCATGGCCGATGCCGCCGGCGCCAACGCCGCGGTCACCACGCTGAAGGACCAGTCGCCCGAGGCCTATGCGTCGGTCGGCGGGAAGAGCGCCTCGGCGGCGGTGTTCGCGGCGCCTTCGGGCGCGGTGGTCGGGCCGATCCAGACGAGCTTCGGCTGGGCCGTCGTGAAGGTGGATTCGGTCAAGACCAAACCCGGCAAGTCGCTCGACCAGGCGCGCGCGGAGATCGCCGCCAGCATCACCGCCGACAAGCGCAAGAATGCGGTCGAGGACCTGGTCGACAAGGTGCAGGACACGGTCGACGGCGGCAGCAACTTCACGGAGACGGTCGCGCAGGCGAAGCTGCCGGTGACGACCACACCGATGATCACTGCGGACGGCAGGTCGCGCTCGGACCCGAGCTACAAGGTTCCGGACGATCTCGCGCCGGCGCTCAAGACCGGCTTCGAGCTCGAGCCGAACGATCCGCCCGAAATCGTGACCCTGCCCAACAACGAGGGATATGCGCTGGTGTCGCCCGGCGAGGTGGTCAATGCGGCGCCGGCCCCGCTGACGGCAGTGCACGACCAGGTCGCAAACGACTGGATCAACGCCAAGGCGCTGGAGCGCGCCCGCGCGGTCGCGACGCAGATCGAAGCGAAGGTCGAGCGCGGCACGCCGCTCGCCCAGGCGGTGAAGGAGAGCGGCGCTCCGCTCCCGCCGGTGCAGCCGCTGGCGATGCGGCGAATCCAGATCGCTTCGGCACAGGGGCAGATCCCGGCGCCGCTCAAGATGCTCTTCTCGCTCGGGCAGGGCAAAAGCCGGATGATGGCCGATCCGCAGGGCCGCGGCTTCTTCGTGGTCAAGGTGAACAAGATCATCCCGGGCAATGCGATGCTGCAGCCGGCGCTGATCGGGCAGATGCAGAGCGAGCTGCAGCAGGGAGTGGCCGAGGATTATGCGCGCCAGTTCCTTGCCGCGATGCGCAAGCAGCTCGGCGCAAAGCGCAACGAAGGCGCGATCCAGGCGATGAAGGCGCGGCTGGCGAACAACGGCGGCTGATGTCCTTCGAGACGCGGCTTCACTGACGCATCTGACCGACCGGCTTGACCCGAGCCGCTTTGTTGCCTACACGTTCTCCGTTCGTTCCATCAGGGGATGACGGGGACACGAAGATGCTCACCGCCAAGCAACGCGAACTTCTGCTCTTCATCGACGATCGCCTGAAGCAGGACGGGGTCAGCCCGAGCTTCGACGAGATGCGCGAAGCGCTCGATCTCAGGTCCAAGTCCGGCGTGCACCGGCTGATCTCGGCGCTCGAGGAGCGCGGCTTCATCCGGCGCCTGCCCAACCGCGCGCGCGCGCTCGAGGTGCTGAAGGTGCCCGAAGCGGCTGCGCCGCGGCCGTCGGCGACGGTGACGCCGATCCGTCCCGTGGCCCCTGCCCCGGCGAACGACACGATGGAGATTCCGCTCCACGGCAAGATCGCGGCCGGCACGCCGATCGAGGCGCTGCAGGGCACCGAGACCTTCTCGGTACCGTCGGCGCTGCTCGGCCCGGGCGAACATTATGCGCTCGAAGTGTCGGGCGATTCGATGGTCGACGAAGGAATCCTCGACGGCGACTTCGCCCTGATCCGCAAGGTCGACACGGCGCATGACGGCGAGATCGTGGTCGCGCTGATCGACAATGAGGAAGCGACGCTCAAGACCTTCCGCCGCGAAGGCAACATGATCCGGCTCGATCCCGCCAACCGCCAGTACGAGCCGCAGCGCTACGACCCGCGGCGGGTGCAGATCCAGGGCCGGCTCGCGGGCTTGATCCGCCGCTACTGACGTGGCCGGCGCGCGGATCGATTATGTCGAGCTTCCGAGCGCCACCGCGCACGAGCTGACGCGGGCCTTCTACGCCAGGGCGTTCGGCTGGGAATTCGCCGATTACGGGCCGACCTACTCGGCGACGACCAACGGCACGACCGACGTGGGACTGCAGGGCGATCCCGCCGAGGCGCTGTCCGCGCCGCTGCCGGTGGTGCGGGTCGAGGACCTCGAGGCGGCGTTCGACGCCGTGAGCAAGGCCGGAGGAGTGATCGCGCGGCCGATCTTCTCCTTCCCCGGCGGGCGGCGCTTCCACTTCATCGATCCGTCGGGAAGCGAGCTTGCCGTGTGGAGCGAGCGCTAGGGCGCGAACTGCGCCCAGGGGTGGCTGCCGACGCGCTCCGCGACGCTGTCCACCCGCGGCGATTTCCCGAGATAGACGGCGACGCCGCCGGTGCGGCGAAGAGCCGACGAATCGAGCTTCAGCCACCTCGGCGTGCATCCGCGCGGCAGGCGGCGGTCGGAAACGGCGATGTCGGCGGTGGCGCAGGCGGCAGTGATGACCTTCCAGTCGATCCGGTTGCGCGAGCGAGTCGCCAGCAGCCGCCACTCCGCCGTGCCCTTGCGCAGCACGGCGACGCAGCTGTCGTTCGAACAGGCGCTGTAGGGGCGCGTGCCGAGATCGCCCGGATCGCCGTCGAACCCCGCCGCTTCGGCGACGAGGCTGCGCACGTAATCGCCCGCCCGCTCGCGAAGCAGCAGGGGCGTTCCGTCGTCCGCGATCACCGCAACGTGCATCCCGTCGCCGGTGACCAGGAGGTCGGGCGAAGGCGAGAGCGCGGCGGCGACGGCGCCCGCGGCAATGGGCGCGAGGCCGAGCAGCCGCAGCCGCGTGTTCCACAGGCACAGCCAGATGCCGCCCGCGACCATCAGCGCGAATGCCCAGCCGGGCATCGACGGCATGAAGACGACCGCGCCCTGGCTCGCCGCGACCGCATGGGCGAGCCACAGCAGCCCGTCGATCGCGCGTCCGCAGATCCACCAGAAGGGCGCTCCCCACCGGAAGGCGTCGAAGGCCAGCGCGGCGGCTTCGCTCGGCATGATCACGAAAGTGGTCAGCGGGATTGCGACGATGTTGGCGAACACGCCGTAAAGGCCGGAGCGGTGGAAATGGTAGAGGGCGAGCGGCGCAAGCGCGATCTCGACGACGAGGCCGGTCGCGACGATTCCGAGCAAGGCGCGCAGCGCCCGCGCGGCGATCCCCTCGTCACGGCGCTGGAGCAGGCGCCGGGCCCAGCGCGTGGAGTGAAGCGCGACGATCGCCGTGACCGCGGCGAAGCTGAGCTGGAAGCTCGGGCCGGCGAGCGCCTCCGGGCGGAAGAGGAGCACGATCAGCGCGCCGGTCGCGATCAGCCGCATGCTGAGCGCGTCACGGCCAAGCGCGATGCCGGCGAGGATCAGCACCGCGGCCACGCAACTTCGGACCGTCGGCACCTGCGCTCCGGTGAGCAAAGTGTAACCGATGCCCGCCGCGGCGGCGATCGCGGCTGATACGAGGACGAGATTGAAGCGAAGCGCGAGCTGCTCGCTCAGCGCCAGCAGCTTGAGGCTGAGGAACATGGCGAAGGCGACCACGGCGGCGATGTGCAAGCCGCTGACGGAGAGCAGGTGGGTGAGGCCGGCGCGGCGCATGGCGTCGGCGTCGCCCTGGTCGACGGCATTCTGGTCGCCGGTGGCGAGCGCCACCGCAATGCCGGCCGGATCGGCTGGCAGGCGGCTCTCGATATGGCTGCGAAGGGCGTCGCGGGCGCGGTCGAGGCCATGCACCTGGCCCGGCCTGGTTAGCGCGACGGGTCCGAGCGCCTTCCCGACGCCGCCCAGGCCCTGGAACCAGGCGTCGCGCGCGAAATCATAGGTACCCGGAAGCGCCATCGGGGGCGGCGGGGCGAAGCGCGCGCGGGCGCTGATCCGGGCGCCCGGAGCAAGGCCCGGGGGAGCCTTGTCGTCGTCGATCGACAGCCGGAGCCTCGGCGGGAGCCCGGGCGTCGACGGATGGATGACGAGGCGGACCTTCTCCCTCGCGGCGAGATGGTCGACCGAAAGTACCTCCGCGTCGACCTGCGCGACCATCGGCCCGTCGAGCCGCGGCTGCTCCACCTCGACCGACCGCGCCCAGACCAGCGCGCAGCCGAGCGTCGCCGCAATCGCGAACCAGCCGAGCGCCCACCCCGCTCGCCCGCTGCCCAGCGCGAAGCCGGTCAGCGCCAGGCCCGCCGCAACGCACAGGAACGCCTCCCACCACTGCGGTCCCGAGAGGGAGAACCAGGCGGCGATGCCGCTGCCGAAGCCCACCACCACCCACGGCGGGAGCTGCGCGCGCTCGGCCTCGAGGAGCTTCTCCAGCCCCTCGGCAGCGGCGGAAAACCGCGCCTTCCAATAGCCCCGAGCACGCTGTGGAAGAGCAGCTTCCCCTATGTTAGGGGCGCTCGTCCATTGCATTGCAGCATGAACAGAAGAGGAAAGCGCGCAGAAGCGCAAGCATGAGTTCTCGTCCGGTCGTCACCCGCTTCGCCCCCTCGCCCACGGGATTCCTTCACATCGGGGGTGCCCGCACCGCCTTGTTCAACTGGCTCTACGCCCGCCACCATGGCGGCAAGTTCCTGCTGCGCATCGAGGATACCGACAAGGTGCGCTCGACCACGCAAGCCATCGACGCGATCCTCGACGGCATGCGCTGGCTCGGCCTCGATTGGGACGGGCACGAATATTATCAGTCGCAATTCTGGGCGCGGCACGCGGAGATCGCGCACCGCATGCTCGACCGCGGCCAGGCCTATCGCTGCTACATGACGCAGGAGGAGCTGGCGGCGCAGCGCGAGGCGGCCCAGCGCGAGCGCCGCCCCTTCCGGATCGAGAGCCCGTGGCGCGACGTCGCGGAAGAGCAAGGCGACAAGCCCTTCGTGATCCGCCTCAAGGCTCCGCGCGACGGCGAGACGGTGATCGACGACCAGGTCCAGGGCCGGGTCACGGTCCAGAATGCGGAAATCGACGATTTCGTCCTGCTCCGCTCGGACGGAACGCCGACCTACATGCTTGCGGTGGTCGTCGACGATCACGACATGGGAGTCACTCACGTGATCCGCGGCGACGACCATCTCAACAACGCCTTCCGCCAGCTGGCGATCATCCGCGCCATGGGCTGGCCGGAGCCGACCTACGCCCACGTGCCGCTGATCCACGGCCCCGACGGCGCCAAGCTCAGCAAGCGGCACGGCGCGCTCGGCGTCGACGCCTATCGCGACGAGCTCGGCTTCCTGCCCGAAGCGGTGGTCAACTACCTGCTGCGGCTCGGCTGGGGCCACGGCGACGACGAGATCATCAGCCGCGAACAGGCGATCGAATGGTTCGACCTCGACCATGTCGGCAAGTCGCCGTCGCGGTTCGACTTCAAGAAGCTCGAGAATCTGAACGGCCATTACATCCGCGAGGCGGACGACCGTCGGCTTGCGGAGCTGGTCGCTCCCAGGCTCGGCCTGAACGGCGGCCAGAAGGCGCTGCTGGTCAAGGCGATGCCCGAGCTCAAGGCCCGCGCGAGCACCGTCAACCAGCTCGCCGAAGGCGCTCAGTTCCTCTTCGCCGAGCGGCCGCTAGAGATGGACGAGGCGGCGTCGGCGTTGCTCACGCCCGAGGCCCGGGCGCTGCTCGCTGCGGCGCATGAAAAACTGGTTGCACTTGCGAACTGGGATGGAGCGTCGTTAGAGGCAGCCATCCGCGAAGTCGCCGAGGCGAGCGGCGTGAAGCTTGGCAAGCTCGCGCAGCCCCTCAGGGCCGCCCTCACCGGCCGCACGACGTCTCCGGGGATTTTTGATGTTCTTGCGTTGCTCGGGCGTGACGAAAGCCTTGCCCGCATCGCCGACCAGATGGAGCCGAAGAATGACCGACAAGACCGTATCGATGAAAACGCCGGGAGGTGATTTCGATGCCGCGGTCCTCGACGGGACAGTCGGCCCCGAGGTGATCGATATCCGCAAGCTCTACGGCCAGACGGGCATGTTCACCTACGACCCCGGCTTCACCTCCACCGCGAGCTGCGAAAGCAAGATCACCTATATCGACGGCGAGAAGGGAATCCTCCTCCACCGCGGCTATCCGATCGACCAGCTGGCCGAGAAGTCGACCTTCATGGAAGTGTCGTACCTGCTGCTGCACGGCGAGCTTCCGACCCGCGCGCAGCTCGACGAGTTCACCTACACGATCAGCCGCCACACGATGGTCCACGAGCAGCTGGCGACCTTCTTCCGCGGGTTCCGGCGCGACGCGCATCCGATGGCGATCATGTGCGGCGTGGTCGGCGCGCTCTCGTCATTCTACCACGACAGCACCGACATCACGGATCCCGAGCAGCGGATGATCGCCTCGCACCGGCTGATCGCGAAGATGCCGACGATCGCGGCCATGGCCTACAAGTACAGCATCGGCCAGCCGTTCATGTATCCCCAGAACAGCCTCAGCTACACCGGCAACTTCCTCAGGATGACGTTCGGCGTCCCCGCCGAGCCCTATGAGGTCAATCCGGTGATCGAGCGGGCGATGCGGCGGATCTTCATTCTCCACGCCGACCATGAGCAGAATGCGTCGACGTCGACCGTCCGTCTCGCCGGCTCGTCGGGCGCGAACCCGTTCGCGTGCATCGCGGCGGGCATCGCCTGCCTTTGGGGCCCCGCCCATGGCGGCGCGAACGAAGCGGCGCTCAACATGCTGCGCGAGATCGGGACGACCAAGCGCATCCCCGAATATATCGCCCGCGCCAAGGACAAGAACGACCCGTTCCGGCTGATGGGCTTCGGCCACCGCGTCTACAAGAATTTCGACCCCCGGGCGAAGGTGATGAAGGCGACCGCGGACGAGGTCCTCAAGGAGCTCAACATCAACGATCCGGTGCTCGACGTCGCCAAGGAGCTGGAGCAGATCGCGCTCCACGACGATTATTTCATCGAGAAGAAGCTCTACCCCAACGTCGATTTCTATTCGGGCGTGATCCTCAACGCGATCGGCTTCCCGACCGACATGTTCACGGCCCTGTTCGCCGTCGCAAGGACCGTCGGCTGGGTCGCCCAGTGGAACGAGATGATCGCCGATCCCGACCAGAAGATCGGCCGCCCGCGCCAGCTCTACGTCGGCGCGACCCAGCGCGACTACGTTCCGGTGGACCAGCGCGGCTAGGCCGCGGTCAGGGTCAGGGTGAAGCGCGCGCCTTCGCCGGGCGCGCTGTCCAGAGTGACGTCGCCGCCCATCGAGCGAGCGAGCCGCCGCGAGATGGCGAGGCCGAGGCCGGTGCCGCCCTCGTTCGGATGCGCGCGTTCGAAACGCTCGAAAATCCGCTGCTCGTCGCCCGCCGCAATTCCCGGCCCTTCGTCCGCGACAGTCACCGAAGCCGTGGCGTCGGTCCTTGCGAAAGATAGGCGGATGGTGCCGCCCTCCGGCGAATAGCGGATCGCGTTGACGATTAGGTTGACGAGGATCTGGATCACGGCCCGCTCTTCTCCGCGGGCGCGGAGCGGTTCGGGCTTCTCGAGCTCGATTCGCGCGCCGCGCTCCTCGGCTGAGGATTCGAGCATGATCACGGCTTCTGCGGCGAGCGAGGCGAGGTCGACGAAGCCGTGGATCTGCGCCGGGTCCTCGCTCATCGAGCGCAGCACCGAAAGCAGATGGCGCGCGGCCGACGCAATGTCGTTGCCGTAGCTCGCATAATCGCTGCGCAGCGGCCCGTCCGACCGGGCAACGATCTGCTCGGCGCTGTCAATGATGCGGTCGATCGGCGAGCGGAGGAGCTGATCGAAGGCCTGGTCGAAACCGGCAAGGCGGCGCGTGACCGCGGCAGCCGCGTCCTTCTCGCTTTCCGCAGTGCCGCGGAAGCCGGCGAAGCCGCCGTCGGCGGCGGTCACGACTTCCCCGCTGAGGACGACGACGCAGCCCTCGTCCGCACGGCTGCGCGCCCGCTGGCCGGTGAAGGAGCGGCGCGCGGCAAGCGCGCTCAGCAGCGGCATGTCACCCTCGGCGTCTTCCTCCAGCCGGAGAATCCGCGTGAGCGGCCCGCCGGAAGCTTCGCCGCCGTCGATGCCGAGGACCTCGGCGAGGTGGGGCGAGAGGGAGATGATCCTCAGCTCCTCGTCGGTCGCCCATTCGTTCTGCGTGCTCGTCTCCGCGGCCTCGCTTCCGCCGCCAAGGATGGAGGTCAGGCGCGGTCCGGCCGCCGGCCGGACCGTCCAGCCTTCGAGAGACAAAGCGATCTCGTCGCCTTCGGGCACGGCATTGACCCACAGCTCGATGTCATTGTCCGCAGAGGCCGCGATCGCCGGCCGGGCGACCGCGGTTCCGAGCTTTCGCGCGAGCTGGGCAACGGCGGCGACCTGCGGCAGCGCGAGCATCTGCCCGAGCTCGGAGCCGGCCTCGCGCTGGAGCGCCTCCAGCTCCGCGTCGGCGGCGATCAGCCGTCCCGAGCGGTCGAGGCGCCCGGCAACCGGCCGCGGCTCGGAGGGGGCGCTAGCCACGCGCCGTTCCCAGTGCCTCGAGCGCCTGGCGATAGCTCGGCGACGCCGCAAGCCAGACGGCCGCGGCCTTCACCTCGTCGCTGCTCATCCGGTCGAAAACGCCGATCGCGGCGCCGGGATCGGCGATTCCGAGCAGGTCGCCGACGCTCGCGAGCAGCCCGGCGCTGAGGTCGCGCGAAAAGCCGCCGACGCGCAGCAAGGCCATCGAGCGGCGGTCGCTTCCCGAAAGCAGCTCGTCGAAGGCGACGCTGCCGGGGATTCCGGCGCGGCGGCCGAGAGCTTCGCTGAGGAAGGCGACCTCGCCCTCCTGCGCGAAGGCGAGCAGGAGCTCGTCGGTGAGGCTGCCGCTTTCGTCGAGCACGGCCACCAGCGTGCTGGTCAGCGAATCGGTGCTGCGCGATGGATCGTGCCTGGCAACGAAGCGCGCGGCGGCGCCGGAAAGCTCCGCGTCTGCTGCCGCAGCTCCGTGCGCCGCGGCGATGTCGCGCCGGAGCGCCGCGGCAATCGCGTGCACCAGCCGGTCCGCGCTGCCCTGCGGCAGGTCGTCGAAGCCGACGAGGCACTGGCCGAAGCGGTCGCGGCGACGGCCACGGGCAAGGATCAGCGCCATTGCCGCTGCGGACACTGCGCCATTTTCGTGACTGACCAGGCCCTGGAGCACGCGCGCGTCGCGGCGCCCGCTCCGCGCCCTTGCCGCCGATCCGATCCGCTCCTCGTCCGCGCGGCGAAGGAGGATGGCCATCAGCGCATCGTCGTCGAGCAGCCCCGCCCCGGTCAGCGCCTCGACGATCGCCGCATCGTCGTCATTGGCTCCGGTCCAGCCGGCCGGCAGCGAGGCGCGGAGCTCGCTCGCAATGTCGGCGATCAGGCAGTGGAGCATGGCCGTCATGAGCGCCCGCTCCTGCTCGGTCAGGCGCTGCGCCGGGTCGAGGAAGAAGTCGATGCGGACGGTCGACAGCCGCCCGCGCCCAGCCGCGCGTGCGGGGGCGGTCCGTTCCGCTTCGGCGGCGGTGATCGGCCATTCTTCCGGCATCATTACCGCCGGGTTATCCGATTTCCGTTAACTTCGCGTCAACTGGAGGGTTGATGCCGCACGTGCTGGACGATGAAGAAGGAGATTGCCGCGTAAAGGGCGAGGACGACGATATAGCTCGTCCAGGCGCCGGCAATCGCGAAGGGAATGGCGGCGACGATCGCGCTCCGGCGCGAGAAGAGCCACAATTCGCTCTCCTGCATCCCCGCCGCCTCGATGCGGCCGGCTTCCGCGAAGGCGACGGCGGCAATGGCGCTCGCGAGGGCGCCCCAGCCGCTGACGCGCGCCTCCCAATAGCCGAGCGCGAGGAGCGCAAGCCCTGCTGCCGGCCATAAGGCGAGGCGCGTCAGCATCCGCACCGGCAGCGGCCGCAGCCGCAGGCTGGCGAGGCGGCTCGCGATCAGGTCGAGCGGCATCGAAAGGAGAAGAGCGCCGAGCCCGGCGCCGAGCCATCCGCGGCTGAAGCAGAAGGCGCCGGCCAGGGTCAGCGCCAGCGCGCCCCACATCAGCCACGCCGGCTTCACCCCCGTTTCCATCAGCTGCTCGGTCGCGAACTCCTCGACCGGCGGAAGGAGGAAGCGGCTGACCCAGTCGGGCCTCAGCCCGCGCGAGCCGACCAGCAGCCTGCGCTGGAAGTCCTGCAGGTCTTCGGCGCTTTCCGCCAGCAGCGGGTCGCCGGCGAGCTCGCCTGCAGGCACGCGGAGCGCGCCCTCCTGGAGCGTCCGCCTGAGCAGGGTCGATTGAAGGTCCCAGTCGCCGAGCATCGCCGCGGTCGATCCGAGTAGGTGGGCGTCGACCACGGCCACCCCTGCCCAGCGCGACTCGCCGTCGATGCGCTCGAACATCGCATGGGCTTCGTCGTCCGGGACCGTCGCCACGGCGGGCTCGGGCTCCTCGCCCATCCGCGCGACGAGCTCGGCGGGAGGCGCGACCCCGTCGCCGATGAGCAGGATCAGCGAGCCTGCCTCGAAACGGCTCACGGCGTCGGTGACGTCGCTCACCGCAACCACGCCGACGCTGTCGAGGCGCAGCCGCTCGAAGGCGTCCTGCAGCGCCTGGGGGACGCGCTCGACGACGACCACGATGGGCGCCGCGCCCGCGGCCGCGGCGCAACGCACCTGATATTCGAGGAGGGTGCGCCCGGCGAGCGGGAGCAGCGCGCGAAGACCGCCGCTGTCGTCCTCCTGATAGGCGCCGATCAGCGCGCCGACCGCCATGCTCCTCTTGGTCCCTCCCGCGTGTCGCCCCTCACCTCTCTAATCGCTTTCTCATGCCTTCAAAGATGGTAAACTGCCATTCACGATGACACCTACACCCAAGCGCGCCGAACCTCTGGCCCCGGCGACCGACGCGGCAGAGCCCCTCGAACTCACCGCCGCGGACATGGCGCTCGGCGATGCCGCAGTCGAGGAAGAGTGGCTCCAGCCGACCGAGTCGCCGGCGCGCGAGCCCGGCGCCGGCGGGCGGCAGGTGCTCGGCATCGCTTTGTCGCTGCTCGCGGTGGCGTGGATCGCTTATTCGGCCTGGGCGGCGGGGCGGACGCTTGCCGGGCAGCCGCTTTCCTCGCCGTCGGTCGCGCAGTGGCTCGCGATTTCGGCGAGCCCGCTGGTGCTTCTGGGTCTCGCCTGGCTGATCTTCGGCAGGACCCGGCGCAAGGAAGCCGAGCGCTTCACCCGCTCGGTCATTGCGATGCGCGGCGAAGCGCGCTCGCTCGAGGCGCTGCTCGAGGTGCTTTCGCAGCGGATCAACGACAGCCGCACCGAGCTGACCATGATGGCGCAGCACCTGATGCAGCTCGGCGACGAAGCGACCGGCAAGCTGGGCGGGATCACGCAGCAGTTCGACAGCAGCAGCGAGAGACTGAAGCGGCACGGCGAGGCGCTCGACCGCGCCGCCGAGTCGGCGCGCAGCGACATCGGCGTGCTGCTCGACGACCTGCCGCGCGCCGAGGAGATGACTCGCGGGCTTGCCGAGCAGCTACGGACGATCGGCAGCAGCTCTACCGAGAAGGCCGCCGAGTTCGGGCGGCAGGTCTCCGACCTCGCCGAACGCACGCGCGAGGCCGACCAGCTCATCGCCGAGGCGACGGACCGACTGGCTGCGCGGCTGGCGGAGATCGACGCCGCGGGCAGCAATGCCGCGGTCCGCGTGAGCGAGGCGCAAGGCGCCTTCGCGGGCACGCTCGACGCGCTGCTGGAGCGCACTTCGGCGACGCTCGACGAGATCCGGGCAGGCATCAACGTTCAGTCGGAGGCGGTAGCCGCGCTCGTCGCGCAGGCCTCGGCGGGAATCGGCAAGGCGGGCGCCGAAGCGGCGGAGTCGCTTGCCGGCAACGTCGATCACGCAAGCACGGTCCTCCAGTCGCTCTCCGAGCGCGTCGCGGAGCAGGACCGGGCATCGCAGCGCATGATCGCGGAGATCGACCGCGGCCTCGCGATGATCGACGAGCGCTTCGGCGAGCTTGCGTCACGGGGCGACCAGCGCGCGACTCGCTTCCTTGAGTCCCTGACCCGGGCGCGGACCGAGCTCGACACGCTCGCCGCGCAGGCAAGCTCGCAGGATCAAGCGATCGGCTCCATCGCCGACCGGACGACCGCGCTGCGCGAAAGCATCGACCGCCTCACCGACGAGATCCGCGACAGCCTCGGCACCGCCATCGGCGAAGCGCAGGGCGGCGCGGACCGACTCGCCGAAGCGGCGGCGGCGGTCCGGCCCGAGATGGCGTGGATCCGCGATGCGGCGGTGGAAGCGGGCGAGCGCGTCTCGTCGACCGGCGAGCGCATCGCCGAGCAGCACGACCGGTTCGCAACCCTGCTCGCGACGGTGGACGAAGGCGTCGGCGACGCGCAGTCGAAGCTGGCCGAGCTCGCCTCGATGCTCGCGCAGGTCGAGCGCGAGGCGGCGAACCTCAGCGCGGAGACCGGGCCGGCGCTGGTCAATTCGCTGGTCCAGGTGAAGGAAGCCGCCGCCCATGCCGCGGAGCGCGCGCGCGAGGCGATCGAATCCGTGATCCCGCAAAGCGCCGGGAAGCTGTCGAACGAGACCCGCGACGCGCTGGAGCGGGTCATCCGCGAGAGCGTCGAGGAGCGCCTGCGCGAAGTGGAGACGGTCGCTGCCCGGGCGGTGGATTCGGCGCGCGCCGCGTCCGAACGGCTGACGCAGCAGATGCTCAGCATCGGGCAAAGCGCCGCCGCGCTCGAGCAGCACCTCGAGGAAACGCAGAAGGAGCAGCGGGAGAAGGACAGCGAGGCGTTCGCGCGCCGAGTCTCGCTGCTCATCGACTCGATGCATTCGGCGGCGATCGACGTCGGCAAGATCCTGTCGGACGAGATCGACGACAAGGCTTGGGGCGCCTACCTCAAGGGCAATCGCGGGGTGTTCACCCGCCGCGCCGTGCGGCTGCTGGACGGAAGCGAAACCCGCCCGATCCGCGCCCATTACGAGAGCGATCTCGAGTTCCAGCGCTCGGTCAACCGTTACGTCCACGACTTCGAGGCGATGCTGCGCCGGGTGATGGCGGAGCGCGACGGCGGAATGATCGCCGTGACGCTCATGTCATCGGACATGGGCAAGCTCTACGCAGCCCTCGCCCAGGCGATCGACCGGCGCCGCTAGGCGGCGCTCAGCACGATTTGCAGATGCGGTGGTAAAGGTCGAGGTCGCTCGCCGTGATCCAGCCGTAGGACCAGTTCGCGTAATAAAGGGCGAACAGCAAGGCGGCGAGCAACGCCGCTTTGAGGAAGTGGCGCCTAAGGTCGAAACGGTGCGGCGCGCTTTCCGCCTGGCCCGGCACCTTCTCCTCCCCCAGCTCCTCGGTGGTCCTCACTCCAAACGGCAGCAGGATGAATGCCGTCCCCGCGAAGAACAGGAAGTAGATGGCGATGATCGAGGTGAGCTTCATTCCGCGAGCTGGAGAAGCATGACCTCCACGACCGGCTTCTTGCCGGTCCACAGGGTCGCGCAGCGGCGCACCGCGAGACGGACCGACTCGCGGACCTGCTCCTCGTCGCCGGGGCCGTAGGCGCGGGTTGCGGCGTCGGTCGCGTCGGCGATGAAATCGTCGCGGTCCTCTTCGACCGGCACGCCGAACGGCCTTATCATCGGCGTTCCCGCAAGGCGCCCGTCGCTGCCGACGGGAAGCGCGACCGTGATCAGCCCGCCATAACCGATCTTGCGCCGCTCGTTCACCGTCGCGCCGTCGGCGGGAAGGATCACATCGCCGTCGAGCACGAGCTGGCCCACGCGCACTTCGTCGACCTTCTTCGGTTCACCGGGCGCGAGGCGGATCACGTCGCCGTTCTTCTGGACGATCGCGTGCGGAACGCCATGCTCGAGCGCGAGGCGGGCGTGCTCGGCGAGATGGCGCGGCTCGCCATGCACCGGCACGACGATCTCCGGCCGCACCCATTTGTACATCTGGATGAGCTCGGGCCGGCCCGGATGGCCCGACACGTGAACATGCGCCTGCTTCTCGGTCACGATCTGCACGCCGAGCTCGGAGAGCTGGTTCATGATCCGGCCGATCGCGACCTCGTTCCCCGGAATGATCCGCGAGGAGAAGATGACGGTGTCGTCTTCGCCGAGCTTCAGCTCATGGTTGCCCGAGGCGATCCGGCCGAGCGCCGCGCGAGGCTCGCCCTGGCCGCCCGTCGCGATGATCAGCAGCTCGCTCTTCGGGAGCCGCATCGCCTCGTCGAAGCTGATCGGCGGCGGGAAGTCCTTCAGATAGCCGGTCGATTGCGCGACGCGCAGGATCCGCTCGAGCGAGCGGCCGGCGATGCATACCCGCCGTCCCGCCTCGCGCGCCACGCGGCCGATCGTCTGCAGCCGCGCCGCGTTCGACGCGAAGGTGGTCACGAGAACGCGCCCGTTGGCCATCATGACCTGCGCGAGCAGCCCCTCATGGACGCTCTCTTCGGAGCCAGACGGCTTGTCCTGGAAGACGTTGGTCGAATCGCACACGAGCGCGAGCACGCCGCGGTCACCGATCTCGGTCAGGACATCGGTGTCCGGCGCGCTCCCGAGCACGGGGGTCTCGTCGATCTTCCAGTCGCCCGTGTGGAAGACGTTCCCGAACGGAGTCTCGATCAACAGCCCGTTGCCTTCGGGAATGGAGTGCGACAGCGCGACGAAGCTGACGCGGAACGGGCCGAGCTCGACCGTGCCGCCGCGCTCGACGACGTTGAGCTTCACGCGGCCGGTGAGCCCCTCTTCCTCGAGCTTCCCGGCGATCAGCCCGGCGGTGAACGGCGTCGCGAACAACGGCACCTTGAGCTCGTCGGCGAGGTAGGGAAGCGCGCCGATATGGTCCTCGTGCCCGTGGGTGAGGATGATGCCGGCGAGCCGCTCCTGCTGGTCCTCGATGAACTCGAGGTCGGGGAGGATCAGCTCGATCCCCGGATAATCAGGCCCGGCGAACGTCAGGCCGAGGTCGGCCATGATCCACTGGCCGCGGCAGCCGTAGAGATTGACGTTCATGCCGATCTCGCCGGAGCCGCCAAGCGCGACGAACAGTAGCTCTTCGCCGGGAATCATGATGCGCGCGATGCCATGCCGTACAACAGGCTCAAACCCTGGATCGTGAGGTCGGGTTCAATCGCGTCGAAGACTTGCGTGTGCGTGTCGAAGAGGCTCGCGAGGCCGCCGGTCGCCACCACGGTCGCGGGACGGCCCAGCTCCTGCTTCATCCGGGCGGTCAAACCCTCGAGCATCGCCACATAGCCCCAATAGATGCCGATCAGCATCTGGTCCTGCGTCGTCCGGCCGATCACCGACATATTGTCGCGCGGCGCCTCGATCGCGATGCGCGGCAGCTTAGCGGCGGCGCTGACCAGCGCGTCGAGCGACAGGTTGATGCCGGGCGCGATGATCCCGCCCTTGTAGGCGCCCGAGCCGTCAACAAGGTCGAAGGTGGTGGCGGTGCCGAAGTCGATGACGATGAGGTCGCCCCGATATTTGGCGTGGGCGGCGATCGCGTTGAGCGCACGGTCGGCACCGACATTCTGCGGCTCGTCGACGTCGAGGTCGATCGGCCAGGCCGCCTTGCCGGTCCCTGCGACGAGCGGCTCGCAGTGGAAATATTTGGTCGCGAGCACTTCGAGATTGTGAAGGGCGCGCGGCACCACCGTGCCGATGATCACTGCATCGACCGCGTCCCTGCCATAGCCTTCGAGCTCCAGCAGCTGGTGCAGCCAGACGGCATATTCGTCGGCGGTCCGGCGCGGGTCTGTGGCGATGCGCCAGCGCGCCTTGATCTCGCCCCCGTCCACCAGTGCGAAGACGAGGTTGGTGTTGCCGGCGTCGATGGCGAGCAGCATGGCCGCGCCCTAGCTTCCCCGGCTGCCGTTCACAACTCGACGTCGCCCGCGCGGACGATCTGAAGCGAGCCGTCCTCGCCGCGCAGCCGGAGCGCGCCGTCGCGTTCGAGGCCGTCGAACCGGCCGCTTACCCATTCGTCTGCGCTCGAATGGACCTTGAGCGGGGTTCCGATCGGGTGCGCCCGCGCGAGCCATGCCTGCGCGATCAGCTCGGTCGCGCTGCCGCGCCACAGCTTGAGCAGCCGCTCGAACGATCCGGCGAGCAGCGGCGCGAAATCCTCGGGACCAACGCGGCCGGACAGCGACGCGCATTGGCGGCCCGGCAGGTCGGGAGCGGAGGCGAGGTTGACGCCGATGCCCACCACCACGCGGTCGCCGCTGCGCTCGAGCAGGACTCCCGAGAGCTTCCTGCCGAGCAGCAGCAAATCGTTTGGCCATTTGAGCATTAGCGGCTGGCCCGGAACCGCCGCATCGATCGCCTCGATGAGCGCCAGCCCCGCAACCAGCGACAAGCTCTGCGGCGGGGGGTCTCCGGGCCGGAGCTCGACCAGGGTGCTCCCGTAGAAATTGCCTGGCGGCGAGACCCACTGGCGGCCGTGCCGTCCCCTCCCCGACTCCTGCTGAAGGGCAATGAGCCAATCACCTTCGCTGGCGCTCGGGTCGGCAATAAGGTCGGCATTGGTCGAGCCGGTGCGCTCGACGATCCGCAGCTTGCTCAGAAGAGCGACCCCGCAGCCCGGTCGCTGAGCGCGCCGAGCGGGCCGATCAGCAGATAGCCGAGCGGCGAGACGATCAGCGCTGCGACGAGGATGAGCAGGCCCTGCACGGGCTCGCGCACACGCGCATAGGGCGGCGCCGGCTCGTCCAGGTACATGACCTTCACGATCCGCAGGTAGTAATATGCGCCGATCACGGTGCCGAGGATGGCCGCCACCGCGAGCGCGACATAGCCCGCCTCGACCGCCGCAGTGAACACCAGCAGCTTGGGCCAGAAGCCGAACAGGGGAGGGATTCCGGCGAGGCTGAACATGAAGACGGCGAAGGCTGCGGCAAGGCCGGGCCGGGTCTGCGAAAGGCCGGAAAGGCTGGCGATCTCCTCGACCGGCTCTCCATCCGCGTCGCGCATCCACAGCACGCAGAGGAAGGCGCCGACGGTCATCACGACATAGACGGTCATGTAGAACAGCACCGCCGAGGTTCCGCGCGGCCCCGCGGCGGCAAGGCCGACGAGGGCGAAGCCGACATTGTTGATCGACGAATAGGCAAGCAGGCGCTTGATGTTCGTCTGCCCCCAGGCGGCGATCGCGCCGAGGAAGATCGATGCAAGCGCGGCGAAGATGACGATCTGCCGCCAGGCGTCGGTCGCCGGGCCGAGCGCAACGACGCATACGCGGGTCGCGAGCAGCACGGCGGCAACCTTGGGCGCCGAGGCGAAGAAGGTGGTGACCGGCGTCGGCGCGCCTTCGTAGACGTCCGGCGTCCACATGTGGAACGGCACCACGCTCGCCTTGAAGGCGAGGCCCGCAAGGAGGAAAACGAGCCCGAACAGCAGCCCGAGCGACGGCGCGCCGCGCGCAAAGGCGGCGGCAAGCCCGGTGAAATTGGTCGTGCCGGTGAAGCCGTAGAGCAGCGAAATTCCGTAGAGCAGGATCCCGCTCGCGAGCGCGCCCAAGACGAAATATTTAAGCCCGGCCTCGGCCGAGCGCTCGTCGGAGCGGCGATAGGAGGCAAGCACGTAGGAGGCGAGGCTGTTGAGCTCGAGCCCGACGTAGAGCGCGACCAGGCTCGTCGCCGAGACCATGACGCCCATGCCGACTGCGGCGAAGACGATCAGCACGCCATATTCCGAAGCATGCTCGGTGCCGCGCTCGAACCAGCCGTGCGCGGCGATGATCGCGACGGCGGCCGCGGGGTACATGATCGCGCGGCCGAAGCTTGCGAACAAATCCTCGGTGACGAGGCCGTCGAACACCGGACCGGCGTGCGACGGCGGGCCGACCAGCGCGGCGGTCGCGGCAAGCAGGAGCAGGACGCAGAGCCAGTTGACGAGCCCGGACGCGCGGCGCGGCGCGAAGGCCGCGACGATCATCATGATCGTGCCGCCGATCGACAGGATCAGCTCGGGCAGAAGCGGCGCGAAGCGGCCCATCAGTGCATCGCTCCCATGTGCATGTGGTCGGGGCCGTGCTGCGCGCCCTTGCCGAGCGTCAGCCGCGAGTCGCCCGCCGGCGCGACGGTGTCGAGGCGCGTGAGCAGCCGCCCGACGTCGTTGCGGATCGGACGAATGAAGCTTTCGGGATAGATGCCCATCCAGAAGACGGCGGCGGCGATCGGGGCGAGAAGCCACCATTCCCTCGCCGACAGGTCGACCATCGCCGCGGCTTCGGCGGTGCGCGCCTCGCCGAACGCGATCCGCCAGTAGAGGTAGAGCATGTACGCGGCGCCGAGGATGATGCCGGTGGTGGCGACGATCGCCGCCCAGCTCGACGCATGATAGGTGCCGACGAGGCTCAGGAACTCGCCGACGAAGCCGCTCGTGCCCGGAAGGCCGACGCTGGCCATGGTGAAGACCATGAACAGCAAGGCGTAGCCCGGCATGTTGTTCGAAACGCCGCCGTAGACCGCGATCTCCTTGGTGTGCAGGCGGTCGTAGAGGACCCCGACGCACAGGAACAAGGCGCCGGACACCAGGCCGTGGCTCAGCATCACGATCATTGCGCCTTCGATGCCCTGGCGGTTCATCGCAAACAGCCCGAAGGTGACGAAGGCCATGTGCGCGACCGACGAATAGGCAACGAGCTTCTTCATGTCGCGCTGCACCAATGCGACGAGGCTGGTGTAGACGACTGCGATCCCGGATAGAACGAAGATCAGCGGGATGAACTCGGCCGAGCCTTGCGGGAACATCGGCAGCGAGAAGCGGATGAAGCCGTAGCCGCCGAGCTTCAGCAGCACGCCGGCAAGGATCACCGAACCGGCGGTCGGCGCCTGAACGTGCGCGTCGGGCAACCAGGTGTGCACCGGCCACATCGGCAGCTTGACGGCGAAGCTGGCGAGGAAGGCGAGGAACAGCCACGTCTGCGCCTGTGCCGGGAAGTCATAGTTCATCAGCACCGGAATCGACGTCGTGTGCGCCGTCAGCACCATGTAGAGCATGGCGATGAGCATCAGCACCGAGCCGAGCAGGGTGTAGAGGAAGAACTTGTAGCTCGCCTTGATCCGCTCGACCCCGCCCCAGATGCCGATGATCAGGTACATCGGGATCAGGCCGCCTTCGAAGAAGACGTAGAAGAGGAAGAGGTCCTGCGCGGCGAACACGCCGAGCATCAGCGCTTCCATCAGCAGGAACACCGCCATGTACTCGGGCACGCGCTGCTCGATCGAGCGCCAGCTCGCGGCAATGCAGATCGGCATCAGGAAGGTGGTGAGGTTCAAAAGGACCAGCGCGATCCCGTCGATGCCGAGCGCCCAGGCGAAATTGCCGGCGATCGGCACCTTCTCGACGAATTGCCACTGCGCGCCGTTCGGATCGTAGAGGACCCATAGATAAGCGCCGAGCAGGAGGTCGAAGAGCGTCGCGGCCAGAGCCACCCATCGCGCGCCCTCGGGCTTGAGGAACAGGACGATTAGGCCCGCGATCAGCGGGACGGCGATGAGGATGGTGAGCAGCGGAAGCGACGTCACTTGGCCCACCAGATCGCCCAGGTCGCCGCGCCGATCAGGCCGAGCAGCATCACCAGCGCGTAGGAATAGAGATAGCCGGACTGGAACCGCGCGGTGATGCGGTTGCCGACGCCGACCGCATAAGCGGCGCCGTGCGGGCCGAAGCGGTCGATCGTGCCCTCGTCACCTCCGTGCCAGAACAGGCGCCCGAGCCACAGCGCCGGCCGGATGAAGATGCGGTCGTAGAGCTCGTCGAAATACCATTTGTTGAAGACGAAGCGGTGCACCGCCGGGAAGGTGGCGACGAAGCGGTCGGCGGCCCCGGGGTGCCGGATATAATTGTGCCAGGCGATCCACAGGCCGATCAGCATGGCGATCGTCGGCGACAGCTTGACCCACAGCGCCGCGGATTCGGCTTCCTCCGCAAGCTCGCGGCTGAAGGCGATGATTCCGTTCCAATAGTGCGGCGCGCTCTCCGGCCCGACGAAGATACCGTGGAAGAACTGGCCCGCGAACAGGGCGCCGATCGCAAGAAGGCAGATCGGCACGAGCATGTTGAGCGGGCTTTCGTGCGGATGGTAGCCCGCCGTCCCGGTCGGCGCCGGATGCGTTTCGTGGGGGCTGTCGCCATGCTCCTCCGAGGGATGGTCGTGGTCGCCGTGCACGGCATGCTGGATGTGCTCGGACGCGGCCCAGCGCGGCTCTCCGAAGAAGGTCAGGAAGATGAGGCGCCAGCTGTAGAAGCTGGTCATCAGCGCCGCGATCACGCCGAGCCAGAAGGCGATGGTGCCGGAGACCGACGCGGCGACCCACGAGCTTTCGAGGATCGCGTCCTTCGACCAGAAACCCGCGAACCCGATGCCGCCCGCGACGTCCACGCCGACGCCGGTGATCGCGAGAGTTCCGATTACCATCACCCAGAAGGTGATCGGGATTTCGTTCCTGAGCGCGCCGTAGAAGCGCATGTCCTGCTCGTGGTGCATGGCGTGGATCACGCTGCCCGCGCCGAGGAACAGCAAAGCCTTGAAGAAGGCGTGCGTGAAGAGGTGGAACATCGCCGCGCCGTATGCGCCGACGCCGGCGGCGAAGAACATGTAGCCGAGCTGCGAGCAGGTCGAATAAGCGATCACGCGCTTGATGTCGTTCTGGGCGCAGCCGACGGTCGCGGCGAAGAAGCAGGTGATCGCGCCGACCCAGGTGACGACGTGCATCGCCGTCGGCGAGGTCTCGAACATCGGCGACAGGCGGCAGACCATGAACACGCCCGCGGTGACCATCGTCGCGGCGTGGATCAGGGCGCTGACCGGAGTCGGGCCTTCCATTGCGTCGGGGAGCCAGGTGTGGAGCGGGAGCTGCGCCGACTTGCCCATCGCGCCGACGAACAGCAGCAGGCAGAGCACGGTCATCGTGTCGACGCGCATGCCAGCAAAGCCCATCGTCGATCCGGCCATGCCCGGCGCCGCGTGCAGGATCGCGGGGATCGACACGGTGCCGAACACCAGGAAGGTGCCGAAGATGCCGAGGCTGAAGCCGAAGTCGCCGACGCGGTTGACCACGAAGGCCTTGAGCGCGGCCGCATTGGCGGACGGCTTGTAGTACCAGAAGCCGATCAGAAGGTAGGAAGCGAGGCCGACCCCTTCCCAGCCGAAGAACATCTGGACGAGGCTGTCGGCGGTCACCAGCATCAGCATCGCGAAGCTGAACAGCGATAGATACGCGAAGAACCGCGCCTGGCTCGGGTCCTCCTCCATATAGCCCCAGCTGTAGAGGTGGACGAGCGAGCTGACGGTCGTCACCACCACCAGCATCACGGCGGTGAGGCTGTCGACGCGCAGCGCCCAGTCGACCGTCAGCGTGCCTGACTGGATCCAGGTCAGCACCGGCACGACGGTCGCGTCGGCATGGCCGCCGATATATTGGAAGAAGATCGGCCAGCTGAGGAACGCGCCGACGAACAGCGCGCCCGTGGTCACCACCTTGGCGGCGGTCTTGCCGATCCAGCGGCCGCCGAGACCCGCGACAATCGCGGCCAGGAGCGGCAGGAAGACGATCAAAAGGATTGGGTGCATCAGCCGCGCATCCGGTTGACCTGGTCCACCGCGATCGAGCCGCGGCGGCGGAAGAAGATGACGAGGATCGCGAGGCCGATCGCGGCTTCGGCAGCGGCGACGGTGAGCACGAACATGGCCAGCACCTGGCCGGTGAGGTCGCCGAGATAGGCGGAGAAGGCGACCAGGTTGATGTTCACCGCGAGCAGGATCAGCTCGATCGCCATCAGCATCAGGATGACGTTGCGACGGTTGAGGAAGATGCCGAGCACGCCGATGGTGAACAGCACTGCCGCGACGATTAGGTAGGCGCCCAAGCCGATCATAGCTTCATCCCCTGACCGACTCCGGGGTCGACGATGTCGATGGCTTCGTCGGGACGGCGGCGCAGCTGGCGCGAGGCGCGCGGCGTGCGCGTATCGCCGCGGCTTCGATGCGTGAGCACGATCGCTCCGACCATCGCGACGAGCAGGATGAGCCCCGCGAGCTCGAACGCGAACAAATAGCGGGTATAGAGCAAGGTCCCGAGCGCGACGATGTTCGGCACCTGCGCGGCGGGGATGCCGCGCGCGCCGAGCACCGGCCCCGCGTTATGCGCGAACACCGCGACGATGATCTCCGCCAGCAGGACGAGCGCGATGATGATCCCGAACGGAAGGTTGCGGGTGAAGCCGCTCCTCAGCGTCGCGAAGTCGATGTCGAGCATCATCACCACGAACAGGAACAGCACCGCGACAGCGCCCACATAGACGATCACCAGCAGCATCGCGATGAACTCCGCGCCGACTAGCAGCATCAGCCCCGCCGCGTTGAAGAAGGCGACGATCAGCCACAGCACGCTGTGCACCGGATTGCGCGCGAAGATCACCGCGATCGCCGAAGCGATCGTGAGCGTCGCGAACAGGTAGAAGGCGATTGCGCCGATCAACTGCCCGCTCCTCCTCTCCCCGCGGGGGAGAGGATTGAGGTGAGGGGGTGCGGCTGTTGAGAATTATCCGAAATGTCGAACACCCTCACCCTGCCCTCTCCCTCCAGGGAGAGGGAATTCTTGGCCAATTCCAGCATGCCGCGCCGCCTAACGATACGGCGCATCGGCGGCAAGGTTCGCGGCGATCGCCTGCTCCCACTTGTCGCCATTGGCTAGCAATTTGGCCTTGTCGTAGAGCAGTTCCTCGCGCGTTTCGGTCGCGAATTCGAGGTTCGGCCCCTCGACGATCGCATCCACCGGGCACGCCTCCTGGCACAGCCCGCAATAGATGCATTTGACCATGTCGATGTCGTAGCGCGTGGTGCGGCGGCTGCCGTCCTCGCGCGGCTCGGCTTCGATGGTGATCGCCAGCGCCGGGCAGATCGCCTCGCACAACTTGCACGCAATGCAGCGCTCTTCGCCGTTCGGATAGCGGCGCAGCGCATGCTCGCCGCGGAAGCGCGGGCTCTGCGGCGCCTTCTCGTACGGATAATTGATCGTCGCCTTCGGCTTGAAGAAATATTTCAGCGTCAGCCAGTGGGCTTGCACGAAGTCCCACAAAGCGAAGGAGGTAATCCAGCGGATCATGCGAACCTCGTGAGCATCAGCCATCCGGACACGAGGACGACGAACAGGAGCGACAAGGGCAGGAAGATCTTCCAGCCGAGCCGCATCAGCTGGTCGTAGCGGTAGCGCGGCACGGTCGCCTTCACCCAGCCGAAGACGAAGAAGAAGAAGCACATCTTGGCGAACAGCCAGATGATTCCTGGGATGTAATAGAGCGGCGCCCAGTCGACCGGCGGCAGCCAGCCGCCCCAGAAGATGATTGCGTTGAGCGCGCACATCAGAAGCACGTTGGCATATTCGCCGAGCCAGAAGAGCGCGAAGCTCATCGACGAATATTCGGTCTGGTGGCCGGCCACGAGCTCGCTCTCGGCCTCGACGAGGTCGAAGGGCGTGCGGAAGGTCTCGGCCATCGAGCTGATCAGGAAGATCACCCACATCGGGAACAGCAGCAGGTGGAAGCCGAAGGCGTTGACCACGCCGAGGCCGAAGCCCTTCTGCATCAGCACGATGCCGCTGAGGTTGAAGGTACCCGCGTAGAGCACGACGGTGATCAGCACGAACCCGATCGACACTTCGTAGCTGACCATCTGCGCGGCGGCGCGGAGGGCGGAGAAGAAGGGATATTTGGAGTTGGACGACCAGCCGGCGACGATCACGCCGTAGACGCCCAACGAGCTTGCCGCGAGGATGTAGAGCAGGCCGACATTGACGTCCGCGAGCACCACGCCCGCCTGGAACGGCACCACCGCCCAGACGATCAGCGCCACGGTGAAGGTCACGATCGGCGCGATCAGGAACAGGCCCTTGTTCGCGCTCGTCGGGATGATCGTCTCCTTGAGGAAGACCTTGAGCCCGTCGGCGAAGCTCTGCAGCAGGCCCCACGGGCCGACCACGTTCGGCCCGCGCCGGAGCGCCATCGCCGCCCAGATCTTGCGCTCGGCATAGATGATCATCGCCACGGCGAGCATGAGCGGAAGCGCGATGACGAGGATGCCGATGACGGTGGCGAGGAACCACGCCCAGCCATACTGCATGCCGTAGCTGACGAAGAAGTCCGTCATCTGCCCTCTCCCTCGAGGGAGAGGGTTGGGTGAGGGTGTGGGACGCTGGACATTTCGCGGAGAAGTCGAGCCCCCTCACCCCGGCCCTCTCCCCGCTGGGGAGAGGGAGATTGGCTTCGAAGGATGTCGGTCACTCCGCGGCCTCCTCATAATGGAGGCCCTGCACCAGCTCCTCGGAGCAGCGGCGCATTGTCGGGCTGTTGCGGCAGATCGCGTTGGTCAGGAAGAAGTCCTGGATCGGATAGCGGACCGGGCCGGACGCCTTCGCGTCGAGCTTCGGCGGCGACCACGGCAGGTTGACGAGCCCGTCGCGCCCGAGCTGCGGATATTCGCTTGTCATCTGCCGGCGCAGCTCCCCGAAGCTGTCGAACGGCAGCGTGTTGCCGGCAAGCTCCGAAACCGCGCGGAGGATTGCCCAGTCCTCACGGGCCTCGCCTGGCGGGAAGGCGGCCTTTTCGCCGCGCTGCACCCGGCCTTCGGTATTGACGTAGGTGCCGTGCTTCTCGGCATAGGCCGCGCCCGGGAGCACCAGGTCGGCCTGTCGCGCGCCATTGTCGCCGTGGTGTCCGATATAGACCTTGTACGCGCCCTCGAGCCGGTCGGCCGGCATTTCGTCCGCGCCCAGCAGCAGCGCCAGCTGAGGCTTGGCCGCTTCGATGTCCGCAAGGCCGCCGGGCTGCGCGTAACCGAGGATCAGCGACGCCATGCGCGATGCCGAGGTGTGGAGGACGTTGAAGCCGTTCCACTCGCCCTTGATGAGGCCCAGCGGCTCGACCAGCGCGAGCGCGGCCCCGAGACCGCCCGCGGCGAGCGCGCCCGGGCCGACGATCACGGCGGGCCGCTGCGCGCCGGCAAATGCTTCCGTCACCGGCTTCGGCAGCTTGCCGAGGAGCTTCAGGTCCTCGCCGAGCCACTTCACGTCCATTCCGAGGTCGACCTCGGGACCGATCGCGAACACCTTGCCGCCCTTGCGCGCCACCTTGCGCACGCGGGTGGCGATCAGCGGCGCTTCCCAGCGGATGTTCGACCCGACCAGAAGCACTACGTCGGCCGTCTCGATCCCGGCGATGGTCGAATTGAACGCGACCGCCGAGAGGCTGATGC
Source organism: Bacillota bacterium (assembly GCA_050261135.1). GTDB lineage: Bacteria > Pseudomonadota > Alphaproteobacteria > Sphingomonadales > Sphingomonadaceae > Sphingomicrobium. The sequence continues at coordinate 225,820 of JBLNCZ010000027.1, forward strand.
AATCGTAGGTCAGGCCCGTCTGCCGACCTTCGAGCAGGTTGGACCCCTGCCCCTGCAGCAGCTTCTTCGCGGCATACATGGTCTCGGCATCGAGCAGGTCGCCGGCGATCGCCGCGGCCTTGCTTCCAGCCTGCTTCAGCCGCGCCGCGAAAATCTCCAGCGCTTCCTTCCAGCTCGCCTCGCGCAGCCTGCCGTTGTCGCGGACCCACGGCCGGTCGAGCCGGTTGCGGACGAGGGCGTCGACATGGTGCCGCGCCTTGTCGCTGATCCACTCCTCGTTCACGTCCTCGTTGATGCGCGGGAGGATGCGCATCACCTGCCGCTGGCGCACGTCCAGGCGGATGTTGGAGCCGACCGCGTCCATGACGTCGATGCCCGGCACCCGCTTCAGCTCCCACGGCCGCATTTCGAAGATCTGCGGCTTCTGGAGGAGCGCGCCGACGGGGCAGACGTCGGCGAGGTTGCCCGCCAACTCGCTGGACACGGTCTTCTCGAGATAGGTCGTGATCTGGCTGTCCTCGCCGCGGTACAGCATTCCGATCTCCGGCACGCCCGCGACTTCGCTACTGAAGCGGATGCAGCGCGTGCACTGGATGCACCGCGTCATCGAGGTCTTGATGATCGGACCCATATATTTGTCGTCGATGGCGCGCTTGTTCTCGTCGAACCGCGAGAAGCTGCGGCCATAGGCCATCGCCTGGTCCTGGAGGTCGCACTCGCCGCCCTGGTCGCAGATCGGGCAGTCGAGCGGGTGGTTGATGAGCAGGAACTCCATCACCCCTTCGCGGGCCTTCTTCACCATTGGGGTGTCGGTGCGGATGGTCTGGCCGTCGGCGGCGGGAAGCGCGCAGCTCGCCTGCGGCTTGGGCGGCCCCGGCGCGACCTCGACCAGGCACATGCGGCAATTGCCGGCGATCGACAGCCGTTCGTGATAGCAGAAGCGCGGGATCTCCTTGCCGGCAAGCTCGCACGCCTGCAGCACGGTCGCGCCCTGCGGAACCTCGATCTCGACGCCGTCGACGGTGACCTTAGGCATCGTCGCCGTCCTTCTCCCTATGTTCGACGCGGCGCGTGATCTGCGTCACTCGCGGTCCCGAGCGGAGCGAGGCCAGCACCGCGATGAGCGCCACGACCGCAACGATGATGATGATGATGGTCGTCGTGCTCATTCCGCCGCCTCCAGCATCTGGCGCGCGGACCGCTCGGCGATGCGGCGCTCGAGCTCGGGGCGGAAGTGGCGGATGAGGCCCTGGATCGGCCAGGCGGCCGCGTCGCCGAGCGCGCAGATGGTGTGGCCCTCGACCTCCTTGGTCACGTCGAGCAGCTTGTCGATCATCTCGACCGTCGCTTCGCCCTCGCGCAGTCGCTCCATCATGCGCCACATCCAGCCGGTGCCTTCGCGGCACGGCGTGCACTGGCCGCAGCTCTCGTGCTTGTAGAAATAGCTGATGCGGCTGATCGCGCGGACGATGTCGGTCGACTTGTCCATCACGATCACCGCGGCGGTGCCGAGGCCCGAGCCGAGCGCCTTCAGCCCGTCGAAGTCCATCGGCGCGTCGAGGATCTGCTCGGCAGGCACCAGCGGGACCGAAGAGCCGCCGGGAATGACGGCGAGCAAGTTGCTGAAATCATCCGCGTTCTTGCCGCCGCGCACGCCGCCGCCGTGACGGCTGATCAGCTCGCGGAAGCTGATGCCCATCGATTCCTCGACGACGCAGGGCGTGTTGATGTGGCCCGACAGCTGGAACAGCTTGGTGCCCTCATTCTTCTCGCGCCCGATGCTCGCGAACCAGCTCGCCCCGCGGCGGAGGATGGTCGGCACGACCGCAATGCTCTCGACATTGTTGACCGTCGTCGGGCAGCCGTAGAGGCCCGCGCCCGCCGGGAAGGGCGGCTTCAGCCGCGGCTTGCCCTGCTTGCCCTCGAGGCTTTCGAGCATCGCCGTCTCTTCGCCGCAGATGTATGCTCCGGCGCCGCGGTGGACGAACAGGTCGAAGTCGTAGCCGCTGCCGGCGGCATTCTTGCCCAGCAGCCCTGCTTCATAAGCTTCGGCAACCGCGCGGCGTAACACCTCGGTTTCGCGGATGAATTCGCCGCGGATATAGATGTAGGCTGCCCGCGCCCGCATGGCGAAGCCGGCGATCAGCGCGCCTTCCAACAGCTTGTGCGGATCGTGGCGGATAATCTCCCGGTCCTTGCACGATCCGGGCTCGGATTCGTCGGCGTTGATCACCAGGAAGTTGGGCTTGCCGGGCTTGGGCTCCTTGGGCATGAAGCCCCATTTCATGCCGGTCGGGAAGCCGGCGCCGCCGCGGCCGCGCAGCCCCGACGCCTTGACCTGGTCGATGATCGCGTCCTGGCCGATCTGCATCAGCTTCGCGGTACCGTCCCAGTCGCCGCGCTGCCGCGCCGCCTTCAGGTCGGGCGATTGGAAGCCGTAGACGTTGGTGAAAATGCGGTCCTTGTCCGCGAGAGGCCCGGTATAGCCCATCAGTGCGCCACCCCGCTGACGAAGAACCAGATCAGCGCCGCGGCGATCAGCGCGAGGCAGCCGATCTTGATCATCCCCTTCACGAAGCGGAAGGCGACAAGCGCAAGCACCACGGCGATGATGATGGCGAGGACGTTCATTTGATCCGCTTGGTCCCGAACTGGGCCTGGGCGAAGATGACGATGCCGACGCCGATCGCGAGGATGATCGCGACTTTGACGATCTTCAGCAGCAGCCCCACGAGGAGGATGGCGATGATCACGCCGATGATGAGGCCGATCACTGCGCTGCCTCCCCATCCGCACTCGCCGTCCACTGCGGCCGATAGTCGTAGTTGCGCTCGGCCATCTTCTTGAGCGTGGTCGGGCCGCCGACGGGGCAGCTGGTCTGCCGCTCGATCTGCGGGCCCGGCTTGGGCGTCTTGCCCGCCGCGAGCGCGTCGAGGATCGCGGTCATGCTCTCCTCGGTCAGGTCCTCGTAATTGTCGTCGTTGATCTGGACCATCGGCGCGTTGGCGCAGGCGCCGAGGCATTCGACCTCGGTCAGGGTGAAGAGCCCGTCCTCGGTCGTGTGACCCTTCTTGAGGCCCCGCTTGTAGCAGGCCTGGAGCACGTCATCGGAGCCGCGCAGCATGCACGGCGTCGTCCCGCATACCTGGACATGGAAGCGGCCGACCGGCTCGAGGTTGAACATCGTGTAGAAGGTCGCGACCTCGAGCACGCGGATGTAGCTGGTGTCGAGCTCCTTCGCGACGAACTCCATCACGGGAATCGGCAGCCACCCTTGCGTGTTCGTCTCCGCGCCGACCTGCCGCTGGGCGAGGTCCAGAAGCGGGATCACCGCCGAGACCTGCCGCCCGGGCGGGTAGCGCGCGATGATCTCCTCCGCGAGCCGCGCATTCTCCGCCGTCCACTGGAAACCTTCCCAGCGCGCGCGCTGCTCGGGGCTGTCGAGGATCCCTGCCTGCCCAGCCATCAGCGGTCGACCTCCCCGAACACGACGTCGATCGCCGAGAGGATCGCGGTCGTGTCCGCGAGCATGTGGCCCTTCATCATGAAGTCCATCGCCTGGAGGTGCGAGAAGCCGGTCGGGCGGATCTTGCAGCGGTAGGCGCGGTTGGTGCCGTCGGCGACGAGATAGACGCCGAGCTCGCCCTTGGGGCTTTCGGTCGCGACGTAAACCTCGCCGGGCGGCACGTGATAGCCCTCGGTGTAGAGCTTGAAGTGGTGGATCAGCGCTTCCATCGAGGTCTTCATCGCTCCGCGGCTCGGCGGGAAGACCTTGTTGTCGGCGCCGATCGGGCCCGGCGGAAGCTGCTGCAGGCACTGGCGCGCGATCTTCCAGCTCTGCCGGACCTCCTCCACGCGGACCATGAAGCGGTCGTAGCAGTCGCCGTTGGTGCCGACCGGAATGTCGAAGTCCATGCGGTCATAGACTTCGTACGGCTGGCTCTTGCGGATGTCCCACGGCACGCCGGACGCGCGGATCATCGGCCCGGAGAAGCCCCAGGCGATCGCATCGTCGCGGTGGACGATCCCGATATCGACGTTGCGCTGCTTGAAGATGCGATTGTCTGCGACGAGCGCGATCGCATCCTCGAAAATCTGCATGCGGTTGTCGAGGAACTCGCCGATCTTGTCGAGCACGGCGGGCGGGATGTCCTCGCGCACGCCGCCGACGCGGAAGTAATTGGCGTGCATGCGGGCGCCCGACACATGCTCGTAGATCTGCATCAGGTCCTCGCGGACCTCGAACAGCCACAAGTTGGGCGTCATCGCGCCGACGTCCATGATGTGGCTGCCCAGGTTGAGCATGTGGTTCTTGATGCGGTTCAGCTCCGCCATCATCGTGCGAATGTACTGGGCGCGAAGCGGGATCTCTAAGCCGAGCAGCTTCTCGATCGCGAGCACGAAGCCGTGCTCCATGCACATGGGCGAGCAATAATCGAGGCGGTCGAAATAGGGGATCGCCTGCGCGTAGGTCTTGTACTCGATCAGCTTCTCGGTGCCGCGGTGGAGCAGACCGATGTGCGGATCGACGCGCTCGACCACCTCGCCGTCGAGCTCGAGGATGAGGCGGAGGACGCCGTGCGCCGCCGGGTGCTGGGGGCCGAAGTTGATCGTGTAATTGTTGAGCTTCTCGTCGCCGGGATCGCGCGCCGCGCCGAGGTCCGTGCCCTCGCCCGCCGCGCCGACGTTCACCTCGACCCTGCGCGTGCTCTTCGGCCGAGCGCCGGTGCCGCCGCTCTCCGGACGGATGTCGGTGCGGGTGTCGCTCACCCGGCGCTCCCGCCGGTGCGCGGCTTGCCGCGGCCGCTGGGCTTCGGATCAGGCCCGTCCTCGGGCTTCAGCACTTCCTGCTCCGCCTTCTTCGCCCGAGGCTTGCGCGCCTGCTTCTGCGCAGCATCGTCGGCCGGCTTGCCCCCGCCCGTCTCGGCAGGCGTGTCGGTCGTCTTCGGGGTCTTGGCGGGCGTGGCGACGTTCTGCGGGGTCTGCCCCGTCGGAGCCGCGGCGGGCGTCGGCGCGCCGGGCGCTTCGCCGGTCGCCTTCTCGTCGCCGGGGAGATGATATTCGGGACCTTCCCACGGCATCAGGAAGTCGAAGGTGCGGAAATCCTGCGGGAGCGAGACCGGCTCGTAGACGACGCGCTTCTCCGCTTCCGAATAGCGCATCTCGACATGGCCGGTCAGCGGGAAGTCCTTGCGGAACGGGAAACCCTCGAAGCCATAGTCGGTGAGGATCCGGCGCAGGTCCGGATTCCCCTCGAAATAGATGCCGTACATGTCGAACGCCTCGCGCTCGAACCAGCCGACCACCGGCCACAGCGAAACGATGCTCGGCACGGGCGTCTGCTCGTCGGTCAGCACCTTGACGCGGATGCGGCGGTTCCTGGTCAGCGAGAGCAGGTGGTAATTGACCTCGAACCGCTCGGCCCGGTCCGGGTAGTCGGCGCCCGCGATGTCCATCAGCTGCTGATATTCCAGCCCCGGCGTATCGCGCAGCGCGCGGCACACCTCGACGATGCTCTCGCGCTTCACCGTCAGCGTGATCTCGCCGACATGGTCCTTGACGTCGATAATCGCGTCGCCGAGCGCGGCCTTTGCCGCTTCGACGACACCGTCGTCCGACGCCATCTGCGGGACGTGGGAAGCGAGCTTCGTCGCCATTAGCGCTCGATCGTCCCTTCGCGGCGGATCTTCCGCTGAAGCTGAAGGATTCCGTAGAGCAAAGCCTCGGCCGTCGGCGGGCAGCCCGGGACGTAGATGTCGACCGGGACGATGCGGTCGCAGCCGCGAACCACCGAATAGCTGTAATGATAATAGCCGCCGCCGTTGGCGCAGCTGCCCATGGAGATCACGTAGCGCGGCTCGCTCATCTGGTCGTAGACCCGCCGAAGCGCGGGAGCCATCTTGTTGCACAGCGTCCCGGCGACGATCATCACGTCCGACTGGCGCGGGCTCGCGCGCGGAGCAACGCCAAACCTTTCAAGGTCATAGCGCGGCATGTTCACATGGATCATCTCGACCGCGCAGCATGCCAGGCCGAAGGTCATCCACCACAGCGACCCGGTCCGCGCCCAGGTGAACAGCTCTTCCGCGGTCGTCACCATGAAGCCCTTCTCGTTCAGCGACTGCTGGACTTCGAGGAGCTTGGCCTGGTCGACTTCGCCGGGAACGAGGCCGGCGATCCGCGCCAGCTCTTCCTCGGTCGGCATCCGGTCTTCGGGGCCGCGGAGCATCACTCCCATTCGAGCGCTCCCTTCTTCCACGCATATGCGAGGCCGAGACCGAGCTCGACGAGGAAGATGATCATCGCCGCCCAGCCGGTCCACTTGGTGAAGCCGAGGCTGACCGCCCACGGGAAGAGGAACGCGGCCTCGAGGTCGAAGACGATGAAGAGGATCGCGACCAGGTAGAAGCGGACGTCGAACTCGGCGCGGGCGTCCTCGAACGCCGGGAAGCCGCATTCATACTCGCTGAGCTTGGCGGGGTCCGGCTGGTGCGCGCCGGTGAAGCGCGCGACGATCATCGGCAGCACGACGAACGCCGAGGACAGGCCCAGCGCGATGATCAGGAACAAGAGGATCGGCAGGTAGCCTGCGGCAACGCTTGCCAAGGGAAACTCCAAGGGGCTCGGGACCAAAACTTGGCGGCGCTTTAGGCCAGCGAGTTGCGGCCCGCAACCATCTGTGACCCCTCTCCCGGACGCGGGAGCGGCAGGAGCCGCGATGCAGTGGAGCGTGAGGGCCTGTTCATGTTGTTTTTCAGAGACATACCCTCACCGCAGCCCTCTCCATCAAGCGGGAGAGGGAGTCAGCGAAGCGCTCCAGCGACGAGCTTCTGCAGCTTCGAGTGAATCGAGCCTGCCGCAGCGACATATTCGCCGCGCTCGAACGGCCGGTCGGAACCGCGGTAATCGGTCACGAACCCGCCCGCTTCCCGCACGAGCAGCACGCCCGCCGCCGTGTCCCACAGGTCGAGATCGTCTTCCCAGAAGCCGTCCATCCGCCCCGCGGCCACCCAGGCGAGGTCGAGCGCCGCCGAGCCGAACCGCCGCACGCCGGACACCTGCGGGCCGACGGCGGAGTAGATTTTCGCCCACTTTGCCGCGTCGCCTCGCCCGCAGTGCGGGATGCCCGTGCCGATGATGCTGTCCGCGAGCTCGCGCCGTGCGGAGACGCGGAGGCGGGCATCGTGAAGCCATGCGCCCCTGCCCTTCTCGGCCCAGAAGCTCTCGTCGGTCAGGGGCTGGTAGACCAGCCCGTGCGTGATCTCGCCCCGCCCGTCGGGCTTGCGGTCCTCGACGGCGATCGAAATCGAGAAATGGGGGATGCCGTGGAGGAAGTTGGTCGTTCCATCCAGGGGATCGACGATCCACCGCGGCTTGGCAGGATTGCCCTCGATCTCGCCGCCTTCCTCGAGCAACATGCCCCAGTCCGGGCGGGCGTTCCTCAGCTCCTCGACGATCGTCTGCTCGGCGCGCTTGTCGGCCATCGAGACGAAATCCGCCGGACCCTTGCGGCTGACCTGGAGCTGCTCGACCTCGCCGAAGTCGCGCCTGAGCCGCGGCGCCGCCTTTCGCGCGGCGCGGGTCATCACGGTGATCAGGCCCGAGTGGGCTACCATGATCTCCGCTCCCGCTCGCGGGAGGGGAAACTCACTCGGCCCGCCTCACATATTCGCGGTTGTAGACGTCGACGACGATCTTCGTCCCCGCCGTGATGTGCGGCGGGACGAGAACCTTCACGCCATTGTCGAGCACCGCGGGCTTGTAGCTGGAGCTCGCGGTCTGCCCCTTCACCACCGCGTCGGCCTCGACGATCGTCGCTTCGACCTGGTCGGGCAGCTGAACGCTGATCGGCCGCTCGTTGTAGAGCTCCATGACCACGTCCATGCCGTCCTGGAGGAAGTCGGCCGCGTCGCCGAGCAGGTCCTCGGGAAGCGACACCTGCTCGTAGGTGTCCTTGTCCATGAACACGAGCATGTCGCCGTCATGGTAGAGGTACTGGAAGTCCTTCGTGTCGAGCCTGACCCGCTCCACCGTCTCCGCCGAGCGGAAGCGGACGTTGGTCTTGCGGCCGTCGATGAGGTTCTTCATCTCGACCTGCATATAGGCGCCGCCCTTGCCCGGCTGCGTGTGCTGGATCTTCACGGCGCGCCAGATGCCGCCCTCATATTCGATGATGTTGCCGGGACGGATGTCCACGCCGCTGATCTTCATGTCGGATCTCTTGATGTGCTTGAAGGAGTTGCGGGGCCTTTAGAGTGAGGCTCCGGAGGCGGCAAGTCAGCGGCGTGCCGCGTCGACCCGCGCTGCCGAATTCTCGCTCAGCAGCGGAGGATCGCCGTCACCTGGCAAAGCCTCGAAGGCGGGCAGCCCTTCCGGGATCACCACCCACGGATGCTTGCTGCGGACGAAGAAGTGCGCGTCCGGGCTGAAGCGCTCGCCCTCGTCGAGCGTGCCGACGCGAACGAACTTGATGCGGTTGCCGAACTGCGGGTGCTCGGCCCAGAGCAGCGCCTTGCATCGGGAGCAGCGCGCGGCGCCCGCCTCGACCGATGGCTGCCCTTCGAGAATTTCGATGCGGTCCGCCTCGATCATCGCGTTCACGGCGAAGGCGGAGCCGGTGATCTTCTGGCAGTCGCGGCAGTGGCAGCAGTTCACGAAGATCGGATCGCCGCTCATCCGGTATCGCACCGCTCCGCACTCGCATCCGCCCTCGGCCATGCGGCGGCCTAGCGCCTAGCCCTTCTTGCCCGCAAGCAGCGGATAAGGGTTGATCGGCGTGCCCTGCCACCAGCGTTCGCCGGGCGCCATCGTATTGATCGCGAAGTGAAGATGCGGCGCCGACGCATTGGCATCGCCGGTGTGCCCGACGCGGGCGATCACTTGCCCGCGCTTCACCTGCTGGCCCTCGTGGAGACCCGGTGCGTAGGCCGAAAGGTGAGCGTAATAATACATCCACTTCTGGTCGGGCGACCGCTCGTAGATCGTGATCCCGCCGCCGCCGTGGCTGAAATAGAGCTTCTCGATCGTGCCGTCCGCCGCGGCGATCACCGGCGTGCCTTCCGCGGCCATGATGTCGATGGCGTCATGACGCCGTCCGGCGGAGCGCGCATCGTCGAACGTGTCGAGGAGGTCGCCCGGCTTCACGCCGACCACGGGGATCGCCAGCCCGGCCGGGCCGACGACCACCTGCTGCGCGACTTCGACCGGCGGCGCATTCTCCGGCTTCACCGCCACGATCGTACCGCTGCGCGCCACTTCCGGCTGCTTGGTCGGCACGAAATTGTAGAACCAGATCCAGAAGGCGCTGACGACCACGGCCGTGAAGACGGCGGTGAACAAGGCGGTCGCGGCGTACCTCAGCGCAACTCTCCCGGATGAGCGTTGTTGAGGTGCAACGATGGAGGAAACAACTGTTTCCACTGCTGATCGCTCGAACATCCGCATCGGCTGCTCGGGCTGGGTCTACAAGCACTGGCGCGGGCTCTTCTATCCGGAAGGCCTGCCGCAGACCCGCTGGTTCAGCCGCTACGCCGAGGAATTCGACACCGTCGAGATCAACAACAGCTTCTACCACCTGCCCAAGCCGGCCACCTTCGAGAAGTGGCGCAAGCAGGCGCCTGCGGGCTTTTGCTACGCGGTCAAGGCGAACCGCTACCTCACCCAGGCGAAGAAGCTGAAGGAGTGCGAGGAGCCGATGGAGCGCATGATGAGCGCCGTCGAGCATCTCGGCCACCGGCTCGGCCCCATGCTCTACCAGCTGCCGCCGAGCATGAAGATCAACCTCGAGCGGCTGGAAAGCTTCCTCAACATCCTTCCCCCGGGCGTCACCAGCGTCTTCGAGTTCCGCGAGAGGAGCTGGTACGCCGCCGAGACCTACGCGCTGCTCGACCGCTACGGCGCCGGCTTCGTCGTCCACGACATGCCGGGATCGAGGAGCGAGCGCATCGCCGTCGGCGGCGTCGTCTACGTCCGCTTCCACGGCGGCGAAGGCAAATATTGGGGCCGCTATTCCGACGAGGGGCTTCTCGGCTGGACCGACTGGCTGATCGACCAGGCGAAGCAGGGCCGCACCTGCTGGTGCTATTTCAACAACGACATCCACGGCCACGCCATCGAGGACGCGCGGACGCTGAAGTCGATGGTGCGGCAGATGAGCCGCTGATTGGCAAGCGCGCCAATCTCACGCAAAATGCGGCCGATGGCGACCGCGGCCGACCCGAAGCCCTACCACGAGCCGGCGATCCCCTTCGCCGAGCAGAGGTCGGACCTGCGCGCCGGGATCGGCCGGCGCATCGGCGAGAAGCTCGACAACACGCCGGGGCTGTGGCGGTTGACCAGCAGCCCGGCGCGTCCGGTCCAGCTCTACGTCCGCGGAAGCTTCCTCACCGCCGAGGAATGCCAGGCGCTGTGCGCCAAGATCGACGAGAACACCTATCCTTCGCCGCTCTACGACAAGGACAAGTACGAGGACGTCCGCACCAGCTACAGCTGCAATCTCGATCCCTACGACGCGCTGGTTGCGGAGGTGGACGGCAGGATCGCCGACCTGCTCGGCATCGACCGGTCGTGGGGCGAGCCGCTCCAGGGGCAGCGCTACGAGACGGGCCAGCAGTTCAAGAACCACGCGGACTTCTTCTACGTCGACCAGCCTTACTGGGAGGAATATTCGTCCCACGGCGGGCAGCGGACCTGGACCGCGATGATCTACCTGAACGTCCCCGAGCGCGGCGGCGCGACGGCGTTCCGCTATCTCGATCTCGCGGTGGCGCCGACGGTCGGGCGGCTGCTCATCTGGAACAACATGGCGCTCGACGGCAGCCCCAACCCGTGGACCGAGCACGCCGGCTCACCGGTCGAGGCCGGGACCAAATATATCGTCACCAAATGGTACCGCGAACGGCCGTTCGTCTGACCTAGTCTTCGTCCTCGGTGACGGCGTTCCCGCTTTCGCCGACCTCGGCCGAACCGAGCTGGCCGTCGCCATAGTAGCGCATGTCGCTCTGGCCGCCGTGACCCATGAACCCGTCTTCGGCATCGGCCTTTTGGGGGTCGTTGTGCGGGCTGGGATAGGGCCCGCCGCCCGACTCGCCCGGGTTGTCCTCCATGTCGGGACGCCCCGCGCTCGGCGGATCGTTCTCGTTCGCTACCGCCGTCCCCGGACCGCCGGTTCCATCCGCCTGCATCGGCTCCTTGTCGTCAGCCATCGCGCGCTCCTCTCGGCCCCAGAACCCGCCGGGGCGGCGCGGCGTTCCGGTTCAGCCGGAAAGGACCTCGGCGAAGGCCGCTACGGCGGCGGCCGGATCGTCGCTTCCCCAGACCGCCTGGCAGACGGCGAGGAAGTCGGCTCCGGCATCGACGAGCGGCTTCGCATTGTCGGGGGTGATGCCGCCGATGGCGACACAGGGGATTTCGAACAATGTCGACCACCAGCTGAGGATCGACGGCTCCGGCCGGTAGTCCGACGGCTTGGTCGTGGTCGGGTAGAAGGCGCCGAACGCGACATAGTCGGCACCCGCCTCCCCCGCTTCCATGGCGAGGTGGCGGCTGTCGTGGCAGGTCTTTCCGATCTGCGCGGAAGGGCCGAGCAGCGCCCGCGCGTCCCGAATGTCGCCGTCGCTTTGGCCAAGGTGCACGCCGTCCGCGCCAAGGCGCCTGGCGAGGCTGACGCTGTCATTGACGATGAAGGCGACGTTCGCGTCCGCGCAGATGCGCTGGAGCGGCTCGGCGAGGCGCGCCAGCTCATGCTCGTCGACATTTTTGACGCGCAGCTGGAACGCCGTTGCCAGCCCGGGCTCCAGCGCGGCCTCCAGCCGGTCGGGGAAGGCTCCGCCGACCTGCTGCGGGCTGATCAGGTAAAGCTTCGCCGCTTCCGTCCGCGGCGGCGGCGGAAACTCGATCGGATCGAACTCGGCTTCGGGCTCGGTCAGGCGAGCACCTTCGCCGTCGAGGCGCTGTAGATCTCGTCGATCGCCCGGCCGAGCGTGGCGTCGAATTCGGAATCGCTCTGCTGCGCGCGGAGGTCCGACAGCAAGGCGCGACTGAAGCTGGCGATCATGCCCGGGTTCTTCGCGAGCTCGCTGCAGGCCTCCTCACGGGAGAAGCCGCCCGACAAAGCGACGACGCGGAGCACCTTCGGATGATCGATCAGCGGCTGGAAGAGGCCTGCCTTCGCCGGGATCGACAGCTTGAGCATCACGCGCTGCCCGTCGGGAATCTCCTCCAGCTCCTCGACGATCTAGGTCAGCAGCAGGTCGTCGCTTTCGGCGCGGTCGGCGCTCTTGATGTTCACCTCCGGCTCGATGATCGGCACCATGCCGTGGGCGAGCACCTGCTTCGCCAGCTGGAACTGCTGCGCGACGCAGACGGCGATTCCCGACGCGTTCGCCGCGTTGATCACCGAGCGCTCCTTGGTCCCGAACACGCCGAGCGACTTTGCCCGCTCGAGCAGCTCGTCGAGGCCAGGGATCGGCTTCATCAGCTGGACGCCGTTCTCCTCCGCCTCGAGCCCCTTGTCGATCTTGATGAAGGGGACGATCCCGCGCTCGATCAACGCCTCCGGCGTCGGCTTGCCGTCGACCGTCCCGTCCATCGTGCGCTCGAACAGGATAGCGCCGATCACCTTGCCGTTGCCGAAGCAGGGGGCAGTGATGATCCGCTCGCGCATCTGGTGGATGAGGGCGAACATCTCCTCGTCCGTCGCCCAGGAGCCTTCCTCGATGCCGTAGCCCTTGAGCGCCTTGGGCGTGGACCCGCCGGACTGGTCGAGCGCGGCGATGAAGCCGTCTCCTCGCTCGATCTTCTCCATCATCTCGTCGTGATTCATTGCTTCCTCTTTCAGCGCCTGGGGACTGGGGCCCACGGCGGCCCCTTCAGCTCGAGATTATTGCCTTCGGGGTCCGTCACATAGATGGACGGCCCGTCGCCGTCGGCGCCGTAGCGCGAGACGATCTCGCCCTCGATGCCCTTCTCGCGAAGGTGGGCGAGGACTGCCTTGCCGTCCCACGGCAGCACCCGAAAGCAGATATGGTCGACGTTGCGCCCTTCCTTGCCCGGCGCCGCTCCGCCGCTGCGGCCGAGCCGCTCGTCGACCGGCACGAAATCGATCAGCGAAGTGCCGACCCGCAGCTGGTAGAGGCCGAGGATCGGCTGGTGCTTCTCGGGGCGCGCGCCGAGCACCTCCATGTAGAAGCGCATCATCTTGTCGAGGTCCCGCACCCGCAGGACGACGTGGTCGATGTTCTGGATGTTGATCATTGCCGTTCGAGCGCAGCGACGCCCGGAAGCGCCCGCCCCTCCATCCATTCGAGGAAGGCTCCGCCCGCGGTCGAGACGAAGCTGAAATCCTGCGTCACGCCGGCGTGATTGAGCGCGGCAACGGTGTCGCCGCCGCCGGCGATGGAGACCAAAGAGCCTTCCTTTGTCAGCGCGGCGGCAGTTCTCGCCAGCGCAACCGTGGCCGCGTCGAAGGGCGGCGTCTCGAACGCGCCGAGCGGGCCGTTCCAAACCAGCGTCCGGCACGTCTTCAGGACGTCGGCGAGGGCCTCGACCGCCGCCGGGCCGATGTCGAGAATCATTTCGTCCGGCTGGACCTCGTGCACGTTGCAGGTGCGCATGCTCGGGGGATTGGGCGCGAATTCCTTCGCGACGACGACGTCGTACGGCAGGTGGATGGTGCAGCCCGCCTGCTCCGCGCGGTCGAAGATGGCGTTCGCCTCTCCGGTGAGCTCATGCTCGCACAGCGACTTGCCGACGTCGACGCCGCGCGCGGCGAGGAAGGTGTTGGCCATCCCCCCGCCGATCACCAGATGGTCGACCTTGCCGACGAGGTGGCCGAGCACCGCGAGCTTGGTCGAGACCTTGGCGCCGCCGACCACCGCGGCCACCGGACGCTGCGGCTTGCCGAGCGCCAGCTCGAGCGCCTTCAGCTCCGCCTCCATCGCGCGCCCGGCGAAGCTCGGCAGATAGTGGGTGATTCCCTCGGTCGACGCATGCGCGCGGTGAGCGGCGGAGAAGGCGTCGTCGACATAATAATCGCCGAGCGCGGCCATCGCCTTGGCGAGCGCGGGATCATTCTTCTCTTCGCCGAGATGGAAGCGCGTGTTCTCGAGGATGCCGATATTGCCCGGCAGCATGGTCGAGATCGCCCGTTCCGCCTCCGGCCCCTGGCAGTCCTCGATGAAGCGCACCGAGCGGCCCGCAAGACGGTGCACGGGCATGACCAGCTGCGCAGTGGACATGTCCGGCCGCGTCTCGCCTTTCGGCCGGCCGAAGTGCGACAGCAGGAGAACGATGGCGCCGCGGTCGCTAAGCTCCAGCACGGTCGGAAGCATCGCCCGCAGGCGCGTGTCGTCGGTCACCGACGCGCCGTCCATCGGCACGTTGAGGTCGACTCGCACGAGGATCTTCTTGCCGGTCAGGTCTTCGGGCAGGTCGTCGAGAGTCTTGAACTTGGCCATTCAGGCGCTCGGAAGTTTGCTAAGTTTGCTGTCCAACCCGTGCGGCGCGCGCGCGGGCGCAGGCGCGCACAAGGCGACAGGGTTCAGACTGCTGCACTTGTTCATGCCGAACGCCATAAGCTGAAAGCCCGGCTGTAGGACAGACCTCAGCCGAGCTGCCCCATCGCGTGCGCCGTATCGACCATGCGGTTCGAGAAGCCCCATTCGTTGTCGTACCAGCTGACGACGCGCACCAGCTTGCCGTCGAGCACCGCGGTTTCGAGGCTGTCGACGGTCGAGCTCGCCGGCGTGTGGACGATGTCGATCGAGACGAGCGGGTCCTCGCTATAGTCGAGAATGCCCTTCAGCCGGTCGCTCTCGCTCGCCGCCTTGAGGATCTGGTTGACCTCCTCGCGGCTGGTGTCGCGGCCGGGCGTGAAGGTGAGGTCGATGATGCTGCCGTCGGGCACCGGCACGCGGATCGCCGAGCCGTCGAGCTTGCCCTTCAGTTCCGGAAGCACCTCGCCGACGGCGCGCGCGGCGCCGGTGGTGGTCGGGATCATGCTCATCGCCGCGGCCCGCGCGCGGCGCAGGTCCTTGTGGATCTGGTCGAGGATCTTCTGGTCGTTGGTGTAGGCGTGAACGGTGGTCATGAGGCCGCGCTGGATGCCGAGCGCGTCGTTCAGGACCTTCGCCACCGGCGCCAGGCAGTTGGTGGTGCAGGAGGCGTTGGAGACGATCTTGTGCTCCGGCGTCAGCTTGTCGTCGTTAACGCCATAAACGACGGTGAGGTCGACGCCCTTGGCCGGGGCCGAGATCAGCACCCGCTTCGCTCCGGCCTGGATATGCGCCTCCCCGCCGGCCCGGTCGGTGAAGAAGCCGGTGCATTCGAGCGCGATGTCGATGCCGTTGGCCTTGTGCGGGAGCTTGGCCGGGTCCTTCTCGGCAGTGACATGGATGCGCTTGCCGTCGACGATGATGTCGTTGCCGTCGGTCGTGACCTCGCCCGGGAACTTGCCGTGGACGCTGTCGTGCTTGAACAGCCAGGCGTTCGCCTTCGCGTCGGCGAGGTCGTTGACGCTGA
Source organism: Bacillota bacterium (assembly GCA_050261135.1). Lineage (GTDB taxonomy): Bacteria > Pseudomonadota > Alphaproteobacteria > Sphingomonadales > Sphingomonadaceae > Sphingomicrobium. The sequence goes on from JBLNCZ010000027.1 coordinate 241,339, forward strand.
CCAGCTCGAGCCCGCAGTCGGGCCGCTCGAGGATGGCGCGCGCGACCAGGCGGCCGATGCGTCCGAAGCCGTTGATGGCAACTCTCGTCATTGAATTCCTCTTTTCTGCATGAAGTCGGTGACGCGCTGGGCGATCTTGCCGGCGGTCAGGCCGAAGAAGGCGTAAGCGTCGGGCGCGGGGGCGGAGACGCCGAACCGGTCGATCCCGATCCGGAGGCCGTGGAGCCCCGTGTAGCGCTCCCACCCGAAGGTCGTCCCCGCCTCGATCGACACGCGCAGGATCTCGCGGTTGCTGACGTCCGGAAGGATGTCGTCGCGATACTCGCGGGCCTGCGCGTCGAAGCGCTCGGTGCAGGGCATGGAGACCACATCGGCACCGACGCCCCGCGCTTCAAGCTCGGCCGCCGCGTCGAGCGAGATCTCGACCTCGGAGCCGGTGGCGATGAAGATCACCTTGCGCGCATTCTGGGCCGCCTTGAGCCGGTACGCGCCCCGCGCGCACAGGTTCTCGCCCGCCGCCTCGGTGCGCACGGGGCGGAGATTCTGCCGGGTGAGCGCGAGGATCGACGGGCCGTCGCTCTGCAGCGCGAGCGCCCAGCATTCGGCGGTCTCCACCGCGTCGGCCGGGCGGTAGACCTCGAGGCCAGGCATGGCGCGAAGGCTCTGCAAATGCTCGATCGGCTGGTGGGTGGGTCCGTCCTCGCCGAGGCCGATGCTGTCGTGGGTCATGACGTAGACGACCCGTGCCCGCTGAAGCGCCGAAAGGCGGATCGCGGGCCGCGCATAATCGGTGAAGACGAGGAAGGTGCCGCCGTAGGGAATGACGCCGCCGTGAAGCGCCATGCCGTTCATCGCCGCGGCCATGCCGAACTCGCGGATCCCGTAATAGATGTAGCGGCCGGCGTAATTCTCCGCCGTGAGCGGCTCCAGCGCCTTGGTCTTCGTGTTGTTCGAGCCGGTGAGGTCCGCCGAGCCGCCGATGGTGGCGGGCACTGCCGCGTTGATCGCCTCGAGCGCCATCTCCGACGCCTTGCGTGTCGCAACCGGCTTCAGGTCGGCGAGCAGCTTGCCGAGATACGGATGGAGCCAGGCGTCGCTGACCTTGCCGTTGAGGCGGGCAAGGAACTCGTCCTTCCGGCCGCTGCCCTCCAGCCGCTCCTTCCACAACGCATGCTCGACCGCGCCGCGCTTGCCCGCCGCGCGCCAGGCGGTGAGCACGTCGTCGGGAACGGTGAACTCTTCGGGCTCGAGACCGAGCTCCTTGCGCGCCGCCTCGACCTCGTCCTTGCCGAGCGCGGCGCCGTGCGTGGCGGCCGTCCCCTGCTTGTTGGGCGCGCCGAAGCCGATGATCGTCCTGCAGCGGATGAGGCTCGGGCGCGGGTCGGCGATCGCTTCCTCGATCGCGCGGCTGACGTCGTTCGCGTCGAGGCCGTCGCATTCGGTCGTGTGCCACTGGGCGGCGCGGTGCCGCTCGACCACGTCCTCGTTGCGCGACAGCTCGGTCGAGCCGTCGATGGTGATGCTGTTGTCGTCCCACAGGACGATGAGGCGGCCGAGCTTCAGATTGCCGGCAAGGCCGATCGCCTCGTGGTTGACGCCTTCCATGAGGTCGCCGTCGCCGGCGATGACGAAGGTGCGGTGGTCGACCAGCTCGTCGCCATAGATGGCGTTGAGATGCCGCTCGGCGACCGCCATGCCGACCGCCATCGCCACCCCCTGCCCGAGCGGCCCGGTCGTCACCTCGACTCCGGCAAGCTCGAAATTTTCGGGGTGGCCGGCCGTCGGGCTGCCGAGCTGGCGGAAGCGCCGGATGTCGTCGAGCGTCGGCCGCTCGTAGCCGGTCAGATAGAGAAGTGCGTAGATCAGCATCGAGCCGTGGCCGGCCGACAGGATGAAGCGATCGCGGTCGGGCCAATGCGGATCGGCGGCGTCGAACTTCAGGTGCCGGGTGAACAGCGCCGTCGCGGCGTCGGCCATGCCCAACGGCATCCCGGGATGGCCGCTGTTGGCGGTCTCCACCGCATCCATCGCGAGGGCGCGAATGGCATTGGCGAGGCGGCGGTCGGACGGCTGCATCGGGGCTCCGGCAATGGGGTTCGGCTTCGCCCGGGAGTCCGGGAGACGACGCGGTCCCTTTGTCCGGTGCGCCGAGCCGCGTCAACGCTTGCGGGCCAGCAGCATCTTGCGTAGTCGGCTCCGACATGGACGACGGCGGCCTTTCCGCAGCACTGGACCGGGCAGAACGGGCGATCGAACGCATCCAGCGCGCGCTCAGCGAGCGCCAGCCTGCGGCTGCCGGCCGCGACGAGGAGCTGCGCGCCAAGGTCCGCGAAGTCGTCGAGGAGCTCGACGAGCTGATCCGCGAGGCGGCCGCCTGATGGCCGCGCTGATCGACCTCAATATCGCCGGGCGCACCTACCAGGTCGCCTGCCGCGAAGGCGAGGAGGAGAACCTCCGGGCCGCCGCGCGCCTCGTCGACGGCAAGAGCCGCGAGGCGCTTGCCGGCCTCGGCACGCTGTCGGAAGCGCGCCAGTTCCTGTTCGCCTCGCTGCTGCTCGCCGACCAGCTGATCGACAAGAGCCCCGACGCCGCGGCCTCGGCGATGCCCGCTGCGCCCGACCCGGTGCTGGTCGAGCGCGCCGAAGCGCTCGCCAATCGCCTCGAAATGCTTGCGGCGCAGCTTGAGGCCGAGGCCGCAAATCCCTAGATAGGGAAGCGACGGGCACTACCCGGTGCGCGCCTTCGGAAAATCCCTGAGGCGATAGAACATCCTCGGGAGCTGACCCTGTGCCGGATTCCGGTCCGGAGCAATCGGCGCCCACCTGACGTTTTGGCGTCAGAGGATTTTAGGGCAAACGGCCATGGTGGTCCCGTCACCCCCCTTCGACCCTTCGCTGCCGCGGCCGGAATTCGAGCCGCTGTCGAAGGAGTCGCTCCGCCGCGCGGCGCTCGACGCGCGCAAGGCGTTCGTGCGCACGCTGTCCGACGCCGACCGCGCCCCGCTCGAGCACAAGCTGGCGCAGAACCTCACCTCCCTGTTCGCGGGAGTCTCCGTGGTTGCCGGCTATCATCCGCTCGGCTCCGAGATCAGCCCGCTCGCGGCGATGGAGGAAGCGCGCGCCGTCGGCGCGATCGCCGCCTTCCCCTGCTTCACCAATCCGGCGAAGCCGTTCCGCTTCATCGCCGGCGACCCGCTCGAGCCGGGGCCGTTCGGGATCATGCAGCCCGCGCGGCGCCATCCGGTGGTCGAGCCGGACCTGGTGCTGGTGCCGCTGATCGCGGTCGACGGCAGCGGGACGCGGCTCGGCCGCGGCAAGGGCCATTACGACCGCGCGCTCACCCGCCTCAAGAAGAGCGGCGCGCGGCTGATCGGGGTCGGCTGGGCGATGCAGCGGCTGACCGAGACCATCCCCGGCGACGCGTGGGACGTGCCGCTCGACGGCTTCGCCTCGCCCGAAGGGCTGGAGCTGTTCAAGCGCGGCTGATCTTGTCTCCGCGCCCGGCTGCTGGTGTAAGCGGTTTCACACAGCTTGAGGCTCGGAGGGCTTAGTGGCGGGCGCCGATCAACCGGTTCGCAAAGTGACGATCGTGGGCGGCGGCACCGCCGGCTGGATGACCGCGGCGGTGCTGTCGCAATGGCTGAGCAAGGTCGAGGTGACGCTCGTCGAATCGGAGGAGATCGGCACCGTCGGCGTCGGCGAAGCGACCATCCCGCACATCAGCAACTATCTCGCGCTCGCCAAGGTCGACCCGCTGAAGATGATCCAGGCGACCAAGGCGACGTTCAAGCTCGGGATCCAGTTCGTCGACTGGGGCGCGCCGGGCGAAAGCTACATCCACGGCTTCGGCCGAATCGGCCGCGACATGCTGTGGCTTCACCCGCACCAGCTGTGGCTCGCCGCCCGCGCTCGAATGCCCGACAAGGTCAAGCATTTCGACCGCTATTCGATCAATTGCGTCGCCTGCCACAAGAACAGGTTCGCCTTCCCCGACAAGCGCAATCCGCTCTCGCCGATGGCGGACCTCGATTACGCCTATCATTTCGACGCGACGCTGTTCGCCCGCTTCCTTCGCGAGGAGAGCGAGGCGCGCGGGGTGAAGCGGGTCGAAGGCCGGATCGTCGAGGTGCTGAAGAACGGCGAGACCGGCTTCGTCGAGCGGGTGCGGCTGAGCGACGGGCGCGAGGTTGGCGGCGACCTGTTCGTCGACTGCTCGGGCATGCGCGGGCTGCTCATCGGCGACGCGCTCGGCATCGGCTACGAGGACTGGAACCACTGGCTGCTGTGCGACCGCGCCCAGGCGGTCCCGAGCGCCAACGCCAATCCGCTGACGCCTTATGTCCGCTGCACCGCGGGCAAGGGCGGGTGGCAGTGGCGCATTCCGCTCCAGCACCGGATCGGCAACGGCTATGTCTATTCGTCGAGCTTCCTCGGCGACGACGAGGCCGCTCAGATCCTGCTCGGCAACCTCGATACCGAGCAGCTCGCCGAGCCGCGGCTGGTGCGCTTCCGCCCGGGCCGGCGCACGCGGGCGTGGGAGAAGAACGTCATCGCGATCGGGCTGTCGTCGGGCTTCCTCGAGCCGCTCGAATCGACCAGCATCCACCTCATCCAGACCGGCATCCACCGCCTGCTGGCGATGTTCCCGAGCGAGCGCTTCAGCGCCGCCGACATGGCCGAATATAATCGCCAGTCGTCCTACGAGATGGAGGACGTGCGCGACTTCATCATCGCCCATTACAATGTCACGCGGCGCAGCGGCGATCCGTTCTGGGACCATGTGCGCGAGATGGAGGTGCCCGACACGCTCAAGGAGCGGTTCGAGCTGTTCCGCTCGTCGGGCCGCTTCTTCAAGCACAGCGCGCAGGAGCTCTTCGCCGAGGAAAGCTGGGTTCAGGTCCTGCTCGGCCAGGGCTTCGAGATGCGCGCCGACCCGGTCACCAACTTCGTCCCGGACGAGGACCTGATCGGCTTCCTCAACGACCTCGAGGAAGTGATCGAGGACGTCGCCGAGCGGCTTCCCGACCATCGCCAGTTCGTCGATCACCTCGCGGCAACCACGCCGGCGCCGAGGGCGGCGGCGCCCGCCCAGCCGCCGAGCGTCAGCTTCGCGCTCAAGTACGAGCGCGTGACCTGAAAGCCACAGCCTGCGCAAAGCTTGCTGAACATCCGTTCAGCTGAATTGACTCCGAACCCGCGAACGGCTTTCATTTCGCCAAAGAGCCAAATGGCCGACATATAAATGTAACCGGTTACAGCGCGCATCTGGGGAGAGACGCGAAGTGAACACGACGCACAACAAGCGCCAGCTTTCATCCGGCATTTCGATCATCGCAATCGCTGCAGCGCTCGGAATGGCGACGCCGGCGGAGGCGCAGTCGGAGCTCTCCAACCTCCAGGGCCATGTCACTGGCGTAGCCCCCGGGACGCAGGTGGTCGCGGTGGACCAGCAGACCGGCCAGCGCGCGGTCGGCAAGGTCGACGCCAACGGCGATTACGTGATCCTCGGCGTCCGCCCCTCCACCTACACGGTAAGCGTCGCCGGCCGGGCGCCGCAGACGACGACCGTGCTGGTCGGCCAGACGGTGACGGTCGACTTCGCCGAGGCGCAGGCTCCGGCCGGCGGAACGATCACGGTGACCGGCCGCCGCACCCGGCAACCGGTCCTCGCGCAGACGGTCGCGACGAACATCACTCCCGCGCAGATCGAAAACCTGCCGCAGAACCAGCGCAACTTCCTCAGCTTTGCCGACCTCGCGCCGGGCGTGCAGGTCGCGCCGGGCGGAACCGCGCAGATCCAGGCGGGCGCGATCGCCTCGAACAACGTCAACGTCCTGCTCGACGGGATGAGCTTCAAGAACCCGATCAACCACGGCGGCGTGTTCGGGCAGAATTTCGGCCTCGGTAACCCCTTCCCGCAGATCGCGATCCAGGAATATCAGGTCCAGACCCAGAACTTCGGCGCCGAGACCGGCCAGGCCGGCTCCGCCCTGCTGACCGCGATCACCAAGACGGGCGGCAACAAGTTCTTCGGCTCGGCATTCATCGAATGGCAGCCCAAGGCCTTCATCTCCAAGCCCTTCTGCACCAAGGGCAACGGCCCGTTCGATCCTGTCACCCACTGCGCGAAGCAGGACTATGACCGCAAGCAGTTCGGCGGCGAGCTCGGCGGCCCGATCATTCCCGACCGGGTGAGCTTCTACATCGCGGGCGAAGGCACGATCGAAACGCTGCCGGGAAGCATCGGCAGCCTGCCGACGACACCGGGCGGCGCACCAATTTTCCCGCCCAACGTCGTCAGCCAGATCGTCGGCACTCCCCGCAATTTCGACTTCAGGCAGGGCCTCTATTTCGGCAAGCTGACCTTCACGCCAAGCGACACCGAAACGGTCAACCTGATGGCCTACGTGCGGCGCGAGAACAATCTCAGCGACGTCGACGCCAATGCGACGCCGAGCCACGGCCGCACGATCCTGACGCACCAGAGCCGCCTTCAGCTGCAGTGGAAGCACAGCTCGGGCGACTTCCTGAACCAGTTCAACATGGCGTACGACAAGGCGACGCAGTCGACCCCGACCGTCACCAGCGGCAACCAGTACGTCCTCACCAACACGCCGTGCGTCACCAGCGCGGGCGTGCCTGACCCGAGCTGCAGCAACTTCGCCTTCGTCACCATCAACCCCGAGACCGGCGCGTTGAACCCGCTCGGCAATGGCATCGTCGATTTCGGCATCAACGGCGGCTTCGCCTATCTCGGCGCGCACTTCTTCACGCAGGGCGACAACCAGAAGGGCTTCTTCCTTCGCGACGACGCAACGCTCCGCCGCGGGCAGCACACGATCAAGTTCGGCGGCCAGCTCAACTTCCTGACCCTCGACCGCACGGTGATCAACTTCACCAACCCGAGCTTCTTCTATTTCAACCCGGGGCCGACGGGGAATTTCGACCAGCTGACGCAGCAGCCCGAAGCGGCCCTGATCGCGACCGGCGCGAACCCGTCGCTTCACGCCAACGACACCCAGATCGGCGTCTACGTCCAGGACGAATGGAAGCCGGACGACCACTGGACCGTGAACGCCGGCATCCGCTGGGACTTCGAGGACAACGCCAACAACAACCAGTACATCACGCCCCCGGCGATTGCCGCCGCCCTGCGTGCCTATCCGGGCTGGAAAGCCCGCGGAATCGATCCCGAGGATTATATTTCCAACGGCCACAACCGGCCGAGCTATTATGGCGAGTTCCAGCCGCGCCTCGGCGTCTCCTACGACGTCCATGGCGATCGCGATCTGGTGATCTTCGGCGGCGCCGGCCGCTACTACGACCGCAGCCTGTTCATCGAAGGCGCGATCGAGAAGATCACCAACGCCAACTACATCACCCAAGTGACCTTCTGCCCGCCCGGCACGACCCCGCCGGCGGGCGGAAACGGCTCATCGGTAGCGAATTGCGCGGCCTTCGATCCGGCATTCCTCACCAACCCCGAGCTGCTCCGCGCGATTGCCACGTCGCAGGGCGTCGGCGGATCCGTGTGGGTGCTGCCGAACAAGATCCATCCGCCCTTCTCCGACCAGTTCGACCTGGGCGTGCGCAAGAGGTTCGGCGACATCATCGCCTCGGTGACCTTCTCGCACATCAATTCGCACCACCTGTTCATGTTCACCCGCGCCAACTTCTTCGAGAACGGGTGGTACACGCGCTTCGTCACGCGCGACGCGAACGGCAACGTGACCGGATGCACGAACGGCGGCGACGCCTGGATCCAGGACCAGATCCCGGGCGGGCTTACGAACGCCGACGGCACTCCGGTGCCCACCAGCATCTGCGCCGCGCAGAACGGCCAGCTCGCCGGCTTCCCGGGCAAGCTGAACCGCGGTCAGGACAACGGCAAGGCGAAGTACAACGCCATCTACCTGACGATCGAAAAGCCCTTCACCGACACGTCGCGCTGGGGAGTGCAGAGCTCGTTCACCTACCAGCGCGCCCGGACCAACGTGGAGCAGGAGCTCAACAGCGACGAATTCTACAACGGCACCGACTTCGGCGTGTACGGCACGACCGGCGTCAACGGCGTGCCGAAGTGGCGCTGGGTCACCGCCGGGACCTATCGTGCGCCGTTCGACGTGATCCTGTCGGGCATCCTGACCCTTTCGCGTGGACCGGCGTTCGGAAACATCGCCGCGCCATGGAACGGCGGGCCCGCCGCTCCCGACGGCGCCTGCTGCTACGGCAATCTCGGCGGCGTTTTCTATCCAAAGGAGAAGATCGGCTACAAGCGGCTCGACATGCGGGTCGCCAAGACCTTCAAGATGCCGTGGGGTCACGAGCTCACGGCCGACTTCCAGGTCTTCAACGTCTTCAACTGGCTGAACCGCAACTACACCTCGTGGGATGCCGGCGGCGGCGCTCCCGCACCGCGGACCGACAATTTGGCGATCAGCAACGACCAGCGCGAGTTCCAGGCCGGACTCAAGTACAAGTTCTAGGACGTTCGTTTTCTCGGCCCTTGTTTCCCCTCGGGCCGTCTGGGAGGGGCCTCACCGCCCCTCCTTTTTTGTTTGAAGAGGTCGGCGTGAGGCCCGAGCTTCGGCGATTTGGCGAGACACAAAGCCCGGTGGTCGTGATCGACGAGTTCAGCGGGGATGCCGAGGCGGTCGCGCGGATCGCCGATGCGATGAGCCCCTTCCCCGCCGTCGACGTGAATTATTATCCGGGCGTCCGGCGCTTCATCACGCGGGACGACGGCGACGCCGACGCCTATGTCGAGCGGACCTGCCGCGACGCCGCGCAGTTCATCGCCGGCGCCTTCGACGTCGAAAAGTTCAAGCTGGTGGAAGCGAGCTTCTCGATCGTGAGCCTTCCGCCCGGCCGCCTGCGCACCGTCCAGCGCGCGCCCCACTTCGATTCGCCCGACCCGAACTATCTCGCGCTGCTCCATTACCTGCGCGTGCCGCCGGGCAGCGGCACCGCATTCTACCGCCAGCGTTCGACCGGCATCGAACAGGTCACCGCGAAGAACATCGCGACCTTCGTCCGCACCGCCGAAGCCATCGAGCCGCTGCTGCCGAAGGACTCCGGCTACATCCACGCCTCGAACCAATATTATGAGCAGATCGGCGCGGTCGAAGCGGTGCCCGACCGGCTGATCATCTACCAGGGAAGCCTGCTCCATTCGGGGATCATCCCGCCGGGCATGCGCTTCAGCGCCGACCCGAAGCTCGGCCGGCTCACCGCCAACCTGTTCGTCCAGGGACATCGAGGGGATTGAAGATGCGCAGCCACATCGTCCTGCTGACCACCGCCATGGCCTTTGCGACCGCCGCCGCGGCGGAGCAGCGCACCTACATCAACCCGCTCGACGTCGATTACCGCTACAATTTCGAGCAGATCAACGAGGGCGTCTCCTACCGCACCGCGGCCGACCCGGCGGTCGTCAACCACAAGGGGACCTATTACCTCTTCCTGACGCTGGCGGACGGCTACTGGCGCTCCACCGACCTCATTCACTGGCAGTTCGTCACGCCGACCAAATGGCCGATGCAGAGCATCGTCGCGCCGGCGGCCTGGTCGGACGGCGAGCGCATCATCCTCGAGCCCTCGATGATGGAGCCGGGCACCATCCTTTCCACCAGCGACCCCGACAGCGGCAAGATGGACTATTGGGTTCGCCGCATGCCCCCGATGCCGGGGCAGGTCGACAAGGACCCCGCGGAAATGAAGCCCGGCGAAGTGCCGCCGGGGCCGTGGGATCCGGCGCTGTTCAAGGACGACGACGGCCAATGGTACCTCTACTGGGGCTCTTCGAACGTCTTCCCGATGTACGGCCAGAAGATTTCCTTCCACGACGGCAAGGAAACCTACGAGACCCACGCCGAGCCGATGCTGTCGCTCCACCCCGACGTGCACGGCTGGGAGCGGTTCGGGCAGGACCATTGCGTGTGCTGGATGCCGGGCAAGCCCAGCCCCTCCTACATGGAGGGCGCGTGGATGACGAAGCACGGCGGCACCTATTACCTGCAGTACGGAGCGCCAGGGACCGAGTTCAACGTCTATGCCAACGGCGTCTATACGTCGGACAAGCCGCTTGGGCCGTTCAAATATGCGCCCTACAATCCGGTGGCCTATCGCCCGGGCGGTTTCGCCGAGGGCGCCGGGCACGGCTCGACCTTCCAGGACGATCACGGAAACTGGTGGAACACGGGCACCAGCTGGATCGGCTATAATTGGGGGATGGAGCGCCGGATCGTCATGTATCCGGTCAAATTCTACCCGGACGGGCAGATGGCCGCCTCGACGCGGTTCGGCGACTTTCCCCACTATGCGCCGACCGGCCGGTTCGACGATCCCGACAGCCTGTTCACCGGCTGGATGCTGCTCAGCTACCGCAAGCCCGTGGTCGCCTCCTCGACGCGCAAGGGCTTCGGCACCGGGGCGCTCACCGATGAGGACCCGCGGAGCTTCTGGGTGGCGGCGGAGAACCGCCCGGGCGAGACGCTGACGCTCGACCTCGGCAGGCTCGACACGGTGCGCGCGATCCAGGTCGATTATGCCGATTACCAGTCCGGCCGCTTCGCCGATGCGCCGGACATCTACACCGAGTTCAGCCTCGAGGCTTCGGCGGACGGGCAGCACTGGCAGGAAGTCGCGCGCACCGAGCCGCCGCGCCGCGACCGCCCCAACGCCTATTTCGAGCTCGCTTCCCCGGTGCGCGCGCGCTTCATCCGCTACGTCCATGGCCATGTCGGCGCGGCCAACCTCGCCGTCAGCGAGATTCGCGTGTTCGGCAATGCCGACGGCGCCGCGCCCGCGGCTCCCGCCGGGGTGAGTGCGAAACGGCACGCCGACCAGCGCGACGCGACGATCAGCTGGGCGCGAGTGCCCGGCGCGATCGGCTACAACATCCGCTTCGGAATCCGGCCGGACCGCCTGACCCTGACGCACCAGCTCTGGGCCGACGAGCTCGGGAATGGAGCGACGCTGACGAAGGAGCTGCGGTCGCTCAATGTGGGCGTACCTTACTGGGTCGCGGTCGAAGCGTTCAACGAGACCGGGGTCTCGAAGCTCAGCCCCGTTCGCCCGATCCGCTGAGCCAGCCGCCGGTGAAGCCGGCGCGCTCGAGGCCGCGGCGGATCGCCGGGACGCGGCGCATGGCGCGCCAGACGAAATCGTCGCGGTAATTTGCCGCTTGGAGGAGGATCGGGCCCTGGTCGATGCCGAGATAGTCGCCGTCGACCCAGCCGCTCTTGGGATCGACCGAGCCGCCGTCGACCTTGACGTTCGTGTAGGTGAAGCTCGGGTTGAAGCTGTCCTTGAAGCCGTAGCGGTCGAACAGCCGCGGCTGCACGCGGAGCGCCTGCGCGCAGGGAATCACGATCTCGGGGGCGAAGGGCAGCGATCCGAGCGCCGCGGTGGGCGCGATCGTCCCGTCGTCGCGGCCATCGGGCTCGCCCACGGGCCCGCGCGCCGAATAGCCGTAGAAGGTCCGCTTCTCGCCGCGATAGGGCAGTTCGAACGAGCCGGGACCGTCGCAGGCGGTGAGGCCCCACAGGTCCTTCGAATAACCGCGCCAGCCCATCGGGTTGGCGATGCAATAAGCGCGGTTGGCGTAGGTCTCGCGCCGGCTGTTCTCGAAATAGTCGAAGCCGGCCTCGCGCATCACCTCGTCCTGGATGCCGCGGAAATCGATGAAGATGTGGCTGTACTGGTGCCCGAACAGAGGCGCGAAGCCGATCCGCCGGGTCTTCCCCTCGCCTCTCCAGAACTCGCCATAGTTCGAGGTCCATTGCTGCCACAGGTCGTCTGGCCCCGGGTGCGTCGGCGAGCCGAGCGCGAGGATGTTGACGAACATCCCTTCGTTGAAGCCGACCCAATTCGCTTCGATCAGCCCCTGCTCCGGGTGCCAGCCCATCGACACCGGCTTGCGCCCGTCGCTGCGGAAGAAGTTCCAGTCGGCGCGCTCGTAGATCGCCCTGGCGAGCTGCCGGATTTCCGCCTCCGCGGCGTCGCTGCGGTCGTAATATTCGCCGGCGAACAGCACGCCCATCAGCAGGATGGTGGTGTCGACGCTCGACAGCTCGACGTCCTTGAAGCGGACGCCGGTGTCCACGTCGAGGAAGTGGTAGAAGAAGCCCTTGTAGCCGCTACGTCCGGTCGGTTCGGGTCCCTGCGGCGCGTTCCAGAAGAAGCGCAGCGTGGTCAGCGTGAGCGCGCGCGCGTCGGCGCGGGAGCACCAGCCGCGCTCGACTCCGATCGCATAGGCCGGCAGCGCGAAGCCGACCAAGGCAATGCTCGAGAAGGACGGCGTCGGCCAGCGGTCCGGCACCAGCCCGTTCTTGCGGTTCACCGTGTCCCAGAACCAGCGGAAGGTGCGCTCCTCGATCTCGTCGTAGAATGCGGGAAGCTTCGAAGGCGCGGAAGCGAAGGCCGGCAGCGCGGTGCTCGCGGCGAGCAGCGAAGCGCCTTTGAGCAGCTCGCGGCGGCCGATCTCGATCATTCGGCCGGGTCCGGAGCCGTCGTCGTGCGCACCACCAGCTCGGGCGCGTGGAGCTCGTCGCCCGCTTCGTCGCCCTTGCCGATCGACGCGATCAGCCGGGCGAGCGCCCGCTCCCCGAGCTCGTCGATCCGCACGCGTACGGTCGTAAGCCCGAGGTGGCGCGCGAGCGGGATGTCGTCGAAGCCGGCGACCGCCACCTTGCCGGGCACCGCCACATGCCGGGCGCGGAGCGCCAGCAGTGCGCCGATCGCCATATTGTCGTTCGCGGCGAAGACGGCGTCGAAGGCATGGCCGCCATCGAGCAGCCGGAGCACCGCCTGCGCGCCCGATTCCTCTTCGAAGTCGCCGTGCATGACCTCGCAGTCGACCCCGTGCGCCGCGCACGCCTCGCGGAAGGCGGCGGCGCGCTCGTCGGCGTCGATATTGCCCCGCGGGCCTGCGATGTGGACGAGGCGCCTGCGGCCGAGGCCGACGAGATGCTCGACCACCGCGTGCACGCCGGCGGCATTGTCGAGGTGGATCGCCGCGCGCGAACCGCTTCCGTCGCGGGTGTTGATGAGCATGGTCGAAACCCCGCGCGGGAGCGCCTCGGACAACTCCTCGGCGCTGAGGTGCGGCGCCATGACGATCAGCCCGTCGACGCGGCCGTGCATCGCGCGGAGCGCCATCGCCGCCTGCTGCGCACGGGCGTGAAGATTCGACAGAAGCAGGAGGTAGCCGCTTCGGCTCGCCTCCCGGTCCATCCCGCGCACGATCTCCGAGAAGAATTCGCCGTGAAGGTCGGGAAGCACGACGCCGATCGCGTTGGTCCGCGCGAGGCTGAGGCTTCGCGCGCCCGCGTGCGGCACATAGCCGAGCGCGCGGACCGCTTCGGCCACCCGCTCGCGCGCCGCCTCGCTGACATTGTCGAACCCGTTGAGCGCCCGCGACACCGTCGCGACCGACAACTGCGCCCTTCTTGCAACATCGCGGATCGTCGCTTCCGGCATGTCCCTCTTATCGTCGGCAATTGCGGCGATTGTCACGCCGACAGCGATTGCAATTGGCCTGCGCGTGCGTCATGTAACCGGTTACACAGAGCGTCAAGTGCGCGAAGATTTCGTGCTATATGGCTGCTCTTGCGCTCGGTCCGTGCGGGGTGAAGGGGAGGATTGATGCTGGACTTGGCGATTTCCCGGCGCGCAGCGCTGATGGGGGCCGGAGCCGTTGCCGCCTGGCTTGCAAGCCCCGCGCGCGCCCTCCTCCAGGCCGCCGGCCGCGTCGAGGTTCCTGCCTTCGTCGACCAGCTCATCTCGCGCATGACGCTCGAGGAGAAGGCCGGCCAGCTCCAGCTCATGGCATCCGCCTGGGGCGGCGGCGCCGCGCTCAGCCTCAACCCGCCGGGCGAAGGCTCCGACTTCCAGCAGCAGGTGAACGAGGCGCGCCAGGGCCGGCTCACCGGCGTCTTCAACGGCAATGGGGCGCGCATGGCGCGGATCCTCCAGACCGCCGCGGTCAAGGAGTCGCGGATGAAGGTGCCGCTGATCTTCGCCGCCGACATCATCCACGGCCACCGCACCATCTTCCCCGTCCCGCTCGCCGAAGTCGCGAGCTTCGAGCCCGAGCTCGCGCGCCGGACCGCCGAAGCCGCGGCGTTCGAAGCCTCGGGCGCGGGCATCGACTGGACCTTCTCGCCGATGGTCGACGTCGCCCGCGACCAGCGTTGGGGACGCGGGGTCGAAGGCGGCGGCGAGGACCCGATGCTCGGCAGCCTGTTTGCCGCCGCGCGTGTCCGCGGCTTCCAGGGCGCCGACCTCAGGTCCAACGAGCATATACTCGCCTGCATCAAGCATTTCGCCGCTTATGGCGCGGGCGAGTCCGGGCTCGACTATAATGCCGTCGACATGTCGATGCGGCGGCTGCGCGAGGTCTATCTGCAGCCCTACAAGGCCGGGTTCGACGCCGGCGCGCTTTCGGCCATGGCGTCGTTCAACGAAATCAACGGCATTCCCTCGACCGGCAATCACTGGCTGATGACCGAGCTGCTGCGCGCCGAGTGGGGTTTCCAGGGCTTCGTCGTGTCCGATTACACCGGCGACGAGGAAATGATCCTCGCCGGCTATGCGAAGGACGGCCGCGACGCGGCGCGCATCGCCTTCCTCGCCGGCGTCGACATGAGCATGCAGAGCGGCCTCTACCGCCAGTTCTTGCCCGACCTCGTGCGCACGGGCGAAGTGCCCGAAGCGAAGATCAACGAATCCGTCCGGCGCGTCCTTGCGCTCAAAGCGATGCTCGGCCTGTTCGACGATCCCTTCCGCCGCATCGACGAGAAGCGCGAGACATCGCGCTCGATGCTGCCGCGGACCCGCGCCCTCGCGCGCGAGGCGGGCCGCAAGGCGATCGTCATGCTCAAGAACGACGGCGACCTCCTGCCCCTCCCCCGCTCGGGCAAGAAGATCGCGCTGATCGGCCCCTTCGCCGCCGGCCAGCACGACCTGGTCGGTCCATGGGTCGTCTACGGCGACGATGCGAAGGCCGTCGATCTCGCGACCGGGGTCCGTGCCGCCGTCGCCAATCCGTCCAGCGTGATGGTCGCCCAGGGTTCCGGAGTGGAGGAGCCGCTCGCAGGCGGCATCGAGCAGGCCGTAGCCGCCGCGCGGCAGGCCGACATCGTCGTGCTCGCGATCGGCGAGGACGCGGGCATGTCAGGCGAAGCCCAGTCGCGCACCGAGATCGTCGTTCCTCCCCCGCAGCAGGCGCTCGCCGAAGCCGTTGCCGCGGTGGGCAAGCCGATGGTCGTCGTGCTGAAGCACGGCCGTGCGCTCGCCCTCGAAGGCGCGGTCGCCAACGCGCCGGCGATCCTCGCCACCTGGTTCCTCGGCACGGAGACCGGCAACGCCATCGCCGACGTGCTGTTCGGCGCCTACAGTCCCTCGGGCCGGCTGCCCGGGAGCTTCCCGTGGAAGTCGGGCCAGGAGCCTTATTATTACGCGCACAAGCCGACCGGCCGCCCCAACCCGCCGGGCGAGCTGCAGGCCTACAAGGCGCATTTCCGCGGCATTCCCAACAGCGCCCGCTACCCGTTCGGGCACGGCCTCACGTACGGCAAGATCGACTATAGCGGCCTCGTCATCAGCAGCCCGACGATGGCCTCCAACGGCTCGATCAAGGTCTCCGCGACGATCACCAACCGCGGCTCGCGCGCCGCCGAAGAAGTCGCGCAGCTCTACATCCACGACCGCGTGGCGAGCGTCACCCAGCCGGTCCGCGAGCTGAAAGCGTTCCGCAAGATCGCGCTCGCGCCCGGGCAGTCGCAGGTGGTGACCTTCACGCTCACCCCTGCGGACCTTGCCTTCTACGGGCTCGAGGACCGGCCGACGATCGAGCCCGGCACCTTCGACGTGTGGATCGCGCCGTCGGCCGAAGCCGAAGGCGTCCACGGGAGCTTCGACCTGGTCGCCTAGGCGGCGGCTCCGGCAATCTCCGGCGCCTGGCTCGAGCGGCGGCCGAGCGGGTTCCACAGCATCGCCAGGCACGACAGCGCCAGGAAGCCGAGCGGCACCAGCGCGACCGTCAGGCGCATGCTGGTCAGCGTCGCCGCGCTTTGCCGCACGTTGGCGACATAGCCGGCCGATGCGAAGCTCCAGCCGAGGATCGCCGTCGCGATCCCGATCGCGATCCGCTGCAGCAGCGCGGCGACCCCGAACACCGCGCCTTCGACATGGAGCCCGGTCGCCCGCTCGCCATATTCGATCGTGTTGGGAAGCATCGCCCAGAAGACGAAATAGACGCCGACCGCCATCACCTGCATGCCGATCAGGAACAGCTGCATCGCGGCGACGCCGTTCAGCTCGACGGCGACGAAGACCAGCAGCCCGGCAATGCCCAGCCCGACCGCGATCAGCCACAAGGCCCGCAGGCCGACGAAGCGGCCGACTAGCATCCACAGCGGGATCGCGACTCCGCCGACCAGCCCCATCCAGGCGAGCGCCACCTCCCCCGCATGCGCGACCTGAAGCACATATTTGAAATAATAGAGGACCGACTTGCTGAGCACGGTCATCGCCACGATCACCGCCATGATGGCCGCGTTCAGCGCGACGAAGGCGCGGTTGCGGGCGAGGCTGACCAGCGCGGCCTTGAGGCTCCCGGGCATCGGGCGGTGGGCTTCGGCGGCTTCGCGATACGTCAGCCCGACGAGCACCAGGATCACCGCCGCGGCAACGGCGAAGGCGATCGCCGCGCCGAAATAGGCCTGGGCGGGGCTGCCGCCGGTGAGCCAATGGCCGATCGGCACGGTGCCGAGCGCGACCAGGACCGTCGCCGCGGTCCCGCACAGCATCCTCAGCCCGGCGACGAAGGCGCGGTCGCCCGCGTCGGGGCTGATCCGCGCCGACATTGCGAGATAGGGGACGTTGACGGCGGCATAGGCGGTGCGGAAGACCAGGTGCGCGCAGAACACCCAGGCGATCGCCCACGCGCCGCTCGCGGCCGGCGGCATGTAGGTGAGCACGAAGCTCAGTCCGAGCGGAACGGCGCCGGCGACGATCAGCGGGCCGTAGCGGATCCGGTCATGGCCGCGGTCGACCAGAACCCCGGCGGCGAAATTGGCCATCCCGTCCCACACCGAGGCCACCATGTAGGTCGTCGCCGCCACCCCGATCGGCAGGTCGAGCGCGTCGGTGTAGTAGAAGAGCAGGAAGAGCATGATGCTCTGCCAGTAGAGGTTGAACGCGAAGTCCCCGAAGGCGAACAGCGCCAGCCGAGGCCGCGACACGCGCATCAGCGGATGGCGATGCTCGCCGCGTGCGGCTGGTCGGCGATCAGCTTCCGCACGGGCCTGGCCCCGCCGTGCACCGTCACCGCGATCTGCTTCCACCACGGACGGTAGGTGCCCTCGCGCTCGCCGAAGCTGAGCGTGACGCCGCTCGCCGAGACGCTGCACCTGACCTGCTGGCGAAGGCTCGCCCCTTCGACGCTGATCCCGTCGTCGAGATAGATTTGGCCGCGGCAATCCTCGCCCGGATAGATGTCGAGCTGGAGCGGGCCCTTGGGAGTCTCGCTCGTGCTCTGCACCAGCGGCTGCCTGGGGATGATCGCGCCCGGACGAACGAACACCGGCAGCAGGTCGAGCCGCGGCGTCTCGCTCAGCTTCTCGTTGGCGACCTGCTTGCCCGTCCAGTAATCGTACCAGCCCTTGCCCGGCAGGCAGACGTCATAGGGGTAAGGCGACTCCGGCCTGGGCGGCGCCGCGACGAGCAGGTCCGCGCCGACCGTGAACGCCATCGACTGGTCGCACGGCGCCTCCTGCATGTTCGGATAATCGTAGAAGGTCGGCCGCATCACCGGATCTCCGGTGCGCGCGCTCTCTTCGGCAACGGCATAGAGATAGGGCAGCAGCCGGTAGCGCTCGCCGATGAACCTGCGGCGGATGGCGAGCTGGGCGGGTCCGTCGACCCAGGGCTCGGCACGCGGGGTGTCCTTGGCCGAATGGCCGCGGAAGACCGGCGTGAAGGCGCCGATCTCGAACCAGCGCGTCGCGAGTTCGGGCGCCGCGCCGCCGGTGAAGCCCGGAATGTCGGCGCCGGACCAGGCGAAGCCGGAAAGCCCGAGGCTCAGCATCTGCTGCACGGCGAGCTTCAGATGATCCCAGCTCGAGCTGTTGTCGCCGGTCCAGGTCACGGCATAGCGCTGGCCGCCGGCGAAGCTCGCGCGCGTCATGACGAAAGGCCGCACGTTCGGCCGGAGCGCGAGCTCGCCGTCGTGCGTCGCGCGGCTGTTCTCCATCCCGTAGACATTGTGGATCTCGGCATGGCTCGCGGTGCGCGGCGCGAAGCCGTCGCCCTCGATCCGGTGCACGGTGTCGAGCGGCATGGTCTTGGTCGGCGTGTCGAAGATCGCCGGCTCGTTCATATCGTTCCAGAAGCCGGCGATGCCGTCCGCGATGAAGTCCCGGTACAGCGATCCCCACCAGGCGCGCGTCTGCGGACGGGTGAAGTCGGGGAAGACCGACGGGCCCGGCCACACCGGCGCGACATAGAGGCTGCCGTCCGGATTCTTGAGGAAGTGATCGCCGGCGATGCCGCTGTCGTAGGGCGGGTAGCCCTGGTTCGGCGCATAAGCGATATGAAGGTCGGTGATCGCGACCAGCTTGAACCCGCGCGCGCCGACGTCGCCTGCGAGCGCCTTGAGGTCCGGGAAGGTCGCCTTGTTGGTCGTGAACGGCCGGTTGCGGTCCTGGTAGTCGATGTCGAGCCAGATGACGTCGGCGGGGATGCGCTCCTTGCGGAGCCGCGCGGCGACCGCGCGCACCTCCTTCCCGCTCATGTAGCTGTAGCGCGACTGCTGGTATCCCAGCGCCCACAAGGGCGGCAGCGGCGCCTTGCCGGTGAGTCCGGTGTAGCGCCGCACCACGTCCCGCACCGTCGGACCGGCGATGATATAATAATCGATCGGGCCGCCGTCGGCGCCGATCGCGATCGTGCCGTCCTCGCGATGACCGAAGTCGAACCAGCTGCGCCAGCTATTGTCGAGGAACAGGCCGTAGGCGCCGCCCGCGCCCCCGCTCGCGATGTAGAAGGGGATCGACTTGTAGATCGGGTCGGTGTCGCGCTGGAATCCGTAGGCGTCGGTGTTCCAGTCGACGAAGCTCTCGCCCCGGCGATCGAAGCTGCCGGTCTTATCGCCGAGCCCGAAGATATGCTCGCCGAGCGGAAGCGCCTTCAGAAGCGTGAAGCGCGGACCGTCGAACCGCATCGGCTGCGGGTTGTCCGCGACGATCACCTTGCCGTGCGGATCGGTGACGGTGAAGCCGAGCGTGCCGCTGCGGAAACGCACGCGAAGCGCGCTTGTCCCGAACCCGTCGACGGTCGGCTGCACCGCTGCGCGCTCGGCGCGCACCGCGGCGGGAACCGCCCAGCTCGCCTCCTCCGGCCACCGGCCCGCGGGAGCGACCCTGACCCGCAGGATCGAATCCGTCAGCGCCTCGACGCGCATGCTCGTCGCGCCGTCCCGGACCTCCAACCCGGATGGGAGCGGCGACAGCTGGGCGAAGACAGGCGTGCTCAGCGCGGCAAGGGAGAGCGCGGCGGCGAAACGGAACATGGACGAGGACCCTAGCGGCCCTCTCCCGCTCCGCAATGGCGTGACGCGAAAGCCACAATCCCGAGCTTTCGAGCAGGGAATTGCCCGCGGGGCCCCGCAGGTGAGAAACTCTCCTTCTTTTACCGATAGTTGAATGTTAGCCTGCAAAGGAGAGCGGCGGGGCTGACTCGCAAAGGAATGCCGCCATGCGTGTGAAGGCGATTGCAGTCGTGTTGGTTCTGGGGCTTAGCGCCGCCGCGTTCGTGGCGATGCGCGCCGAAAACCGGGCCGACGCCGCGTCCGGCAATTGCTATTCCGAAGCGGCCGGTCCCTCGACGCCGACCATCTGCAGTTAGCTCAACGCGGCTGACCCGAGCCGTTCAGCGCAACGGCTTCGCGGATCAGCGCCTTGAAGGCGCCCTCGTCCACTTCGTCCGCCTCGCGCAGATCGATCGCGCGGCGCGTGCCGCCGTCCAGGCTGGCGTTGAACAGGCCCGTCGGGTCGTCGAGCGCGGCGCCGCGGGCGAAGGTCAGCTTCACCTTGTCCTTGTAGGTCTCGCCCGTGCAGATGATGCCCGAATGCTCCCAGACCGGGACGCCGGCCGGGTTCGAGGGCTTGCGCCACTTCACCGTCTCGACGACCTCCGGGTCCGCCTCCCGGATCAGCCGCCGCACCTTCGCCAGCATCGCGCCACGCCAGTCGCCGAGGCTGCGAATTTTCTCGTCGATCAGCTGTGAATCCGTGGGTCCGCTCATTCGCTTCTCCGTTTCCGGGATTGATATTCCGCCCGGCCGCCTAGCCGAAAAATGCTGTCCTACAGGCCCCTTATTCTGCTCCAGCCTTCCCGGTTGCAGATCTCGATTCGAGCGAAGTTGGCAAAGTTTACATACCCCCTCTCCCCGCGTTTCCACCGCTCGCCGGAACGCCTATATGCCCGGCCATGGAGCCGTCGGGCCGAAAATTCGCCGGAATCGCGCTGATCCTTGCGCTGATCGCCCTCTGGGCGGCGTTGGTCGCAAGCATGGCGCCGTTTGTCGGCAAGTGGCCTGTGCTGGCGCAGGCGCCATACTATCTATTCATGGGAGTGGCGTGGGTTATCCCTTTGAAACCGCTGATTAGATGGGCGCAGACCGGCTCGTTCCGGCAGCGGCCCGAGCGTTGAAACGACTGTATTACTAGGCTATATCACTACCGATGGCTGAAGCACTGACCCTTTCCCGGCCGCTCGACGGCCTGCGCAAGACCGCCCTTCGCTGGCGGGAGCGCGGGCGTGCGCTCGTGCGGGCCTATCCGCGGGAAAGCATCGGCGTGGGCGTGCTCGGCTTCGTCGCCGCGGTGGCGATCGGCAGCATGACGATTCCCAATCCCGCGACCAACCCGGCCGCGCACGCGGCGCCTCCCGCGCCGCCGCCGATGACCTATCAGCAGCTCGCGCCGCAGCAGGCGCTCAAGGTCAATTCCGAGATCCCGCTTGCGAGCGGCCCGAACCCCGCAGCCGCGCCCTTCGTCTTCAAGGGCAGCGACACCGCGCGCGCCCAGGCGCTCAGCTGCCTTGCGAGCGCCGTCTATTACGAAGCGGGCAACCAGGACACGGACGGCGAGCGCGCGGTCGCGCAGGTCGTGCTCAACCGCGTCCGCCATCCGGCCTTCCCGAACAGCGTCTGCGGCGTCGTCTACCAGGGATCGACGCGCGCGACCGGCTGCCAGTTCACTTTCACCTGCGACGGCTCGCTTGCGCGTCAGCCTGACGCCGACGGCTGGCGCCGCGCGATGAAGGTTGCCGAGGATGCGCTTTCCGGAGCCGTCTTCGCGCCGGTCGGCTGGGCGACGCATTATCACGCCGACTATGTGGTCCCGACCTGGGCCTCGAGCATGGCGAAGAATGCCGTCATTGGCGCCCACCTCTTCTACCGCTGGGCGGGCAGCTGGGGCCAGGCGGCCGCCTTCACCGACCGCTATGCCGGCCGCGAGCCGAGCGCTGCGGCGCTCAAGATGGCGGCCCTCGCAGCCCCGCACGTCGCTCCGGCAACCTCGGCCGAAGGCCAGCTTGCCGAGGAGATCAAGGACATCCCCGGCGCCGAGCCGCTGAACCTCACGCCCTCGATGCGCGGCGACAAGCGCGTCGCGGTCCGCTTCAACCTCGTCGCCCGCAAGGCTTCCGAGGACGTGAAGGCCGAGGATTACACGAAGAAGTTCGAATCCTCGGACAACCTCAAATATGCGCTCTCGGCCGACCCCGTCAGCGACAACCAGCAGCCGCTCGGCAAGCCTGCGGCCCCCGCCGCGACGGCGAGCGGTGGCGCCGCGATCGCTTCAGCGCAGCACTAGTCCGCGGCTGCTGCGGCGGCAGGCACGGGCGGCGTCAGCTCGTGAGTCAAAGTGACGCTCACCCTCAAACGAATTTGATCGAGCCGGTCGTCGATCGCGAGGTCGTCGTCCGAGAGCGTCGAAGCGGCGCTCCACTGCCTTCCGGTGACCGCGAGCGGCGCGAACGGCCCTTCGTCGCGCAGCGGGTCGCGATCCTCTAAGCCTACGACGGCGTCGTCGAAGGCCGAGCAGCGGTCGAGCAGGCTCGTGCTTGGATCGTCGCGGAAGCGCCGCTGGCATTCGCGGCTGGCGCTTGCGAGCGCCATTTCGTCCGCCGTGCGGTAGGTGTGCAGCGCCTTGCGCACCGCCTCGTCGATGGCGGGGACGTGCAGCTGGTCGTTCATCGGCTCGTGCATGAGCGCCGCCGGAACCGCGCGGTGCAGCGGCATCTCGGCCTTGGCCGCCCATAGCGAGCGGGTAAGCGGAACGCTCGGGCCGACGGCCATCACCGCCGCCGCGATGCCGCCGACCGCGAAGAGCGCCGCGATCGGCCAGCGGCGGCGCGTCCGCCGGTTCTCGAGATAGTCGTTGAACTGGAGCGGATCGACGTGGGCGCGCCCGCCGCGAAGCTCGCGATAGGCCTTGGTGATCTCGGCCGCGCGGCTGGCGTCGCCGCCGCGGTCGGGATGGTGCTGCTTCAGCAGATGCTTGTAGGCGCGCTCGATCGCCGCGGCGTCGGCGCCGGGCTCGAGGCCAAGGACGGCAAGAGCGGATGCGCGGCCGGTCATGAACAGCCGGTCTAATCCAAGTCGAGGGAATGTGAAAAGTGGCGCGAGTGACGGGGCTCGAACCCGCGACCTCCGGCGTGACAGGCCGGCGCTCTAACCAACTGAGCTACACCCGCGTTTTTGGCGTGGGGGGCGACTAGGAGAGGGTCTTGGGAGTGTCAACCATCGCCGGCTCCATTTCCTGCCGTTCCTCGACTTCCTCCTCATCTTCCTCGCCGATGTGGGTCAAGGTGCCGTGCTCGAACAGGAATCCGGCGATGTCGGGCGTCCCCGCGGCGGAGAAGACGGTCTTCATGATGATCAGCAGCGGGACCGCGAGAAGCGCGCCGGTCGTCCCCCAGATCCACGCCCAGAAGGACAGCGAAACCAGGATCGACAGCGGGCTGATCGTCAGCCGGTGGCCGACCACCATCGGCGTGAAGAAATTGGCTTCGACCAGGTGGAAGCCGATGAACACCGCGGGCGGCAGCAGCGCTCCCCACACGTCCGGAAAGGTCATGAGGCCGCCGAGGAACAGCAGAAGCGCCGCGACGATCGGCCCCAGGTAGGGGATGTAGTTCGCCACCGCGACGATGCCGCCCCACATGATCGGCGACGGCATTCCGAGCCACCAGAGGACCGCGGCCGTCAGCCCGCCGAGGCCGATGTTGATAAGCGTGATCGTGCCGAGATAGGTCGAGGTGGCGTCGACCACCTGCTGGATCACGCGGGCGGTGGTGAGCGCTCCCTCGAAGCTGCCGCGGCTGACGATCGTGCGCTTGCGCATCGTCGTCCAGCCGGCGAGGAAGAAGAAGATCACCAGCAGCGAGAAGAACAGCTGGATGAGCAGATGCGGCGCGGATGTCGCGAGCAGCCCCATCAGCGACGTCGGCTGCTCGACCGTCACCGTCCGTGCATGGCTCGCCTGGGTGAGCTCGATCTGGTTGGCGATGCGTCCGACGAACCGGTCGAGGTTCTTGTAGAGGTCGAAGATCGGCTCGAGCGCGGCGCGGACCTTCGGGATCTTGCCCGGCACCTGGGCGATCCAGTCGCTTGCCGGAACGACGATCGAGCCGATGGCGAAGATCGCGATGAACAGGAAGATGAGGACGCAGAGGCCCGCCGCCGCCTTCGACGGGATTCCGCGCCGCTCGAACCACTCGAGCGCGGGCACCAGCGCGATGGCAACCACCAGCGCCGCCGTCACCGGCATGAAGAATTCCGCGCCCGCCCGAAGCGCGAACGGAAGCATCACCACGAGCGCGATGCCGGCGATCAGGGTGAGCGACGCCAGCAGGCGGTCGCGCTTGACGCTGATGGTCTCGGCAAGCGCGCGCGCTTCGTCCGAGATTTCCTCGACGGGCTGTTCGTGCTTGCGGGTCCGCGCATCCATCGTCTGAGCATACCGCTGCAGAATTCGCGCGGCTAGCGGCCTCGCGGCTCCTTCAACCGCTGCGATTGCATAGTTCGTTGTTGATTCGTGTGTATGTTTCAGATTAATCTGACATTCGCTCGGTGCCAGTTACCCCGGAGTTCTTCATGCGCGGGCCGCTCCTCTGCAGCCTCTTCGTGCATAAGCGGGCAAGGGTGGAGAAGCTCAACCGCGAAAAGAGTCAGTGGGAGAGCGGCTGCCTAGCCCGCGTGGCGGCGACTGTGCTGCTGTGGGCCGTGACGGCCGCCGTCGCGTTATATGTTAACCTCGACTAGCGCTGGCAGCTTCGGCGGCTCTCTTCCTCGACGACAGCAAGGTCTGAGCTCGGGTTATGCGAGCGGACGGGGGTAAGTCCGACGAGCAGCCTTGGAGCTCTCGAAGACGTTGTCTCAGAGACGATGTGCAGGGGGCGCATCGAAAGATATCGGCTGGGAATGGCGCAGCCGCGCAATGCCGGGCGCCTGGTGCCCCTGGTCCGACTCGAACGGACACTCCGGTGAAGGAACTCGATTTTGAGTCGAGCGCGTCTACCATTCCGCCACAGGGGCACGCGGTTCGATTACGTAGCGGCGCCGCCCCTGCGCGGCAATCACCAGCCGTTGACGCGGTCCCACACGTCGGTGATGCGCTCGCCCCCGTCGGTCACGAAATAGCGGTCGTAAGCCGCGGCGGTCGCGCAGGCGTGGTTCGGAAGGATGCGGACCCTGCCGCCGATCGGGAATTGCGCCCAGTCGAGCTCTCCGGAGGTGGCGGCAATGATTCCGTGCTCCTGGTTGGTTGAGTCCACGCGCACACCCTCGATCAGCCTGCCGCCGGCGTCGCACACCGCGCCATAGCCCCAGTCGACCTCGAAGTCGGCCGTGCCGCGGTCGCGGCTCAGCGCGAGGAAGCCGGCGTCGACGAGCACTCGGCCGTGGCTGCGGCTGTGGCCGATCACGCTCGCGAGGACGGAGATCGCGATGTCGTCGATCGCGCACGTGCCGAGCTCGGCCTGCACGAGGTCGCCGAATGCGTAGACGCCGACCCGCGCCTCGGTGACGCCCTCGAGCGTGCGCGCATAATGCACCGTCGGCGTCGAGCCGACGCTGACGATTCCGACGGGGAAGCCGGCGGCCCGCAGCCGCTCGGCCGCGGCGACCGCCCCTGCCCGTTCGCGCTCCG
Organism: Bacillota bacterium; assembly: GCA_050261135.1. Classification (GTDB taxonomy): domain Bacteria; phylum Pseudomonadota; class Alphaproteobacteria; order Sphingomonadales; family Sphingomonadaceae; genus Sphingomicrobium. The sequence continues at coordinate 266,561 of JBLNCZ010000027.1, forward strand.
CGATCTCTTCGAACTCGCCGACCGTGCGCGCGGAATAGGACCCGCCTGCGTGAGTCATGACGCCGGCCAGCCTCGAGCCCGGGCGCGATAGGCGCCGCGCAATCTCGATCAGCAGCTCGTCGTCCGGAGCAACGCCGGCGCGGCGGCCGTCGGTGTCGACCTCGACCAGCGCCTCAATCGTCAGTGCTTCGGCGGCTCCGAACGCCTGCACCGCTTCGGCGGCCTCGACGCTGTCGAGGATGACCCGGAGCGTGCATCCGTCGCGGATCAGCTCCGCGACCTGCGGCAGCTTCACCGGCGCGATTCCGACGGCGTAGAGAATGTCGCGGACGCCATGGTCGAAGAAGTAGCGTGCCTCGGCGAGCGTCGAGACGGTAATCGGCACGTCGGCTCCGCCGGAGAGGTTTCGCAGCACGTCGATCGACTTGGACGTCTTCACGTGGGGACGAAGCGTGACTCCGAGCTCGCCGACGCGGGCGAGCATGCGCTTCGCGTTCGCCTCGAGCTTGCGGCGATCGAGGATCAGCGCGGGCGTCGGCAGCTCAAGGATCGCGGCCGGCGCCTTCGCGACGGCGGAAAGCTCGTTCATGCCGTGCCGATGCGCCGCCAGCCGGCGATCGGCAAGAGCATGCAAGGCTCAGCGCGCGAAGGAGAAGGCCGTCGGCGCCGCCCCGTAGCGGTTCGGGACCGTCGAACCCTTCCTGGTGAACAGCAGCAGCAGGTTCGCGAAGACCAGCAAGGTCAGCCCGAGCAGGCCGAGCGCCACGATCTTGGGCAGGATGCCGCGGAAAGCGAACGCCATCGGCAGCGCCATGAACATGACGCAGGGGACGACGAACTCGCGCGCGCTCCGCCCGAGATCGTGCATGCGGCGGACCGCGACCGCGATCTGCGGGATGACGAGCAGCAGCCCGACAAGCCCGGGCAGCATCCGCCCGGCGCCGAACAGCAGCCCGACGATGCCGGCCACGGCATTGGCGATGATCACGAAGGCGAAGAAGCACCAGAATTCCTGGCGCGACGCGCGGCCGTTGAAGTCGGCATATTTCCTGAGCGTCTGAAACGCGGATTCGAAAATGAACATGGCTGCCCCCTCTCACGCAGGCGACCGCGATAAGCGGGCAAGATGAATTTTCAGTTTCGAGGGGCCTGCCGCCGATAGCTGAGCGCCTCCGCGACATGGATCCGGCCGACCTGCTCGGCGCCGGCGAGGTCGGCGATCGTGCGCGCCACGCGCAGGACGCGGTGGAAGCCGCGCGCCGACAGGCGCATCGCCGCCGCAGCGTCCGCGAGCAGCTTGCGGCCGGGCTCGTCCGGCGTCGCGACCTTGCCGAGAAGCTCCCCGTCCGCCTCGGCATTCGTGCGCGGTCCATGGCCGTTGTAGCGGTCCGCCTGCACCTGCCTCGCGGCCGCAACGCGCTTCGCCACCTCGGCGCTTCCCTCGGCCGGCGGCGGGAGGGTGAGGTCGGCGGCGGAAACGCCCGGCACTTCGACATGGAGGTCGATGCGGTCGAGCAGCGGCCCCGAGACCCGCGCCTGGTAATCGGCGGCGCAGCGCGGCGCCCGGCTGCAGGCAAGCGCCGGGTCTCCGAGATGGCCGCAGCGGCACGGGTTCATCGCCGCAACCAGCTGCACCCGCGCCGGAAATGTGACGTGCGTGTTGGCGCGCGCGACGCTGACGGAGCCCGTTTCCAGCGGCTGGCGCAGCGAATCGAGCACCGCGCGCTGGAATTCCGGCAACTCGTCGAGGAAGAGGACGCCGAGGTGGGCGAGGCTGATCTCGCCCGGACGGACGCGCAGCCCGCCGCCGACCAGCGCGGGCATGGACGCGCTGTGATGCGGCGCGCGGAACGGGCGCTTGCGGCGGATCTTGCCGCCGCCGAGCTCGCCGGCAACCGACGCGACCATCGAGACCTCGAGCGCCTCGCTCGGCTGAAGCGGGGGCAGGATGCCGGGAAGGCAGGCGGCGAGGAGGGACTTTCCGGCGCCGGGCGGGCCGCTCATCAGCATGTTGTGCCCGCCGGCTGCTGCGATTTCGAGCGCTCGCTTGGCGACCTCCTGGCCCTTGACCTGCGCCAGGTCAGGCCCGCCCGTGGCCGGTTCCGCCTCGACCGGCGCCGGGGGCGGGACCAGGCTGGTGCCCTTGAGGTGGGCAAGAAGCGCCAGCAGGTCGGGCGCGGCAATGACGTCGAGCTCCCCTGCCCAGCTCGCCTCGCTTCCCTGCGCCGCCGGGCAGATCAGCCCCTTGTCCATCGACGAGGCATGGAGCGCCGCAAGCAGAACCCCCGGCGACGCGGCGATCCGGCCGTCGAGGCACAGCTCCCCGACCGCGACATAGTGCGAGAGCGTCTCGGCATCGGTCGCCCCGATCGCCGCCAGCAGGCACAGGGCGATCGGCAGATCGTAGTGCGAGCCTTCCTTGGGCAGGTCGGCAGGGGAAAGGTTGACGGTGATCACCTTGGGCGGAAGCGCCAGCCCGATCGCGGCAAGCGCGGCGCGCACGCGCTCGCGGCTTTCGGCGACGGCCTTGTCCGGCAGCCCCACGATGGTGAACTTCGGGACGCCCGAGGTGAGCTGGACCTGCACTTCGACGGCGCGGGCCTCGAGGCCGAGATAAGCGACAGTGGCGACGGTCGCGGCCATCAGGCCCCGCCTCCCGAACACGCAGTGCTGGTCAGACTTCCCCCTAGCTCGGCGCCGCCTTGCTAGACCGGCGCGGCGCCTTCCCGCAAGCGCTTGCGCAACGCGCGGTGTATGACCACATCAACACGCATGATCTCGCGCGAACAATGGCGGCGCTTCATCGACCATCCGGTGGTCGAATGGACGCTCTTCGGAATCGGCGTCCTCTTCCTGGTGGTTTCGCCGCTGGTCGGCGCGATCCCGGGGCCGGGCGGCGTCATCGTCGCCGGCATCGGTCTCGCGCTGGTGCTGAGGACCAGCATGTGGGCGAAGCGGCGCTACGTGATGTTCAAGCGCTGGCAGCCGAAGGCGGGCCGGTGGACCGACTGGGCGCTGAGGCGGCGCAGCGCGAAGCGGCGCGAGGAGCTGCGCAAGGCCGAAGAGAGCGGCTCCGCCAATTGACTTGGCAAGCAAGCTCCACTATCGGCGCGCACGACAGCGGCTGCCTCTTGGGCGGCCCTTTTTCTTTCGAATTTAGAGGCATGAGCGATGAAGCGCACCTTCCAGCCGAGCAATCTCGTCCGCAAGCGGCGTCACGGGTTCCGCAGCCGCATGGCGACCGTGGGCGGACGCAAGGTGCTGAACGCCCGCCGCGCGCGCGGCCGCAAGAAGCTCAGCGCCTAACCACGATCAAGAAGCGCGCGGACTTCCTCGCCGCGAACGCGGGGCTGCGCCTCAGCACTCCCGGCTTCGTGCTGCTCGTCCGCGACCGCAAGGATGAAGATCCGCGCATGCGGGTCGGCTTCACCGTCACCAAGAAGATCGGCGGCGCCGTCGTCCGCAACCGGATGAAGCGCCGCTTCCGCGCGCTCGCCCGCGAAATCGTGCCTTCGAAGGGATTCGCCGGGGCGGATCACGTGATGATCGGCCGCGCCAAGGGGATCGAGCGCGATTTCGGCCTTTTGCGTAGCGAGCTGGCCGGCGCCCTCGACAAGCTGAGGCGGAAATGATCGCGCGGCTGATGATCCTGGTCGCAAGGGCCTGGCAGAAGGGACCCTCGCAGGTGCTTCCGCCGAGCTGCCGCTACAGCCCGAGCTGCTCGGCCTATGCGATCACCGCAATCGAACGCTATGGGGCCGCACGGGGCGGCTGGATGGCCCTAAAGCGGATCCTGCGCTGCCACCCGTGGGGCGGACAGGGCCACGACCCGGTACCTTGAGGAACATGCTTTGAACGACACGAAGAACTTGATCCTCGCGGTGGTGCTGAGCGGCCTCGTGCTGCTCGGCTGGACCTGGGCGGCGAACAAATATTTCCCGACGGCCAACCCGCCGAGCACCAAGGTGGTCGACGGCAAGCAGCGGCCGGTGCAGCAGCCGCAGTCGCAGCCGAGCGCGCCGAGCACCCCGAAGGCGCTGAGAAGCGTGGCCGCAGTGCTTCGCTCCGGGCCTCGCGTCGCCATCCACACGCCTTCGCTGTCCGGGTCGATCAACCTCAAGGGCGCGCAGATCGACGATCTGCTGCTCGTCGACGAGAAGCAGACGATCGCGCCGGATTCGCCGCCGGTTCGGCTGCTTTCGCCTCTGGGCGCGCCGCGCGCTTATGTCGCCGAATTCGGCTGGACCGCGCAGGGCGCGCAGGCGCCGACGCTCGACACCCTCTGGACCGCGGACCGGCAGCAGCTCGCGCCCGGCCAGGCCGTCACGCTGAGCACGCAGATGCCCGACGGCACGCGCTACCAGATCAAGATCGCGGTCGATGACGGCTATCTCTTCACCGTCAGCCAGAGCGTCCTCAACGGCTCCGGCAAGCCGATCACCGTCCGGCCGATCGGCCTCGTCAGCCGCTCGGGCCAGTCGGCCGACAGCTCCAGCTGGACCAACCATGTCGGCCCTATCGGCGTCTTCGACGGCAAGGCGAATTACGACGTCAATTGGAAGGACCTCGACAAGGACGGGACGGTCGCGTTCAACAACACCAGCGGCTGGCTCGGCTTCACCGACAAATATTGGCTGACCGCCCTCGTCCCGCCGGGCAATGTCGCGGCCTCGTTCGTGCGCAGCCCGAGCGGCGGCTACCAGGCGGATTACGCCTCTGCACCCACTGTGGTCGCCCCTGGACAGGTGGTGACGACGCAGGCGCGGCTGTTCGCCGGCGCGAAGGAGAAGAGCTGGCTCGACCGCTATGAGGATGCGGGCATCCCCAAGCTCACCAAGGCGATCGACTGGGGTTGGTTCGAATTCTTCATGCGGCCGATCTTCGACCTCTTGATGTTCCTGTTCCACACGTTCGGGAACTTCGGGCTGGCGATCATCGCCCTCACCTTCATCGTTCGGGCGATCATGTTCCCGATCGCCCAGAAGCAGTTCCAGTCGATGGCGGCGATGCGCAAGCTGCAGCCGAAAATGAAAGCCATCCAGGAGCGCTTCAAGGACGACAAGCAGCGCCAGCAGCAGGAGATCCTGAAGCTCTACCAGGAGGAGAAGGTGAACCCCGCGGCGGGCTGCCTTCCGATCCTGCTCCAGATCCCGGTCTTCTACGCGCTCTACAAGGTGCTCCTGGTCAGCGTCGAGATGCGCCACCAGCCGTTCGTGCTGTGGATCAAGGACCTGTCGGCGCCCGACCCGCTCACGCCGGTGAACCTGTTCGGGCTTCTGCACTTCACGCCGCCGGCAATGCTCGCCATCGGCGTTCTTCCGATCCTCGTCGGACTGACGCAGTTCATGTCGATGAAGCTCAACCCGCAGGCGATGGACCCGGCGCAGCAGCAGATCTTCGCGATCATGCCGTGGATGATGATCTTCATCTTCGCGCCGTTCGCGGCGGGGCTGCAACTCTACTGGATCACCAACAATATCCTCACGATCGCGCAGCAGTGGCACCTCTACCGCAAGTTCGGGCTCCACCTCAAAGACACGCACCCGGTCGCGACATGACGGTCGAGGCGGACGAGGAGCTTTCAGAGCGCGCGCGAAAGCTGTTCGCCGGGCCTGTCGAGTTCCTGAAGTCGGCGCCCGAGCTCAAGTTCCTTCCGGACCCGACCGCCCCCGAAGTGGCGTTCGCCGGCCGGTCGAACGTCGGCAAGAGCTCGCTCCTCAATGCGCTCACCAACCGCAACGGGCTTGCGCGGACGTCGAACACGCCGGGGCGGACGCAGGAGCTCAATTTCTTCGACGTCGGCCAGCCGCTCCAGCTGAGGCTCGTCGACATGCCCGGCTACGGCTTCGCGGAGGCGCCGAAGGACCTGGTCCGGCGCTGGAAGCATCTGGTGAACGATTATCTGCGCGGGCGCGCGGTGCTGAAGCGCGCGCTTGTGCTGGTCGATTCGCGCCACGGGCTGAAGCAGCCGGACCGGGACATGATGGAGATGCTCGACGCGGCAGCGGTCAATTACCAGCTGGTGCTGACCAAGGCCGACAAGGTGAAGCCGTCCGCGCTCGGGGCCGTTTACGAGGGAGTCGCGGCCGAAGCGGCGAGGCATCCCGCGGCGCACCCACATATCTTCACGACCTCCAGTGAAACAGGTAGCGGCATTGCCGAGTTACGGACGGCAATCCTCCAAGCTGCAACCACCTAGGAGCACCCCCTTGCTCAAGCTCATCATCGGCAATCGCGCATATTCGAGCTGGTCGATGCGCGGGTGGCTCGCCTGCAAGCAGTCGGGTGAGGAGTTCGAGGAATATGTGGTCCCGCTGTTCGACGAGAATTGGGAGAAGAGGCGCGAAGGCGACGAGTTCGCGCCGTCGCTCGGCAAGGTCCCGATCCTGTGGGACGGCGAGATCGTCGTGTGGGACAGCATGGCGATCATCGAGTTCCTCGCCGACCGCTACGGGACGGCGCTCTACTGGCCGGAGGACGAGGGCGCCCGCGCGGTCGCGCGGTCGATGGCCGCCGAAATGCACTCGGGCTTCGCGAACCTTCGGCGCGAGCTGCCGATGAACGTCCGCAAGAGCTTCCCGCCCAAGAAGCTCAACGATCCCGTGAAGGAGGAGATCGACCGCATCCTCCAGCTATGGGCGCAGGCCCGCGCGCGGTTCGGCGGGACCGGCGACTTCCTGTTCGGCGACTGGTGCGCGACGGACATGATGTACGCGCCGGTCGTCACCCGGCTCATCACCTACGGCGTGCAGGTGCCGTCCTTTGCCGGCGTGTACATGAAGGCGGTGCTGTCGCAGCCGCACGTGATCGAATGGATCGACAAGGCCCAGGACGAGCCCTGGGTCATCGAGCAATATGAGAAGGGCAAGGCCGCCTAATAGGGCGTCCCGTCCTTGTGGACGTAGCCTTCGGTCGTGAATTTCATGTCGATGTCCGGGTAGTCGCCGCCGGTGTTCTTGCCGGCGCTGACGCAGACGAAACTGCACGGCTCGTCCGTGCGGTTGATGAGGTGATGGCCGTTGCGAACGCCCTTCGGCCAGGCGGCGATGTCGCCGGGGACGAGCTCCGTCTCGCCATCATCTTCGACCAGCACCGCGCGGCCGGTCAGCATCACCAGCAGCTCGTCCTCGCTTTCGTGCCAGTGGCGCTGGCTGGACCAGGCGCCGGGTTCGAGGACCACGTGGCGAGCGCCCAGCTCGGTCAATCCTGCCGCCGGCGCCAGCGGACGCTGGAGGCGGCCCGCCATCTTCTCGTCGAACGGCGGCGGATAGCCGGTGCGGTTGGTCTGCTCGATGGAATCGAGGTCGATCTTTGGCATGGCCGCCGTTTAGCGGCGACTGCCGCTTCTTAGAAGTTCCCCTTGATCGACAAGGTGAAGATTGGCCCCACGAGCTGGTTGTGCTTCTCGATGAAGGCGATCGGCGCGCGGTCGCGGAAGCCGTTCCATACCGTGCGGTAGAGGAGGTGCCGCCCGTTGAAGACATTGTCGACCGAGAAGCGGACCTTGGCGCCGAGCACATTCTTGTCCTCGACGTAGAAGCCGGCGATCCACGGCAGGTCCTGGCTGCTGAAGACTTCGGTCAGGTAGAAGTAGCGGGCGTAATGCTGGTACTGGACGTACGCGCTCCAGGCGAGCTGCGTGCCGGCGATATCATGGCGGATCTGGGCGTTCATCCAGCGGTCCTGGACGCCGGTGATCTCGCGCTTCACCCCGGTCAGCGGGTCGGCGACCGCCGTGTGCTCCATGCCGATGCTGAAATCGAGCTTGGCGCCCTTCCAGCCGATCGGGTCGAAGAGGAACGTGTTCGTGCTTTCGAAGCCGTAGCGCGTCGCGCTCGGCAGGTTGCCGATCCCCTGCCCGTCCTCGCCGATCGGGATGACGTCGATGATGTCCTTCACCTTGTAATAGTGCAGGTTGAGGCGCGTCTTCCCCCATTTGCCGAGATCATGGGCGAACTCGGTCTCGATCTCGTTGCTCTGCGGCGGGACCAGGTTGGGGTTGCCCGCATCGGTGCGGTCGGAGCTCAGGCGCTGCTGGGCGATGAAGTCCGAGAAGTCGATCTGGCCGACGCGGCGGCGCAGCTTCAGGCTGACGTCCCATGTCTTTGACGGGTGCCAGGCGAGGTTGAACTCGCCCTTCGGCCTCAGGAACCTGCGGGCCGGCTGGTTGTCGCCGACGAGGTCGAGCCACGACAGCTCGCCGCCGGCCGCCACCTGGAGGTCGAGGTTCGAGGTGATCGGCCGGCTCAAGGTGCCGATGCTCTCGTAGCGGACCTCGGTGACCTTGCCGGAGCCCTCCGGGAAGGGCACTTCGACGAAGTCGCCGCTGTCGGGATCGAGCTCGAACAGGCCGCCCTTCTGGTCGAGCGAGTTGAACGCCCGCTCGAAGGTCAGCTGCCAGTCGTTCTTGCCCGTCTTCCAATGATATTCGCCGCGCCCGATCGTCTCGCCGAGGTGGGTGTCGCTGCTGAACCGCAGGCCGTTGGGCGGATCGCCGTTCTCGAACGTCATCGTGCGCGTGCTGACGAGCGGCGCATGCTCCCAGTGACGCACGCCGATCAGCTTCAGCCGGCCCGGGCCGAGCGCGAACTCATAGTCGCTGTTGATGTCGGCATAATAGCCGTTGAGGTGGTTGGTGATGAGCCGCGCGCTGCGGTCGCCGCTTGGAATTGAAACCCGCGTGTCCGCCTGGTGCGCGGGGTTCCAGTACGGCGTGTAGCTGAGCGTCAGGTTGCCGACCGACGAGCCCGGCCCGTCCAGGCCGAATTTCCCCTGCATGTTCGCCCGCTCATATTCCGAATGGTAGATTTCGGTGCGGGTCTCGGTGAGGACGTGGTTGGCGTCATAGATCCAGATCGGCCCGCCGAACGCGCCCCGGCCCGGCTGGTTCTGGATCGAGAAGGTGTAGTCGAGCGGGCCGGTCTTGCCCGAATAGCTGAGCATTCCGGCCATGAACTCGGGCTTCGCATAATGCGCGCGGAAGCTCGGGCGATATTCGTACTGGCCGGTCGACTTGGTGACCGTCTTAAGGATGACGTTGGCGACCTGTCCCTGCAGGCCGGCGATGCCGAGGCTCGCGGCGTCGACGATCTCGATCCGCTCGACGCTGGTCGCCGGCGTGCGCTGGAGCTGGTCGACCGCGCCGCCTGACTTGTTGGCGATGCGCTCGCCGTTGATCAGCACATTCTCGGATGCCTGGCCGAGGCCGCGCTGGCTCTCGTCCGCGGTGCGGATGGTGAAGCTCGGAACCTGCGCGAGCATGTCGTACGCCGTCTTGGGCGCGAAGCGGGCGAAGTCGGCGGGCGTGTAGACGCGCTTGGTGGAAGAGACGGGCTTCGCTTCGGGCGGCGGCGCGACGTCCGGGTCGCTCGACGGCGGCGTGGTCTGGGCAAGCGCCGAAGCCGGAACCAGCAGGGCAGCGCCCGCCAGAAGCCACCAAGTTCCACGCACGAGCATACTCACACTCCCCGGTTACGCACGCGCAAGCTCGTGCTACATTTGTAGCGTGCTACATTTGTAGCGTCGATGCAAGAGCTTTTTCGACGAACCGACCAACGGCATCGGCCAGGCCAGCTGTGCTACTCATATAACACGGTGGAGCGGCAATCAAGGGTCCGCGGCCGCTTGCCAGCGCGGGATTGATCGCTACGGCTCCGGGCCATGGCCGAGCAAATCGACCCCGTCGCCCTCGCCCAGGACCTGATTCGCTGCCCCAGCGTCACGCCCGCCAGCGGCGAGGTGTTCGATGTGCTCGAGGCTGCGCTCAAGCCCCTCGGCTTCACCGTGCACCGCTGGGTGATGGGCGAGCCGCCGGACGGCCCGACCGAGAACATGGTCGCGATCCGAGGCGAAGGAGCGCCGCATTTCGGCTTCGCGGGTCACCTCGACGTCGTTCCCGCGGGCGAAGGCTGGGGCGGCAATCCGTTCGCTGCAGAAGTGCAGGACGGAGTCCTCGTCGGGCGGGGCGCCAACGACATGAAGAGCGCCGTCGCGGCCTATGTCGCGGCACTGTCGCGGCTGGGCGAGACCGCAGGGACGCTGTCGCTGCTCATCACCGGCGACGAGGAAGGCTATTCGGTCTACGGCACGCCCCGCATCATCGACTGGCTCAACGAGCGCCGGATCCGGCCGGACATGATCCTGATCGGAGAACCGACGTCGGTCGACCGCCTCGGCGACACGGTGAAGATCGGCCGCCGCGGATCGGTCAACATGTGGATCGAGGCGCCGGGCGTGCAGGGCCATGTCGCCTATCCGCACCGGACCAGGAACCCGATCCCTCCCCTCGCCCGCGTGATCGCCGCACTCGACTCGCTGCACCTCGACGACGGCACGGATCAGTTTCCGCCGTCGAACCTCGAGTTCACCTCGATCGCCACCCCGACCAACGCCAGCAACGTCATCCCCGGAAGCGCGACCGCGCAGCTCAACATCCGCTTCAACAATCTCCAGCGCGGCGCCGACCTGGTGAAGCTGGTCGAGGAGATCGCCGAACGGGAGGCGCCGGGCACCAAGGTACGCGCCCGCATCTCGGGCGAGGCGTTCCTGACGCCGCCGGGCCCGCTCTACGACGTGATCGTCGAATCCATCGAGGAAGAGACGGGCCTCAAGCCCGAGCTTTCGACCAGCGGCGGAACGTCCGACGGGCGCTTCCTCATCCAGCTATGCCCGGTGGTCGATTTCGGCCTGCCGAACGCCACCATGCACAAGGTCGGCGAATGCGCCGCGGTCGAGGACATCCGCGCGCTGTCGCGGATCTACGAGCGGATCGTCCGCAAGGTGGTGGGTTAGGCGACCGACCTCGACGCGCTGCCGCGGCTGCTCGCGGTCCAGGCGAGGAATTCGTGCTCGAACATCGCCGGGGCGAACACATAGCCCTGGACGGTGTCGCAGCCCATCGCGCGGAGGATGTCGGCCTGGGCGATCGTCTCGACGGCCTCGGCGACGACTTCGCAGCCGACGCCCTTGATCAGCTGGATCAGCGCCTGGACGATCACGCGCGCTTTCTCGCTCGTCTCGATATCGACGATCAGCGATGGATCGAGCTTCACCCGGTCGAGCGGCATCGCCCGGAGGCGTGCGATATTGGAATAGCCGGTGCCGAAATCGTCGATCGTGATGCGCGCGCCCTGGTCGCGCAGCGTGGCGATCTCCTCGAGCACGTGCGCGCTCGCTTCCATGGCGGCGCTTTCGGTGAACTCGAGCTCGACCAGCGACAGCGGAACGTCCGCCTCGAGGAACGACTGCTGGAGCTTGGCGAAGAAGTCCGGCCGGTCGACCTGCCTCGGGCTCACGTTGAAGGAAATGCGGCCGCCGAAGCCGTTGCGGCGCCAGCCGCCGAGCGCTGCCGCGACCTCGCCGATCACCCAGTCGCCGATCTCGGCGACGATCCCGGTGCGCTCGGCGACCGGAATGAAGGTCGCGGGCAGCCGCAGGCCCTCGCGCGGATGATTCCAGCGAAGCAGCGCTTCGGCGCCGGCAAGCTCGCCCGTCACCAGGCTCATCTGCGGCTGGTAGGCGAGCACGAACTCGCCGCGCTGGACCGCCTCGGTCAGCGCCTTCTCGGTCTCGATCCGCTGCTGGTGCTCGGAAGCGAGGCCGGCGTTGAACAGGCAATATTGCCCGCCGCCCAGCGACTTGGCGCGGTACATGGCGATATCGGCGGCCCGCATCAGCGCCTCGATGGTCGTGCCGTGATCGGGGGACAGCGCAATGCCGACCGAGGCGCCGATGTCGACGCTGTGCGACGACAGTTCGAAGGATTCGGAGATGGCGAGGACCACGCGGCGGGCGATCCGCTCGATCTCGTCGACCGTCTCGATCTCCGGGAAGAACATGGTGAACTCGTCGCCGGCCAGGCGCGCGAGCAGCGGCCGGACGCGGGCGCTGCCAGTGAACTCCGCGTTGACGACGACGCGGAGGCGGTTGGCGACCATGATCAGCAGCTGGTCGCCGCGCGCGTGGCCGAGGCTGTCGTTGACCATCTTGAAGCGATCGAGGTCGACGAACAGCATCGCCGAGCTGGAACCGTCGAGCACTTCGCTCAGAAGCTTGTCTGCCTCGGAGCGGAAATGCAGCCGGTTCGGCAGCGACGTCACCGGGTCGTACATGCCGAGCGCATGGGCGTTCTCGATCGATGCCCGCACTTCGGCGAACAACGTGTCCACCGCGGCGGCGAGCTTGGGCATGGTCCGGCGCACCGACTCCGGCGCGGGCGACACGAGGTCGCCGTCCTCGACGGCAAGCAGCCGCTCGCCGAGGGCCTGGAGCGCTCGCGCGCTCTCGCTGTTCGGGCGTTCCGAAGCGATATAGCTGATCAGCAGGCAGAAGGCGCCGGCGACCAGCGCGGCGAGGATCTTCTCGTCGAACTCCGTGAGATAGAGGAGCGCGGTCAGCGAGAACAGGAATGAGGCGAAGCCAGCGGCACACGAAAGGATCGCGTTGCTGATCTTCTGGGCAGTGCCTGCTTTCATTCCGGTTTGCGCCCCAATGGCGGCAAAGCCCGCCTGCACATCCGCGGTAACCGAGCAGGGTTAAGAAAGCGTCAGCGCGCGCGCGAATTGCGTCGAAGGACGATGTACAGGCTTCCGCCGCCTCCGTGGCGCCGGTGCGCGCCCCTCACGGCGGCGATCCGGCCGGCGTGGCGCGACGCCGCCAGCCAGTCGTGAACCGCGGCGCGGATGGCTCCGCGCCGGACCGGCGGCTCGCCCGATCTTTCATGGCCCGTGATCAGCAGCACGACGCGCTCGCCGCCGGCGATCGCCTGCTCGAGCGACCTGTCGATGGCGCGCCAGGCGCGGTCGAGGCTCATGCCGTGGAGGTCCACGATGCGGTCCGGCTCGAGGCTCCCGCTGCTGAGCCGCCGGTCCCAGCTGCCGTCGAGCGTGGTGCCCAGTCCCGATGAGCGGGCCACCCGCGTCGGCTTGGGCGCGGATCGAACGACAGCCTTCGCTGGAGGAGGTTCCGCTGGAATGTCAGCAGCTAAGCGATCGTTCTTGTCACGTGATAGAGGACGGATCGTCGAAGCGACGCGCGCCCACAGCGCCGATTCTTCAGGGCTGAGCGAGCGCACGGGCGGCGGCGCCCCTGGGCAGCAGGATGAAGGCGACGCCATTGGCCGCCATGCCTCCCGCGATCCGCGTCGCCTCTTCGCCCGCGCCCCAGAAGGTATCGAAGCGGTTCGAGCCCTTGATCGCGCCGCCCGTGTCCTGGGCGACCCACAGGCCATAGGCCTCGGCCCGGTCGACGGCGAGATAAACGGGCGCGCCGAGCGGCACGAACTTGGGGTCCGCCGCGACCGAGCCGCGGGGCGTCAGCGGGACGTTCAAAGCGCCGACGGGACCGGGCCCGTTCAGCACCTTGAAGAAAATATAGGATGCATTCTGGAGCATGATTTCGCGGCCCTGGTCCGGGTTGGCGCGAATCCACGCCTTGATCGCCTGCATGCTCGCGCCGCCTGGAGGGAAGATTCCCTGGTCGCGCATGACCTTGCCGATCGCGGTATAGGGAAGCCCGTTCTGCTCGGCATAGCCGATGCGGACGCTGCTCCCGTCGGGGAAGACGACGCGGCCGGAGCCCTGGATCTCGAGGAAGAAGAGCTCGAGCGGGTCGACTGCCCAGGCGATCTCCAGTCCCTTGCCGGCGAGCGCTCCGCCCTCGATGTCGCGGCGGGTGAAATAGGGCACGCAGGTGCCCGTCTCGTCGATCCGGCCGCGGCCCGTCGTTCCGTCGGGGCGCGTGCAGCGGACCAGGTCCGGCGGGACCATGTAGATCGGCGCATAGCCCGGCTGCGGAGTTCGCGAGCCCTGGATCTCCGGCTCGTAATAGCCCGTGGCGAAGGCCTTTCCGTCCCCGACGCGCACCCAGTCGAAGCTGTTGCGGAAGAAGCTTGCCGCCTGGCCGGGCGTGACCGTCGCGGCCTGCGCGCACAGCGGCGCCCAATCCTGCCCCTGAGCGAGGCCGGACTGGTCCTGCCGCCGCACCAGCACCGGGCAGCTCGTCCGGAAAGCGGCGAGCGCGCGCTGCGCCCAGGCGTCGTAGATGGTCGGAGCCGGCGGAACGAGCGCGACGCCGGCCGCGCGGGCGTTCGCGGGCGACGGCGGAGTGACAGGCGTCGGCGTCGGGGTCGGCGTCGGGATGGGCGTGGGCGTCACCGGCGGTGGAGTCGGCCGGGCGGCGCAGGCCGCGAGTAGCAAGGCTGAGACCAGCGCGAATGCGCGTCCTGCGACGAGCCTCACGCTTCCTCGTCGGTCTCGATCAGCAGCCAGTTGGGATCGCGCGAAGCGAGATCGCGGCGGAAGGTCCACAGGTCGCGCGTCTGCACGGCGTCGCTCATCGAGCCGGCGACGACCTCGCCTTGCGCGTTGCGGGTCACGGCCGCGATGTCGGCTTCGAACCGCACCGTCAGAAGCGCGACCGAGCGCTCGACCGTCGCTTCGGAAATCACGGCCTGGTCGATGGTCACCAGCCGGTTGTCGAGCGTCAGCCCTTCCTTGGTCCGCTGCTCGACCGCCGCCGCGAAGGTCTCGTAGACATGCGCGTCGACATGGGGCTTCAGCGTGTCGAGATCGCCCTTCCAGAAGGCTTCGAGGATCAGCCGGTAGGCCGCCTTCGCTCCCTCGATGAACCGCGCGACGTCGAAGCTCGGGTCCGCCGCGAGGATCGCCCGCACGCCGGGGCCCGCAAGCGGCACGTAAGCGAGGTCGGCGCCATTGTCGGGAGTTGCTGGGGTCGAGGGCGGCTGGGTGACGCGCGGCTCGACGCGCGGGTCGTGCTCTGCGGGCTTCAGGATCGGCTGCTGCTCATGCCCCGTGCGCTCGCCGAGCACGCTGTACAGGCGCAGCCCGATGAACAAGGCGACGAGCGCGAGGATGACGATGACGGTCAATTCCAGGGAATCCTATTCTGTCTTGCCGTCCAACATAATGCGCCGCGAATGAATATTCCAACACCGCCAACGCACGAAGGCGGCATTGCGCCTCATAATCGCGGCTGCTAGGCGCAGCCGCCTAACGTGCCGCCTCGCGCGGCGGCTCCCAACACGACGTAACAGCTTGCAAGGACAGCATATATGGCGGACCAGGAACCGGTCTCGGGTGGCAACGGCTCGGGCGAGAACACGAGCGAACCGCAGGTTTCGATCCTCGCGCAGTACATCAAGGATCTCTCGGCCGAAAATCCGAGCGCGCCGCAGGTCTTCTCCTGGCAGGTCCAGCCGACGCTCGACGTCCAGTTCAACATCGCGGTCAACACGGCTGCCGACAACGTCCACGAGCTGACGCTGAAGATCGACGTCAACGCCAAGTCGGAGAACGGCGTCCATTTCGTCGTCGACCTCAGCTACGCCGGCCTGTTCGGCATCCGCAACCTGCCCGAGGAAGCGCTTCAGCCCTTCCTCCTCATCGAGGCGCCGCGGCTCATCTTCCCCTTCGCCCGCCAGATCATCTCCGAAGCCGTGTCCAACCTCGGCTTCCCGCCGCTGATGCTCGACCCGATCGATTTCGCCGCGGCCTATATGTCCCAGCTGCAGGGGCAGCAGGGCGGCGAGGCGCCGGCCGCCGCTCCCGGGGGTGGACAGCCCGGCGAGGCCTGATGGCGCCGCGCGCCGGGGGGCGTTGAGGCAATGAACCTCGCCCGTTCGCTGGGTTCCGTAGGCGGGCTGACGCTCGCCAGCCGGGTGCTCGGGCTCGCCCGCGACATGCTCTTCGCGCAGTTCGTCGGCGCGAACTTCGCCTCGGACGCCTTCACCATCGCCTGGCGCATGCCCAACATGTTCCGCGCGCTCTTCGCGGAAGGCGCCTTCTCCGCCGCCTTCATCCCGATGTTCAACAAGAAGGTCGCGGACCGCGAAGGCCCGGGCCTCAGCGTCGGCGTCGAGTTCGCGCAGGACGCCCTTTCGGTCCTGCTCCCGGCGCTCATCGTGATGACGCTTCTGCTCGAAATCTTCGCCTGGCCGGCGACCTATGTCATTTCGGGCGGGTTCAACGGGGTCAGCGCGGACAAGTTCGACTTCGCGGTCCTGCTGTCGCGCATCACCTTCCCCTATCTCATGCTGATTTCGCTGGCTTCGCTCGCCGGCGGGATCCTCAATTCGCTGCACAAATTCTGGGTCGCGGCCGCGGCCCCGATCCTCCTCAACGTCGCGCAGATCGTCGCGCTCGTCTTCTTCCACACGCACGAGCCGCTGATGACCGCGCAGAACCAGGCGATCGCGGTCACCATCGGCGGCGCGCTCCAGCTCGCCTGGCTGGTCCAGGCCTGCTGGGCGAACGGGATCGGCTTCAGGATTCGAATGCCGCGGCTGACCCCGGACGTGAAGCGGCTGATGCGCCTTATCGCGCCGGCAGCCGCGGGCGCCGGCGCCGTGCAGTTCAACCTGCTGGTGTCGAGCGCGCTCGCGACCGGCCTGCTCCCGCACGGGTCGGTCTCCTACATCTATTACGCCGACCGCCTGAACCAGCTGCCGCTTGGCCTGATCGGCATCGGCCTCGGCACCGTCCTGCTGCCCACCATCTCGCACCAGCTCGGCCGCGGCGACGACGCCGACGCCATGGCGACGCAGAACCGCGGGCTCGAGCTCGCGCTCTACTTCACTCTTCCGGCGACGGTCGCGCTGGTGATCTGCGGCGTTCCGATCATCACCGGCCTGTTCCAGCACGGCCAGTTCGACGCGGCCGACGCCCTCAAGACAGGCCAGGCGCTCGCCGCCTTCTCGATCGGCCTTCCGTCCTACATCCTCGTGAAGGTGCTGACGCCCGGCTATTATGCCCGGCACGATACCAAGACGCCGATGCGCTATGCGATGATTTCCATCGCCGTGAACCTTGCGCTCAACATCGCGCTGATCCTTCCGCTCAAGCATGTCGGGCCGCCGCTCGCCACCGCCCTCGCCTCCACGGTGAACGTGGGGATGCTCTACCGGACGCTCCGGAAGCGCGGGCATTTCGAAGCGGACCGCAGGCTCCGCCGGCGGGTGCCGCGCCTTGCGATTGCGGCAATGCTGATGGGCGTGGCGCTGTTCTGGATCGCTCCGCTGGTCGATCCCTACCTCACGGGCTCGATCGTTCACCGCGTCGGAGGGCTGGTGGCACTCGTCGGTGCCGGAGTCCTTGTCTATGCGGTGGCCTGCTTCGCGACGGGCGCCTTCGTGCTCGACGACCTGAAGCTGATGATGAGGCGGGCGCGCAAGGCATGACGGGCAAGACTTCGATGCGTGTGGTTTCGGGAATCCAGCCGACGGGCGACCTGCATCTCGGCAACCTGCTCGGCGCGATCCTGCGCTGGGTGCGGATGCAGGACGAGGCCGAATGCCTGTTCTTCCTCGCCGACCTCCACGCGCTGACGGTGGACATCGACCCGGCCGAGCTGCGCGCGAACGTGCGCGAAATGGCCGCCGCGCTCATCGCCAGCGGCATCGACCCGACCAGGTCGGTGCTGTTCCGCCAGAGCGCCGTCCCCGCCCATTCGGAGCTTTGCTGGATCCTCAACGGCACCGCCCGCATGGGCTGGCTGAACCGGATGACCCAGTGGAAGGACAAGGCCGGCAAGAACCGGGAAGGGGCCTCGGTGGCCCTGTTCGACTATCCCGTGCTCCAGGCCGCGGACATCCTGCTCTACCAGGCGACGCATGTGCCGGTGGGCGAAGACCAGAAGCAGCATGTCGAGCTCACCCGCGACATCGCGCTCAAGTTCAACAATGATTTCGACGTCGAGCTGTTCGTCGTGCCCGAGCCGTTCATCGGCGGCGGCACCACCGCGCGGATCATGTCGCTGCGCGACGGCGGCTCGAAAATGTCCAAGTCCGATCGGTCTGAGATGAGCCGCGTCCACCTCACCGACAGCGATGACCAGATCGCCCAGAAGATCCGCAAGGCGAAGACCGATCCCGAGCCGCTGCCCGGCGATCCGGCAGGGCTCGACGGCCGCCCGGAGGCGAAGAATCTCGTCGGCATCTATTCCGCGGTCACGGGCGAAAGCATCGACGAGGTCCTCGCCCGCTTTGCCGGACAGGGCTTCGGCGCCTTCAAGCCGGCGCTTGCCGACGTGCTGGTGTCGCTGATCGCGCCGATCCGCCGGCGGCTCGAAGAGCTGCGCCGGGACCCCGCCGAGCTCGACCGCATCCTCGATGCCGGCGCGCAGCGCGCGATCGAGATCGGCGCGCCGGTTCTCGCCAGGGCCAAGTCGGCCGTCGGCCTCGCCGAATAAGCGCGCCGGAACTGCCGTGGACCAGCAACCCGAGGCGCGCCCGCTGCCGCTCTCCAAGCGGCTCGAGCAGATCATCGACGAGACCGGCCCCGACCGGCTGACCTTCACCGAGCTGGCGCGGCAGCTCCATGGCCGCGCCTGGGGCGGGCTGCTTCTGGTCTTCGCGGCGATCAACGTCATCCCGCTGCCGCCCGGCGCGAGCATCTTCTTCGCGATTCCGCTCATCATCGTCTCCGCGCAGATGGCGTTCGGCCGCAAGAGCCCCTGGTTTCCCGCCCGGATCGACCGGCGCGGGGTGACCAAGGAGGAGCTCGGCCGCCTGGTCGCCAAGATGGACTGGCTCGAGGTCCGCGTCGAACGGCTGTTCAAGCCGCGCCTCGCTCCGCTGACAGGTCCCGCGGCGGCACGGGCCATCGGCGTCGCCTGCTTCCTTCTCGCGCTTCTGACCACGCTTCCGGTGGTCCATGTCGCTCCGGCGGCGGTGATCGTCATGTTCGGGCTGGCGCTGATCTACCGCGACGGCGCGCTCGTCATTGCCGCGGCGGCCGCCGCGCTTCTCGGCGCGGTCGTCGGCGCCTTCCTGATCGCTTCGGGCGCCATCGTCCTCGGCTACGCTGCGCGCCTGCTCGGCCTTTAGAGCCGGTGAAAACAGGCCCGCCGGAGCTGGTCCGGCGGGCCCTTTCCTTCCCGGCGTTTCGGGGCGACCGGAAAGGCCAGCTCCCCACTGATCGCGCCGCCTCGGCGGCCCGTCAGCCCTCCAGCTGTCTCGTGAGCAGCCGGATGTCCGCGTCGAGCTCGGCATCGCTCGCGCGCAGTTTCTCGATCTGGCGGACGGCGTGGATCACCGTCGTGTGGTCGCGGCCACCGAAGCGGCGGCCGATGTCGGGCAGCGACTTCGGCGTCAGCTGTTTCGACAAATACATGGCAACCTGGCGCGGGCGCGCGACTTCACGGGCGCGCCGGGCCGAGGTCATCTCGGCCTTGCGGATGCGGTAATGCTCGGCGACCTGGGTCTGGATCTCGTCGATCGAGATGCGCCGCTGGTTCGCCCGAAGCACGTTGGCGAGCACTTCCTCGACGAATGCGATGTCGATCGTCCGCCCAGTCATCATCGCATAGGCGCCGATGCGGTTGAGCGCGCCTTCGAGCTCGCGGACCGAGGAGGTCACGCGTCGCGCCAGGAAGTCGATCACCGGCCGCGACATCTCGACGCCCGGAAGCGCCTCGAGCTTGGCGCAGATGATGTTGAAGCGGAGCTCGTAATCGGCGGCGTTGATGTCGGCGACCAGGCCCCACGACAGCCGCGACAGAATCCGCGGCGCGATCCCGTCGAGGTCCTGCGGCGCGCGGTCGGAAGTGATCACCAGCCGCCGTCCCGCGGTGATGATCTCGTTCATCGTGTGGAAGAATTCCTCCTGCGTCGAATCCTTGCCCGCGATGAACTGGACGTCGTCGATCAGCAGCAGGTCGGCATTCCTCAGCCGCTGCTTGAAGCCGATCGTGTCGTTCTCCTTCAGCGCGCGGATGAACTCGACCATGAACTTCTCGGCGGACATCGACACGACGCGCGCGCCGCGATTGTGCTGCAGGAAGGCATGGCCGATCGCGTGCAGCAGGTGCGTTTTTCCGCGCCCGGTCCCGCCGTGGATGAAGAGCGGGTTGAAGCCGACCGTCGGCGAGGTGGCGAGCGTCCGGGCGGCGGTCGCGGCGACTTCGTTCGCCTTGCCGACGACGAAGGTCTCGAACCGGTAGCGGGGATCGAAATTGGGTGCGTTGGGATCGCGCTCGGCCGGCGGCGGCGCTTCCTCGAGGATCAGCAGCGGCGCCGGCCGCGGGGCGTCGGCGGCGGCGATCACGCGGACGTCGCGGACGATCGGCAGGACCGTCTTCCACGCGAGCGCGAGGCGCTCGCCGAAGTGGGAGCGGACCCAGTCGGCCATGAACTGGCTCGGCATGACGAGGTCGAGGGTGCCGCTGTCGGGCTCGAAGGCGCCGAGCTCCGCGGGCTTCAGCCAGCCGTCGAAGGTGCGCGCTCCAAGATCGCGGCGAAGGCCGTTCCGGATCGACTCCCAGGCGGCCTCCAGTGGTGCCGAAACCGGCCCTCCAGCAAGTTCAACCGACGAATTCGACCCGCCTGCCTGCACTGCTCCGCGCCTCCCTCGTCTAGCCCCCCGGCAAGGCACAAAGAGCCCCGTTGCGCGTGACGCGAGTCGCGCGCGCTAAGCTCTTTTTCGCTCTTGCCCCCGGCGCGGATTCGCGCCCGGAAAGGTCTTTGTGAGATTGTCGGGAGCAGCTTGCAAGAGCCGTTTTTTCACGAATGCGAAATAAAAAGCCTTGACATAGGAAACAGGCCGAAACTGGTCAGGAATGGCCGAAAACCGCCATTTTCTTGGTATCTAAAGAGTTAACGAGAGCGCGAATCGCGGGAATTGCTGCATTTTTTAAAGGTCCCGAAAAAGGACGGGCCGCCGGTTCCCCGACGGCCCGTTTAACGCGCATTTTTGAGGGCTGTTTTCAGCCGAGCGAGGCAACCCGCTTGGACAGCCGCGAAATTTTCCGGGCCGCCGTATTCTTGTGGATAACTCCGCGCGCGACGCCCCGTGCCATTTCGGGCTGCACGGCCTTCAGCGCTTCGGCGGCCTCGGCCTTCTTGCCCGACGCGATCGCCGACTCGACCTGCTTGATGAAGGTCCGGATGCGGCTGATTCGCGAATGGTTGATCTGCGCACGGTTCGCGTTGCGGCGGATGCGCTTCTTGGCCTGCGGCGTGTTCGCCATTGTATTCCTCTAGCTCAATGAAAAACGGCGCGGCCATCGAGGCTCGCACCGAAGTGGCGGCTCCCTACCCTCAACAGGCTTTCAGGTCAACGCTGGCACCTCGGGCAATAGAAGGTCGAGCGGCCGCCCTGGACGAGGCGGCGCACCCGGCTACCGCAGGCGCAGGGCTTTCCCTCGCGGTCATAGACGGCGAAGCTCTTCGGGAAATAGCCGAGCTCGCCGTCGGGCGAGGCGAAATCGCGCAGGGTCGAGCCGCCGGCGGCGATCGCTTCCTCGAGTACCTCGTGAATCGCGGGCACCAGCCGCTCCAGCCGCTGCAGCGACACGCTGCCGCCTGCCCGCGTCGGATGGATGCGCGCGCGGTGCAGCGCCTCGCAGACGTAGATGTTGCCGAGCCCGGCAACGATCCCCTGGTCGAGCAGGAGCGGCTTGATCGCCGCCTTCCTTCCGGCGAGACGCAGCTTGAGCTCTCGCGCATCCATGTCGAGCGGCTCCGGGCCGAGCGCCTTGAACGGCGGCCATTGGTCCAGTTCGTCGGTCCTCACGAGGTCGAGCGAGCCGAACCGCCGCGCGTCGTTGAGCGCGAGCCGCCGCCCCTCCTCCGTCTCGATAATGAAATGGTCGTGCTTGCCGGGCTCGCTCGGGTCGATCCGCCAGTGCCCCGACATGCCGAGATGGAACACGAGGCTGTCGCCGCGATCGGTATCGATCACCCCATATTTCGCCCGCCGGCGCAGGCCCGTCACGCGGGCGCCGGTCAGCCGCTGCCCGAGGTCCTCCGGCAGCGCGCGCCTGAGGTCGGGCCGCCGCGCCTCGACCCGGGCGATGCGGCGCCCGTCGAGCACGCGGGCAAGGCCGCGAACTGTCGTCTCGACTTCGGGAAGCTCGGGCATGGGGCCGCGATATGGCGGACGGCGTTTAACGCCGCTAGAGGCCCGACGCTCATGAGCGACAAAGTGAATTTCGGCGACCAGCTGGTCAGCCCCGAGGAGAAGACGCGGCGCGTCGGCGCGGTCTTCAGCTCGGTCGCGCGCCGCTACGACATCATGAACGACCTCATGTCGGGCGGCATGCACCGGCTGTGGAAGGACAGGTTCGTGAACCGCGTGAAGCCGCGCCCGGGCGAGGAGATCCTCGACATGGCAGGGGGAACCGGGGACGTCGCCTTCCGCATGGCCCGGCGCGGCGCTCGGGTGACCGTCGCCGACATCAACGGCGACATGCTCGAGGTCGGGAAGGAGCGCGCCCGGCGCCGCGGCCTCGAAGGGCTCAGCTGGAAAGTGGAGAATGCCGAGCAACTGAGCTTCGCCGACGCGAGCTTCGATGCCTACACGATCGTCTTCGGCATCAGGAACGTGACCGACATAGCCGCGGCATTGCGCGAGGCCCACCGGGTGCTCAACCGCGGCGGCCGTTTCTATTGCATGGAATTCTCGTCGAGCGACTGGCCGGGCTTCTCCAACCTCTACGATGCGTGGGCCTCGAACATGATCCCCCGCATCGGCAAGGCCGTCGCCAATGACGAAGAGAGCTATCGCTACCTGGTCGAGAGCATCCGCCGGTTCCCCCGGCCCGGCGCGTTCAAGGCGATGGTCGCTAGCGCAGGCTTCGTGCGAGCGGCCGCCGAACCGATGCTCGGAGGACTCGTCACCATTCACAGCGGCTGGAAGATATGAATACCCTACCGTTTACGGGAGGGGAAGAGACGCGCAGCGTCGACGGGGTGGGCCTGTACCCATCCGACAGGCCAGCCCCCAGCCCCTCCCGCGAGCGGGAGGGGAGTAGATCGTGACCACCAGCGTCACCCATTTGTGGCGCCTGCTGAAGTGGGGCCGGACGCTCGCGCGCCACGGCGCGTTGCGCGGCATCGAGCGCGATCCGACCACGCCCAAGCCGGTGCGGCGCCTCGCACGAATTGCCCGCTTCGGGGCGAGGATCCCGCCCACTCCGCAATATGCCGACGCCCTCGTCGCCATCGGCCCCGCAGCGGTGAAGCTGGGCCAGGCGCTGTCGACGCGGCCGGACCTCGTCGGCCAGGAAGCTGCCGAGAACCTCTCGCAGCTCCAGGACGACCTGCCCCCCGCGCCGTTCCCCCTGATCCGCCGGACCATCGAGCGCTCGTTCAACGCGCCGCTCGAAAGCCTCTTCGCGCAATTCGACGAGACGCCGGTCGGCGCCGCCTCCATCGCTCAGGTCCATCACGCGATCACGACCGAGGGGCGCGAGGTCGCGGTCAAGGTGCTCCGCCCCGGGATCGAGGAGGAGTTCGCCAAGGCGATCGACACCTACGAATGGGCGGCCGCCCAGGTCGAAAGCTACGGCGAGGAGATCGAGCGGCTGCGCCCGCGACACGTCGTCGCCCAGTTCCGCCAGTGGACCGCGCGCGAGCTCGACCTCCAGCGCGAGGCGGCCTCCGCCTCGGAGCTTCGCGAGAACATGGTCGCCGAGCCGGGCTATTACGTGCCGGAGATCGACTGGCGCCGGACTGCCCGGCGCGTGCTCACGCTCGAATGGCTCGACGGCATCAAGCTCAGCGACCGCGAGGCGCTGATCGAGGCGGGACAGGACTGCAAGGCGCTCGCTTCGACCCTCGTCCGCGCATTCCTGCGGCAGGCGGTGGTGGATGGTTTCTTCCACGCCGACCTCCACCACGGAAACCTGTTCGCGCTTCCGGACGGACGCATCGCGGCGATCGACTTCGGGATCATGGGACGGATCGACCGCCGCGCCCGCGTCTGGCTCGCCGAGATCCTCTACGGCCTCATCACCGGCGACTACCGCCGCGTCGCCGAAATCCACTTCGAGGCGCAGTACGTGCCGGGCCACCACAATGTGGAGGAATTCGCGACCGCGCTGCGCGCAGCGGGCGAGCCGATCCGCGGCCTTCCGGTCAAGGACATTTCGGTCGGCCGGATGCTCGAAAGCCTCTTCGCGATCACCCGCGACTTCGACATGCCGACCCAGCCGCACCTGCTCCTCCTGCAGAAGACGATGGTGATGAACGAGGGCGTCGCCTCCGCGCTCGATCCGGACATCAACATGTGGGAAACCGCCGAGCCGTTCATCCGCGGCTGGATCCGCGACGAGCTCGGCCCCGAGGCCTATTACGCCGACCGCATCGTCGAGCTGGTCCGGGCGATGAAGAAGGTGCCGGAGCTGATCGACCGCCTCGACGAATATTATCCGCCGAGGGGCGCCGCTCCGCCCGCGCCGCCGCTCCCCGACATCGCCGTCATCAACGAGCGTCCGTGGTGGGGCTATGCGGCCGCCGGCGCGATCGGCGCGGCAGTCGGCGCATTGCTGCTGTTTGTGCTAGGCTGAGGCCATGGCGCGGGTTCTCCTGATCGTCGGCGGCGGCATCGCCGCCTACAAGTCGCTCGAGCTCGTTCGGCTGTTGAAAAAGGCCGGGCACCAGGTCACTCCGGTCCTGACCAGCGGCGGCGAGCATTTCGTCACTGCCATGAGCCTCGGCACGCTTGCCGAAGCGCAGGTCCATACATCGCTGTGGGAGCTCAAGGACGAGGTCGAGATCGGCCATATCCAGCTCAGCCGCGCGGCCGATTTCATCCTGGTCTGCCCCGCGACCGCCGATCTCCTCGCCAAGATGGCGGCGGGGATTGCCGACGATCTCGCGACGACATTGCTGCTTGCGACCGACAAGCCGGTCGTGGTCGCGCCCGCGATGAACGTGCGCATGTGGCAGCATGCGGCGACGCAGCGGAACGTGGCGCAGCTGAGGTCCGACGGGGTTCGGGTGATCGAGCCCGCGGAAGGCGAGATGGCATGCGGCGAGTTCGGGCCGGGCCGCCTGCCCGAGCCCCAGCACATCATGGAACAGCTGTCCGACCTTCTCGCGTGACGCTCGCCGGCAAGCACATCCTCGTCACCGCAGGGCCGACGCACGAGCCCATTGACCCGGTGCGGGTCATCGCCAACCGCTCGTCCGGCCGCCAGGGCTTCGCCATCGCAGCGGCAGCAGCCGAGGCGGGAGCGCGGGTGACGCTGGTCGCCGGGCCCGTCAGCCTCGCTACGCCGCCGGGCGTCGAGCGCATCGACGTCGAGACTGCCGAGCAGATGGCCGATGCCGTGTTTGCAGCGCTCCCCGCCGATGCGGCGATCCTCGTCGCCGCCGTCGCCGACTGGCGCGTGCAGCCCTCCCCGGCGAAGCTCAAGAAGTCGGCCGGCCCGCCGCAGCTCCGCTTCGTCCCGACGCGCGACATCCTCGCCGAGCTCGGCGCGAGCGGCAGGCGCCCGCGCCTGCTCGTCGGTTTCGCCGCCGAGACCGAAGAGGTCGTGGAGCAGGCGACGCGCAAGCGGATCGCCAAGAATGCCGACTGGATCGTCGCCAACGATGTCTCGGCGGGAGTCATGGGCGGCGAGCGCAACCGCGTTCACCTGGTCACCGCCGCCGGGGTAGAGGACTGGCCCGAAGCCGCGAAGGACGAGGTCGCCCGGCATCTCGTCGACCGCATTGCCGAGGCATTGGCGAAGCGGTAAGCTCGCAGCGCTCATGATGGAGGGCGAAATGAAGTATCTCCTTGCTGCGCCTTTGTTCCTGGCGCTGGCCGCGGCCACTGCCCCGGACGTGAACGTGATCGCCGCCACGGGCGACTGGAGCGACTTGCCGCCGATCGCCGACAACGGCACCGACCATCAGAGCAAGAACCTGATGCTCGCGCTCGACGACATTGCGACCAAGCACGAATGCGCGCTGCCCGGCTTCAAGGGCGACCGCTTCGACTTCAACATGAGCTTCGCCGCGCAGTTCGATCCCGACGGCACTCCGCGCCAGATCGTCATTCCGAAGCTCAACTGCCCGAAGGCGGAAGCGGTGATCGGCGGCACGCTCAAGGAGATGATCCTCGGCGGCGACTACAAGCCGACGGGCAAGAGCCCCGGCGGCTGGTACCGCGGCGACCTCAGCTTCTTCATCGACGAAGCGTCACACTAGGTCTGTCCGCAGGCGCGGCATGCGGGGTCCGCAGGAATGCGGATCGCCCGCCAGCTGAGCTTTTCTCCATCGAACAGGTGAAGCAGGCCGGACTGGTCGTCGCCGACGCCCGCGATGCTGTTGATTGCAAGCAAGGCCGCGAAGCTGCCCACGGTCGCGACCAAGGCGCCGAGGACGCCCAGCTCCGCGCAATTGTCGCAGTCGTCTGCGTCGAACGCGTCGCCGACGAAGCAGCGGTAGCAGGGCTTCTGCCGAAACAGCCCGACCTGCCCCTGGAACTGCACCGCGGCCGCCGAGAGCAGGGGGATGCCGAGCGCCACGCAAGCATCGCTGACCGCGAGGCGCGTCGCGAAATTGTCGCTGCCGTCGACGACGAGGTCGTGGCCTCCCAGAAGCGCGGGCGCATTGCCCGTACCGATCCGCTCCTTTCTGGCGCCCACCTCGACGAAGCTGTTCAGCCGGCGCACGAAGTCCGACGCGAGCTCGGCCTTGGGCTTTCCCGCGTCGCCTTCGCCGAACAGCGGCTGGCGGTGGAGATTGGCGAGTTCGACGCAGTCGGAATCGACGATGGTCAGCCTGCCGATTCCCGCTCCGGCGAGTGCGGGAATGACCGCGCTGCCGATGCCGCCGGCGCCGACGACCGCGACGCTCGCGGCCTTGAGCCTGCGCTGGCCGACGCCGCCGACCTGGGGCAGCACGATGTGCCGCGCATATCGCTCCAGCTCTTTGTCGGAGAGGCTCACCGGCCTGTCGAGCCGAAGCCCCCTGCCCCGCGGCTCGTCTCGCTGAGCTCGGCGACCTCGTGAAACTCGGCCTTCAGCACCGGCGCCGGGACGAGCTGCGCGATCCGCTCCCCGCGCCTCACCTCGAACGGTTCCGAGCCGAGGTTGGCGAGGATGACCTTCACTTCGCCGCGATAATCTTCATCGATCGTGCCGGGCGTGTTGAGGCAGGTGATCCCGTGCTTGAGCGCCAGCCCCGAGCGCGGGCGCACCTGAACCTCGAAGCCCGGCGGGATGGCGATCGCGAAGCCGGTGGCAACCGCGTGCCGTTGCCCGGGCGCAAGCGTCAGGTCCTCGGCCGCCACGACGTCGAGCCCGGCCGCGCCCTCCGTCGCATAGCTCGGAAGCGGCAAGCCCTCGCCGTGCTGCAGGCGCTGGAGCTCGATCCGGATCACTTCGACTCCTTTCCCGCGGGCTTGCGCCGCCCCTTCTTGGCGGGCGGACCCTTTGCCGCGCGCCCATCGATCAGCCGGACGGCTTCGTCCAGCGTCACCGTCTTCGGATCGGCCCCCTTGGGCAAGGTGGCGTTGGTCGAACCGTCGGTCACATAGGGGCCATAGCGGCCGGCCATGACCTTGATCTCGCCGCCGCTCGCAGGATGCTTGCCGAGCACGGCGATCGGCTCGCGCGAGCCGCCGCGCTGGCGCCCTGCCCCCGATGCCGCATCGGCGAGCTTGGCCACGGCGGCGTTCATGCCCGTCTCGAACACCTCCGCGGTCGAGCCGAGCTTCGCATATTTGCCGTCATGGGCGAGGTACGGCCCGTACCGGCCGATCGACGCCGTGATCGGCTTGCCCGTCTCGGGGTGCAGCCCGATCTCGCGCGGAAGCGAGAGCAGCCGCTCTGCGACCTCGGCGGTGACGTCCTCGACCGGAATGTCCTTCGGGATCGACGCGCGCTTGTCCCCCCGCTCGACATAAGGGCCGAACCTGCCGGTCTTCAGCAGGATGCCGTCGCCAAGGTCCTGCGGTCCCTCGCTCTGCGCCTGGTCGCCGCCTTGCCCGAACTTCTGCGTGTAGCGGCATTCGGGGTAATTGGAGCAGGCGACGAACGCGCCGAACTTCCCGCCCCTGAGGCTCAGCCGCCCATTGCCGCACTGCGGGCAAAGCCGCGGGTCGCTGCCGTCGGCCTTGGGCGGGTAGAGCCACGGGCTGAGGAACTCGTCGAGCGCCTCGGTGATCTCCGACGGCTTCTGGTCCATGACTTCGCCCGCCTTGGGCCGGAAGTCCCGCCAGAAATCGTCGAGCAGCTTCTGCCAGTCGAGCCTTCCGCCGGAGACGTCGTCCAGCTCCTCCTCGAGCTCGGCGGTATAATCATAGCTGACGTACTTCTCGAAGAAGCGCTCCAGGAAGGCCGTCACCAGCCGCCCGCTCTCCTCGGGCACGAACCTGCCCTTGTCGACGCGCACATATTCGCGGTCCTTCAGCGTCTGGAGGATGGACGCATAGGTCGACGGGCGGCCGATCCCCAGCTCCTCCAGCCTTTTGACCAGGCTCGCCTCGGAATAGCGCGGCGGCGGCTGGGTGAAGTGCTGCGTCGCCTCGACCCCGGTCTTCGCCGGCACGTCGCCCTCGCGAAGCAGGGGCATGCGCGCGCCGTCTTCGTCCTCGGCCTTTTCGTCCCGTCCTTCCTCGTAAAGCGCGAGATAGCCGGGGAAGAGCACCACTTGCCCGGACGCACGAAGCACCGCCCGGCCCGCGCCGTCGGTCAGCTCCACCGTCGTCCGCTCCAGCCGCGCCGAAGCCATCTGGCTTGCGAGCGCGCGATTGTAGACCAGCTCGTAAAGCCGCGCGTGATCGCCCGTCGCGGCGCGCGCGCGGGTGAAGTCGGTCGGCCGGATCGCCTCGTGCGCTTCCTGCGCATTCTTGATCTTGCTCGTGTACTGGCGCGGGCGGTCAGGCACGTAGCCCGCATCGTAGCGCGCCGCGATCGCCTGCCGTGCCGCGCTGACCGCCTCGGGCGCCATGTCGACGCCGTCGGTGCGCATGTAGGTGATGAGCCCGTCCTCGTAGAGGCCCTGCGCGACGCGCATCGTATGGCTCGCGGAAAAGCCGAGCTTGCGCGCCGCCTCCTGCTGCAGGGTCGAGGTGGTGAAGGGCGGCGGCGGGTTCTTCGCGAAGGGCTTGGTCTCCACCGAAGCGACGGTGAACCGGCCCGCCTCGACCACCGCCTTGGCCTCGTCGGCCTCGCCGCGGCTGCCGATGGTCAGCCGGTCGATCTTCCTTCCGTCGAGCTGCGCCAGGCGCGCCGTGAACCTCTGCCCCTCCTTCTCGAAGCTCGCGGAGACCGCCCAATATTCTTGCGGCCTGAAGACCTCGATCTCGCGCTCGCGGTCGACGATCAGGCGAAGCGCGACCGACTGTACCCGGCCCGCGGACTTGGCGCCCGGAAGCTTCCTCCACAGGATCGGCGAGAGCGTGAAGCCGACCAGATAATCGAGCGCGCGCCGCGCCTTGTAGGCGTCGATCAGATCCTCATCGAGGCCGCGCGGCTTGCTCATCGCCTCGGTGACGGCCGAATTGGTGATGGCGTTGAACGTCACCCGCTGCACGTCCTTCGGAAGCGCCTTCTTCTGCCGAAGCACCTCCTGCACGTGCCAGCTGATCGCCTCGCCCTCGCGGTCCGGGTCGGTCGCGAGGATGAGCGTATCGGCTTTCTTCGCCTCGTCCGCGATCGCGCGCAGCTGCTTCGACCGGTCGGGCGAAACCTGCCACTGCATTTCGAACCCATGCTCGGGATCGACCGACCCGTCCTTGGGCGGAAGGTCGCGGACATGGCCGAACGACGCGAGCACGCGGTGCCCGCTTCCCAGATATTTTTCGATTGTTTTCGCCTTCGCAGGCGATTCGACGACGACGAGTTTCAAATGAAGGCTTTCCTATACGTACGTACGCGCGATGGTGGGGATCAGCCTTGACGCTCGTCAAGCCGGGCGAAGGCTCACCTTGTTCCCCGCGTGCCGGTCCAGCCTTCCGGCGAGGTCCAGCTCCAGAAGCGCCATCTGCACCGCGCCGGAAGCTGCGCCCGACAGCCGGATGATCTCGTCGACCGGTACGGGCGACGGCCCGAGCAGGCTTTCAACGGAAGCGAGCACGTCCTCGCCGTCGACCATCTCCTCCGCCTTGTGCTCGTAGTGCGACGCAGCCGAGCGGACCCGCGGCTCATAGGGCCGGACCGCCTCGACCACGTCCGCGGCATTCTGGACGAGCGTCGCTCCGTCGCGGATCAGCTGGTTGCAGCCCTGCGCGCGCGGGTCGAGCGGGGAGCCGGGCACCGCCATCACCTCTCTGCCCGCTTCCGCCGCGAGCCGCGCGGTGATCAGCGAGCCCGACCGCGGCGCGGCCTCGACGACGACGGTCCCGCTGCTCATCCCCGCGATGATCCGGTTGCGGTAGGGAAAATGCCGCGCGCGCGGCTCGGTCCCCGGCGGCATTTCCGCAATCACCAGCCCGCGCTCGTACAGCGCCTCCTGCCGGGCCCGGTTCTCCGGCGGATAGAAGATATCGATGCCGCCGGCGATGACGCCCACGGTGCCGCTCTCGAGCGCTCCGTCGTGCGCCGCGCTGTCGATCCCGCGCGCGAGGCCGGAAACCACAACCAGCCCGTGCTGCCCGAGGTCATGCGCCAGCCCCCGCGCGAAGCGGCATGCCGCCGCCGAAGCGTTCCGCGCGCCCACGATCGCCACGCCCTGCCTGTCGAGCAGCCCCATGTCGCCCTTCGCGACGAGCAGGGGCGGCGCGTCTTCCAGCTCCGCCAGCAGCCGCGGATAGAGTCCCTGCCCGAGCGCAAGGAAGCGAGCGCCGAGCTTCTCCACCCGCGCGATCTCGCGCTCGGCGTCCTCGCGGCTCCTCAGCGCCGGCGCCTTGCCGCCGCCGCGACGGGCGAGGTCCGGCACCGCGGCAAGCGCTGCCGCGGGCGTCCCGAAGCGAGCGATCAGCTGGCGGTAGGTGACCGGGCCGATCCCTGGCGTCCTCAGCAGCCTCAGGCGGTCGACGAGGTCTTCGATCCTAGACCTCGATGCGCTTATGGAGGTGCCGCCGGACGCCTCTCCCGAGGAGATCGAGCGCATCATCCGCGCGACGACCTTCGGCACGTTCGGCCCGCACATGATCATCGACGGCAAGCGCGTGCCGCTGGGGCGCGCGCCGCAATCGCAGCCGTCGAAATAAGCCGCACGCCATGCCCCAGGGAAAGAAAGTCCTCGTCGTCGGCTCCTACGCGCCGTCGCTGATCAATTTCCGCGGGCCGATGATCGCGTCAATCGTGGCCGCCGGCCATTCGGTGGTGGCGGCAGCGCCGTCGATCGACGAGGCGACGGCGGCCGCGCTCGACGAGCTCGGCGCCGAAAGCCGCGAGCTTCCGATCCGGAACGTCAGCCTGAACCCGGCCGAATTGCTCGCGTCGGTGCGCGCGACGAGAGCGCTGATCCGCCGCGAGCGGCCCTACGTGGTGATCGCCTATACGATCAAGCCGGTCATCGTCGCCGCGCTGGCAGCGCACGCGGAGGGCGTTCCGACGATCGTCTCCCTCATTACCGGCGCGGGCTATGCGTTCGGCCGCGGCCGCGAGCCCAAGCGGCTGATGAGCCGGGCGGCGGCGACCCTGCTCTATCGCGCCGCCTTCAAGCGGTCGACCATCGTCATTTTCCAGAACCCCGACGACGAGCGCGACTTCCGCCGGCTTCGGATCGTGCCGCCGGGCCGCAAGACGGCCGTCGTCAACGGTTCGGGGGTCGACCTCGAACATTTCGCCGAAGTCCCTCTCCCCGAGCGCGCGTCCTTCCTGATGATCGCGCGGCTGGTGAAGGACAAGGGCATCGTCGAGTTCGCTGAGGCGGCCAAAAGGCTCAAGGCCGCGCATCCCGAAACGCCGATCGCCCTGGTCGGTCCGTTCCACCCCTCGCCCGATTCGCTCAAGGCAAGCGAGATGGAAGAGCTGGTGCGCCGCGGCATCGACTATAAGGGCGCGATGACCGACGTGCGGCCGGCCATCGCCGACTGCTCGGTCTACGTCCTTCCATCCAAGTATCGCGAGGGGACGCCGAGATCGATCCTCGAGGCCATGTCGATGGGCCGGGCGATCATCACCACCGACATGCCGGGGTGCCGCGAGACTGTCGCCGACGGCGAGAACGGCTTTCTGATCCCGCCCCGCGATGCGGATGCGCTGTTCGACGCCATGCTGCGCTTCGTCGAGGAGCCGGAGCTTGCCGCGAGGATGGGGCGAAAGTCGCGCGAGCTGGCTGAAGCGAAATATGACGTCAGGCAGGTGAACGCCGAGCTGCTGCGCTACTGCGGCCTGTGAGCGGCGACGCCTGTATCCCGGGCGGCGTTCAGCCGGCCGGCAGCTGATCCGGAGCGGCTGCTGCAGGCCTGGCCGAGACAGGGCGCGCGCCGCGCATCGCAGGCAGCGGCTGAGCGCCCCGGCGCAGCCGATCGAACGCCCGAACCGCGAAGAACAGGCACAGCACCGGCCCGATCGCCATCGTCCGCTCGCGCAGGCCCAGGCCAATATTGTAGGTGATGAAGGTCAGCATCGCGATCATCACCAGCGAGAAGACGACCAGGAACTTAATGAACAGCACCCGCTTCGCCATGAAGAGCGTGTCCTTCATGTGCAGGAGCAGGAAACAGAACAGCAGGACCGATCCCACATTCTCCACCGAGGCGATGAGGCCGAGGCTGTCGTGGATGTCGAAGAACAAAGGCCTGAAAAGCACGCTGAGCATGCGGACGATGTAGGGCGCGTCCTTGATCGACGAAGTTCCCCTGTCCCCGTTCTCCATCATCTCATGCTTGTCGATGAGGTCGGCGTATGAGCTGGGGTCAGTGACATCGAGGTGGAACGTCGACCCGACCGCGACCAGCAGGATGCCGGTCCCGACCAGGCCGATGACGAAGAGGATCGCCTTTCGTCCCGCGCTGAACTGCGAGTGGAGAAGCGCCGCGACCGCGAGCGACAGCGCGACGGCGAGCGCGATATGGGCGCGGAACAGCACCATGATGCCGAGCGCGATAATCAGGGGGATTACGCGCCTCGAAAGGTTCAGCGCAGACCAGACGGCGAGACCCACGGCGAGGAACATCGGGCCGTCCTTGCCGATCGCGCAGGTCCAGAAGTGGAGGCTGGGCAGGAACAGCACATAATCTTCCAGCGGCGTCGGCGGGCTCATCGTCTTCGCCCGAATCTCCTCGAACGTCCGCATGAGGATCATCAGGCCCCAGGCGCCCGATGCCTGGAAGATCATGAAGCAGTCTTCGTAGGTCGCCTGGAAGGTGTTCCTGAGGAACTGCGTCGCATGGCCCACGAAGCCGGTGCTCAACGCGGTCCAGGGCAGCGAATCCCAATAGGAGCCCGCGAAATAATAAGCGTAGGCGTCGGCGCGGTTGGTCAGCGTGTAGAAGTAATAGACCTGGGTCACGGCGACGTGGACCATGATCACGAAGATCGCCAGCGCCAGCCGCGAGAAGGTTTTCGGCTTCAGAAACAGCGGGATCGCCAGCAGGCCGAGCAGAACGCCGAAAAGACTGATGATGGTCACGTCGCTGACGAAGCCTCAAAGCTGTGTGATTCCAGGCTTATCACCAGGAAGACGGAAAAGCTGCTCCCCTTCTCGCATCGCGGAAAATTTGTCGCGAGCGCGTGCTAGGCGGCCTTCTGGAGATGCTTGCGGCCGAGCAGCTCGGCGATCTGCACGGCGTTGAGCGCGGCGCCCTTGCGGAGGTTGTCGCTGACCACCCACAGGCTGAGGCCGTTTTCGACCGTCGGGTCCTCGCGAATGCGGCTGACGTAGGTGGCATAGTCGCCGACGCATTCGACCGGCGTCACGTATCCGCCGTCCTCATGCTTGTCGACGACGAGGACGCCAGGGGATTCGCGCAGGATGTCGCGAGCTTCCTCGGCGCCGATCTCGCTTTCGAACTCGATGTTCACCGCTTCGGAATGGCCGACGAACACCGGAACGCGGACGCAGGTGGCGGTGACCTTGATCGAGGGGTCGAGGATCTTCTTGGTCTCGACCACCATCTTCCATTCCTCCTTGGTCGAACCGTCGTCGAGGAACACGTCGACCTGCGGGATGACGTTGAAGGCGATCTGCTTGGGATAGACTTCCGGCTCGGCCGGATCGCCGACGAAGATGTTGCGCGACTGGTTGAACAGCTCGTCCATCGCCGCCTTCCCGGTGCCGGAGACCGACTGGTAGGTTGCGACCACCACGCGCTTGATCTTCGCCGCATCGTGGAGCGGCTTCAGCGCGACGACCAGCTGCGCGGTCGAGCAATTGGGGTTCGCGATGATATTCTTCTTGCGATAGCCCGCAATGGCGTCCGAGTTCACTTCGGGGACGATCAGCGGGACGTCCGGGTCCATCCGGAAAAGCGAGCTGTTGTCGATGACGGTGCAGCCCGCTTCGGCGGCCCTCGGCGCGTGGATTTTCGAGACTGCCGAGCCGGCGGCGAACAGGGCGATGTCCCAGCCGGTGAAGTCGAAATGCTCGAGGTTCCTGACGGTCAGCATCTCCTCGGTTTCGCCGAATTCGATGCGGTCCCCGGTCGACCGCGCGGATGCCAGCGCAGCGACCTCGTCGAGCGGGAATTGGCGCTCGGCGAGGATGTTCAGGAGCTCGCGCCCGACATTTCCCGTCGCTCCGACGACCGCGACCCGATAACCCATAGATGCTCTCCAGCTTGCGCGCCGCCCCTATCGCAAGCGGGGCGCGATGGCGATATGGCTGCCCAATCCGCGCGAGCAAGGGGGGTTTCATGCGGCGCGCAACTTTGATCGCCTGTGCCGTCATCCTGCTGATCCTTGCGGCGCTCGCCGCCAAGTCGGTGCTGATCGCTCCGCCGCCCGTCCATGACGGGCCCGGCGAGTTCGACGCGACGCGGGCGAAGGCGCGCCTCGCCTACGTGCTGGGCGACCAGCAGCCGCACCCGGCGGACTCCGCCGCCGACGACGCCGTCCGCGGCCGCATCCTGACCGCGCTCGGGGAGATGGGGCTGAAGCCGATCGTCCGCGACCAGGTGACGTGCAACGATTTCCAGAAGGCGCGCCTGGTCGCCTGCACGCGGGTCCGCAATGTCATCGCGACGCTGGGGCCGGCGAACGGCAAGGCGTTGCTTCTCAGCGCCCATTACGACAGCGTTCCGGTGGGGCCGGGCGCGTCCGACGACGGGGTCGGCGTCGCGACGCTGCTGGAGGTCGCCTCGATCCTGAAGGACCGTCCGCTGAAGCGCCCGGTGATCCTGCTGTTCAACGAGGGAGAGGAGTTGGGCCTGGTCGGCGCACGCGCCTTCCTTGCCGACCCGCTGAGCAGCAGGGTCGACAGCCTCCTCAATTTCGAGGCGCGGGGCGTCACGGGTCCGGTGACCATGTTCGAGACCAGCCAGCCCAACGGCCCGCCGATCGCCGCTTTCGCCACGGCCGTGAGGAGGCCGTTCGCAAGCAGCATGATGACGGACGTCGCCCGGCTGATCCCCAACGACACCGACGTCACCACCTACAAGGAGCGCGGCTGGCTGACGCTCAACTTCGCGATGACCGGCAACGAGACCCGCTACCACAGCCCCGGCGACGATCTCGCGGGGCTCGATGCTCGGAGCCTCCAGCACATGGGCGACCAGGCGCTCGCGGTCTCGAGCGAGCTCGCGTCCGGCAGGCCGCGGGCCGGCGGGCGTCGCATCTTCATGGACGTTGCCGGGCGCTGGTTCGTCCAGATGCCGCTGGTCGCGGGCATCGCCGCCGGCGCGGTCCTCCTTCTCGCCTTCGCATTCCTCGTCTGGCGCAGGCGCGCCTACCGCGCCCTCGCGACGGCCGCGCTGGCGCTTGTGGGCGGCGCAGTCGCGGGATGGCTCGGCACGGTGGTGATGGGGGCGCTGCGGGCGGGGACCTACTGGCGCGCCAATCCAGAGATCAGCTTCCTGGCGATCTACGCGACGGCGCTGGTCGCGGTCGTCGCCATCTTCGTGACGATGGGCCGCCGCCTGGCAAGCGAACAGCTTCGCGCGGCCTTCTGGCTGCTCTTCCTGCTGCTCGGCGCGGGATTGGCGGCGGTCGCGCCGGGCGCGATCATCTTCTTCCTCATCCCGCCGGCGCTGCTCCTCGCGGGCGTGGTCGCCGGCCGCCGGTACCAGCCGGCCGAGCAGATCGGAGCGATTGCCGGCCTCCTGTTCCTCCTCGTAACCTGGGGCGAGACCCTCGCGCTGACGGAGGAGCTGTTCAGCCCCGGTCCGCTTTGGATCGCCGCGCCCGTCGCAACCCTGCTGATGATCGCAGTCCTCGTCGAAGCGCAGCCGGTGCTTCGCGACGCGCAACGCCGCCCGGTCATAGCCTTCACGGCGCTCGTCGCGCTCGTCGGCTCGGCGGCGGCAGCCGCGGCGCCGGCCTATTCGCCCACCCATCAGCAGCGCTTCACCATCGAGCATGTGACGGAATTCCCGTCGAGAAAGACCTACTGGTCGGTGCTCAACGACGGCGCGGCGCTGCCCGCGGCATATTCCCGAATCGGCAAGTGGACGCACGGCAAGTTGCCCTTCTCCGACCGCGAACGCTGGTTCGCCGCCGCGCCGCCCGCGCCCGACATCAAAGCGCCGGCCGTGCAGCCGCTCGAAGTGCTCCAGAACGGCGGCGAGCGCCGAATCACGCTGCGCCTCCACGCCAACGGGTTCGACCGCATCCAGCTCATCGCGCCCGCCGACGCGCACATCCGTACCGCGGGCGTGCAGGGCTTCATCCGCCCGATCGGCGGCGACGAATCCGCTTCGGGAAGGTTCACGATCTTCTGCAACGGGCGAAGCTGCGACGGCATGCAGCTGATTATCGACGCCGCCTCGCCGAAACCGATCGCGGTCACCCTCGTCGGCTCGCGCAACGGCCTGCCCGCGATCGCCGCGCCGCTCGTGCAGTCGCGGCCGGCGAACGCGCGCCCGCAATATGTGCCCGACGAAACGATGGCCGTCACGCACGTCAAGCTGTGACCGACTCGCCGCTTTTGTGCTATTGAGACCGCAGGCGCCCGGCGCGCCGGACGGCACCCAACGAAGGAGGTGTCATGGCGACCCAGACGATGTCCGCGTCACGTGCAACGCGTTCCAGGCCAATTCCCGTCCGCAGGATCACCGACGAGGACCTGCGCTTCGCCCTCAAGCAGGGCTATGAGGATTTCGGAGACCTCCGCGGCGATCTTGTCTTCGCCGGCCTCATCTACACGCTCATCGGCCTTGCGGCGGTGGTGATGACCGCAAGCAGGCCGCTGATGCCCTTCTTCTTCCCGGTGGTCGCGGGAGTGGCCCTGCTCGGCCCGGTCGCTGCAGTCGGCTTCTACGAGCTCGCACGGCGGCGCGAGAATGGGCGCGAGGTGCACTGGTTCAACTTCCTCGACGTGAGGAAGCGGCCGTCGCTCGACGACATGGGCATCGTCGCCGGCCTGCTCCTGCTGATCTTCTTCGGCTGGCTGCTCGCCGCGGGCGCTCTCTACGCGCTCATCTTCGGCTGGCAGACGCCAGCCTCGGTCGGCGGATTCCTCTCGATGGTGTTCACAACGCCACGGGGGTGGGCGCTGATCGCGTCCGGAGCGGTGGTCGGGGCGATCTTCGGCTGGCTGGTGCTGGCGCTCAGCGTCGCCTCGCTGCCGATGCTCGTCGATTGCGACGTCAGCGCTTCGGACGCGGTCTCGGCATCCTGGCGGGCCTCGCATGCGAACAAGAGCGAGATGGTCCGCTGGGGCCTCATCGTCACCGGGCTGCTCGTGCTCGGCTCGATCCCGCTGTTCGTCGGCCTCGCCTTCGTGCTCCCCTGGCTCGGCTATTCGACGTGGCACCTCTACACGCGCCTGATTGATCGCGACGGCATTCCGGCGCGAAGGCGCCGGCGCGACTAGTCCGACTTTCCGAGCACCTTCTCGTCGAGGAAGCGCTCGATCGTCTTCTGCACATGCGCCTGCCGGCCCTCGCCCGCCGGACGGTGGGTCTGTCCGACGTAGAACATCATCTCGAACGGATGGTCCGCCGCCTGCAGCTCGTCGGCGAGGAGGGTCGAGTTCTGGAACACGACATTGTCGTCCGACATGCCGTGGATGAGCAGGAACGGCTCGCGGATCTTGAGCGCGTCGGCAAGCGCGTCCGAAGCTTCGTACGGCTTCGGGTCGGTCGCCGGATTGCCGAGGAAGCGCTCGGTATAATGGGTGTCGTACAGCTCCCACCGGGTCACCGGAGCGCCGACGACCCCCGCGGCATAGAGGCCCTTCGGCG
This sequence comes from Bacillota bacterium, assembly GCA_050261135.1. Lineage (GTDB taxonomy): Bacteria > Pseudomonadota > Alphaproteobacteria > Sphingomonadales > Sphingomonadaceae > Sphingomicrobium. The sequence continues at coordinate 304,525 of JBLNCZ010000027.1, forward strand.
CCGCCTCGAGCATCTTCAGAGTCATGTAGCCGCCGTATGACCAGCCATAGGTCGCAATGCGCTTCGGATCGACGAACGCCTGCTTCTGCAGCCAGCGCGCCGCCGTCGCCTGGTCCTCGACCTCGACCGTGCCCATCGCGCGGTAGATCTGGTCCTCGAACGCCCGGCCGCGGTTCGGCGAGCCGCGATTATCGACCTGGAAATAGATCCAGCCCTTACTCACCCAATATTGGGCCATCGGGTTCATCCAGGCCCGCTTGACCTGCTGGCTTCCCGGCCCGCCATAATGTTCGAAAAAGACCGGGTATTTCCGCCCGGCCTTGAGCGGCGGCGTGATCATCTCCCAGTGGAGCGGACTTCCGTCCGCCGCCTCGAGCGTCCCGAACTTCACCTCGCGGTGCGCGGCCATATAGGGCGCGTAAGGGTGCGCGGCGTCGAGCTTGTTCTCCTCCACCCATGCGATGCGCTTTCCGCCGTCCTCGGCGAGATAGACCTGGGGCGGCTGGTCCGGAGACGAGCGCGTGACGATCAGGCGGGTGCCCGCCTTGTCCATCACCGCATCGTTCCAGTAGCCGCTGTCGCTGAGCCGCCGCGGCTCTTCGGGGTTCAGGTAATCGACCGAATAGACGTGCTGCTCGAGCACGCCGTCCTTGTTGCCGGTGAAGAAGAGCCGGTGATGAGCCTCGTCGACGCCGACGAGCCCGGTCATCGCCCATTCTCCGTGCGTGACGGGCGTCAGCTGCCCGCCCGCGAAGCGGTAGAGATGGTGGAAGCCGCTCCGTTCCGAGCCCCAGATGAAGCTGCCGTCCGCCAGCGGATGGAAATCGTCGTTGAGGTTGATCCAGGTCCTGGCGGCTTCGCTGAGGACCGGACGCGCCGCCCCCGTCGCGGGATCGACCGCAAGAAGATCGAGCCTCTTCTGGTCCCGGCTCTCGCGCTGGACGTAGAGCGTGCGGCCGTCTTTCGACCAGTCCACGCGGGCGAGGTAGATGTCGGGGTTGGAGCCGAGATCGACCTTCGCGCGGCCGCTTCCGTCCGGATTCATCAGCCACAGCGTGACCTCGACGTTCGGAGTCCCGGCGGCGGGATAGCGCTGGTCATAGGTCTTCGTGCCGTTGGCGCCGATTGCCGCGCGCGTGACCACCTGCACCTTCGATTCGTCATAGCATTCGACGGCCACGCGGCCGTCGCCCGGCGCCCACCAGGTGCCGGTGCGCCGGTCCATCTCCTCCTGGGCGACGAACTCCGCCGTCCCGCAGGTGACATTGCCCTTCCCTTCCGTGGTCAGCGGCCGCTCGGCGCCGCTCGCAAGATCGATCGCGTAGAGGTTCTGGTCGCGGACGAAGCTGACGAAACGGCCGCCTTCGGAGACATGGGCGTCGATCTCCGTCTCCGGAGTGCTGGTCAGCCGGCGCACTTGGCCGGTGGCTGCGTCGGCGAGGTACAGGTCACCGTCGACGGGAACGAGGATCGACTTAGAATCGGGAGCCCATTCATATTCGACGATGCCCTTGGTGCCGCCGACACGGGCACGCTCGCGGCGCATCTTCTCGGCCTCGGAAATCTCGCCGCCGCCGACCTTGGTGGAATCGACCAGCATGCGCTTGGCCCCGGTCGACGTGTCCATCGCCCACAGGTCGTAGCGCTCGCGATCGCTCTCGCGGGGAAGCAGGAGCGTCGCGTAGCGGCCGTCGGGCGAGAGCTTCAGCGCGCGCGGAGTCTGGCCCGAGATCGGCGGGCTGGCGAAGATCCGCTCGATCGTGAGCTTCTTCTGGGGAACTCCTGGCGGCGGTGTGAGCGCGAGGAGCAGCGGCGACACGGCCGCGACAACAAGGAAACGCATGCTTCCTTGTACCCGGGCGAAGGCCGCGGTCCAGTCCAGAACAAGAGAATGGCGAGGGGAGCGCCGCCTGGCCCCGGGCGTTCGCCGGGGAACAGGACTGTTTACGCCTCCGGCGCGTTCTCGGCGCGCGTCGCCTCCGTCTCGGCGCCCTGGCCGCCGGCTACGTCGCGGCGGACGTCGCGGCGCTCGGCGATGCGGGCGGCCTTACCGGTGCGGCCGCGGAGATAGTAGAGCTTGGCGCGGCGGACGTCGCCGCGGCGCACGACCTCGATCGAATCGATGATCGGCGAATAGAGCGGGAAGACGCGCTCGACGCCTTCGCCGAAGCTGATCTTGCGAACGGTGAAGCTGGAACCGACGCCCTTGTTCGAGCGGGCGATGCAAACGCCCTCGAATGCCTGGACGCGGGTGCGGTCGCCCTCGATGACCTTCACGCCGACGCGCAAAGTGTCGCCGGGGCGGAATTCGGGGATCTTCTTGTCGGCGGTCAGCGCATCGATGGCTTCGCGCTCGAGAGTCTCGATCAGGTTCATGTTCAATTACGCCTTCGTATCTCGTCGCCGCGCGCCAGAGGGCGGTGCCTGCGTAGCGCCCCCGTGGCGCTCGATCAGGTCCGGCCGCCTTAGCCGTGTATCTTCGACCGCGCGTTCGTGTCGCCACGCCGCGATCTTCGCATGATCCCCCGACCGCAGCACTTCGGGGATCGTGCGTCCTTCCCATTCGACGGGTCGGGTATAGTGCGGATATTCGAGAAGCCCCGCTTCGAAGCTCTCTTCCTCTCCGCTGGAGGCCGCGCCCATTACCCCGGGAAGCAGCCTCACGCAAGCATCGAGGATCGCCATCGCCCCGATCTCGCCGCCCGAGAGCACATAATCGCCGACCGAGACGGCTTCGAGCGGCCGCGCCTCGAAGATTCGCTCATCGAATCCCTCGAAGCGGCCGCACAGCAGGATCACGCCTTGGCCTGCCGCAAGGTCGCGCACCCTCGCCTGAGTCAGCGGCGTCCCGCGCGGCGTCAGCGCGAGCATCGGCCGCCCGTCGGCGACGCTGTCGAGCGCGGCGGCGAGCACGTCCGGCCGAAGCACCATCCCTGCCCCGCCGCCCGCCGGCGTGTCGTCGACGCTGCGGTGCTTGTCGGTGGCGAAATCGCGGATGTTCCTCGCCTCGAGGCTCCAGATTCCTTCATCGAGCGCGCGCCCGGCGAGGCTGGCGCCGAGCGGCCCCGGGAACATGTCGGGATAGAGCGTCAGCACCGACGCGCGGAAGCTCACCGCAGCCTCCGGTGCTGGGCCAGCAGGGCGCCCATCAGGCCGCCGAGGAAGCTCATCAGGGTGAAGCCGAGGCCGACGGTCGCAAGAGCGCTCGCGGCGAGGTCGCGCATGTCTCCGCCGCCGGCATCCTCGAGGCTCCAGATCCACAACAGGCCGAGCAGCGTCGCGACGACCGTCACCGACGGAAGGATCGAGGCGGCGACGAGCGCGCGCTGGCGCTGCGTCCACTGCGGGCGCATCTGCGCGAGCAGCGCAGCGACGCCCGCTCCCATCAGGACGGCAAGCGAAAAGCCGATCAGCACGAGCGTCCAGGTCATGGCGCGCCGATTAGGCGCTACGCAGCGCGAGGGCCAGCCGGGAACCGCTTGGCTTCGCCGGCGCTTGGATGCGGATGGACGAAACCATTCTCGATTGCCTCATCGTCGGCGGCGGCCCTGCGGGACTGACGGCGGCCATCTACCTCGCGCGGTTCCACCTCGACATCCTGGTCGTCGACGGCGGGAAGAGCCGCGCCTCGTGGATCCCGTGCAGCCACAACCATGCCGGCTTTCCCGAGGGGATAAACGGCAAGGAGCTGCTCCAGCGCATGCGCGACCAAGCCTGCCGATATGGAGCGAAGATCGAGACCGAGTTCGTGACCAAGCTTGAGCGCGACGAAGCGAGCGGCCTCTTCACCGGGACCTGGGGATCGGGGAAGGCCAAGACCCGGACGGTGCTGCTGGCGACCGGAGTGACCAACCGCCGCCCGCCGATCGACGAGGAGCTGCACTGGGACGCCCTGTCGCGCGGGCTGATCCGCTACTGCCCCATCTGCGACGGCTATGAAGTCACGGACAAGAAGGTGGGCGTGATCGGCAGCGACAGCCACGGCGTCGCCGAAGCCGTTTTCATCCGCAGCTACACCGCCGATGTCACGCTGATCGCTCCGCACACTGCGCTGCGCCTGAAGGCGGAGGACCAGGCGAAGCTCAAGGACGCCGGCATCGACTGCGTCGACGGCCCCGCGCAGGCGGTGGCGATCACCGGCGACTGCATCGTCGTCGACACCGCCGAGGGCCATTATACCTTCGACAGCATCTACCCTGCGCTCGGCTCCGACACGCACACGCAGCTCGGCGAGATGGTCGGCGCAAAGCTCGCCCAGGATGGCTGCTTCCTCTGCGACGACCACCAGCGGACGAGCGTCCCCGGCCTCTACGCCGCGGGCGACGTGGTGCACGGGCTCGATCAGATCAGCCATGCGATGGGCGAAGGCGGCGTCGCCGCGACCACGATCCGCAACGACCTTTGCGCAAAGGAGCCGCGCTGGCGTGAAGCGCGTCCCGAGCTGGTCGAGTCGGAAGACGGCACCTGATCGCATCTGTATTGCTATAGTAACACACCTGCTGCTAAGCCTGGGCCGCAGGAGGGGTGTGTATGTGGCGCTCGATCATGGCCGTGGCGGCGGGCCTGGCGCTCGCCGGATGCAGCAGTTCCGGACCAGAGCCGAGGACGGCCGGACCGCGACTGGAGGCTGCTCTTGCCGCAACATGGGCAGCAGACGGCCCGGCGCGTGGAAGCGCGTTCAGCAGCGACGGGCAGCTGGTCGCGACGAGCGATGCCTCCGGAAAGATCGTCGTCCGCCAAGTCGGCACCTGGAACGTGGTCGAACGGCTTCAGCATCCGGTCGGCGCCACTGCGGTGGTCTTCAGCCACGGCGGCGCCCGCCTCTTCAGCAGCGGCTACGACGGGACGGTTCGCGAATGGGACCTCGCCCGCCACAGGCTGGTGCGGACCGTAGGCGCAGCCCGGGGGACCTTATGGACGCTCGCCATCGCTCCCGACGGCAGCCGCCTTGCCTCCGCAGGGGAAGACGCGACCATCCACCTCTGGGATCTGGCTCGCGCGGGCAGCTCGGCACAGCTGAAAGGGCACACGCGCAACGTCTGGGCGGTACGGTTTAGTCCCGACGGAAAGCGGCTGGCGAGTGGCAGCTTCGACGATTCTGTTCGCCTGTGGGACGTCGCGACGGGCAAGCAGTTGAAGATGCTCCACGGCCATAGCGCTGCGGTCGTCGGGCTTGGCTTCAGCCCCGATGGCCGCCTGCTCGTCACCGGAGCGGACGATTCGACCATCCGCTTCTGGCGCGTTGCCGATGGAGCGCCGCTGCGGACCATCGATAACGGCCGGCATGTCGATACGGTCGGCTTCAGTCCGGACGGCAAATGGCTCGCCAGCGGCGGCCATGCGCATGGAATGCTCGGCGATCTCTGGCATCAGCTCGGCGGAACCGGCGAAGGTGATTCGGTGCGGCTGTGGAGAGCAGCCGATGGGGCGTTGGTTGGCGCCCTCACCCACCCGGACGACGTGATCGCGCTGTCGTTCAGCCCTGACGGCCGCTGGCTCGTCACCTCGTGCGAGGACCATCGCTTCCGCCTGTGGCGGCTCCAGCCGCGAGGCTACGCGAGGAACTCGGGGTCGACCACCACCGTGCCGTCGGCAAGGTCCGCGATCCCCGCCTTGAACGGTACCAGCGACCGGGCGCCGTCCGACATTTCGATCTCGAGCAGGTCGCCGGCACCGTAATTTTCGACCGCTACCACCGTCCCGAGCCGGCTCCCGTTCCCATCCTCGGCGGGCAGGCCGATGAGGTCGGCGTGATAATATTCGCCTTCCTCGAGCGGCGGCAGCGCCGAGCGGTCGACCTCGACCAGCGTGCCGCGCAGCGCCTCGGCGGCGCTGCGGTCCGACACGCCCTCGAACCGCGCGACCGGCGTCTTGCCGGACTGCTTGATGTCGAGCAGCCGCCGCGGCGCGCCGCCGACGTACAGCTGCCCGTAGCGTTTCAGATTGTCGGGGCTGTCGGTGAAGAGCTTGAGCCGGAGCTCGCCCTTTACCCCGTGCGCGCCCGCAACAGCGGCGAGCGCGATCCGACGCTCGCCGCCTTCACCCATGGTCAGCCCTGCGTGTCCTCGACCGCGCCCTCGGCGGGCTCTTCGGACGACTGGCCGCTCTCGGCATTGGCTTCCGCCGGCTGCGGCGATTCAGCGCTTGGCGGCGGCACGTCCTCGGCGCCTTCGGCCGGCTCCGCCGTGGATTCGCCCTCGTTGGTGGCGTCGGGCTGGTCGGCAGCGGGCTCTTCGGGAGCCGCCTCCTCGGCAGCGGGAGCCTGCTCGGCGACCTCGTCCGCAACGGCTTCGGCTTCCGCGGTCGGCTCGGCAGTGGCGGCTTCGACTTCCTCGGCGACCACGGCCTCGGCTTCCTCGGCGGGCGCTTCCTGCGCCGCGGCAACGGCTTCCGCAGCCTCGGCTTCCCTGGTCGCCCGCGCCTCGGCCCGCTCCTTGGCCTTCTCGCCCGGCTCCGCCTTCTTCGGGTTGTTGCGCGCCGGGCGCTCGCGGATGCCGGCGGCGTCGAGGAAGCGCAGGACGCGGTCCGACGGCTGCGCGCCGACGCCCAGCCAATGCTGGATGCGGTCGGCGTCGAGCTTCACGCGGTCGGGCGAATCCTTGGCCAGCAGCGGATTGTACGTGCCGACCTTCTCGATGAAGCGGCCGTCACGGGCGTTGCGGCTGTCGGCCACGACGATCCGGTAATAGGGCCGCTTCTTCGAGCCGCCGCGCGAGAGACGAATTGCAACTGCCATTATAACTTCCTTTCGTAAGTCGCTTTATTTCTTCGAAAACTTGTCGAAACCCGGAGGCAGGTTGAACGGCGAGCCGCCAAGCCCCGGAAGACCGCCGGCGCCCGCTCCGCCGAGCCCGGGAAGGCCCCCTGCTCCGCCGGGCCCGCCGAGGCCGCCGAGGCCGCCGCCGCCGCCGAACATCGCGGCGAGCTTGCCGAGGCCGCCCATCTTCTTCAGCCGCTTCATCGCGGTGGACATTTCCTGGTGCATCTTGAGGAGCTTGTTGATCTCCTGCACCGTGGTCCCGCTGCCCTTGGCGATGCGGATCTTGCGCTTTGCATTGATGATCTCGGGCTTGGCGCGCTCCTTCGCGGTCATGGACGACAGCATCGCCTCCATGTGCGTCAGCACCTTGCCCTTCTGCGCTTCGTCGACCGCGCCCTTCATGCCCTTGAGGCCGGGCATCATGCTGGCGAGCGCGCCGATCCCGCCCATGCGCTGCATCTGACGCAGCTGCGCCCAGAGGTCGTCGAGGTCGAACTTGCCCTTGGCCATCTTGGCCGCGAGCTTCTCCGCCTCCTCGACCTTGATCGTCTCGGCGGCGCGCTCGACGAGGCTGACAACGTCGCCCATGCCGAGGATGCGGCCCGCCACGCGGTCGGGATGGAAGGCCTCGAGCTTGTCGAGCGCCTCGCCGACGCCCGCGAACTTGATCGGCTTGCCCGTGACCGCGCGCATCGACAGCGCAGCGCCGCCGCGAGCGTCGCCGTCCATGCGGGTCAGGATCACGCCGCTAAGGTCGACTTCGGCGGCGAAGCCCTTGGCGACGTTCACTGCGTCCTGGCCGGTCAGCGCATCGACGACGAGCAGCGTCTCGGTCGGCTGCGACGCCGCCGCGACGGCCTTCATCTCGCCCATCAGCTGGTCGTCGACGTGAAGGCGGCCCGCCGTGTCGAGCAGCACCACGTCATAGCCCTGGAGCTTCGCCGCCTGGATCGCGCGCTTGGCGATATCGACGGGCTGCTGGCCCGCGACGATCGGGAGCGTGTCGACATTCGCCTGCCGCCCGAGCACGGCCAGCTGCTCCTGCGCCGCGGGACGGGCGACGTCGAGCGAGGCCATCAGCACGCGCTTGCGCTCGCGTTCCGCCAGCCGCTTGGCGAGCTTCGCGGTCGTGGTCGTCTTACCGGAGCCCTGGAGCCCGACCATCATGATCACGGCGGGCGGCGAGACGTTGAGGTTGAGCTCGGCCGTCTCGGCGCCGAGCGTTTCCACCAGCGCGTCGTTGACGATCTTGACGACCATCTGGCCCGGCGTGACCGAGCGCAGCACTTCCTGGCCGACGGCCTTTTCGGTGACCTGTTCGACAAAGTCGCGCGCGACCGGAAGCGCCACGTCCGCCTCGAGCAGCGCGACGCGAACCTCGCGCATCGCGGCGCGCACGTCCGTTTCCGTGAGCGCGCCGCGCCCGCGAAGCCGGTCGAATACGCTGCCGAGCCGATCGCTCAGAGTGTCGAACATTCAAATCCTTTCTTCATCCTCCCCTCGATTTCGAGGGGAGGGGGACCAGCGTAGCTGGTGGAGGGGTTTCGAGCCTTCAAGGCCCCTCCACCGCCTTCGGCGGTCCCCCTCCCCCGCAAAAGCAGGGGAGGATACAAACGCAATTCGAGCCGGCGGACGAAACCTCGTCGGCCGGCTTGCACGTGCGGCTCCCATTGGGGGCGCTCGGTATCGATGTATGTCCCTTGAGACGCGGCGGCGCTTAGCCGCTTAGGCCGCGAAGTTCAACCTAGGCGCGGCTTGCCCTTGGGCGGCTTGCGAGGGCGGCCGCCGCCGCCCGGGCCGCCGCCCGGCTTGTCCGGACCCCCGCCCTTGGGAGGACGGCCTCCGCGGCGCTGGCCCTGGGGCAGCCCGCGCGGCGGTCCGCGTCGGTCCCGCTCGGGCACGCGGTCGATCGGCCGCGACTGCTGCATCTGCTGCCGCGGCCCGACCGCATAGCCTTCCTTCAGCAGCTGGGTGAAGGCGGCGCGGGTGGTCTCCGCGATCTGGTCCTGAAGCTCCTTCGGCAAATCGGCGAAGGTGACGTTGGGATGGATCGCCTGCACGTCCCGCAGCAGCTGGTTCGGCAATCCCCCCGACGCGCGCTTGAGCGCCGCAATCCCGTCGAGCACCGCCGAGAAGATGATCGATTGCATGACGTCGCTGGCGGCCCTCGTCATTTCCAAGATTCACCCTCGCTTGTGGACTTGCGCCCGGCCGCTCCCTAAGTCCGCGCCGCAATGAGCTTTCCCGGTTCCAGCAGCGCGCAGCTAGCCGTCCTCTACGAGCACCCGCTCTGGTTTCAACCCCTGTTCGCCGCGCTGGACCGGCGCGGCATGCGCTACGAGGCGATCCAGCTCGCCGGCCACGGTTTCGATCCGGCCGGCCGCGACGTGCCGGCGCCGCTGGTCCTCAGCCGCGTGGCGCAGTCGAGCTTCCTTCGCGATCCGGAGCATCCGATCTTCTACGCGGAGGCGCTGCTCGAGCATTGGGAGCGGTGCGGCGCGCGCGTCGTGAACGGCGCCGAGGTGCTGGCGATCGACTCGTCCAAGGCGCGGCAAATGTCGCTGATCACCTCGCTCGGCTACGCGATTCCCGAAACCCGCGTCGTCCACCGCGCGAAGGACCTGATGGCCGCGGCCGAAGGCATGACCTACCCGCTCCTCGTCAAGGCGAATATCGGCGGCTCGGGCGCCGGCATCGTCCGCTATTCGTCCGCAGAGGAGCTGCGCGCGGCGGTGGAGGACAGGATGGTGCCGCAGTCGGTCGACCAGGTGCTGCTCATCCAGGACTATGTCCCTCCGCGCGGCGGCACGATCCTCCGGCTCGAGACGCTCGGCGGGAATTTTCTCTACGCGATCGAAGTCGAGAGTCGCGGTGACAGCTTCGACCTCTGCCCTGCGGACGCCTGCGTCGCGCAGCCCGGCCGCGCGGCGATCCGGATGCGTGCAGTGACGCCAGCGCCTCAGCTGATCGAAGCGGCGGAACGGATCGCGCGCGCTGCCCGCCTCGACCTCGGCGGGATCGAGGTCGTGATCGACGATCGCGACGGAACGCCGCGCTTCTACGACATCAACGCCATGTCCAACTTCGTCGCCGATCCGCTGAACGTTCTCGGCTGGGATCCGCACGACCGGCTGATCGACTATCTTCAGACGCTTATCGAAGAGAAAGCTGCGGCATGAGATTCGGTTACTGGATGCCCGTCTTCGGCGGCTGGCTGCGCAACATTCCCGACGAGGGGATGGAGGCGAGCTGGGACTATGTGAAGCGGCTGACCCGGCGCAGCGAGGAAACTGGCTGGGACCTCTCCCTCATTGCCGAGCTGAACCTCAACGACATCAAGGGCGTGGACCAGCCCGCGCTCGACGCCTGGTCGACTGCCGCGGGGCTTGCCGCCGTGACCTCGAAGATCGAGCTGATGGTCGCGGTGCGCCCCAACTTCCACCAGCCGGCGCTGTTCGCAAAGGCGGCGGCGAACATCGACAATATCTCGAACGGGCGGCTGGCGCTCAACGTCGTTTCCTCCTGGTGGGCCGACGAAGCGACGCAGTACGGACTGCAGTTCGACCAGCACGACGACCGCTACGCGCGCACGACGGAGTGGCTGCAGGTGGTTCAGGGCCTGTGGACGCAGGACCGCTTCAGCTTCGCCGGCGAGCGGTACAGGCTCGACAACGCCATTTGCGAGCCGAAGCCGGTGCGCAAGCCGTGGCCGACCATCTACGCGGGCGGCGAGAGCGAGGCCGCCAAGACGATGATCGCCACCTTGTGCGACGCTTATGTGATGCACGGCGACCCCGTCGAGGCGATCAGGCCGAAGATCGCGGACATGGAGGAGCGCCGCAGCCGCACCGGTAAGGGGCGGATGCAATATGGCATGGCGGCTTTCGCCATTGTGCGCGACAGCGAGGCCGAGGCGAAGAAGGAGCTGGCGCGCATCACGCAAATGCCGCCCAAGCCGCCCAAGGGCTTCGACAATTTCGAGCAATGGCTTTCGGGCACCGAGCTGGAGCGGGAACTGAAGCTTCAGGAATATTCCGTTTCGAACAGGGGCTTGCGTCCGAACTTTGTCGGCACTCCTGAGCAAATCCGCGAGCGCATCGAGGAATATGAAGCGGCCGGGCTCGACCTTCTGCTGCTGCAGATGAGCCCGCAGGCCGAGGAGATGGACCGCTTCGCCGCGCAGGTGATTGCGCCGATGCGCGCGAAGGCTCCGGAGCTGGTCGCCGCGAAGTGAAGCGCCGCTTCGACAAGATGCACGGACTCGGCAACGATTTCGTGATCGTCGACGCCCGCGAGCAGCCGTTCGCGGTGACACCCGCGCTCGCCAGGGCAATTGCCGACCGGCGGACCGGCGTCGGCTGCGACCAGCTGATCGTCCTCGAGCCCAGCGACGCGGCGGACCTGCGCATGCGCATCTGGAACAGCGACGGCGGCGAGGTCGAAAGCTGCGGCAACGCCACGCGCTGCGTCGTGCAGCTGACCGGCGCTCGCCGCATCGAGACCGCGGGCGGCCTTCTCGAAGGCGAAGCGCTCGGCAGCGAAGTCGAAGTGACCCTCGGCGAGCCGCGCTTCGGGTGGGAAGAGATCCCGCTCGCTTATCCGATGGACACGAACCCGGTGCCGATGGCGTGGGACGATCTGCGGCAGCCGATCGCGGTCAACGTCGGCAATCCGCACCTGGTCTTCTTCGTGCCCGATGCGCGGGAGGTCCCGCTCGACGAGCTCGGCCCGAGGATCGAGAATGACCCTGCCTTCCCCGAACGGATCAATGTGAACGTCGCAACATCGGCCGGCAACGCCCTGAAATTACGCACCTTCGAGCGCGGCGCCGGGGAGACGCTGGCGTGCGGCACCGGCGCCTGCGCGACCGCCGTCGCCGCGATCCTGACGAAGCGGGTCGAATCTCCTGCGCAGGTCGACATGGCGGGCGGCAGCCTCCTGATCGATTGGGCCCCTGGACAGCCTATCCGCATGCGCGGCGGCGCGACCCACGTCTTTTCCGGCGAGCTGGACCTGGAGGCGCTGAAGTGACCGTCGAGACGATCACGCTCGGATGCCGGCTGAACTTCGCCGAGAGCGAGACCATCGCGAGGACCGCGCCGGCCGACGAGCATTGGGTGGTGGTCAACAGCTGCGCCGTCACGAACGAGGCGGTGCGGCAGACCCGCCAGGCGATCCGCCGCGCGCACCGCGAGCGCCCCTCCGCGAAAATCCTCGTCACCGGCTGCGCGGCCGAGCTCGATGCAGCCTCCTTCGCGTCCATGCCGGAAGTCAGCCGCGTCGTCGGAAATGCGAGCAAGCTCAACGCGTTCGCCGCGAATAACGTCATGGCGCCAGCGGGCTTCCACGGGCATGTGCGCAGCTTCGTCGCGGTCCAGACCGGCTGCGACCATCGCTGCACCTTCTGCTCGATCTGGCAGGCGCGCGGGCCCAGCCGCTCCCTCTCATTCGAGGCGATCCGCGATGCCGTCGCTCGCGAGATCGACCGCGGCGCCAAAGAGATCGTCCTGACCGGCGTCGACATCACGGATTACGACGGCGGCCTCGGGACGCTCTGCCAGCGGCTGCTCGCCGCCGAGCCGCGGCTCGAGAGGCTGAGGCTCTCGTCGCTCGACAATGTCGAGATGGACGAGGCGCTGTTCGAGCTGATCGCGGGCGAGCCGCGGCTGCTGCCGCATTTCCACCTGTCGCTGCAGGCGGGCGACGACATGATCCTCAAGCGCATGAAGCGCCGCCACAGCCGCTCCGATGCGGTCCGCACGGTCGAGCGGATCAAGGCCGCCCGGCCCGATGCGACGATCGCCGCCGACCTGATTGCGGGATTTCCGACAGAAACTGAAGAAATGGCACTCAATAACCTGAAACTCCTTGAGGATTGCGACATCGTCAGCGCGCACGTCTTTCCTTTCTCGCCGCGGCCGGGCACGCCCGCCTCGCGCATGCCGCAGCTTCCCCGCGAGCTGGTGAAGGCGCGCGCCGCCCGGCTTCGTGAAGCGGCCGCGGAGCGCCGCCGCCGCTGGCTCGAAAGCCTGATCGGCAGCGTCCAGCCGGTGCTTGTCGAGAATGGCGGCAAGGGCCACGCCGACAATTTCGCTCCAGTTGCGATTGCCGGCGGGTCGCGGGGCCAATCGGGAAAGGCGCGCATCACCGGCCGTGTCGACGACCATCTGACGGCGGTCTGGGCATGAGCTGGCTCGACCGCCTGCGCGGCGGGTTCCAGAAGACTGCGGAGCGCGTCGCCGACAATCTCACCGGCCTGACGAGCCGCGCGGCGCTCGACACCGCGACGCTCGACGACATCGAGGAAGCGCTGATCGCGTCCGACCTCGGGCCCGAAGCCTCGCACCGCATCCGCGAGGCCATCGCGCAGCAGAAGTTCGAGCGGCTCGACGAGCGCGGCCTCCGGACGATCCTTGCCGAGGAGATAGAAAAGATCCTCGCTCCGGTCGCCAAGCCGCTGGAAGTCTGGGGTTTTCCGCGCCCGCACGTGATCCTGGTGATCGGCGTCAACGGCTCCGGCAAGACGACCACGATCGGCAAGCTGGGCCACTGGTTGAAGGACGAGGATTATGGGGTGCTCCTCGCCGCCGGCGATACGTTCCGCGCGGCGGCGATCGAGCAGCTGCAGATCTGGGGCGAACGGATCGGCGCGCCGGTGATCTCCGGCAAGGAAGGCGGCGATGCAGCGGGCATCGTCTTCGACGGCGTCAAGCAGGCGACCGCGACGGGCGAGGACGTGCTGATCGTCGACACCGCCGGGCGCCTGCAGAACAAGGCGCACCTGATGGACGAGCTGTCGAAGATCCGCAGGGTCCTGGGGCGCCTCAACCCCGAGGCGCCGCACGACGTGCTCCTCGTCCTTGACGCGACGACGGGCCAGAACGCGCTTGCGCAGGTCGAGGTGTTTCGCGAGAGCGCAGGAGTGACGGGGCTGATCATGACCAAGCTGGACGGTACCGCTCGCGGCGGAATCCTCGTCGCCGCGGCCGAGAAGTTCGGCTTGCCCATCCATGCGATCGGCGTCGGCGAGAAGGCCGACGACCTGCGTCCCTTCGATCCGCGCGCGGTCGCCCGCGCGATCGCGGGGCTTCCACCCGAATGACCGCCAGGTCCGAGCCGCAGGGCGGCGCGAAGCTGCTGATCGATCTCGGCCCGCTGCTGGTCTTCTTCGCGGTGAACTTCTTCGCGCCGGTCCCGACCGTGCTGAAGATCTTCGTCGCCACCGGCGCCTTCATGGTGGCGATGGTCGCGGCGATGATCTTCTCGGCGATCCGCTACCGCAGCATTTCGCCGCTGCTGTGGTTCTCGGGGATCATGGTGGTGGTGTTGGGCGGCCTCACCATCTACCTCCACAACGAATCCTTCATCAAGATGAAGCCGACCATCTACTATGCCTTCGTGTCGGCGCTTCTGTGGTTCGGGCTCGCGACCGACCGGCCGCTGCTTCAGCGGGTGCTCGGCAGCACCTACCCAGGGCTCGACGAGACGGGCTGGGCCAAGCTGACGCGCAACTGGGCCCTGTTCTTCGCCTTCATGGCGGTCCTCAACGAGGCGGTCTGGCGCAACAGCTCGACCAACTTCTGGATCGGCTTCAAGATCTGGGGCGCGCTCCCCCTCACCTTCCTCTTCGCCGCGTCGAACCTCCCGATGCTGCTCCGCCACGGCCTGATGAAGGAGGATGCGGCGCCCGTTGAACCGGGACCCGTCGAATGAGCGACCCGATCCTCTCGATCCGCGGCCTCCGGAAGACCTACGGCACCGGCGTCGACGCGCTGAAAGCCGTGGACCTCGACATCCGCCGCGGCGAGATTTTCGCGCTTCTCGGGCCCAACGGCGCGGGCAAGACCACGCTCATCAACATCGTGTGCGGCATCGTCACTCCGTCGGCAGGCGAAGTGCTGGTCGACGGCCGGAACTGGCAATCGGACTTCCGCTACGCACGCGAGCGCATCGGCCTTGTCCCCCAGGAGCTTACCACCGAGGCGTTCGAGCCGGTCTGCAACACCGTCGCTTTCTCCCGCGGCCTCTACGGCAAGCCGCGCAACGACGCCTTCACCGAGGACCTGCTGAAGCGCCTGTCGCTATGGGACAAGCGCAAGACGATCATGATGCATCTCTCCGGCGGCATGAAGCGGCGGGTGATGATCGCCAAGGCGCTCAGCCACGAGCCGGCGATCCTGTTCCTCGACGAGCCGACCGCCGGCGTGGACGTGGAGCTCAGGCGCGACATGTGGGAGCTGGTGCGCAAGCTTCGCAGCGACGGCACGACCATCATCCTCACCACCCACTATATCGAGGAAGCCGAGGAGATGGCGGACCGCGTCGGCGTCATCAGCAAGGGTGAGCTGATCGCCGTCGACGAGAAGCGCGACCTGATGGCCAAAATGGGCCGCAAGACGCTCGACGTCGTGCTTGCGGAGCCGCTCCACGACATTCCCGCTGGCCTTGCGGACTGGAAGGTCGAGCTCCACGACGACGGGCACCTGCTCCGCTACCAGTTCGACAGCCATGCCGACCGCACCGGCATCGCGTCCCTGATGCGGCGGCTCACCGACCTCGGTATCGCCTACAAGGATCTGTCGACCCATCAGTCGAGCCTCGAGGAGATTTTCGTCGAGCTGGTGCACGGCGGCGCGCAGGGGGAAGCGAAATGAACCGCCACGGCATCGCCGCGATCTACCGGTTCGAGATGGCCCGCTGGAAGCGGACGCTGTGGCAGAGCCTGATCACGCCCGTCATCACGACCGCGCTCTACTTCGTCGTCTTCGGTTCCGCGCTCGGCAGCCGCATGACGGCCATGGAAGGCGTCAGCTACGGCGCCTTCATCGTGCCCGGGCTGACCCTTCTCTCAGTGTTCATGCAATCGATCTTCAACGCGAGCTTCGGCATTTATTTTCCGAAGTTTACCGGCACGATCTATGAACTGCTGTCAGCACCGATCTCGAGCGTCGAGGCGGTTCTCGCCTATGTCGGCGCAGCGGTCACGAAGAGCGTCATCCTGGCGCTGGTCACGCTCGCGACCGCAGTGCTGTTCGTGCCCGTCCACGTCGACCATCCGGTCGCGATGCTCCTGTTCCTCGTCGGGATCAGCACCGGATTCTGCCTGTTCGGATTCGCGATCGGGGTGTGGGCGCAGAATTTCGAGCAGCTGCAGATCATCCCGATGCTCGTGATCACGCCGCTGACCTTCCTCGGCGGCGCCTTCTATTCGGTGAAGGCCCTCCACGATCCCTTCCGAACGATCACGCTTTTCAACCCGATCGTGCACGTGATCAGCGGCTTCCGCTGGAGCTTCTACTCCGTCGCGGATGTGCCGGTGTGGTCGAGCGTGCTGGTCACCGTGGCGATCATCGTCATCTGCATGGCGACGATCGCCTGGATGTTCCGCACCGGCTACCGCCTCAAGCAGTAGCGCAGTCGCAGCCAGTCCGGGGGACCGGCGAGAACTGCGCTCAGCTCGCAGCCAGTTCGGGGGACTGGCGAGAACTGCGCTCAGCTCGCACCCAATCCGGGCACCGGCTCTCGCCTAAGCCGTCAGCTCCGGCGTCTGCGCGCCTTCCTGGTTGGCGCGCTCGAGGCCGCGTCCGTCGAGATTCTCGGCGACGAAGTCCCAGTTGACGATGTTCGTCAGCACGGCGTCCGCGAACTTCGGCCGCTCATTGCGATAGTCGATGTAATAAGCATGCTCCCACACATCGAGCGTGAAGAGCGGCACCATGCCGTCGTGAACAACCGGCGTGTCGGCGTCGTGAAGCGAGGTGATGCGAAGCGCGCCGCGGTCGAGGACGAGCCACGCCCAGCCGCTGGCGAAATGGTTGACCGCCTCTTCCTTGAGCTTGGCGAGCAGGTTCTCGGCATTGCCGAACGCGTCGTCGATTAGGTGCGCAAGCTTCCCGCTCGGTTTCTGTCCCTGCGAGGGCGCCAGGCATTGCCAGAAGAAGCTGTGGTTCCACAGCTGGGCGCTGTTGTTGAAAAGCTTGTTGTCGCCGTTCTTCTTCGCTTCGCGCACCACCTGGATGAGCGACGCGCCGCTCAACCCCTGCTCGTTCTGGATAAGCTCGTTCGTCTTGTTGACGTACGCCTTGTGGTGCTTGCCGTGGTGGTACTGCAGGGTTTCGGCGGACATGTAGGGCGCCAAAGCGTCCTCGGCGAAGGGAAGTTCGGGCAGGACAAAGGCCATCGCTAGGGCAACTCCTCAAGACTGATGGGCGCCGGCAACTCACCGCGTCGGCGTCCCCGTTGCGCTCCCCCGCCCCGGCACATCCTCCACATGCTCGCTGAGCCGAGATTTTCAACCCTGGAAACGACGTCGTAACGAACTGTTGCGACGAGGAGCGGCCGGCAGCGGGCTCTCATGCCGAAGCTCAACCGCGACCCGGGACCGCCCGATAAGCCAGCCGTTCGCGGCCCTTGCGCATATGGTTCAGCGCCGTAACAATCGCCCTGCGTTCAACCGCGAACGGGGGGAGAAATGAGCAAGTTCTTCGCGAATCTGTGGGCCGTGCTGTTCGCCGGCCTCGTGCTGACGGTCGTCATCGTCCTTCTGCCGGACTCAGGCTATCCGACCGCGCCCGGCGCGCACGTCGGGGAAGCCAACGGCCTGGCGCTGTCCTTGCTGCAGTGGCTGCACGTCTTCTTCGGGATCACCTGGATCGGCCTGCTCTATTATTTCAACTTCGTGCAGACGCCGGTGATGCCGACCGTTCCGGCGGAGCTGAAGCCGGGCGTGTCCAAATATATCGCGCCCAAGGCGCTGTTCTATTTCTGCTGGGGCGCGGCATTCACGGTGCTGAGCGGGCTGCTGCTGGCCTGGGCCTATGGCGAGCTGGTGGAGGCGCTGACGCTTCAGCCCGCGGTCCGGCTGATCGGCATCGGCATGTGGCTCGCGCTCATCATGGCCTTCAACGTGTGGTTCATCATCTGGCCGAACCAGAAGAAAGTGCTCGGCTTCGTGAGCGCCGACGACGCCGCCAAGGCGAGGGCCGCGGCTGCTGCCGGAATCGCGTCGCGGATCAATACCTTGCTCTCGATCCCGATGCTGCTGTGCATGACGAACATGCGCTAGCAGCCTTATCGGGGGAGCGGCCTAGCGGAGCCGGACGGCCGCGAGGCGCACGTCGAGCTCGCTCGTTTCGGGCAGCACGACGCGGAACTTGCGGCTGGCGAAGTCGATCGACACCTTCTTGAAGGCGCGGATCGCGTTCATTCCGAGGAGCAGCGCCGGCTTGTCGCTCAGCTTCAGCTCCTTGAAGGTGTGCGCGTCCGCGAAGACGATCGCCAGGTCCTTGAGAGTCAGCCCGCCGATCTCGAGCTGGCGGACGAACATATAGTCGCCGGTGATGAGGTCGCCGGTGACTGACTGAAGGTCGACCTTCTGCGACGGGTCGAGGAGGCCGCGGCCGACGAGCTGCTTGCGAAGCGCCTCGTTGCCGATGCTGATTTCCGCGCCCGTGTCGATCACCACCGAGACCGGGCGCCCGTTCGCTCGCGCGTCGGTGAAGACCAGCCGGCCGTTCTTCCGCGCCGCCTGGACCACGATGACGTTCGGATCGTCAGAGAAGTTCGGAGTCGCCGACGGCACGATGGAAAGCGTGCTCTTCTCGAAGTCGAACAGGACGCTCTGCGAACGCAGCGAA
Organism: Bacillota bacterium; assembly: GCA_050261135.1. Lineage (GTDB taxonomy): Bacteria > Pseudomonadota > Alphaproteobacteria > Sphingomonadales > Sphingomonadaceae > Sphingomicrobium. Next base: position 322,921 of record JBLNCZ010000027.1, read on the forward strand.
TCCACGCCGATGATGCCGTCCGCGCCGATATTCTGGCTGTCGAGCACCGGCGCGTCGACGATCTTCATCGCCTTGCGGGTGAGCTGCAGGTCGGGAACGGTGGCGGTCGATACGGTCGAGACGCCGGTGACCGTGTGGATGTTCGCGCTCTCGCCGCGCGTGAGGCCGAGCTTGCCGGCAAGCTCCCACGAGATGGAGGTGCGGTCGGCGCCGGTGTCGACCATGAATTGGAACGGTCCCATGCCAGAAACGCGTACCGGCACCGTCAGCCGGTGGTCGCGATCGTTCTTGAACCGGATGTCCTCGGTCTGCGTCTTGCTGTCGACATTGGGAATGCCCGAGACCGCCTGGAACGTGGTCCCGGTCGGCTGCGCCGCCAGCGCCGCGGGGCTTGTGAGGATCAGCAACGCCGCCAACGCCTGCCGCTTCATGAGGACGTCTCCCGCTTTGGGAGCTGCCTTATACCTCTATGACACGTGCCGCAAATGCGGAAAGCTTTTGGCAACCTTCTGGTAAGCCTTCGCTGATACCCCGATCGCTCAGTGGGGCCGAACCGGATTCGTCCGGACGGATGGGGCAGTTGAGTAGGGTGCTTCGTCGGAGCCGCCGCGCATGCAAGAATCACCGGTTGAGACAACGCTTTACTCGCTGGCTGCATCGGCCCCGTCGCGGCCCGAGCGGCGCGAGAGCGAGCGATACCTGAGCCTGCTGCGGGTCGGGGCGATGGTGGTCGACGGACGCCGCGAGCTCTGCCTGATCCGCAACATCTCGGCGGGCGGAATGATGATCCGCGCTTATTCCGACATCCCCGTGGGAACGCCCCTGTCGATCGAGCTCAAGCAGGGCGATCCGGTCAGCGGCGTCATCCAGTGGGTCGACGGCGGCCTGACCGGCGTCACGTTCGACGCGCCGATCGACGTCCTCGCGCTGCTTGCGCCTCCCGGCGACGGGCCGCGCCCGCGCCTCCCGCGCATCGAGGTCGACTGCACCGCCTGGGTGCGCCAGGAATCGCACGTCGTCCGCACCCGCGCGGCCAACGTCTCGCAGGGCGGCATCCGCGTCGAATCGCCCGCGGCTTTCGTCGTGGGAGGCGATGTCGTCGTGACCCTGCCCGGCCTCACGCCGGCCGCCGGCGTGGTCAGGTGGAGGGACGGCGACGCTTATGGCATCGCCTTCAACCGCGCCCTCATCTTGTCCGAGCTCGTGCACTGGCTGCAGGATCAGCAGCAGGACCAGCAGAAACGCGCCGCGGTCGGCTGATCAGTCGCCCGGCGAGCCCATCGGCGACGCGGTCATCCAGCGCTCCACCATTTTGCGCTCGCGCTCGGTGAGCGGGCGGCTGGCAAACCCCGGCCGCTTGTAGTCCACCTGCGCGCGCGGCTTGGGCTGAGGAACGTTGCGCAGCACCTGCTCGGGCTTCAGCGGCACGTCGAACGCGACTCCGGCGTAGCAGCCCTGCACCCACACCACGCGGCTCTTCAGCCTCAGCTCGTTGCGCGTGAAGAAGGTCGTCGAGCCCTCGAGCGGCAGCCGCTCGCCTTCGACCAGCGCGCCTTCCTCGGACAGGTTTCGCAGCTTCACCGGGACGGGACTGCCGAGCACCTCGAGCGTGGCCGTCAGGAGTACCGGGGACCGGCGGGAGCGCCGGTTCTTCATCATGCTGCTCTCGTCCATAGGAGCCCGGCCTAAGGCGCCCGTGGTAAAACTTCGTTTAACGCCGCTTCAAAAGCAGCATCAAATTGTTGGCCGGCATCGATTTCGTTTCGATGAGGTCGAAGCCGCGCTCGCCTCCGGCGGCAGCGAAATCCTCGACGCGCCGCAGGCCCCATGCCGGATCCCGGCGCCTGAGGTCGGCGTCGAAGTCGAGGTTGCTTTGCGCGACCGGCGCGTCGTCCCTCAACCAGGGGCCATAGAGGATCAGCGGCTTGCCCCGCGCGAGCAGCCGTGCCGCGCCCTCGAGGAGTCCAAGCGCCGAGCTCCACGGGCTGATGTGGACCATGTTGATGCTCAGCACCGCATCCGCGCGCTCGATCGGCCAATCGGGCGAGCCGGCGTCGATCAGGAGCGGCCGGCGAAGGTTGGCGAGGCCGCTGTCGTCGCGCCACCCCTCGATCGACGAGAGCGCGTGCGGATGGACGTCGCTCGGCTGCCACTCGAGCGCGGGGAACCGCTCGGCGAAATAGACCGCATGCTCGCCCGTCCCGCTCGCGATCTCGAGAACCAGGCCGCTGTCGGGAAGCCACTCGGCGAGCACCTCCGCGATCGGCTCGCGATTGCGCAGCGCCGCCGGAGCCGAGCGGCGGGCGCCGGCGAGCGCTCCTTCGTAAAAGCGGCGCTCGTCCGCCACTCAGCTCGCCAGCAGCTGCTTCGCCCGCAGGTAGAGCTCGAGCCGCGTCGCGCTGAGGAGCCCGAGCGCGAAGCCGATGAAGGCGTCTGTGAGAAGCATGGCGCCGCTGCCCGGCTGCGTCGCTGCCGCCTCGCCGAAGATCGCGCGCGCGCCCATTTTGAGGACGATCAGCGCGACCAGCAGGATCATCGCCAGCGGCGATGCCTTCTGGCGAAGCTCGCCCGTCTCGGGATTCCGCTCGATCCTTATCATCTTCGCGCGATGCCAGCCGAGCACGGCGCCGACCGCGATGCCGACCGCGACGAGCGCCCAGCCGCCCTCCGTCGGCGGAAGGGCGAACAGCATCCAGCCGACGATCAGCAGATAGACCACGGGCACGATCCACAAGGTCCCGAGGTTCAGCGGCCGCTCCTTGCTCATCGAGCGCAGCCGCAGCCCCACGACCACGGCGATGATGACGAACGGAAGGACCGCCGTCAGCCACGTCTGGTGAATCGGTTGGACCTCGACCTTCATTCATTCCCCCTTTGCTCTACCCCTATTCGGCCGCTTCGGCCGCCGCCGCCTCCCTGTAGGTCAGCACCGGCTTGCGCGCCGCCAGCGTTTCGTCGAGGCGGCGGCGCGGCGCGTGGACTGGCGCGGCCTTGAGGCTCTGGTCGCCTGCCTTCGCGCGCTCGGCGATCGAGCGGAGCGCGGCGATGAACTGGTCGAGACTCGCCTTGGACTCGGTCTCGGTCGGCTCGACCAGCATCGCGCCGTGCACCACCAGCGGGAAGTACATGGTCATCGGGTGGAAGCCTTCGTCGATCAGCGCCTTGGCGAGGTCGAGCGTGTTGACGTCGCCGGCGAAGCCGCGGTCGGAGAAGATCGCCTCATGCATGCACGGCCCGCTCTTCGCGAACGGCGCGTCGAGCACGCCCTCGAGGCTGCGAAGCACGTAATTGGCGTTGAGCACGGCGTCCTCGGCAACCTGCTTCAGCCCGTCCGCGCCATGGCTCAGGATGTAGGCGAGCGCGCGGGTGAACATGCCCATCTGGCCGTGGAACGCGACCATGCGCCCGAAGGTCTTCGGGTGCATTTCCGGCGCGCTTTCCTCCTCGACCAGCTTGTAGGTGCCGTCGGGCATCCGCGCCGCGAACGGCAGCGGGCCGTAAGGCGCGAGCGCTTCCGACACGACCACCGGCCCGGAGCCCGGGCCGCCGCCGCCGTGCGGCGTGGAGAAGGTCTTGTGGAGATTGATGTGCATCGCGTCGATGCCGAGGTCGCCCGGGCGCACCTTGCCGACGATCGCGTTGAAGTTGGCGCCGTCGCAATAGACGAAGGCGCCCGCGGCATGAACCGCGTCGCTGATCGCCTTCATGTCGGGCTCGAACAGCCCGCAGGTGTTCGGGTTCGTGATCATCACCGCCGCGACGTCCGGCCCGAGCCGCGCCTTGAGCGCCTCGATATCCACGCGGCCGGCGGAGTTCGCCGGGATGTTCTCGACGCGGTAGCCCGCGAAAGCGGCGGTCGCGGGATTGGTGCCGTGCGCGCTCTCCGGCACCAGCACCACCTCCCGCTTGTCCCCGCGCGCCTCGAGCGCAGCGCGGATGCAAAGCAGCCCGCACAGCTCGCCGTGTGCACCGGCCTTGGGGCTCATCGCGACCCCGTACATGCCGGTAAGGTCGAGGAGCCAGAAGGCGAGCTCGTTGATCACCTGGAGCGCGCCCTGGACAGTCTCCTGCGGCTGGAGCGGGTGCACGTCGGCGAAGCCCGGCATCCGCGCGACCTTCTCGTTCAAGCGCGGGTTGTGCTTCATCGTGCACGAGCCGAGCGGGAAGAGGCCGAGGTCGATCGCGTAATTCTGCCGCGACAGCCGCGTGTAGTGGCGGACCGTCTCGGGCTCGCTGAGGCCGGGAAGGCCGATCGGGCGGTTCCGTTCGAGACCGCCCAGCCTAGCTCCTCCCCGCGACGGGGAGGTGGCAGACCGAAGGTTTGACGGAGGGGCTTCGGAGCCCTGCACGACGGCCCCTCCACCAGCTTCGCTGGTCCCCCTCCCCGTTCCGGGGAGGATCGCATCGAAATCAACACCCGTCTGCTCGGTCGTGCCGATTTCGAAGATCAGCGGCTCCTCGAGCATCAGCGCGCGGTTGCCCGTAACCGTGTCGCTCTCGCCCTGCGCGTTCGCGGGCGCCGAGGGCCGCCAACCGGAAGGATTGACGGTCATTGGACCACCTCCTTCAGGGCAGCTTCGAATGCGGCGATATCCTCGTCGGTTGCTGTTTCGGTCACGGCAACGACAAGCCCGTTCTGCAGCGTTTCGACGCCGGGATAGAGGCGGCCGAGCGATACGCCGCCCAAAACTCCGCGCTCGACCAGCGCATGCACCGCCGGCCGCGCCTCGACCGGCAGCCTCAACGTGAATTCATTGAAGAAGCTCTCGTTCACCAGCGAGACTCCGGGGATCGCCGCGAGCCGGTCCGCTACCTCGCACGCGCGCGCGTGGTTGAGCTGCGCCAGCTGCCGCAGCCCCTTCTCGCCGAGCAGCGTCAGGTGGACGGTGAACGCAAGCGCGCACAGGACCGAGCTGGTGCAGATGTTCGAGGTCGCCTTCTCGCGGCGGATATGCTGCTCGCGCGTCGACAGCGTCAGCACGAATCCGCGCTTCCCTTCGGCATCGACCGTCTCGCCCGCAAGGCGTCCCGGCATCTGCCGCACATGCTTCTCGCGGCAGGCGAACAGGCCAACATAAGGTCCGCCGAACTGCAGCCCGACGCCGATGCTCTGCCCTTCGCCGACGACGATGTCCGCGCCCATTTCGCCCGGCGACTTGATCAGCCCGAGCGCAACCGGCTCCGTCACCACCGCGATCAGCAGCGCGCCTGCAGCATGGACTGCTTCGGCAATCGGCGCCAGGTCGGTGATCCGGCCGAGAATGTCCGGATATTGCACGACCACGGCGCTGGTCTCCGGCCCAATCTTGCCGATCAGCCGCGCGGTATCCGGCTCCGCATCGAGCTCGGGAAGCGCGGTTGCGAGCGCGTCCTCGCTGAACTGCGCGAGGGTCCTCGCGACATTCACATAATGCGGATGGACGCCCGAGGAGATCACCGTCCGGTTCCGCCGCGTGATGCGGTGCGCCATCAGGATCGCTTCCCACATCGCCGTGGAGCCGTCGTACATGGAGGCATTGGCGACCTCGCAGCCGAACAGCCGCGCGACCTGCGTCTGGAACTCGAACATCATCTGCAGCGTGCCCTGAGCGATCTCGGGCTGGTAGGGCGTGTAGCTGGTCAGGAACTCGCCGCGCTGGATGATGTGGTCGACGCTCGCCGGGATGTGGTGCCGGTAGGCGCCGCAGCCGAGGAAGAAAGGCACGTCGCCCGCGACCATGTTCTTGCGCGACAGCGCAGCCATGTGCCGCTCGACGGCCATCTCCGACGCGTGCATCGGCAGCCCCTGGATCGGCCCTTTGAGCCGCGCCTCCTCGGGCACGTCCCGGAACAGTTCGTCGATCGAGCCGGCGCCGATCACCCGCAGCATTTCTCTGCGATCGGCCTCGCTCAGTGGAAGGTAACGCATGCTAGTTCCTTGCTCTGGCGGCATCTCCGGCCGCCGGTTGAATTTCGATCAGCTTCACTTCGTTCAACTCGTGCACACGATCCGCGCAGACCGTGATAAGCTGATTCGCCCTGGAATCGGTCCTGTTCTTCGGATCGATGCAGGTGGCATCGATCTTGGCCCGGAGCAGGACCTGGGCCGGAAGCCTTTCCCTCACCGAAGCGTCGAACGTCGCGTCCGGAGCGATCTCGAGCAGAGGATGCCCGGCCGGGTTCCGCCCGAATTCCTCGGCGTCCAGCTTCGAACCGAACAGGCTGCAGTCCAGACGCTCGCACTTCGGCAGCCACCCGCGGAGCTCGATGACCTTGCCGTTCAGCTGCCAGGCTTGCCGGTGGATCTCGGCAACGGTCCAAACTCGTCCAGCGGCATGAACCGGGGCGGCGAAGCCCGCGAGCATCAGCGCTGCCGCAAGGCCGGCCTTCACCTCTTCCTCATGATGAACCGGAGCCGGACATAATCGGCGACATTCGAGCCTACGCGATCGGCGACTGCGGCGCCGATCTCTGCCCGCTCGGCTTCGGGAACGCCGGCGCGGTCCAGCCAGCCGCGGCGGAAGGTGGTCACCCACTGGGCGACGCCATGGTCGATCGGCGTCGGACGCTCGATCAGCCGCGCATCGACCTCGCGAAAGCCTGCCGCTTCATAGACGGCGGCGAACTCTTCGGGAGACGCATACCAGTTGCTCGCCTCGACGGGAGGGACGTAGCCGCGGATCACCAGCTCCTCGTCGAGCGCGTCGCGCAGCTTCTGGAGATTGCCTTCGCCGCCCATCTCGCCGGCGAAGCGCGCGCCAGGCTTCAGCGCACGGAAGATCGCCCGCGCCGCCTGCTCCTTCTCGAGCACCCAGTGCAGCGTCGCGTTGGAAAATGCCGCATCGAATTCGGCGAAGAACTGCATGTCCTCCGCGGCAAGCAGGAGCGCGTCGACGCCGTTTGCCCGCGCCGCCGCTACCATCTCGGGCGAATTGTCGATGCCGAGCACGGTCGCGCCGCGCTCGACGATCTTTTTCGTCAGCGTGCCTTCGCCGCAGCCGACGTCGAGGATGCGCTCTGCCGGCTGCGGGTCCAGAAGATCCAGCGCTGCGCCGCCGAGCTCGGCGACGAAGCCGCCGACGCGGGCATAATCCTTGGCATCCCACTTCGAAGTCGAGGTGGCGGACTGGCTCAAAGCGTGCTGACCCACTCGCGGTAGGCGTTCTCGTCCATCAGGCCATCGACCTCGCCGGGATTGTCGAGCTTGAGCTTGAAGAACCAGCCCTCGCCTTCCGGGTCGCTGTTCACGATCGACGGATCGTCGGCGACCTTGCTGTTTCCCTCGATCACTTCGCCAGACACAGGCGAATAGACGTCGGACGCTGCCTTCACCGATTCCACCACGGCGGCCTCCTGGCCCTTGCTCAGCCGCTTGCCCGCCTCGGGCACCTCAGCGAAGACGATGTCGCCGAGCTGCTCCTGCGCATGATCCGAGATGCCGACCGTGGCGGTGTCGCCCTCGACGCGGATCCATTCGTGCTCCCTGGTGAAATAGACGCTCATGCAGAAGCTCCCTTGCGGTGATAGCGGTGCGGAACGAAAGGCATTGCCACGACGCGCGCGTCGAACAGCTTGCCCCGCTGCTCGAGCTTGAGCGCGGTACCCGGCTCGGTCAGGTGGCTCGCGACATAGCCCATGGCGATCGGCCGCTGCAGCGAGGGCGAGAAGCCGCCGCTGGTGATCTTGCCCACCTCATTGCCTTCGCCGTCGAGGACCAGCGCGCCTTCGCGGACCGGCTGGCGCCCATCGACCTCGAATCCGACGCGCTTCTCGATCGGTCCGTTCTCGAGCTCGGCGAGGATGCGCATGGCGCCGGCGAACCCGCCGTCGGCCCGCCGCCTCTTGTTGATGGCGAAGGTGAGCCCCGCCATCACGGGCGTCGTGCGGTGGTCGAGGTCGTGGCCGTAGAGAGGAAGGCCCGCCTCCAGACGGAGCGAATCGCGCGCGCCCAGCCCGATCGGCTTCGCCAGCTCGTTCGCGGTGATCGCGTCGGCGAGCGCCGCGGCCGCGCTTGCCGGCACGGAAATCTCGAACCCGTCCTCGCCGGTGTAGCCCGAGCGGCTGATCCACAGGCTCTGTCCTTGCCAGCGGAACGGGCCGGCCTGCATGAAGCCGAGATCGGCGACGCCGGGAACGATGCCCTCGAGCACCTCGGCCGCGCGCGGGCCCTGGAGCGCGAGGAGTGCCTGCTCCTTCATGTAATCGATGACGATGTCCGCGGGCAGGCGGCGCTGCATGTCGGCGATGTCGCCGTGCTTGGTCGCGCCATTGACGACGATGTAGAAATCGTCGCCGCGGCGGGTCGCCATCAGGTCGTCGATGATGCCGCCTTCTTCGTCGAGGAGCAGCGAATATTTGGGCTTCATGTCCGCGGCCGACCGGAAATCGCCGGGCATCAGCTTCTCGAGCGCCTGGTCGACGTTGGGTCCGTGGACGAACAGCTGGCCCATGTGACTGACGTCGAACAGGCCCGCATTCTCGCGCGTCCACAGATGCTCGGCGATGATCCCTTCATATTGCACCGGCATCTCGTAGCCGGCGAAGGGTACCATCCGCGCGCCGCGGGCGCGGTGCCACGCGTCGAGCGGGAGCTTGTCGAGCTGCTGCGGACGGGTGCCCTCGCCGCCCGCGGGATCGCCGCTGTAGGGCGTGCCGCGCGCCTGCGTCTCGTCGGTCGGGCCGTTGTGGACTTCCCTGCTCATTCGCTGCGCTCCGGCAAAAAGGTGCGGACTGCAGAGGATCTCGAGAAAGCGTTCTCGAAGCCCTCGTTCTGCTGCCGCCCCCGTCTGTCCCTCGCGCCTGAGAGCTTTGCCCCTTCGGCGGTTCTCGCAGCACTAGGGCTTTGAGAACACTTTCCAGACTGTCAGGCGCGCGCGGTCCTCGGTGCCTGAGAGATTCCGGGGGCGGTTGCTCCTTCGGCGCCGTCTTTCGACGGACTCTCCCGTGCGGCCTTTTTCGACAGCGCGTGCCTTGGCCGCGCATCCAAACGAAGTCAACGCGTTGCGTTGTACTTGATCTGGTCCTGCGTCAGCTCGAAGCCGACCAAATGCTCGAAGGTCGCGTTGGCCACCGCCTTGGAGACGCGGGGGTCGGACAGCGGATCGATCGCGGCCTCGGCTTCGCCGGCCTTGCGCGGCTTGGTGAGGATGGCGCGGACGTTTGCCGGGAGAGTCGCCGCGGCGCGGTTCACGCGCACGCTCGCCTGCACCCGGGTCCAGGCATGGATGCTGCCCGCCTTGAAGTTGAGCACCGCCTGGCCGACCTGCTTCGCCGCAATCTCCGAGCCGCCGCGAAGCGCCACGTCGAAATAGGGCAGCACGACCTGCCGCGCCGGCCCCGGCGCGCGCCGAAGCGCCACCACGGTGAAGGTCGCCGTCGAGACGACGTCGTTCCCCGCATCCTGGCACGTGGTCCGCAAGTCGGTGATGGCCGCGGTCACGTCGATGGCGTTCGAGTCCGTGCTTCCTGGCGGATTGAACAAGGTGATGTCGCCGGTCCCGGCCGGGATGCCCGCGATCGGGCAGTAGCTCCGCACGGCATAGACGCCGCCGCCATTCTCGGCGGTGAGGTCGCCGGCATGCCGGCAGGCGCTGAGCAGGATCACGGCAGCAAGAGCGGCGAGGCGAAGCTTCACTAGGGATCAATCCTTGCGAGGGCGAAATCGAGTGAGCGCGTTCATAGGAAGGCCCTTCTATGGCTGCAAGCGAAGGCTTACATGGCCTTTCCCAATGCTGAACCGCCCACCCTTGCGCGTCCTCATCGCTGCTCCTCGCGGCTTCTGCGCCGGAGTCGATCGCGCGATCCAGATCGTCGAGCTCGCGCTCGAGCGGTTCGGAGCGCCCGTCTACGTGCGGCACGAGATCGTCCACAACCGCTTCGTCGTCGACCGGCTGCGCAGCCTCGGCGCGGTGTTCGTCGATGAGCTCGACGAAGTGCCGGACGACCGCCCGGTGGTCTTTTCCGCCCATGGCGTGCCCAAGTCCGTCCCGGCCGAGGCGCAGAGCCGGAGCCTGACCTACGTCGACGCCACCTGCCCGCTGGTGTCGAAAGTCCACCGCCAGGCCGAGCGGCTGATGAAGGAAGGTCGGCACATCCTGTTCATCGGCCACGCCGGCCACCCCGAAGTCATCGGCACGTTCGGCCAGGTGCCCGAGGGGTCGATCACGCTGATCGAAACGGTGGCGGACGCGGAGCGGGTCGCGGTTCCGGATGAAGCGAACCTCGCCTTCCTCACCCAGACCACCCTCTCGGTCGACGACACCGCGGCAATCGTCGAAGCGCTGAAGCGCCGCTTTCCCGCGATCCGGGCACCGCGCAGCGAGGACATTTGCTACGCGACCTCGAACCGGCAGGCGGCGGTCAAGGCGATCGCGCCCGAATGCGACCGGCTGCTGGTGATCGGTGCGCCCAACAGCAGCAACTCGCTACGGCTGGCCGAGGTAGCCGAGCGCATGGGCGTTCCCGCGCGGCTGATCGAGCGCGCGTCGGACATCGATTGGGAGTGGCTGGGCGAACCGCGCACCGTCGGCCTCACCGCGGGTGCTTCGGCGCCCGAGGTGCTGGTGCGCGAGGTCGTCGAGGCGCTGGCCGGGCGATTCGCCGTCATCGAGGAAATCGCCGACCACACGCCGGAACGCATGACCTTCAAACTTCCGCGCGAGCTCGTCGCCTGAAGTGAGCGAACCTCCGCTTGTCGAGATGTTCACGGACGGAGCCTGCCGAGGCAATCCGGGCCCGGGCGGCTGGGCGGTGCTGATTCGCGCGGGCGCGCGCGAAAAGGAATTGTCGGGCGGCGAGCCGCTGACCACCAACAACCGCATGGAGCTGCTCGCTGCGATCAAAGGGCTCGAAGCGTTGAAGCGCCCGTGCCGCGTCCAGCTGCACACCGACAGCATCTACGTGCGCGACGGAATCACCCGCTGGGTCCACAATTGGCAGCGCAACGGCTGGCGCACCTCGGACAAGAAGCCCGTCAAGAACGCCGAGCTGTGGCAGGCGCTGATCGACGCCGCGGCGCCGCACCGGATCGAATGGAACTGGGTCAAGGGCCATAGCGGCCACCCCGAGAACGACCGCGTCGATGCGCTCGCCTGCGCCGAGGCCGACGAGCAGCGCCGCCACCATCGCCTTTGAGATTAAACGAAGTTCACTTGGAGTCGCCGGGAGCCGTTCCTACCTTTACGGCACCACCAGCTCTCTCGTTCCCCTGTTAGAAAGTTGGTGCGGGGAGGCGCTCCAGGCGCCTCCCCAAATCGCGTCCTAGAAGCGCACCGGCGAGAAGACGGCCGCATCGATGTGCGAAACCGCCTCATCCGGCTCTTCGCCGAGCAGCAAGGCCGCCGCCATTTTCGCGGCCGCCGGCGAGGTCTGGATTCCAAAGCCGCCCTGCCCCGCGCACCAGAAGAAGCCGGGCTGGTCCCTGTCGAAACCGTAGACCGGCAGCCGATCCGGCGCGAAGCTCCTGAGCCCGGCCCAGCTCCGCTCGACCCGCTCGATCGGCCAGTCCACGACATTTTCGAAGCGGTCGATGGCGACCGCGACGTCGATCTCCTCGGGCGCCGCGTCGCAGGGGTCGCTTTCGATCTCATCGTGCGGGCTTAGCCAGACCGAGCTGTCGCCCTCCCCCTTGAAGTAAAAGCTGCCGTCGGCGGCGTCGACCAGCGGCAGGTCGCGCAGGCCCGACCGCCCGATTAGCAGCTGGACCATCGTCCGCCGCTTGGGCGCGATTCCGAGCGGCTTCGCGCCGGCCGATGCGGCAACGCCGTCCGCCCAGGCGCCGGCGGCGTCGACGAGGATCGCCGCGCTCGCGGTGGACCCGTCGTCCAGCGTGACTGTCCACCTGTCGCCGCTCCGGGCGGCAGAGGCGAGCCTTGCCCGCGTCGAGATGGTTCCTCCGGTGCGCCGGAACCGGCGCAGAAAAGCGGCGTGAAGGCCGGCGACGTCGATGTCCGCGCAGCCGGGCTCGAACAACGCGCGGCGCCACTGCGGCCTGATCCCGGGGATCAGCCGCTCGAGCTCTTCTCGTTCGACCACCCGGGTTTCCACCGATGGCGGAAGCTCTGGCAGCGCGTCCTGCGTGATGTGCAGGTCCCCGCGCACGCGCAGGAAGCCCTGGTCGGAGAAGTCCGCCGGCGGATCGAGCAGGAAGGCGCGCGAGGCCAGCGTCAGCTTCGCGACCTCAGGCCCGCCGTAGCTTTCGAGGTAGAATGCCGCCGACCGCCCGGTCGCGTGATAGCCGCACTGGTCCTCCGCCTCGACGATGAGCGTGCGCCGCTTGCCGGCGATCTCCGCCCCGAGGCTCGCGCCGGCGATGCCGCCGCCGACGACGATGACGTCATAATCGCTCATTCGTGCCGGCGGTTACGAATTGGAAAGCCGCGCCGTCTAGGGGTGGCGTCATGTTCAACGGCACATTTACCGATTTGCTGCTCGCAGCGCTCGCCGCGATTCTCGTCGTCGCGGCGGTGATCGATGTGCGCACGTTCACCATTTCGAACCGGCTGAACCTGACGGTCGCGCTGCTTGCGCCCGTCTACTGGGCGTCGGTCGCATTGTCGCCGTGGCCCGGAGTCGCGGTGCAGCTGGCGGCTGCAGCGACGGTGTTCGTCGTCATGGCAGGCGCCTTCTACGCCGGCATGATGGGCGGCGGCGACGTGAAGCTCGCGGCCGCCATCGCGCTCTGGTTCTCGCCGTTCACGACCTTGCGCTTCCTCGTGCTGACCTCGCTCGCGGGCGGCGTGCTGACGCTCGTCGTCGTCGCGCTGCACCGCGCGCGCAAGCGCGAGGGCCGGCCTGAAATTCCGTACGGAGTCGCGATCGCGTTCGGGGCGCTCGCGATTCTCACCCAACGGTTTCTTAACCAATTTGTCTGATGTGTGAGGCTGTTCAAGTGGCCCTTCTTGGGGAGGCGATCGCGCCATGGATGTGAAGAAGCTCGCTCTGCTCGTTGGAGCCTTGGTCATTGCGGTGGTCACCGCGGTGATGGCCAAGAACATGTTCGCCGGCGCCGGCGCGCAGCAGGCTGCTGCGGCGCCCACCGTCCCGGTCGGGCCCAAGGTTCTCGTTGCCAAGAAGGCGCTTCCGGTCGGCACGATCATCGATGCCGACAGCTTCGCCTTCCAGCCCTGGCCCAAGGAGCTGATGCAGGGCGCTTATTATGTCGAGGGCCAGCCTGACGCGAAGAATCTCGCGGGCACCGTCGTGCGCTATGCCATCGCCGCCGGCCAGCCGGTGACGCGCGGCTCGCTCGTCGGTCCGCAGGATCGCGGCTTCCTCGCCGCTGCGCTCGGCCCGGGCATGCGCGCAGTCACTGTCCCCGTGAGCTCCGCGACCGGCGTCGCCGGCTTCGTCTTCCCGGGCGACCATGTCGATATCGTGCTGACGCAGTCCGTCTCCGGCGGCGGCGAAGGCGCTCCGCTCAAGGTCTCCGAGACGATCATCCGTAACGCCCGCGTTCTCGCAACCGACCAGCGCTTCACCGACAAGGACGAGGACGGCAAGACCCAGGTCCGCACCTTCTCGAACGTGACGCTCGAAGTCACGCCGCGCATCGCGGAGAAGATCGCCGTCGCGCAGAGCCTCGGCCAGCTGTCGCTGTCGCTGCGCTCGCTGTCCGACAATTCGGCCGACCTCGAGCGGGCCGTTGCTGCCGGGGACGTCAAGATCCCGGCCAACGCAAGCCCGGCGCAGGAGCGGCAGATGCTGCTCGCTTATTCGGATCGTCCGATCGACAGCAACACGACCTTCACGACCGGCGGCGACGTGTCGCGCTTCCAGCGCCGCACCGTTCCCGCAAAGCCCGTCGACCCGAGCGCGCAGCCCGGCGCGGCCGGTCCGAGGACTGGCCCCGCACAGCCGACCGGTCCGGTCGTCCGCCTGGCGCGCGGCAACGAAGTCACCGTTGTTCCGGTGGGAGCTCGCTAAAATGACCATTCAATCGATCAGCCGCCGGGCGCGCCTCGGCACAGCCGTCGCGGCGCTGACCCTCGGCATTGCCGCGGTCGCAGCCCCGGCGCCGGCCGCCGCCGCGCAGCCCAAGGCTTACGCCTCCGGCACCTATCGCCCCTCGACGCAGGTCCTGCTGTCGACCGGCGAAGGCCAGATGATCAACCTGCCGCGCAGCGTTTCAAGCGTGTGGACCTCGAACCCGGACGTCGCCGACGTCTATGTCAACGGCCCGCGCCAGATGAACTTGTTCGGCAAGAAGCCGGGCGAAGCGACGGTCATCGCGACCGCCGCCGACGGCTCGGTCGTCTATGGCGCGAACGTCCGCGTCAACCAGAACATCACCTCCGTCAACGACATCCTGCGCCAGGCGATGCCCGACGCGAACATCAGCGTGACCAACGTCGGCCAGGTCGCGGTGCTCAACGGCACCGTCGCCTCGCCTGAGGATGCCGAGCAGGCCGAGATGCTGGTGAAGGCGGCGCTCAACCCGGGCGTCGACGTCTATGCGGCCAACGCGCCGCTGACCATCGTGCCGGTCAACCGGCTGAAGGTCGCGACGCCGCTGCAGGTGACGCTGAAGGTTCGCATCGCGGAGATCAACCGCAGCGTCCTCAAGCAGATGGGCATCAACCTGCTGTCGAACGACACGACCAGCGGCTTCCATTTCGGCATCGCCCAGGGCCAGGGCATCAACCTGCCCGACGCGAACTGCGTCACCGAGTGCCCGACGCCGACGGTCATCCGCAACGCGATCGGCTCGACGCTGTTCGCTCACGGCAAGCTGTTCGGCCTCGACCTTCTCGGTTCGCTCGATTTCGCCGCCGAAGACGGCCTCGCGAGCATCCTTGCGGAGCCGACGCTGACCGCCCTTTCGGGCGAGACGGCGAGCTTCCTTGCCGGCGGCGAGTTCCCGATCCCGATCTCGCAGTCGCTCGGCGCCGTGACGATCGAGTACAAGCAATATGGCGTCGGCCTCGCGTTCACGCCGGTGGTGCTTGCGGACGGCCGCATCTCGATGCGGGTCCGGCCGGAAGTCAGCCAGCTCAGCGATGCAGGCTCCGTCCGCCTCAACGGCTTCACCGTCCCGGCGCTGACCACGCGCCGCGCGGAGACGACCGTCGAGCTCGGCTCGGGCCAGTCGTTCATGATCGCTGGCCTGCTCCAGAACACGGGCAACAACAGCATCGACAAGACGCCGTTCCTGGGTGACATCCCGGTCCTCGGCGCGCTGTTCCGCTCGACCAAGTTCCAGAAGCAGGAAACCGAGCTCGTCGTCATCGTGACGCCGTACCTGGTCCGCCCCGTGTCGACGCAGATGGCGCTCCCGACCGACGGGTATCGCGTGCCGGACGACGTGCAGCGCGAGTGGCTCGGCCAGAGCTTCGTCGGAAAGAGCGGCTCCGTGCAGCCGACCGCGATCCAGGCGCCTGCGGCAGCCCCGATCACCGGAGCGGTCGCTCCGGCGGGGGCAGTCGCCGCTCCAGGGTTCAAGCTGTGATGCGCGGCCTCATCAGGAAGGATTCGACCATGCGTTCGAAAGTGATCCTCATCGCGCTCGCTTCCGCGCTTGCGGCCTGCAACACGCCGGACCTGCCGGACAAGGGCCTCGCAGCGGTCAACGTGCCGGTGGTCACCAGCGCGGACTATGTGTTCGAGGCTGCGGCTCCCGACGGCGCGCTCGCGCCGGGCGAAGCGGACCGCCTGAACGGCTGGTTCCAGGGCCTCGGCCTCGGCTACGGCGACAGCGTCTATGTCGACGGCCCCTATGCGGAGGCCGCTCGCGGACAGGTCGCGGCGATCGCCGGCCAGTACGGCATGCTCGTTTCCGACGGCGCTCCGGTCACGGCCGGAATGGTCGCTCCGGGCACGGTCCGGGTGGTGGTCAGCCGCCGCCGCGCATCGGTGCCGAACTGCCCCAACTGGAGCCTTCCGTCGGAGCCCAATTACGACAACCGCAACATGTCGAACTTCGGCTGCAGCGTGAATTCGAACCTCGCCGCAATGGTCGCGAACCCGGAGGACCTCATCCACGGCCGCGAAGGCAGCGGGACGAACGACGTCGCCACGGCGGCCAAGGCAGTGAACCTGTACCGGTCAACCCCGCCGAGCGGCACCAAGGGGCTGCAGGACGTCAGCACCAAGAAGGGCAACTAGGATGAACGCTCCGTTCCAGGCACGCGCGGGTCTGCGCGATCCATTCACCGCCTTCGTCTGCGACGATGCGACGGCGGACATGCTCCGTCCGGTGGCGGTGGAGCACGGCTGGTCGCCGGAAAAGGTGAACAAGGGCGGCCTGCGCAATGCGGTGCAGTCGCTCTCGGTGTCGGCAAGCCCGAACATCCTGTTCGTCGACCTCAGCGAATCGGCCGACCCGCTCAACGACATCAACGCGCTTGCGGAGGTCTGCGAGCCGGGCACGATCGTGATCGCGGCGGGCACCGTCAACGACGTGCGGCTCTATCGCGACCTGGTCGCGAGCGGCATCCACGATTACCTGCTCAAGCCCTTCACGGTCGACCAGCTGCGCGACACGTTCGCGCATGCGCAGATGATCCTGTCGGGACCGCGCGGCGAAGCCCAGGCCGACAAGCCGCACGTGATGGCGGCGGTGATCGGCGTGCGCGGCGGCGTCGGCGCTTCGACGCTGGCGACCTCGCTCGCATGGCTGCTGGGCGAGAAGGCGCGCCGTTCGACCGCCCTGCTCGACCTCGACGTCCACTTCGGGACGGGCGCGCTCGCGCTCGACCTCGAGCCCGGCCGCGGCCTCACCGACGCGATCGAGAATCCGAGCCGCATCGACGGCCTGTTCATCGAGCGCGCGATGGTCCGCGCCAACGAGCGCCTGTCGGTGCTTTCGGCCGAAGCGCCGATCCACCAGCCGCTGGTGACCGACGGAACGGCCTTCTTCCAGCTCCAGGAAGAAATGCGCAACGCGTTCGAATCGACGGTCCTCGACCTGCCGCGGCAGATGCTGATCCAGCACCCGCACCTGGTCCATGACGCGCATGTCGCAGTCGTCGTTGCCGAGCTGACGCTCGCCGCAACGCGCGACACCATCCGTATCCTCGCCTGGCTCAAGTCCAACGCCCCGCAGACCAAGGTCATCGTCGTTGCCAACGGCGTCCCCTCGGGCGGCGCGCTGGAGATCAGCCGCAAGGATTTCGAGCAGTCCATCGAGCGTCCGGTGGACATCGTCTTCCCGTTCGACGCCAAGCTCGCCGCGCAGGCGGCAAAGCTCGGCAAGCCGATGGCGGAAGTCGCGAGCGGCAAGCTCGCCGCACCGTTCAACACGCTGTCGAACATGGTGCTGAGCCATGCGAGCGACGAAGGCGCAGCGGCGGCCGAGGCCAAGGCTCCCGCCGCGGCCAAGTCGCTCGTCGGCAACCTGAAGTCGATGCTGTCGAAGCCGAAGGAAAAGGCTGCGGCGTAACCGGTCGCGTGCGGCGCAACAGCGCCGCGGCGAAGAGTTGAGAGGCGAAGGCACGAATGCTGTTGTGGCTACTCCTGATCGGCGGCTTCGGAGCGCTCGGCCTCGCCTATATGGCGATGCGCGGGCCCTCGCCGGCCAAGGCGATGAAGCGCCGTGTCGAGCTCATCAAGGAGCGGCACGGCGACGTCATCGCCGGCAACGCCCAGGCGCAGATCCGCAAGTTGTTCGCCGAGCGGGCGAGCAAGTGGGAAGGCTATGCCTCCACCCTGATCCCGAAGCCGGCCCTGCTGCGCAAGCGGCTGGAGATGACCGGCAAGGACATCACCCTCGGCAAATATGCGATGATCTGCCTCGGCGTCGTCGCGTTCGTGACGCTTGCGCTGGTGTTCCGCGGCGCGCCCTTCATCCTGTCGCTGATGCTTGGCCTGTTCTTCGGCATCGGCGGGCCGCACTTCGTCATCGGCAAGCTGATCAAGCGCCGCGTCGCCAAGTTCAACTCGAACTTCCCTGACGCGATCGAGCTGATGGTCCGCGGCCTTCGCTCGGGTCTTCCGATCACCGAGACGCTGACCATCGTCGCCGGCGAAATCACCGGCCCGGTCGGAGTCGAGTTCCGCATCGTCGCCGACAAGATGAAGATCGGGCGCACGATGGAAGCCGCGCTCCAGGAGACGGCCGATCGCCTCGGCACGCCCGAGTTCCAGTTCTTCGTGATCACGCTGGCGATCCAGCGCGAGACCGGCGGCAACCTTGCCGAAACGCTTTCGAACCTCGCCGACGTGCTTCGCAAGCGCGCGCAGATGAAGCTGAAGATCCGCGCCATGAGCTCGGAATCAAAGGCGTCCGCCTACATCGTCGGCGCCCTGCCCTTCATCGTCTTCGGCTTGGTCTACATGATCAACCCCCACTACATGGGCGGCTTCTTCACCGACCAGCGGCTTATGGTGGCGGGCATCGGCGGCATGATCTGGATGGGCATCGGTGCCGCGATCATGGCCAAGATGGTCAACTTCGAGATCTGACGGAGAAGCGGAAGCCATGCAGCAGGCCCCGACCGGCCCCCATATCCTCGGCTTCGACGTGATCTGGATCGCGACGGTGCTCAGCGCCGTTGCGACCTTCGCCGTGCTTCTCGCAATCTATGCTGCGACGACGGTCAAGGACCCGATGGTCCGCCGCGTGAAGGCGCTCAACGAGCGCCGCGAACAGCTGAAGGCGGGCATCGTCGCCTCGACCAACAAGCGCAAGGGCCTGCGCAACCGCAACCAGGCCGCCGACCGCGTGCGTGGCATCCTGACGCAGTTCAAGATGCTTCAGGACGACCAGCTGAAGAAGACGCAGCAGCGCCTGATGCAGGCGGGCATCCGCACCAAGGACCTCGCCTTCTTCATCATCTTCGCGCGCTTCGTCCTGCCGGTGGTGCTCGGCGTCGCCGCCGTGCTGCTGCTCTACGTGTTCGGCTTCGAGCCGCAATGGTCGGCGCTTCGCCGCTACATGACCGTCGCGGGCGTGCTGGTCGGCAGCTACAAGGCGCCCGACATCTGGCTCAAGAACAAGGTCACCAAGCGCAGCAACGCAATCCGCAAGGGCCTTCCCGACGCGCTCGACCTGCTGGTCATCTGCGCCGAGGCGGGCCTCACCGTCGACGCGGCATTCGGCCGCGTGTCGAAGGAGCTCGGCAAGGCCTATCCGGAGCTGGGTGACGAGTTCGGCCTCACCGCCATCGAGCTCGGCTTCCTCAACGAGCGCCGCCAGGCGTTCGAGAACCTCGCCGACCGCGTCGACCTGGAAGCGGTGCGCGGCGTCGTCACGACCATGATCCAGACCGAGAAATACGGCACGCCGCTCGCTTCGGCGCTGCGCGTCCTGTCGGCCGAATTCCGCCACCAGCGGATGATGCGGGCGGAAGAGAAAGCCGCGCGCCTGCCGGCGATCATGACCGTGCCGCTGATCCTGTTCATCCTGCCGACGCTGTTCGTGGTCATTCTCGGCCCGGCCAGCTGCTCGATCAACGACAGCTTCCTCAGCAAGTAAAGTGCTTCGGCCCGGCGCGCCCCGGGCGGATGAAGGGAACGCGGCGGCGCGCTGATGCGTAGTCGCCGCGAGTCCCGCTACGTTGGGGAAGCGCAATGAACATCACGACCGATCCGAACCTTTGGGCGATCTGCGCCCTCGTCTTCCTTCTCGGCCTGCTCATCGGCGTCTTCCTGACCGCCGGCGGCCGCCGCAAATGGCGCGAGCGCTACCGCGCCGAGGCCGACCGCCGCGAGGCGCTCGAGCGGGAGCATGCCGAACGCGAGAAGGAATGGCGCGAGCGCGACAGCCTGCGCGCCGCCGCCGCCCGCGACCGCCGCGATCCCGCCGACGAAGCTTTCTAGCCCTCGATCTTCGAGAAGTCGGCGACGCGGTCGACGGCGTCGCGGAAGCGCATCAGCAGGTTGAGCCGGCGCTCGCGCTTCTGGGCGTCCGCGTCGTTGACCGTCACATGATCGAAGAAGGCATCGATCGGACGGCGAAGCGACGCAAGCGCCGCCATCGCGCCGGTGAAATCCTCCTTCTCGACTGCCGCCGACGCTTTGGGCTCGGCCGCGTCGAGCGCGTCGATCAGCGCCTTTTCCTCGGGCAGCTCGGCGCCCGCCTGACCTGACGCCATCTCCGCCACCGCCTCGCGCAGCCCGGGCTCCTCGACCAGCACCAGCGGATCTTCCTCGCCGGTCTGGGGAATCCCCTGCTCGGCCCTCGAGCTCATCACCTGCGGCCCGGTCCAATTCTCCTTCCTGAGGATATTGGCCGCGCGCTTGTAGGCGGTGAGCAGGTCCGCGCCCTCCTCCGTCTCGACGAAGGCCTGGAGCGCGTTTACGCGGGCAAGCAGGCGCACGAGGTCGTCCTCTCCACCGAGCGAAAACACCGCATCGATGAGATCGTGCCGCACTCCGGCTTCGCGCTGCTGCACTTTCAAGCGGTCGGCGAAGAAGTCGATGAGCTCGTCCGCAGTGCGGTCGAGGCGGTGCGCCGCATCCGGCTCCCTCTCCTGCCCGGCCCGGTTGGCGAGCGCGCCGCGCAGCGCTTCGGTCAGCCGCAGGCGCAGGCCGTTGCGAAGGATGATCTCGATCGAGCCGATCGCCGCCCGGCGAAGCGCGAACGGGTCTTTCGATCCGGTCGGCTTCAGCCCGACGCTGAAGAAGGCGCAGATGGAATCGAGCTTGTCGGCGAGCGCGACGGCGACCGTCACTGGCGCGGTCGGCACCTCGTCCCCCTGCCCCACGGGCCGGTAATGGTCGCGAATGGCTTGCGCGACGGCAGCCGGTTCGCCCTGCGCTTCGGCCACATAGCCGCCGATCACGCCCTGCAGCTCGGGGAACTCGCCGACCATCCCGCTGACGAGGTCCGCCTTGGCGAGCCGTGCCGCGCGCTCCACTTCGTCCGGGTCGGCCTTGACCACGTCCGTCTCGGCCAGCCACCGCGCCAGCTTGGCAACGCGTTCCACCTTGTCCGCCACCGTCCCCAACTTCTCATGGAAGACGATGCCGTCGAGCTTCACCGCCTGTTCCTCGAGCGGCACCTTGAGGTCCTGTTCCCAGAAGAAGCGGGCGTCGGACAGGCGCGCGGCCAGGACGCGGCGATTGCCCTCGACGATCGCCGCTCCACCATCGCTTGCGGCGACGTTGGCGACGCACACGAATGCCGGCGCGAGCCCCCCGTCCGACGCCGTGCACGCGAAATATTTCTGGTTGGTCCGCATGGTGAGCACGATCACCTCGCGCGGAACGTCGAGGAACTCCTCGTCGAACTCGCCGAGCAGCGGCACGGGCCATTCGGTGAGGCCGGCATTCTCGACCACCAGCCCTTCGTCCGCCAGCAGCGACAGGCTCGCCTTCTCCGCGGCAGCCTGGGCGCCTTCGCGGATGATCCGCTCGCGCTCCTCCTGGTCGACGATGACATGGCAGGCGCGCAGCTTCTCGGCATAATCCGAGGCTCCGCCGAGCGTGATCGCGCCCGAGTGGTGGAAGCGATGCCCGGCGGTAATCGCGCCCGACGCAATGCCGTCGATCTCGACGGTCACGATCTCCTCGCCGAGCATCGCCACGATCCCGTGCAGTGGTCGCACCCAGCGCAGGCTCCCGGAGCCCCAGCGCATCGACTTGGGCCAGGGGAAGTCCGCGACGATGCGCCTGACCGCGTCGGAGAGAATGTCGGCAGCGGCCCTTCCGGGGCGTTCGACGGTCGCGAAATAGACGCCGTCGCGCTCCTCCAGCTGATCGCGAGTCAGCCCGGTCTTGCGCAGAAAGCCTTCGAGCGCCTGCGGCGGCGCAGTAGTCCGCGGCCCCTTCGTTTCCTCGCGGCTCGCCTCGGTCGCTTCGGCAACGTCGCGGGCGATGAGCACGAGCCGGCGCGGCGTCGAATGAACGTCGATCGGCCCCGTGGCGAGGCCCGCGCCCTGCGTGCACTCGGCGAACAGCCGCGCAAGCTCGTTCCGCGCGTTCGCCTGCATCCGCGCCGGAATCTCCTCCGACAGCAGCTCGAGCAAAAAGTCGGCCATCAAAAATCCTCCCCAGCATGGGGAGGGGGACCATCCGAAGGATGGTGGAGGGGGTTGGCCACATGCTCCCGGATCAACGAAAGGACGCCGTCCAGATTCTTCGTAACATCGGTGGCCGAGATCCTGAGAACGCGACAGCCGCGCTCCTTCATATAGCGGTCGCGCCGCTCATCCCGCAGCGGCCGCTCTCCGAAGTCATGCGAGCTGCCATCAACCTCGATCACGAGGCCACGATCGCGAACGAAGAAGTCGGCGACATATGGACCGATGGGGTGCTGGCGCCGCACCTTCACGCCCAGCTTGGCTCCTCGCAGCTGGCTCCAAATCAGGACTTCAGCGTCAGTCATCGCCCGCCGCAGCTGGCGCGCGGCATAAACTTCGGGCTTGCGGAGCGAGCTCCCCCCTCCACCATTCGCCCTTCGGCGAATGGTCCCCCTCCCCGTTTCGGGGAGGATCATGGCTGTTTCTCCAGCCACGCGCCGCACGCGGCTTTAGCAAGGTCGCGCACCCGGCCGATATAGGCCTGGCGCTCGGCGACGCTGATGACGCCGCGGGCCTGGAGCGTGTTGAAGACGTGGCTGGCCTTGATCGCCTGCTCGTAGGCGGGAATCGGAAGCTGCGCCTCGAGGCAGCGCTCGCACTCGGCCGCCGCCTTGCGGAACAGGTCGAACAGCGCGTCCGTATCCGCGACCTCGAAATTGTACGCGGACATCTCCCGCTCGTTCTCGAGGAACACGTCGCCGTAGCTGACGCCGGCATCGTTGAATTTCAGGTCGAACACATTGTCGACGCCCTGGATGTACATCGCCAGCCGCTCGAGCCCGTAGGTCAGCTCGCCGGTCACCGGCCGGCATTCGAAGCCGCCGACCTGCTGGAAGTAAGTGAACTGCGTCACCTCCATGCCGTCGCACCACACTTCCCAGCCGAGCCCCCACGCGCCGAGCGTCGGGCTCTCCCAATCGTCCTCGACGAACCGAATGTCGTGCTTCAGCGGGTCGATGCCGATCTCGATGAGGCTGCCGAGATAGAGCTCCTGCAGGTTCTCCGGGCTGGGCTTCAGGACCACCTGGTACTGGTAATAATGGCCGAGCCGGTTCGGGTTCTCGCCGTAGCGGCCGTCGGTCGGGCGACGGCACGGCTGCACATAGGCCGCCCTCCACGGATCGGGACCGAGCGAGCGCAGCACCGTCGCCGGATGGAAGGTCCCCGCCCCCATCTCCATGTCATAGGGCTGAAGGATGAGGCAGCCCTGCGCGCCCCAGTAGCGGTGGAGCGTCAAGATCAGGTCCTGGAAGCTCAGGCTCAAGCGAATTGCCCCGTTGAAAGCTGTCGCCGCGCTTTGGCGGATGGCCTCGGATGGGGCAAGTGCTCGGCATGGCTGTCGGCCACTGCCGGGCACAGCGACAGTTCAGCTTGCGGCCGGTAGCTCCCCATGCCAACGCCTCACGGAAAGGCTCTTGAATCCATGTTGAAATCCTTCTTCCGGCGCGTTGCCGCCTCGCTCGGCCTTGCCGCGCTGCTCGCTGCGGCGCCGGCATCGGCGAAGGCGCCGCAGTCGGGACACCCGGCGCTGTGGGAGGTCAGCGATCCCGACACGACCATCTACCTGTTCGGGACCATCCACCTTCTTCCCGAGCATTTCCAATGGCGTACGCCCAAGTTCGACAAGGCGGTGCAAAGCTCGAACCAGCTGATCGTCGAAACCATCGTCGACCAGAAGGACCCGGGCAAGATCATGGCCGCGCTGTCGAGCCTCGCCTTCAACACCCCCAACCTCCCGCCGCTCATCGAGCGCGTGCCGCCCGAGAAGCGCGCCGCCCTCGCCGAAGTCATCAAGAAGACCGGGCTCCCGGCCCAGGCGTTCGACCGGATGGAGACCTGGGCCGCGGCCTTCATCCTCCTCGGCGTTCAATATCGCGAGCTGAACCTGAAGGGTGACGAGGGCGTCGAGGCGGTGCTTCGCAACAGCTTCGCCGCGCAAGGCAAGCCCGTCGGCGAGCTCGAGACCAATATCGAGCAGTTCGGCTTCTTCGACCGGCTGCCGGAGAAAGCGCAGGAAGCGCTGCTCGAAGGCGCGATGGACGATTCCAAGTCGGCCGACGACGAATTCTCGGGAATGCTCCAGGCCTGGGCGAAGGGCGACGTGCGCAACATCGCGCGCACCTTCGACCGCGACCTCGCCGCTTCGCCGGAGCTTGCGCAGGCGCTGATCCACCAGCGCAACACCAACTGGACGCGGTGGATCGAGAAGCGGATGAGCGAGCCGGGAACGATCCTCATCGCCGTCGGCGCGGGCCATCTCGCGGGCAATGATTCGGTCATCGCGATGCTGCAGCGTGACGGCTATCGCGTGAAGCGCGTCCAATAGCCGGCGCTCGCCGCCGCCATTCCCTCCATCCGTCGAGAAAAGTTCACGTTTCTACGGATTCCTCTAGACATTTGTTAACAAGTCAGTGAGCATTATCGGAAGGTATCGGGCTGGGGGGTCTGATGCACGAAGGTTTTGAAAAGCGGGGCGTTTTCCCGCTACGGGTAAGTTGCGCCCGAAGACTGTTCGGCTGACCGTCCGCCAGCGCCGTCCACCTTGGGAGGGTGATGGATGGTCAACTTGCTCGCCGCAGCCGCGCTTGCCGCCGCAACGCCCGCACTTGCACCTCCTCCGCCGACGTCCGAGCCGGCCATGTTCGTGGTCCGCGACGCCGACACCACGGTCTATCTCTTCGGCACCTTCCACGCGCTCGACGGCGATCCGCACTGGTTCGACTACGGCGTTCGCGCGGCGTTCGAGCAATCGGACGAGCTGGTGCTCGAAACGCTGCTTCCCGAAGGGCCCAACGCGGCGAGGCAGATGAGCCAGGCGATCCATCCGCCCGCCGTCGCCCCTTCCCCATCCTTCCTCGCCACGACGCGCATGGCGATCACCGCCGGCCGCTCGCAGGGCATGCAGACCAACAATGGCGCGGACGCGGTGCTGCGGCACTTCGCCGAAGCGGAAGGCAAGCCCGTCGAGGGCCTCGAGACGCTCCAGTTCCAGCTCAACATGTTCAACAAGATGCCGCCGATGGCCGCTCCCGCGCCCGCCGGGGCCGCGAAGCCCGGCCAGGCGCCCTCGGAACAGCCGATGCAAAGCCTGTCGAAGACGATGGCGCAAATGCAGTCGGCGTGGAAGCGCGGCGACCAGAGCGTCTTCGTCGGGCTTCTCGAGCAGCTTCGTTCCGGCGCGCCGGACACCTACCGCATGATGTTCACGGAGCGGAACGCCCGCTGGGCCGACTGGATCGCGGCCCGCATGCAGACCCCGGGAACGGTCTTCGTCGCGGTCGGCGCCGGCCATCTTGCCGGCAAGGACAGCGTCCTCGTTCGGCTCGCCGAGAAGGGCATCGAGTCCGAGCGCGTCTACTAAGCGCGAAAACTTGCTTTTCCGGCGGCGCTCCCCTAGGGGGCGCGCTTCCCCGTCATGGTCATCCCTGGAGGCGTGGCGCGGGATTTTTTGCAATCGGAGTATAGCGAAATGAGCGAACAGCTGACGCTGCCCGCCGAGGCGCGCGACCGGGCTGGCAAGGGAGCCTCCCGAGCACTGCGCCGCGAAGGCCGGGTACCCGCCGTGATCTACGGCGAGAAGAAGGAACCTCTCTCGATCCATGTCGAGGAGAAGCTCCTGTCCAAGATGCTTTCCACCGGCCACTTCATGAACTCGGTCGTGATGATCGATTTCCAGGGCAAGCCGCACCGGACCCTGCCGAAGGCGGTCGACTTCCACCCGGTCACCAGCCGGCCCATCCATGTCGACTTCTTCCGCATAGGCGAGCACACCAAGGTGCACGTCGCGGTGCCGGTCCGCTTCGACAATGAAGAGGCTTCGCCGGGCCTGAAGCGCGGCGGCGTGCTCAACGTCGTCAGCCACGAGCTCGAGCTGGTCTGCGACGCGGCCAGCATCCCGAACGAGATCCACATCCCGCTCGACGGGCTGGACATCGGCGATTCGGTCCACATCAGCCAGGTCAACCTGCCGCAGGGCGTCGAGCCCGCGAACAAGGACGAGGACTTCACGGTTGCCACCATCGTCGCTCCGTCGGCGATGAAGTCCGAAGAGGAAGAGGCCGCGCCCGCGGGCGAGGTCCCGACCGTCGAGGGCGGCGCCGAAGAAGGCGAAACCGACGCCGAAGCGGCCGAAGAGAACGAATAGGACTTGGCTCCCCTTCCGCTTGCGGGAGGGGCTGGGGGTGGGCATGTGCAGACGCATGCTCTTGCGTGCCCGCCCCTCCGCCGCTTCGCGGCTCCTCGCTTCCGCCAAGCGGTAGGGCGCCATGCAGATCTGGGTCGGCCTCGGCAATCCCGGCGCGCAATATGCGCTGCACCGGCACAACGTCGGCTTCATGGCCGTCGATATCATCGCCGAAGTGCACGGCTTCGGCCCGTGGCAGAAGAAGTTCCGCAGCCTCGTCGCCGAGGGACGCCTCGGCAGGCACCGGATCCTGCTCGTCAAGCCGCAGACCTTCATGAACGACAGCGGCGACGCGGTTCAGCAGGCGCTGCGCTTCTACAAGCTCGAGCTCGACGCCCTCACCGTCTTCCACGACGAGCTCGACCTCGCGCCGTTCAAGGTGAAGGTGCGCGTCGGCGGCGGCCTCGCGGGGCATAACGGCCTTCGCTCCATTGATGCGGCGCTGGGGCCGGAGTTCCGCCGCGTCCGCATCGGCATCGGCCATCCGGGACCCGGGCGGAAGGACCTCGTCACCCCGCACGTGCTCGGCAATTACGCCAAGTCGGAAATGGAGCCGCTCTCCGACCTGCTCGCCGCGATCGCCGCGGAAGCCGAATGGCTCGCCGACGGCGACGATGCGCGGTTCATGAGCGAAGTGGCGCTGAGGCTCCAGCAGCCCGGCTAAAGCTCGTCGTCTTCGCCGATCGGCATGCCCGGCGGGACGCGCGGCAGGCGAGCGGGATCGGCGAGCGCCTTGTCGAGCGCCTGGCGGTCCTTGAGCAGCGCCGCCATGCCGCGCGCCCAGTCCTGCTGCGCGGCGACGCCGCGCTGCCGCTCGAGCTGGTCCGCGAGCCGGTCCAGCCTGCCTGCAAGCTCCATCGAGACCGTCGGCGACAAAGTCGCATTCTGCTGCACCCGCGCCAGCGCGAGGATGCTGACCGTCGCGATCCGCCGTCCGACTTCCGTCCCGCTCTGCGCCAGCGTGCGGTCGAGCAGCAGGTCGAACAATTGCGACGGCGCAGGCACGCGGGGATCGCCCGCGTGCTGGCCCTCGAGCCGGTTGAGCCGCTCGGGCGCGAGCAGCGCGTCGAGCGTCTGCACCGCGCCCACTTCCGTCGCTTTCAGCGGATCGAACACCGGCCCGCCCGCGGTCGGAATGATCTCGATGTCATTCTGCCGGTCGCTGTCCCCGCCGAACCCGCTCGACAGGAGTGGGTTGAGGCGCGCCGGAACGGTCAGCTCGGCCGGCGAAAGCGTGTCGAGCAAGGCGTAGAGCGCCGCCCACTGGCTGGACGCCGGCACCACCTGCGCGACGGCATTCTGGCCGTTCACCACATATGGGAAGTTGACTCCGCCGAGCGACTTGGCTGCCGCTTCGACCTGATAGCGGTCGAGCAGCCAGATGGGCACGAACGCGCGCCTGAGGTCGGCAAGCGACTCCCCGGCCGGCAGCGCGCCCGTCCCGAACCGCTCGACCGCCGCGCGCCGCACCTGCATGATGCGCCTCAGCTCGCCCACAGGATCGGGACCGTCGTCCCACAGCGAGCCGAGCGGCTGGCCCGCGCTGACGGGCCTCGCGTCATTGTCGGCGACAAAGCGGAGGCCTTCGGCCTGCGCCTGCGCTTCGAGCGGCTTTGCCTGCGCATCCGTCTCCGCGCCGTAGAGCCACTTGATCATGAACTTGTCCCACGGCCCGACCCCGACGCCATAGGCATCGCGCAGCGACGGAGCACCGGTCGCGTCGAGCGTGATCCGCGGGCCCGGATAATCCATCACCGAATAGCGGCCCTGTGTGCTCGCGGCGAAATTGTGCGCAAGGCCGATCGCATGGCCAACCTCGTGCGCGCCGAGCTGGCGGATGCGCGCAAGCGCAGCGGTGATCGGATCGTTGGGATCGCCGGTGCCGGTCAGGCCGGCCCCGACAAGCGCCTGGAAGATGATGAGGTCCTGCCGAGTGCGAAGCGAGCCGAGCAGCACCGACCCCTTGATGATCTCGCCCGTCCGCGGGTCGGAGATCGGTTGCCCGTAGGACCAGCCGCGCGTCGCTCGGTCGACCCAGTTCACGACATTGTAGCGGACGTCGAGCGGGTCGGCGCCCGCGGGCAGCACGTCGACATTAAAGGCATTCTCGAACCCGGCGGCGTCGAACGCCTGCGCCCACCAGCTGACGCCTTCCCTGAGCGCCGTGCGGACGGGCTCCGGAGCGCTCCGGTCGATGTAGAAGGTGATCGGCTTCTTGACCGGCGACCGAGCCGCCGCCGGATCGACCTTCTCGAGCCGGAAACGCCGCGCGAGATCGGACACGATCGGCTTGCCGAGCGGCGCCGAGAAATCGACCTTCTGCAGCCCGATCGTATAGCCGTAGGGATCCGTGCGCTGCACATAGCCGGGCTCCGGCAGCGCGATCAGCGAATGGCGCAGGACGAGCGTCAGCGTGTTGCCGCTGACGATATTGCTGACCTCCTCCTTTGGCTCGTCCGAGCGGAAGGTCAGCTTCGCCGCGAACTCCGCATTCTTCGGGAATACCTTGACGAAGTTCGGGTCCGCGACGCTGAGCTCCGGCACCAGCTTGAAGTCCCCGCCCCCGCCGCGCTTGATTGCCTGCGCCATGCCCATGTCGTCGCGGGCGAGGAAGCTCGACAGGTCGACGCTGTAGGAGCCGTCCGGATTGGTCTTGATGATGTCGCCCATCCACAAGGTCGAGGTCGCGAACGACGTGTCCACCGCATGCTGCTCGTCGGGATCGCCGCTGGACGCGATGAACTTGCTGTTCTGCACCTCGGCGGCGACCTTCTTGCCGATCCGCCGGAAGTCGAGGATCCGGGTCTCGCTGGCCGCCGCGCGGTCGAGGCCGATCGGCGCGGAGCCGAGGCCGGTGCCGAGCTGCGTCAGGTAGATGTAGCGCGCCGAAACGCCCTTCTCGTCCGGCTTCGGGAATGTCGCGATGATCTTGCCCGTCAGCGGGTCCGCCTTGACGTCCAGAAGCGGCTTGTCGGCCGGCTGCGTCGCGGCCGCGGCCGGGGCCGCGTGAGCCGGCGAGCCGGCGGCAAGAACGAGCGCAAGCGACAGCGAAGACGCGAACAAGTGGCGGCGCATGAATGACCCTCCCGGAGAGGGCATGACGCTAAAGCCGCGCCCCATCGCTGTCCACGCCCTTGCGTGAGCGGCGGCGCAGCCGCAGAGCGGCGCAATGCCCGTGCGCTCCCTCTTCGCCACGCGTCTCTACGAGGCGGAGATCGGCGACGAAGCGCTGCTGGACGCGCTCGCTCATTCGATCCGCAGCCTGGCGCAGGACGACGAAGCGGGCCGGAACTGGTCCACCGAGCATCGCTACGCCGGCTACACCAGCTACGCCTCGCTCGACGATCTGCCGACGCGCGATCCCGCGTTCGCCGATCTCGCGAAGGTCCTCACGCGTCACGCAGCGGCGTTCGCCAAGGAGTGCGCGTTCGATATCGCTCGCAAGCCCCGCCTCGACAGCCTGTGGGTGAACCTGCTGCGGCCCTCCGGGCACCACGCCGGGCACATCCACCCGCACAGCATCCTCTCCGGCACGCTCTATGTCGAAGTGCCGAAGGGCTCCGGCGCGATCCGCTTCGAAGACCCGCGCCTGCCGCTGATGATGGCGGCGCCGACGCGGCCGGACACGTTCGTCACGGTCGAGCCGCGGCGCGGCCTGCTGCTGCTGTGGGAAAGCTGGCTTCGCCACGAGGTGCTGCCCGGGACCGGCAAGGGCGAGCGGTTGAGCATTTCCTTCAACTTCGCCTAAAGGGCCGCGACCCCCCACGCTATCAGGACAATCATGGGCTTCCGCTGCGGCATCGTCGGCCTGCCGAACGTCGGCAAATCGACGCTTTTCAACGCTTTGACCGAGACCGCTGCCGCGCAGGCGGCGAACTATCCCTTCTGCACGATCGAGCCGAACGTCGGCCGCGTCGCCGTGCCCGATCCGCGGCTCGACAAGATCGCCGAGATCGCGAAGTCGGCGCAGGAGATCGAGACGCAGATCGAGTTCGTCGACATCGCGGGCCTGGTCCGCGGCGCGAGCAAGGGCGAAGGGCTCGGCAACCAGTTCCTCGCCAACATCCGCGAGGTCGACGCCATCGTCCACGTCCTGCGCTGCTTCGAGGGCGGCGACGTCACCCATGTCGAAGGCCGCGTCGACCCCGTTGCCGACGCCGACACGGTCGAGACCGAGCTCATGCTCGCCGACCTCGAATCGCTCGAACGGCGCGTGCCGAACCTCGTCAAGAAAGCCCAGCAGGGCGACAAGGAAGCGAAGATCGAGGCGTCGGTGCTCGGGCAGGCGCTCGACCTCCTGCGTGCGTCCAAGCCGGCTCGCCTGACGCAGCCCAAGGACGCGGAGGAAGCGAAGGCGCTGCAGCGCGCGCAGCTGCTGACGGCAAAGCCCGTCCTCTATGTCTGCAATGTCGACGAAGGCGACGCCGCCGACGGCAACGCCTTGTCGGCCCGCGTCTTCGACAAGGCCGCTGCCGAAGGCGCGCAGGCGGTCGTCATCTCAGCCGCGATCGAGGCCGAAATCGCGACTCTGCCGCCCGAGGAGCGCGACGCCTTCCTTGCCGACCTCGGCCTCCACGAGACCGGCCTCAACCGCATGATCCACGCCGCCTACCAGCTGCTCGGCCTCATCACCTTCTACACCGCGGGGCCGAAGGAGGCGCGCGCCTGGACCGTGCACAAGGGCGCCAAGGCGCCCGAAGCGGCCGGCGAGATCCACACCGATTTCGAACGCGGCTTCATCCGCGCCGAGACCATCAGCTACGAGGATTTCGTGAAGTTCGGCGGCGAAGCGGGCGCTCGCGACGCCGGCAAGCTGCGCTCCGAAGGCAAGGACTATGTCGTCCAGGACGGCGACGTGATGCTGTTCCGCTTCAACGTCTGATCAAAAGCGCATCGATCCGCCGAGGCATCCCAAGGTGAAGTGAAGGCCGTCCGGCGCGGTGGAGTGCAGCACGGCAGCCTGGCCGACGAGCTGCAGTGCTTTGACCGCATTCGGCTTCATCGTACCGCCGCCGCGCACCAGCTGCTCTACGTGGCAGCCCTTCGGAGCGTCGGTCGAGGGATGCGGACTTCCTCTGTCCCACTGGATGAAGAAAGGCGAGACGTCTTCCTCCGGGCCGATCTCGAAGTTGCGCCAGCGGAGCGTGCGCCCGTCGGGACGAACGCGGGACCCGCTGACGATCGGCTCGACGCGAACTCCCCGCGCCGCGAGCGCCGAGTGCAGCCGGTCGATATCGTCCGTGTGCAGCGCCCATCCCAGCGGAGTCATGCTCTTGAGGCTGGCGACGAACTTGCCGAAGTCGCCGCTCTTCTGGGCCGGATCCGGCGCGATGATCTCGAGATAGGCTCCGCTGCCGAGCGACAGCAAGGCGTTGCGTGTTCCCACACCGGGATGCGAACCGCCAGGCGTCGGTCGTACGCCCGTCTGCCGCGCAACTGATGCGACCGCCGCGTCGAGGTCCGGCGCGCCGACGAGGATATGGTCAAGCCCAGTCGCGGGAAAGTCGGGTGCGGCTTCGCGGCGGCTGCCGCAGGATGCGGCGAACAGCGGAAGCGCGATGGCCGCGGCGACCGTCAGGTAGCGCGCGCTACGGACCACTCGTGTCCCTCGCCTCGCGACACAGCATCCAGCTGAGGAAAGCGGTGATCACGATGGCCGCATAGCTGCACCACATCGGCATTTCGTGCGTGCCGATGGTCACTTTGAAATGCGTGAACAGGCGTATGATGTGCGCGATCGCCATCAGCGCGAAGATCGCCGCCGCAATCCAGGTGAACGGTCTCGAGCGAGTCATTGTCGCCTCCCCCCCTCTTGCGCCGCTTCCTTATAGCCGTTTCGCCTGCTCTCGGGAATCGTGGCCGAACAGCCGCTCTGCGGGGCGCAGGGTCAGCAGCACCCAGAGCAGGCCGAACGACCAGCCGCCGATCACGTCGCTGGGCCAATGGACGCCGAGCATCACCCTGCTGGCACCGACCAGCAGCGACAGCAGAACCGCCCCCGCCGCTGCGGTGCGCCGCCACGGCCGCGGCGTCAGCGCGATCGCAAGCGTCAGGTAGAAGATCATCGAGCTGGTCGCATGGCCGCTCGGGAAGGATGAGGTTTTCACGACGACGAGGTGCGGCTCGAGCGTCGGCCGGGCACGCGCGATCCAGTATTTCTGCACTTCGCTGAGCGCGCGGCCGAGGAGGATCACCAGCAGCAGGCCGAGGGCGAAGCGGCCGCGGCCGCGGTGCCACAGCCAGGCGGCGAGGACGAACCCGCCGCCGACCAGCACGGTCGGCTCGCCGAGGAAGGTGAAGAAGCGCGCGAGAAGGATCAGCGCGGGATGGCCGCCGACGTACAGCCCCTGCTCAAGGCTGCGGTCGAGCGGACCGCCGCCCAGCAGCAGCATCGCCAGCCACAGGCATGCGAGGACCACGATCGCGGCAGCGTGCCGCAGCTTCGCGAGGCTTAGGGGACGCGCCATCGCGCGCCTTCAACCCGTCCGGGCGAAAGCGCGCAAGCCGCGTCTAGAAATGCGTGCCGACCCTGAGGCCGATCGTCCGCGGACGTCCGGGCACGATCTTCACCTGCGTGCAGATGCTGCACACGACCAGGCGCGACAGCTGGTTGCGCTCGTCGAACACGTTGGTGGCGAACAGCTCGGCGCTGTAGCGGCCCCAGTCGTAGCCGAGGAACAGGTCGACCAGGGTCGAGCTCTTGATGTTGCCGACGATGTCATTGTCCGCGGGCTGGATGTCCGACGGCGCCGAGCCCTGGTACGACACCGCGCCCTGGACGTGCGCATGGCCGCTCCACACCGGCCAGGTGTAGCGCGCCGTCGCGCTCGCCTTGAACTTCGGCGTGACCGGCAGTCGGGTGCCCGACGGCACGATCACGAAGTCCGGGTCGCCGTCGGCGTTGCGGACGCCGCTGCAGTCGGGGCTCGGGTCGACCACGATCGCCGCCTTGCAGACGTTCCCGACAGTGCGGGCGTGCGTGTAGGCCGCTGCGGCCGACAGCGACAGTCCGCCGGTGACATAGCTGAGGTCGGTCTCGATGCCGTCGACCTTGGCGGAGCGGCCGTTCTGCGTGATCGTCAGGCTGTTCGGCCCGAGATAGCTGAGCTGAATGCCGTCCCACTTCTCGTGGTAGATGGCGCCGTTCCAGCGGAAGCGCGAGCCGCCGAAGTTCATCTTCCAGCCCGCCTCGTAGTTGGTGAGGAAGTCCGGCGCATAGGGCGGCGTCTCCGGCTGGCGGTTGATGCCGCCGGGGCGGAAGCCCCGCGACCAGGTCGCGTAGAACATCAGGTTC
Organism: Bacillota bacterium; assembly: GCA_050261135.1. GTDB lineage: Bacteria > Pseudomonadota > Alphaproteobacteria > Sphingomonadales > Sphingomonadaceae > Sphingomicrobium. The sequence continues at coordinate 356,336 of JBLNCZ010000027.1, forward strand.
TGCTGCGGCTTCCACTGCACGTTGAGGCGGTGGATGTGGCCCGATCCCTTGCTCCGGCGCGGCACCGCCTGCCCGTTCGCGCCGATGTCGGCGACATTGTAGCAGGGGATGTTGAGGCCGCTGTTGCCCTGGGCGAGCGGGCTGGTCGGGTCCTTGAATGCCTCGAGCCCGTTGATGGTGAGACAGCGGTCCTCGCCGGTGTGCGAGAACACCGCGTTCGGTCTGTCCGGACCGAAGCCGGCGAAGCCGTACAGCGTATTGTCGAAGCGATAGAAGCGCAGGCCGCCGGTCAGCGTGACCGTGGGCGTGATGTCCCAATTGCCTTCGCCGAAGATCGCCCAGTCCTTGTCCTCGCGCCGCTCGTTGGTCAGCCACAGCGTGCCCGGATAGCCGGTGACCGACAGCAACGTCGCGAGGTTGTCGACCAGATAGTCCTGGAAGATGTGGTTCTTCTGGTCCTGGTAGAAAGCACCGACCAGCGCGCGCACCGGCCGGTCGGACGGCGTCGCGAAGCGGAGCTCGTGGCTCATCTTCGTGAAATGGTCCGACGCCTGGATGTGCTGGCGCGGGTTGATGATGTTGCCCGCGTCGTCCCTGAAGTTGAAGCAGTTGGCGAGGCCGCCGCAATATTCGTACGAATTGTCGTAGGCCTCGGTGTAGTCGGTATAGTCGCTCGTGGAGAAGCGCGGCCGGTCCATGTAGGCGCCGGCGTAGGTGACGTCGAAGAAGTTCGCGACCTTGCCCTCGACGGTCAGGGCCGCCTGCCAGAAGCGGTCTTTCGAAATCTCGCGCTGGTAGCGCACGGTGTTGAGGTCGCCCCGGCCCTCGTCCATCCAGAACACGCCGTGCGCGGTCGTCTTCTGGTACATGAAGGTCGGCGTGACGGTCCAATTGTCGTCGAGGTCGACCTTCAGCGCGGCGCGCCCGCCGTAGATGTTCTGGTCGTTGAAATTGTCTTTGACGAACTTGCTGTTCTCGATGTGGATGCCGTTGTGGACGCAGCCGATGATCGTGTCGGGGTCGTCGGGGTCGACGACCGGATCGCCGCAAAGCGTCAGCTCGCCGAAGACATTGTCGATGTAGCCGGCGTCATGTTCGTAGAAGGCGACGGCGCGGAAGGCGATGCGGCTGGCGATCGGGATGTTGATCATCCCTTCGAGCTTGCCGCCCATGCCGCCGTGCGCGACGCTGTTGACCTCGCCGTCGATGCGGCCCGTCGTCACGCCGAGCTCCGGCTTGTTGGTGATGATGCGGATCGTGCCCGCTTCGCTCGAGGCGCCAAACAGCGTGCCCTGCGGGCCCGACAGGCTCTCGATGCGCGCGATGTCGTAGATGTGGACGTCGAGCGTTCCGCCGATCGTCGTGACCGGCTGCTCGTCGAGATAGGTGCCCACCGACGGCAGCGAGCCCGAGTGGTTGCCGTCGCCGCCGGCCGCGACGCCGCGGATATAGACGGTCGTGTAGCCGGGCTGCACCGTCTGGAAGGTCACCGACGGAAGCTGCTTCGTATATTGCTCGAAGTTCGAGATATTCAGCTGGTCGAGCTTGCGGGTGCCGAGCACCTGCACGCTGATCGGCACGTTCTGGAGGTTCTCCTCGCGCTTCGTCGCCGTGATGATGATCTCGGACTGGTCGGGGACGCCCGCGGCTTCCTGCGCGTTCTGCACCGCCTTGGGCGGCGAGGTCACGTCGGTGGCGTTGGTCGCCGGCGCCGGCGACTGGCCGGTCGTCTGCGGCTGCGTCGCCGTATCAGGCGGAACATTCTGCCCGAAAGCAGGTGTGGCGAGTGCGGTGGATGCGAGAAGCCCGAGCGTCAGCGCCGGCAGCCTGCGGTCGATCATCGAATGCCCCCATTCGGCTAGGTGTCGGCATTGCGACAGACGCGCGGGAGCTTGTCAACGAGAAGGCTGCGACGTCCGTCGATTATTCCGGAAGCGTTGCATTCAGGACGCGGCGGGTGCGTCCGGATAGGCATCGAGGACCGGCCCCAGCGCCTCCTTCAGCGCACCGAGATATTTCTCGTACGGCCGCCACTCCTCGGTCGCGTCGCGGTAGATCGGGCGGCGCACCTGCTCCGAGCTCGGGGTCCTCACCGCCCGCTCGGTCTTGTAGAATTCCAGGCACGCGGGCTCGAACTCCAGGCCGCAATAATCGAGTAGCCGGCGGACCTCATTCTCCGTGTCGTCGACCATCCGCTCGTAGATCACCCGGTGGACCCTGCCCGGCAGCACCGAGTCGACGTGCGCCATCAGCCTCACATACTCGGAATAGTAGCGGCCGAGATGCTCGAGGTCGTAGGTCCAGCTCTGGCCGCGGGCGAAATGCTGGCGGAAGTTGGAGAAGCAGCATCCAAGCGGGTGCCGCCGCGCGTCGATGATCTTCGCGTTGGGCAGGATCAGCTGGATGAAGGGCACCCACATCCAGTTGTTCGGAAGCTTGTCGATGAAGAAGGGCTTGTCGGTCCGCCGCTGGACGAGCGTGCGCCTCAGATATTCCTCGCCCAGCACGCGCCGCTGCTCCTCGCTGAGGTCGAGCGCGCTCTGCGGGTAATTGCCCTCGCGCCGGGCAAGAAGCGGTATGTCCTGGAGCTCCGACGTGCCTTCGACCAGGCTGTGCGACGACAGGATCTGCTCGAGCAGCGTGGAGCCGGCGCGGGTCATTCCGACGATGAAGATGGGCTCGGGCGATTGGCAGCCTCCCGTCCGCTCGGCGAAGGCTTGGGCCGTGAACGCAGCGATGCTGCGGTCGACAGCCTTGCGCACGTCCTTGGGCGCATAGGGCTGCATCTTCAGCCGAAGCGCATTCGCTCGGGAATAATGATCGAACGCCTCGTCCGTGCGCGAGGCGTCGTGCATCGCCTTGCCCAGCGCGAAATGGAGGTGGCAGCGGTCGTCGTCGCTGATCCCGCCTGCCTCGAGCGCCTGCTCCATGCGCGCGACGTCCTCGGCTTCGAACCGGACGGTCTTGAGGTTGGCAAGGCTCCACCACGCCTCGCCAAGCGTCGGCTGGAGGTCGATCGCCTTGCGGTAGGCGGCAATCCCCTCGTCGAGGCGGCCGACCGTCTTGAGCATGTGCGCATAGCTCATCCAGACCCTCGGCTGCTTGGGCGCGCGCTGCAGGACCGCCTCGTACATGGCGATTGCTTCGCCGAAGTCTCCGAGCCTGCCGAGCGTCGCCGCCTTGAGGTTCCAGTGCCCGAGGTCCTCCGGCTCGTCGGCGAACACGTCCTCGAGCAGCTCCATCGCCTCGGCCGGCCGCCCGGTCCGCCCGAGCACGAGGGCGAGGTGCGCCTTGGGCGCCGTCCAGCCGGGCGCCAGCTCCACCGCCCGCCTCAGCAGGTTCTCAGCGTCTCGGATTCTGCCGATCCGCGCGGCCAGCTCGGCGAGCATGCGAACCGCCGCGGCGTCGAACGGATCGGCCTTGAGATAGGGCTTGAGGATACGCTCGGCGACGTCGAGCCGATTGTCGTTGAGCGCCATCGCCGCCTCGATCAGGAGCGGATGGTACCGGCTCGGGAGCGGAGCTTGCGTCGCCACTCGCGCAGCGTAACCGCCTGCCCTACTCGCGCCAAGCTGCCCCTGCGGCTATGCGGCGCGCCATGATCTATTTCGAAGACCTGGTGGTCGGCGACGAAACCTATTTCGGCTCCTACGAGGTGACGCGTGAGGAGGTGATCGAGTTCGCGCGCAAATATGACGTGCAGCCGTTCCATCTGTCCGACGAAGCTGCCGCGAAGACGCATTTCGGCCGGCTTGCCGCGAGCGGCTGGCACACCGCGGCAATGGTGATGGCGGTGATCTCGCGCCACGTCGTGGAGCACGAGCAGGCGGGCCTGGGTTCACCCGGGATCGACGAGCTCCGGTGGAAGAAGCCCGTCTATCCGGGCGACACGCTGCACGTGCGCGGCACCATCATCGAGAAGACGCCGTCGCGGAGCAGGCCCGAGATGGGCTCGTTCCGGACCCGGACGAGCGTGACGAACCAGGACGGCGTCGAGGTGATGAGCTTCACCTCGATCGTCCTGATCCGCCGCCGCCCGGATTAGTCGCCGCTATCGTCGCGGCGGCGCTGCTGCCGTTCCTGCCTGCGCTGCTCGCGCGCCGTCTGCCGCTCCTCGCGCGCGGTCTGGCGCGACGTGTAGCTCGTACGACGGTCGAAGCCGCTCCAGTTGGGCTGCACGCGCGTGGTGGTCGTCGTGTTGGTCCGAAGCGTCGGCGACCGGGTCGACCAGTACTGCCGCTGGGTCGTCGTCATGACGTGCGGCCGCCGGTACGTGTCGTACACATAATAGCCCGTGCCCGGGTAATAATAATTGTCGTACCAGCCGTAATAAGGCGAGCCGTAGCCGTAGCCGCCATACGGATAATAGCCGCTGCCGTAATAGCTGCCGTAGCCGATGCTGATCGTCGGCCCGCCGTAGCCGTAACCGCCGTAATAAGGGCTGCCGTAGCCGTAGCCGCCGTAACCGTAGGGGCTGCCATAGCCCATGCCGAGGCCGAGATCGCCGTAAGCGCAGCCGCCGAGCGCGAGCGCGCCGGCCGCCAACAGGGAAATATAGGGAATACGCATGTCACACCTGCCGAACAGAGTAGGTGCGTAGAACGAACGGCGAAAACCCCCGTTCCTCGGTGAACCCCATGTGAACCGCCGCCGCCGCCGGCGGCGGCTGCCGGCCTAGCCGGCGATCCCCGCCTTGGCCTTGGCGCGGCGGCTCTTCGCCTGGTTCTCGGGCTCGAGCGGCCCCGTCTGCCGGACGGTCCGCTTCGCCTCGTCCCAGATCTGGTGGTAGGCCAGATAGCCGAGGATCGTGGCGATCAGCAGGAAGATAGCGACCGCAACACCTGCCGCGTGCCGCGCCTCGAGGTTCGGCTCCGCAGTCCACACGAGGAACGCCGACACGTCCTTCGCCATCTGGTCGACCGTCGGCTTGGTGCCGTCGGCATAGCTCACCTGGCCCTCGCTGGTCAGCGGCGGCGGCATGGCGATGTTGAGGTTCGGGAAATAGGGATTGTAGTGCAGGTTCGGCGGCGTCTTCGCGTCCGGGAACTTCTTCAGGAGCTCCGCCGGCTGGTTCTGGAATCCGGTCAGGATCGAATAGACATAGGCCGCGCCGCCTTCACGCGCCTTCGTCATCAGCGACAGGTCGGGCGGAAGCGCATTGTTGTTCGCCGCGCGCGCCGCCGTCTCGTTCGGGAAGGGCGGCGGGAAATTGTCCGACGGAAGCGCCTTGCGGGTCGCCGGCTCGCCAGTGTCCGGGTTGATCGACGGGACCTGCGTCTTCCAGTCGGACGCGATCTTCTTCACCTCGGCCTCGCTGTAACCGAGCTCGCGAAGGTCGCGGAACGCGACGAGGTCGAGGCTGTGGCACGCCGAGCAGACCTCGGAATAGACCTGGAAGCCGCGCTGCAGCTGCTGCTTGTCGAACTTGCCGAAAGGCCCGTCGCTGGCGAGGTGCAGCGGCTTCGGCGGCTTGTGGAATTCCTCCGCCGCCAGCGGCGCTGGCGGGCTGCTCACATATTCGGCAACGCCGCTGATCAGGGAGATCAGCAGCACTCCCGCGAAGACGGCGCCGATGAAGCCGAGAATGAAACGCATTGGTCGCCTGTCCCCTTACTCGACTACAGCCGTCGCGGCCTTCGTGCGCCGCGGCCTTGAGCCCACCGGCGCGGCCTCCGCTTCCTCGCCATGAAGCACGGAATCGCTGATCGACCGCGGTAGCGGAAGCGGCGTCTCGAACGCCGACACCAGCGGCAGGATGACCAGAAAGTGGAGGAAATAATATGCCGCCGCGAGCTGGCTCACCACGTTGCGGAACGGGTTGGGAGCGCCGCCGCCGGCCCAGCCGAGGATGATCACGTCGATCACCAGCAGCCAGAAGAAGCGCTTGAACACCGGCCGGTAGGAGCCGGAGCGAACCGGCGAGCGGTCGATCCACGGCAGGAAGAAGAGCAGCAGGATCGAGCTGAACATCGCCAGCACGCCCCACAGCTTCGCCGGCAGGATGAAGTCGACCGTGAAGGAGCGCAGGATCGCGTAGAAGGGCCAGAAATACCATTCGGGCACGATCTCCGCCGGGGTCGCCAGCGGGTTCGCGGGAATGTAATTGTCCGGGTGCCCGAGATAGTTCGGCGCGAAATAGGTCACCAGCGCATAGACCAGCAGGATCGCGCCCGAGAACCAGCCGTCCTTCGCCGTGTAGAAGGGGTGGAAGGGAAGCGTGTCCCGCTCGTCCTTCACGTCCACGCCCGTCGGGTTGCTCGAGCCCGGAATGTGCAGCGCCCAGATGTGCAGGATCACCACGCCGGCGATCACGAACGGCAGCAGGTAGTGAAGCGAGAAGAAGCGGGTCAGCGCCGCCTGGTCCGGCGCGTAGCCGCCGAGCAGCCAGATCCTCAGCGGCTCGCCGACGATCGGGAAGGCCGAGAAGAAGCCGGTGATGACCTGCGCGCCCCAGTAGCTCATCTGCCCCCACGGAAGGACGTAGCCCATGAAGGCCGTCGCCATCATCAGCAGGTAGATGACGAGGCCGAGCATCCACACCAGCTCGCGAGGCGCCTTGTACGAGCCGTAATAGAGCCCCCGGAAGATGTGGATGTAGACGACGATGAAGAAGAAGCTGGCGCCGTTCATGTGCGCGTAGCGGAGCAGCCAGCCGGCGTTGACGTCGCGCATGATGAGGCCGTTCACCGAATTGAACGCCCCGTCGATGGATGCCGTATAGTGCATCGCAAGCACGATGCCGGTGACGATCTGGATCGTCAGGAAGAGCCCTGCGGCAACGCCGAAGTTCCACCAGTAATTGAGGTTGCGCGGAACCGGATATCCGCCGCCGACCGCGCCGTAGACGAGCCGCGGCAACGGCAGGCGCTCGTCGATCCAGCGCATGAACGCGCTCTTCGGCTCGTACGGCTTCGCCCAGGAAAAACTCATCGGTTCTGCTCTACCCCTTTGCGCCGATCATGACCGTCGTCGGCGATTCGAACTTGTAGTCGGGAACGACCAGGTTCTTCGGCGCCGGCCCGGCGCGGATGCGCGCCGCCGTGTCGTACTGCGATCCGTGGCACGGGCAGAAATAGCCGCCGAACGGCCCGCGGTTCTCCCCTTCGCCGATGCCCAGCGGAACGCAGCCGAGGTGCGTGCAGACGCCGAGCGTGATCAGCCAGTTGGACTTGCCCGGCTTGGTGCGCTGGGCGAGCGTTTCGGGGTCGCGAAGCGCCGACAGCGGCACTGCGTTCGCCTCGGCGATCTCCTTCGGAGTGAGGTTGCGGACGAACACCGGCTGCTTGCGCCAGCTGACCTTGATGCCCTGCCCCGGCTGGATTTTCGAAATGTCGACCTCGGTGGTCGAAAGCGCGAGCACGTCGGCCGAAGGCGCCATCTGCACGAGCAGAGGCGCGATCGCGACCACGGCGCCGACGCCGGCGAAGCTGACCGCTGCGACGTTCAAGAAGTCGCGGCGGCGAACCCCGTCTTCGCCCTCTGTCAAACCTGCGTTTTCCGGAACCTCAGCGGAGCCTGCCTTGGTGGCCATCATTTCCCTTTGTGACGCGATGTGACTCCACGTGCCGGAAGGCACGTGAGCGGGCTCGCTCCGGTCGAACGCCGGTGCGATTGGCGGGCCTGATAGCGAGGGGTTCCCGCTCTGTGAAGGGGCAGAAATCCGCTTTTATGCGGAGAGGCGCATGGCCTGCGCGAAGGAGTTGGCGGGGGTTGCTTCACCGTCGCTCTTGCCGGATTTGCGAGCCTCGCCAATGGTTTCGACCTGCCAACCCGACTGAGGCTCACGGACCATGGAGGCACCGCACCGCTTGCAGTGCGTCCGCCGCCTCATATCCCATGGATCGAGCAGGGATTGGTTTCGCGATGGCGCGTGGCGTCCGAACCGGCAAAGAAAACGCATGTGGTCCCCCCTTCCCACGATTGGAAAGTGACACCGCAGCTACGCTGATTCGATGTACATTTCGACTTGTCGAAAGTTGAGATAACTAATTGTAACGATTGGCAGCGAGCCGTTTCTCGCGAGCGCCGTCTAGCGGGGCTCCAGCACTTCGAGCAGGATCAGGCTGATGATGTGCAGCCCCATCAGGCCGCACACGATATAGGCATATGTCTGCCCGATATCGATGAAGAAGGGGGCGACGATTGCGGCGATGATCGTCGCGACGATCGTCGCCCGACCGAACCACATCATCGGCGGCGCGGGGTTCAGTAGCCAGAACCAGGCCATCCCCTCTCGGTAGCGGAAGCGGAAATCGACATAGCTGAAATGGATCAGGACGATCGCGATCAGGATGACGATGGTGATGAGGATGTTATGCGGGTGCATCGTCTCGCAAATTGCATGCCGCCCCGATGGGCGCAACTATCGCAGGTAAAGGGAACCTCGACCGCGTCAGAAATGATGCGTGCAGAACGCGAGCAGCAGGATGATCGGGATCGGCACTCCGATCAGCCACAGCAGGATCGACCGCATTCTTGACCTCCGTCATTCGAGCGCCGGCGGCAAGAATGGTCCGGCCTCGCAACGGTTCCGCGCAGATCAGCTTGTCGCGGCGGCCTCTTCGGCGGTGAGCGGTTCGGCGCGCCGGCCGAGCATCGCCGCGCGGAACATCACGGCGGCCGTGTAAAGCACCACTACGACAATGAGCCAGCGAAGCAGCTCGATCGGGATCTTCCACACGATGAAAGCCGCAGCGAGCACCCCAGGAATGCCGCCAATGCCTAGACCCAGGACAACTCGCAGGTCCATCTTGCCCATCTGGATGTGTCGAATGCACGCCCCGGCGCCCATGACGGCCGCTCCGGCAGCCATGATCGGGAATATGGCCCGGGGGTTCATCCCCATGAGGCTGAGGATCACCAGCGTCGGAGCATAATTGCCGACGCCGAAGTTGAGCAGAATGCCAATGATGAAGTTCGCGATTATCGCGAGGACCGTCAGCCCGATAGGCAAGCTGAGCGCAGTGCCTCCCGCGGGCATCCAATTGCGGTTCACCATCGTATAGGCGATCGCAGCAAGGACAAGCGCAATTCCGACCACCAGCTGGACGATCCACGTCCTTGAACGCGTGACGAGTGGCGCGCCGACCAGCCCTCCGACGAGCACCGCCACCGCGCAGCCGACGAGCAGCACCGGATCAACGGTGATCAGCTTGAGGAAGATGATGCTCTCGGCAAATACAGACCAGGTGAGCCCCACAAGCATGGTCGGCGGAATCAATCGATCCGGTACGAGCCGGCGGAACTTCAGCCACGCCGTAGTCGGAGCAAACGATCCGATCCCGAGCGTGTCGAAGAAGCTCACGATCGCGCCGAGCACCATCGACTCGATGGTCGGGGCGGCACGCTTCGCGATTGCCGCTCTGATCAGAACGAAGCTGAATGCCAGGGCCGCGACGATGAGCGCAGTGAATAGCGCGACGAGCATTGCTGCACCTTCACAGGCGGTGCGGCGACGCGCAAGCGGAGCGGTGAAATATTCGCTGCCCTCCTGACTCCGGCGCGCCGCTGGGGAATCTGAAGGCCCAAGCTCGAATCGTCTCGTCCGCGTCCGGCGCCGCCGGGCCCGAGGGCATTTGTTCGGGCGCAGACGGCTAAAGAGAGCGGGAAATTCGAAATGGCGAACAACGCAGGCACCATTCTTTCGCGAATCAAGGACGAGGAGATCGACTGGGTCGACCTCCGCTTCACCGACCCCAAGGGCAAGTGGCAGCACCTTACCATGGCCTCGGGGGTGATCGACGAGGACCAGCTGACCGACGGCTTCATGTTCGACGGAAGCTCGATCGCCGGCTGGAAGGCGATCAACGAGTCCGACATGATCCTGAAGCCGGACCTCGACGCCGTCTATGTCGACCCGTTCAGCGCGACCCCGATGCTCGTCCTCTTCTGCAACGTGGTCGAGCCTTCGACGGGCGAGCTCTACGGCCGCGACCCGCGTTCGACCGCCACCCGCGCCGAAGCCTATCTCAAGCAGACCGGCGTCGGCGACACCGTGTTCGTCGGGCCCGAAGCCGAGTTCTTCATGTTCGACGACGTCCGCTTCGAGGACGGCTACAACGCGAGCTGCTACCGCATCGACGACATCGAGCTGCCGACCAACACGGCGCGCGAATATGAAGGCGGCAACCTCGCCCACCGTCCGCGCGCCAAGGGCGGTTACTTCCCCGTCGCTCCGGTCGACAGCGCGCAGGACATCCGCGGCGAGATGGTCGCGACCATGCTCGAGATGGGCCTGCCCTGCGACAAGCATCACCACGAGGTCGCGGCCGCGCAGCACGAGCTCGGGCTCACCTACGGCGGCCTGGTCGAGACCGCCGACCGCATGCAGATCTACAAATATGTCGTGCACATGGTCGCCCATGCCTACGGCAAGACGGCGACCTTCATGCCCAAGCCGATCGCCAAGGATAACGGCTCGGGCATGCACACCCACATGTCGATCTGGAAGGGCGGCAAGCCGCTCTTCGCCGGCAACGGCTATGCGGGTCTGAGCGAGACCGCGCTCTACTTCATCGGCGGTGTCATCAAGCACGCCCGCGCGCTCAACGCCTTCACCAACCCGACCACCAACAGCTACAAGCGCCTGGTTCCCGGTTTCGAAGCGCCGGTGCTGCTCGCTTATTCGAGCCGCAACCGCTCCGCTTCGTGCCGCATCCCCTACGGCGCCGGCGAGAAGGCGAAGCGGGTCGAGTTCCGCTTCCCCGATGCGCTCGCCAATCCGTATTTGGCTTATTCGGCGCTGCTGATGGCGGGCCTCGACGGGATCCAGAACCGCATCCATCCCGGCGACCCGATGGACAAGAACCTCTACGACCTGCCGCCGCAGGAGCTGGTCAACGTGCCGACGGTGTGCGGCTCGCTTCGCGAAGCGCTCGTCAGCCTGTCCAACGACCGTGCCTTCCTCACTCGCGGCGACGTGTTCAGCGACGACCAGATCGACAGCTACATCGACCTCAAGTGGGAGGAAGTGATGCGCTGGGAGACCACTCCGAGCCCCGTCGAATTCGACATGTATTATTCGTCGTGATTTTGAGTTAAGCTCATCCTTTCGGGGACGCCGATGGGGGGAACCCTCCCACCTTCCCTTTCCCCCCATCGGCATCATTCCCGCTCCCTCGCAGAGTGCACGATTCCGTAACCATCCGGTGCCTATCATTGGGCAGCCGGGGCGTACGGAGTGGGGGGAATGAACATCAGGGCGCAGATTTTCGGCAGCTCCAGGCCGGAGGAGCCGATCTTTCGCGACAAGCGTCCTAAGGGCGCGAAGGCGGATTCGCTCCACAGCGTGAGCGTGTCGCGGGAGGAGTCGCGCCGCGGCAACAGCCGCACCGAGGACCGCCATCGCCTTTCCGAGGAAAGCGTCACCGTCACCCATGCCGGAGCTTCGCACGAGGCCCAGCTGATCAACGTCTCTGGCGGCGGCGCGATGATCCGCGGCGCGCTCGACGTGAAGCTGTGGGACAAGGTCGAGCTGCGGCTCGGGGAGGACGGCACGATCGACTGCGCGGTCCGCTGGATCCGCGGCGACCGAATCGGCCTGGAATTCGCCCACGAAACCCGCCTCGACTGCTCGTCGGACGAAATGGCGAACGTGCTTCGCGACGTCATCACCCGCTCCTTTCCCGACGCGCGCTTCGAAGCGGCGGACGAAGACCATGCCGACCCGGAGCCGGCCGCCGAGGACGATCCGCTTCCCGAGCGCCGCAGCGGCGAGCGCCGGGCGGCAGACCGCCGCGTGCGCAGCGCCCGCGGCAAGCCGGGCGAGCACCGCCGCGCCACCCGCCACCCGCTGATCTGGTCGGGCACGCTGCACCTCGACGACCAGAGCACCACAGTCCGCGTCCGCAACATCTCGAGCACAGGCGCGATGATCGAGTGCCGCGAGCCGCTCGCGCCCGGCGCCGAGCCCGTGCTCCAGCTCAACGACGAGGCAGCGCTGGGGGCCACCGTCCAGTGGGTCGTCGGCAGCCAGGTCGGCCTCAAGTTCCACCGCCCGTTCGACATGCAGCTCCTCGGCCGCTCGAAGCCCGAGGTCGCCGCCGCTCCGACGCGGTGGCTGCGGCCGGCCTATCTCGACACGAGCAACAACGAGGACGAGTCCGACCCGTGGGACCCGCGCTGGCAGCGCCTCACCATGCGCGAGATCAACCTCGAGCTCGAAGGCTTCCTGAAGCGCTAGTCCTCAGGCGGCGCGCGCCCGTTCCGCCGCCCTGCTCCCGTAGAGGAAATAGAGCACCAGCCCGATCACCTGGGCGGTCACGAAGAACAGCTGCGTCCGGTTCGGCAGGCTGATGAACAGATAGATGCAACCCAGAATTCCGATGGTCCCGACGATCGGCGCCAGCGGTGTCCGGAACTTGCGCTCGCGGTCGGGCTCGCGCCTGCGCAGCACGAGCATCGCCGTGCACACCGCGACGAAGGCCGCAAGCGTCCCGGCATTGGCCAGCGCGGCGATCGCGTCGAGCGGAATGAGGCCCGCGAAGATCGAAGTGACGATGGCGGTGAAGACGGTGATCCGCACCGGCGTTCCCCGCTTCGAAACGCGCGCGAGCGAGCTCGGCAGCAGCCCGTCGCGCGCGACCGTGAAGAAGATCCGGCTCTGCCCGTAGAAGAAGGCGAGGATCACGGTGGGAAGCGCGATCACGGCCGCGGCGCCGAGCACGCGCGCCGCCCACGGCTTGCCGATCTCGCGAAGGATCAGCGCCAGCGGCTCGGGGCTGTTCGCGAAGCCGTTGTAGACCACCGCGCCGATCGCGCAGGCGGCAATCACCATGTAGATGAGCACGCACACGAGCATCGACCCGACGATCCCGATCGCAAGGTCGCGGCCCGGGTTCTTCGCCTCCTCGGCCGCAGTCGCGATCGCGTCGAAGCCGTAAAAGGCGAAGAAGATGATCGCCGCGGCGGCCATGACCCCGACCTCGCTTCCGGAAGGCCCATTGCGCGGGAAGCCGTAGGGCATGAACGGATGGAAGTGCGATGGATCGAACACCGGCAGCGTGACGGCGATGAACAGGGCCAGCGCCGCCATCTTGATGACGACCAGGATCGCATTGACCGTCGCGCTTTCGCGCGTGCCCGCGATCAGCAGGCCGGCGACGACCCAGATGATGAAGATGGCCGGAAGGTTGATCACGCCGCCGAGTTCCGGTCCCTGCACCATCGCGTCCGGCAGGCCCAAGCCGACGGACTTGAGGAACCCCGCGGCGTAGCCCGACCAGCCGACGGCAACAGCGCTGACCACCAGCGTATATTCGAGGATCAACGCGACTCCGATCATCCACGCGATCAGCTCGCCGAAGACGACATAGGAATAAGTGTAGGCCGAGCCCGATGCCGGGATCATCGTCGCGACCTCGGCATAGGCCAGCGCCGCGCAGGCGCAGATGACGCCGGCGATCGCGAAGGACAGGATCACGGCAGGACCGGCCTTGCCGGCGCCGACGCCGATGAGCGTCAGAATGCCGGTACCGACGATGGCGCCGACGCCGAGGGCGACGAGGTGCGGCCAGCCGAGCGATTGGCGCAACCGGTGCTCCTCGGGCATGTCCTCCCGCGCAACCACCGCCTTGCGCACGTTCCAGTTCTTCATGTTAGCTGATCCCTCCCGTCATCCCGGCCTCGAGCCGGGATCCGCCTTTTCTTCAAAGGTAGAAAAGAAGGCGGGTGCCGGGTCAAGCCCGGCATGACGATGACAGAGCAACGCTCCCGCACCTCGCGAAAGTTGTGAAAGTTCACAGTTCTACGCGGGCGCGTACGCGTGCGCGCGCGAGCGGTAGCCCAACCTTCGCGAATGTTCGCAGTGACGACGCAGCTTGCGGACGCCTGTGGAGCGCGCGGACACGGAAGAACGCAAAACGGGCTCATCGGCCAGCTTGGAGCACGATCGGTCCGCTGTAGGACAGCAAAAACATTGGTCAGCTACTGTCTGCTTTCGACCCATTCCTGCCATTAGGCCGCTATCCGCGTGTGATGATTGCGTTCTCAACGGCGACCGGATTGCAAGTCCAAAGGCTGCGGATGTCGTTGCGGTCGATCAGAGCCGCTTTGCCCGTGATATGAACATGACGGCCGTTGAACCGACGCGCGTGCGGGTCTGAAGGGTAAATGGTGATGCACTTGTCCCAACTACCCTCGCGAAGATGCTCGGCGTCGCGATGGGCGGCCTCATTCTCCCAAAGTGCCCGCGTATCGGTCGCATAAGTAAAATATCCGACCACCGTCACAGCCTGCCCTTTGTGGGCTTCGATGGTCGCGATTAGCTGCGTCGGGGTGAGAGCGCTCGCCGTCGCCGCCTCAACGTTGGCCATGCCGTTCGTGCATCCTTGGGTCAGGAAAGTCAGCGCAATCAGCGGGTGGCCCCGTTTGTTCATGCCGCGAACGATACCAAGGTAGTGGCAGCTTTCCACCCAAAACGGCCATCATGGACCCATTGCCGACACTAGCGCATCCGGCGACAAGTAAGCCGGGAGGCATCATGAACGACACTGACGACTGGTCACAGCTTACGGATGCGAAAGGCGATCCTTACGACCCCCGCGCGGCATTGAAAGCCATCGCGAGTGGCGATGCGGACCACGGCTATGATGAACTTTGGCAGCGCGTCCACCACCAAGGGGACTTAGGGACAGCCGCCTACGCAGTGGTTCCTGACCTTGTCAGATTAATGAGCCATCGAGCGAAGCCAGATTGGCGCGCGTATGCTCTCATCGCGATCATTGAAGAGCGCCGGAAGGCAGACCGAAACCCAAACATCCCCGATTGGCTCGAAGGTCCGTATGTGACCGCCATGCGCGAAGTCGTGGAACCCGCGCTCTCGCATCTGCGGGACGTGGATGATGACGCTGACGTTCGGAGCCTGCTTGCCGTTCTGGCGCACGCGAAGGGACAGCCAACTGTCGGCGCCTTCGCGCTATGGACGGAGGACGAACGGCAAGAAGCGCTGCGCGAAATCTAATGTCAGCTTTCCACCCAAAGATGCCGCTTGAACTGCTTCAAATCATGGCAACGGTCGGTGGTAAAGATATTGCGATCGCAGGCCTGAACCAGGAAGTAGTCTCAACGCTTCCCCCACAAGGTCCCGCGCTGTCTTCCCTTGCCGAGTGCTGCACGTGGCGGGGTATGGAAGGGTGAAAACTCCTATTCGATCATCATCGACGCCCGGTTTCGGTCCCTCTTTGATGAAACCGATGCTCAGCATTGGCGACGTGTCGGTCGGAGGCGGTGGACAGCCCGCAGGCTGAACTGTCCATGCAACGCCTTTCAACTCTTCCGGACGCAGGCGCCACAGTTTCATGCGAACTGAATCAGCGACAGCTGAATCGATCTGGACTGCTTCTAGGCAGCCATAAATCCTGTCCTGCAGGGCCGTGAGGCGGCCTTCAACTGCGTGGTCGATCCAAGGTCCGGGTTCGACCAGCACGAGCACGCATGCGTCGCGCTCATCCTCAAAAGCCACGAAGTCTATGGCGACCATGGCGGGAGGGTAGGCAAGCTGATGTCCGCTTTCCACCCATTGCGGAAATTGCAGCGTTTGCGCATCCTCGGCGCGAGGGAGAGTTTCAGTGGAGCTTTGCGTCGCTAGGCCGAACTTTTTTCGGTGCCTCGGATGTTTCCTCTTCCCGTTTGTCGCATTCGGCGTCTACGCCTACAAAGTTAGCTCGGTGGGGGTGCATAGTGTCGCCTCCTATTTTGCGGCAGTTGCAAGCAGCGGCTGGAACGCTGCTTCGGCGCTCTTTTTCCTTGGCGGCTCCCTGGGCTGGGTCTTTGTCACTTGGCCTAAGGCTGGGGCCGCTCTCAACGCTGGGCGATGCACCATCAGCGTCGATGAGCAACGTTTGCGGCTCTACGGCGAAGCTGTAGAGCGAGCGCATATTGCCGGTCTCGAGGTCGTGAGGCGTCCCTTTGATTTTCAGCTTCGCATCCGGCGCGAAGACGGTTCGGTAGTCTCCAAGTCCATTACGCTCCTGTCGCCGTCGCCTGACGCGATTATCGCGGCCCTCCGCGAGCAAGGCGTTCAATGTCGGCTTTCCACCCATTGCTGACACCAGCACCAACTGCCAACATCGGCCGATGGTGGAGACTTTCACAGCCTTGGAAACGCGGCGAGAGTTGCTCGCCTGGTTGACTGGGGCGATGACCGACGACGAGGAACTCACCGGTCTGTGGGCGTTCTTGCGCGACGATTTCGCATTTGATCCTGTCTACCGTTCAGTCATTGGCATGGTGCTGCGCCAGCGCGAGTTCGACGCTTGGCGAGATCTGATGCTTGAGGTCCAAGAGCCCACTGCCAGCTCTCGGCACTACAATGCCGAGAAAGTGCGCAGGTTGGCCGGTAAGCTGCTGGTCGAAATGCAAGCTCCCTAGTGGCAGCTTTCCACCCATTGCTGACATTCGTTGCGGGTTGCTAGCTGATCGCGTGACGGATGCTGCTTACACCTTGCTCGATCCGCGACCACTTGCGGCGAATGCCCCCTACACCTTCTTCCTGCCCTCCTCATCAGAAGTTGCGGCTGTGGGCAAAGGCGACCTCGTCAAGTTGATCTTCGACTATCCCCATGAGACCGAGAAATGGGCGGCGGAGCGCATGTGGGTGAGCGTCAAGGCAACCGAGGGTGACGATCTTCGGGGCGTGCTCGATAGCCATCCGGACGAACCCACGGCGGCGCTCAAGGCAGGTGATCAGATAGCGTTCCAGCGCCACCATATTATCGCGATCGATTGGGCGAATCCCGAAACTGCTCCGCGAGCGGCCCATCTTCGGGAGTTCTGGGACCGTTGTCTTGTCGACCAGTGCGTCCTCGATGGCGAAGAGCCGGTCGAGTATCTATACCGTGAGGAACCGGAGCGGGCTGACGACGCCGGTGACGATGCCGATAGCGGCTGGCGGATACGGGGTCGCATGGGCGAGTCGACGGAAGCGGACCTAGATGCTCGGGAAGTTGCTTATGTCGCACTCGGTGCCGTGCTTAACCGCGACGACAGTTGGATCGAATGGATCGACGCGCCGGTCGGAACCCGGCTTGTGCGCGACTTCGGCACAAACACCTACGTGGAATTGGAGTAATTCAGTTCTGAGATAGCGTCCGCCTTCCACCCAAAGCAGACGTTGGCCTAATAATCCTTGCTCACCCGCACGCTCGCGCTGGAGCGGCCGATGGTCGAGACCGTCGACAGGATGGAGAGCCAGCGGGTCATCTGATATTCGACCTGCGTCGCCGAGTAGCCCGCGCCGTCGGTCACCACCTCCACGTAGAGCTTGCGCGTGATGTACTTGCCGGCGCCGATCGCCGTCTTCTGACCTGTGGCGACGTCGGCGGGGACGATGCGGAGCCGGTCGAGGCCGACCGCCTTCCTAAGCGCGTTGATCGGGTCGAGCGTGCCCTTGCCGGACTGAAGCGCCGCGACGGCCGACGCCAGCTGCAGCGCTTCGGGCGCCGACAGATTGGTGATCGAGGTCCCGAACAGGATGCGCGACAACAGCTCGTCCTGCGGCAGCGGCGGCGTGCTCGCGAAGGTGATCTCCGGGTGGAGCCCGGTTCCGGCGACGATCACGCTGGCGTCGATCCCCTGCATCGCCGCCTCGGCATGGATGTCGAGCAGCGGGTTGGGCGGGCTTTCGCCCTGGAAGCGGATGATCCCGCGGCCGAGGCGGAAGATGCGCCCGGCGAAATCATAATTGCCCTGCACGAGGTCGGCGCGCCCGGTGAAGCGCGGCGCGTCGGCGAAGCCCCCGATCTGCAGGTTGGTCCGCCAGCGGCTGTTGATGCCGAGGCCGGTCACGTTGAGGTCGCCGCCGGCGAGCTTGAGGTCGAGCTTCCAGCGGTGGACCGCTTCCGGCTCGATCACGTCCTCCGCGTCCAGCCCGGTCTCGCGGACGTTGAGCTGCGGGACCGCGGCGGCGGCGCTCGCGCGTCCGAGCTGGAAGCGGCCCTTGTTGAGCCTGAGATTGCCCGAGATGGTCCCGCCGTTCGCGTCCGACGCGAGCTTCAGCGGGCCCGTGACCCGCGCCGCGACATCGTCGCGGTTGAGCAGCAGGGCCTGGTTCGCGTTGAACGCCAGGTTGAGCAGCGCATTGCCGCCCGCGAAGGTGACCGATCCATTGCCGCTGATCGAGCCGCCGCCGGTGGTCTGGCCGCTGATCTGGTTGAAGATCAGCTGCGGGCCGGAGAAGCGAGCGTCGGCGGCGATATGGTCGATGACCATGCCGGTGACCTGGCTCTCAAGCCGGGCGCTTTGCGTCCGCAGCGATCCGCGGATCACCGGGTTCGACAGCCGCCCGCCGATGTCCGCGCCGACCGCCAGCGGGCCCGACATGTCGATCACCTCGCTTCCGGTCAGCCTCCACAAGGTGTCGGCCGGCCCCGAATAGCGGACCTGCGCGAACAGCGGCGCATTCATGAGCTCGGCCACGAGCGGGCCGCCGCCCATCGGCGCGAAGCGCGCCTGCGCGCGGCCGACCACGGCGCCGTCGCTCGCAGCGACTGCGCGCAGCGCCGCTTGGTTGCCGTTGACGATGGCGGCAATGCCGACGTCGATCGGCTTGGAGGCGAGGACCAGCCCGGCGCGGCTGAGCCCACGGACCTTGAGGTCGAGGCGGCCGCTGCGGTTCGACTTCCACGCATAGTCGACGTGGCCCGACGCGGAGCCGGACAGGTCGAGGTTCGGCCAGAAGATGTCGAGCACCTCGAGCGGCATGCCCGCGAGCTGCGCATGCACTTCGGGCGCCGACCCGCTGCGGCCCGAAACCGTCGCGGTTCCTCCCGCGAAGCTGAGGCTGGTCGGAGCGAGCGCCCAGCCGTCGCCCGAGCGGGTCAGGACGGCTGCCTGGTTGAGCACCAGCGGCTGGCGGTCGATGCGTCCCCTGCCCGTCAGCCGGATTGCGTCGGGCGAGACGTCGGCAAGGGTCGAAAAATCGAAGGCGGCGCCGCGGCGGCCGGCGAATGCGGCGCGCACCTGCCCCGCGCCATTGACCAGCTTGGCGTTGGCGGTGAGCCGCGCGAGCGAAATGCCGCTCATCTCCACGCCGCGCGCGTCGACCACCCCGTCGATGGTGGTGCGCTCGTCGGCAAGGACGATGGTGCCGTCGACGCGGCCGCTGCGCACCGAGAAGGCGCCGGGAAAACTAGCGCCGGCGGCAGTCAAATGCGCGTCGATGCGCTGCGCACCCGAAGCCGGCGCGAAGTCGAGCGTGCCGGCGAGCGTGCCGTTGGCAAGCGTCAGCCGGCCGGTGAACCCGCCCGGGTCGGAGCGAAGGTTGCCCGTCGCATGCGCGCCGCCGGCATCGAGCGACGCGATGGCGATCACCGCGGCCCCGTTCTTCGGAAGCAGGATCTGCCCGCTGCTGGTGAAGGGGCCGAGCTTCGAGCCGCCGCTCGCGCGATAGTTGAACCCCGCAGCCGTGGGATCGAGCAGCAGGTGCATCGCCTTGATGCCCAGCGCCTCGTTCGGGCTTTGGAGGAAAAGGTCGACCCGCGGCCGCTCGATATGGCCGTCGAGAACGACCCGCAGCGGCCCGTATTTCGCCTGCCGTCCCGACGCGACGATATGGAAGGTGCCGTCCTTCAAGCGCTCGCCCGAGCCCGACAAGCGGAGCTTGGGCGAATAGAGCTGCAGGTTGGTGAAATGGACGATCCCGTCGCTTCCGCGCTCGAGGTTGGTGGTGAGCGACGGCAGCCCGCCGGTGAGGCTCGCGAAGAAGCTGTTGTCGAGCCGGCGCACCCACGCCTTGCCGGTGCCGACGACGTGGCTGCCATGGCCGTTCGGGCCGGGGACGACCCTGAGGTCCGTCACCACGTCGACGATGCCGAGGCCCGGGATGAGGTAGCGCTGCATCGCGCCCGAAAGCAGGACCTCGAAGCGCCCGCTGACGAGATCGATGAGGAGCGACAGCTTGCCCGTCCACTTGGCGCTGGTGAGCCTGAGGCCGTCGCCGCGCACCAGCTTGGGCGTGATCGTAAGCCACCCATCGATCGTCGGGTTGGCGAGCATTGCGCCCGCGACGTCGCCGACGCCGGTGATCGCGCGCGCCGAAAGGCGGATCGGCACGCGCATCGGCCACGGACTGAGCTGCCCCCGCCCCTCGGCGTGCAGGCCGAGGAACCCGGTATTGTCGAACTGCACGAACTGCGACGTCAGCCGGTAGGAATAATCGGCGGTGGCGAACGGCCCGTCGAGCGTCCACACCATGCGCACGCCCTTGCCGGTCATGTTGGGGAACAGCGCGGGCGGGCGCACCAGGTCGATCCCCAGCCGCATGCCGCGATAGCGGTTGCTGGCGAGGTCGACCGCGCCTTTGGCGACCGCGCGAAGCTCGGGCGAGGCGGCGCTGAGCTCGCCGTCGAGCACCCGGTCCGTGAGCGTGCCGGCGCCGCGCAGCGTCACGAGCGGGACGGTCAGCCGGTGCAGCTTGCCCGTCAGGAACTGGGCCGGCGCCCACTGGCCCTGGAGCCGGTAGCGGCCTTCGTCGACGCCGAGCGCGAGGCGGGCAGTGGGCCGGCCGGAGAGGTCGAGCGCCGCCGTCCCGCGCCAGCGCGTCCAGCTGCCCTTGCCGCCGAGCGTCAGGTCGATCGACCGCTTCGTCCCGATCAGCGCCGGCACGAGCCCGTCGGCCGGCGCGATCACCCGCGCAGCGACGTCAAACTTGTTGCGGTCCGGCTCCGCGTCGAGATGCAAGGCGACGCGATCGCCGCCGTCGTTCATCAGCGCCTTGAGCTCGACCAGCGCGCGGCCGGAATGGACGTCCGCCTTGCCCCACAGCCGGCCGCTCCGCGCCCTCCCTCCGACCGCCGGCCCGACGTCGAGCCGGTCGACCCTGAGCTCCCCGACATGAATGTCGAAGCCGGGAAGGATCGGCCCTTTCTTCGTGCTCGGCTTCAGCTTCGGCAGTCGGACGAGCGTGACCCGCTGCGCGGTCACGCTGTCGATGTCGAGCTTGTTCGTGAGCCACGCGCCCGGCGTCCAGTCGAGCTTGATATTGGGCGAGGTCAGGAACACGCCCTGCTGGTCGGCGACGGTGACGTTGCGCAGCTGCGACTTGCCGAAGATCGAGCCGTCGATCCGCCCGATGTGGATGCGGAGGCCCGACGCGGTGGAAAAGCGGCCGAGCTGGTCGACGATGAAGCGGTGGCCGGGCGCGCTGTCGAGGAGGACGAGCAGCGCCGCGACCAGGAACAGGAAGGCGACGAACAATGCGAACAGCTCGTCGAGCAGGCGCAGGCGCCAGTCGCGCCTGATGACGATCCGCGTCCGCTCCTCCGGCTCCCGTTCGAGGACGGCTTCGGCCATCAAAAGGCCTGCCCGAGCGAGACGGTGACGGCGAACGGCCCGTCGCCCTTCTGCCGGTTGAGCGGCACCCCGACGTCGATCCGGATCGGCCCGAATAGCGAATAATAGCGCGCCCCGAGCCCCGCCGCGAACCGCCACTTGCCCGACCCCGGCATCGCCTTCTCGCTCAGCGACCCGCCGTCGACGAAGGGGACGATGCCGAAATTGCCGCCGAACTGGCTGAGCCGGATGCGCGCCTCGAGCGCGACTTCGGCAAGCCCGCGGCCGCCGACGGGGTCGCCGACCATGTCCTTGGGCCCGAGCTGCTGGTAGCCGTAGCCGCGAACCGACCCGCCGCCGCCGGAATAGAAGCGCCGCGACGGGGCGAGGTCGAACGAGCTCGCGCCGAGGATCGTCCCGACCCTGACGCGTCCAGCAACCACGACGCGGTCGCTGATCGGGCGATAGGCGCTCGCGTCGATCTGGCCGCGGCCGTAGGTCAGGCTCTTGCCGTGGCCGCTATATTCGGGGCTGACCCAGCCGCTCAGGCGGAAGCCCGTCGTCGGGTCGAGCAGGCTGTCGCTGCCGTCATAGCCGAGGCTGAGCGGAAGCGCGGCGATGAAGAACTTTCGCGTGTCCTTCTCGCCGTCCGGGCTGAACACGCCGTTCTCGTCGGTGCCGAGCAGCTGGGCGCCGTAGCTCCAGGTCCATTTCTTCTGCCAGATGAAGTTGCTCAGCCGCTCGATGCGGGCGGCGAGAAGCACCGTCTTCGCTTCATAGGCGTCGAACTTCTGGTGCGACGCGGTGAACTGCGCGTCGAAGGTCTGGTCGCGCTGAAGGAAGTTGGAGCGGCGGAACTCGACGCCGAGCAATTGCTCCATCGTGCCGGCGATTCCGCGAAGCGTCAGCGCGCCTTCGGGGTTGAAGAAGTTGCGGTCGGTCCAGGTCGCCTCGATCAGCGCGCCCTGTCCCGTGCCGTAGCCGATGTCGCCGGCGATGGTGTGCGACGGCGCCGGCTCCAGCCGCACGTCGAGGTCGACGACGCGGCCGCCGTCGACCGGCACGACCTTGATGTCGGCATTGGCGACGAGCGTCGTCTGGATCAGCGCGCGCCTCAGGTCGTCGACCTTCGAGCGTTCGAAGCGATCGCCGGGCTTGAACCGGGCGATCAGGCCGACGTGGCGCGCGCTGAACGGCGGGCGGCCGCTCACGCGGATGCTTCCGAAGTGCGCGATCGGGCCGGGGTTCACCGGCAGCGAGAGGGTCGCGAGGTGGGTCTGGTGATTGACCTCGATGTCCTGCTCGCCGACCTTGGCCTCGGCGAAACCTTCTTCGCCGAGCGCGCGGGTGAGCGCGACGCCGCCGG
Source organism: Bacillota bacterium (assembly GCA_050261135.1). Lineage (GTDB taxonomy): Bacteria > Pseudomonadota > Alphaproteobacteria > Sphingomonadales > Sphingomonadaceae > Sphingomicrobium. The sequence goes on from JBLNCZ010000027.1 coordinate 378,969, forward strand.
CAATCACGTCCTGCGCGATGACGGGGTCGCCGGCGTGCACGCCGAAGGCTTGGCGGAGCTTCGCCGCGTCTGCGCCTGCCGCGTCGAGGCCGGGCAGCTCAACCGAGGCGAAGCGGTACTGGACCCCCGGATCGGCGGAGAGGATGACGTGCAGCGCGCCCCCGCTTCGCTCGGTGCGGGGCTCGACCGCGGCGTCATAATAGCCCTGGCTGCGGAGCAATTCGGTGAGCAGGTCGGCGTCGGCGCTCGCCCGGCGGCCGATCTGCGCCGCATTGGCGGGGTCCTTGCGCTCGGCTTCGAGCGTCGACTGCTTGCGGAAGGCGGCCAGCAGGTCCTCGCCGCCGCCGATCGCCGACAGCCCTTCGACCTCCACCGTATAGCGCAGCGTCCCCGTCGCTTCGGTGGTCGGCGCTTTCTCGCCCGCCGGAGCCGCGGCCACGGGCGGAGGCGCGGTGTCCTTGGCATTGAGGTCGGGCCAGTCGACGCCGAGGTCCGGCATCGGCGCGAGCGGCGCATTGGGGTCGAGCTCGGCGGGCTCCGTGGGTTGCTGCTGCGAGGGCGGCGGGGCGGCCTGGCCGAGGGCCGGCGCCGCCGCCAATGCGGAGCAAGCCGCCGCGCACAGCAGCCGCGCGACCACTTCCCTTGATCCCCGCCCGGTCATCAAGGGCAGAGCCTTACGCGGCGCTCATGAACCGCGCCAGTCCAGAGACGCGCGGCCGGTCGCTAGTTCAAGGGCTTAGTGGACGGTTCCCCGCACTTCGTCGCTGGTCAGGGTGGCGATCACGCGCTCGATCTGCCGCCAGTGGCAGAAGCGGACGACATTGCCGTCATCGCGGCTCCGCTCGGCGCGCTCGGCGGCGACCAAAGCGGCTTCGTCGCCGTAGCGCTCGATCAGCTCCGAAGCGTCGGCGAGCGCGACGCGGCCATGGATGAAGGGGGCGTCCATGCCCGCACCTTAGCGCGGGCGCCGTTTCCCGACTGCCGACAAATGTCGTGAACCGTCCGTTGACCATCAGGGCGGTGGCATTCGGCCGGCGCCTCTGCCATGGCCGCTCGAATGCAAGGCAGCACGTCACGCGCGGGAGGATGCTTCCTCACGCTCTTCCTCCTGCTCGGCTTTCTCTACGGCCTGTCGATCCGCAACCCGCTTGAGGGCACGCTGATCGGGCTCGGCATCGGCATCCTGCTCGCCGTCGCGACCTGGCTGATCGATAAGCGGCGGCGCGGCAGCTAGACGATCCGCCGCCCCGACCAGATCACGCGGCCGATCAGCTTGATGTCGTCGAGGCCGCAGTCGGGCCAGTCGGGATAGGCCGGATTGTCCGACTGGACCGTCACCCGCCTGCCGGTCGGGTTCAAGGCGAGCCGCTTCACCACCACCGCATCGTCGATCCGAAGAACGTAGATTCCGTCGCGCAGCCGGTCCGCGGCATCGCCGAGGTCGACGAGAATGTCGTCGCCGGCATTCAGCGTCGGCGCCATGGAATCCCCCTCGACGCGAACGATCGACAGGTCGGCGGGGCGGCTCGGCGTCAACGCCTTCAGCCATCTTTCGTCGAACGCGAAATAGGGCTTTCCGAGCTCCTCCGTGACGACGGCGCCGGGACCGGCCGAAACGCTGACCGGGTGGCGCTTGACGCTGACCAGGCCGGGCAGCGGCTGATCGCTTTCGGGCGGGCCGCCGAGCAGGGCTTCGGGCACCGAGAAATAGCGGGCGAGCTTGCGCCGCTCCTCTTCCTTCAGCCGCTTGGGCACGCCGCGGCGCACGAACTGCTGGATGTAGGCGGGGTTGCGCCCGAGCATGCGCGAGAGGCCGGCGAAGTCTTCGCCGCGCTCGGCACACAAGCGCTCCAGGACGAGGCGGGGATCCGGCACCATTAATGAGCTCTTAGTACTGATAGGAAACTCCCTAGACAAGTAGGAAATGCGTTGGGAATGACTGAGCAGCCGAGTCGCATTTGAGGCAATAAGGAAAAAACCCGTGCATTTGCTCAGAGAAGTGGAAAAATTTTTGCGCCAGAATGACACCCCACCGACTCGTTTCGGCCGCGAAGCGGTTGGGGATCCTCGATTTGTTTTCGATCTGCGGAACGGGCGCGACCCCCGTCCGAGCACCGTCAAGCGCGTCCTCAACTATCTTCAGGGAGGCGCGCGATGACCCGTCTTCCGATGTCGAGCGCGGCTTCGAGCCTGTTGCGGGCGCTGATCGCCCGCGCGGGCGTGGACCGCGATAGGATTTTGCTTACCGAGATTCAGTCGGTGGACTGGCAGTCGCTCACCTTCACGGGGGAACGCCACCAGATCGCGCTCCGCGTGACCGGAGCCGATTCAGCCTCGGTGGTGGAGCAGATGGTCAGCGGGCTCGAAGATGCGGAGTTCAGCATCCCCGGCGTGGTGGTTGCCGACATCGCGCTGCTCGGCGAGCCGCGAAAGGCGCTGGACCGTTCGACCAGCGTGAATATCGAGGCGCTGACCGTCAGCGCTGACTAGCGAAGTGAGCGGCGCAGTTCCGCAAGCGCCTCGTGCAGGGCTTGCGAAGCGTCGTGGCATGCGGCCGGGGGCGGGTCCCGGACCAAATGCCGCTCGATGCGGTCGTTGAGCTGTCCGGGCGTCGGCATCGCCGCCGGGTCGAACAGCCGGACGACGCGGGAATCGGGGCCTAGCTCGGCAAGAATGTCGTCGAGCACCAGCGGCTCTTCTTCGGCGCCGGGCTCGGGCTCGAAGCGGTCCGTCAGCAGCAATTCGCCGAGCTCGGGAGAGTCGATCTCGCGCACGTCGAACACCGGGACGGGCATCTTCCGCGGAGCCGGCCGTACCGCGGCCAATGCACGCACGCACAGCAGGCAAGAGACAAGCGCGGCTACGGCGCTTTCGCCGAGCCTCGCCAGAGGCTGCGCCTGCGCCCCCAGCCAGGTGAATGCCGCATAGCCGGTGGCCAGGCCGAACAGCGCCGCGGCTGCCCGGTCGACCCCCTTCTCGATGCGCGTTGCACGATCCGCCTGCATCCCGGCGGGTGTAAGCCCAATTGGTTGCGATAGGGTTAGGCGGGAAGCTCGCTCCGCTCGCGGATTTCCCTCACGGCCGGCTCGTTCTCGATCAGGTCGATGAGCGCATTGGTGAAGGCCTCGACGTCGTCGGGATTGCGGCTGGTGACGATATTACCGTCGGTGACGGAAGGCTCGTCCACCACCGTCGCCCCCGCGTTGCGCAAATCGGTGCGGATCGACGGCCAGCTCGTCGCGGTGCGGTCGCGCAGCAGGTCGGCTTCGACCAGCAGCCACGGCCCGTGGCAAATGGCGCCGATCGGCTTTCCCTGCTCGGCGAACAGGCGGATGAGCGCGATCACATTGCCGTGAAGGCGAAGCTGGTCCGGATTGCGCACGCCGCCCGGCAGGATCAGCGCGTCGAAATCGTCGGCGCTCGCTTCGTCGACCGTGAGGTCGGGACGAATGGTCTTGCCGGGATCGTCGTGCACGGTCGCCTGGATGGGATCGCGCCCGAGCGAAGCGAGGACCACTTCCGCCCCCCGCTCCTGCAGGATCTGGCGCGGGCCGAACAGCTCCCACTCCTCGAAGCCGTCGGTCGCGACGATGAGGACGCGTGCATCGGAAATACGCATGGCAAGACTCCTTGTCTTCTACTCAGGAACTCGCCCGCTCTCTCGCTCGCTTAGGCCTCCAAACGAGTCGAGTGAAGCCATTGTTACGACACAGCAGCGATACTGAGCCGGGAATCACCCGGAAGCGGATGGGCCGCTACTGGGCCTATTTCGATCCCGAGGGGAACCGAGTGACGGACCGGGAGGAGATCGATCGCTTGAACGCGATCGGACTTCCGCCGGCCTATACGGATGCCTGGTTCTGCACCGATCCGAACGGGCACCTCCAGGCCACCGGCATCGACGCCCGCGGGCGCAAGCAATATCGCTACCACCCTTTGTTCCGCGAGAAGCGCGACAGCGCCAAGTTCGACGGCCTGCTCGAGTTCGGGAAGGCGCTGCCGAGGCTCCGCCGCCGCGTCGAGCAGGACCTCAAGCGCCGCAACCTGACGCGCGACGCGGTTCTGGCCGCCGTCGTCCGCCTCCTCGACACCGAGCATATCCGCATCGGCAACGAGGAATATGCGCGCGAGAACAAGAGCTTCGGCGCGACCACGCTCCGCAGCAGGCATTTGAAACGCAAGGGCCAGGCGATGCTGATGCGCTTTACCGGCAAGCACGGCATCGTCCACGAGGTGAAGGTCACCGACAGCAACCTCAAGCGCATCTGCAAGCGCTGCGACGAGCTGCCCGGCCAGATGCTGTTCCAATATATCAACGGCGAAGGCGAGCCGAAGCCGGTGACCTCCAGCGACGTCAACGAATATATCAAGGAAGCGAGCGGCGGCGACTTCACCGCCAAGCATTTCCGCACCTGGGGCGCGAGCGTGATCGCCTTCGAGCAGATGCTGAAGAAGGCCGAGGACGCCCGGATCAGCGTGAAGACCGTCGTCGAACCCGTCGCGGAGGCGCTCGGCAATACGCCGGCGATCAGCCGCAAGTCCTACGTTCATCCGAAGCTGCTCGAATCGGTGAAGGAAAATCCACGCGACCCGCTCGGCGACATCGAGCGCCCGCGCCCGCGCAAACGCCTGTCGAGCGCCGAGGTCGGCCTGCTCGAGTTCCTCGCCCGCGGCGGCAAGCGGCCGCGCAAGCGCAAGGCTGAGCGGACGGGCTCGCCCGCCGGCGCGATGACGGCGCAGCCGGCGGCGGAGCAAGCCGCGGTCGCTTGATTTTCCCTTTGCGCTGAGGCCATGACCACCGCCCATGAATGAGCGGATCGCCTGGCCGGCGCGAACGGTCGAATGGGTCGCGCAGAACGGGCACGCGCTGCTGATCGGCCTCGCCGTCGCCGCCCTCCTCGTCCTCGTCATGCTCGTGCTCCGAAGCGTCGGCCAGCGCATCAGCACTGCCGACCCCGACTGCCGCACCTGGCGCTCGGTGATCGGCCACGTGCTCGCCCGGACCAGCCTCCTGTTCATGATCTTCGCCGCGCTCGACACGGTCGCCGGCTACGTGCAGCCGCCGCAAGTCGTCGCGCGCACGATCCACGTGCTCTTCATCATCGCCGCCGCGCTGCAGGGCGCGATCTGGGTGCGCGAGCTGGCGCTGGGCGCGATCGGCAGGGCGGCGGGGGACGACGACCCGAACGGGATCGGCAATGCGCGCTCGGTCATCCGGGTGCTGATCAGCGTCACCGTCTTCGCGGTCGCGCTGGTGGTCATCCTCGCCAACCTCGGGGTGAACGTCACCGGGTTGATCGCCGGCCTCGGCATCGGCGGCATCGCCATCGGCCTTGCCGCGCAGGGCATCTTCTCCGACCTGTTCGCCGCGCTTTCGATCCTGTTCGACAAACCGTTCAGGCGGGGCGACACGATCCGCTACGACAACAGCACCGGCACCGTGGAGCGGATCGGGCTCAAGACCACCCGGCTGCGCTCGATGAGCGGCGAGCAGCTGATCATGGCCAATACCAAGCTGCTCGAGCGCGAGATCCATAATCTCGCACTGGCGAAGGCGCGGCGGATGACGCTCCACCTCGCCGTTGCGAGCGACACTCCGGCCGAGCGCCTCGCGCGCGTTCCGGCGGCCGCCGGCGAAGCCGTCGCCGGCCAGAACGGCTGCAAGCTCGTCCGCTGCGTCGCCACCGGCGTGGGCTCGGCGGCAGTCGCGTTCGAGCTCGTTTACGACGACAAGGCGCTGGACAATAATCGCAATGCCGAGAACCGGTCGGCGATCCTGCTCAACCTTCTCGACCGCCTCGCGGGCGAGGAAATCGCGCTCGTTCGCGCGTCCGACGTGGCGCCGCCGCTGGCTCCCTTCTAGGCCGCGTTGGCGGCGCGCTGCTCGCCGTCTTCGCCGATCCCTCGCTGCGCAAGCATCGCGCGCCAATTCTCGCTCGTGATATTACGCTGGTAGTCGGCCTGCATCTCGGGAGTCATCATTTCCAGCATCAGGCAATTGTCGACCCAGAACTCAATGACCTTGAACCACGGGCCGCGCTGGCACACGCGCGTCTGGCAGCCGTAGCGGCGGCCGATCTCCTCGACTTCCTCGATGCTGAGCGGCGTCGCGACCGCGGCGTGGAACGGTACGTAGCGGGAGACCTGCTCCTCGCGCAGGTCGCCGAACGTCTCGCCCGGGTAGAGCGCCACGTCGCGCGCATAGACTTCGATGGTCGAGCGGCGGTCGTCGCCGGCATGGGCCACCCAGCTCCCCTTGCCGAGCACCGGGAACGGAAAGGCCTCGCCGCGCCACAGCTCCGCGAGCATCGTCGCGGTGCGCTTCGGATCGTCGGCTGCGATCGAGATATGGAAGATCATTTGCTGCCCCTTACGCTTGCTCAGACCGGCCCTGACGCTACACCGAAGCGGATGCCGCTCGCCAGCTTGAGGAACATTAAAAATGCGCTGGGCACGGAGGTCGGCGTTTCAGGGTGGATCGTCGTCGACCAGGCGCGCATCGACACGTTCGCCGAGGCGACCGAGGACCGCCAGTTCATCCATCTCGACGCGGCGGCGGCGGCGCAGACCCCGTTCGGGGGGACGATCGCGCACGGCTTCCTGTCGCTGTCTCTCCTTTCGCGCATGGCCGCCGAAGCCATTCTGATGCCCGAAGGCATGAAGATGGTGATCAATTACGGGCTCGACCGCGTGCGCTTCCTCGCGCCGGTGCGCTCGGGCAGGCGCGTGCGCGGCCGCTTCACGCTTGACTCGGCGGAGGAGAAAGCGCCCGGCCAGCTGCTGATGCGCCATAACGTAACCGTCGAAATCGAAGGCGAGGAGAAGCCGGCGCTGAGCGCCGTGTGGCTCGCCCTCATCGTCCTTTGAGGAGAGAAGAATGCCCCGCGACGCCGTCATCGTTTCAACCGCCCGCACCGGCATCGGCAAGGCCTATCGCGGCGCCTTCAACGCCACGCCCTCGCCCACCCTTGCCGCGCACCCGATCCGCGCGGCGATCGAGCGGGCCAAGGTCGACCCGGCCGAAGTCGACGACGTGATCATGGGCGCGGCGCTCCAGCAGGGCGTGCAGACGACCATCGGTCGCACCGCGGCCCTCCGCGCGGGCCTCCCGGTGACCGTCGCGGGAATGTCGATCGACCGGCAGTGCGCCTCGGGCCTCATGGCGATCGCCACCGCCGCCAAGCAGGTCATCGTGGACCGCATGGAGGTGGTGGTGGCGGGCGGCGTCGAATCCATTTCGCTGGTCCAGACCGGCGAGCTTCGCCTCGGCCCGGACCCCGAGCTTCTGAGCATGCACAACGGCGTCTACATGCCGATGATCGACACGGCGGAGGTCGTCGGCCAGCGCTACGCAATCAGCCGCGAGCGGTGCGACGAATATGCGCTCCGCTCGCAGCAGCGCACCGCCGAAGCGCAGCGGAGCGGCGCGTTCGCGGACGAGATCATCCCCGTCACCGCGAAGATGGCGGTGAAGGACAAGGAAACGGGCGAAGTCTCGATGCGCGAGGTCACGCTCGACCGCGACGAAGGCAACCGCCCCGACACTACGCTCGAGGGGCTTTCGAAGCTCGAGCCGGTGCGCGGCCCCGACAAGCTCATCACCGCGGGCAATGCGAGCCAGCTCAGCGACGGCGCATCGGCCTGCGTGATCATGAGCGGCGAGCTGGCCGCGAAGCGCGCCCTCGAGCCGCTCGGCCGCTATGTCGGCATGGCGGTCGCCGGCACCGAACCCGACGAGATGGGAATCGGTCCGGTGTTCGCCGTTCCCAAGCTCCTCGGCCGTTTCGGCCTGTCCATGGACGATATCGGCCTGTGGGAATTGAACGAGGCCTTTGCCGTCCAGGTCCTCTACTGCGTCGACAAGCTCGGCATCCCCGAGGACAAGCTCAACGTGAACGGCGGCGCCATCGCCATCGGTCACCCTTACGGAATGAGCGGCGCGCGCCTGGTCGGCCATGCGCTGATCGAGGGGAAGCGTCGGGGCGTGAAGCATGTGGTCGTCACGATGTGCGTCGGCGGCGGCATGGGCGCGGCGGGTCTGTTCGAAGTGCTGTAGCGGATGGGCGCGGTCCAGCTGATCGCCCTCGCTTCGACCGTCAGCCTGCTCGCCGGCTGGCGCCTCTATCTCGTGACCTTCGCCGTCGGCGTAGCAATGAAGTTCGGGTGGATCGCTCTTCCGGACCAGCTCCATGCGCTCGACGTGCTCGCCAACAACTGGATCATCGGCGTTGCGGCCCTTGGCGCGCTGGCGGAGTTCTTCGCCGACAAGGTGGCATGGGTGGACAGCGCCTGGGACGCAATTCACGGCTTCGTGCGGCCGGTGGGCGGAGCGTTACTGTCGATGGCCATCATCGACGGCGGCGATCCCGCCTGGCAGGTCGGAAGCTTCCTCCTCGGCGGCGGCGCTGCCTTCCTCGCCCATGCCGGCAAGGCTGGCGCGCGGACGCTCGTGAACGCCAGCCCGGAACCCTTCTCGAACGTGATCGTGTCTACCGGCGAAGATGTCGCGACGGGCGGCCTCCTTGCGCTCGCGATCGCTTATCCGGTCGCATCGGCCGTGATCGCGATCGCCCTGGTGGCTTTGTCGCTGTGGCTCGTGATTGCCGCCCGCCGCGCGCTGCGGCGTTTCCTTGAACCCAAAAGGCGGCGAGCGGGTTGAACGAAAAAAGGGAGGAGCAAGAATGCCCGAATCGAATCGCCCGCTCGTCGAACGCATTGCCCGCGTGCTCGCCGGAGCCGCGCTCAGCAGCAATGCCGAGGGAAGCGATCCGTCTGCCAGCGAGAAGGTCGATCTCGCCTGGCGCGAGCATGTGAACCAGGCGCTTGCCGTCCTTCACACCGCGCGCGAGCCCGACGAAGCCATGGCCGCGGCGGGCGATCCCGAGACCTGGCGCAACATGGTCGAAGCCGCGATCGCGCAACGCGTCGACTAAGCTTCACGAAAAAAGCAAAAGGCCGCCCGGGCGAACCCGGACGGCCTTCACATTGTCGAGCCGAGGCGGCCTGACGTTAAGCGCAAGCTCCTGCGGAGGCTGCGCTCACTCCATTGGCCGCGTTCGGCGTATGACAATGAGACATCAGACCACCTCCTTTCAGTTGTTGAAACTGACCGGGAAATGGTGGCTTTTACCGTAACTTCAATAGCTTAATCGTTCGCGGCAATGAACTTCTCAACGACGGGCGCGATGCGCTCGCGCCACTTGCGGCCGTTGAAGATGCCGTAGTGGCCCACGTCCCTGGCCATGAAATATTGCTTCTTCCTGGCCGGCAGCTTGGTCGCGATCTCCAGCGCGGCCTTGGTCTGGCCGAGCCCTGAAATATCGTCGCGCTCGCCTTCGATCGCGAGCAACGCCGTGTCGCGGATCGCCGCGGGGTCGACCAGCCTTCCGCGATGCTTCAGCTGGCCCTTCGGCAGCAGGTGCCGCTGGAACACGACGTCGACCGTCTGCAGGTAGAATTCCGCCGTCATGTCGCAAACCGAACGATATTCGTCGTAGAATTTCTGGGTCGAGGCGGCGCCCTCCTCGTCTCCCTGGACCAGATGCTTGAACATCTCCCAGTGGCTGACGAGGTGATCGCCGAGGTTCATCGCCATGAAGCCGGCGAGCTGCAGGAAGCCGGGGTAAACCTTCCGGCCCGAGCCGGGATAGATCATCGGCACGGTCGCGATCACATTATGCTCGAACCAGCCGTACGGACGCTGCGTCGCCAGCGTGTTCACCGCCGTCGGCGCCTGCCGCGTGTCGATCGGGCCGCCCATCATCGTCAGCGACTTCGGGCGCCATGGGTTCCTGTCCGCGTTCATCAGCGCGGTCGCGGCGAAGGCCGGCACGGCGGGCTGGCAGACCGCCAGCATGTGCGGCCGCTCGCCGGTCGTCTTGCCGATATGCTCGAGGAACTCGACCAGGTAATCGATGTAATCGTCCAGGTCGAAGCCGCCTTCGGACAGCGGCACAAGCTTCGCGTCGCGCCAGTCGGTGATGTAGACGTCGAAGCTCGGCAGAAGGCGCTGCACCGTGCCGCGCAGGAGCGTCGCATAGTGGCCGCTCATCGGCGCGACGATCAGCAGCCGCGGTCCCTTGTCGACTCCGTCGCGCGCGAAATGCTTGAGCTGGCCGAACGGCTTCCTCAGCAGGATCTGCTCGTCGACGCGGACTTCCCTGCGCCCGACCTTGACGCTCTCGATTCCGAATTCGGGCTTGCCGCGCGGCGCCGCCGCATGGGCGAAGACTTCGAGGCTGGCGGCCACCAGCGGCCCCATCGCGCTGTAGCCGAGAGGATTGGCGGGGTTGTTCAGCCATCCGGCGCCCAGACCTGCAAGCTTGCTCGCACCTGCGAGAAGCGAGCGCTGCACTTCATAGGCGTCGTAGAGCATCCAACCTCATTTCTACCTCTGGTCAGAACCGATGTGGCCCGCCTTTGCTCCGCTGGCAAGGGGATGCTGCACCGCAATAAAGGCGGGCGTGCGGTCCAGTGCCGGCGATCAGCGCGGCAGCGACAGCAGCAGCCGCGGCTGCTGCACCATCATCAGGATTCTCTTTGCAGCCCCGGGCATTCCGAGCGCGCTGAGCTTTTCATAGAGACGAGCGAACATCGGCCTCGCGTTCACCGGATCGTGGATGAACTCAGCGCTGAGGCCGGCCCGCCTCGCCTTCGTGAGCATTTTGCGGCGACCCGGATAGTGGGTGACCTCCATCTGCTCGAGGTTGCTGCGGTAGACCTCCCGCCACCGGAGCCCGCGCTGCCGGGGACTTCGGAACCCGGCGATCGCCATCAGCTTCAGATAGGCAGGATTGTGGCAGAGGAGCGGGAACGGCACTCCGATATGACCTTCGATCGGCGGCGCCCAGGCGCTCGGGAAGATGTGAACGCTGGTCCCGCCCGGCCGCAGCGTGCGCGCAATCTCGCCGAACACCGCGTCCAGGTCGTCGACATGTTCGAGCACCTGCGTGCTGACGATGTGATCGAACGAGGAATCGGCGAACGGAAGCTCGTAAGGCACCAGCGACGCGAGGCGCAGGCGGCTGGTCACTTCGGCCGGCAGCTCCGGTGGCTCGGACTCCCAGTAAAGGTCTCGGTCGCGGTCCCAATATTCATAGACGTCGACGCCCCAGGCGTCATGGCCGCGCTCCAGCATCGCGCCGACGCAGCGGCCGACGCCGCAGCCCAGGTCGAGGATCGATGCCCCCGGCGCAATCGGCCCGTGAATGGACTCGAGGAGCCCAAGGAGCGCCGAAGCCCCGCCGTCTTCGCTTTCCGTCTGGCATTTCGTCAGGCCCTCCTGAGCTGCAATCAGGTGGTGCCGATCCATCGCGAGAATACTCCACAGCCTCGGCGAGGTGATAAGGAACAAGCCGGGCGAAAGGAAGTGAACGATAGCGTCGCGCCGCGCGTGGATGCGAGGCGGCCCGGAAGGATTTGAGGCGCCGGGGCCGCGCTGGTAGAGGCCGCGCATGGCGATCCCGACTGCCAACCGGCCGAAGGGCCGCTCGATCAGGAACCTGCGGATGGTGTGGAGGTTCGCGCTCCGCTACCCCGGCCATATCGCGGTAGCGGCGCTCGCGCTGCTGGTTGCAGCCGGCGCTACGTCGGGCATTCCCTATGCGTTCAAGCTGATCATCGACAAAGGCTTCGCGCACGGCGCGGGCACGACGCGGGACATCGCCCGCTGGTTCGAATATCTGCTGCTCCTCGTCGGCGTCCTCGCGATCGCCACCGCCGTGCGCTTCTATTTCGTGTCGTGGATCGGCGAGCGCACCGTCGCCGACATCCGCGTCGCGGTGCACCGCAACCTGCTTCGCCTGTCGCCCGGCTTCTTCGAGGAGAACCGGCCGGCGGAGATCACCTCGCGCCTTACGGTCGACACCACGATCATCGAGCAGGTGGTCGGCACCACCGTGTCGGTAGCGCTGAGGAACGCGATCCTCGGCATCGCCTGCGTCGTCATCCTGTTCGCCTTGGCGCCGAAGCTCGCACTGTCGATCCTCGGCGGAGCGATCCTCGTCGTGCTTCCGCTCGCAATCCTCGGCCGGCGCGTGCGCGCGATCTCGACGCGCAGCCAGGACCGCATCGCCGACGTGGGCACCGTCACCAGCGAAGTCCTGGGCGCGATGAAGATCGTGCAGGCGTTCAACCAGCAGGGCCGCGAAGCATCCCGCTTCACCGAAGCCGTCGAGCGGGTTTTCTCGACCGCCAAGCGCCGAATTCTCGTGCGCGCGGCAATGACCGCGATTGCCATCTTCATCATCTTCGGCGCGATCACGATGATCATCTGGCAGGGCGCGATCGACGTCGCCGCCGGGCACATCACCGGCGGCACGATCGCCGCCTTCGTGCTCTACGGCGGGCTGCTCGCGGGCGCGTTCGGCAACCTCACCGAAGTCTATGGCGACCTGCTGCGCGCCGCCGGCGCGTCGGAGCGCCTGTCGGAATTGCTCCATGCCGAGCCGGAGATCCGCGCGCCCGCGCAGCCCGTCAGACTGCCCGAGCCCGCGCTCGGCACGCTGGCGTTCGAGAATGTCACCTTCCAATATCCGACGCGCCGCGAGGTCTCCGCGCTCAACGATTTTACGCTCGACGTGCGCGCTCGAGAGCGGCTTGCGCTCGTCGGCCCCTCGGGCGCCGGCAAGACCACCATCTTCCAGCTCGCCGAGCGCTTCTACGACCCGCAGCAGGGCCGCGTGCTGATCGACGGCGTCGACCTGCGCGATGCCGATCCCGCCGACGTTCGCGCGCGCATCGCCATGGTGCCGCAGGAGGTCGTCATCTTCGCCGCGAGCGCGCGCGACAATCTTCGCTACGGCAATTGGGACGCGAGCGAGGACCAGCTGTGGCAGGCCGCGCGCGACGCCAATGCCGAGGAATTCCTGCGCGCGCTTCCGGACGGGCTCGACACCTTCATGGGGGAAGGCGGAGCGCGCCTGTCAGGCGGGCAGCGCCAGCGCATCGCGATCGCGCGCGCGCTGCTCCGCGACGCGCCGCTGCTGCTTCTCGACGAGGCCACTTCCGCGCTCGATGCGGAAAGCGAGCGGCTGGTGCAGGACGCGCTCGACCGCCTGATGGCCGACCGCACGACGATCGTGATCGCGCATCGCCTCGCGACCGTCCGCGCCGCCGACCGCATCGTGGTCATGGACCAGGGGCGGATCGTCGAGGAAGGAACGCACGCGAGCCTTAGCGCGCGTGGAGGACTCTACGCGCGCCTAGCCCGCCTGCAGTTCGAGGATCGAGCGGCTTAAGCCTGGCCCTGCGGGTTCCCGCCGCTGCCGCCGCTGCTGCCCGTACCCGACGTGCCGCCGCCCGAACGGGAGCCGCCGCCGCGCGTGCGCGAGCTGCTTCCGCCGCTCTTCAAGCTCGAGCTGGTGCTGCGCGACGATTTCGCGCCGCCGCTGCTCGAGCGCCCGGACGAGGATGACGACTTGCGCGCGCCGCCCGACGAGCTCGCGCCGGAGCCCGAAGACTTGGCGCGCGACGAGGTGGACGACTTCTTCGCGCCGCCGCTCGAGCGCGACGAGCTGGAGCGCGACGCGCCGCCGGTCGACCTTTTCGCGGTCGAACGCGATCCCGACGACGACGACGACTTGCGTGCACCGCTGGAACGCGAGCTCGAGCCCGAGCTCGACGATCCCGAGCTTCCGCCGCTGCTCGACCCTTCGGTCGGCGACCATTTGCCCGACATCACGCGCTGCGCCGCGTCCGCGACCGCTTCGGCGATGATCGAGCCCAATTTGGTTGCGCTGGAAACGACGCTGCTTGCCGCGCGCTCGGCGGTGTCTGCGGCGTCGAGCCCGGCGTCGCGGATCTTCTTGCGTGCCGAGGGGCTGGCGCTGATCGCTGCAGCCGCGGCGGCGAGGCCGGCGGCGAGCATTTCCTTGCTCATCGCCGCTTTCGCGAGCTTGTCGACAGTGGTGTTGCTCGAGCTCGAGCGCGAGGAACCCGAACGCGACGAACCGGACGAACCGGAACGCGACGAACGCGAACCCGAGGATGAAGATTTGCTGCGGGAAGAACTCTTACGTGTGGATTTGGCCATAGTTCTCACTCCCTCCGTCGGGGGAAAAGACACTTTAAGGCCGTTCCGGTTCCCTAATGATGCATGAAGTGCGAAGTTGCCGCTGCTGCGCCCCGTTGAAGCCGGCACGAAATGTAAAGGGCACCGCCGCGTCACGCAGCGATGCCCTTCGACATGGTCAGCGGCCGGAGATGTGGCCGTCCGTCAGCGATTAGAGCTTACGAACACCCCTTTCCGACCTCCCTGCTGAACCATGAGACATCGGATCACCTCCTTTCGCTGCGTTGAAGCCATGAGGAAGATGAGTCTTTCGGCACCTTCGCGCAAGTCTTGTAATGAAGTGAAGATTCGGCAATCATCCTGCGCTTCGCGGATCAGACGCGGCAATCCTCTATCACCCGCGCGACATCCGACCAGGGCGGCACCACCAGCGCCGCAAGCCCCGAAGTGCTGAACCCGATCCTGCCGCGGCTCGACGCGATGGCGTCGAGAAACTTGTCATAGGCGGAAAGCTCGCTCCCGACGCGCCCACTGGCCGCGTCGAAGCTCGCCGGCAGGCTGCGGCTCTGCGAGCTCGTCCACACCCAGATGGACGGCGCCGCCGCGGAAACGTTCTTGAAGATCGCGACGCGCCGGGCCGAGCGCCTGCAGCGGATCGTGACCTGCGGCTGGCTGCTCGCATTGGTGAAGGTCGCCTCGCTTCCGTCGCCGGTCGCCGCGTAGGTCCAGTTGCCGTCGATCGGCATTACATATTCAAGGTTGGACTGGACCGGCATTCCCGCGACGTTCGGCGTCGCATCGACGGTCAGCGCAAGCGCTGCAGCAATCGCGAAAGCCATGATCGTCAGCGGCTCAGCTTGTCGACTTTGGCCTGAAGCGCGGCGAGCTCGGCCTTGAGCTCCTCGACCTCGCTGCTGCTCGGCTTCGCTTCGCTCTTCGGCTTCCCGCCGAACGCCTGCGCGGCGCCTTCGAACATGGCCATGTTCCGCTTGGCCATGTCGGCGAACATGTTGCCGCCGAACGCGTCCTTGACCGCGCTCTGGTTGCGGTGGAACGCTTCCATCGCGGCCTCGAGATAGGATGGCACGAAATTCTGCATCGAATTGCCATAGAGGCCGATCAGCTGCTTGAGGAAGTTGATCGGCAGCATGGTTGCGCCGCGTGCTTCCTCATCCACGATGATCTGAGTGAGGACCTGGCGGGTGATGTCCTCGCCGGTCTTGGCGTCGACCACTTCGAACTCGCGGCCCTCGCGCACCATCTGCGCCAGCCGGTCGAGCGTGATGTAAGTGGAGCTTTCGGTGTCATAAAGCCGCCGGTTGGCGTACTTCTTGATCGTCACCTTGCCCGAAGACTTGGCCATGCACAGCTCCCCAAACGCTAAGGACGGCTTACTACCGGAGCATAGTGCGCCGCAACATTCGCGCGCACCCCGCCCGCTGCCGCTGTTCCTGGAGCTGGTCCGCCAGGTGTCGGAACGCGATCCCGGGCTCGCGCGGGCGGCTCTTGCCGGCCTCCGCGGCTATGAAGAAGCGCCGCGCCGCGAACGTCCACCGGCCAAGCCCGAAATCGCGCGCATCGGCGGCGCATCGCTCCGCGACCATGGCGGCAGCCGCGCGCCGCTCCTGCTCGTGCCGTCGCTGATCAATCCGCCGCGGATCCTCGACCTCGACGAGCAGGTGTCGCTGACCGCGGCCATCGCCCGCATGGGCCGCCGCGCAATCCTCCTCGACTGGGGCAAGGCCGACGAGCGCGAGAACCTCTCCGTCGCCGGCCACGTCGAGGAGCTGCTCGCGCCCTTGCTGCGCAGCATCGGCGAGCCGGTGGCGCTCGCCGGCTATTGCCTCGGCGGGACCATGGCGATCGCCGCGGCCAGCCTCGTGCCGGTTGAGCGCCTGGTCACCATCGCCGCGCCCTGGCACTTCGCTTCCTACCCGCAAGGCTCGCAGCGCGCGCTTGCCGACATGTGGCGCCACGCCGAAGCGGCGGCGAGGCAGCTCGGCGCGCTCCCGATGGAGGTGCTGCAGGCCGCCTTCTGGTCGCTCGATCCCGAGCGCACCGTGCGCAAGTTCGCCGAGTTCGGCCGCCTCGACCCCGCGAGCGCGGACGCCCGCCGCTTCGTCGAGCTCGAGGAATGGGCGAACGAGGGCGAGCCCCTGCCCTACCCCGCGGCCAAGGAACTGATCGAGGAGCTGTTCGGAAGGGACCTGCCGGGCTCGGGCGGGTGGATCGGCAGCGACCGCCTCAGCGTCCCCGCGCTCCACCTCACCGCCGAGCACGACCGCATCGCCCCGGCCGCGACCGCGCCGGCTGGGGAAAGGATCGCGATCCCCTCCGGCCATGTCGGAATGATCGTCGGCTCCGCCCGCCAGCGGCTGCACCAGGCACTCGCCGCTTTCCTCAGCGCGGGTTGAGCTGGCGGCCGGGCGCTGCGGGAACCTGGTAGCCGACGACGCTCCGCCGAAGCCCCGCAAGATAAGCATCGACGTTGCCCGGCGTCAGGACCAGGTCGCCGCGCGCGATGTGCTCGAGCGCCGTTCCGAGCGGCCGCGCGCCGAACAGGTGCCCCGTATCCTGGTAATTGCGCAGGTCACCGGTGAGCTGCGCGTCGGCGTCGAGCGCGATGACGCGCACGCCCGGAAGGTTCGCGGTCTCCAGCACTGCGCAGCGGCGAAGCATCAGTTGGTCGGCGAGCTTCAACCCCGACGCCGGGTCGCCGCGATTGTAATAGAAAGCGGGCGAATAGGCCGGGATGACGATGTCCGCCGGGCGGCCGCTCGCGACCCATTTGCGCAGCGGTTCGAGCAATCCCGAATTGAACGAGGCGAGCGACGCACAGCTCTTCACGCCGGCGCGGTCGATGATCGGCCGGTACATCTTCACCTTCGACGCGAGCGTGCGCAGCGCCGCTGGCGACTGGAACTTCGCATAGGCTTTCGCGAACTGCGCGCTCCTGCGCGCGAGCCGACGCGGAAAATCGTCGAACGGGCTGCCGCCGCGAAGCATTCGAAGGCTCGCTCCGAACGCGGTCTCGTTCACCATCCTGAGGTCGTTGTAGCGCGATCGATCGTACATGTAGGACGGGAAGGAAGGGTCCTGCGCCTGCTGCGGCAGGCCGTAGAACCAGTCGAGCCACACCACGAGCCGCTTCGCCTTCGAACGGTCGACGATGGCGTTCATCACCACCTTGCGGTCGGCGGGGCGCGCCGCGTCATAGCTCAGATTGTAGGGGTGCCGCGCATCCGGATAGGCGCGCTGCAGGTCCGCGGGCGAATAAGGCGCGGCGGTCGAGGAGCCGACCATCAGGAGGTCGATCGCCGGGTCCTTCGCGACCGCGTCGAGCAGGTAACGGTTGTCGTCCGTCGTGTTCCGCGGATCGGCCGCGACCAGCCTTCCCCATCCGTAGACGTCGAACGGGTCGAGCGCGATCACCACCGACGCGACGAGCCAGTAGACGACCAGCACCGCCAGCGGCGCCAGCACCATCGGGCTCGGCCGTCGCCCGGATGAGCGCGCAGCGGTCACGTCAGAAGCCCATGTAGAGGAACGGCGGCTGCCGCCAGATGTAGTGGAGCGAGATCAGCACCAGCATGGTCCAATAGGCCGCCCAGCGCCAGTTCGGCCGCCACTTCAGCCTGAACCCGTACGACTCGTTCTCGTACGTCATGATGCCCGGGTTGTAGCGGCTCAGCAGCTCGACCGAGTTGGGCAGCGCGTAGATGATGATCAGCGCGGCGGCGATCCACTGCGCGGCTGCAAGCGGCGGAATCGACTGCGGGACATGCAGGTCGAAGCGGAACAGCTCGCGTACGAGGTGGAAGAAGGCTGCGACCGATTCCGACCGGAACAGGGCGAAGGTCAGCGCCATCGGTCCGACGAAGATCAGCCGCCCGAGCGCCCGCCGGAGCCCGGCCGACGTCTTCTTCTTCCAGGCCTTCCACTTCTTGCTGGATCGGACCTCCATCTCGACGACGTACCAGAGGCCGTGGATCGCGCCGAACAATGCGAAGGTCCACAAGGCGCCGTGCCACAGGCCGATCACCTCGAAATTGATGACGAGCGGCAGCCACAGCCGCAGCAGCTTGGACGGGATCGGCCCGAGCCTGCGCTCCATGCTGTAGCGCGTGCCGAACAGCGAAATCGGGCTGAACAGGAAACGCGAGATGACGCGCGTCAGCGTCATGTGCCAGCGGCGGTAGAAATCGACGATGCCGACCGATTTCAGCGGCGAGTAGAAGTTGATTGGAAAGACGATCCCGAACAGGCGCGCGAGCCCGAGCGCCATGTCCGAATAGCCCGAAAAGTCGAAATAGAGCTGGGTGTAATAAGCAAGGATCCCGAGCCCGGCTGAAACGACGTTGAGCGAACCGCCCTGCGCAGCGCCCGCGAACACCGGCGCCGAGAAGTCGGCGAGATTGTCCGCGATCACCAGTTTCTTGAACAGGCCGATGCCGATCAGCATGATCCCGACCGCAATGTCGATCTGGCGGAAGCGGCCGAACCGCTTGCTCGCGAGCTGCGGCCAGATCTCGTGCACGTAGGCGATGGGGCCGATGATCATGTGCGGGAAGAAGGTGACGAAGAAGGCGTAGCGGACGAACGCGCGCAGCTTGTGCGTCGATCGCTCGAGCTGGCCGAGGAAGCTCCGCACGCTCGGCTCGTAATTGAAGGCGTCGGCAAGAACCGCCGCCTGCTGGAACGTGTAGAAGGATATGCCGATCGGGATGGCCGCTGCTTCGAGCGTCGCCTGCACCCCCACCGTTCGGTAATAGAAATATTGGAAGATCGTATATTTGAACCAGGCGAGCGACAGCAGGTCGTAGCCGAGGCCGAGCGCGAGAACGGTCTTTCGAAGCCCCTGCCGCTCGGGCGGAAGCGACAGCAAGGTGATCGCCGCGGTGTAGTTCACCAGCACCGACGCGAGCAGGATGGTGACGTTCCGCTCGCCCCACGGCCAGTAGATGATGAGCGACGCGACGAAGACGATGCCCATCCCCGCCGTTTTCCCGAGCCTCGGCACCGCCGCGTAGAAAAGCAGCAGGGTCAGCGGGAGGACGAGGAAGAGGAACGACGGGTCGCTGAAGATCACGAGCTCGGCACCGTCTTCAGCGGCAGTTCCGCGCCACGATAATCGGCAAGGTCGAGCGCGTAGCGTTTCGACCTGTCCTCGCGCTCCGTGAGGAGCGAGAAGCCGAGCGTGTCATAATGCTCGGCGACCATCTTGTTCTTGGCGGTAGGGATGAAGGTCGCGGTCAACCGCTCGACGCCCCTCTCGCGGGCGACGCGGACCACTTCCGCGAGCATCGCCTCCTCGACGCGGCGGCCGAGCACCCGGCAGCTCATCAGCCAGCTGTCGATCTCCCACTCCGATCCGCTCGAGCGCGTGCAGATCACAACCCCGATGATTCCGAAGTCGCCGAAGCGGTCGCGCAGCCGGAAGTAGAGCGCGGCGCCGTCGCCCTTCTCGAACTCCATCACCTCGGCGCGCGTGTAGCGCTTCGACGTCAGGTTGAACTGGTTCGACTTGTTGATCAGCTGGGTCACGCGGTCGCGTCCGAGCTCGTCGAAGCGCGAGGCGACGAGCTCCATCTCCAGCGACTGCAAATAGTCGCCGATGTCGCGCGCCTTGGCGAACACCTCGGCCCGCTGCGCATTGGCGGCATAGCTTGCGCTTCGGTTCCGGTCCTCCTCCGAGAAGAATGCCGCCTCGAAATAGCCGGCCGAACGCAGGATGCGCGGGAATGCCGCGGGGTCGGCCGGCAGCTCGGGCACCGCCACCATCGGCAGCGCCGCCCGGACCGTCTCCCGCTCGACCGGATTGTCGTCGAAGAACACCAGCGAATCGAGCCCGATTGAGAGCGTCCGCGCGATCGCCTCGACATTGCTCGCCTTGTCCTCCCAATTGGCGTTGAACACGGCGATGTCCTGCTCGCGCAGGAGCATGTCGGGATGCGATCGGAAGGCTTCTCGCGCCGTCGCATCGTCGTTCTTCGAGCAGACCGCGAGGATGATGCCGCGCGCCTTCAGCTCGGCCGCGGCCGCCTGCACCGCGAGGAAGCTCTCGCCTTCCGGGCTGCCGACTCCGAGGATGATTCCTTCCAGCCCCTCGTCGCCGATCGCTCCGCCCCAGCAGGTGTTGTCGAGGTCGAGCACCAGGCACTTGCGGCTGCGGCCGCGAAGCGCGCTCAGCAGCCGGCAGACATAATCCGCGTAGATCGGCACGAACCTCAGCGCGAACGGCACCTTGTACAGGTTGAAGAAGCGCTCATCGAACCAGTTGGTCCGCCCGACCGCGCTCGCCAGCTCGGCGACGTCGAGCAGCGGCCAGCCCCGCTCCCGCGCCGCATCGACGAGCCTGTCGTTCAGCGCGGCGACCATCGCGCGCGGAGCCCCGGCGAAGCGGCGGTCGAAGCTTCCGAACTGCGCATCGGCGGGCTCGGGCACCGTGGGGACGATGACCGTCGCCCCGGAATTGCGCGCGACCGCCTCGGCAATCTCCTCGATCCTGCCGAGCGCCCCCGTCACCCGATCGGCCGCCTCGGCGTCATCCAGGACCAGGGCGTCCAGCGAGAGCCAGCGATGGTCGTAGGCGAGCAGGACATAATCGGGGCGCTCGCGATTGATCGCGGACGCGGGGTCCATCGCATTCTGGTGGACCTGCTCGGCGGGCGCTGCGACGATTTCGAGCAGCAGCCCGTGCCGCAGCCCCGTCGCCGGAAGCACCTGCGCAACCGTGTCGAACGTGGCCGACGGCAGGACGCCCAGCTTGAGCTTCATGAAGGAGGAGAGGTCCGCGCCTTCCGCTTCCAGGCGCGCGATCGCCTTGGTCAGCGAGCCGGCCTGCCCCAGGTCGAAGCGCGAGCCCGACAGCCGCCGCAGCTTGCCTGCGACATCTCCGTCCGACGCCGACAGCTCGCGGCACAAGCGGCGGAAGTCCGCCGGCGCGTCAGGAAGCCATGGAAGGTCGGCGATGTCGAACATGCGGCCCGCGGGCGGTCATTCGGCGATCTGGTCCAGAGGCACCATGCTCTGGGTCGATCCCGTGGCGATCGTCTTTCCGCCGCTGACGATGCGGAACTTGCCGTCGATCACGCCCGTCGCAGCGGACACCCCAGTGACTTCAAAGTCGATGTCCGCCTCCGCCCCGACGTAGAGCGGGCGACGATAATCGATCGTCCAGCGAAGGGAAGTGCCGCCCGCCCCCGGGATCTTCATCCCCAGCACGTGCGACAGGTGCGCGAGCATGATCCCGCCATAGGCGATGACGTCGTCGAACCCCCGCGAGCGCGCGAACTCGCGGTCGGTGTGGATGAGGCTGGTGTCGCCCGACATCTTCTGGAACGCTTCCATGTCGGCGGGCTCCACGACGAAGTGATGCTCCGCGCGGTCTCCGACCCGGATCGGCATCTCAGCCGTGCTTTTTGCGGTTAACCGCGTCGACCAGGTCGCCGATATTCTTGAAATTGTGGATTTCCGCCGTGGTGAAGCGGACGCCGAGCGCCTGCTCGATCATCACCATCAGCTGGACGTTGGCGAGGCTGTCCCACTCCTCGATGTCGGCCGCGGAAGTCTCGCGCGTGATCGGCCCGTCATATTCGTCGAACAGGTCGCGCACGGCTTCCGCGACCTTGGCCAGCGTCTCGTCGGACTCGCTTCCCACTATTCTCTCCCCTGTTTCCGGCCGATGACCGCCGCCGAGATCGTCAGGTTCAGGCGCCGCGCCCGCTCCAGCGTCGCCCCGCTGCACGGCGCGAACATCGTATCTTCGATCGTGAAACCCGCTTTCTCGACCACTTCCGCCACCTCTTCCGGCGTCCGGAACAGGTAGAGATGGTCGGGCGCCGGCGAATTGACCGGCGCGTTGATGAAGATGCGCCCGCCCGGCGCGAGCAGTCGGTGCAGGGCTCCGAGCGCGTCCAGCGGCTGTTCGAGATGCTCCAGCACCTCCGAAAAGGTGATGGACTGGAACTGCTCGGCGGGCGCGTCGAACAGGTCGATCTTCCTCAGCACCACCTTTTCGTCGGGGATTCCGAGCCGCCGCAGCCCGTCGCGCGTGTTTTCGAGCGAGGCGTCGCTGATGTCCCAGCCCTCGCAGCGTCCGACATTGGCCATTGCCGCGATCGCCAGGAACAGTCCGTGCCCCGGCCCTACTTCGAGGTGCGAGAAGCCGTCCGGGTTGCGGCCGATGAAGGCGTCCCGGAAATAGCGCATCACCTCGGTATGGTTGCGCCACCACAGCTGCGAGGCGAGCAGCCCGTTCATGTAGCGCGTCATGTAGGGCGCGTTCGAATAGACCTGCTCGAGCGCGTCGGCGAAGGACGACAGCCGGTAGCGGCCGTTGCGGCGGAAGAAGATTTCCTCCTCGAGCACGATCTCGCTCAGCCAGCGATAATCCTCCAGGATCGTCGGCAGCTCGTCGCCGCTCAGCGCGGTGACCCAGCGCGCCAGCTCGTCGGCGAAGCGGAATCCCTCGTCCGTCTCCCCGCTGAACCGGCGGGCGAGGAACGCCTCATGGTCGGGGAAGCAGGCGATCTGCATCGCCACGACCCTCGACAGATCGGGATATTGTTCAGGAATCACGAACGGGACCGCTTCTCGATCGGGGGTGGAAGGACAAGTCGACGACCAATGCCGCACAGGCTGCACATATTCCCCCACATTGTCGAGGCGCCTCGAACGGGAAAGCTCCACCGGAAGGCTGGCGCACCCGACAGGATTCGAACCTGTGGCCTTTGCCTTCGGAGTGCAGCCGATTAGCGTGCCAAAGCGTCTCATTACAGAGGGAAATCTGGTTTAGACGTCCCGTCAGATACCAAGATTTCCCAGTATGTTTTCCGTACTTTTTCCGTACAATTCTGCTTTTCGCGTCGAGTGAACTCTGTCATCAGCGCGCTTTGCCTTCCTCCAAAATGCGGTACGGAAAATCCTTTGCCCTCCAACATGAGTGAAGCATGGAAGACCTCAGCAAAGTGAAGGAGCGGGATCGATTGTCGGTCCGGCGGGAACCGTATTGGCAGCGCCTGCGGCCCGGCTGTTTTCTCGGCTATCGGCCCTCAACTAACCACGGCTTCGGAACCTGGATCGCCCGTGCTTATGATGAAGATAAGCAGCGGTATCGACTGAAAGCGCTTGGCAGCTATTCGGACTTGCCACCACGTGACCAGTTTGCGGCTGCCAAGAAGGACGCCGAGAGCTTTGCAGAGCTGCTTTGGTCCGGCGGACATCAGCGTGCGACGATTGAAACGGTCGCCGACGCCTGCCGAGAATATGCCAAGGTCAATACCGAGGCGCAGGGCCGCTTTACGCTGCATGTCTACGCTGATCCGATTGCCAAGGTTAAGCTGGCCAAGCTCCGGCGCCACCACTTGCTCGACTGGCGCCGCCGCATGGAGACGAAAGTCGCGCGACGGAAGGGCCGTCCCCTCTCCGCATCATCGGTGAACCGCCAGATGGCGATGCTTCGCGCCGCGCTCAACCGCGTACTGGCGCCTGGGACGCCCGATACTGACGCCGCTTGGCAGGAAGCGTTGAGGCGCATCAAGAATGCCGACCGCCAGCGAACGCTCTATCTTGACCGAAGCGAGCGCAAATCCCTCCTCGACAATATTTCCGCCGAGGCTTTGCCGTTCGTACGCACCTTGTGCCTCCTGCCGCTGCGCCCTGGAGCGGCAGCGGCCCTGACCGTTGCAGACTTCGACCGGCGGACACGCGAGCTCACGATCGGGAAGGACAAGGATGGGCGGCCGAGGCGAATCCTCCTTCCCGCAGCCACCGCCGCGCACTTCGCCAAGGCAGCAAAGCGCAAACCGTCAAACGCGTACCTTTTTGCGCGCGCCAATGGCGCGCCATGGGACCGCAACAGCTGGAAGGTGCCCATTTCAGAGGCAGTGCGAGCGGCAGGATTGCCGCCGCGCACCACCGCCTACACGCTCCGGCATTCAACCATCACGGACCTGGTGCAAGCCGGGCTGCCGTTGCTGACGATCGCGCAGGTGAGCGGCACGAGCGCGGAAATGATCGAGCGCCACTACGGCCATCTCGTGCGTGGCGCGGCTGTCGAGGCGCTGGCTGGGCTCGCGCTCTGAGTTCCTGACACCTAATCAACCGATCTGCGTCCCGGAAGTTCGCTTAGCAGGCCAACCTTCCCGTCCGGAAACTTGGCGTCCCGAGTTGGAGGAGGGGGGAATCCGGAAGATCCCTCGTCTTACCCGCGAGGGTCGCGATGGACGAAGGGAAATTGTGGGTTGGCCTGGACCTGGGCCTACGGAGGACCAGCCTATGCGTCCTCGATGACCAGGGCGCGCCGGTCCACGAACAGGAATGCGAAACGAAGCTGGGCGCGTTGAAGGAGGCGCTCGCCCGGTTTGCGATCGAGCGCATCGAATTGATCGCCGTCGAGGCAGGTTCCGAGACGCACATCGTGCGAAAGCTTCTGGATGCCGGCTTCCCGGTGGCGATGTTCGAGGCGCGCAAGGCGAGCAAGTTCCTTGCGGTCCGACGGAACAAGACGGACGCCAGTGATGCCCGCGGGCTTGCCGATCTTGCGCGCGTGGGGCGGAACACCGTCTCCCAAGTCTATCTCAAGACGCGGGAATGCGAGCAGCTCCGGGGCACGCTGGTGATGCGCAAGAGGCTCGTTGAGATGCGTGTCGCGTCCGAGAACGCGCTCAGGTCGCGCCTGGCGCTCCATGGGAAGCCGCTCAAGAGAGTCTTTGCGGCCGGTGCGCTTCGGTCCTACGTGCACGCGCAGCTCATCCAGGTTCGCGCCGAGGAGGGACTCGACCTGTGGCCTGACCTCGAGCCGCTCGTCGACGTGTGCGAAAGCCTGAGAGCCTATCTCGCCAAGCTGGACAGGGACCTCGGCAAGCGCGCGCAAGCCCATCCGGTTTGCCGGCTGCTGATGGAGGTGCCGGGTGTCGGACCGATCTGTGCCCTCTCATTCTACAGCGCTGTCGAGACTCCGGACCGCTTTCGCAAACCTACTGACGTAGCCGCTTACCTCGGCCTCGTCCCGCGCCGCTATCAATCCGGTTCCGTGTCGCGAACACTCGGAATCACGAAGACCGGAAGCAAGCTCACGAGAACGCACCTGGTGACTGCAGCGACAGTCTTCGCTTCCACGGCTCCAGACTGCGCGCTCAAGCGCTGGCACCTTGCGCTTCGCGAGCGTGCCGGGGCGAAACGGGCGCGGGTCGCCCTTGCGCGCAAGCTCGCCGTGATCCTCCTCGCAATGTGGAAAAGCGGGACCGGTTTCCAGCTCGAGCCGCCTCGGCCGGCAGCGATCGACATGCCACAAAGGGAACTGGCGGGATAGCGGCATGAGTGCCTAGCTCAGGCCCCCGGAAGAGCCACCGGAGCCTGAAACGCGTGGCTCGGTTCCTTTCCTCAGGCGGGCGATGTTCTCGCGGTGCCTCCACAGGACCAGCAGCGCGAAACCGAGCAGCAGCGGGACATAGGATGAATGAAGCCCGTAGGCCACGATCGGCGCACTCAAGGCGGCCGTCATTCCTGCGAGCGACGAGATTCGGAGCGTCATCAGCAGGAAGATCCAGATCGCGGCATAGACGAGCGCCGCGGGCCACAGAAGCGCGATGAGGATGCCGAGCAGCGTCGCGACGCCCTTGCCGCCGCGAAAGCCGAGCCAGACCGGATAGAGATGGCCGAGCAGTGCGCCGGTCGCGGCATAGGCGCCCGTGAACTCGCCGAAGAGCAGCTGCGCGAGCACGATCGCGGCCGTCGCCTTCAGGCAGTCGAGCACCAGGGTCAGCGCCGCGAGCCCCTTGCTCCCCGTCCGAAGCACGTTGGTGGCGCCGATGCTGTGCGACCCGATCTTGCGCACGTCGCCCTTGCCCGCGAGCCGCGTCAGCACCAGGCCGAACGGGACCGACCCGAACAGATAGCCGAGCGCGAACGCGAAGATCAGCTCACGGGTCATCGCGGCTGAGTAGCAAACCCGAACGGCTGCGCAACTTGCGGCCGCCGCTCCGCCACGCCAGAGAGCGGCGGTGGACCCCGCCGCCCCCATCCTCTTCTTCGATTCCGGCGTCGGCGGGCTGTCGGTGCTCGCGCCGACGCGCAAGCTGCTTCCCGACGCGCCGATCGTCTATGCCGCGGACAGCGCCGGCTTCCCGTACGGCAAGCGCACCGAGGCGGAGATCGCGAGCCGAGTCCCCGCTCTGCTCGGCCGCCTGGTCGAGCGCTTCCATCCCCGCCTCGCGGTCATCGCCTGCAACACGGCCTCGACCATCGCGCTCGAGCATGTCCGCTCGGCGCTCGACCTGCCCGTCGTCGGCACCGTCCCCGCGATCAAGCCGGCCGCCGAAATCTCGAAGTCGCGGGTGATCGGCGTCCTCGGCACCGAGGCGACCGTTCGCCAGCCCTATGTCGACGACCTCGCCGCGAAGTTCGCCGCCGACTGCACGCTGGTCCGCCTCGGATCGCCCGAGCTGGTCGAGCTTGCCGAAGCGAGGCTGGCCGGCGAGGAGGTGAGCGTCGATGCCGTGCGCGCGGCCGCCCAGCCGCTGTTCGACGCACCGGACGGCGGCAGGATCGACACGGTGGTCCTCGCCTGCACCCACTTCCCGCTGCTCGAGGAGGAGCTGCGCGCCGGCTTTCCGGAGGTCGCCTATGTCGACGGCGGCGCCGGCATCGCTCGCCGCATCGCGCATTTGACCGAGGGCCAGCCGTGGCCCAAGGAACCCGTCGGCGGAATTCTCATCTATACCGGGGACGGCCGGCGTCCGTTGATGAGCGCGCTGGCCCGCTTCGGGCTGACGGAGGTCAAGACTCTCTAGATGCGAGTCGTTCGCAATGGAATCTCCAGCAGGCGGGAGCTAAAGCGCCGGCAAGGAACTCTGCCCTTGGATTACGAGCGCATCTTCAAGTCCGCGATCGAGCGCCTTCACGACGAGGGCCGCTACCGCGTGTTCATCGACATATTGCGCACGAAGGGCAGCTTCCCCAATGCGCATTGCTTCGGAGGCAACGGCCCCAAGCCGATCACCGTCTGGTGCTCCAACGACTATCTCGGCATGGGCCAGCACCCCGCCGTGGTCGAAGCGATGGAGAAGGCGCTCCACGAGGTCGGCGCGGGCTCGGGCGGCACCCGCAACATCAGCGGCAACACCCATTACCATACCGAG
The DNA here is from genome assembly GCA_050261135.1 of Bacillota bacterium. Taxonomy (GTDB): domain Bacteria; phylum Pseudomonadota; class Alphaproteobacteria; order Sphingomonadales; family Sphingomonadaceae; genus Sphingomicrobium. The sequence goes on from JBLNCZ010000027.1 coordinate 406,122, forward strand.
CTCGAGGCCGAGCTTGCGGACCTTCACGGCAAGGAAGCCGCGCTCATCTTCACCTCGGGCTATGTCTCCAACGAGGCGGCGCTGTCGACGCTCGGCAAGCTCCTTCCCGGCTGCATCATCTTCTCGGACGCGCTCAACCACGCCTCGATGATCGCCGGGATCAAGAATTCGGGCTGCGAGAAGCGGGTGTTCCGCCACAACGACCTCGAGCATCTCGAGGAGCTGCTTGCCGCGGCCGACCCCGAGACGCCCAAGCTGATCGCCTTCGAAAGCGTCTATTCGATGGACGCCGACGTCGCGCCGATCGCCCGGATCTGCGACCTCGCCGACAAGTACAACGCACTGACCTACCTCGACGAGGTCCACGCCGTCGGCATGTACGGCGACCATGGCGGAGGCATTTCGGAGCGCGACGGCGTCGCCGGGCGGCTGACCATCATCGAGGGCACGCTCGGCAAGGCCTATGGCGTGATGGGCGGCTATATCGCGGCCGACAAGACGATCGTCGACTGCATCCGCAGCTACGCGCCGGGCTTCATCTTCACGACCAGCCTGTCGCCGGTGCTGGTCGCCGGCGCGCTCGCCAGTGTCCGTCACCTCAAGCAATCGCAGGAAGAGCGCCGCGCCCAGCAGGAATCCGCCGCGATGCTCAAGGCCAAGTTCGCCGCGGCGGGCCTGCCGGTGATGCCGAGCGAAACGCACATCGTCCCGCTCCTGATCGGCTGTCCGGTCAAGGCCAAGCGGATCAGCGACATATTGCTCGCCGAATACGGCCTTTACGTCCAGCCGATCAATTTCCCCACCGTCCCCCGCGGTACCGAGCGCCTGCGCTTCACCCCGGGCCCGACCCATACCGCGGAGATGATGGACGAGCTGACGAACGCGCTCGTCGAGATCCTGAGCCGGGAAGAACTGCGCGCCGCCGCTTGAGGCTTGGTGCGCATGAATGTCTGCTTTCGGTGAGAAGCGGGAATTAACTTCCGAAGTATTCGATCGATCCCGATCCTGGCTACCTCACCGAAATGTGCTAGGAACGCACAGAGTCTGAGATGGGGGGGCCATGGCGACCGTCGCAGCAAGTTTGGATTTTCGCGAATCGCGGCGAGACTGTCTGTCCGGCACGCACCGGGCCCATTCAATCGATCGCTGGATTTTCGTCGGCATGGCGGTCTGGTTCATCTTGATCGTCCTCGTCGGCTTTGTCCCCGATGCGATCATGAAGGTCGCGTCGGTTAGAGCAGGCGCTCGGCCTCCTTTTCCACTCATCCTCCACATCCATGCAGTCGTCATGGGCTCATTCCTGCTCCTGTTGCTTGCGCAGACAGTAGTGGTCGCGGCCGGCCGCAATCGTTTGCACAAACGGGTTGGGCTGGCAGCTTTCGCGCTAGTACCCGCATTGCTCATCGTTGGCTTCATCCTGGCACCTACGATGTACCACCAGGTGTGGGTCGGCGCACATTTCGGACCGCCGCAAGTCCGCGCGGCGCTCGCCCCCGTCGTTCCGCTTGTTGAGAATATCCTTCTGCTTCAAATCAGCGCTGGCCTGCTGTTCGCGCTATTCATGACTGTAGCCTTGAGGGCGCGAGCGGAGCAGCCGGGGGTGCACAAGAGGATGATCTTTCTCGCGACGGCAGTACCTCTCGGCGCAGCGATCGACCGCATGCATTGGCTGCCATCGAGCATGCCAGTGAGCCCCTGGGCCTCGTACGCATATATCTTAGCCGCCATTGCGCCAATGTTCATCTGGGATGTTATTCGCAACCGCCGGGTGCATGAAGCTTATGTCATCTGGCTGGCCATATACCTGCCTGTAGCGGCGCTGGTTACATTCGTATGGGACAAGCCATGGTGGCATTCCGGTGCTGAGCGGATCATGGGGGTTTGATCTGTACAACAGACATCGGCTGCCGGACGGCAACTTTGGTAAAAGGCCCGCCCAAGTTGCGGATTCATTAGAGATGCCCCCGTGCTCTTGTATGGGAGCGATGAGACACGGCGCGTGCAGATGCGCAGATGGACAGTAGGATTGCGTTGCTCGCCGCCATTCACCGTGCGGCAGTCCCAACGCGCAGCACGACGAGATGACCGGCTGCAGAGCAGCGTCCGCTAAACGGGATCCCGCAAAACGGTTAAGTCGTGACATTCACGCTCCCCTATTAGCTAGAATCGTTGTGCCGGCAGATCTGGGGTGGAAAGCTTCCATTAGCCACCACTGAAACTTGATCGTCTCGGCATCGCATGGGAGGCTTCCGGTGGTACTCGCCCGGCGAGCTCCTGCCGCTGCGCCCAGCTGCGAGTTCCGCCCGCGCCTTCCACTCTCCGGACATACCTCCTCGCGGCAGCGATGATCTCTCCGGCGACGGCGGTTGCGGCGCGCCTTGCCAAGCCGCAACCGCCCTGCCCAAGAGCGCGCGTCAGCGATCAGGAGGAACCATGGCGATGACCGCTTCGAACCGAATTCTGCGGCTTGGCAGCGTGCTAGAGCGGACCGGCCTCAGCCGCTCGACGCTCTACAGAAAGATCGGACGCGGGAAGTTTCCCAAGCAAGTGCGGATTTCGGAGCGATGCATCGGCTGGCGCGAAAATGAGGTCGAGGAGTGGCTCAGGAATCCGATGTTCTATTGGCGACCGGATTCAGGGAAGGACATTCTCGGCCTCGGCCCGGATTGACCCAATCGACCATTGCGGATCGAAGAGCCACTTCGCCACGAAGGCGCCGGCTGCCCCGCCGAGGAGCTGGGCGAGGATGAACCCGGGCACGTCGTGCGGCGCAATTCCTGCAAAGGTGTTGGTGAAGCTGCGGGCGACGGTGATCGCGGGATTGGCGAAGCTGGTCGACGATGTGAACCAATAAGCAGCGATGATGTAGAGCGCGACGCTCGGCGCCACCCACTCGCGGCGGAAGCGCACCGTTCCGAGGATCGTCAGGATCAGGCCGAACGTGGCGACAAACTCGCCCGCGAATTGGCCGAGGCCGTGACGCGCCTTGAGCGACAGCTGGAGCGTCGGAAGCCCGAACATCAGATGCGCCGCCCAGGCGCCGAGGATGCCGAACGCGAACTGCGCGAGGATGTAGGCGACGGCGTCGCCCCAGCTCAGCTCGCGGCGCGAGGCCGCGACCAGGCTGACGGCAGGGTTCATGTGCGCGCCCGAGATCGGGCCCAGCATGGCGATGAGCACGAACAACATCGCGCCGGTCGCGAGGGTGTTGGCCAGGAGCGCGACGGCGTCGTTACCCTGTGACAGGTTCTGCGCCATGATCCCGGACCCGATGACACAGGCGAAGAGGAAGAAGGCGCCGACTCCTTCAGCCGCGATCCTTCGCGATAAAGACGGTTGAACTGAGGGTGCCGTCACGCGGTATTTTTCGCGACGCGCGAACCGTCGGCGTCGATCACCTGCTCGCCGTCTTCCTTCGCGAACGCGCCCCGCTGCTTTCGCGTTAGGAGGTCGAGTACGGCCTCGGAGGGGCGGCAGAGCTTCACGCCGAGCGGTGAGACTACCAGCGGCCGGTTGATCAGGATCGGGTGCTCGATCATCGCGTCGACCAGCTCTTCGTCGGTCAGCGCCGGATTGCCGAGCCCCAGCTCGTGGAACGACGTGCCCTTCTCGCGTAGCAGCTCGCGCGGAGTCATCCCTGCGCGTTCGATAAGCTGCACGAGCAAGGCGCGGCTCGGCGGCGTCTTCAGATATTCGACGACATGCGGCTCGATCCCGGCGTTGCGAATCATCGCCAGCGCGTTGCGAGACGTGCCGCACTCCGGATTGTGGTAGATGATGATATCGACCGGCTGTGGGTCGGAGCTATCGCTCACCGGCAGCACGCCGAAGCTGGAGCGGGCTCGGGCATCACAGGAACGCAGCAGGCGTCCTCCGACGCGTTCTCCGACAGCGCCGAAAGGCCCGGGCTGTCGCCGTACACGGTCGCTTCTCCATTGGTGTAAAAGGCTTCCCAGACGATCCCGTCCGGATCGGCGATCCACGACTTCTCGCTCTTCGCGTAGCAGCAGGTGGTCGCCCCTTCGTCGAGCACCGGCCGGTTGGCAGCCTGTAGCCGGCCGTAAACCTCCGAAAGCTCATCGGTGCTTTCCACCTGGATTCCCAGATGCTCGATGCCCGTGGCGGCATGCCGGCCGGTCGAGATCGCGAAGTTCACCCGCGGGTCCTCGAGCATCCACTTGGCATAGTCCTGCTTCAGGACGGTTGGCCCGGCCCCGAACAGAGTCGAATAGAAGCCGATTGACCTCGACAGGTCCTCCACTCCGACGTGGACGTGAAGACGCTTCATGCGGACTTCCTTTCCTGAGCTTTCGGCGGGCAGCCTGCGTGCGAGCCGCAATCGGCGCCCGCGCAGCAATTCTCCATGAGGTAGGCGACGAGCGCGTTCATCGCCTGATAGTTCGCCCGGTAGATCAACGACCGGTGCTGCCGCTCCTGCAGGATCAGCCCGGCATTACGCAGCTGTGCGAGGTGAAAGGAGAGCGAACTGTTCGGGATTCCCAACGCCTCCGCGATCGCGCCGGCAGGCATTCCGCCGTCGCCAGCCTGGACGAGTAGCCGGAAAAGCCCGAGCCGGTGTTCCTGCGCGAGCGCGGCGAGCGCCGAGACGGCATCCATACCCTTCACGATGCAGCCACCATTTCCATGAAAGTAGAAATGAGCGGCTACGTCCTTCGTGTCAATAATATTTTGATCGATATCGAAATGACGGGAGGGACCCAGCGCTCGAAGCGGGGATCTGCTGACGCCGCCGGGCCGCTTTCGGACGGAACGCCCGCGGGCGCGCCGTCCGAGTCCAACCGAAGCGCGGGTCTATTTGATGTTCGCTGCCATGTAGCGCCCGATCCGCTGCACGAGCGGCGCCGGAAGCGGCACATAATCGAGGCTCGCCGCCTGCGACCGGCCCCTGGTCAGCGCCCAGCTGAAGAATTTCCTCGCGGAGGCGCTCGCCGCGGCATTCTTGGGCTGCCTGTACATCAGGACGAAGGTCGATGCAGTGATCGGATAGGCGCCCGCCCCCGGCGCATTGGTCATCACCAGGTTGAAGTCCCTGGCGTGCGCCCAGTCGGCCGTCGCCGCGGCGGCGGCGAAGCTGCCGGCGTTCGGAGCCACGAACTTCCCGGCGGCATTCTGCATCAGCGTGAAGGCCAGCTTGTTCTGCTTCACATAGGCATATTCGACATAGCCGATCGAAAAAGGGATTTGCTTCACATAGCCGGCGACGCCCTCATTGCCCTTGCCGCCGATGCCGCCGTTCCAGGACACCGTCGTGCCCTCGCCGAACCTCGACTTCCAGGCGGGACTGACCTGGCTCAGATAGTGGGTGAAGTTGAACGTCGTTCCCGACCCGTCCGAGCGATGGATCGGAGTGATCGCCTTGGCGGGGAAGTGAAGGCCCGGATTCAATTTCGTGATCCGCGGGTCGTTCCAGCTCTTGATGTCGCCCGCATAGATCGCGGCAAGGACGGGTCCGCTCATCTTCACCTGTCCCGGGCGCGCGCCGGGGATGTTGATCACCGGCACGACGCCGCCGATCACCACCGGAAACTGTGCGAGACCCGCGCCGGCGAGCTCCTCGCTGGCGAGCGGCTTGTCGGTGGCGCCGAAGTCGACGGTACCGGCCTTGATCTGGGCGATTCCAGCGCCCGAGCCGATCGACTGATAATTGATGTTGTCGCCCCCGGCTTTCTTGAAGTCGGCCGCCCAGCGCGAAAGCACGGGGTAGACGAAGGTCGAGCCCGCGCCCGTCACGGGCGCGGCTGTCGCGGTGCCCGAGGCAATCGCGAGAAGGGCGATCGCGGCGACGAGCGGCGGCTTGATTCTGTGCATGGATAAATCCCCCATCTGATGATTTCTTCGACGTGGCCCTTGCCACGCGACGGGGATTAGCAAGCGGCTGTTACAGGGCTGCGTCGGAACCATTGCGTCTTGGTGACGCACGCCGGCGCAGCCCGTCCGTCACGCATCTGTAACATCCAAGTCATGCCCAGGTAGCATCCGGATTCTACCTCCCGATTCGGCTGACAGCAGCAGAGGGCAAGGGGGCAATGCCGAAGGTCGCGCGAACATGCCGTCCAAGCGGCGAAATTCGCACCTCTTCGCCCACGCCCGCCGTCAGCAGGTCACGCGCCGGCCCACGCGCCGGGCAAGAAGGTAGAGAGGCATTTCAACAATGAGGACGACCGTTTCACTGCTGCTGGGTTGCGCTGCGCTTGCCGCGACCCCGGCCACCGCTCAGGACGCCGCGGCGAGCGCCGCGAGCGTCTCGCCCGCCGACATTGCCGCGCTTCGGGCGCAGGTCCAGGCGCTTCAGGAGCAGCTCAATCGTCTTCAGGCCGCACAGCAGGCCCAGGCGGCACAGGTTGCCGCGGCTCCGGTGCCGGTCCCGGGGAAGCCGGAGGCGCCGGGCTGGTGGGGAAGCACGACCATCAGCGGCAAGGCCTTCCTCAACGTCAGCAATATCGACCAGACGTCGACCGACCTCCTCGGCAACAAGACCGAGAGCATCCAGAACGGCACGCAGACCGAGCTTAAGCGCTTCTATGTCGGCGTCGACCACAAGTTCAGCGACGTCTTCTCGGCCAATATCACGACCGACTTCCGCTACAATGCGAACGGCACGAGCAGGGACGTGCTGGTCTATGTGAAGAAGGCCTATCTCCAGGCGAAGCTCAACCCCGCGCTGACCGTCCGTGTCGGCGCTGCCGACCTTCCGTGGGTGCCGTTCGTCGAAGGGCTCTACGGCTATCGCTTCGTGGAGAACACGCTGATCGACCGCACCAAGTTCGGGACCTCGTCGGACTGGGGCGTCCATGCCTTCGGAACGTTCGGCAACGGCCTCGTCAATTATGCCGTCTCGGCGATCAACGGCGCCGGCTACAAGACGCTTTCCCGAAGCTCGAACACGATCGATCTCGAAGGCCGGGTCAGCGTCAACCCGGTCAAGCCGATCACGCTCGCGGTCGGCGGCTATTCGGGCAAGCTCGGCAAGAGCAACGACACGGTCGATGTCCGCCACCGCGCGACGCGCTTCAACGCGGTCGCCGCCTACACCGACAAGCGCATTCGCGCCGGCATCGAATATTTCACGGCGAGGAACTGGAACAACATCACCACGGCGCCGGTGCCGCTGCCGCCGCCCGACACGAAGGACGACCGGTCGCACGGCTGGTCGGCGTTCGGCGCGTTCGCCTTCACGCCCAAAGTCTCGGTGTTCGGGCGGTACGATTGGGTGAAGCCCACCCAGGCCGTCCTCACGGGAACGGGAGGATCGGTGCGCGACCATTATTTCAACGCGGGCCTCAACTACAAGCCGATCCCCCCGCTCGATCTCGCGCTGGTCTACAAGCGCGAGCGGGCAAGCAACGGCTTCATCAACACCTCCAACGGCAGCATCGGCGGGCTCGACCGCGGGACCTACGATGAGATCGGCCTGTTCGGTCAGCTCGCCTTCTGATTGCCTTTCGGCCTCCTCTCCCCTCGGCCCGAAAGGCGGCCCCCTCGCCTCCTAGGTGAGGGGGCCAGATTTCTTGCGAACGTGCCTCGGGGAAGGCGATTGGCTACAAGCCCGCGCATGCTCGACAAGGCGATCGACGTGCGGCTGGTCATCGATTCGCTCGACGAGCCGACGATCATCGTCACCGGCCGGCGCATCGCGATGGCCAATGGGCGTGCGCGCAAGCTGCTCGGCGAGCAGATCGAGGGCCGCGACGTGCGGCTGGCAATCCGCCATCCCCAAGCGCTCGACCTCATCCTCGGCCATCGTTCCGGAGACATCGACGTCACCGGCATCGGCGAGCTCGGACGGGCGTGGCGCCTGCTCATCAAGACCATCGGCGAATCCGTCATCGTCCGCATGGTCGACCGCTCGGCGGCGGTCTCGGCCGAGAAGATCCGCGTCGACTTCGTCGCCAACGCAAGTCACGAATTGCGCACACCGCTGGCGACGATCATCGGCTATTCGGAGACGCTTGCCGAGGGGGACGACCTCCCGGACGAGCTTCGCTCGAGCTTCTCCCGCACCATCGGCGACGAAGCGCACCGAATGCTTCGAATCGTCGAGGATCTGATGAGCCTCTCTCGAATCGAGGCTCACCGCTTCGTCAAGCCGACTGACGCAATCAACATCGGCGAGGTCATCGATGCAGCCGTCGCCAACACGCGGTTCGCTGCCGACGGACGCGAGTGCCGCGTCACGACGCACTTCGTCGAAAAGCTTCCCGAGATCGTCGGCGACTTCGATCAGCTGGTCCAGGTGTTCGACAATCTCCTCGCCAATGCCGTTCGCTACGGCTGCGCGACGGGCGACTGCGCGATCGCGGTCTCGGTGACGCAAGCGGGGGGCTTCGTGCAGGTTGCGGTTGCCGACCAGGGCCCCGGCATCGCCAGGGAGCATCTGCCGCGGCTGACCGAACGATTCTACCGCGTCGACGCGGCTCGGAGCCGCGAGTCGGGCGGGACGGGCCTCGGACTCGCAATCGTCAAGCACATCGTGGAGCGCCACCGCGGCTCGCTCGAGATCATCAGCGAGCCAGGGGTCGGAACCACCGTTACCGTCCGGCTTCCGACAGCGAGATGAGCCGCTTGTGTCGCACGCCTGTAAACTGACTGTCACACAGGCGTCATAACGGGCCTCTAAAGCCGGCGGGACTCAACGACTCCACAGGACCGATCATGAAACAGCTCATCATTGCGCTTCCGCTCGCGATCGCGCTCGCCGCTTGCGGCAGCAACGCCGGCAACCAGGCCGGCAACGGCGCCGCCTCGTCGGGCGTGCAGGTCACCGGAGCCGGATCGACCTTCGTTTATCCGGTGCTTTCCGCCTGGGCCGCCGACTACCGGAAGCAGTCCGGCACCGCGATCAACTACCAGTCGATCGGCTCGGGCGCCGGCGTTGCGCAGGTCAAGGCGGGCACCGTCGACTTCGGCGCCACCGACCAGCCGCTCGCCTCCGACGAGCTCGCTCAAGCCAAGCTGGTCCAATTCCCGATCGTCATCGGCGGAATCGTCGCGGTCGTGAACATCCCCGGCCTCTCCGCGGGCCAGCTCAAGCTCACCGGTCCGGTCCTCGCCGACATCTATGCCGGCAAGGTCAAGAGCTGGAACGATCCGGTCCTGACCAGGCTCAACCCCGGGCTGAAGCTGCCCGCCGCCACGATCACGGTGGTCCACCGCTCCGACGGCTCGGGCACGAGCTTCAACTTCACCCATTATCTGAGCCAGGTCAGCCCGGCATGGAAAAGCGGTCCCGGCGAAGGCAAGTCCGTCAGCTGGCCGGTCGGAGTCGGGGGCAAGGGCAATGAGGGGGTCGCCGGCTACGTCAAGCAGATCCCCAACTCGATCGGCTATGTCGAATATGCCTATGTGGTCCAGAACAGGATGACCTACGCGCAGCTCCAGAATGCGGCGGGCGCCTTCGTCAGCCCAAGCGCTGAGAGCTTCTCCGCAGCGGCGGAAAGCGCGGACTGGAAGAATGCGAAGGACTTCAACCTGGTGATGACCGACGCGCCGGGTGCGAACGCCTATCCAATCACCGCCACGACCTTCATCCTGATGCCGAGCAAGCCGGGCGACAAGGGCCGGTCCGACGCAGCGGTCGCCTTCTTCAAATATGCGCTCGAGCATGGCCAGGGCCAGGCCAACAAGCTCGACTATGTCCCGCTCCCGTCCGCGCTGGTCCAGCAGATCGAACGCTACGTCGCCGCCGGGATTCAATGAACGCAACGCTCGCCCACAGGTCCGCAACGGCGAAGCCTCCGGGCAGGAGCGGAGCGGCCGCCGACCGCGCCTTCCATCTGATTACCGCGTCGGCCGCCTGGTTCGTCCTGATCCTGCTCGGCGCCATTGCGCTGTCGATGGCCTGGGGCGGCCGCCTTGCCTTCAAGACCTTCGGCTGGCGCTTCATCAGCAGCAGCGACTGGGACGCCGTCGCCGGGCACTTCGGGGCGCTCGTGCCGATTTACGGAACGATCGTGACGTCGGCGATCGCTCTCATCATCGCCGTCCCGGTCAGCATCGGCATCGCGCTGTTCCTGACCGACATTGCGCCGCGGTGGTCCCGCGGGCCGATCGCAATCGCGATCGAGCTCCTCGCTGCAATCCCGAGCATCATCTACGGCATGTGGGGATTGTTCGTGTTCGCGCCGTTCATGGCCGCCCATGTCGAGCCGTGGCTCAACGACCATCTCGGCAACAAGGCGCTGATCGGCCCCTTGTTCAGCGGGCCGCCCATCGGAATCGGCATGCTGACCGCGGGAATTGTCCTCGGGATCATGGTCATTCCGTTCATCGCCGCCGTCTCGCGCGACGTGTTCAATGCCGTTCCCACCGCTCTTCGGGAATCGGCTGTGGCGCTGGGCTCGACCCGGTGGGAGATCCTCAGCCGGGTGACCCTCCCCTACACGCGCTCGGCGATCATCGGCGCCGTCTTCCTCGGGCTCGGCCGGGCGCTCGGCGAGACGATGGCCGTGACCTTCGTGCTCGGCAACGCGCATGACCTTTCGGCCTCGCTGCTGATGCCGAGCAACTCGATCGCCGCGGCGATCGCGAACGAGTTCACCGAGGCCGACACCGACCTTTACCGTTCGTCGCTGATCGCCCTCGCCTTCCTCCTGTTCGTCGTCACGCTGATCGTGCTGACCATCGCCAAACTGCTGCTGCTCCGGATGAACCGACAGTTCGGAAGGACTCACTGAGATGGCCGTCCCCATCCGCCGCCGGACCGCAGACGTCATTGCCTTCCTGTTCGCGACCGCCGCGACAACGTTCGGCCTGCTGTGGCTCTTCTGGATCCTGTGGACGACGCTTCGCCAGGGCGCCGCGGCACTGACGCCGCGGCTGTTCACCGAAATGACCCCGCCGCCGGGATCGAACGGCGGGCTGCTCAACGCCTTTTATGGAAGCGCGGTGATGATCCTGCTCGGACTGGTCGTCGGGACGCCGATCGGCGTCGCCGCGGGCACCTATCTCGCCGAGCACGGGCGGCACACGCGAACTGCCGCGGTCGTCAGCTTCGTCAACGACATCCTGCTGAGCGCGCCGTCGATCGTGATCGGACTATTCGTCTACGAGCTGGTGGTCGTCACCCAGGGCCATTTCTCGGGCTATGCCGGCGCGGTTGCGCTCGGCATCATCCTGCTCCCGATCGTCGTGCGCACCACCGAGGAATCGCTTCGGCTGGTGCCCGACCAGATGCGCGAGGCGGGCTTCGCGCTCGGACTGCCGCGCTGGCGGGTCACCTGGCAGATCATCTACAAGGCCGGGCTGAGCGCCATTCTCACCGGAATCCTGCTCGGGGTTGCGCGCATCGCCGGCGAGACTGCGCCGCTGCTGTTCACCGCCCTCAACAACCAGTTCTGGAGCTCGAGCCTCAATGCGCCGCTGGCGAACGTCCCGGTGGTGATCTTCCAATATGCGATGAGCCCCTATGACGAGTGGCATACGCTCGCCTGGGCCGGCGCCTTCGTGCTCACCGCCTTCGTGCTCATCCTCAACATCCTCGTCCGGCTTCTCGCGGGCAAAGGCACCCCCCAATGAACGACAGCGCCACCGCCATCCGCATCGAGACGAAGGACACGCCCGAGACGCCCGAGGCCGTCGGCGCGCCCGGCGCCATCGTCATGCGCGACCTCAGCTTCCGCTACGGCAGCACGCCGGCGCTGAAGCACGTCAACATGACCGTCCCGGCGAAGGCGGTGACCGCGATCATCGGGCCGTCGGGCTGCGGCAAGTCGACCCTGCTGCGCACCGTCAACCGCATCTTCGAGCTCTATCCGGACCAGCATGCGACCGGCGAGATCCTGATCGACGGCCGCAACGTCCTCGACCGCAAATATCCGCTCGCCGACCTCCGCCGCCTCGTCGGCATGGTGTTCCAGAAGCCGACGCCTTTCCCCTCGTCGATCCGAAGCAACGTCGCCTTCGCGCTCTCTTATTACGAGCGGCTGTCCAAGTCCGAGCTCAGCGACCGGGTCGAGGATGCGCTTCGCCAGGCCGCGCTGTGGGACGAGGTCAAGGACAAGCTCAACCAGAGTGCGCTGTCCCTGTCGGGCGGCCAGCAGCAGCGCCTGTGCATTGCCCGGGCGATCGCCGTCAGGCCGGAGATCCTCCTGCTCGACGAAGCGACCTCGGCGCTCGACCCGGTTTCGACGGCGAGGATCGAGGAGCTGATCCACGAGCTCAGCAGCCAGTTCACGATCATGATCGTGACCCACAACATGCAGCAGGCGGCGCGCGTCTCGCGCCGGACGGCGTTCTTCCACCTGGGCGAGCTGATCGAGTTCGGGAAGACGAGCGACATCTTCACTAACCCGCGCGAGCAGCGGACCAGGGACTATATCACCGGCCGCTACGGCTGATCGGAGCAATCATGCAGCAAAGCCGCGAACATACGCTCAAGGCATTCGACGAGGACCTCGATCGCTTGCGCGCGCTCATCAGCCAGATGGGCGGGCTCGCCGAACATTCGATCGGCGAGGCGATGCGCTGCCTCGTCCAGCGCGACCTCGAAGGCGCGACCAGGGTCATCGAGGGGGACAAGAAGCTCGATGTCCTGGAAGTCGAAACCGAGCGGCGGGCGGTCCAGCTCATCGCCTTGCGGGCGCCGATGGCCGAGGACCTTCGCGACGTCGTCGCGGCGCTCAAGATCTCGGGCGTGGTCGAGCGCATCGGCGATTATGCCAAGAATATCGCCAAGCGCGTCCCGCTGCTCGAGGACGCGGGCAAGATCGAGCCCTTGTCGTTGCTTCCCGAAATGGCGCGGATCGCGACCGGGATGGTGCACGACGTGCTCGACGCGTTCGTCGAGCGCGATTCCGAAGCGGCCTACCGGGTCTGCGAACGCGACGACGCCGTGGACGACTTCTACGATTCGATCTTCCGCGCGCTGCTCACGCACATGATGGAGAACCCGCAGAGCATCGGCCACGCAACGCACCTGCTGTTCGTGGCCAAGAACCTCGAGCGGGTCGGCGACCATGCGACCAACATCGCCGAGATGGTCTATTATGCGGCAACCGGCCAGCACATGGCGGACCGCCCGGGCAAGTCGCCGAAATGAGGTCCAGGCTGACCAAGCGACTGCTCGTCGTCGAGGACGACAGGCCCATCGCCGAGCTGCTCAAGCATCATTTCTCGACAGCCGGGTTCACGGTGACCACCACGCCGAGCGGCGACGAGGCCCTGATCCTGATCGAGGAGATCGAGCCCGACCTCGTCATCCTCGACTGGATGATCGAAGGATTGAGCGGGATCGAGGTCTGCCGCCGGCTGAGGCGCAGCCGCTCGACCGAAAGGCTGCCGATCATCATGCTGACCGCCCGCGGCGAAGAGGATGATCGCGTCCGCGGCCTCGAGACCGGAGCGGACGACTTCGTGTCCAAGCCGTTCAGCCCCAAGGAGCTCGTCGCGCGCGCGAGCGCATTGCTGCGGCGGTCCGCGCCCAATCTCGTCGCCGAGAAGCTGAGCTACGGCGGTGTCGAGCTCGACGTCGCCGCCCATCGCGTCCGCCGCGACGGGCGCCCCGTCTCCCTGGGGCCGACCGAATACCGGCTCCTTCAGCATTTCCTCCGATCCCCCGAACGGGTCTTTTCCCGCCAGCAGCTCCTCGACATCGTCTGGCCGCACAATGAGGAGGTCGAGTTGCGCACCGTCGACGTCCTGATCAGGCGGTTGCGCGTCGCGCTCGGCCCCGGGCCCGAGATCATCCGCACCGTCCGCTCCGAAGGCTATTCGCTCGACGCCGGCGCCTGAACGGCGCGCTCTTCCTCCTGTCACCGCTTTGCCATCCGCCAGCCATTCGCGTGCAACCTCAGGCCGCTATCGCAGCGCCGTGGAGGGCATTCGATGACTTACAAAGAAAGCGAATATCTGCGGCGTCGCGAGCGACAGGAGCGGGCGGCGGCGAAGGCCGCGGCCAGTGCGACCGCGCGCCAGGCCCACCAGCATCTGGCGGAATGCTACAGCGCCCTTCTGCACGGCCTCGCGTCCTACGAGCCCCTCGCGATGCTGCGCCGGGAGGGACTGCTCTGAACCGATGACCGATCCAGCGGTCGGCGCACTCAAAGCCGGTTCGAGGCGTATCCTCGACCTCTGTGGCTGGCAAGGGAAGGTGCGCTAGTCTAGAGCGCCGCAATGCTCCGCCCGGCACGTCTGCTGACGATCGCGCTCTTCGCGTGCGCGCTTGCCCTCCGGGCCTGGGTGCCGGCGGGCTGGATGCCTACTCCAGGCGCCCACAATCTTGCGATCATGCCCTGCCCCGCCGCCGATGCCGGCGCGACAATGCCGATGACACACGGGCCGGGACATCACGGCCATTCCAATGCAAGCGGCGACTGCTTCTCACCCCTGCTCGCGGGGGCGACGCTTCCTGCTGCTCCGCCGCCGGTCGCTGTTCCGCCGGCGGCTTCCTCGCCTGTCGGGGCTTCAGTCCTGCCTGCGACCTCGACGCGCGGCCCGCCTGCCCTTCCGCCGCCTTCGACAGGACCGCCCCAGCTCGCCTGATCACTCGCTCGACCGAACCCGATTCAGGTGAAACCAACATGCCCTTACTTGATGCGCCGCAGCTTGCGCCGGCGCCGGCCATTGTCGTGGTCGGCACCCGCCAATCCGCCGAGAAGACTCCGAACAGCAAGGAGAGCGTCGATTCAGCGCGCCTCCGAGAAACCACGACGGTCCACAACACCGAGGACGCGCTTCGCTATTTGCCCAGCCTGTTCGTCCGCAAGCGCCACATCGGCGACACCCAGGCGCCGCTTGCCACCCGGACCTCGGGCGTCGGGGCGAGCGCCCGAAGCCTGATCTATGTCGACGGAGTGCTGCTTTCGGCGCTGATCGGGAACAACAACAGCTTCGCTTCGCCACGTTGGGGCATGGTCTCGCCCGAGGAGATCGAGCGGGTCGACGTGCTCTACGGCCCCTTCTCGGCCGCCTACCCGGGCAACTCGGTCGGCGCCGTGGTGAACATCGTCACGCGGCTGCCCGAGAAGCTCGAGGCCACGGCCACCGCGGCGACCGGGCTCCAGGCCTTCGACCAGTACGGCACGAGCGGCGCATATCCGACCTACCGGCTCGCCGGCGCACTCGGCGACCGCTTCGGGCCCTTCTCCTGGTTCCTGTCGGCCAATCATCTCGACAGCCGCGGCGAGCCGCTGTCCTACGTGACGGTTCCGCAACCCGGCAGCGCATCGGACATCGGAACGCCCGTCGCGGGCGCGTTCCCCGGGCTGAACCGCAGCGGACAACCGATCTACATCCTCGGCGCCGGCGGGCTCGAGCACCAGCGCCAGAATAATCTCGAGGCCAAGCTCGGCCTCGACATTGCGCCGTCGCTGCGGCTGACGTGGCGGACCGGCCTGTTCCTCAATCGCACTGCTGCCCATGCCAACACTTATCTAACCGATTCGGCGGGGATGGACGTCTTCTCCGGGACGCTGAACCTGGACGGACATTCGATCACCGTCCCCGCCAGCGCCTTTTCGAACCAGGTCTACGGGCTCGATGAGCGGCACTGGATGCACGCCGCCTCGCTGGTGCATGACGGCGGCTCCTTCTTCTGGTCCGTGATTGGATCGCTCTACGATTATGGAAAGGACGAGCAGCGCATCCCTTCGACCGCGCTGCCGGATGCTTCCACCGGCGGACCAGGGTCGATCGTGCGGATGAACGGCACGGGATGGCGAACGCTGGATTTCCATGCCTTCACCAAGTCTGTTCCCGGGCACATGCTTCACGGCGGTGCCCATTATGACGGATTCACACTCGAAAACCGCCGCTTCGCAACCGACGACTGGCTGCGCGGCTCGCCCGGCGCCCTCCGGCAGGAGGCGCGCGGCCACACCCGCACTCTGGCGCTATGGGCGGAGGACGAATGGAGCGTCGCACCGGCCTGGACGCTGACGCTCGGCGCCCGATATGAGTGGTGGAAAGCCTATGGCGGCGAGAATTTCTCCGCGACGCCGCCGCTCGACGTGCAGCAGCCGCCGCTCGCCAGCCAGGCGCTCTCGCCAAAGGCGTCGCTCCGCTGGGAGCCGTCACGAAAGTGGACGGTCACGCTGTCCACGGCCCGGGCGGTGCGTTTCCCCACCGTCAGCGAGCTCTACCAGGCGATCTCGACGGGTCCGACGATCACGGTGCCCAATCCGACCCTGAGGCCGGAGAAAGCCACCTCCGCGGAGCTCGCGGCCGAGCGGAGCATCGTTGGCGGCCGGATCCGCCTGTCGCTGTTCCACGAGATTGTCGACGACGCGCTCGTGTCGCAATCGGCGCCGCTGGCGCCGGGATCGACGACCTTGTTCAACTTCGTCCAGAACATCGGCCGCACGCGCACCAACGGAGTCGAGCTTGTGGCGGAGCGGTGCAACCTGCTTCCGCGCTTCGACCTGTCGGGGAGCTTCACCTGGGCCGACCCGAAGACCGTCTCCGACCCGGCCTTTCCCCGAGCCGAGGGCAAGCTCATTCCCCAGGTTCCGAAGCGCAAGGCGACGTTGGTCGCGACCTGGCGCCCCGATGACCGCCTCTCGGTCAGCGCCGCCGCCCGCTACGCGAGCCGGATGTTCGGCACGATCGACAACAGCGATGTCATCGGCCACACCTATCAGGGGTTCGAGGGCTATTTCGTCGTCGATGGACGCCTTCTCTACAAGCTGTCGCCGCACTGGAGCGTTGCGGCGGGCGTCGAGAACCTCACCGACAAGCGCTATTTCCTCTTCCACCCCTTCCCCGGCCGGACCTTCACGGCCGAGCTGCACTGGAGCCTCTAGGATGAAGCCGATGCGAGTTGCACTTTCCGCCTACGCGGCATTGTTCTGCGCTTCGACGCCTGCACCCGCGCACGTCACCGTGTGGCCCAAGCAAAGCGAGGCCGGAATCCACGAGAAATATGACGTGCGGGTGCCGAACGAGAAGCAGGCCGACACCGTGGCGGTCGAGATCCGCTTCCCGGCAGGGGTTCGAGTGAGCTCATTCGAGCAGAAACCAGGCTGGCAGACCGAGCCGGTCCGCGACGGATCGGGAACCGTCGTCGGCGTCCGCTGGAGCGGCCGCCTGCCGCCCCACCAGTTCACCGAATTCGGCCTGCTGGCGGTCAACCCGCCCAGCGCGACCGACCTCAGCTGGACGGCGATTCAGGTCTACAGTGACGGGACGAACATCGAGTGGTCGGGGCCTCCCGGATCGAAGACGCCGGCTCCGCATGTTCTGATTCGATAAGTTCGGCTGCGCCGCCTGATCGCAGGCGGAGAGCGAGACACGAAAGCAGATTGTCTCGAAGGTGCCCGCTCCATCCAGCGGCTGGCGGCTTTCAGACGGTCCTGCGCGGAGCCTTTCCCGCAGCTTTGGCCTTGTGGAGTTTGCTGAGGCGCTTCACCTCCTTCGACCAAGCTGCGAGCGCCGCCTTCTTCTCCTCGAAATAGTTGTGACGCTGATAGACGCCGACGATCCCGGACCGCGATCCGGACAGGTGATTCAGGACAGCTTCCGTCACCTCGAGCCGAACGCCCAGGCGCTGCAGGCCCGTCGCGACCGTTCGACGAAGGTCGTGGAGCGTCCAGTGAGGCACCTTCGTGCCGATTTCCCCCTCGAGGGCTGCCCGGATGCGAGCCATGGCTTTGCTGAAACCACTTGGGCCCGCCTCCCAATTGCCTCGAGCGGGAATCAGCTTTTCGCCTCGGTCGTGGGCCAACAGATCCTCGACCAGAGCGAGCACCGGTGAGGACAGCGGTACCAGGTGCGCAACGCCGTTCTTTGCCCGGGCCGCAGGAATGGTCCAGACCTGCTTGTCCAGGTCGAATTCCGAACGCTCAGCTTCGAACACCTCGTTCCTGCGCTGGCCTGTCAGCAGCAGGATCTTGATCGCCGGGCCGAACGGGTGCCCTTCGCGTTCGAGAACATGCCACAAAGCGGCAACCTCCGCGTCCGAGAGGACGCGCTCGCGTGGCTTGGGCTTTGGCGGCCGCCCAGCGTCCCGGCACGGGTTGCCCGGCAGCCGGTCCAGCCGCGGGAGCGCCCAGCTGTAGAATGCGGAGAATTGGGACAGGATGTTGCGCGCCATGACGGGCGTGCGCTTGCCGATCTTGTCGATGAACCGCGTGATCTCACTGCGGGTAATCCCGTCCGCTGCGCGGTCGCCGAATTCGGGCAGGATGTGTCGCTTGAAGATTCGCTCGATCTCAGGGAGCGTGCGCAGGTGCATTTTCGCCCGACGGTAGTTGGGCCAGAGCGCGTTAACGGTATGCTCGTGCACGACGCGCCGCTGAGGTTTCGGGAGCGCCGCAGCGGGATCGGCCTTCAGTTCAACATCGGAAAGTATCTGGCGCGCCTTCTTGCGGGCCTCCGCGATCTTGAACCGTTCACCAAATCGTCCAAGCGTAAGATTGCGGTTCTTGCCGGCTATCCTCTTGCGCAGGACAAAAGTCTTTGTGCCGCTGACGCCTACCCTCACCCGAAGTCCCGGAACTGCCGCGTCCAGGTACTCGGCCTGGCCTGATTTAGGGGGCTTCAAAGCAAGAATCTTGGAATCGCTTAGGGGGCCCATGGCTGCCGTCCCTTAGCTTTCAGAATCACTGGGCTGCTCCCTACTGGGACCATCTGAATTCCCCTCATTTTTTTGTGCTTCGCCCGCTACCTAAGGTAGAAACTGCCGGAAATATCCCGACATTGAGTGGGACATCATGGCACCTAAGCCATTGATATCAAGACCGTCTGGGATTTCTTGAAACCTATCTGGTTAATCTCTTAATCAGCGGGTCCTAGGTTCGAGCCCTAGTGCGTCCACCATTTTTTCCGCTAGTCGCCCCGGGTGCGCGACGGCCGCCCTTCTCTGACCGACTTCGCGATGCGAGCTGCGGCGCAGGCGCTTCGGCTCGTGCCCGGCTCGACAGCGCTTCGGCTCAAGCGCGACCTTCGCGATCGCGCGTGGCTGGGCGAGGCGGACGCGGTGGTCGTATCCTTCCCCAAGTCCGGGCGCACCTTCGTCCGCGCAATGGTCGCGCGGCTGTATCAGCGGCGGTTCGGAATCGACGAGCGGTCCCTGTTGGAATTTCCGCGCCTTCGATCTGCGCCCGCCGAGGTCCCGCGGCTGCTGTTCACCCATGCCGGCGATGCCATGCGGCGGCCCGGTGAAATCCGGATCGATGCGAGCGACTATGCAGGCAAGAAGGTCGTGCTCATCGCGCGCCATCCGGGCGACGTGGCGGTGTCGCGGTACCACCATCTGAAGCACCGGAGTCGCGACAGGGCGCGTCGACGCCTCGCCGCCCAGCCGCTCGAAAGCTTCGTCTGGGCTGACGAGGGCGGCATCCCCGCGATCGTCACATTCCTCAACCAGTTTGCCGCGCTGCCCGGGCTGACGATCGTTCGATACGGGGACTTTCTCGACGATCCGCGCAAGTCGCTGAAGACGCTCGCTCGAGCGGTTGGCCTGAAGGCCAACGCGAGTGACATCGCGGACGCGGTTGAGTTCGGAAGCCTTGACAATCTCAAGCGGCTGGAGCGCGAGGGCTATTTCACGTCGTCGCGGCTGCGACCCGCGCGCAAAAGCGACGATCGATCGGGGAAGGTCCGCAGCGGCACCAGCGGCGGATACCGCGCCGAGCTCAGTCCCGAGGCTGCGGCGCGGATCGACGCCTATGTTCGCGACAATCTCGACCCCCGCTTCGGCTATTCAGCTTCCTAGCCCGGGGCGCGGCCAGAGCGCTTCCCAGCTCAGCCGTGCCGCCTCACGGGTGCCGAACGCTTCGGCGAGGTTGCGCAAATCTTTTGCGACGCCGCCAAGATCGCCGCGCCTGATCCGCCGCCATGCCGAAAGCCGGAGCGCATAGGCGAGGCCTGGCCGATAAGCGGCGGTGCGCAGATATTCGGGGTGGCGCCGGACCAGGTCGACGTTGGCCGGGATCATATTGTCCTGGGCGGAAATCGCGCCCGCGTCCCAATATTTGACCCACAGCACCTCGCTAGTCGAAGCGCAGTTGGCGAACTCCGACACGCGGATCAGGAAGTCGAAGTCCTGGAGCCGACGAAGCGTCTCGTCGAACGGCGCCTTGAGCGCCGCTTCACGACGCACGGTGATGGCCGGAGTCGCCTTCCACAGCTGCCGCGTGAACAGCGCGCGGCGGAACTGCTCCCGATCGTTGATCACCGGATTGCGGCGCACGACCTCCGGCTTGCGCGAGCCGGGCGGCTGCACCTTGATGAAGCTGTCGACCAGCAGGTCGAGCTCCGGGCGGCGGCCAAACTCTTCGACCACGCGCGCGAGCTTGTTGGGGAGGAAACGATCGTCGCTGTCGAGGAAGGCGATCAGCGGCGACTGCGCCGCGCGGATCCCAGCATTGCGCGCGACATTGCCGCCGCGATTCTGTCCGAGCCGAACGACACGCACGCGCTCGTCGCCGAAGGATTCTGCGATTCTTGCGCTGTCATCGGTTGAACCGTCATCGACGACGATCAGCTCGAAGTCGCTCAGCTCCTGGCCGAGCACGCTCTCGATTGCGCGCGGGAGCACGTCTGCGCGATTGTGCACCGGCAGGACGACCGACACCTGCGGCATCAGGAGGACGCGCCGGCCGCGCGCCTGGTCGGCCGTACCGGCGCCGAGCTTGCGCGCTGCTGCTCCCACCAGCAGCTGAACATGGCGATCGCGTAGAGGATGCGGCCGTGGTCGGCGGCGCCCCTGCGATGCTCGTCGAACAATTGCTCGATGCCCGCTGCGTCGAGGAAGCCGAGCTCGGCCACGCCCGACGAGCGCCATGCCTCGCGCGCGAAGTCGCTGAAGCCCCCCATGAACCAGTCGGCGAAGGGCAATTGGAATCCGATCTTGCGCTGCGAAAGCGCGCCCTCGGGCAGCCACGGCTCGACCGCCTTGCGAAGCACATATTTGCCGGTGCTCCCGCGAAGCTTGAGCTCGGCGGGTATGGTCAGCGCCCATTCGACCAGCTTGTGCGAGAGGAAGGGAACGCGCGCCTCGAGCGAATGGGCCATGCTCGACCGGTCGAGCCGCTGGCACAAGGAAGCGGGCAGGTGGACGGTGAGATCGCCGAGCATGAATTGCTCCAGCTCCGTAAGCGGCATCCGCCGGTCGGGCGGGAAGTGGTCGCGGGCGCGCTGATCGACGCTGTCACGGGCTTCGTGCCGCCGGAAGAAGTCGACGTTGTAGATGCGGCCGCGAACTTCGGGCGTGGTGATGAACACAGCGGCGAAGAAACGTTCGTAGCCGTCGCCGAGGCGGGCGCCTTCAACGAACTGCCGCGCGAGCTGGCGGCCGTAATTCCATTTCCGCCACGGCAGCTCCGGCAGTGCGCCGACGAGGCCGCCGGCGCCGACCGCTTCGATCAACGGCTTCCAGCGAGCCATTCGCTGCGCCCAGCGCTGGCGATTGTAGCCGAGGAAGACCTCGTCGCCGCCCTCCCCGCACAGCACCACCTTCACATGCTCCGTGGCGGTTCGCGAAAGATACCAGAGGGGGACCGCGGACGTCGCGGCGCTCGGCTCGTCGAACGCCGCCTGGACTGCCGGCAGGACCTCCGCCGCCGTCTGCGGCTGCATCGGCAGCACGACATGCTCGATGCCGAGATGCTGCGCGATCCGAGCGGCGGCCGCCGTTTCGTCGCGCGGCGAACCGGGAAAGCCGACGGTGAAGGCCTTGAACGGCGCGGAAGAGGACCGCGCCATGGCCGCGGCGACTGCGGAGGAATCCACGCCGCCTGACAGGAACGCGCCGACCGGCACGTCGGAAAGCATGTGCTTGCCGACGCTCTCGAGGACTCGCGAGCGCGTTTCCTCGATCCAGTCCGCCTCGGACAGGCCCGTGCGGACCTGGATTCGGGGCTGCCAGAAGCGGCTGACCTTCGCCTCGCCTTTCGGACCGATGCGCAGCCGGTGCCCGGGCTCGAGCGGCCGCACTTGGCTGAAGATCGTCCGCGGCGGAAGCGTGTGGCCGAAGCAGAAGAAATCGTCGACGCCGTCGCCGTCGAGCTCGAACCGGTGCTCCGGAAGCGCGCGCAACGCGTTGATTTCCGATGCGAACGCGATGCCGCCCTTCTGCTCGGCGACAAACAAGGGCTTGATGCCGATCGGGTCGCGAGCGAGCACGAGACTCTTCTCGAGCTTGTCCCAGATCGCGACCGCATACATGCCCTCGAGCCGCGCCCACGCGTCCTCGCCCCAGCGCAGGTAAGCCGCGAGGATGGTCTCGGTATCGCTATGGTCGGTCTGGAAGGCGTAGCCGCCCTCCAGCTCCCGCCTCAGCTCGGGATGGTTGAATATCTCGCCATTGAAGACGATCGCGTGGCGGCCGTCCGGGCTGAAGATCGGCTGGTGGCCGCCCTCGACGTCGATGATGCTGAGGCGGCGCATGCCGAAGCCGAAGTCGCCGTCGGTGAAATAGCCGGCATCGTCGGGGCCGCGGTGCCGCAGCCGGTCGCAGGCGGCGGCGAGCGCGCCTTGTGGCACCGGCTTGCCGCCGCGCCTGTACCAACCCGCAATTCCGCACATGGTCTTTCCTGGCCTCGCCGCTTAATGGCCATCGTGGGCATGAACGACAAGACGGGCAAAGCCATCCGCGTCTGGGCGCTCCTCGGGCCGCACCGGGGGGACAATAACCAGGTGCTCGCCCTGGCCGAAGCGCTCGGCCTGCCGTTCGAGGAGAAATGGCTGCGCTACAACCAGCTGCGGCGGCTCCAGCCGAAGCTGCTCGGCGCGACGCTGAAAAGCGTGTCTGCGGACGCCCGGGCCCAGCTCGAAGGCGAGCCGCCCGACCTCACCATTTCGACCGGACACCGCAGCGTCGCCGTCGTCCGCGCGCTGCGGAAACGCTCGCGCGGGAAGATGCGTGCGGTACACCTCGGCTATCCGCGGATTTCGCCGAAATATTTCGACCTGGTGGTCCCGACGCCGGAATATCCGGTGCCCGATGCGCCCAACGTCATCCGGATCCCGTTCGCGCTGAGCCCGCACGGCGCGCGCGACATCGCTCAGGCGGACCTCGACATGCTCGAGAAATTCGAGCGGCCGCGGCGCCTGGTGCTTCTTGGCGGGCCGACGCTCTACTGGGAGCTGCCGGTGAAGCGGATCGTCAGGCTTGTCGGCCGGCTGGTCCGCCGCACCGCCTGGGGTGGCGGCTCGATCCTCGCCGTCGGAAGCCCGCGGAGCCCGGCGGAACTGCTTGCCGCCGTCCGCGACCTGCTCGAGGATTCGAAGGTGCCGGTCCTCTTTGCCCCGAACGAGGGCCCGCCGTCCTACGCGGCGCTGATCGAGGCCGCGGACGAGATCTACGTCACTGCGGACAGCGTCGCCATGGTCGCCGACGCGGTGAATACGGGCAAGCCGGTCGGCATCCTGCCGATTGCCAAGTCGAAGCTCGGGCGGACCGCGATGGCGCTCAACGATCGCATCCGGCCCGACAAGCGCATCTTCCCGCGCGACCTGCGTTTCTTCTGGCGGGCGCTTGATGAACATGGGTTTGGCGGAACGGTCGACGAGCCGCTCGCGCGGCATCCGCCCGATTATACGGCCCTGATCGCCGAGCGGGTCAGGCGGCTTCTGAAGCTGCCTGCCCAACCGGCCACAGCTGGCCCCGATAGCGCTCGATGAGCGCTTCGGAATCGGGCCGGACATGGCCGAGCTCGACTTCCTTGCGCACCTGCTCGCGGCTGACCGCGCCCGAGTCGATGGCATCGGCGAGCATGGCGTAGAAAAATGCTTCTTGCCGCTGGTCCGGGTGGCGCGTGTAATTGGGCGCGAGCTTTCGCACGATGGGAAGCGCGAAGTTGAGCAGCCCCCGCTCCTTGAACGTGAAGTCGATCGGGAGGCCGGTCTTCCACGGCTGGGTCCGCCGCTTGGTGTTGTGGAGCAGCTTGGTCTCCGGCGTCAGATGGTCGAAGTCGTTCCACTCGGGCTCGAGCAGCCCGATGGTGTCGAGGTCCTCGAGGCGGAGGTTGATCCAGTCGAGATAATCGATCTCGTGACGCCAGAGCTTCTGCAGCTGCTCGGCGAAGCGCCAATGCTTGAGCTTCGCACAATCGAGAAGCATGACCGAGGTCGCGAGCGGGTCGGTGATCTTGTGGTAGCCGGGCCGCGGAGTGCACCAGATCGCCTTGCCGTGGAGATCACGCCTGAAGAGCTCGGCGACGTCGCCGACGGCGAAGACGTCGGGGTCGGTGACCACCGCAAGGCCCTTGTATCCCAGCAGTCCGGGAATGGCGTAGCGGAGGGGCGTGAAGGACTGGAGGTCGTCCGGGTCCCACTGCCGCACATGACCGCCGCGGATCAGCGAGCGGCCGCGCTCCTGAAGCTCGGGGAAGTCTTTCGCGTTGACGATCCGCACGTCGAAGGCCTCGGGCGTGCGGCTGTTGCGGCGGAAGCTGTGCGCGGAGACGAGCGCGCCGAGCATCTGCTTGTCGTTGGTGTGGATGACGACCGTCGGCTTCATGGCCCTACTATCTAGGGGCGGAATGGGGCAGCGCAAAGGCGCTCAGCGGGCTCCCTCCACGCCCTGGACACGCATCATCGCAAGAGCGGCCGCGGCCATCACCAGCGCGGCGGCGAGCATGGTCCAGATCGGCTGGTCGGGGAAGAAGGCCTTCATGATCGATCCCATCACGGTCGCGACCAGCAGCTGGGGAACGACGATGAAGATGTTGAACAGCCCCATGTAGATGCCGAGCTTCCGCTGCGGCAGGCTGCTCGCGAGGATCGCGTAGGGCATGGCGAGGATCGACGCCCAGGCGATTCCGATCCCGATCTCTGAAACGACGAGCATCTTGGGGTCGGTGATCACGAAGAAGCTGGCATAACCCGCTGCCCCGCAAAGCAGGCAGACCATGTGCGTCCTGGCCTTGCCGATGGCGCGTGCGAGTGCGGGAAGGAGCGCCAGCGCGGCGATTGCGGCGACGCCGTTGTAGATGGCGAACAGCACGCCAACCCAATTGCCGGCGTCCTGGTAGCCGGTGCTGGCGGGGTCGGGCGAATGGTAGAAGTTCTGGGCGACCACCGGGGTCGTGTTGATCCACATGATGAACAGCGCCGACCAGCTGAAGAACTGGACCAGCGCGAGCCGCTTCATGATCGTCGGCATGCCCGAGAAGTCGCCGACGATGTTGGCGAGCATGTTGGCGGTATAGCCGCGCCGCGCGAGCACAATCCCGATCGCCGTCGCGACTCCGTAAGCGATCAGCAGCGCGCCGAGCAGATAGACTTCCTTCTCGAGCTGCCATTCGACGACGGCGAAAACCACCGAAAGGCCGACGGCCATCCAGACGATGCTCGTGCCGAAGCTGCGGTTGGCGAGCGCCCTGACGGTCTGCTCTTGGGCGTCGTGCTCGGCGGCTTCGCCGAAACCCGCCATCTCGTCAGGCGAATATTCGCGCGTGCTGAGGACGGTCCAGAGCACGGCGAGGAACAGCGCCGCGCCGCCGGCCCAGAAGCTGTAGCGGACCGTGTCCGGAATGCCGCCCGCTCCCGCGACGTTGGAGGCACCGAGCTTGTCGAGCACCCACGGGAAGATCGAGCCGACGACGGCGCCCGCGCCGATGAAGGCCGTCTGCACCGCATACCCTGCCGTATGCTGGTCCTTGCGCAGCATGTCGCCGACGAACGCCCGGAACGGCTCCATCGAGATGTTGAGGCTCGCGTCGAGCATCCACAGCAGGATCGCGGCCATCAGAAGCACCGACGAAAGCGGCATCAGGAACAGCGCCAGCGCGGCGAGGATCGCTCCCGCGACGAAATAGGGCCGGCGGCGTCCCAGGCGGCCGAGCCACGTCCGGTCCGACATATGCCCGATGATCGGCTGGACGAGCAGGCCGGTGAGCGGCGCTGCAATCCACAGCACGGGGAGGTCGTCGACGCTCGAACCGAGCGACTGGAAGATGCGGCTCATGTTCGCGTTCTGAAGCGCGAAGCCGATCTGGATCCCGAAGAAGCCGAACGAGATGTTCCACAGGCCGGCGAACGATTGCCGCGGCTTTTCCAACCTTGTCGCCTGGTCCATCGGAGCTCTCCCCTCCAGGCAAGCTGGCATAGTGCCTGCGGCCGCACAATGGCAGGTAGACAGCCGCTCCGGCTCGTCTAAGTTTCGCCGCCACAGCGCTCGACAGGGGATGCGGGGATGAGCCTTTCGACGATCGACCTGGTGGTCGTGATTATCTACGCGATCGGCATCTTCAGCCTCGCCCAGTGGGTCTCGCGCGAGCGGGCGGGCCACGAAAAGGACACGTCCGACTACTTCCTCGCGTCGAAGAACCTGCCGTGGTGGGCGATCGGCTCGTCGCTCATCGCGGCGAACATTTCGGCCGAGCAGATCGTCGGAATGTCAGGCTCGGGCTATGCGATCGGGCTGGCGATCGCGTCCTACGAATGGATGGCGGCGGCGACGTTGCTGATCGTCGGCAAGTTCTTCCTGCCGATCTTCCTCAAGAACCACATCTACACCATGCCGCAGTTCCTCGAGAGGCGGTACGGCGGCCTCATTCGGACCTTGATGGCGATCTTCTGGCTCGCGCTCTACGTGTTCGTGAACCTGACGTCTATCATCTGGCTCGGCTCGATCGCGGTAAACAAGGTCGCCGGAGTCGACCAGAATGCCGCGCTGGTGATCCTCGGCGCCTTCGCCCTCCTCTACCAGCTGCGCGGCGGTCTCAAGGCGGTCGCGCTGACCGACATCGTCCAGGTGACGTTGCTGGTGCTCGGCGGCCTCGTGGTCGCCTACCTGACGCTAACGCAGATCGGCGGCGGCGACTTGTTCGGCGGCTTCCACAAGCTGGTGTCCACCGCGCCCGACCACTTCCACATGATCCTCGACAAGGGCGACCCGCACTATATCGACCTGCCCGGCTTGTCGGTGCTGATCGGCGGCATGTGGATCGCGAACATCAGCTACTGGGGCTTCAACCAGTACATCATCCAGCGCGCGCTCGCCGCGAAGAGCCTCGACGAGGCGCAAAAGGGCGTGATCTTCGCGGCCTATCTGAAGCTGATCATGCCGCTCATCATCGTGCTTCCGGGGATCGCCGCCGTGGTGCTCGCCCCCGGGCTGCCGAAGCCCGACCAGGCCTATCCGACGATGATGCGGCTGCTTCCGCCGGGGCTGCTCGGGCTCGTGTTCGCGGCGCTGATCGCCGCGATCATCGCGTCGACCGCCTCCAAGATCAATTCGATCGCGACGATCTTCACGCTCGACCTTTACGCCAAGTTCCGCGGCGAGCGGACCCGCGCCGAGAACGAGCGCGGCGAGAGCGTGGGCGAGGAAAAACACCTCGTGCTCGTCGGCCGCATCACCGCGATCACCGCGATCGTAATCGCGATCCTCGCTGCCCGGCCGCTGGTCGGAAGCTCCGAGCAGGCGTTCCAGTACATCCAGGAGTTCACCGGCTTCTTCACCCCCGGCATCACCGTCATCTTCCTCCTCGGCCTGTTCTGGAAGCGCGCGAACGAAGCGGGCGCGATCGTCGCCGCCGTCACCTCGGTCCTGCTTTCCTGGCTGATGAAGGTGACGCTTCCGGCCAGCGCTCTCCCGGCGGGCGTGAACGACTATCTGACGCCGTTCATCAACCGCATGGGCGTGGTCTTCCTCGTGTCGCTCGTGCTCGCCGTCGTGGTGTCGCTCGCAACGCCGCAGCGGCCCGGCACCGACAGCATCGACACGAGCGACGTCCGCTACCGCACGAGCGCCGGCTTCAACATCGGCGCGCTCGGCGTGATCCTCATCCTGATCGCGCTTTACGCGACCTGGTGGTGAGCTAGCCTCGCTCCCCCTTGCCGGCAGCGAAAACGCGGTACTTGTGATGCAGCCACTCGAACACGGGCAGGGCGTCGTGCGCCTTGTAGTCGAACCAGGTCGCATTCTCCCAGCCGGAGCCTTTGCCCCAGGGCGTGCTGCAGCCGGTCGAGACCCAATAGGGTTCCCAGTAGACCACGCCTATGCCGCCGGCGTCGAGCGTCAGTTGCGTCACGTCGACCATGTAGCGGCGCTGGCCGTCAGGCGTCGCGGGATAGGCGGCGATCAGCGAGTCCTCGCCAAGCAGATTGCCCATTGAGTCGGCATTTTCGAGCGTGAACGGGTAAGCGGTTTCGACGACGATCACGTCCTTGCCGTAGCGGGTCTTCGCCTCGGCGATGGTCGCCTTCAGCTGCGCCAGGTTCCACTTCGACCATTTCGCATAATAGCTGATGCCGATGATGTCGTAGCCGTGCACGCCGGCCTTTGTCGCGGCATCGAACCAGGGGAGGATATTCTCCGGCTGCGCGACGTGGAGCATGATCCGCGGCGCGACAGAGCCGGTGCGGCCCGCCTCCTGGACCGCCTCGATGCCGGCGTTGAGGAGCCGCGCGTTGCGAGCCCAGTTGATCGGCTGACCCGGAACCTTGCCCCCGAGCAGCTCGGGGTTGGTCTCGTTCCCGACCTGGACCATCTCCGGCATCTGGTGCTCGGCGTCGAGCTTGCGCAGCGTGTCGAACGTGTAGTCGTGAAGAGCCTTCACCTGCTCATCCGTGCTCAGGTTCGCCCAGGCGGCGGGCGCGATCTGCTTCCCGCCGTCGGCCCAGGTGTCGGAATAATGGAAGTCGAGCAGCACCTGCAGCCCCGCCGCATGCGCGCGGCGGATGGTCTTCAGCACGTCCGCATAATTGCTGTACTTCGTCCAGGTCGGATTGACCCAGATGCGCACCCGGACGAGGTTGCCGCCTTCCTGTTTGAGCAGGACGAACGGATCGACCGTCTTGCCGTGGAGCCGGTAGACGGCGCCGCAGTCCTCCATTTCGTTCACGTAGGACATGTCGGCGCCGAGATAGATGCCGGGCGGCGCAGCGCGCGCCGGGGCTGCGGCAAGCGCGAGCAGCGCCAGGACCATCCGCGACTTCACAGCACTGCAACCTTCATTCGAGCGCCCGCGAGCGCCTCGCTCGTAACGGAAATCTCGACCGGCCCTCGACCGCGGAGACGCACGATGGCCTGCGCAAGGCCGTTGAACGCGTGCCGCTCGCTCGCGACGTCCGCTTCGAGGCTGTTGGGATTGCCGTTCCCGACGCCGATGACCTCGCCGCCGCTCGCCGAGAATCGCAGCAGATTGTCCGCTGTGGGAACCGTTCGCCCGCGCGCGTCGAGGACCGCAGCGTTCGCGATCACCACCTCCCCTGCCCTCGCCACTCGGCGGTCGAGCGTCAGCGCTACGGCATGCGCTGGGCCGGTCGTCTCGCGCACATCACGCGCCGCGACCTTCCCGCGATCATAGCCAATCGCCTCGAGGCGGCCCGGCGCAAAAGGCACGCTCCACTGCAGGTGGCCGTTCCGCGGCATCGCCTTCCGGCCGAGCGAGCGGCCGTTCAGGCGAAGCTCCACTTCTTCCGTGTTGCCGTGCGCCCAGACTTCGATTGGCCGCCCTTCCCGTCCTTGCCAGTTCCAGTGCGGCAGCAGATGGACGAGCGGACGATCGGGCCGCCACCAGGCGCGATAGTAATAATAATTGTCCTTCGGGAATCCGCAGGTATCGAGGATTCCGAACTGCGAGCTGATGCTCGGCCATTCATTGTACGGCGTCGGCTCGCCGCGATAATCGAAGCCGGTCCAGACGAACCCGCCTGCGATGTACGGACGTTCGGCGACGATCGGCCACCATTCCTCCGCAGTCGTCGCCCACCACGGATGCTCGGTGTCGTAAGCGCGCACGATGTGCCCTGCGGGATCATTCGCATATTCGCCGCGCGTGGCGACCGTGCTCGCTGTCTCGGTGCCGATGATCGGCTGGTCCGCATGGCGGAGGTGATAGGCCTCCATCTGGTTCGTGCGATAGTTGAAGCCGAGCACGTCGACGACGCGCCCGACGCCGGTGTCCCAGCCGTTGTCCATCGCGAAGGTGGTCGGCCGCGTCGGATCGAGCCGCCGCACATGCTGCTGCAGGTCGGCATTGATCCGCGCGCCGCGCTCGCTCGCCTGGTGCGGCTCCTCGTTTCCGAGCGACCACAGAATGACGCTCGGATGGTTGCGGTCGCGGCGGATCGTCCGCTCGAGCTCCGACAGCGCTTCCGCGCTGCTGCTGTTGATCCGCTGCTCGCAGATCATCAGCATGCCCATCTCGTCGCATGCGTCGAGCAGGGCCGTTGCGGACGGATTGTGCGCGCTGCGCCAGGCGTTCGAGCCCATCTCGAGCATTTGCGCGACGCGCCAGCGATGGAGGGCGTCGGGAATGCCGGTGCCGACGCCGGCGTGATCCTGGTGATTGCACGTACCGAGCAGCTTCACGGCCTTGCCGTTGAGGAAGAAGCCGCGCTCGGGATCGAACTTGATCGTGCGGATCCCGAACCGGGTGTCGGTCTGGTCGGCAAGACGGCCGCCGACGTAGAGCTCGCTTCGTACCGAATAGAGGTTTCGTTCCTCGAGCGACCAGAGCTGCGGGTGCGCGAGTTGGATCTTCTGCTCGATCGTGCGCTGCTCGCCAGCAGCAAGCCCGAACATGAGCGGCTCCGTGAGCTCGATCTCGCGCCCCTGCGGATCGCTAACGACCAGCCGGAGCATCGCGGGAACGGGCGCAGCGGCGCTGTTCACGATGTCGGTCGCGACGACAAGCTCGGCGCCCGTCTGTCCGAGCTCGCTCCGGACGAACGTGCCCCACGGGGCGATGTGGAGCGGATCGGCGCGGACCAGATCGACGTGGCGGTAGATCCCCGCGCCCTCGTAGAACCATCCTTCGCCGAGCGTCGCGTCGGCGCGCACGGTGATGACATTTGGGCCACCGTCATAGTCGAGAAACTCATCGATCGGCACGACGAATGGTGCGTAGCCGCTCTCGTTGCGGGCGACGTCATAGCCGTTGACGAACACGATCGCGTCGCGGAACACGCCGTCGAACTCGAGCCAGATGCGGCGGCCCTTGTCGGCGGCGGTCACCTCGATCGGCGCCCGGTACCAGCCGATGCTGTTCTGCGGGAATTCGCGGCCGATCGCCTTGAACCCGTGCCCGGCGCCGCGGTCAGAGCCCTTCACGTCCGGCCCCTGCGCGAACGGCAAGGCGACGGCCCAGTCGTGCGGCACGGTGACTTGCGCCCACCCGCTGTCGTCGAACTTGGGCATCGCGGGTTCGGCGGACTGGCCGGCCTTGGCGAACGTCCGCTGGTCGCGGCCGAAGCCGAAATCCTTCTCGACGTCGGCAGCATGGCCGAGGTGGAAGCGCCAATGCTCCAGCCGTTCCCGCTGCCGCGGCGCAGGTGCGCGGGCAGTCTGCGCGGATCGAGCCGGCGACGTCCCGGCAAGCGTCAGCGCGACCGCGCTTGCCCCGATCATTTCGCGGCGCGCGAATCCCTCGTCCATTCCCGGGAACCTACGGCAGCGGGCGTCCCGCGCAACCAGCTACCGACGGACGCTCGATTCGCGGATGGTGAGCCTCACGGGCAGAACCTGGTCCTCGGCGGACCCGCTCTCGATCGCAGTGACCAGCGTGTCGATCAGCGCTTCGGCCGCGCGCCGCGCGTCCTGCGTCACGGTCGTGAGCGGAGGGCTTGCCAGGCTCGCCGCGGGAATGTCGTCGAAGCCGACGACGGCGGTCTCCGGAACGCTGCGGCCTGCCTGCTGGAGCGCGTGCATGGCTCCGATGGCGGCTACGTCGCTCGCCGCGAAAATGGCGTCGAAGTCGACGGCGTTCGCCAGCAGCTCGGCGACGGCGGCGCGGCCTTCCGCTTCGCTCGGTGCCGCGTCGGCGCGCAGCCTTTCGTCGGGTTCGATGCCTGCCGCGCGGAGCGCCCGGCAATAGCCGCGCCAGCGCTCCTCCACTTCGGGGAAGCCGAGGCCGCCCGTGCCGATGAAGGCAATCCGCCGCCGCCCCTGCTGCAGAAGGTGGGTAGTCGCCTCGAAGCCGCCCTGCTCATTGTCTGACGAAACGGTGGCCCCGATCGCCCCCTCTCCCGCCGAGCCCCAGCGGACGAAGTGCGTGCCCCGCTCGACCAGCTGCTCCAGCCGCGGCTGGTACTGGAGATAATCGCCATAGCCGAGCAGGATGATCCCGTCGGCCTTGCGGCTGTCCTCGTAGTCGACATGCCAGTCGGACGAGAGCTGCTGGAAGGAGATGAGGAGATCGTAGCCCCGATCGGCGCAGCGGCGCACCATCGGGCCCAGCAGCGAGAGGTAGAAGGGATTGATTTCCGAATGGTCGGGCAGCTCTTCGAAGAAGAGCAGCGCCAGCGTCTTCGCCTGCTGCCGCCTCAAGCCCGAAGCATTCTTGTCGACCTTGTAGTTGAGCTGCTCGGCCGCCGCGAGGACCTTCATCCGGGTCGCCTCGCTTACCGAGGGGCTGCCCGACAGGGCGCGCGAAACGGTCGGCTGGGAGACACCCGCGAGCGCTGCGATGTCGAAGGAGGTCGGCCGCCTCTGCGTCATGCCGGTGAGTTCTTAACGTGCTGAATACGTATGTATAGCAGTTCTGCCCCGTTCCGCCCGCCCAATCCTCTGTTACTCTCCTTGCCGGGAGAGGGGCTCTAGCGACCCCTGCCGAATTGTGCCCTGGCCGCGCGCGGGGCTTAAAGGGGGACTTTTGATGATCAGCATTTCTTCGCGTTCGCGTCTCGCGGCTGCGGCGAGCCCGCTTGCCGTGGCGATGGCCCTGACCGCGACCCCGGCTTGGGCCGACGAGGCGCAACCGGTGATCACCGGCGCAGCATCGGCCGCAACGGCGGCGCAGGATGCCCAGACGCCGAGCGACAATAGCGCCAGCCCGACGCCGCAGGCCGATCAGAACCAGATCGTCATTACCGGCTTCCGCGCCTCGCTGCAGAACGCCGTCAACAAGAAGAAGCAGTCCGACCAGATCGTCGAGTCGGTCAGCGCCGAGGACATCGGCAAGCTGCCGGACGCGTCGATCGGCGAAGCCATCGCCCGCCTCCCCGGCCTCGCCGCGCAGACCCTCAACGGCCGCGCGGAATATGTGTCGATCCGCGGCTTCGGCCCGGATTTCTCGACGACCTTGCTCAACGGCCGCGAGCAGACCTCCACGGGCGACAACCGCGCCGTCGAATATGACCAATATCCCTCGGAAATCGTCAACCAGGTCAACGTCTACAAGACGCCGCTTGCGTCCGTGATCGGACAGGGCATCGCCGGCACTGTCGACCTCCGCACGATCCGCCCGATCGAGTTCGGCCACCGCGTCATCTCCGTCGGCGGCCGCGTCGTCTATCCCGACATGGGCAAGCTCAATCCCGACGCCAAGAAATACGGCTATCGCGTGAACGGCGTTTACGTCGACCAGTTCGCGGACGGCCGCGCGGGCCTGTCGCTCGCCGCGAGCTGGACCGACGAACCATACGAATCGCGCGAGTTCAACGCCTGGGGCTATGCCGATGCCGGCAATGGCAACGTGGTGATCGGCGGCGAGAAGCCCTACTCCCGCTCGACCGAGCTGAAGCGGCTCGGCCTCGCCAGCACGTTCGAGTTCAAGCCGACCGACACGATCACCTCGACGGTCGACGGCTTCTATTCCAACTTCAAGGACGACCAGATCGCCCGCGGCATCGAAGTGCCGCTGCAATGGGCCGGGTGCGACAACCACGGCCAGAACTGCACCTTCCTCGAGCCGGGCGCGACGGTCACCGACGGCGTCGTGACGTCAGGCACCTTCGGCAATGTATACCCGGTGGTGCGCAACGTCGCCCAGCCGCGCCACGCCAAGCTTTATTCGTTCGGCTGGAACACGCGCTACGACGGCCCTGACGGCTGGCACGGCTTCTTCGACCTCAGCTATTCGAAGACCAAGCGCAACGAGCTGATCTTCGAGACCTATGCCGGCACCGGCTATCTGTTCAGCGGCCCGTACGATACGTTCGGATTCCGCACGACCGACAACGGCCCCGCGCCGACGAAGATCACCAGCCACAACATCGACTATTCCGATCCCAACCAGATCTTCATCACCGATCCGCGCGGCTGGGGCGGCCCGGGATATTACAACAACCGCATCGTCGACGACCGCATCTGGCAATATCATGGGGAGCTTGCGAAGGACCTCGAGAGCAACTTCCTGTCGCAGCTGATCGTCGGCGCGAATTACACGAACCATCACAAGAGCCTCACCCCGGACGAGTCCTTCGTTCGCTTCGCGGACGGCAGCCAGGCCGGGCAGATCAAGCTTCCCGACCAGTACAACCTCGGCTCGGTCGATCTCGGCTGGCTCGGCCTCGGTCCGAGCCTCGCCTACGACCCGAACGCGCTTCTGCGCGGCGGCATCTACTCGCTGGTCCCCAACACCGCGCTCGACGTCGCGGTGAAGGCGTACCAGATTCAGGAAAATCTCGGCACGCTTTACGCGTTGGCGAACATCAAGTCGCACCTCGGCGCGAACGAGCTGACCGGCAACATCGGCGTTCAGGCGGTCCACACCGACCAGAGCAGCAGCGGCTTCTTCGCGAACACCGGCAACAACACGCTGGTCCCGACCCAGAACGGCGCGAAATATTGGGACGTGATGCCCAGCCTCAACCTGTCGCTGCGCTTCCCGACCGACTTCGTCATGCGTCTCGGTCTCGCGCGCGAAGTCATGCGTCCGCGCATCGACGACATGCGCCAGGCGCTCCGCTACGGCGGCAACGTCTTTATCGTGAACGGAGTCAACCAGAGCTACATCAGCGGCGACGCCGGCAACCCCGAGCTTCGCCCGTTCCGCGCCAACGCAGCCGACCTCAGCTTCGAGAAATATTGGGGCATCAAGGGCTACGTCTCGCTGCAGCTCTTCTACAAATATTTCGACACATTCGTCGTCGACCAGAACCTGTTCGGCCAGCCGTTCGACTACACCGGCTTCCCGATCCCGACGAACTTCCAGACGACCGATCCGACGGCGCCCAACTACATTCCGCCCGAGGGCATCACGAACGGCCTCCTGACGCGTCCGTACAACGTCAAGGGAGGCAAGATGTACGGTGCCGAGCTCGGCGCGACGGTGCCGTTCGGCGAGCTCATTCCGGCGCTTGACGGGTTCGGAGTGACCGGCGGACTTTCGTACACGCAGTCGAAGATCCACCCGTACATCAACGCGGACGGGTCGCTCGGCCCGACCACGTCGCTGCCGGGCTATTCGAAGTGGGTCGCCAACGGCACGCTCTACTTCGAGAAGTGGGGCTTCTCTGCGCGCGCGAGCGTCCGTCACCGCTCCGGCTTCGTCGGCGAGGTCTCGGGCTTCGGCGCGAACCGGACGCTGCGCCAGGCCGAGCCGCAGACGATCGTCGACGGCCAGGTCGGTTACGAGTTCCAGCCGGGCACGATGCTCAGCGGCCTCTCGGTCTATCTGCAGGCGCAGAACCTGACCAACGAGCCGTTCGTGACCAACGACGGCACCGGCAACTCGCTTCGGATCATCGATTACCAAACCTACGGCCGCCGCTGGATGCTCGGCGCGACCTACAAGTTCGGTACGGCTGCAGCGCCGCCTCCGCCGCCGCCCGCAGTGATGCCGCCGCCGCCGCCGCCGCCGCCGCCGGAAGCAGCGCCTCCACCGCCGCCTCCCCCACCGCCGCCGCCTCCGCCGGCGCCGACCGAACGTGGCGAACGCGGCTCGTAAGTTTTAGGCGGGACCGGCGGCGCTTCCGGGCGCCGCCGGATTTCCCGGAGGTTTGCAATGAGCGAGCAGGTTGCACGGCGGATCGTCGTCGTCGGAGGCGGGACGGCCGGCTGGATGAGCGCCGCCGCGCTCGCGCGTTTCTGCATCCCGCGTTTCTCGGTCACGCTCGTCGAATCCGACGAGATCGGCGCCATCGGCGTCGGGGAAGCGACGATTCCGTCGATCAACATGTTCAACCAGTCGCTCGGAATCGACGAGGCGGAATTTCTCGCCGCGACCGGCGGCACCTACAAGCTCGGCATCGCGTTCGACGGCTGGGGCAAGCCAGACGAAGCTTATGTCCACGCGTTCGGGCTGGTCGGGAGCGCGCTGGGCGTCGTTCCCTTCCATCATTACTGGCTGCGTGGCCGCGCGCTCGGCATCGCGAAGCCCCTCGGCCATTATATCCTTCACACTATCGCCATTGCAGGGAACCGGTTCGCGCATGTCGAGCGTCCGCCGGGAAGCGTCGCTCCGCCGCTGCCCTATGCGTTCCAGTTCGATGCGAGCCTGTACGCGCGCTTCCTCCGCGGCTTTGCGGAGCAGCGCGGCGTCGTCCGCCAGGAAGGCAAGATCGTCGCAGTCGAGCGAAACCAGCAGAACGGCGACATCGCCGCCGTGCTGCTCGCGAACGGCACTCGCGTCGAGGGCGACCTGTTCATCGACTGCTCGGGCTTTCGCGGCCTCCTCATAGAGCAGGAGCTGGAAGCGGGCTTCGAGCCCTGGTCCGAATGGCTCCAGTGCGACCGCGCGGTGGCGGTTCCGTGCGCGCGGGTCGAGCCGCTCATGCCGCTGACGCGGGTCATCGCGCGGCGCTCCGGCTGGCAGTGGCGGATTCCGCTGCAGCATCGCACCGGCAACGGCCATGTCTTTTCGTCTGCGCGGATGAGCGAGGACGAAGCCACCGCTATCCTTCTCGAGAATCTGGACGGCGAGCCGACGGGCGAGCCGCGCACGATCCGCTTCACGCCGGGCATCCGCCGCAAGTCGTGGGTGCGCAACGTCGTTGCGATCGGCCTGTCTTCAGGGTTCATCGAGCCGCTCGAATCGACCAGCATCCACGTGATTCAAACCGCGATCACGCGGCTTCTCGAGCTGCTTCCCGCGGGCGAGATCAGCGATGCCACGCGCGACGATTTCAACGAGCGCGCCCGCTTCGAGATGGAGCACATCCGCGACTTCATCGTCTTCCACTATCATCACAACCAGCGCGAGGGTGAGCCCTTCTGGGACGATCTTCGCGCGATGAGCGTGCCTGACCTGCTGCAGCACAAGATGGACCTCTTCCGCGCGTCCGGGCGCGCCACCGCGAGCTTCGACGAGCTGTTCGACGCGCGCGCCTGGATCCAGGTGATGATCGGCCAGAATTTGATGCCGCAGAGCTGGAATCCGATCGCGGACCAGCTCCCCGAGCCGCGCCTGCGCGAATTCCTCGACGGGCTGGAACGCGCACATGTCGAGGAAGTCTCGCGCATGCCCGACCATGGCGCGTTCGTGAAGAAGTTCGGACCCGTGAAACCGGAGTTGGTGCCCGCCTGATGCCCTTTGCCGCCCTTGCCTACCTTGCCGCCGCTGCCGCGAATGCCGACTATCGAGCGCGCCTTCCGCAGGACGAAGTGATCTATTTCCTCCTCCCGGACCGGTTCGAGAACGGCGATCCCTCGAACGACCGCGGCGGGCTCAGCGGAGACCGGCTAACGACCGGCTACGATCCTACCGACAAGGGCTTCTACCACGGCGGCGACCTCAAGGGCGTCAAGGGTCGGCTGGACTATATCCAGGGCCTCGGTGCGACCGCCGTCTGGGTCGCGCCCGTTTTCAAGAACAAGGCCGTGCAGGGGCCGCCGGGGCAGGAAAGCGCGGGCTATCACGGCTACTGGATCACCGATTTCACGCGGGTCGATCCGCACTTCGGGACGAACGCGGACTTCAAGGCGCTCGTCGACGCCGTCCATGCGCGTGGAATGAAGTTCTACATGGACATCGTTGTCAACCACACGGCCGACGTCATCCAGCTTGCCGAGTGCAAGAACCAGCTCGACTGTCCGTACCGGAGCATCGCGGATTATCCGTACCAGCGGCGCGGGGGCGTGAACGGCGCGGCGATCAACCCGGGCTTCACGAGCGAGAAGGACGGAAGCGCCGCCAACTTCGCGAAGCTCAAGGATCCGAACTACGCCTATACGGTGCGCGTCCCGCCGGCGGAACGGAACATCAAGGTCCCGGCCTGGCTCAACGATCCGATCTACTATCACAACCGCGGCAACTCGACCTTCAGCGGCGAGTCCAGCACGATGGGCGACTTCTCCAGCCTCGACGACGTGTTCACCGAGAACCCGCGCGTCGTCGCCGGCATGATCGACATCTATTGCGGCTGGATCACCAGGTACCGCGTCGACGGCTTCCGCATCGACACCGCGCAGCACGTCAATCCCGAGTTCTGGCAGAAGTTCGTGCCGGCAACGCTGTCCTGCGCACGCAAGGTCGGCATTCCCCACTTCCATATTTTCGGCGAAGTCGCGACCAGCGAGATGGACCCGGCCCACACCGCGGTGAGCACGCGCGTCGACAAGCTGCCGAGCGTCCTCGATTTCTCCTTCGGCCGCGCAGTGATCGACGTGGTCGCCGGCGTGCACGGCACCGACGAGCTCGCCCGGCTGTTCCGCGCCGACCCGCTGTACGAAGGCGGTGCCGAAGCCGCGCTCCAGCTGCCGACCTTCCTCGGCAACCATGACGCCGGCCGCTTCCCAGCGCTGCTGAAGATGTTCGGCTTCAAGGGGAGCAACGCCGAGCTGCTCCAGCGCGACATGCTGGGTCATGCGATGCTGCTCACCTTGCGCGGCGTGCCGACGATCTATTCGGGCGACGAGCAGGGCTTCGTCGG
Source organism: Bacillota bacterium (assembly GCA_050261135.1). Classification (GTDB taxonomy): domain Bacteria; phylum Pseudomonadota; class Alphaproteobacteria; order Sphingomonadales; family Sphingomonadaceae; genus Sphingomicrobium. The sequence goes on from JBLNCZ010000027.1 coordinate 444,567, forward strand.
CAAGGGCGGCGACCAGGCGGCGCGCCAGGACATGTTCCCGAGCAAGGTGGCGAGCTACAACGAAGACCCGCTGCTGGGCACGCGGGCGACGACCGCGCAGGCGAATTTCGACCCCAGTCACCCGCTCTACCAGGAGATCGCCGAGCTCGCGCACATCCGCACCACGCATCCGGCGCTGACCCGCGGGCTGCAGGTGATCCGCTACTCGTCGGACAAGCCGGGGCTGTTTGCCGTTTCGCGCTTCGACCCGAAGAGCGGCCGCGAAATGCTCCTGCTGTTCAACACGTCGACCCAGCCGCTGCAGCAGAATGTCCGGGTCGAGACGCGGTCGAAGGAGTTCGAGGTGCTTGCCGGAGTCTGTCCGCTCACCGCGCAGGCGCCGGGCAGCGTCGAGGTCGAGCTTCCCGCGCTCGGATATTCGGTCTGCTATGCTCGCTGAAGAAGCCGCAGCAGTGGAGAGATCCACCATGGTCGCCGAATGGTGGCGTGGAGCGGCGATCTATCAGATCTACCCGCGCAGCTTCGCGGACAGTGACGGGAACGGGATCGGCGACCTTCCGGGCATCACCGCGCATCTCGACTATGTGGCGAGCCTCGGCGTCGACGGCGTATGGCTTTCACCCTTCTTCACCTCGCCGATGCGCGACTTCGGCTATGACGTCGCCGATTATTGCGACGTGGACCCGGTCTTCGGCACGCGCGCCGACTTCGACGCGCTGGTCGAACGCGCCCACGCGCTCAACCTGAAGGTCATCATCGACCAGGTCTATTCGCACAGTTCCGACCGGCATCCGTGGTTCGAGGAGAGCCGCGCGAGCCGGACGAACGCGAAAGCGGATTGGTATGTGTGGGCCGACCCGAAGCCGGACGGCTCTCCGCCGAACAACTGGCAGTCGGTGTTCGGCGGCCCGGCTTGGCAATGGGATGCCCGGCGCGGCCAATATTATCTCCACAACTTCCTTGCCGAGCAGCCGGACCTCAACGTTCACAACCCGGCCGTGCAGGATGCGCTGCTGGACGTCGCGCGCTTCTGGCTCGATCGGGGGGTCGACGGCTTCCGCATCGACGCGATCAACTTCGCGATGCACGATCCTGAATTGCGCGATAACCCCCCGGCCCCGAACGGCCGGAAGAGGACGCGGCCGTTCGATTTCCAGCAGCACCTCTACAACCAGTCGCACCCCGACATCGTGAAGTTCCTGGAGCGGCTTCGGGCCGTCACCGACAGCTATGGCGACCGGTTCACCCTTGCCGAGGTCGGAGGCGAGCAGCCGCTGGCGGAAATGCGCGCATTCACCGAGGGCGATCGCCGGCTGAACAGCGCGTATGGCTTCGACTTTCTCTACGCCGACGCGCTCACTCCGCAGCTCGTCGCGCGGGTCGCCGAGGATTGGCCGGAAAACGCCGGCTGGCCGAGCTGGGCGTTCGAGAACCACGATGCGCCGCGCGCGCTCTCCCGCTGGGTCGGCGAGGAGCAACGGAACGCCTTCGCGCGGACCAAGATGCTGCTGCTTGCCTGCCTCAGGGGCTCGATCATCCTCTACCAGGGCGAGGAGCTCGGCCTGCCCCAGGTGCACGTGCCGTTCGACCGTCTTCAGGACCCGGAGGCAATCGCCAACTGGCCGCAGACCCTGAGCCGCGACGGCGCGCGGACTCCCATGCCGTGGAGCTCGACCGCGCCCAACCTCGGCTTCACCACCGGCAAGCCATGGCTCCCGCCGGGCGAGAGCCACCGCCTGCTTGCGGTGGATGCGCAGGAGCAAAGCGCCGACTCGCTCCTGGCCTTCACCCGCGAGTGCCTCGAGCTGAGGCGGATCCACCCGGCACTGCGCCACGGCTCGATGCGGATCGTGGAAGCGGGCGACCAGCTGCTGGTCTTCGAACGGATCGCCGGCCGCGCACGGCTGCGCTGCACCTTCAACCTCTCGCCACGCGCGGCAACCTTCGCGCCCGCCCGCGCGAGCCTGATCTCGACCGGAGCCATCGACGGCGGGACGCTCGGTCCCTACGCTGCGGCGGTCGAGGAGATCGCATGAAGCTGCTGCGCCTGGTTTTCGCCTGCCTTACCGCCCTGCTTGCCGGCCCCGTTATGGCCCAGTCGGTGCAGCAGGCGCCGAGCGGATCGCAAATCGTCGCGAGCGCCGACTCGCCGTCGCACGTCATCCACGTCGACGTGACGCTGAATGCCGAAGGGCGCGTCGGCTACATGGTCTCGCGGGAGGGCAAGCCGGTAATCGCGGAGAGCCGCCTCGGCTTCCTCTTCACCGATGCGCCGGAGATGCTGCGCAACTTCAAGTTCGCCGGCCAGTCCGCGCGCAGCTTCGACGAGACGTGGGAAGAGCCGTGGGGCGAATATCGCACCATCCGCAACCATTATAACGAGCTGACCGTCAGCTTCGACGAAACCAAGTGGATGAAGCGGCGAATGACGGTCGTCTTCCGCCTGTTCGATGACGGGATCGGCTTCCGCTACGAGCTGCCGAGCGCTCCCGGCTTCACCCACGCGAACATCGCGGACGAGCTGACCGAGTTCAACATCGCCGAGCCGGGCACTGCCTGGTGGGACGAGGCGCTCGAGTGGAACCGCGAGGAATATCTCTATCGCAAGACCCCGATCGAGGAGATCGGCACCGCGCAGACGCCGCTGACCATTCGCACCGCGAGCGGGCTGCACCTCTCGATCCATGAGGCCGCGCTCGTCGACTATTCGGGCATGGACCTGCGGCGCGTGGCCGACCGTGTGCTCAAGGCCAATCTCATGCCCTCGTCGACGGGGCCCAAGGTCAGCCGCGACCTGCCGCTGGCGACGCCGTGGCGGGTGATCATGATCGCGCCCGACGCGCCCGCGCTCTACAAATCGGCGCAGATCATCCTGAACCTCAACGAGCCCAACAAGCTCGGCGACATCAGCAGCTGGTTCAAGCCGATGAAATACGTCGGCATCTGGTGGGCGATGCACCTCGACCAGGCGACCTGGAACTCCGGGCCCAAGCATGGCGCCACGACGGCCAACGCCAAGCGCTACATCGATTTCGCGGCGAAGAACGGCTTCGGCGGAGTCCTCGTCGAAGGCTGGAACAAGGGCTGGGACGACGATCCCAACGGCAATGGCTGGTTCGCCTGGGGGCGGGATTTCAGCTTCACCCAGCCGTACCCCGATTTCGACCTTCCCGCCGTCGCGGCCTACGCGCGCAAGAAGGGCGTCGGGCTGATCGGGCACCACGAGACCGCGGGCAACATCGCCAATTACGAGAAGCAGATGGATGCGGCGTTCGACCTTTACGAGCGGCTGGGCGTCCATGCGGTGAAGACCGGCTATGTCGCCGACGCGGGCGGCATCCAGGCGCTCGGGCCGGACGGCAAGATCCACTTCGAATGGCACCAGGGCCAGGTCATGGTGAACCATCATATGAAGGTCGTCACCGACGCCGCGCGGCACGAGATTGCGGTCGATGCGCATGAGCCGGTGAAAGACACCGGGCTTCGCCGCACCTATCCGAACTGGGTCAGCCGCGAGGGTGAGCGGGGCATGGAATATAATGCGTGGGGCAACCCCAAGAACCCGCCAGAGCATGAAGCCAACTTGGTGTTCACGCGCATGCTGTCGGGTCCGATGGACTTCACGCCGGGCATCCTCAGCCTCAAGGGCAAGGACAACACACAGATATTGTCGACGCTCGCGAAGCAGCTCGCGCTCTACGTGGTCATCTATTCGCCGATCCAGATGGCGGCGGACCTGCCCGAGAATTACGAGGCGAACCCCGCGACCTTCAAGTTCATCAAGGACGTGGCGGTCGACTGGGACGAGACGCGCATGCTCGCCGGCGAAGTCGGGGACCTCGCCGTGTTCGCGCGCAAGGCGCGGGGCTCAGGCGAATGGTTCCTCGGTGCCGTCGGTGACGAGCAGGAGCGCCGTTTCGACGTTCGGCTCGACTTCCTCGAGCCGGGCCGCCGCTATCGCGCGGAGATCTATCGCGACGGCGACGACGCCGATTACCGGACCAACCCGCGTTCGATCGTGATCGAGCAGCGCGTCGTCACCTCCGCGGACCGCATGGCAATGCGCATCGCTCCGGGCGGCGGCGGCGCGGTGCGCTTCGTGCCGATCGGCAAGTGATGCGCGCGGTTCTTGCAGCGATCCTGCTGCTGATCGCAGTTCCTGCCCTTGCGCAGAAGCAGGAGGGGCCGGCGCCGCAGGTGTCCGCGGGCACCATCGTCGATCTTGGCGTTCTCCAATCGAAATATGCCGATCCGCGCCGGGTCGTCGTGTGGCTGCCCTCGGGCTACGATCCGCACGGGGCGAAATATTCCGTCCTCTACATGCACGACGGCCAGAACCTCTTCGACACCAAGACGGCCGGCTACGGCATGGAATGGCAGATCGACGAGACCCTCGATCGGCTGATCCGCGAAAAGAAGGTTCGTCCGACGATCGTGGTGGGGATCTGGAGCACGCCCAAGCGGCTGCAGGAGTATGTGCCGTCGAAGGCGTTCAACGGGCTTCCGCCCGAGTACCGGCAGAAGGTACGCGCGCTCTACGGCGGCGATCCGCTGTCCGACGGCTATCTGAAATTCCTCGTTCGCGAGCTGAAGCCGCTCATCGACCAGCGGTTCAACGTTATGGCGGACCGGGCGCATACCGCGATCATGGGCTCGTCGATGGGTGCGCTGATCTCGCTCTATGCGATCGACGAATATCCCACGGTGTTCGGCGCCGCCGGGATGGTATCGACCCACTGGCCGCTGTTCCTGAAGCCGAACGGCGAGTCCGTGAGCGAGGCGGAATATGAGACGGTTTCGTCCGCCTTCGAGCGCTACCTGCGCCCCGCCCTGCCCTCGCCTGCGACCCACCGGCTCTACTTCGATCACGGCAGCGAGACGCTCGATGCGATCTACGCCGGCTACCAGGACCGGGTCGATGCCGTCGTGGAGCGTCGCGGCTACCGCTCATGGTCGAGCACGCTGAGCCTGAGCTTTCCCGGTCAGAACCATAACGAGATCAGCTGGGCCTCGCGGGTCGCGGTCCCGCTCCAGTTCCTGCTCCCGCCCGGGAAATAGCGGCGAGCCGTTCATCGGGGAGACATTTCGCTCCCGCGACGAACCCGTTTCGTCGGTGTCACTCGCCCGTTCGTCGAAGGGTCTCGCTTTACTACCGATAGTTAATCTAGCGGCCCGCCATAGGTCATGTTCGAAGCCCAAGAGCGCTTCCCACTTGCAATCCGCGGCGGCAGGGGAAAAGGCGCCAAATCGTGAAGCCCGCTTTGACGATCGGTCTCGCGCTGCTGCTCGCTGCGTGCAGTGGCGGCGAGGACCCGCAGGGCCGGGGCGGCCGGGGCGGACCGAAAGGTCCGGTCACCGTCGGCTATGTCGTGGTCCAGCAGGGCAGCGCCCCGCTCGAGCAGGAGCTGCCGGCGCGCATTTCCGCCTACCAGATTTCGGACGTGCGCCCGCAGGTCAACGGCGTCGTGCAACGGCGCCTGTTCCAGGAAGGCTCCTACGTCCGCCAGGGGCAGACGCTCTACCAGATCGACCCCAGCATCTATAATGCGCAGGCGGCGCAGGCGGCCGCGAACCTGCAGGCTGCGCGCGCGCAATCGCAGGCGGCGCGGACGCTGGTGAACCGCTACGCGCCCCTGGTGAAGCAGCAGGCCATTTCCGAGCAGGATTATACCAACGCAGTCGCTCAGGCGCGGCAGGCGGATGCCGCCGTCGCGCAGAACGCGGCGGCGCTGCGCACGGCCCAGATCAACCAGCGCTACACGCGCGTACCGGCGCCGATCTCGGGCCGGGTCGGGCTTTCGAACGTGACGGTCGGCGCGCTGGTGACCGCGAACCAGGCGGATCCGCTGACCACGATCACCCGGCTCGACCCGGTCTATGTCGACATACAGGAATCTGCCGCCGATCTCCTCGCGCTTCGGCGTGCGCTGAGCCAGGGAGGCGTCGTTCCGACCACGGCGACGGTGCGGCTCAAGCTTCCCGACGGAAGCGATTACGGCTTCACCGGCAAGGTCGAATTCAGCCAGGTCGTCGTCGACCAGAGCACCGGCACGGTCACGCTGCGGGCGGTATTTCCGAACCCGCAGGCGATGCTCCTCCCCGGAATGTTCGTGAACGCGCAGTTCGCGCAGGCCGTCGACACGTCCGCATTCCTGGTGCCGCAGCAGGCGGTCACCCGCGATCCGCAGGGCAATGCAACGCTGTTCGTGGTCGGACCGGGCAATCGCGCCGTGCAGCGCACCGTCGTCGCCGAGCGCACGCAGGGCCCCTATTGGGTCGTGACGCAGGGGCTCGCCGCGGGCGAAAAGGTGATCACGCAGGGGACTGCCAACCTGCGCGACGGCGCGCCGATCAAGCCGGTGCCCGCAAGCACGCCGCAAAAGGTGAAGGCGCCGCCGCCAGGCGCAATGAAGGCGATGCAGAAGCAGCGCGGCGGCTGATCCCGGCATGTCGCGGATTTTCATCGAACGGCCGATCTTCGCCTGGGTCCTCGCCATCATCATCATGCTGGGGGGCATCGGCGCGATCTTCGCGCTTCCCGTCGCGCAATATCCGGACGTCGCACCGACCCAAATCAGCATCCGCGCGACCTATCCCGGCGCTTCTGCGGAAACGCTCGAAAGCAGCGTCACCCAGGTCATCGAGCAGACGCTCACCGGCCTCGACGGCCTGCTCTATTTCAGCTCGTCGTCGAGCTCGCGCGGGCAGGTCACCATCTCGGCCGTGTTCGACAAGAGCGTCGACGCGGACATCGCGCAGGTCCAGGTCCAGAACAAGGTCCAGCAAGCCGTCGCGCGATTGCCGCAGCAGGTGCAGCAGCAGGGCGTCACGGTCACGAAGGGATCGCCAGACTTCCTGATGATCGTCGGCGTCTACGATTCGACCGACAAGAGCACCAACGTCGACGTTTCGGACTGGCTGGCGACCAATATCCAGGACGAGCTGTCGCGCATTCCCGGCGTCGGCGACGTGAACGTTTTCGGCTCGCAATATGCGATGCGCGTCTGGCTCGATCCGAACAAGTTGCAGAGCTACCAGCTGATGCCGGCGGACGTGATCAGCGCCATCCAGAACCAGAATGTCGAGGTCGCCGCGGGCGAGGTCGGCGGGATGCCGCAACCCGAAGGGCAGATGCTCGATGCGACCGTCACCGCGCAGTCGCGGCTCCAGACTCCCGAGCAATTCCGCAACATCATCGTCAAGTCCGACCCGTCGGGCGCGCGGGTGCTTCTGTCCGATGTGGCGCGGGTCGAGCTCGGGGCGGAGAATTACTCGGCGACGATCCGCATCAACGGCCATCCGGGCGCCGGCATCGGCATCTTCCTCGAGCCGGGCGCCAACGCGCTGACGACGTCGAAGCTCGTCAAGTCGGAGATGAAGGAGATCGAGCCGCGGCTCCCGGCCGGCTATCAGATCGCCTACGCGAACGACAGCTCCGACTTCATCCGCCTGTCGGTGACCGAGGTGGTGAAGACGCTGGCCGAAGCGATGGTGCTCGTCATCCTCGTCATGTTCGTGTTCCTGCAGAGCTGGCGGGCGACCCTGATCCCGGGAATCGCGATCCCGGTGGTCCTGCTGGGCACGTTCGGGATGCTCTACATCCTCGGCTTCTCGATCAACACCTTGACCCTGTTCGGCCTGGTGCTCGCGGTCGGCCTGCTGGTGGACGACGCGATCGTCGTGGTCGAGAACGTCGAGCGCATCCTTCACGAGCAGCCGGAGCTGACGACCAAGGAAGCGACGATCGTTTCGATGAACCAGATTCAGATGGCGCTGGTCGCGATCGCGCTGGTGCTGTCGGCGGTGTTCCTGCCGATGGTGTTCTTCGGCGGGTCCACCGGCGTCATCTACCGCCAGTTCTCGGCAACGATCGTGTCGGCAATGGCGCTGTCGGTGCTGCTCGCGATCACCTTCAGCCCGTCGCTCGCTGCCGCGGTGCTGAGGCGCAAGCATGCGAGCGTCGAGGAGACGTGGATCGGCCGCCGAGCGCCCCGGTTCGCGCACAGCGTCGAGGTCGCACGCGTCAAGTTCAACGAAGGCTTCCAGCGGACGATCGACTGGTATGTCGGGAACGTCGCCCGGGTGGTCGAGCGCAAGTGGCTGTTCCTCATCATCTATCTCGTCGTTTGCCTGCTGCTGATCGCGCTGTTCTGGCGCCTCCCGACAGGGTTCATCCCGACCGAGGACCAGGGCAATGCGTCAGTGCAGTTCCGCCTTCCCGCGGGCGCGACGTTCGGGCGGACGCAGCAGGTGGAGCAGGAGGTCGAGAACTATTTCCTGCACGGTCCGGAGAGGAAGAACGTCCACACCTTCTTCGCGGTGACCGGCGGCGGCGGCGGGCTGTCGGGCCAGAATACGGGCCAAGCCTATATCAACCTCGCGCCGTTTGAGGACCGCAAGGGCTCGGAAAACAGCGCGAGCGCAGTCGTGGACCGCGCGTCGGCGGCATTCCGTGGACTACGCGACGCGCAGGTCTTCGCCCTGATTCCCGGCGCGATCCGCGGGCTTGGCCAATCAACCGGCTTCACCATGGAGCTGCAGAACACCAGCGGCATGAGCCGTGAGCAGTTCGCGGCCGCGCGCGATCGGCTGCTTGCCGCTGCAACGGCGGACCCGGTGCTAGCCCAGGTCCGTCTCAGCGACCTGCCCGACGTGGCCAGCCTGAAGATCAACATCGACGTGCCGCGGCTGACCGCGCTCGGGCTGAGCCCCGGCGACGTCAACTCGACCCTGTCGACCGCCTGGGGCGGGCGCTACGTCAACGACTTCATCGACCGCGGACGCGTGAAGCGCGTCTATGTCCAGGGCGATGCCCCGTACCGCGCGGCGCCTTCGGACATCGGCGACTGGTATGTGCGCAACAACCAGGGGCAGATGGTCCCCTTCAGCTCCTTCGCCACGACGAGCTGGAGGACCGCGCCGGTGACATTGTCGCGCTTCGAAGGCTTTCCCTCCTATGAGCTCCAGGGCCAGGCGGCTCCGGGCAAGAGCTCCGGCCAGGCAATGGCGGAGATCGAGAAGCTCGCGTCGCAGATCCCGGGCGTGAGCGTGGCGTGGTCGGGCGCTTCGTACCAGGAGCGCGTCGCCTCGGGCCAGGCGCCCCTGCTCTACGCCATCTCGCTGATCGTCATCTTCCTGTGCCTTGCAGCCTTGTACGAGAGCTGGTCGATCCCGCTCGCCGTGCTGCTGGTCGTTCCGCTCGGCCTCGTCGGCGCGATCCTGTTCGTCACCCTGCGCGGGCTGGAGAACGACGTGTTCCTGCAGATCGGCCTTCTCACCACGATGGGTCTCACGTCCAAGAACGCGATCCTGATGAACGAATTCGCGGAGCGCGCGGAGAAGGAGGGCGCACGGATCATCGATGCCGCGATCGAAGCCGCGCGCATCCGCCTCCGCCCCATCCTGATGACCAGCTTCGCCTTCATCTTCGGCGTGTTCCCGCTCGCCGTCGCCAGCGGCCCAGGCGCGAACGGGCGCATCGCGATCGGCACGGCGGTAATCGGCGGGATGCTGACCGCGACGATCCTCGCCATCTTCTACATCCCCCTCTTCTACGTTATGGTCCGCCGCGGCGTCCGCGATGGCGTCGTCATCATCCGCGAGCGCTTCCGCCGCCGCCGGGAGGTGCAGGCGTGAAGCGCGTGGTCGCCCTGGCCGCGCTGATCGCGACCGGCTGCACTTCGATGGAGCCCAAATACGTCCAACCGGACCCGGCGATTCCCGCCTCATGGCCCGTCGGCGACCCGTATCTCGTTGCCGCCGAGGCGGGCCTGCCCGCCCTCACCTACAAGGAGGTGTTCACCGACCCGCGGCTGCAGACGCTGATCGCGCAGGCAATCGCGAACAACCGCGACCTGCGCGCAACCGCGGCGAACATCGCAGCGGCGCGCGAGCAATATCGAATCCAGCGCGCGAACCAGCTGCCGACGGTCGATGCGAACGGCGGCGTGACCCTGAAGGGTGACAAGGACAAGGCCGTCAGCGCGCAATATGACGCCGGGGTCAGCGTTCCGAGCTTCGAGATCGACCTGTTCGGCCGCCTTCGCTCGCTGACCGACGTTCAGCTCAACCGCTATTTTGCGACCGAGGCCGGAGCGCGCGCGACGCGGCTGGCGCTTGTGGCCAATGTCGCCAACGCATGGCTCGACTATGCGGCGGATTCGAGCCTGCTCCGCATCTCCACCGAAACGGCCGCGAGCGCGGAGAAGAGCGTCCGGCTGACCCGCATCAGGCTCGAAGGCGGCGTTGCCCCTCGGACCGATCTCGACCAGGCCGAGCAGATCCTCTCGACCGCGCAAGCGGACCTCGCGCGCGAGAGGACGACCGTCGCGCAGGACCTCAATGCGCTCCAGCTCCTCGTCGGCGCGCCGGTGGATAGCGCGCTGCTCTCCGGATCGATCGACGATGCGTTCGGCAAGATCGCGCCCGTTTCGCCCGGCCTCGATTCCTACGTGCTGCTGCGCCGGCCGGACGTCATCCAGGCCGAGTACAATCTCCGCGCGGCCAATGCGAACATCGGCGCGGCGCGTGCCGCCCTGTTCCCGCGCATCACGCTTACAGGCCTGCTGGGCTTTGCCAGCTCGGCGCTTCTGAAGTTGTTCAGCGGCGGGGCATTCGGCTGGAGCGGCGGCGCCAACGCCGCCTACACCATCTTCCAGTCGGGCGCGGGCCACGCGAACGTCCGCCTGACCGAAGCGCAGCAGCGGGCGGCGGTCGCAACCTACCAGAGCACCATCCAGACCGCGTTGCGCGAAGTCGCGGACGCGCTTGCCCGCAGGGGGACGATCAACGACGAGATCGCAGCGCGGCAGCGGCAGCAGGCTGCGACGGCTGACGCCTACCTTCTCACCGAAGCGCGCTATCGCGCGGGGATCGACCCGTTCCTCACGGTCCTCGATGCGCAGCGGTCATATTATGCCGCCCAGCAGACGCTAGTGAACGTCAAACTGACCGCGGCGCAGAATATCGTCGACACCTACCAGGCGATCGGCGGCGATGCGCTGCTCGAAGCGACGCCGATCTGCCAGCGCCTGCCGGGCGACGCAGGTGCACCGAACGCGGTACTCTCGAGCGAGTGCCTGCCCGACTAGCCGTTCTCGACCGCGTAATCGTCGCCGTAGAATTTGCTCGTGCTGCGGGTGTGGAAGGTGATCGCCTTGATCGGCTCATATTTCGGAGCTCCAAGGCCAGGCAGCACGTCGAGGATCTCATTCTCCCACAAATAAACCGCCATCGGGAATGAAACCCGGACGCTGTCCATGTGCGAGCCGTCGTTCGGCTTTCCAACGCGGTGCGTCGTCGAGGGCAAGCGGTCGTTGGAAAGCCGCTGCATATAATCGCCGGTGTTGATGATGATGGAGCCGTAGGGTGCCTTCATCCGCACCCATTTGCCGCTGCGGTGATTCCACACCTGGAGCCCGTCGACCTTGCTCGCCGGCAGGATCGTGAACAGGTCGACGTCCTCGTGGCCGAGCAGCCGCCCGGCGCCTGAACTGTCCTGCTCGGCGGTCATCGGCGGATAAAAGTTGAGCCGCAGACCGAAGTTCGTCCCGGTGAGCCTGGCGTCGAGCAGGTGCGGATCGCAGCCGAGTCCCTGGAGCATGGCCTGCGCGATCGGCTGGAACAGCTGCTCATGCGCAAGAACGAGCCTGCGGAAGCGCGGCTCATAGTCGGCGCGCGGCCAGAACTGCTCGGGCCGGAACGGCGCCTCCCGCTGTTGCGGAATATCGAACGCGCGGCGGCAGAACACCCATCCTTCGACGAGGTCGGGGTGGATGTCGCTCGTTTCCTCAATCGGGAAATAGCCCTGGTTGACCGAGCCGTGGCGCTGCGCGCGGAAGCGCATCTTCTCCGCCAGCGGCGTCGACGTGAACACGTCGAGCGTCGCGTCGTGCATCTCGTCATAAAGGCTCGTGTCGACGCCGTGGCCGACCAGCACCGCGAACCCGATCTCCTCGAGTGCGCCGGCAAAGGCGGCTGCGAAGCGCGACCGGTCGGCCGCGTCCCCGTGAAGGAACCGGGCGAAGTCCAGCGTCGCGATCTCATAATCCTCGTCGAACGCGTCGCTCGGATGCTCCGCGAGGCGATAGGTATGCGCCTTGCGCACCTGGTCGTAGCGGATGAATTGCTGGTTGACGGAGTCGATGTCGGCCATGGGCCGGAATTAGACCTCGGCGGCGAGCAAGGCCAGCAGAGCGAAGCTCGCGAGCCAATGCTCGCCCATGTAATCGCCGGCTATGTGCGGGAGGGCGGCCGCGAGATGTTCGTCGGCAGTCCGCTCCGCAACCGCTCGCTCATCCGCAGGCAGCCGGGGCGCGATGCTCCGCCAGCACCAGGCGCGGCTGAGGTTCACGCCGTCGAGATGGGCGATCTTGCCGTCGCTTCGGTCGCTGACGATCGCGGGTTCGAACAGGCTCGCGGGCTGCCGGCGCGCGAGGCTCGGGAGGAAATGGCCGAACCAGGCGGGGAATTCCTCGGGATCGGTGCGCGCCATGCACAGCGCTTCGATGAGCGCCGGCGAGAGGAATTCGTCCCCTCCCGGCTCCCACGCCTGGCAGTCGCGGTCGCGCCCGAACCAGTGCAGCGAACGGGTGCGGATGAGCTCGGCGAGCGCCGGATCGAACCGCTCGGCCCATTCGAGCGACAGCACGAGGGCGAAAGCGGTGTTGAAGTGGGTCCCGACCCGGATGGGATAGGTCAGCACCTGCAGATAGTCGCTCAGCCGCGCGGCGAACGCGCGCGCCAGGGGCTCGAGCTCCACCGCCCACCCTTCATCATGCCGCGCAGCCTCGAGGTGGAGGTAGAGCAGCCAGCCCCAGCCATATGGCCGCTCGAACCCGCGGCTGAGCGGCCGGTCTAGGTAGGCGCGCTCGCCGCCGACCTTCTCGGGCGTGAAGCTGTCGCTCGCGAGCGCGGCGATGGCCTCTGCCTCGGCGACACCGGGAAACAGCCGACGGACCGTCAGCAGCGTCCACCAGCCATGCACGCAGCTGTGCCAGTCGAAGCTTCCGTAGAAGATGGGGTGGAGCACGCGCGGCGGGGCGAGGTCCTCGTCGCCGAGCAGCACCTGGTCGAGCTTGTGCGGATATTCCTTGCGCACATGGCCGAGCGCGATGCGCGCCATGCGCGAGGCCAGGTCGGCGTTCAGCTCGCTCACAGGTGGAACCCCGCGAAATAGATGATGAGGATATTGGCGATCAGCAGCGGGATGGCGGTGGCGACCTGCACCTTGACGACGCCGTACTGGCTCCTGAGCTCGAGCAGGGCCGCGGGCACGATGTTGAAGTTCGCCGCCATGGGAGTCATCAGCGTCCCGCAATAGCCGGCAAGCATTCCTACCGCGCCGATCACCGCCGCCTGGCCCGCGTCCTGGCGAATGAGAATCGGGACGCCGATCGCCGCGATCATCACGGGGAATGCAGCGAATGCATTGCCCATGATCATCGTGAAGACGACCATTCCAAGGGCGTAGAGCAGGACCGCAAGGAAGACGCTCCCCTCGGGAATGATTGCCCCGGCGAGCGTGCCGATCGTCGTGCCGATCCCGGCGGCCGCGAAGACCGCCCCGAGCGCCGCGAGCATCTGCGGCAGGACCAGCGCCCAGCCGATGGCGTTCGCGAGGCGGCCGCCTTCGTCGACCGATGACATCGCCGGCGGCCGCAGCCACCAATATGAGACGATCAACGAGATGATGACCCCGGCACCGAGGAGGACCAGCGTGACGGCCTTCGCATCGATGAGCCCGCTGTCCTTCAGCGGCGTGTAGTTGAACAGGAGAGTGCCGAGGAACGCGGTGAACGGGATGATCAGGGCGGGGAGGAACAGCTTGTTGCCGTAGCGCTCGGCGAAGCCCTGGCGTTCTTCAACGCTGGTCGACTCCTGGCTCGAACGGCCGAGCAGGTGCATGCCCGCAAGCGCCACCAGCGCCAGCACCAGAATGCCGTTGCCGACGTCCCCGAGCAGGTCGCCGACCCAGAAGCTGATTGCGACCAGTGCCCAGAAGGCTGCATTGCCCCACCGCTTCGGGTTCACGGCCTCGCGCACGCTTGCCACGGCATAGCTTGCGAACACGAAGCCGGCGAAGACGTACAGCCACTGCATCGTGATCATCGAACGCGTCTCCTCAGCTGCCGATCGAGGAGCAGAAGCCGCGTGCTATGGATCAGGAAGGCGCAAATGGCGCTGGGGATCGCCCACACCGACAGCTCGAACGGGGTAAGCTGGATTCCATAGGTCTTCAGCGCGCCCTGGATCAGCAGGATCGACGAAATCGCGATGAAGATGTCCTCGCCGAAGAACAGACCCACATTGTCGGTCGCCGCGGACATCGCCTTCACATGCTCGGCCCTGTCCTCGTCGAGCTCTCCATGCTCCTTCTCCGCCGCGGCGAGCGCCATCGGCGCGACCAGCGGACGGACGGTCTGCGCCTGGCCGGCGACCGACGTCAGGCCCAGCGCCGCGAAGATCTGGCGGAAGAGCATGTAGAGGATCAGCAGGCGGCCTGTGGTCGCGCTTCGCATGCGGCTGATCAGCCGCCGCGCCTGCTGCTGCAAACCGTAGCGCTCCAGCAGCCCGATGACCGGCAGCACGATGTAGATCAGCGTGACGTTGCGGTTCTCGTTGAAGCCATGCCCGAGCACGCCGAGCACCTTGAGAAAGGACATGTGACCGAGCAGCCCGGTGACGATCGCGGAGACTGCGACGACGAAAAGCGGATTGAACCGCAGGGCGAAGCCGATCACGACCAGGGCGATGCCGAGCAGCGGCCAATAGTCGATCACGCGTCCCTCCGGCCGAAGCCGCCGCCGCCAGGAGTCTCGATGACGAAGCGGTCGCCCGGCTGCAGGTCGGCGGACGCGGTCGCGCTAAGCATCTCGACGCTGCCGTCGGTACGCTCGACCCAGTTGCGGCCCGGTTGTGCGTCCGACCCTCCTTCGATGCCGCGCGGCGGAACTCGGCGCCGGTTTGCGAGGATGTTCGCGCGCATCGGCTCGAGGAACGTGACGGCGCGCACGACGCCGTCGCCGCCGCGATGCGCCCCCTCCCCGCCCGAACCGCGCCGGACCGCGAACTGGTCGAGCCGCACCGGAAGCCGCGTTTCGAGAATTTCCGGATCGGTGAGCCGGCTGTTGGTCATGTGCGTCTGCACCGCGCTTGTCCCGTCATGGTCCGGCCCGGCGCCCGAGCCGCCCGCGATGGTCTCATAATATTGGTGCCGCTCGTTGCCGAAGGTGAAGTTGTTCATCGTGCCCTGGCTAGGCGCGAGCCGCCGCGTCGCCGCGAACAAGGCGTCGGTGACGACCTGGCTCGTCTCCACATTGCCCGCCACCACTGCGCCAGGATATTTCGGCTTGAGCATCGAACCGTCCGGCACAATCAGCCTGATCGGCCTCAAGCAACCGTCGTTCATCGGAATCGCATCGTCGACCAGCGTTCGGACCACGTAGAGCGACGCGGCACGGACGATCGAGAAGGGCGCGTTGAAATTGTCCGGCAGCTGGCCGCTCGTGCCGGTGAAATCGAACGTCGCGCAGCGCTCCTCCTTGTCGATGCTGATGCGGACTCGGACGTGCGCGCCGTTATCCATTGCATAGTCGAACTCGCCGTCGTCCAGCCGTCCGAGCAGCCGCCGCACCGACTCCTCGGCATTAGCCAGCACGTGGCGCATGTAGGCGGCGACCACGTCGGCGCCATAGTCGCGCGCCGTCTGCGCGAGCACTTCCGCGCCGCGCGTGCAGGCGGCGAGCTGCGCCTTGAGGTCGGAGATGTTGCGGTCCGGCTTGCGCGCCGGCCATTCGCCCGATGCGAGCAGCGCCCGCATATCCGCCTCCCGGAAGCGGCCTTCGTCGACGAGCAGGAAATTGTCGATCAGCACGCCTTCCTGCTCGATGCTGCGGCTGTCCGGCGGCATCGAGCCGGGCGCGGTTCCGCCGATGTCGGCATGGTGGCCGCGCGCGGCGACGAACGCCGAGGGCTCATCCTCGTCCCCGTAGAAGACCGGCACGATGACGGTGACGTCGGGAAGGTGCGTGCCGCCGCGATAGGGGTCGTTCAGCACATAGGCGTCGCCGCGCCGGATACCGCGTCCGTCCCTCCCCTTCCCGCGCGTGTCGATGATGCGGCGGATGCTCTCGCCCATCGAGCCGAGGTGCACCGGAATGTGCGGCGCATTGGCAATCAGCGCGCCTTCGGCGTCGAAGATGGCGCAGGAGAAATCGAGCCGCTCCTTGATGTTCACGCTCGTCGCCGTCGATTGCAGCGCGACGCCCATCTCCTCGGCGATGGCCATGAACAGGTTGTTGAAGATTTCGAGCTGCACCGGGTCCACGTCGGTGCCGATCGCTTTCGCGCGCTCCAGCGGAACGGCACGGGTTAGGACCAGCGTGCCGTCGGCGACACGCCCCGCCCGCCAGCCGGGCTCGACGAGGATCGTCGACGTCGGGTCGAAGATCAGCGCGGGGCCGACATATTCCTCCCCAGCTTCTGGCTGGGGAGGGGAACCATTCACCGGAGAGTGAATGGTGGAGGGGTAACTGACGCCGCCGCCTTCTACCCCTCCACCATGCTGCGCATGGTTCCCCTCCCCGTCTGCCGATGGGGAGGAACCCACGGCTTCGACGACCAGCGCGTCGACGATCACGTCGGCATTCTCATCGACATAGCCGAAGCGCTTGCGGTGAAGATCGGAGAAGGCGTGCCGCATCTCATCGGGAGGAGCGATCGCGATCTCCAGCGTCGTATCGCTTCCCGCCGTCCGCAGGCGCGCGCGGCGATCGACCTCGATGCGGCCGGGGTGCACGCCCTGCTCGAGCAGCGCGTCGCAAGCGCGCTTCTCAAGCGCCGACAGCGCGGCCGAGAAATCGTCGCCGAGCGGCTTCAGCACGCTTGCGTCGCGGATCGCCTTCACGTCGGCAATGCCGATCCCGTAGGCGGAGAGCACGCCGGCGAGCGGGTGAATGAGGATGCGCTCCATGCCGAGCGCGTCGGCGACCCGGCACGCATGCTGGCCGCCCGCACCCCCGAAGCAGGCCAGGGTGTAGCGCGTGACGTCATGGCCCCGCGCGATCGAGATCTTGCGGATCGCGGCCGCCATATTGTCGACGGCGATGTCGATGAACCCCTCGGCGATGGCCTCGAGCGACTTGGCGCCGCCGAGCTGCTCCGCGACCTCCTCGAGCCGCGCGCGCGATGCATTGCGGTCGAGCGGCTGGTCACCGTTCGGCCCGAACACGGCGGGGAACTGCAGCGGGTCGATGCGGCCAAGGAACAGGTTGCAGTCGGTGACCGTCAGCGGCCCGCCATTCCGGTAGCAGGCAGGGCCCGGATTGGCCCCGGCGCTCTCGGGACCGACGCGGAAGCGCATGCCGTCGAAGCGGCAGATCGACCCGCCGCCGGCCGCGACCGTGTGGATCTGCATCATCGGCGCGCGGATGCGCACGCCCGCGACCACGCTTTCGTCGGCAAGCTCGAACGTGCCCGCATAATGCGACACGTCCGTCGAGGTCCCGCCCATGTCGAAGCCGATCAGTCGCGAGGCGCCGTCCGGCGCGCTTGCCGCGACCATTCCGACGACCCCGCCTGCGGGCCCGGAGAGGATCGCGTCCTTGCCGCGGAACGCGCGCGCTTCGGCGAGGCCGCCGTTCGACTGCATGAAGTGGAGGTCGGTGCCGTCCGGCAGCCCCGCGGCCACCCGGTCCACGTAGCGGCGCAGCACCGGCGAGAGATAGGCGTCGACGACCGTCGTGTCGCCGCGGCCGATCAGCTTGATGAGCGGCGCCACCTCGTGGCTCACCGACACCTGGGTGAACCCCAGCTCGCGCGCGATCTCCGCCAGCCGCGCTTCGTGCGCGTTGTGGCGCCACCCGTGCATCAGCACGATCGCCAGCGAATCGATGCCGGCGTCGCGCACCTGCCGGAGAGCGGCGCGCGCTTGTGCTTCGTCGAGGGGCACGAGCAGTTCGCCGTCGACGCCGACCCGCTCGTCGATCTCGACGACGCGCTCGTAGAGCATGGTCGGAAGCACGATGTGCCGCGCGAAAATTTCCGGCCGCGCCTGGTAGCCGATCCGCAGCGCGTCGCCGAAGCCGCGCGTGATCGCCAGCGCCAGCCGCTCGCCCTTGCGCTCCAGCAGCGCATTGGTCGCGACGGTGGTGCCCATCCGCACCTCCTCGACGCTGCCGCCTTCCTCTGCGAGCACGCGCCGAATCGCCTCCAGCGCCGCGTCCTCATATTGCCCGGGGCTGTCGGACAGCAGCTTCTCGACCCGAACGCGGCCGTCGGAAGATCGCGCGACCACGTCGGTGAAGGTGCCGCCGCGGTCGATGGCGAAGGTCCATGAACGATTCACCCGGCCGCTCTAGGGCCTTTGCGCCCTTCGCTGCACCCCCTATGCAAACGCCATGGCTGTTCTGGTCACCGGCGCTGCGGGCTTCATCGGGGCGGCGACGGCGCGCGCACTGCTCGAGCGCGGCGAAGACGTGGTCGGGATCGACAATCTCAATGACTATTACGACCCCGCTCTCAAGAAGGCGCGGCTCGCCAACCTTGCCAGCCAGTTCGACAACCGCTTCCGCTTCGAGCGGGTCGATTTCGCCGATGCCGACGAGCTTCGCCGCGTTGCCGACGGCATGGACGTCGAAACCATCGTGCACCTCGGCGCGCAGGCCGGGGTCCGCTACAGCCTCCAGAACCCCGAAGCCTATATCCGCTCCAACCTCGTCGGCCATGCGAACATGCTGGAGCTGGCGCGGCAACGCCGTCCGCGGCACATGATCTATGCCTCTTCCTCGTCGGTGTACGGCGGCAACAAGAGCCTGCCGTTCCGCGTCGAGGATCGCGTCGACCATCCGCTGTCGCTTTATGCCGCCACCAAGAAGGCGGACGAGCTGCTGAGCGAAAGCTACGCGAACCTCTATCGCATTCCGCTGACGGGCCTGCGCTTCTTCACCGTCTACGGGCCCTGGGGCCGCCCGGACATGGCGATGTGGATATTCACGCAGGCGCTCTACGCCGGCGAGCCGCTGCCCTTGTTCAACGGCGGCGAGATGCGGCGCGACTTCACCTATATCGACGACATCGTCCGGGGCGTCGTCGCCTGCCTCGACTCCCCCCCGGCCGACGACGGGGAGATGAAGGCCGGCGGGAGCATGAGCCCGCACGCGCTCTACAATATCGGCAACAGCCGCAGCGAAGACCTGATGCGCGTGGTCGAGCTGCTCGAGCGGGAGACCGGCCGGAAGGCACTTCTCGATCCCAAGCCGATGCAGAACGGCGACGTGAAGGAAACCTTTGCCGACATCAGCGCAATCGAGCGGGACCACGGCTTTCAGCCGAGCACGACGATCGACGACGGCATTCCGCGCTTCGTTGCCTGGTACCGGGACTACCACGGCCTTTGATGGCGCTTCCGCCGATCCTCCAGCGGCTGCGGATTCCGGTGATCGCCGCGCCGATGTTCATCGTCTCGAACCCGAAGCTGGTGATCGCCCAGTGTACCGCGGGGATCGTCGGCAGCTTTCCCGCGCTCAACGCGCGGCCGGAGTCGCTGCTCGACGAGTGGCTGCACGAAATCACCGAAGCGCTCGCCGCGTGGGACCGCGACCATCCCGAGCGTCCCGCAGCGCCTTTCGCGGTCAATCAGATCGTCCACCGCTCGAACGACCGGTTCGAGCATGACGTAGAGGTCTGTGCGAAGTGGAAAGTGCCGATCGTCATCACCTCGCTCGGCGCGCGGGTCGAGCTCAACGAGGCCGTGCACGGCTGGGGCGGGATCACGCTCCACGACGTTATCGACGACCGCTTTGCGCGAAAGGCGATCGACAAAGGCGCCGACGGGATCATCGCGGTAGCAGCGGGCGCCGGCGGCCATGCCGGCCGCTGGTCGCCGTTCGCGCTGCTGCAGGAAATCCGCGCCTGGTTCGACGGGCCGCTGATCCTTTCCGGCGCAATCGCCAACGGCGGGTCGGTGCTTGCCGCGCAGGCGGCGGGCGCGGACCTCGCTTATGTCGGGTCGCCGTTCATCGCGACCGACGAAGCCAATGCTCCCGACGCCTACAAGCAGGCGATCGTCGAGGGCGGCGCTGCCGACATCGTCTACACCGACCTCTTCACCGGGGTTCACGGCAACTACCTGCGCTCGTCGATCGAAAAGGCGGGCCTCGACCCGGACAATCTCGCGGGCATCGACCCGACGGCAATGAAGTTCGGGTCCGACGGGTCCGCGAAGACGAAGGCGTGGCGCGACATCTGGGGCTCCGGCCAGGGCATCGGCGTCATCGACCGCGTGCGCCCCGCCGCCGAGCTGGTGGACCTGCTTGCCGATCAATATGCCGCGGCGAAAGCGCGGCTCTACGCGAGCTAGAGCGAGCCGCCGCCCAGGCCGCGCTCGAGCCGGCCCATCAGCGCCCGAGCGGGGCTTTGCGGCACCTCAGTCTCGACCGTCCCTTCGTCCAGCCGCTTCACGCGTGCATATAGGTCCGCGCTGGCGTTGATCAGCCGCTGCGCCGCCTCCGGAAGCTGCACGACGACCGCTTCGTCGCTCTCCTGCGCGTGGCCAAGCCGGCGCTCCGGCCGCCGCCCTTCGCGATTGGGGATCTCCCCCGATTCGATCGCCCGCTGCGTCAGCAGCCAGGCGACGATGTGCATGATCCGGGTCGTGACCTTCAGCGACTCGCAGGCGAAACCGACGCGCGCGAACGGCTCGAGCGTGGCGCGGTCGTCGCGGCCTGTCTCGTCGAAGTAGGAGCGCGCCTCGTCCGCAAGCAGCATCGCCTCGGTGTAAAGCGAGTCGATCAGCCGAGACGTAATCCGCACTTGCGGGCCAGGCAGGTCCGATTCGTCCATCGTTGTGAGACTGCCATCCTTCATCGCTCCAGAAAACGCCTGAACGCTCGGCGCGACAGCCATTTGTCACCTCCTGTCCCCCTGCGGGACAGCGGCGGTCAGGCGATGATGTCCGGAGTGCTCGAGTCGAGAAGGAGCTGGATCTGGTCCTTCAGCATCAGCTTGCGCCGCTTCAGGCGCGCGAGCTCGAGCTGGTCGCCGGTGGGTTCGGACGACAAAGCGCGGATGCGCTCGTCCAATTGCCGATGCTCGGCCCTCAACGCCTCGAGATTGCTGGCGGGATTGTCGTTCGTCATCCCGGCTGCCGCTTAGCCGATATGAAGCGCAGCCGGAACCTTCGCGCTTAGCGACCACCCGCGCGCAGGCGCCGACCAGCCGTCAACAAGGCTCAAGACAAAATGCACAATTCGTGATTTATTGCGTTCCGGTGACACTGGCTTTGCTGAAAGGATAGGCACCAATGGACAGGGCAATGGTCGAGGAACTGGAGTCGAAGCATGCCGCTCTTCACGCCCTCATCGAGGAAGAAGAGCACCGGACCCACCCCGACGAAGACCTCCTCCACCGCCTCAAGAAAGAGAAGCTGAGACTGAAGGACGAACTGGCCGGCCACCTCACTCACTGAGGCGGCCTTTTTTGTGCGCGGCGGCCTAAGACCGCCGCGCCACAACTCAATCAGTCATCGCGCGAAATGCGCTCGATCCGCTCGTGGCGCTCCTGCGCCTCCAGGGTCATGGTCGCGATCGGCCGCGCCTCGAGCCGGCCCAGCGAGATCGGCTCGCCGGTGACTTCGCAATAGCCATATTCGCCTTCGTAGAGGCGGCGAATCGCGCAATCGATCTTGGCGATCAGCTTGCGCTGGCGGTCGCGGGTGCGGAGCTCGATTCCCCAATCGGTCTCGCTCGACGCGCGGTCGGCAATGTCCGGCTCACGCAGCGAATCGACCTGGAGCTGCGCCATGGTCGCGCGCGACTCCTCGATGATGTCTTCTTTCCACGCCTTCAGCTTGCGAAGAAAATAGGCGCGGTGCTTGCCGCACATGAATTCCTCGTCCTCCGACGGGCGATAGCCCTCCGGAAGGATGATCCTGTCGAACGGTTCGAAATCGTCGCCGCCGTAAAGGTCGACTAGAGCGGTCGCCATAAGTCCCTCCCCCGCACAATCGACTGCCGCAGCCCCTCCGCGGAAGTCTTATACGCCGCCGCCCGCTGCGGCCGGCGCCCCGGTGCAGCCGGAGGCAAATTCAGGCTGACTTTTTCGGGACTTACCCGATCTGTCGGCCCTTCCCCACGCCGCCTATACTTACGCGCGGGTGCCTTAACAAGGACTGACGAGACCCAAGTGAACAAATCGCCAAGATGTTGCGAATATGGCGCAATTCCCGCGCCTCCAACGGCGACCCGAGCGCGGGAGCGGCAACGCGGAGGAATGGTTGCAGCATTCCGGCGCCT
Organism: Bacillota bacterium; assembly: GCA_050261135.1. Classification (GTDB taxonomy): domain Bacteria; phylum Pseudomonadota; class Alphaproteobacteria; order Sphingomonadales; family Sphingomonadaceae; genus Sphingomicrobium. Next base: position 466,859 of record JBLNCZ010000027.1, read on the forward strand.
CCCGCATAGCCGCCTCGATGCGGATCCTCCTCACCAACGACGACGGCGTGAACGCGCGCGGCCTCAAGCTCCTCGAGTCGGTAGCCCGCAAGTTCAGCGATGACATCTGGATCGTCGCGCCGACGGAGGAGCAGTCCGGCGCCGGCCATTCGCTGACGCTCACCCAGCCGGTCCGGCTGCGCCGGCACGACGAGCGGCGCTTCTCGGTCACCGGCACCCCGACCGACGCGGTGATGCTGGCGCTGGCGCACATCATGAAGGATTCGCCCCCCGACGTGATCCTGTCCGGCATCAACCGCGGCGCGAACCTCGCCGAAGACGTGACCTATTCGGGCACCGTGTCGGCGGCGATGGAGGGCGCGCTTGCGGGCGTTCGCTCGATCGCGCTCAGCCAGGCCTATTCGCGCGAGGGCATGGGCGACACCGTCCCCTTCGCCGCCGCGGAGGTTTGGGCGGAGCGCGTGCTCGGCCCCCTGCTCGACTTCGACAGCGAGGCGGGAACGCTCATCAACGTCAATTTCCCTGCGACTCCTCCCGATGAGGTGAAGGGCATCCGCACCTGCCGGCAGGGGCTTCGCGACTACGGCCGGCTGCGCATCGTCCAGCGGACCGATCCGCGCGGTTACGATTATTATTGGTTCGGGCTCGGGCCGATGGTCCAGACTCCGGGCCACTCCACCGACCTCGAGGCGATCGCTGAAGGCTATGTGACCGTCAGCCCGCTCCACCTCGACCTCACGCACGAGCCGTCGCTCGACGCGCTGCACAAAAAGTTCGCGGCCACCCCATAGGGGCAGCCGCGACCAATCTCAGTAGCTGAAGCTTTGGGCCTTAGCGGCCGCGCTCGCCCTTCTGGCCCTGCGTCGGCGGCTGGTTCGTGTTCTGCGCGAGCCAAGTCTCCGTCGCGCCGCACGAGCTGGTGAGCGTCTGCGGAGTGCCGGGCTGGAACGGGCCGGCGTAGGGCACGCATTCGGTCGCGCCGCCGGCGCCGAGGCACAGCTGCCCGTTGGCAGCGGTCCAGGTCCCCGGCACGGTGTTGCCGTTCGGGGTCATGATCCGCATCTGTCCGCCCGGATCGAGATAGACGGTGTTCGTCGTGCCGTTCGTCGTCACCTGGATCGGCTGGCCGACGACCTCGGCGCCCGGAGTCCAGCCGGCCTGCGCCAGCGCTGCCGCCGGCAGCATTCCGCCGACTGCAATTCCGACCACCGCGCGCAACAGAAAGCTCTTCATGATCCCTGTTCCCTTTCGATCAGAGCGAGACCGCAAAGTATCGCCTTAGCCCGGGCTGTTTCCGCCCTTGTGGTGGAGGACGAGGTAGAGACCGACGCCGGCGGCGATCGCGGCAAGCGCGAGCAGCAGCGGGCTGATGCCGAGGCCGGCGCCAGCCGGCTCGACCGGCGGAACAGGAATGGGCTGCGGCGGACCGGCTTCGGTCGTCGCCGGCGGCGCCACGTCCACCTGCGGAAGCACGCACCCTGCAGCAGGCTGCGCGGCAGTCGCCGCGGCAGCGGCAGCGCCGCAAACCGCAGTCGCCGACGCACCGCCGCTCATCACGCTGAGAACGGCCCAGGGGTCAGCCTGGGTCGTCGCAGGCGCTGCGGCCGCAATCGCTCCCGTCGAACTGAAAATCATCGATCCGGCGATAAGAACGCCGATCGCTCCGCGACACCGCAAGCCAGTCATGTGCCTCCTCCTGGCGCAGCGGGTAAATTGCCCCCGCATCAACAAGATCGAACGCATTAGTCCAAAGTGAAGTTTCAATCCACCGTTCTGGCGCGAAAAATTTAAACTGCCGTTACAACAGTCGTTTAACCCGCCATCGCTGGTGGGTTGGCGCTGGCGCTGTGGCCTGTTAGCCGCACCGCGATGCCAGCCAGCCCCGCACCTCCCCCGCCCGAATGGGCGCCTCACCAGGCCGTATGGATCGGCTTTCCGAGCGACCCCGAACTATGGCTAGGCGATCTCAAGCCCGCCGAGCGCGAGGTCGCGGCGTTCGCCGAGGCGGTCCACGCGGACGGGCGGGGCGAGCAGGTGTGGCTCGTTGCCGCCCATGAAGGCGCCGCGCAAAGCGCCCGGCAGCTCGCCCCGTTCGCCCAGGTGATCGTGGAGCAGTTCGGCGACATCTGGCTGCGCGATACGGGCCCGATCCTTCTCGGCAGCGGCTCCGAGCGGCGCGCGCAGGGCTTCGGTTTCAACGGCTGGGGCGGCAAGTACGACCTCGAGGGTGACCAGGACATCGGCGGGCGGCTCGCGCAGCAGGCCGGCATCCCTTTCTCGCGCGCGGACTGGATCCTCGAAGGCGGCGCGATCGACGGCGACGGCTCGGGAACCATCGTCACGACCGAGCAATGCCTGCTCAACCCGAACCGCAACGCCTTCACGCGCGAGGAGACCGAGGAGCGCCTCCGGGCCGACCTCGGCATCACCCGCGTGCTGTGGCTCGGAACCGGCCTCCTAAACGATCATACCGACGGCCATGTCGACAACCTCGCCCGCTTCGTCGCCCCCGGAAGGGTCGCGATCCCGACCGCGGCGAAGGACGATCCCAACGAGGCCGCCTATGCCGACGCCGCACGGCGCCTTGCCGACGCCGGCGTCGACGTCGCGATCCTCCCCTCGCCCGGCCGGGTGCTCGGCGAGGACGGCGACATCATCCCTGCGAGCTACATGAACTTCTACATCGGGAACGCGGTGGTGGTGGTGCCGCAGTACGGGGCCGACAATGACGCCGCCGCGGTCGAGGCCGTCCAGCGGCTGTTCCCGGACCGCGTTGCAATCGGCCTTCGCGCCGACCACATCCTGACCGGGGGCGGAAGCTTCCACTGCATCAGCCAGCAGGTTCCCGCATGACCAAGCTCACCGTCGCCGCCCTCCAGCTTGCATTCACCGACGACACCGCCGCCAACATTCGCGCGGTCGGCGAGCTGGTGCGCGAGGCCGCCGGCAAGGGCGCCCAGGTCGTGCTCCCGCCCGAGCTGTTCGAAGGTCCCTATTTCTGCCGGGTAGAGGACGAGAGCCTGTTCGCCACCGCGCGGCCGACCAACGAGCATCCCTCCGTCAGGGCGATGCAGGAGCTGGCGGCCGAGCTGAAGATCTGGGTGCCGACCAGCTTCTTCGAGGCTGACGGGCCGCACCATTACAATTCGCTGGCGATGGTCGGACCTGACGGAAAGGTCGCGGGGGTCTACCGCAAGAGCCACATTCCCGACGGGCCCGGCTACGAGGAGAAATTCTACTTCCGCCCCGGCAACACCGGGTTCAAGGTGTGGGACGGGCCCGAGCATGCAAAGCTCGGCGTCGGCGTGTGCTGGGACCAATGGTATCCCGAGACCGCGCGCGCGATGATGCTGATGGGCGCCGAGATCCTCTTCTACCCGACCGCAATCGGTTCGGAGCCGCACGATCCTGACCTCGACACTTCGCGGCTGTGGCGGCGAGCAATGATCGGCCACGCCGTGTCGAACGTGGTGCCGGTCGTCGCCGCCAACCGCATCGGCACCGAATGCGGCCAGCGCTTCTACGGTCACAGCTTCATTTGCGACGAACGCGGCGACATCCTCGCCGAGTTCGGCGCGGAGGAGACGGGCGTGCTCGTCGCCACGCTCGACATCACGGCCGCGAAGAAGCATCGCGCCGCCTTCGGCTTCTTCCGCGACCGGCGGCCCGAGCTTTACGGGCGGCTGGTCGAGGACCGGTAGGCGAGCGCCCGCTCGAACACCGCTTCGAACATCTCCCGCGTCAGCTTGCCGGTGTTCGTGTTCTGGCGCGAGCAATGGTAGCTCGCGAGAAGCAGGCGCCCACCCGCCGCAGCTTCCGCTCCGTGGGCGAACCCGGTCTTCGCGGCGCCCAGCGCCTTCGCCGCCGAAGCGTGCGCAATCCGGCCGAGCGCGATCACGACCCTGACGCTCGGCAAGGCCGCAAGCGCGGCTTCCAGGTAATTGCGGCAGTTCGCGACTTCGATCGGGAGCGGCCGGTTGGCGGGCGGGAGGCATTTGACCGCGTTGACCACGATCGTTCCATTAAGCTTCACGCCGTCGTCGGCTTCGCCGCGGTAAGTCCCCTCCGCGAGCCCGAACTTCAGCAGCGTCGAATAAAAGAGCTCGCCCGAATAGTCGCCGGTGAAGGCCCGGCCTGTCCGGTTGGCGCCGCGCATGCCCGGCGCCAGGCCGACGATAGCGAGCCAGGCGTTCGGGTCGCCGAACGCCGGCACCGGCGCGTTCCACCAGTCCGGCTGTTCCGCGCGGAGCTGCTGGCGAAGCGCGACGAGGCGCGGGCACAAGGGGCAGTCCCGTGGCGCTTCCGTCTGCGGGATCGGCGAAACGTCCGCGGGGGTGGCGAACGGCATGGCCTTCACCTAGGCGCACGCGCATGGCAGGCGCAACGCACCTCTATGCCATCGCGATCGGCTCCAACCGCCCGCACGGCCGGCATGGCCGCCCGGCGCAGGTGGTCGAAGCGGCGATCGCGCGGCTCGACCAGGAATTCGGCCTGTTCGATGCCGCGCCGATCGTGCTCAATCCCGCGCACGGCCCCGCCGGCCGCGACTTCGCGAACAGCGTCGCGCTCGTCGAAAGCAAGCTCGACCCGCCGGAGATGCTTTCTCGCCTCAAATCCATCGAGCGCGATTTCGGGCGTCGTGCCGGGCGCCGCTGGGGCCCGCGCGTGCTGGACCTCGACCTCGTGCTGTGGAGCGGGGGCAAGTTTCGCTCGCGGCGACTGACGATCCCGCATTCGCAACTCGCCCGCCGCAGCTTCGTGCTCCAGCCGCTCGCCGCGGTAGCGCCGGACTGGAAGGTCGGCCCGCTCGCCGTGAGGCACCTCGCCGCGCGCCTTGCCCGCAACGCGCCGCGGGGCTAGTCGCGCGTGGCGGTGGGCCCATAGCTCAGTCGGTAGAGCAACTGACTTTTAATCAGTAGGTCGCTGGTTCGAATCCAGCTGGGCTCACCAGCCCTCTCCGCCTTACTTGAACTCGCGGTGCCGCTTGCGCCTGAGCGCGGCGTTTTCCTTGGGAGGCGCTGCGCGGCTGTCGGCAAGCAAGGCGAGGCACATGCCGAAGCAGGCGGCGATGGCTGCGGTTCGCAGGGGGAAATCGACGAGGCTGTGAATCAGCACCGCGGCCGACGCGATAGCGGCCGCGCGCGCGAACGGCCCCGCTTCAGCCGTCCGCCACGCGCGCCAGACGGCCGCCGCCCACCAGGCGAGGAACAGGAGCATCAGCACGATCCCCGCGACGCCGAGCTCGAGCGCGACCTCGAGATAGTCGTTGTGCGCGTGGATCACGTAAGTCTCGGTGACGTTCCACGGATTTTCGTAGAGCGCATAGACGCTGCGGAACGAGCCGAGGCCGGAACCAAAGGGCATGAAGTCCGCGACGGCATGCGAGGTGGTCTTCACCAGGTCGGCGCGCGATTCGACCGAATTGCTCGCATGCTCGCCGATCCGGCCGCTTCCGATGGCCGTGGTCTCGAGCGCGGCGAGCGCTCCGACGACCAGGATGGCGGCAAGCGCCACCACCCACAGGCGCAGCCGGCTTGCGGGCGGAAGGATCACCAGCAGGCTCGCCGCGATCACCGGAAGCGCGAGGCCGTAGCCGGCCAATGATCCGTTGAGCGCGAGGCCAACCACCACGAGCAAGCCAACGCCGACGGCAACCGCGACGATCGCCGAATAGCGCTGCATGCTCGCAGTGCGCGCCGCGGCGATTACCGCGGCGAGGAACGGGATCGTGACGACCAGCAGGGTGGCCATGTGGTCGGCGTTGGCGAAGAAGCCGACGCCCTTGCCGATGCTCGTGTCGGGGTAGAGGTACCAGGGCGAAAGGTCGCCGGCCGCGCTCGCTACCTGGAGCGCGCCGAGCGCAATGCCCGCAAGCGTCCCGGCGATGAGCGCGACTGCGAGCCACTGCGGGCGGTAGGCCTTGAGGCGGACCATCGCGCAGAACAGCGCAAGCGGCGGGATGATCCCGAGCAGCGAATTCAGTCCCAGCGCCGGGGTGAGCGACAGCGGCTCCGGAGGCACCGGCTGTCCGAGCGCCCCGAACCCTTCGGCGACTGCCGCGCGGGGGCCCAGGTGCGTCCATGTGCCCGCGGGCAACGGGATGAACTGGATCGCGACCACCGCAATTGCGGCGATGGTCAGCAGCAGCAACTGCCACGCCGAGGGCGCGAGCGGCTCGTCGCCCTTGTCGAACGCCGCCCAGGCGATGATCGCGAGGCCGGCGAGCTGCAGGATCATGTTCGCCCAGATGCCCTGCGCGCTGCCGCCGAGGATCAGGCAGGCGAACAGATAGATGGGCGCGACGAAGACGCGGGCGCGGCTAACCATTGGCGCCCACCCGCGTGAGGCTGAGTCCCGTGATGGTCACCTCCGACTGCTGCGCGACGTCGCCCGAGCGCCCCGACAGTTCGAGCCATTGCGCCGGGCAGTTCGCAGGCACCTGGAAGGTGAGCCCGCTGCTGGCGCGCGTCATGTCGGCGATGGCCACCGGCTCCGGCGATTTGTCGCAGCGGACCGACCAGCGGATCGATTCGGGATGCACCGGCGCGCCTACGGACTGCATCTGCAGGCGGTAGGTGCCGGGCTGCAGCAGCAGCAGCTGGCTTGCAAGAACGCCGTCCTCATTGCCGTAGAAGATGACGTGGAGGTGCTTGCCGGGCTGCCGCTCGGCGAGGCCGACGGTCGAAGTGGTCAGCGCCCAGTTGAACGGCGGAGGCGCCTCCGGTGCCGAGAAGGCCGTGTCATAGACGAGCTGGCCGCCGGCGTGGCCGCCGCCGATCGACGACCAGACCGCCCGCGCGCGGGCATAATCGCGGTTCTCGACCAGGCTTTGCAGCAGCACGCGAAGCCAGACGCTGTCGGGCCTGCGGTGCTGCGCGTCGGCGAGAGCCAGGACGGCGTCGGCATTGGCGGGGTTGCGCGCGAGCACGGCGAGGACCTGTTCCTCCAGCCCTTCCTGCCGTACGAAGAGGGCGCGCATCTGCGGCCAGTTTGCCCGGTTCTGCGCATAAGCGGCAACGAAGGGCGCCACGGCATTCGCGCCGCCCGGCGACAGGCGCGCAAGGACCGTCGTCTGCTCGAGCCCCTCCAGCGCATGCCCAGCGTGAAAATAATAATCCGCGAGGAAATAGGCCGCCGGAAGCGAGCGGGGGTCGCGCCATTGCGCGGCGAGAAAGGCGCGCTTGGCCGCCTCGCGGTCCCCGGCGGTCTGCGCCTGGACGCCGCGGACGAGGAACGGCTCGGGCGATAACGGCGCCTTCGCCGCGGCATCGTCGATCATCGCGAACACGCTTCGATCGATCGGCTTGCGCTCCCGCGCCGCCTCGCCGATCCGGGCCAGGCCGAGCGAAGTCTCGACCGACGGATGGCTCGCCCACAGCCTGGCCGCACTTGCGGGATGCAGGTTCGACAGCGCCGCGACGGCCGCGTTGCGGACAACCTGCGCTGCAAGCAGGAGCGCGACGACGACGATAAGCAGGCGCCGGACGATCACGGCGCCCTCCCCCCGGATCGGCTCAGGCGTCAGACTCCTCGGGCGCCTCGGCGGGAGGAGCCTCTTCCTCGGACTGCGGGATCATCAGGATCTCGGTGCGCTTCACCTTGCCCTTGCCGTAGCTCGCGCCATAGCCATAGCCGTACCCGTAGCCATAACCGTAGCCGTAGCCATAGCCGTAGCGCCCGTAGCCGTAGCTGCCGCCGCCGGCATCGGTGCCCTTGGTGAGCACTGCGCCGAGGATGTGCGTTCCGGTGGCCTCGAGGCGGTTGAGGGCCTCGACGGCGGCGCGCGTGCGCGTCTTCGAGCTTTCAACCACGAACAGCACGTTGCCGGCCGCCGCTGACAGCAACGGAGCATCGGCGAGGCCGAGCGTCGGCGGGCCGTCGATCACGACCAGGTCGAACCGTTCGGCAGCCTCGGCGATGATGCGCCGGATGCGGCCGGTGGAAAGGAGGTCCGCCGGGCTCGGCGGCACCGGGCCGCTGGGAAGCAGCCACAGGTTGGCGTGCTGCGTCTCGACGACATGGTCCTCGACCTTCTCCTCGGTGGTGAGGAGCTTGCTGAGGCCGACCTTCTCGCTCGCCGCCTTGAAGGCCGGCTTGCGAAGGTCGCTGTCGATCAGCAGGACCGACTTGCCGCGCCGGGCGAAGTTTTGCGCCAGCGCAAGCGCCGAGGACGACTTGCCCTCGCCCGAGCGCGTGCTGGTCAGCAGCAGCACCTTGGGCATGCCCGTCTCGGTGCTGAACCGAAGCGCGGCGACGATCGCCGAATAGGCTTCCGACACGATCGACGTCGGGTTCTTGAGGTCGTCGACGAAGGCGTCCTTGGCCGGCGTGCGCGGCACCGACCCGAGGCACGGCAGCGCGAGTTTCTTGCGCACGTCCTCGCGGCTCTTGATCGTGTCGTTGATGAACTCGAGCCCGATCGCGCCGGCGATGCCCGCGGCCAGGCCGAGGCCGAGGCCGAGGATCAGGTTCAGGAACAGGTTCGGCTTGAACGGCAGCCGCGGAACGTCCGCGCGGTCGACGATCGAGACCGGAGCGATGCCGACGCCGCCGGCGACACCGATCTGCTTATAGCGCTGGAGCAGCGCATCATAGAGCGCGCGGTTGGTGTCCACCTCGCGCTGCAGGATCGTGTACTGGATGCTGCGGCCGCGCAGGTTGAGCACGTCGCCCTTCAGCTGCGCGACGCGCGCCTTCAGCGCATTCTCCGCCGCAACCGCGGCGCGATATTCCGCCAGCAGCGAGTTGTTGTGGCCGGAGCTTGCCTGCCCCTGCAGCCGCGCGATCTGCCGCTGCAGCTCGTCGATCTGCGAGCGCAGGCTGATCATCTCCGGATGGTCCGGCTTCATGAAGGTGCGCTTCTGCTGATAATCGGCGGTCAGCTGGGCAAGCTGCGCCTGGAGCGATTGCGCGCTCTGGGTCACGTCGCTGGTCGGGCCCGTGGAGAGCGAGCCGCGATATGCGCCTTCCGCCGCAACCCGGCGGGCGGTCGCTTCGGCAAGCGCCTCGTTGAGCTTCACGAGCGAAGCGCCCTGGAGCGAGTTGGTGTCGCCCGTGCCGGCCTGGCCATTCGCGCCATCATTGTTGCCGGTATTGATGATCCCCTGCGACTGCGCATAGCTGACGAGCGCGCGCTCGGACCGCTCGAGGTCGCCGCGCGTCTTGTTGATCTGCCGCTCGAGGAAGTTGCGGGCATAGGCGGAAGATTCGTAGCGCCGCTGGATCGCCGTGTTGATGAAGCTGTCCGCGACTGCGTTCGCGACCGAGGCGGCGAGCTGCGGCGAGGTCGAATCGTAGCTGAACTTGATCAGCTCGCCGACGTCCGGCGGAGTCACTTCCAGGCTCTTCGAGACGACGTCGGTGGCGGCCTTGAGGCGCCTCGAGGCGTCGAGGTCCTGCGGCACCACGTCGGGGTTGTTCGCGAGGTTGAGCTCCTGCGCCGCGCGTTCGGCGACGCTCCGGCTCTGGATGAGGCCGACCTGAGTGGCGACGAATCCACCGGCGTCGCCGCCGGTCATCATCTGCTGGTCGCCGTTCTTGTCGTCCGTCACCTGGAAGGTCGGCGGGTTGGCTTCGAGCGTCACCCAGGCCCTGTAAACGGGCCGCGTCAGCAAGGTCGCAAGGATCGCGCCTGCAAGGCCGAGCGCGACGGCGCCGAGGACCAGCCACCGCCAATGGTGGACGATCCGCATGAGCGTCGCCAGGTCGAGCATGTTCGCCGATGAGTAATTCCGCTGCCCGCGACCGAGCTGCTCCGTGTCCGGATTATATGCGCCGATCGGCCACGGGCCGTCGTTCGGTACCGGTAGGCTTGTATTCACGATAGCTCGCCTCGCGTTTGTGGCGCCCCGCCGTTGATGACTAGAGTCTCTCGAAAACGTACAGCAGCGGGATCGCCTGAATAAGCTGCTTTTGCACTTGCTTGACCTTCGACCCGTCGACCACGACGATGTCGCCGGGGTAGATTTTCGGATCGGCGGCCTGTCCGCGGCGGATGGCCGTCAGGTCGAACGCCGCCGCTTCTCTGTGCCCGTCGATGGTGCGGAAGACCGCGACCCGCCGCGGGTTCGCATCGTCCGTGGTGCCCTTCGCAAGCGCGACCGCCTGGATGAGCGAGATCGACCCGGCGACATTATACTGGCCGGCCTGCGCGACTGCGCCGTCGACCGTCACCACGTGCGCGGTCGAGCTCTTGATCGCCACGCTGACGTCCGGATGTTCGAAATATTTCTGGCCGAGCTGCTCGGTCAGCTTCTGGTCGAGCTCGGCGGTCGTGAGGTTCGCGGCCTCGACCTGTCCGACCAGCGGCAAGGAGATGTGGCCGGCAAGGTCGACCGAATAGTCGCCCGACAGATCCTCCGCCTTGAACACCTTGATGGTGAGCGTGTCCATCGGCGCGATCTTGTAATCCTCGGGCAGCGTCTGGAACTTCGGCTCGTCAGGCGCCGCGAGGGGCTTGTCGTAGGGAATGGTCCCGCCGCGCGTGTCGGCGCAGCCCGCCGCAAGAAGCGCGGCGCCCGTCACGAAGGCTGCAAAAACGCTGTGCCGTACAAGATCAGCAAACACGATCATTCCTCCCAGGGGCTCGCGTCCTATTCGAAAATCCATCGCATGTAGAGTGACTAATCACCGATATCGACCGATTTAGCATGAAACCGCTTCCTCCGCGGCAGCGCGCGTGTCGAGGAGCCAGGTCTCCGATCCGTCGATCGCAAGAGCGGTAAGGACACCGCTTCGATAGGCGCCGGTGTCGATCCCGATGCGATTCGGGCGCATTTCGACCTCGGGTCGGATGGTGTGGCCATGCACGACGACGAAGCCGTGGTCGGTCTCGTCGAACAGGAACGGCTCGCGGATCCAGCGCAGGTCCGACTGGCGCTGCTGGTCGAACTCGATCCCCGGGCGGATCCCTGCGTGAACGAAGAGATAGTCGCCGAACCGGCAGCTGTCGTCGAAGCTCTCCAGAAACTCGACATGAGCCTGCGGGATCGCCTTGCGGATCACCTCGAGCGCGTCCTCGTCCTTCATTCCGGCGAGCTTCGCGGTGTCGACGCCGTAGCTCTGCAGGCATTCCGTCCCGCCGAACGACCGCCATTTCGCCACCAGCTCCGCCTCTCCCTTGAGGATTCGGAGCAGCACTTCCTCGTGGTTTCCGAGGAGGAACACGGTCTCGACGCCGGAACGCTCGTAGGTGCGCAGCCGCTCGACGACCTGGGCCGAGTGGGGCCCGCGGTCGATAAGGTCGCCGACGAAGACCAGAAGCACCTTGCGGGCCGGCCGCCGCGCAAGGTCCGTTTCAATCGCTTCGAGGAGCCGCTCGAGAAGATCGAGCCGGCCATGGATGTCGCCGACGCCATAGGCGCGCCATCCGCGCGCGCCCGCGGGGCCGCTTTGCCGACGAGGAGCGAAATTGAACATCGTGCCCCTTAAGCCCGAGTCTGGACCGGCCTGGCAATCAGTCCAGACCGGATCAATATCGGACCATAAGCTAAACCGCTCCTGAACAAAGGAAAAATGAAAATTACGAGCTGAGCAGCTGAAAGCGCGGAATCTCCACGTCGAAGGCGGTGCCGTCCTCGTCGACCATTCGGTAGCTGCCGCTCATCGCTCCGCTCGGCGTATCGAGCGGGCAGCCCGAGACATAATCGAAGCTCGCGCCGGGCGCGATCAGCGGCATTTCACCCACCACGCCCTCGCCCACCACCTCGTGGATCGTCCCGCGGCCGTCGACGATCGACCAGCTGCGCGAAAGCAGCTGGACAGCGACGTCCGAGCCGTTCTCGATCCGCACGTGATAGGACCAGAACCAGCGGCTCGTGGACGGGTCCGACTGCTCGGCAAGGAAGCTGACCGCCACGCGCACCGCGATTCCGCGGGTCACGGCGACGTTCGGGAAGAGCATTGCAAGGGCGTCGATGGTCACGCGCTAATACTTAGCGGGCGCGTTGCGGCGCACAACTAGGCAAGGCCGCCTGCGCGGCGAAGCCGCTCGACCAGCCGCGCGCGGGCTTCGCCAAGCGGAAGCGATCGTTCGGTGATGAGGTCACGCATCAGGAAGTGCCCGGTAAGTGCAAGGCCTTGCGCGATTTCCTGCCAGCTCGCCGGCCCTCCTTCGCGGACGAACGGCGGCAGCGCGAGCAGCCTGCCCGCATAGGGCTCCGCTTCCGCCGCGCTGACGGCCCGCCCCGATCTGGGACTGACCGCGACCAGGCCGTCGTTGGACCCGCTGACCGCGCAACGTTCAAGGTCGAGCCCGAACCCGAGCTCCGCCAGCACGAGCAGTTCGTAGCGCACCAGCGCCGTTCCCCAGCCGCTCGCCGACGGCGCCGCCTCGATCGCGTCGAGCAATCCTTCGAGCGCGTCATAGAGCCGCGGATAAGGCTGCCCCTCCGGCAGCACCGTCGCGGTGAGCACCGTCGCCCACTCGATTGCAGCCGCGGGAAGCGGCTCCGACAGCAGCGGACCGCGGCTGTGCACCAGTTCCACCGTCGCTTGCGGAAGCTGCGTGTCGGTGCGGGCGGAGAGCTGCGCCTCGACGACATTGCCGGCAATGAGCACCGGGCGCATCCGCCGCCCCCGGGCGCCGCGGACATATGCGGCCTGGAGGCCGTGCCCGGGCGTCATCAGCCGAACCACCGCGCCATGTTCCCCGTGACTTCTCAGCGCGCAGACGATCGCGGGGGTGCCGAAGCGCATCAGCCCGCCGGGTGGAAATAGTCGTAGACCTGGCGGGCAGTTGCCCTGCTGATCCCGGGCGCCTTCTCCAGGTCCTCGAGCGCAGCGCCCTTGACCGCCCGCGCAGTACCGAAGTGCATCAGCAGCGCCCTCTTGCGCGTCGGGCCGATGCCGGGAACGTCGTCGAGGGTCGAAACGGTGAGGCTCTTCGCCCGCTTGGCCCGATGCGTGCCGATCGCAAACCTGTGAGCTTCGTCACGCAAGCGCTGGAGATAGAACAATAAAGCGGAGTTGGGCGGCAAGGTGATCTCCCGCCCGCCCGGCAAGTGGAAGACTTCGCGCCCCTCGCGGCCATGGTGCGGGCCCTTGGCGACGCCGACGACCGGCACGTCGTGAACGCCCATGTCCTCCATCACCTCGCAGACGGCGGAGAGCTGGCCCTTGCCTCCGTCGATCAGCACGAGGTCCGGCCATTCCCCGCTCTGCCGGTCCGGATCCTCCTTCTCGAGGCGGCCGAACCGCCGCTCGAGCACTTCGCGCATCATCGCGAAATCGTCGCCCGGCTGGGTCTCGGGCCGCTTGATGTTGAACTTGCGGTAGCTGTTCTTGCGGAAGCCCTCCGGCCCGGCGACGATCATCGCGCCCGTGGCATTGGTCCCCATGATGTGGCTGTTGTCAAAGACTTCGATGCGCTTCGGCACCTCGGCGAGCTCGAAGGTATCGGCCAGCTCGCGCAGGATCTTCCCTTGCGTGGTGGTCTCCGCAAGGCGGCGGTCGAGCGCTTCCTCGGCGTTGCGCTTGGCCTGGTCCATCAGCTTTCGCCGCGAGCCGCGTCGCGGGACTTCGATGCCGACCTTGCGTCCTGCACGTTCGGACAGGGCCTCCTCGAGCAGCGCCTGGTCCCCCAGCTCCCGATCGACGAGGATCCGGCGCGGCGGCGGCATGTCCTCGTAGAATTGGACAAGAAAACTCGACAGAACATCGGCTTCGGGCACGTCGTTCGTATGTGCCGGGAAGAAGGCGCGATGCCCCCAATTCTGCCCGCCGCGGATGAAGAAGGCCTGGATGGAGACGGTGCCCGCCTTGCACGCGAGCGCGAATACGTCGGCGTCGCCCAGCCCTTCGGCATGCACCGTCTGGCTGCCCTGGATGTAGGTCAGCGCGCGCAGGCGATCCCGATAGACGGCGGCAAGCTCGAAGTCCTGCCGCTCCGCCGCCTCGGCCATCGACTTGCTGAGCCGCGCCTGCACCCCGGTCGATTTGCCGGCGAGGAACGCCTTCGCGTCGTCGACCAGCTCGTCATATTCCTCCACCCCGATGCGCCCGACGCAAGGCGCCGAGCAGCGCTTGATCTGGTAGAGCAGGCAGGGCCGCGAGCGGTTCTCGAAATAGCTGTCGGAACAGCTCCTTAGCAGGAACAGCTTCTGAAGCGCGTTAAGCGTTCGAGTTACCGATCCGGCGCTTGCGAACGGGCCGTAGTACTGCCCCTTGATCCGCCGCGCGCCGCGATGCTTCTGGATGCGCGGAAATGCATGGTCCTCGCGCAGCAGGATGAACGGGAAGCTTTTGTCGTCGCGGAGAAGCACGTTGTAGGGAGGCCGGAAGCGCTTGATCAGCTGCGCTTCGAGAAGCAGCGCCTCCGCCTCCGTCCGCGTCGTGACGATCGTCATGGACCGCGTCTGCGACACCATGCGCTGCAGGCGTTTCGGAAGCTTGGCGACCTGCGTGTAATTGGTGACCCGGTTCCTCAGCGCCCGCGCCTTGCCGACGTAGAGCACGTCGCCGCGCGCATCCTGCATCCGATAGACGCCGGGATTGCGCGGAAGCGTCTTCAGCACCTCGCGGATTGCCGCGACGCCCTTCTCCAGGTCCGGCTGGTCCGCGCCGCGCACGGCATAGGTCGCCTGCTCCTCATTGAAGCGCTCGGCGGCTTGCGGATGATCGGGACGGTCGGCCGGAGTGCGGTCCATGGCTCCGACCTAGTGATTCCCCGCGCCTGTTGCGAGAGTTAAGGAGCGGTCGCAGCCTTGAGCCCGAGCACCGACAAGCGCCGGTTCGGCGCAGCTGCGAGCGCGTGCCGGTACGCGGCCGCGGCGTCCGCCTTACGGCCGAGCGCCAGCAGCTCGTCCCCGAGCAGCTCGTAGCTCGGCTTCTGCAGCACTGGGGGCCCGAACGGCGGCGGGAGCGCCGCTTCGGCCGCAGCGGCTGCATCGAGCAGCTTGAGCCCTCGCGCGCGCTGTCCCGCCGCGAGCGCGGCAACAGCTTCGCCCTGCGCGACGGCGCGGTCGATCCAGGGGCCGAGCTCATGGTCGTCGGGCGCTTCCTTGGGCAGCGCAGCCCGGATCAGCGCCCGCTGCTTCTTCATCACGGCGAGCGCCTGAGCCACCTTAGCGCTGCTATGCCGCCCCAGCAGCATTTC
The DNA here is from genome assembly GCA_050261135.1 of Bacillota bacterium. Classification (GTDB taxonomy): domain Bacteria; phylum Pseudomonadota; class Alphaproteobacteria; order Sphingomonadales; family Sphingomonadaceae; genus Sphingomicrobium. The sequence goes on from JBLNCZ010000027.1 coordinate 481,953, forward strand.
CGCATAGGCAAGGTTGAAGCGGGCAAGGGCGTAGCCGTTCGGCGGCAACGAAAGGAAGTCGGGGGCAGCACCGGTGTCGACCACCTGTCGCACCGCCACATCGCTCCAGCTGCTCACATCGCTTCGATGGGGCCCGATCACCGTTTTTGCCGCGATGGACTTTGCGAGTTCGGCCGCCGCGTCGGAACGGCACTCGGCGATGAGTGAAGACGCGTCACCACCCTGTTGAAGCACTGCATAGACCAGCCACTCGTCATAGTGGCCGCAATGCGCGGGCGGCCTGCCCTTGGAGGCACGCAGACGATTGACCACTTCCATCGCGGTGACGTTGGCTTTCTCCACCTCCGCCCAGCGACCAAGGGCGAGGTAGATATGTGAGATCATGTGCTGCGCGTGCCCCGCAGCCGGCGCGATCACGGCGTAACGCCCGGCGGCACGTTGCCCCAGCGGCGCGTGCGCCGGATCGTCGTAGGCGTGAATCAGGTAATGAAGCAGCCCGGGATGATCCGGATGCTCTGGAAACGCCTCTTCGAGGAGCGCCGCCGCGCGCATGTAGGTTGGGATGTCGCGGCCATCCTCGGCCGTTCCCATGATCGACAGCGCGTAGAAGGTCCGTGCATCGATGTCGTTCGGGTTCGCGTCGAACAGCAGCCGCATCCGCTCTGAGTACGCCGCGTCGCGCTCCGCCTTGCTGCCGGAACCGTAGAGAGCCTCGACTGCATCGAGCCACAGTCCTTCGCGCGCATCGCGCACCTTCTCGCGCCGAGCCGCGGGATCGCCCCCGAGCTTTGCGAGCGCGGCCCGGGCGGCATCGACGTCCACTTCCGACCACAGCGGGTGGTTGTAGGTCATCGCTTCGCCCCAATAAGCGAGTGCGAAAGTCGGGTCGGCAGCTTGCGCCTGGCGGAAAGCCTCGGCCGCGGCCACATATTCAAAATCGTGCAGCAAGGCGACGCCTCGCTCAAACGGGGCCTGAGCGGCGGCATTGCCCGGATTGGCCATCGCTACCTTGCCGTAGCCGTCGCCTGCGGCGGTCATCGGCTCATGCTGGTGCTGGGCAGTGGCGGTCGAGGACCATCCCGCGAGCGCCAAAGCAGCAAATAGAATGAACTTCATCGATAGCCCCCGAGCACGAGGCTAAGCCCGCAATTCGGCTCGGGCAAGCGACCTCAAGCGGCCGCCCTTGCCTCCTGTTCGTCGGCGAGCATCCAGTCGACGCAGGCGCGGGCGTGGATCGCGGTGGTGTCGTAGACGGGGAGCACGTTGGCCCGCACGTCCACCGCCATCACCAGTTCGGTGCAGCCGAGGACCACCGCCTGGGCCCTCAGCTTCGACAGCTCGGTGATGAGCGTCTTCAGCTTGCGCTGGCTGTCGCGGACCACGCGGCCGGCGGCGAGCTCCTCGAAGATGATGCGGTCGACTTCACGGATCCAGGAAGACTCGACCGGCACGAGGTTGATTCCGCGGCTTTCCAGCCGGCTGCGGATGTGCGGCTCGGTCATCGTGAAGCGGGTGCCGAGTAGCGCCACCCGGGTGCGCCCGTCGGCGACCAGCTTGTCCGCGGTGGCGTCGCCGATGTGAAGCATCGGGACGCGGATCTGCGCCTTCACCGCGTCATAAACCTTGTGGCCGGTGTTCGAGGTGATGATCACGCCCTGGGCGCCCGCCTTCACCAGACGCTTGGCGGCCTCGGCGTGGATCTCCGCCACTCCGTCCCAGTCGCCGGAAAGCTCCATCTCCGCCACCGGCGCGAGGTTGAGGCTTTCGATGACCAGGAGCGCGCTGCTGAGGCCGCCGAGCCGCTGGGCGACCCCGCGGTTGATATGGTCGTAATAGAGGGCCGTCGAAGACCAGCTCGTCCCGCCGATGACTCCCAGCTTGCGCAATTCATTCCCCTTCCCTGCTCGTGCCCCGAGCCATCCTTCGCCGCGCAGCTGAATCGGCCGTGACGGACTCGGCGCCGGCGCCCTTTCCTTGTCAGCTAAGATGCTGCTGCCGACAAGGCGTAAACGCTTGAGTTTACGCGAAATGAATCGCGCTTGCGGCAAGCCGGCGAAGTCGTGAAAAGCGCTTCCATGAGCGAGGAGCCGCAGACCGCCGCGACCGTCCTTATGGTCCGCCCGGCAAGCTTCGGCTTCCACGCCGAAGCCGCCGCCTCCAATGCCTTCGCAAGCGACAGCAAGGACGCCGACGCCCAGGCCGCGGCGGAGCGCGAGTTCGATGCGGCCGCGGAGGCACTGGACCGCGCCGGCATCGAAGTGCTCATCCTCGAGGACCGGCGCGAGCCGCCGCGGCCCGACGCAGTCTTCCCGAACAACTGGGTGTCGTTCCACGCCGACGGGACGATGGTGCTCTATCCCATGGCGACGGCGGCGCGACGGCTGGAACGAAATGCGGAAGCGGTGCGATCGCTGGTCGCCTCCGCGGGCTACAAGGTGAGCCGGACGATCGACCTCAGCGCGCTGGAAAGCGACGGCCATTTCCTCGAGGGCACCGGAAGCCTCGTGCTCGACAGGCCGGCGCGCCGCGCCTTCGCCAACCTCAGCCCCCGGACCAGCGCAGAGGCGATCGCCCTGTTCGACGAGAAGCTCGGCTTCGACACTACCGTGTTCGATGCACGCGACCGCGCGGGGCGGCCGATCTACCATACCAACGTCCTCCTCAGCCTCGGCACGAGCTTCGCCGTGCTGTGCGCCGATGCCGTCGCGGCGGAGCAGCGCGACGCACTCCGCGACGCTGTGGGCAGCTCCGGCCGTACGCTGATCCAGGTCGATTACGACCAGATGCGGGGATTCGCCTGCAACCTGCTCGAGCTGCGCGGTAGCGGCGGGCCCGTGATCGCCCTCTCGTCCGCGGCTCGGCGGAGCTTCAGGGCGGACCAGCTGCGGCTGCTGGAGAGGTTCGGCTTGCTCGTCGAAGCGGACATTCCGACGATCGAGCGGATCGGCGGGGGCAGCCTGCGCTGCATGATCGCCGAAGTGCACCTGCCGCGAAATTAGCTCCCGCAAGCGGGACGGGAAGAGGAGCGAAGCGAAGGTGTGGGGCCTGTAGGGACGCGGCCTCGACACGCCCATCCCCGGCGCCTCCCGCAAGCGGGAGGGGAGGTTAGCCGAGGGCTTTCACGATCTCTTCGGTCATTTTCTTGGCGTCGCCGAGGAGCATCATCGTGTTGTCGCGGTAGAAGAGTTCGTTGTCGATGCCGGCATAGCCGACGCCGCCCATCGAGCGCTTCACGAACAGGCAGGTGCGCGCCTTCTCAACGTCGAGCACCGGCATGCCGTAGATCGGCGAGCCCTTGTCGTTCTTCGCCGCCGGGTTGGTGACGTCATTGGCGCCGATCACGTAGGCGACATCGGTCTGGGCAAACTCGCTGTTAATGTCCTCGAGCTCGAACACCTCGTCATAGGGCACGTTCGCTTCGGCCAGCAGGACGTTCATGTGGCCTGGCATGCGGCCCGCAACCGGGTGGATCGCGTACTTCACCGTCACGCCCTTGGCCTTCAGCAGGTCGGCCATCTCGCGCACCGCGTGCTGCGCCTGGGCGACCGCCATTCCGTAGCCGGGGACGATGATGACCTGCTCGGCCTGGCTCATCAGGAAGGCCGCGTCCTCGGCCGAGCCGCGCTTGTACGGCCGGTCGATGGCGGCTGCGTCGCCGCCGCTCGCGACCGCGCCGAAGCCGCCGGCGATGACCGAGATGAAGCTGCGGTTCATCGCCCGGCACATGATGTAGCTGAGGATCGCGCCCGAGCTTCCGACCAGTGCGCCCGTGATGATCATCGCGCTGTTGTGGAGCGTGAAGCCCATCGCCGCCGCGGCCCATCCCGAATAGCTGTTCAGCATTGAGATCACGACCGGCATGTCCGCCCCGCCGATCGGGATGATCAGCAGGAAGCCGATGATGAAGCTCAGCACCGTGATGGTCGCGAACACCCACGGCGACTGGTCCTGGGTGAAGTAGGCGATCAGGCCGAGGATCGCGGCCAGCGTGCCGAGGTTGATGACGTGCCGAAGCGGCAGCAGGATCGGCTTGCCCGACATGTTGCCGTTGAGTTTCAGGAAGGCGATCACCGAGCCCGAGAAGGTGATTGCGCCGATCGCGACGCCGAGCCCCATCTCGATGCGGCTTACTGGAAGGATGCTGACGAAGGACGGCGAGGCGATCGGGGTGATCCGGACGGCAATGCCGAACGCTTCGGGGTTGAGGTACGCCGCCGCTCCGACCAGCACGGCGGCGAGGCCGACGAGGCTGTGGAAGGCCGCCACGAGCTGCGGCATCGCCGTCATCTGGATCTTGCGCGCGGTGACGAGGCCGATGCCGCCGCCGATCGCCATCGCCACGAGAATCTCGAACAGCGAGCTGCTTGGAAGATAGCGGTCGACGATCATTGAATAGCCGGGCACCGCGGGCGGCGCTTCCGGCGCTACGTAGAAGTAGCTGACGTAAAGCGTCGTGAGCACGGCAATCGCCATGCCGATCATGCCCGTGATGTTGCCGCGACGACTGGTTTCGGGACTCGACAAGCCTCTTAGCGCCAGGATGAAGCAGACCCCGGCGACGAGGTAGGCGAAAAGGACCCAGGTGGGCTGCGCATGTGCTGCGGCCTCAGCCATCTTTCCGCTCCCGCTTCTTGTACATCGAGAGCATTCGCTGCGTGACCGCAAAGCCGCCGAAGATGTTCACGCTCGCAAGCGCTACCGCGGCAAGGCCGAGCCATTTCGAGCTGGGGCTGCCCGCGGCCGCCGCGGCGATCAGCGCGCCGACGACGATGACCGACGAGATGGCGTTGGTCACGCTCATGAGCGGCGTGTGCAGCGCGGGCGTCACCGACCAGACGACATAATAGCCGACGAAGCAGGCGAGCACGAAAATCGACAGGATCGAGATGAAGTCCATCAGTCCTCCTGCAGAGGCGAAAGTTGCCAAAGTTCACGGTTCCACGCGCGCGCAGGCGTGCATGCGCGCGCGTACGCGAGGCGGGGTGAGCCAGGTTGCGGTTGCGGAACGCCCTCCGAGTGCATCGCGCCCATCCATGCACAAAACCGCTGCTGTAGGACAGAGGCTTTCGCCGCTCTTCGCCGCAGGCCCGTTAAGAAGGGTGCGGTTATCGAAATGCTAACCTTTTCGCGCGCATGCGTGAGGCACCGTTTGGGAAGGAAAGACGCGCTCAGTGTCGAAGCGCCAACACACTGTCGCCGAGCCGTCGCCATGGAAGCTGATTCTGTGGACGGCCGTGGCCGGACTCGTCTTCGGGCTCATCGGCTTCGGTGAGATCGCCGAGGACTGGCTGCGCGTCGCCCGCGACAATCTCCACCGCCACAAGGCCAGCGGCGAAATCGTCCTCGTCAAGATCGACGACGCGTCTCTTCGCGAGGTCGCCCGCTGGCCGTGGCCGCGGCGATATCACGCGCAGCTGACCGATCAGCTGACCCGCGCGGGCGCGAGCCGCATCTTCTTCGACATCGGTTTCTTCGGTCCGACGACGGCCGCCGACGACCAGCGGTTCGCCGATGCGCTGAAGCGCTCGGGACGGGTCACGCTCGCAGCGCATACCCGCACCGGGCCGCATCGCGGCATGCAGGAGGACAATACGCCGCTGCCGATGTTTGCGGCCAATGCGAAGATCGGCGGCATCAGCTGGATCTACAATTACCAGAACGCGGTCATGCAGGTGCCCTTCGCAAGCCCGTCGAACGGGCGCGAGGTGCAGTCCTTCGCAGCGCTGCTGTCCGGCCGCTCCGGCCCGCTGAACGCGACCTTCATGCCGGACTATTCGGTCGATGCCCGCTCCATCCCGACGATTTCGGCGGCGCAGGTGATCCGCGGCGGGTTCGACCGCAGGCTGGTCCAAGGCAAGACGGTTCTCGTCGGGGCCACCAGCGATGCAATCGGCGACCAGTTCTTCGTCCCCGGCACCGGGAAGATGGGCGGCGCTTACGTGCACATCATCGCGGCCGAGACGCTCATGTCGGGCGCGCCCGTCTATCTCGGATGGGTGCCGCTGTTCCTCGTCGCGCTCGCCGTCTCGCTGCTAGCCCTGCGCACCCGCTCGGTCGCTCACCGGCGCTCGGTGCTCGGAGCAAGCGCGGCGGCCATGCTCGTGCTTCCGACCATCGCCGACGCGAACCATATCTATCTGGACGTGACGCCGGGCCTGTTCGTCCTGCTCGTCGTCAGCGTCGCGCTTACCTGGCGGCGCTACCGCATGCGCGGGCTGGTCAACGACGATTCGAACCTGCCGAACCTGAACGCATTCCGCGCCACGAGCGCGGGGCGCGGCAAAGCGATCGTCGCGGCGCGCATCCTCAACTATGAGGAAATCGTCTCGACGCTCCCGCCCAAATCGGACCGGCAGCTGATCGACCAGATCGTCGCACGCCTGAACGTCGGATCGCCCAACCGCGTCATCTACCAGGGTGACGGCGGCGTCTTCGCCTGGTTCGAAGAGCCGCGGCAGCCGTTCGGCAACCATCTCGAGGCTCTTTACGCGCTGTTCCGCAATCCAGCGCGCGTCGCCGGCCTCTCGATCGACGTCAATATCGTGTTCGGAGTCGAGCTGGGAAGCGGCAGGTCGCTCGGCAACCGCCTCGCAAGCGCGCTCGTCGCGGCGGAAGACGCGGCGCACCACGGCCTGAAGTGGAAGTATCACGACCCTGAATCGCTCGAGAGCGCGTCGTGGCGCCTGTCGATGCTGAGCCAGCTCGACGACGCGATCGACGGCGGCGAGGTGTGGGTCGCGTACCAGCCGAAGCTCGACATCGCGACGCGGCGGATCGTCGGCGCCGAGGCGCTCGCGCGCTGGACGCACCCGGAAAAGGGCCCGATCCCGGCATCCGAGTTCGTCGCTGCGGCGGAGCAGCACAACCGCATCGGCAAGCTGACCGACTTCGTCCTCGAAAAGGCCGTCGCCGCCGCCACGCAGCTGAACAAGCGCGGCACCGACATCAACATGGCGGTGAACCTTTCGGCGCGCCTGCTCGGCGACAAGGGCTTCCCGCTGCGGCTCTCCGCGCTGCTGGCGCGCTATGGCCTGGCGCCCAATCACCTGACGCTGGAGCTGACCGAGACCGCGGCGCTCGCCGACACGGGCGACGGGCTCGACATGATCAGCCGCCTGCGCGACCTCGGCGTCAACATCGCGATCGACGATTACGGCACCGGCCAGTCGACGCTCGAATATCTGAAGAAGATCCCGGCGCACGAGATCAAGATCGACCAGAGCTTCGTGAAGGGCATCGTCGACAACCGCAGCGACCGGCTGATGGTGCAATCGACGATCGGCCTCGCCCACTCGCTCGGCCGCAAGGTCGTCGCCGAAGGCGTCGAGCATCGGGACATCCTCGATGCGCTGGTGGAGCTGGACTGCGACATCGCGCAGGGCTTCGCGGTCGGCCGGCCGATGAGCTTCGAGAGCCTGGCGAAGCGCATCTCGTCCGAGCGCCGGCGCACCGCCGCCTGAATTCGGCCGCCTGAGCAGCGCCGCCGCGCGCACGCAGGCGTCCCTTCCCTATCCGTTCCAAATCGAAACAGGCGCTCCTGTTTTCACGCGCCGATCGTGGTAAAAAATTTGTCAACCATATCGATTAAGGTTAATGTCCTCCCGACTGCCGAATCGCAGCGAACCAAAGGGGGCACCCCAATGAAGAAGGTTAAGAACAGCCGCGGGTTCTGGAGCTGGCTCATGGGCTACGGTTGGGACTCGGGCGGAGCCAACGGCTAATCCGGCCTGAATTCATTAAGTTAGAAAGCGCCCGCGTCACGCGGGCGCTTTTGTTTTGGCGCAGCTGGAACGAGTGGCCGGCGGGCGCTAGGCGGGCGCGATGCTTCGCCAGGCGAGTACCATTCTGCCGATTCGCGCGCCGCGTCCGGGCCTCCACGAATTTACTACGCCGGTCGTCGATTTCGTGCGTGAGAGCGGGATTCGCGAGGGTCTCCTGACCCTCTTCTGCCGCCACACCTCGGCCTCGCTGGTGATCCAGGAAAATGCCGCGCCCGCCGCCCGGCGCGACCTCGAAGCCTATTTCGAGCGGATCGCTCCCGAGAACGGGCCTTACGAACATGACGATGAAGGCCCCGACGACATGCCCGCGCACCTGAGGAGCGCTTTAACCGCGACGCAGCTGTCGATCCCGGTCAGCGGCGGCAAGCCGGTGCTCGGCACGTGGCAGGGCATTTTCCTGTTCGAGCATCGCCGCAACACGCCGGAGCGCAGCATCGCGCTGCACCTGCTCGGCGAATGAGCCTCGAATCCGTCAAGGCGTGGCTTGCCGCACACGCGCCCGACCTGCTGATGATCGAGGTCGAGGGAACGACGGCGACGGTGGACACCGCCTCGCAGGCCCTGGGCGTCGAGCCCGGCCGCATCGCCAAGACGCTCGCGGTGCGCGCGGGCGACCAGCTCTTCCTCCTGTGCACGCGCGGCAATGCGCGGCTCGACAATCGCAAGTGCAAGGACGAGTTCGGCGCGCGCCCGCGCATGCTGGGGCCGGATGAGACGCTGGAAGTCACCGGCCATCCCGTCGGCGGCGTGTGCCCGTTCGGACTGAAGACCCCGCTGCCGGTCTACATGGACGTGTCGCTGCGCGCGTTCGACGTCGTCTATCCGGCAGGCGGGTCGCTCAACACCTCCGTCAAGGTGCCGACCGAGCGGCTGTTCGAGCTGGTTGCCGAGCGGTGGGTCGACCTATGCAAGCTGCCCGATGAAGCGGGCGGGGGCGAGGTCGCCGGCTGAGACGTCGGGCACCGGCCACGGCGTTCCGGCAATCAGCGATTCGACGATCGCCGCCACGGCCGGGGAGGTCTGCAGCCCGAAGCCGCCCTGCCCGGCAAGCCAGAAGAAGCCTTCGGCGTCAGGCGCGAAGCCGACCGCGGGATGGCGATCGGGCGTGAAGCTGCGCAGCCCCGCCCATTTGCTGTGGATGTGGCGCACCTCGACGGTGGTGCGCTCTTCCATGCGGTAGGCGGCAAGCGCGACTTCATATTCGTCCGGCTGCGCGTCCATCGGCTCGCTCGGCACCTCGTCCATCGGGGAGGCGAACAGCCGGCCGCTCTCCGGCGCGAAATAGAGATCGTCGCCGACCGTCTTGGCGAACGGAAGCCGCTCCAGATCGGTGCCGGAAGGCGCGTCGAAGGTGATGATCGTTCGCCGCTTGGGCTCCAGCCCGACCGGCTGCGCACCTGCAAGCCGCGCGATCGCGTCGGCCCAGGAGCCGGCGGCATTGACCAGCACCGGTGCGGAGAAACGCTCGCCCTTTTCGCTGGTTAGCGACCAGGCGCCGCTTTCGCGGACGATTGCCGCGACGCGTTGTTCGGCATGCAGCTCGCCGCCGGCATTGCGCACCTGCCGCAGATTGGCTTGCAGCAGCGCGTGCGGGTCGAGCCGGAGGGCGTTGCGGTCGGCAATGCCGTATTGGGCATCTTCCCTCAGCAGCGGGCAGAGCGCGTGCACGCCGGCGGCATCCAGCCGTTCCAGCTGGGCGAAAAGCGAGATCTCGGCGTCAAGACGGTCGAGCTCGTCGCGCTCATCCTTGCGGGCGTGGACGAGCACCGGCATGCGCCGCCCGAGCGGCACGTCGGTGAACCCGTCCGGGGGCTGCTCGAAGAAGGGGCGGCTCGCGAGAGTCAGCGCGCGCACGAGCCGGTCGCCAAGCGCGTAATGCACCATGGTCGCGCTTCGGCCCGACGAATGATAGCCGACCTGCTCCTCGGCCTCGAGCACCGCGACGCGTGCATGGCGCGAGAGCGACGCGGCGGCGGAAAGCCCTGCAATGCCCCCGCCGATGACGAGGATATCGGCGGTCGTCACGCGGCCGTCAGCCGCTCGTTCACAACCTTGCCGCCTTGGGTGAGGCGGATCGCCTTCACGATCTCGTCCTCGTCGGACAGCACGGGGCGGCCCTGCTCCTTGTCCCAGAAGGCGCTGAGAAAATTGTAGAGGTTGCGCGCGAACAGCGCCGATGCGTCGGCGGCGAGGCTCCGCGCCAGGTTCGCAGCGCCGATGATGGTGACGCCGTGCTTCTCGACGCTCTCGCCGCTCACTGTTCCTTCGACGTTGCCGCCTGCGTCCGCGGCGAGGTCGACGATGACGCTCCCCGGAGGCATGGTGGCGACCTGGGCATCGGTGATCAGCCGCGGCGCGGGGCGGCCGGGGATCAAAGCGGTGGTGATGACGATGTCCTGCTTGGCGATATGGCCGGAAACGAGCTCCGCCTGCGCCTTCTGGTACTCGGGCGACATCTCGGTCGCATATCCGCCCGCGCCCTCTCCCTCGATGCCCGCGACATTCTCGACGAAGATCGGCTTGGCGCCGAGCGACTGGATCTGTTCCTTGGTCGCCGAGCGCACGTCCGTGGCGCTGACCTGCGCGCCGAGGCGCCTGGCGGTCGCGATCGCCTGGAGCCCGGCGACCCCGACGCCCATCACGAAGACCTTTGCCGGGCTGATCGTGCCGGCCGCGGTCATCATCATCGGGAAGGCGCGGCCATATGCCGCCGCGGCATCGATGACCGCCTTGTAGCCGGCGAGGTTCGATTGCGAGGACAGGATGTCCATCGATTGCGCGCGCGTGATGCGCGGCATCCACTCCATCGCCAACGCCTCGATGCCGGCCTTGGCATAAGCGTCGATCCGCTCGCGCTGCCGCGCCGGGTCCAGCGCCGCGACGAGCACCGCGCCCTGGTCCGCGCCCGCAAGCGAGGACCGATCGGGGCCGTTGACGGCGAGGATCACCCCCGCGCCCTTCAGCACGTCCTTGCGGGTGCCCACTTTCGCGCCGGCGTCCTCGAAGGCCGCGTCATCGATCGAAGCGGAAGCCCCGGCGCCCTTTTCCACCGCAACTTCGGCGCCGAGCGCGGCGAATTTCTTCACGGTCTCGGGCGTGGCGGCGCAGCGCGTTTCGCCCGCCGCTTCCTTCAGGACCGCGATTTTCACCTTATTTCAGTATCATGAGGACGATGAGGCCGACAATCAGCGCGGTGATCGCGCCCCATTTGAACAGCTTGGTGAAGCGCTCATAGTCGCGGACGTGGACGGCGACGTCCTGCGTCGGCGGACTGACGAGAAGCGGCTCTTCTTCGGCCATTCATTTACCCCCTTTGGCGTTCGTGCGTTTGGCGTCCCATAACAAGGCGAGCCGCGCTCCCCAAGCCCTCCCGCGCAGCGCCGGGCTTAAGGCCCCCTTTACTCCTTCGCGCCTAGGCTGCGGCTCAAATGCGGGAAGAACCTACACGCTCGCTGCTGCTGCTCGACGCCAATGCCGACGAGCGGCGGCTGATCTCCGCCATCGCGGCGCGCGCCGGATGGAGCGTCGTCGGCGCGGCCGACGAGGAGCTGGCCGTGGCGCTTCTCCAGGGTCCGCACGGCCGCGAGGTGCAGGCGGCAATCTTCGGAAGCTGGGACAGCGACCAGGGACCGCAGCTGATCGACGTTCTGCGCGAGCACCGCCCCAACCTTCCGGTCATCGTCCTTTCCGACAGCGACAATGTCTCGGTCGCCGTCGACGCGATGCGTGCCGGCGCTTCGGATTTCCTGACGCGGCCGGTCGCGCCCGAGCGGCTGCTCGACGCGCTTGCCGCGAATGCCGACCGCCGCCGCGCCACGGGCGAGCTCGCGCCGGTCTCGGAAAAGCTCGCGCCGCCGCTCGAGCTCGAGCAGCTCGTCGGCGCATCGCCCGAGTTCCGCGCAGCGCTCGCGGTCGCCGCCAAGTCCGCGCGCAACCGCCTGCCCGTTCTCATCCTCGGAGAAGCCGGCACCGGCAAGGAAACCGTCGCGCGGGCGATCCACGCGGCGAGCCTGCGCGCGAAGGGCCCGGTGCTCACGCTCGACTGCAAGGCGATCCCCGCGAACATCATCGACAGCGAGCTGTTCGGCCACGAGAAAGGCGCCTTCCCCGGCGCCTTCGCTTCCAAGACCGGAAAGCTCGTGCAGGCTGACGGCGGGACGCTGATCCTCGACGAGATCGCGGCCCTGCCGATCGAGACGCAGGAGCGGCTGGACCGGATGCTGGCGACCGGAGAGGTCCGCCCCGTCGGGCTCAACGGCAGCTATTCCGTCGACGTCCGTGTGGTCGCGACCAGCAGCCGTCCTCTTCCGGAGGATTTCGATCCCGGCCTTGCCCAGCGGATCGCCGCGACCACCGTCCTCCTTCCTCCGCTCCGGGACCGCAGCAGCGACATCCCCGCCCTTGCGCGGCACCTGCTCAACCGAGTCGCCGAGCAGGCGGAGCTGAAGCCGCTGTCGATCGGCGACGACGCGCTTGCGGTGCTGATGCGCTACGGCTGGCCGGGCAACGTGCGCCAGCTCGCCGGCGTGCTGTTCCGCGCCGCACTCCAGTGCGAGGGCCGCTCGCTCACCGCCGAGGACTTTCCCCACATCGCCGTCCAGTCGCGCTTCACCGCGCGGCGGACCGACGTCGCGCCGAAGCTCAGCAAGGCGCGCAGCGACGAAGCGATCGCCGGAGCTCCGGGCGTCACGCTCTACACCGCCGACGGCCATCTTCGGCCGCTGGAGGAGATCGAGGCCGATATCATCCGGCTCGCGATCGGCCATTATCGCGGCCGCATGAGCGAAGTCGCGCGGCGGCTCGGGATCGGCCGCTCGACGCTCTACCGCAAGCTCGGCGGCCTCGGGATCGACACCGCCGCCTGACGCTCTAGCATCGCGGGCATGTTCCGCGTTCTCCTCCTGCTCGTCCCCCTGCTGATCGGCTGCAGCGCAGCCCCGTCGGCGGACTTCCCGGCCTCCCCGTGCGAGGCAGATACATTCGAAGGAAGCCGCTTCACCACCTGCGCGGTCCGGAACGGTCCGATCGAGGTCGGCGCCGTCGATCGGTCAGGCGCGCCGTACCGCAGCTTCGCCGCCCTGGAAGCGGAGCTCGGAGCACGCGCAAAGTCGGTCGCCTTCGCGATGAACGCGGGCATGTTCGACGAGCAGGGCCGCCCCATCGGCCTCCTCGTCCAGAACGGCACGCAGCTCCACGCAATCAACCTGCGCAAGGGCGGCGGCAACTTCCACCTGCTCCCCAACGGCGTGTTCCTGGTCCGCGGCAACGGAAAGGCGGAAGTCGTTCCAAGCACCCGATATGAGAGCACGCCCGACGTGCGTTTCGCCACCCAGTCGGGGCCGATGCTGGTGATCGACGGCAACCTCCACCCGAAGTTCGATCCCGACGGGGAGTCGCGCAACATTCGCAACGGCGTCGGAATCGCGCCCGACGGCACGCCCGTGTTCGTGATCAGCGAGGATCCGGTGTCGTTCGGCAAGTTCGCGCGCTTCTTTCGCGACCATGTGAAGGCGCGCAATGCCCTCTATTTCGACGGAGCGGTAAGCTCGCTCTGGAACCCCGCCGCAGGCCGCCGCGACACGCACAGCGAACTCGGGCCGATGGTTGTGGTGTTCAAAGCCTCGGCGTCAGCGCCTGGTCGCGGAGCCCGCGCCACGCCCTGAGCGCCTGCACGGTTTCGAACACGTCGTGGACGCGCACCACGTGCGCGCCCTGCTCGACGGCCTTCAGGGCGAAGGCGATGCTTCCGCCGAGCCGCCGGTCCGGCGGCGCTTCGCCGGACAATGCGCCGATCGTCCGCTTGCGGCTTGCGCCGACGACGAGCGGGCATCCGAGCGAATGCAGCAGAGCGAGCCCGTTCATCAGCTCGAGGTTGTGGCCGACGTTCTTGCCGAAGCCGAAGCCGGGATCGACCAGGATCGCCTCCCGCTTGATCCCCGCCGCTTCGGCTTCGGCGATCCGCTCCTCCAGCCACAGATAGACTTCGACGAGCACGTCATCGTAGCGGGGGTCGTCCTGCATCGTCTCCGGCGCGCCCTTGTGGTGCATAAGGATCACCGGCACGTCCGAAGCGGCGATCACGCCCGCCGAGCGGCCGTCGAAGGTCAGCGCCGACACGTCATTGACCATCCGCGCACCGGCTTCGAGCGCTGCCGTCATGACGTCAGCCTTGCGCGTATCGACCGAAACCGCGGTGCCGCCGGTCGCGAGCTGCCGGATGACGGGCACGATGCGCTCGATCTCGTCCCCTTCCCACACCATGCGCGCGCCGGGCCGCGTGGATTCCCCTCCGACATCGAGGATCGCGGCTCCTTCCGCGGCCATCTGCGCGCCTGCTTCGGCCGCGGCCGCCGCATCGGCGAACTGCCCGCCGTCCGAAAAGCTGTCCGGCGTCGCGTTGACGATGCCCATCACCTGCGGCTGGTCGAGCCGGATCGTCCGCTCTCCGAGCTGCAGCGGCGCGCGCGGCGACGTTAGCGCCTTCCATTGCGCGGCCATGTCGTCGTCGAAGCGGCCCTCTATGCCTTCGACGGGCACCAGCTCGGCGGACGTGCGCTCATAATCCTCCACCCGGATCAGCTCGACGGCGGCGAACCAGCACATCCCGCCGGCGAGCCGCGCGACCTTGCCGTCGTGCCCGATGGGCGAATCGACGAAGCCGGTCGGTCGAAGGAGCGTGCGCATGGCCGCGCTATAGCGCGGCGAGATGCTGTTGCCGCAAGGCGTCGAGCGGCCTTAGCGAACCGCGCTCGTCGACGTGCCAGAAGGTCCAGCCGTTGCACGAGGGCGCGCTCTGGAGCGCCGCGCCGACCTTGTGGATCGAACCCGCGTGAGTGCCGCAGGCGAGCGAGCCGTCCGCGCACACCTTTGCGGTCCATCGGCGCTTCGCATCGACTAGAACGGTGCCAGGCGGAACGAGGCCGCTTTCCACCAGCACGCCGAACGCCACCCTCGGCTGCGCGCGCTTGTCCGGAACCGTCCGCATCGCGCTCTCGTCGAGCGGGAGGGTCGAATCGATCCGCTCGCGCGCGACCTTCACATAAGCGCTCTCGCGTTCGATCCCGATCCAGCGGCGGCCGAGCCGCCGCGCGACGGCGCCGGTGGTACCGGTGCCGAAAAATGGGTCGAGCACGACGTCGCCCGGCTTCGTGCACGCAAGCAGGATTCGGTAGAGCAGGGCCTCGGGCTTCTGCGTCGGATGCGCCTTCGACCCGTCCTGCCCCTTCACCCGCTCGGCGCCCGCGCAGATCGGGAAGGACCAGTCCGACCGCATTTGCAGATCGTCGTTCAGCGCCTTCATGGCGCGATAGTTGAAGGTGTAGCGCGCCTTCTCGTCTTTCGCGCACCAGATCAGCGTCTCATGCGCGTTGGTGAATCGCGTGCCGCGGAAGTTGGGCATCGGGTTCGTCTTGCGCCACACGATGTCGTTGAGGATCCAGAAGTCGGCGTCCTGCAGCAAGGTGCCGACGCGATAGATGTTGTGATAGCTGCCGATCACCCAGATCGTGCCGTCGTCCTTGAGGACGCGGCGCGCCTGCTCGAGCCAGTCGCGAGTGAAATTGTCGTAGGCCGCGAGGCTTTCGAACTTGTCCCACTCGTCGTCCACCGCGTCGACGCGGCCGCCTTCGGGCCTGAACAGGTCGCCGCCGAGCTGCAGATTGTACGGCGGGTCGGCGAAGATCATGTCCACGCTCTTGTCGGGCAGCCGCGCCATCTCGGCGACGCAATCGCCCTGCAGGATCCTGTCGAGCGGAAGCGCGCGCTTGGCCGCTGACGCCGGGCGAAAGCTCGTCGGCTGCTCCGCAATGCGGGCGATCAGATTCATGAAACCCTCGTGCCCCCTTCAGTCGGCAGCGAGGGTGAGTCAGCCGGGACTCGCGGTCAAGCGATCAAGGGTTAACGAGGCCGTTTCCGGGCCTAGGACTAGGCAGCCTGGTGCGGCTGCACCACAATATCTTGAGTCTCGACGATCTCAATCGACTCAACCGCTGGTGTGTGTGGCGCAAAGGACTCGCCCGGCGCGATTTCTTCGAAGGTGAGCTCCGGCTGCTTGTCGCCCTCGATCGCCGCCCGCACCCGCGGAAAGCTCCGGCGATGAAGCGGCGTCGGCCCGAGCGCATGGAGGGCGCGCCAATGCTCGGGCGTCCCGTAGCCGCGGTTCGTCTCCCATCCGTAGCCTGGATATTCGCGGGCGTAATCGGCCATGATCCGGTCGCGCGTCACCTTGGCGATGATCGATGCGGCGGCGATCGAGCGGCACTTGGCGTCGCCGTCGACGATCGCCTTCGACGGCCGCTGCCACTTCGGGCAGGCATTGCCGTCCACCAGCACCCAGGCGGGCTCCAGCCCGAGCGCCTCGACCGCGCGGCTCATCGCCAGCATCCGCGCCCAGTAGATGTTGATCTGGTCGATTTCCTCGACCGAGCAGATCCCGACGCCCCACGCCACGGCGGACTTCATCAGCCGCGCGTACAGAGCCTCGCGCTTCTCGATCGGCAGGTTCTTGGAATCGTCGATGCCGCGCGGGAATTTCTCGCGGTCGAGGATGCAGGCGGCGGCGACCACCGGCCCGGCAAGCGGCGCGCACCCCGCCTCGTCGACTCCCGCGAGCGGCTGCGGGTAATCGAGCTCGAGCTTGAAGGAACAGCGCCGCGGCATCGAGTCGGACTCTTGCACCGCCAAGGACGCACCGGTCCAGACATCGACCCGACACAAGTTGTGGAAAACTGGAGATTTCACACGAAGGCACGAAGAGCACGAAGGACACTAAGACATCATCGTGAGCTTCGTGTCCTTCGTGTCTTCGTGTGAACTATTCTTCCATTCTCCAAGGCGGGAAGCGGCGTGCTTCGCCGGCCTTGTAGAAGAAGATGATATTGCCGTC
Organism: Bacillota bacterium; assembly: GCA_050261135.1. Taxonomy (GTDB): domain Bacteria; phylum Pseudomonadota; class Alphaproteobacteria; order Sphingomonadales; family Sphingomonadaceae; genus Sphingomicrobium. The sequence goes on from JBLNCZ010000027.1 coordinate 498,618, forward strand.
GGGATCGCGGAGCCGCGCTTCGCGCCACATCCACGGCTGGTTGCGCGGGCCATGCTCGAACGCGATTCCGCTGCGCGCCAGCTGCTCGACGCGCTGGTCGAGATCGTCGCACTCGAGGTAGATGGCGGTCGTCGCCAGGATCTTCTCTTCCGGGTCGATCTGCACCGACATGGTGACGCCGCCCGCCGTCTCGAACCGCGCATAGCCCGTGTCAGGGCTGTCGACGATCTGCTTCAGCCCGAGCTTGCGATAGAATTCGACCGAGCGCCGGTAATTGGTGCCCGTGACCGTCACTTGGTTGAGCCGCGGTCCGGCGCCGACGTCGAGGCGCACGCCCGCCTGGCCGATGGGACCTGCGCCCTGGCCGAGCCCCGGCTGCTCGTAAAGCGCGACCCGCACGAACTCCCGCGCCCGCGCGACCGCATCGGGCAGGCGTGAGCCCTCCGCAAGGAACAGCGCGATCGCGCTTGCGAGCGTGCATCCGGTGCCGTGCGTGCTCGTCGTGTCGATCCGCTGGCCCTGCCAGCTCGTCATATTGTCTTCCTCGATCAGCGCGTCGGCCAGGGCGTCGCCTTCTTCGTGCCCGCCCTTGATCAGCACCGCGCAGCCGTGCTGCCCGACGAGGTTGAGCGCCGCGGCAACCGGGTCCTCCTCCGACGTCAGGCGCTTCAGCTCGGGAAGGTTGGGCGTCGCCACGGTTGCGACGTCCATCAGCCGCCCGAAAGCGGCGACCGTCGCGTCGTCGGCAAGCTGCCCGCCGCTGGTCGCGACCATCACCGGATCGAACACCACCGGCAGCCCGGGCTGGGCCGCCTTCAGCTCCTGCAGGCGGTTGGCGACCTGCTTCGCCGCGAATGCGCTGCCGATCATGCCGATCTTGACCGCATCAACGCCGATGTCGCTCACGACCGAGTCGATCTGCGCGAGGATCACCTCGGCGGGGATGGCGTGAATGGCGTCCACGCCGAGCGTGTTCTGCGCCGTAACCGCCGTGACCGCCGTCATCGGGTGGCCGCCGAGCATGGCTATCGTCTTGATATCGGCCTGGATTCCGGCGCCGCCGCCGGAATCGGAACCGGCGATGATCAGGACGCGCGCAGTCGCGGCCATCGAATCGGCCCCGGGCCCGCTCCGCGGGACAAGATTTTCCATGCGCACGGAATTGTCGTTTCGCCGACAATTACCAAGAAATGGTTCACGCGGCGGTCCGGACGGCCTCGCAGATGTCGTCGACCACTTTCTCGACGAGCGCGGGATCGTCCCCTTCGGCCATTACGCGGATCAGCGGCTCGGTCCCGGACTTGCGGATGACGAGCCGGCCGCGCCCCTCCAGCTCGGCCTCGGCCGCCGCGATCCGCTTGCGGACGCTGTCGGCCTCGAGCGGCTCCGCGCCGCCGTTGAACCGCACGTTCTTGAGCAGCTGCGGCAGCGGTTCGAACTGGCGCAGGAGCTTGCTCGCCGGCGCCTCGGCCTCGACCAGCGCGGCGAGCACCTGCAGCCCCGCAACCAAGCCGTCGCCGGTCGTTGCATGGTCCGCCAGGATGATGTGACCCGACTGCTCGCCGCCGACGTTGCAGCCGCGGGCGCGCATCTCCTCGAGGACGTAGCGGTCGCCGACCTTGGCGCGGATCAGCTTCAGCCCCGCTTCGCCGACCTTTCGCTCGAGCCCGAGGTTCGACATCACAGTCGCCACGATCGCGTCGCCCCTGAGCTCGCCGCGGCGGTGGAGCCCGAGCCCGATGAGCGCCATCAGCTGGTCGCCGTCGACCAGCTGCCCCTTCTCGTCGGAGACGATCAGGCGGTCGGCGTCGCCGTCGAGCGCGAGGCCGATGTCGGCGCCGCTCGCCACCACCGTCTCCTGCATCAGCTCCGGCTGCGTCGACCCGCATTTGTCGTTGATATTGAGGCCGTCCGGCTTGACCCCGATGGGGATCACTTCGGCCCCGAGCTCCCACAGCGCCTCGGGAGCGACGTGGTAGGCGGCGCCGTTGGCGCAATCGACCACCACCTTCAGCCCGTCGAGCCGAAGCTGCTCCGGGAAGGTGTCCTTGGCGAACTGGATGTACCGACCGCGCGCGTCGTCGATCCGCCGCGCCCGCCCGATCAGCTCCGACCTGGCGAGCTTCGGCCCCTTCTCTAGTCTCTTCTCGATCGCCCGCTCGTCCTCGTCGCTGAGCTTGTAGCCGTCGGGGCCGAACAGCTTGATGCCATTGTCGGCGAAAGGGTTGTGCGAGGCGCTGATCATCACGCCGAGGTCGGCGCGCATCGACCGCGTCAGCATCGCCACCGCAGGGGTCGGCATCGGCCCCAGCAGCACCACGTCCATGCCGACGCTGGTGAAGCCCGCGACCATCGCCGACTCCATCATGTAGCCGGAAAGGCGCGTGTCCTTGCCGATGACGACGCGGTGCCGGTGGTCGCCGCGAAGGAAATGCGCGCCCGCCGCCATCCCGACGCAGAGAGCTGTCTGCGCGGTCATCGGCTCGGCATTGGTGGTGCCGCGAATCCCGTCCGTGCCGAAGAACCTGCGTGTCATTGCGGCGGTTTAGCTCCTGTGCGCCCGCAGCGCGAGTGTCAGGGGCGGTAGGCCTTCGGCAGGTCGGTGCGGGGCAAATAGCGGTAGCGCTCGAGCAGCCGCGACTGGTGGTCCTCCAGCGGCTGGCGGACGCCGTCGATGAAGACCTGCTCCGCACCGCTCGTGACTTCGAGCGGATCGCCCGACCAGATGACGACGTCGGCATGCTCGCCCGGTGCGAGGCGGCCGATCTGCCCGACGAGGCCGATCGCGTCCGCCGGGCGCGAAGTGATCATCGCCAGCGCTTCGCCCCAGCTGACGCCGGTCGCCCCCGGCACCTTCTGGAGCGCGACGAGATTGCCGGCATATTGCCGCTCGTAGAACAATTTGTGCGCGTCCTCGTCGTCGATCATCCCGATCGACACGTTGACGCCCGCGGCGCGCATGCGCCCGACGTTCGACTGGGTCGCCGCAATCTGCTCGAAGGTCGCGGGAAGGTCGTTCACCGCAGAGGCGATGACGGGGATCCCAGACTTGGCGAGACGGTCGGCGACCAGCCAGCCTTCGCTTGCGCCGACGATCACGAACTTCATCCGCGGGAACTGGCCGGCGAGGTCGAGCACGTTGAGAATGTCGCTCGCGCGCTCGACGTGGACCAGCAGCGGCACGCGCCCCTGCAGCACCGGCACGAGCGCGGCGGCGTCGAAGCGGGTCAGCAGCACGTCCTGGCTCCGCTCGGCGCCGCGGCTGTAGATCCGCGATTCGTTGGGATTGGCGATCGGCCGCTCGCGCTCGTCCGGCTCGGTCGCCCCGCCGGAGCGCACCGGCGTCGCGAACCGGCTGAGCTCCGACGCTTCGCGAAGTGCGTTGCGGAACAGCACGTAGGCTGACGGGCGGGACCCGCCGGCGTCGCCGGCTCCGGTTTCGCCCAGCTCGACGAACTGGAAGGCCCGCGCCCTCGTGATCGGGTCCATGTCCGCGCCCGTGTCGATCACCGCGCCCTGCCCTGCGAAGATGTTGTTCGCCGTGCGCGGCGCAACCACCGCGCGCGTGACTCCGTTGGCGCGGTTCACCTTCACCGGCTGGTAGTTGGGATTGATCGCCGGAGCGACGTCGATCGCCGCGTTGAACGGTCCCTTCTCGGCATTCTCGTCGTTGGCGCCTTCCGCGCCGCCCGAAACGTCGGTGAGGCCGAGGCGCGAGAAGCCGGCGACGATCCCCGGAGTCACCCATTTGCCCGTCGCGTCGATCACGCGCGCGCCCGCGGGAACCGCGACGCCCTGCCCGGCCGCGACGATCTTCCCGTCGCGAATGACCACCGTTCCGTTCTGGATCGGGCCGGAGCCGTCGCCGAGCGCGACCGTGCCGTTGGTGATTGCGATGGTTTCGGCGGCTGCGGGAATGGCGGCGGTCAGCAGCAGCGCGGCGATGGCAGCGCGGATCACTTCACGTCTCCTTCACCGGGCTGGCCGAGCTCGAAGTCGCTCACCGGCCGCTTGTGCGGGTCGTTGGCGTCGTACATCTCGGCGCCGTCGATCCACACGCGCTCGGGCCGCGAATAGCTGCTGAACGGATCGCCGTTCCACAGCACGAGGTCGGCCATCTTGCCCGGCGTCAGGCTGCCGGTGCGGTCGAAGATGCCGAGCGCGCGCGCCGGGTTCGCCGTCAGCCATTGCCATGCGACCGCTTCCGAGAGGTTCGGAATCCCCGCGCGAATTCCGGCGCCCATCGCCTTGGCCGCCTCCTGGTTCAGCCGCTGGATGCCGTTGGGATCGTCCGAGTGGACCATCGCGCACGCGCCGGCATTCTGGACCAGCGCGATATTCTCCGGGATCGCGTCATAGGCTTCCATCTTGAAGCCGTACCAGTCGGCCCACATCACGGCGCAAATGCCGTTCTCGCGGAGAAGGTCGGCGATCTTGTAGGCTTCGACCGCGTGGTGGAACGCCGCGATGTGATAGCCGAACTCCCTCGACATATCGATCATGTTGGCCATTTCGTCGGCGCGGTAGCAGTGGTTCTGGATCAGGATCTTGCCTTCGAGCACGCCCTTCAGCGTGTCCATCGAGGCGTCGCGGTCCGGCATCTTCCCGCCGTGGGCGTAATAATCGTCCCACTTCTTCTTGTAGGCGACCGCTTCCATCCAGGTTTCGCGGGCGAGCGCGATATTGCCCATCCGCGTCTGCGGCATCTTGCCCTTCGAGCCATAGACCCGCTTCGGGTTCTCGCCGCACGCCATCTTGAGGCCATAGGGCGCGCCGGGGAACTTCATCTCCTGCACCGTCCGCCCGGGAACGTTCTTCAGCACCACCGAACGGCCGCCGAAGAGATTGCCGGAGCCCGGAAGGATCTGCAGCGTGGTTACGCCGCCGTTGACGAGCGCGCGGCTGAAGCCGGGGTCCTGCGGCCACACGCTGTGCTCCGCCCATACGTCGGGATGCACCGGATCGGTCAGCTCGTTGCCGTCGGAATTGGCCTGCACGCCCGGCGAGGGATAGTCGCCGAGGTGGCTGTGGATGTCGATGATGCCGGGCGAGACGAACTTGCCCGTGCCGTCGATCTCCACGGCGCCCGCAGGTGACGCGAGCTCCGGGCCGCCCACTGCCTTGATGACCCCGTCTCCGAAGATGACGGTGCCATTGTCGATCCGCTGTCCGTCTCCGGTGAAGACTGTCGCGTGCCGGACGACGGTGAGAACGCCGGGGTAGCGCGCGTAGGTCGAGGGATAGGGGTCCTCGTTGATCCGCACCGCGGGCGCGGGAGCCGGCTTCGGCTCGAGCGCCGCGCACCCTGACAGCAGGAAGGCGGTGCCCGCAATCGCCGCGAGGACGGCCTTATTTGACACCGTGCATCCACTTCTGGAGCGGCCAGGAGAGAAGGAACAGGATCACGCCGGCCACAATCGCGACCCACGCGATCGTCGTGAACGTGTGGGTGTAGGTCTCCAGGCTTACCTTGAGGTTCGTGACCTGCCCGCCGACGGTCTCGACGCTCGCGAACTGCGCGACCACTCCGGCGAAATATTGCGCGACGGAGATGGAGAGGAACCACATGCCCATCATCAGCCCGACGATCCGCGCGATGGACAGCTTGGTGATCATGCTGAGGCCGACCGGCGAGATGCACAGCTCTGCAATCGAGTGAATGACGTACAGGCCCGCAAGCCACCACAGCCCGACCTGGAAGTTATTGCCTGCCCCGGCGAAGGTCGAACCCCAGACGAGGAACAGGAACCCCGCGCCGACGCCCACCAGCGCGATCGCGAACTTGACCGGGATGGATGGCTCGAGGCCACGGCGGGCGAGGCCGGTCCACAGCATGCTCATCAACGGCGCGAGGATGACGATCGCGATCGGGTTGAAGTTCTGCGTCTGCGGCGCGGATATCGTGAACAGGCCGAAGACGCTGCGGTCGGTATTGCGGTCGGCGAACAAAGTGAGCGAGGAGCCTGCCTGCTCGAACAACGTCCAGAAGAAGACGTTGAAGGTAATGAGGATCATCGCCGCGCACATCATCTGGAATTCGTAACGACGCCCGTTTTCATCTTTTGCGCCGTTGAACCAGGACCAGATCAGGATTGCCGGTGTGCAAATCAGGAACGAACCGAACAGCAATTTGCCCATCAGCGAGAGGGATTCGATGTAGCCGAGGAAGCCAGAGCCCGGCTCGGGCTCCGGCGAGTTCATCAGGTTGACGAACAGGAAGTAGAAGACCGGGACCGCGATAATCGCGCCCGCATAAACCCAGAGCGACCGGTCCTGCTCGTTTTCCGGCTGCTCGCCATATCCCGCGAGCCGTCCGCCGTCGAACGTCATCAGCAGATAGGAGATGCTCATCCCGACGCCGGCGAGCGCGAACCCGGCCCACCAGCCGAGCCAGTCGGCGAGGATCGGGCAGAACAATTGCCCGAGGATCGAGCCCATGTTGATGCCCATGTAGAAGATGGTGAAGCCGGCGTCGCGGCGGCGGTCGCCCTGCTCGTAGAGCGTGCCGACGATGGTGGAGATGTTCGGCTTGAAGAAGCCGTTGCCGACCGAGATCAGCGACAATGCGACGAGCAGGATGGCGACCGTCAGCGGGTTGCGCTCGCCGTGCGATTCAAAGCCGCCCTTTGCCACCGTCCTCGCGACGCTGTTGTCCGGCCGAAGCAGCGAGACGCTGCCGTCGTCATTGCCGCGGATCTGCAGCTTCTGGTTGCCGGCGACGAGATAACGCACCTCGTTCGACGTCGATGGCCGGTCCTGGAAGTTCTGGACCTGCACCTCGTAACGCTGCCCGTCGACAACGGCGTAGGGCTTTGCCGGCTGGCCGCCGAAGGCGAGCGTGAAATAGCCGATCGCCATCATGATGGCGCCGAACTTCACCGACCGTTTCGACCCGAGGATCTGGTCGGCGATGAGCCCGCCGACGAGCGGCGTCAGGTACACGAGCGCGGTATATCCGCCGTAGAGCCCCGTCGCCTGCTGGTCGCTGAAGATGAAATGCTTGGTGAGATAGAGCGTCAGGAGCGCCCGCATCCCGTAATAGCCGAAGCGCTCCCACATCTCCGTGGTGAACAGCCGCGCGAGCTCTCGCGGATGACCGAACCAGGTCTTCTTGTCGGCAGGGTTGACGTGACTCGTGTCGGGTACGACCGCTTCTTCTTCGGCCGCAGGTGTCTTGACCATCTCTCTCCCCTCGCGCTTCGGAGCGCAGGGCGGCGACCGTAACGGCCAAATCACGCTTGTGAAGCGGATTGTTGAGGCCTGCCGCGGCTCCTATTGGCCTCGCAGATGCTCAACGACCGTTCCTCGATCCTGTCGCTGCTCGAGACGCGCCGCTCGGCCAAGCCGCGCGAGCTGGTCGGGCCCGGCCCGACCGCGGCCGAGCTCGAGCGGATGATCGCCATCGCGGCGCGCACGCCGGACCATGGCAAGCTGCACCCGTGGCGGTTCGTCGCCGTAACGGACGAGCAGCGCGACGCGTTCGGCGCGCTCCTCCGCCAGGCGCTGGTGGAGCACGATCCCTGCGCGACGATCGCCCATCACAACAAGGAGGACGAGTTCGCCCATTATGCCGGCCAGCTCGTCGTGCTCGTCTCGGCGCCGATTGCCGGGCACAAAATTCCGCTGTGGGAGCAGGAGCTGTCGTGCGGCGCCGCGGGGATGAACCTGCTGCTCGCCGCCCACGCGCTCGGCTATGTCGCGGGATGGGTGACCGGCTGGCGCGCTTATTCCGAGCGGGTCCGCAACGCCTTCTGCGGGCCGGGCGAGCGCATCGCCGGCTTCATCTTCATCGGCCAGCCCGGCCGCGAGATCGACGAGCGGCCGCGGCCTTCGCTTCCGGACGTCCTGCAGGAGTGGCGGCCGCCTTCAGAGTAGCATTGCACTTTCCGCGCGGCGGTGTATTATGACAGCATGACGCTGCGTACCCAGCACGAGAAACCCGTGTATGTCCGCCTCCGCGAGATCATCGCGGACGCAATCCTCGCCGGCAAATATGGCGACGGCGACCCGCTTCCGTCGGTGCGCGCGCTCGCTGCCGAGGAGCAGGCCAATCCGCTCACCGTCGCCAAGGCCTACCAGGGCTTCCAGGACGAGGGGCTGATCGTCGTCAAGCGCGGCGTCGGGATGTTCGTCGCGCCCGGCGCGCGCGCCCGCCTCAGCGAATCCGAGCGCAGCCGCTTCCTCAAGGAGGAATGGCCCGAGATCCAGGCCCGCATGCGCCGCCTCGGAATCGATCCGGCCGAGCTCCTTCAGCGCGAACGCGCCTGAACTTCCCGCCGCCGGCCGAATCCTCTAGCCGCGTCCGATGGAGACGCGGGTCCTGCCCTTCTCGGACGAAAGCATTGCCCAGGCCGCGCGGCTGATCCTCGCCGGCGAACCTGTCGCGGTGCCGACGGAGACCGTCTACGGCCTCGCCGCCGACGCGACCAACCCCGAAGCCGTCGCCCGCATCTACGAAGCGAAGGGAAGGCCGAGCTTCAACCCGTTGATCGTTCACGTGCCCGACATCGGCGCGGCACAGGAAATCGGCGATCTCGGTCCGGAAGCCGTCGCCCTTGCGCAGCAGCACTGGCCGGGGCCGCTGACGCTCGTCGTCCCGCTCAAGGAGAGCGCGGCCATCGCGTCCATCGCGACCGCGGGCCTTGCCACCGTCGGGCTCCGCGTGCCTGACCACCCGGCCATGCAGGCCCTCCTGCGCGCCTGCGGCCGTCCCCTCGCCGCCCCTTCCGCCAATGCGAGCGGAGCGATCAGCCCGACGCGCGCCGCCCATGTCCTGAAGAGCCTCGGCGGCCGCATCCCGCTCATCATCGACGGCGGCGCAACCAGGCGCGGCATCGAATCGACGATCGTCGGCGCGACAGGCGGCCCGCTGCGGCTGCTCCGGCGCGGCCCCGTCGAAGTGGATGCGACGCCCGTGTCAGGCTCCTCGATCGAAGCGCCCGGGCAGCTCGCAAGCCATTATGCGCCCTCCAAGCCGCTGCGGCTGGACGCGGTCGACGCCGACGACGACGAGTTCCTGATCGGCTTCGGTGAAGTGGCCGGAACCGCGAGCCTCAGCGCGGCGGGCGATCTCGTCGAGGCGGCCTCACGCTTGTTCGACCTGCTTCATGAGGCCGACGCGTCGGCGAGCGCGCGCATCGCCGTGGCGCCCGTTCCGCAGGAGGGGCTCGGCGCCGCGATGAACGACCGCCTCCGCCGGGCTGCCGCGAGAGGATAAAAAAAAAGGGGCGGCCGAAACCGCCCCTTCCCCTGTTGGACGTGCTGGATTGCACGGGCCGGCGGAGCTTCCAACTAAATTCCGCCGGCGCAGGCGTTTAGGCCTGCGCTGTTGCCGATTTGACACGGGCCTGGAAGCTCTTGCGCAGCTTCTGCAGCTTGGGCGGGATGCTCGCGATGCAATAGGGGTTCCGCTGCCCTTCCCCGGACCAATAGTCCTGGTGGTAGTCCTCGGCCGGCCAGAACTCGCCCTTCGGCTCGATCGCGGTGACGATCCTGCCGCCGTGATTGGCATTGTTGCGCTCGATCGCCGCGCGCGCCTTGCGCTCCTGCTCCTCGTCCTGCGGGAAGATGGCGGAGCGATATTGCGTGCCGATGTCGTTGCCCTGGCGGTTCAGCTGCGTCGGGTCGTGAGTCGCGAAGAAGATGTCGAGCAGGTCGTCGTAGCTCATCTGCCCGGGATCGAAGGTGATGCGGATCGCCTCGGCATGGCCGGTGTCGCCGCCGCAAACCTGCTTGTAGGTCGGATTGGCCGCGTGGCCGCCGGTATAGCCGCTTTCGACCGACTTCACCCCGACGACGTCCTGGAACACCGCTTCGGTGCACCAGAAGCACCCGCCCGCAAGAATTGCGACTTCCTCTGCCATGTGACCGCTCCTTTTCTCCTGGAGCGGAGATAGGGTGCGTCAGTTCTTTTGGTAAGCCGCCTTGAGGCTGGCGAGCTCGAGCCGCTTGCCCACCCATTCGGCGAGCTCGTCGAAGTCAAGCGGCTTGTCGAAGACGATGCCGGCCTTGCGTTCGGAGAACCAGCGGACCTCGCCCTTCACCGGGCGCAGGCTCTCGATGACGACGACCACCTTCTTGCCGACGCAATATTCCTCGATCGGCTCCACCTTCATCCCGCCGAGCGAGATGTCGTGGACGTCGACCGTATAGTAGACCTTGCCGACCTTGACCGACGCCTTGCACGCGATCTCGAGACGCGGCGGCCGCGGGCGGAAGCCGAGGCGCGGCTTGCGGCCGGCGAGCAGCTCGCCGAGATCGACATTCTGGTCGAACTTGAGGCCGATCACATTGTCGCGGATCCACACGACGCTTGCCGGGATCTTCTGCGAGGAGACCTCGATCTGAACCTGCTCGCCGACGGCAGGGACATGGGAGACGATCGCCATGACTCCGCCGGCCGACATGTTCTTGACCTTGATGAGCTGCTGGTTGCCCGAGGCGTCGACCAGCTTGCCGACGCGGAGCATCGCCGATACCCGCTCTTCTTCCCGCCGCTCCAGCGGCCGCGGAACCGAGGTCGACAGCGAAATGGTCGTGGATTCGAACGCCGCCTCGGTTTCCGACGGGCTCATTCCTGCCGATTTCCTGCGGATCAGCGATGAAAACATCTTTTCCGAGCGCCTCTTCACCTGCGCAATTCGCGCCAAAATGGGACTTTATGGACAGCGTGGTTAAAAGAGCGTTTCTTGGCGTTGATTGGATCGTTGTTGCTGCGTACGCCCCTTAAGGGGAGGACATCGAATGCCGCAGCCGCGCCTGCTGCTGATTGATGACGAGCCTGCGCTTGCCGATTTCCTGGCGAGCGCGGCGCAGGAGAGCGGCTTCGACCCGGTCATTACGGGACATGACGAGGAATTCCGCACGGCATTCCTCGAGCAGCGGCCGGACATGGTCGCGCTCGACCTTGGAATGCCCGGCATGGACGGGGTGGAGCTGATCCGCTTCCTCGCCGAGCAGGACTATGACGCGCCGGTCCTGATCGTCAGCGGCTTCGATCGCCGCGTCCTCGAATCGGCTTTCCGCCTCGGCGCAGCGCTCGGGCTGACGATGGTCGGCCCTGTCGAAAAGCCCGTCCGCTTCGAAGTGCTCGAAGACATGCTGAGCCGGCTGAGGGCCACCTTGTAGCCATGCCAAAGAGAGCGAAGGAGCGGCTGATCGCCGGGCTGACGCGCGCGGTCGAGGACCAGCAGCTCCACATGCTCTACCAGCCCAAGGTCAGCCTGCGCGACGGAACGCTGGTCAGCGTCGAGGCGCTGATGCGCTGGGAAGATGCGGAGCTCGGCGCGGTCGAGCCGTCGCGCTTCATCCCGCTCGCCGAGGAGCACGGCCTGATCGACGAGCTCACCCAGTGGGGCCTCCGGACCATCCTCCGTCAGTGGCTCGACTGGCGCGAGGAAGGGATCGAGACCGCGATCGCCTTCAACATCTCGGCGCTCAGCCTCCAGCATCTCGACTTCCCCGACCTCGTCGAGCGCATGTGCCGCGGCCTCGGCGTGCCGACCGACCGCCTCGTCCTCGAGCTGACGGAGGGCGCGACCCAGCCGCTGGTCAAGCTGATGGACACGCTCACCCGCTTTCGCATCAAGGGCATCGGCCTTGCCATCGACGACTTCGGGACCGGCTATTCCTCGCTCATGCAGCTTCGCCAGCTGCCCTTCACCGAGGTGAAGATCGACCAGGCGTTCGTCGCCGACTCCGTGCAGTCGAGCGACTGCCGCTTGATCATCTCGTCGATCACCGACCTCTCGCACGGCCTCGGCCTCACCGCGACGGCGGAGGGCATCGAGACCGCCGAGCAGCTCCGGCTGCTGCGGGAGGTCGGGTGCGACGTGGGCCAAGGCTATCTGATTTCGCCGCCCGCAGAAGCGGACAAGCTCGGCGAATGGCAGAAAAGCTTCCGCGCGCGCTGGCCCGAGCTCGCCGGCGAGGCGCCACTGGCCTCAAGGAGCGACGTCGAAGCGGATGCCCTGGGCGAGCGGTAGCTCGCTTCCGTAATTGATCGTGTTCGTCTGGCGCCGCATGTAGGCGCGCCACGCGTCCGATCCGCTCTCGCGCCCGCCGCCGGTTTCCTTCTCGCCGCCGAACGCGCCGCCGATCTCCGCTCCGGAAGGGCCGATGTTGACGTTGGCGATGCCGCAGTCGGAGCCGGCGGCGGACATGAAGGTCTCCGCCTCGCGCATGTCGCTGGTGAAGATGGAGGAGGAGAGCCCCTGCGGAACGCCGTTGTTGAGCGCGATCGCTTCGTCCAGCTCGCGGTAGCGCACGACATAGAGGATCGGCGCGAACGTCTCCTCGAGCATCGCTCCCTCCTGCCGCTCCATCTCCACGATCGCCGGCCGCACGTAGAAACCGCCGCGCACCGCCTCGACCCGCTCGATGCGGTTGCCAAGAACGCCGCGCATCGCCTCGAACGCCGCCTCGTCGATCAGCGGTCCCACGAGGGTGCCCGCCTCCCGCGGGTCGCCGATCTTCACCGCGGCGAACAGCCGCTCCAGCCGCGCCACAAGCTCGTCCGCGACCCTTTCATGCACGATGAGCCGCCGAAGCGTCGTGCAGCGCTGCCCCGCCGTTCCGACGGCCGAGAAGAGGATGCCGCGCTCCGCGAGATCGAGGTCGGCGGACGGGCAGACGATCGCCGCATTGTTGCCGCCGAGCTCGAGCAGTACCCGCCCGAATCTTTCCGCGACGAGCGGCGCGACCATGCGCCCCATGCGCGTCGACCCCGTCGCCGACACGAGCGCGACACGGCGGTCGCGCACCAGCGCTTCGCCCAGGTCCCGCTCCCCCTGCACCACCTGCACGAGACCCTCGGGCGCATCCCCGAACCTGCCGATCGCGCGCCGCACCAGCTGCATCACCAGCTCGGCGCAGAGCGGCGTCTTCTCGCTCGGCTTCCAGATCACGGGATTGCCGCACACGAGCGCAAGCGCCGCGTTCCACGCCCACACCGCTACAGGAAAGTTGAAGGCGCTGATCACCAGCACGGGGCCGAGCGGGTGCCATTGCTCCATCATCCGGTGCCGAGGCCGCTCGCTCGCGATGGTGAGTCCGTGCAGCTGGCGCGACAGCCCGACGGCAAAGTCGCAGATGTCGATCATCTCCTGCACTTCGCCGAGGCTTTCGGCGGTGATCTTGCCGGCCTCCAGCGTGACCATCGCGGCGAGCTCGCCCTTTGCGTTCCTGATCTCTTCGCCCAGCAGCCGGACCAGCTCCCCGCGGACCGGCGCCGGCACAAGGCGCCACTTGTCGAACGCTTCCGCCGCACGGTCGCACGCACCGCCCGCATCGCCGCGGGCGACCCGCCCGATTTCGGAGCCGTCGATGGGCGAATGACTTGCGAGCGCGCCGGTTGCGTCGATTCCGAACCGGCGCAGCAGGCCGGATGCCTCCTCGGCCGGGCTCATGCGAGCATCTCCTTCGCGCGCGCCATCGCGGCGACACCGGCCTCGATCGTCTCGTCCTTCTTGCCGAAGCACAGCCGTACCAGGTGCCGGGGCGGATCCTTCTCGGCGAAGGCGGACAGCGGCACGACTGCGACGCCCGCCCGGCTCACCGCCTCGGCCGCGAAACTCTCGTCGTCGACGTCGATGCCCGAAGCCTTGAGGTCGACGCACAGGAAGTAGGTCGCGTGCGCGTCGAGCACGGCATAGCCGGCGCTGCGCAGCCCTTCGGTCATGAGGTCGCGCGAGCGCTGGAAACGGTCGCGCATCGGCTGCAGCCAGGCGTCGCCCTCGTTCAACCCGAACGCCACCGCCGCCTGGAGATTGGGCGCAGTGGAGAAGGTCAGAAACTGGTGCGCGCGGGACACGACCGGCGCAAGCTCGGGCGACGCGACCATCCACCCGACCTTCCAGCCGGTGAGCGAGAAGATCTTGCCGGCGGAGCCGATCTTGATCGTCCGCTCCGCCATGCCGAGCCGGCTCGCGATCGGGGTGAACCGCTGACCGTCGAGCACGATATGCTCCCACACCTCGTCGCTGATCACGGTCAAGTCGTGCTCGCGGGCAAGATCCGCGATCACATCCAACTCGTCGATGTTGAACAGGCGGCCGGCGGGATTGTGCGGATTGTTGAACAGGATCGCACGTGTCTTCGCGCCCACGGCTGCCTCGAGCGTCCCGCGGTCGAGGCGCCACTCCGGCGGCTTCAACGCCACCTCGACCGGAACGGCGCCGCTCCTCCTGATCATCGGCGAATAGCTGTCGTAGGCCGGAGTCAGGATGATGACTTCGTCGCCCGCCTCGACCGTAGCCAGGATGGCGGCGCCCAGCGCCTCGGTCGCGCCGCTCGTCACGCACAGCTGCTCGGCGGCGAGATCCTGTCCGAAATGGCGATTGTAGTGGGCAGCGACGGCTTCGCGCAGCGGCATCAGACCGCGCGACGGGGGATATTGGTTCGACGCCTCCTTCACGGCGCGCGCGGCAGCTTCGAGGATCTCGTCCGGCCAGCCGAAGTCGGGAAAGCCCTGCCCCAGGTTCACGGCTTTATGTTCGGCGGCGAGCGCCGACATGCGCTCGAAGACGCTGGTCTTCATCTGTTCGTAGAGCGGGTTCATCGGCGGCTCGCATAGCGCGGACATCGGCTCACCGCGAGTGAGGCAACTTTAGCGCCGCAAAGGCATTGGCCGCGGACACCCCTCTGAAAGAGAGCCCCAATGCCCGATCGCAAAATCGTCCTGTTCCGAATGAAGCTTCCCGACCACGAATGCCCCTATGGGCTGCTGGCCAAGCGCATGCTCGAAGACAGCGGCATGGAGTTCGACGACCGGCTGCTCACCTCGCGCGACGAGGTCGACGCCTTCAAGGACGAGCACGGCGTCGACACGACCCCGCAGGTGTTCATCGACGGCGAGCGCGTCGGCGGAAGCGAAGAGCTCGCTTCCTGGCTCGAGACCGAGAACGCCTGACGGCTAGCCGAGCACCGCGGCGACTGCCCCGAGCGGCTCGGCGAACGCCGCCCGGACCATCATCAGCCCCGCGACCGCTAGCGCCGCGGTAACGGCGAGCACGCCCGCGAACTCCATCACCCTTGCGCAATGGCGGCTGGCCTCGTCGGGCCGCGGCTCCTTGCGCCGCTCGCCGAGGCTCGCGGTCACGCGGAGCGCCGGCGACTGCCCCAGCGTGACGATCTCCTCGACCGGGACGCGGTCCTCGGCGCACAGCCCCGCGCGACCGCCGTCGCGCCACACGACGCGGGCAACGATCACATGGTCGCCGCGGCGGATCTCCACCTCGGTTCCCTGGTTCAGCGGCCGCCCGGTATGGATCATCAGCCCGCGCGAAGAGATGTTGAGGATGCACGCGTCGCTCCACGAAGCGCCGTGACGCAGCCTTGCCGGCACGATCACGCGCCGGCGCAGCTCGCGCGGCTTCTGCTTTTTCGACGAGCGGGCGGACATCGCCGGCGGTTTCGCAAAAAGCGGTCTCCGACCTCTAAACTATTGTTCCGAAACGGAGAGGCTTTCCCCCGGTGGCGGCGCGCCCCGGATCGCGCTAGCGGCGATCCATGCAAAGCTTAGCAATCGCCGCCGCCGAAGCCGCCGCGGCAGCTTTCCCGTCCTGGTCCGCGCTTGGCCCGAACGCGCGCCGCGCCTTGCTCAACCGCGCCGCTGCCGAGATCGAGAGCCGCGCCGACGCGTTCGTGGAGGCGATGGCGGAGGAGCTCCGCGCCTCCGAGCCATGGGCGCGCTTCAACGTGATGCTCGGCGCCGGGATGGTCCGCGAGGCCGCGGCGCTGACGACGCAGATAACCGGCGAAGTGATCCCGTCGGACAAGCCCGGGCTGCTCTCAATGGCCCTGCGCGAGCCCGTCGGCGTCATCCTCGGAATCGCGCCGTGGAACGCGCCCGTTATTCTTGGCTGCCGAGCCATCGCCACGCCGCTGGCGTGCGGCAACAGCGTCATCCTCAAGGCCTCCGAGCGTTGCCCGCGCACCCACGGCCTGATTGTGGAAGCCTTCGCCGCGGCGGGATTCCCCGACGGGGTCGTGAACTTCGTCACCAACCAGCCTGCCGAAGCCGCCGAGGTCGTCGGGGCGCTGATCGACCATCCGGCGGTCCGCCGCATCAACTTCACCGGCTCGACGATCGTCGGGCGGATCGTCGCCCGCCGCGCCGCCGAGCACCTGAAGCCGGTGCTCCTCGAACTCGGCGGCAAGGCGCCGCTGATCGTCCTCGAAGACGCCGACCTCGACGAGGCGGTGAAGGCCGCGGCCTTCGGCGCCTTCATGAATGCCGGGCAGATCTGCATGTCGACCGAGCGCATCGTCGTGGTCGAGGCCATCGCCGACGAATTCGCGCAGCGCCTGGCGCAAAAGGCTGCCTCCATGCCCGCGCCAGCCGTGGGCAAGCAGGTCGACGAGACCGCCGAAGCGAATGTCCGGCTCCTCGTCGAGGACGCGGTCTCCAAGGGCGCCCGCGAGATTGCCTCCGCGCCGGCGATCCTGCTCGACGGGATCACCCCCCTGATGCGGCTGTACAGCGACGAGAGCTTCGGCCCCGTCGTCGGAATCATCCGCGTTGCCGACGAGGAGGAAGCGATCGCCGTCGCCAACGACAGCGAATACGGCCTCTCCGCCGCGGTATTCACGCGCGACGCAGCTCGCGGCCTGCGCGTCGCGCGCCGCATCCGCTCGGGCATCTGCCACGTCAACGGGCCGACGGTTCACGACGAGCCGCAGATGCCGTTCGGCGGCACCGGCGGGTCCGGCTACGGGCGCTTTGGCGGGAAGGCCGCAATCGACGCCTTCACCGAGCTTCGCTGGATCACCGTCGCGGGCGAGCCCGGCCACTATCCCATCTGACGAGACTTCCAACTGCCGACCCCGCGGCTATAAGCCGCGCTTCCCCGCATCGGCGGGCACGCCTGCTGGGGCGTCGCCAAGTGGTAAGGCACCGGTTTTTGGTACCGGCATTCGCAGGTTCGAATCCTGCCGCCCCAGCCAGCCTCTCCTTCGGAAGGAGCGAGCAGATGACCGAGCGCGCGATCCGCGGCTTCCACGCCCATATCTACTACGACCCCGAAGAGGTCGAGCGCGCGAAGCAGCTCGCGGCCGCGGTCGAGGCGCGCTTTCCGGTGGCGGTCGGCCATTTCCATCTCGGCCCCGTCGGGCCGCACCCGCGGGCCAGCGTCCAGCTGACCGTGCCCACCGAGCTGTTCGGCGAAGTGGCGCAGTTCCTGACGCTCAACCGCGGCGGCCTCACCATCTTCGCCCATGCGGAAACGGGCGAGGACCTCGCCGACCATACGGAACATGTGATCTGGTTCGGGCCGAGCGAGCCGCTCGACCTCAGCATCTTCGACTAGGCGTTCGGGATCCGGCCGTTGACCAGGTCGTCATAATCCTTCGACAGCTGGCGCGTCAGGTCGCCGACTTCGAAGCTCCACGGACCGACCGACTGGACCGGCGTCACCTCGACGGCGGTTCCGGTTAGGAACATCTGCTCGAACCGCTCCAGCTCCTCGGGCCAGATTTCGCGCTCGTGCACCTCGATCCCGCGCCGCCGCGCCAGGTCCATGATGGTGCGGCGCGTGATGCCGTCGAGGAAGCAGTCCGGGACGGGCGTATGGAGCGCCCCGTCGCGGACGAAGAAGACGTTCGCGCCGGTGGCCTCGGCCACGCGCCCGCGCCAGTCGAACATCAGCGCGTCATTGTAGCCGTTCTGCTCCGCATGCTGCTTCGACAGGGTGCAGATCATGTAGAGGCCGGACGCCTTGGACGCGGTCGGCGCGGTATAGGGCGCTGGCCGCCGCCACGGCGCGATCTCGAGCCGCAGGCCGTTCTCCGACTGGCGCGGGTCGTAATATTTGCCCCACTCCCACGCCGCGATCGCCAGGTGCGGCTTGGTGTTGCCCGGCGCGACGCCCATCGATTCCGATCCGCGCCACGCCACGGGGCGCATGTATGCGTCGACGAAATTGTTCGCCTTCAGCACCTCTTTGCACGCGGCGTCGATCTCCTCGACGCTCCACGGCAGCTCGAAGCCGAGCAGCTCGGCGCTGCGCCGCAGCCGCTCGCTATGCTCGCGCAACTTGAAGATCTCGCCATTGTAGGCGCGCTGCCCCTCGAACACCGAGGACGCATAATGGAGCGCGTGGGTCAGGACGTGGACCCGCGCGTCGCGCCACGGGACCATCTCGCCGTCAAGCCAGATCACGCCGTCGCGGTCGTCGAACGGCCCTTGTTTCGATGTCGCCATGAACTCGCGCCTAGGACAGGCGCGGTGGCTCCGCAAGCGAGCGGGACCTTGCCTCTTCGGCGAGCTCCGCGCCGCGGCGCGACGCCGCGCCGATCGTTTCCGAAACCAGCCTGTCGAGCGCACCCCCGGCGTCGAGCACATCGAGGCCCGCCTGGGTCGTGCCCTTGGGGCTGGCGACGCGCTTCGCGATCGACTCCATGCCTTCGCCGGTCGTCGCCGCCATCCATGCAGTCCCGAGCACCGTCTCGAGCGCGAGCGTCGCTGCAATCTCTTGCGAAAGCCCGCGCTCCATGCCCGACTTGGCCAGCGCCGCGATGAACCGCGCGACATAGGCGGGGCCCGCGCCGGCGACCGAGCCGAGCGCGGCGAGCTTCTGCTCGTCCGCCATCCACATGGCGAAACCGAGCGCCGCGAACATGTTGCCGAGGAGCTGGCGGTCGCCTTCCGCGGCATCCGGGCTGAACAGGCCCGTCACGCCGCGCCGGACCGCGACCGGCAGGTTGGGCGTCGCGCGGACGATGGCTCCTGCGCCGGGAAAGCGCTGCCGAAGGCTCGCTGCTTCCACGCCCGCGAGGAGCGACACCACGACCGTCTTCGCGCTGAGGTTCTGGCGCAGCTCCGGCGCGATCTCGTCGAGCTTCTGCGGCTTGAACGCGAGCACCGCGAGCTTCGGCGGAGAACCCGCGTCTGCCACCGACGTGACCACGCGCGCGCCTTCGACCGAGCCGCCGCTCGGCCGGATCACTGTCACCGGCGAGAGGTCGAGCCCGCCGACCCTCCAGCCGTCGAGGATCGCGCCGCCCATGTTCCCGCAGCCGACGAACCAGGTCGGCTCGGGCAGCTTGAGCGTGTCGCTCATGCTTCGCCGTGCGTGTCGATCAGCGCCGCGGCAATGGCTTCGCCGGGCGACTTTCCGCCCCACAGCACGAACTGGAAGACGGGGTAGAAGCGCTCGCACTCCTCGACCGCGGCTTCGACGATGGCTTCGGCCTGCTCCAGGCTCAGCCCCTCGCCCTCGCGCGCGTCGAGGATGGTCGAATGGCGGAACACAACCAGTCCCGACCCCGACCACATCTCGAAATGGCCGAGCCACAGCTGCTCGTTGATGAGGCTCAGCGCTTCATAGATGGCGATCCTCTTGTCCGGACCGACCTTGATGTCGGGGAAGGCGAGGAACTGCAGCACCTGGTCCTCGGGGCGCCACACGCCGCGAAGCTCGTACTGCGCCCAGCTGCCCGTCGCCGACGCGACGATCTCGCCCTCGGCAGTGCGCTCGCACACCCAGCCGCGCGCCTCGAAATATTGCTCGAGGACCTCGATCGGAGCGCCGTCGTCGCGCTCGTCCTGGATTTCTTCTTCGCTCAGGTTCACGCCCCCGGGGCTGCCTTCTTGCCGCCGCCGCCGCGCTTGGTCGTCCCAGCGGCGGGCCCGGCCACCTTGGCCTCGAGCGCGGCGATGCGCGCCTTGAGGATCTCGTTCTCGTCCCGCGCGGCGGCGGCCATCGCCTTCACCGCCTCGAATTCGTCGCGGCCGACGAAATCCGCGCCGCCCATCCATTCCTTGAACTTTTCGCGCGCGCTGGATTCGGCCTCGCGGCCCATTCCGGCGAAGGTGCCGGCAAAGCCGTTCACCATCTTCACGAAGTCGTCGAACATCTTGTTCTCGGACTGCATCGAAACATCTCCCTTTCGGCGCGGAAATAGGCACTTGGCTCCCATTCCGCCACCCTCGGCGGCGGACCTATCCCCAACTGCCTCAACTATCCCCAGATTTTAGAGGCCCAGAAGCGACGTGCCCGCGCCCGGGTTCAGCGCGCCGATGGTCGAATTGAGCATCGAAGCGAAGATCAGCCAGGCGAGATAGGGGACCATCAGCAGGCCCGCCGCCCTGCGAATGCGGAGGAACTGACCCGCGGCCGCCGCGGCCAGCACGGCCATCGCGAAGATGACGACATTGGCGAGGCTGATGTCGTGCCCCGCGAAGAAGATCGGCGACCAGGCGAAATTCAGCGCCAGCTGCGCGAAGAACAGGATGAGCGCAATTCGCCGCCGCTCTGAAGTGCGGTCCGCAAGCACCATCCCGAGCGCGATCCCGATCAGGGCGTAGAGGATCGGCCAGACGACCCCGAACACCCAGCCCGGCGGCATGAATCCCGGCTTCTGCAGCGCGTCGAACCACGCATTGCCGTACCCCGAATTCGAGAGCCAGCCGCTCAGCCCGCCGGCGATCTCGATGGCCACGACGCAAGCCAGCGCCTGCTTCCACCAGCTCCGGTCCCCCGCGTCCTCAGCCATCCTTCACCGCTCCCAGGAGGAATTCGACATTGCCCTCGGGCCCGGTGATCGGGCTCGGGGTAACGCCAATTACGCTCCAGCCCTGCGATTGGACCCAGGCCGACGCCTCGGTACAGACGCGCTCGTGCACCGCGGGATCGCGGACCACGCCGCCCTTGCCGACCTCCTCGCGCCCGGCCTCGAACTGCGGCTTGATCAGGGCCACGAGCTTCGCTCCGGCTTTCGCGAGCTTCAGCGGCGCCTCGAGCACCTTTGCAAGGCTGATGAAGCTCGCATCGCAAACGACGATGTCCACCCGCTCCGGGACGATGCTCGCGTCGAGGCTGCGCGCGTTCGTCTGCTCATGCACCACCACGCGAGGGTCCTGCCGAAGCTTCCACGCCAGCTGGTTCGTGCCCACGTCCACGGCATAGACCTTCGCCGCTCCCCTGCTGAGCAGCACGTCCGTGAACCCGCCCGTCGAACTCCCCACGTCGAGCGCCACCGCGCCCGTCACGTCGAACCCGAAATGCGTGAGGCCATGCTCGAGCTTGACCCCGCCGCGCGACACCCACGGATGATCCTTGCCCCGCACCTCGAGCGGAGCATCCTCAGCAAGCATCTCCCCCGCCTTCGCCACCTTCCGCTCCCCCGAAAACACAACCCCCGCCATAACCAACGCCTGCGCCCGCGACCGGCTCTCCGCGAGCCCGCGGCTAACGAGCAACTGGTCTGCGCGGACCTTCTTCACTGAGCAGGAGAAGAAAGGGGGTTCACGCAAAGGCGCGAAGGCGCAAAGTTGTAGTTATTGGCGACGCGGCGCACGCCTTCCTTGAAGGTCTCTCCGCCAAAGTTCATCAATAGACCAAGCGGCTGCCGCGCCAATCGCAAGTAAGTCAGCAGCTGCTTGCCGTGCACAGGAGCAATCCGCTCCACCGACTTCACCTCGATGATCAACGTGCCTTCGATCAGAAGGTCGACGCGATAGCCTTCGTTGATCTGTACTCCTTCGAAGCTGATCGGTAGCGGCTTCTGCCGCTCAACGAGGATTCCCAAACGATTCGGGGCGTCCGCCAGTACGGCTTCATACACGGACTCGAGCAGCCCGGGGCCAAGATCCCGATGGATGCTGAAGCCGCAATCCACCGCTGTAGTGGCGAGTTCTTCGAGGTCCTTCACGCCCACTTCTTTGCGCCTTTGCGCCTTTGCGTGAACCCCCTTGTTCTTAAGCCCGCACCTCTTCGACGCCGGCGCTGTTCACGTGCAGCGCTTGTCGCACCGTTTGGACGATGTGCGGCGCGTTCAGCCGCGCTTCGTCATACTGCTTCTCGGGCTTGTCATGGTCCTGGAAGCGGTCGGGCAGGCGCATCGTGCGGATCTTGAGGCCGGAGTCGACCAGCCCCTCGTCGCTGGCGAGCGTCAGGACGTGCGCGCCGAGGCCGCCGACCGCAGCCTCCTCGATCGTCACTGCGACCTCGTGGCTCGTCAGCAGCCGGCGGATCAGCTCGCTGTCGAGCGGCTTGGCGAAGCGGAGGTCGGCGACCGTGGTCGAAAGCCCCATGGCGTCGAGCTGGTCCGCAGCCTTCTCCGCCTCGGCCAGCCGCGTGCCGAGCGAGAGGATCGCGACCTTCTTGCCCTCGCGGATCACGCGGCCCTTGCCGATCTCCAGCGCGTCGGGCTGCGCCGGAAGCGGCACGCCCCTGCCCTCGCCGCGCGGATAGCGCACCGCGATCGGGCCGCTGTCGTGCAGCGCCATCGTGTGCACCATGTGGCAGAGCTCCGCCTCGTCCGCGGCGGCCATCACCACGAAGTTCGGCAGCGTGCAGAGATAAGCGAGGTCGAAGCTCCCCGCATGCGTCGCCCCGTCCGCGCCGACGAGCCCGGCCCGGTCCATCGCGAAGCGCACCGGCAGGTTCTGGATCGCGACGTCGTGCACGACCTGGTCGTACGCGCGCTGCAGGAAGGTCGAATAGATGGTCGCGAACGGGCGATATCCCTGCGCTGCAAGACCGGCGGCGAAGGTCACCGCATGCTGCTCGGCAATGCCGACGTCGAACGTCCGCTCCGGGAATTTCTCGGCGACCTTGTCGAGCCCCGTCCCCGACGGCATCGCCGCGGTGATCGCGACGACCTTGTCGTCCCGCTCCATCTCCTGCGTCAGCGCCTTCGCATAGACGCTGGTATAGCTCGGCGCGCCCCCGGCGCTCTTGGCCTGTACGCCGGAGACGACGTCGAACTTCACGACGCCATGATATTTGTCGGCCGCATTTTCGGCAGGCGCGTAGCCCTTGCCCTTCTTGGTGACGACGTGGACCAGCATCGGCCCGACCTCGGCGTCGCGGACGTTCTCGAGCACTTCGACCAGCGCCCTCACGTCATGCCCGTCGATCGGCCCGACATAATAGAAGCCGAGCTCGTCGAAGAGCGTGCCGCCGGTGAACAGCCCGCGCGCATATTCCTCCATCCGCCGCGCGGCGACGTGGAGCGGTTCGGGCATGGCGCGGGCGAGCTTCTGCGCCAGCTTGCGCGGCGCCAGATACTTTCCCGAGCTCACCAGCCGGGCGAGCGCGTTGCGAAGGCTCCCGACCGGCGGGGCGATCGACATGTCATTGTCGTTGAGGATCACGATCAGCCGGTTTCCGGCCGCGGCGGCATTGTTCATCGCCTCATAGGCCATGCCTGCGCTGAGCGCCCCATCGCCGATCACTGCGATCGCCTTGCCGGGAGCGTCCGCGAGCTTGTTGGCGATCGCGAAGCCCAGCGCCGCCGAGATGGAGGTCGAGCTGTGCGCCGCCCCGAACGGGTCGTACTCGCTCTCGCTGCGCTTGGTGAAGCCGCTGAGGCCCCCGCCCTGCCGAAGCGTGCGGATGCGGTCGCGCCTGCCGGTGATGATCTTGTGCGGGTAGGCCTGGTGCCCGACGTCCCAGATCAGTTTGTCGTTGGGCGTGTCGAACACATAATGGACCGCGACGGTCAGCTCGACGACGCCGAGGCCCGCGCCGAGGTGGCCGCCGGTGACGGAAACGGCCGAGATCGTCTCCTGCCGAAGCTCCTCGGCGAGCTGGGGCAGCTCGTCCTTGCTCAAGCTACGGAGATCGGCCGGGAACTTGATCTGGTCCAGCAGCGGAGTCTCTGGGCGGTCACTCATCGGCCGCTGCCCTACTCACATGTGCCTCTGATGTCACCAATTCGGCCGCAGCCGAGGACGTTTTCAGCGATTCCTCAGGAAATGCTCAGGCCTTACTCGCCCTCGCACTCGCCGCACTTGCCGCGCACTTCGATGACCGGGCGCGGCGCCGAGAAGCCGGCGTTCGCAGCCGCCTTGCGGATGCTGCCCGACAGGCTGTCGTCGTCGATGTGCACCGTCTGCCCGCAATTGTCGCAGATCAGGAAGATGCAGTCGTGGAGGCAGTCGGGGTGCTTGTTCGCGACATAGGCGTTCGCGCTCTCCACCCGCCGCGCGAGATTGGCCGACACGAACAGGTCGAGGATGCGATAGACGCTATTGGCGGCGATCCGCCGGCCTTCCTTCTTCGAGACCGCCTCGGCGATGTCGTAGGCGCTCGCCGGCTTGTCGAACGAGGCAAGCGCCTCGAACACGGCCTCGCGCATGCCGGTCCATTGCTCGCCCTGCTGGGTCAGGCGGCCGCGCGCGGCCTCCTTGAGCGATTCTCCCTCGTGGAGCTGGTGGTCGTGGTGCGCCATGATCGTTACGCCGCGAAATAGACCCGGGCCGCGCCCGGAACAAGGAATCAGAAGGCCGGCTGCTTGGCCATCATGTTCAGCCGGTGGCCGAGCGCGAGCACGCCGACGCCGAGGATGGTGAAGGCAGGCTCGTACCCCGTCTCGTGCAGGGTCATCGCATAGGCCATGATGCCGAGCCCCGTGACTCCGACCGCGCTCGGCAGCAGGAACCCGTGCTCGCGAATGCCGCGCCCGAGCGCGACCGCGCCGAGGATCATCGCCAGCGTCAGGCCGACTTCATGGATGATCGGCCTTCCGAGCAGCCCGCCGGCGGAGGCGAGCAGCCCCAAAAGCACCGCAGTCGCGACGCAATGCACCGCGCACAGGCCCGAAAGCGCCATCGCGATCCGGTCGAGCCGGGACGTATGAAGCGGCCGTGATGCCATGATCGGCGGCGATATAGGCGAGCATCGGTGGAGTTACAATATATCATCGGGCTGCTCCCAGCCCCTTGCCCCACGCCCTGCCGCACGCGCATAGGCCTTCGTCGCATGTCCACCCTCGCCGCTTCCGCTTCTCCTTCGTCCGAGGCAGCAGGCCGCGCCCGCCCGCGGTCGCTTTCCAACCTCCTCTTCTTCGTCGCCGGCCTGGTGTTCGCGATGGTCGTCATCGGCGGCATCACGAGGCTCACCGAAAGCGGCCTGTCCATCACCGAATGGAACGTGGTCAGCGGCGCCATCCCGCCGCTCAGCCACGCCGATTGGGTCCGCGCCTTCGATCTCTACAAGCAGACGCCGCAATATATCGAGGTCGCCGGACCCGCCGGGATGACGCTGTCGGGCTTCAAGTTCATCTTCTTCTGGGAGTGGGTCCACCGCCTCCTCGGCCGCATCATTGGCCTCATCTTCTTCGTCGGAGTCGGCTGGTTCGCGGTGAAGCGCGAGATCCCGAAAGGCTTCGGCTGGCGCCTCGCGGCGCTGTTTGTCCTCGGCGGCCTGCAGGGCGCAGTCGGCTGGTTCATGGTCGTCTCCGGCCTCGAGGGCCGCACCGAGGTCAGCCCCTATCGACTGTCCGCCCACCTGCTGTTCGCGCTGTTCCTCTTCTCGGCGCTGATCTGGACCGCGCTCGACCTCCGGCGCCTGCCCGAAAAGCCTGCGCGGCTGACGCCGCTCGCCGCCTTCACCTTGCTGGTCCTGTTCGTCCAGCTGATGCTCGGCGCCTGGGTGGCGGGCTTCCGCGCGGGCTATGTGTCGAACACATGGCCGCTGATGAATGGCGGTGTCGTCCCCGAGGGAATCGACTGGTCACACGGCGCCGCCTACGCCTTCACCCACGACCTTTACCTCCTCCATTTCATGCATCGCTGGTGGGCTTGGGTGGTGGTCGCCGCTTTGGTCCTTTTCGCCCGCAAGGTCCGCAAGCTCGAAGGCGCCCGCGCCGCCTCGATCGCAATCCACTCCGCCTTTGGGACGCAGATCATCCTCGGCATCCTGACCGTGCTCTCGGGAATCGCCATCTGGCTCGCCGTCCTCCACCAGGCGACCGGCGCCCTCCTGCTGGCCAGCACCGTCTGGGGCGCCCATGAGGTCGGGAGACGGCGGTGAGCATCCTCTCCATCTACGCGGTCTTCGCCAACGCCGAGGAAGCCGAGCGCATCGGCCGCACGGTGATCGAGGAGCGCCTCGCCGCCTGCATCAACATCCTTCCGCCGATGCGCTCCATCTACCGGTGGAAGGGGAAGGTCGAGACGGCCGAGGAGGTCGCGGCGATCCTCAAGACCCACCACTGGCGCAGCGACGCGCTGATCGCACGCATCGCCGAGCTTCACAGCTACGAAGTGCCGTGCATCGTCAGCTGGCCCATCGACAAGATCCTCGGCCCCTACGCCGACTGGGTCGAAGACACGGTGATCCGCGACCGC
The DNA here is from genome assembly GCA_050261135.1 of Bacillota bacterium. GTDB lineage: Bacteria > Pseudomonadota > Alphaproteobacteria > Sphingomonadales > Sphingomonadaceae > Sphingomicrobium. Next base: position 524,695 of record JBLNCZ010000027.1, read on the forward strand.
TAGCCCTTCTTCTTGCGCTTGAGCTGCCGACGCGCCGCGAACATCCCGGGGATCAGCGGCACCCACAAAGTATAGCCGCGAAACAGCAGGGTCGCCGAAAGCGCCGCTTCGAACGGAACGCCCATCGCGCGCAGCGTGCCGATGCTCACCGCCTCGAACGAGCCGAGGCCCATCGGGATCGGGCCGAGCGTCACCACGATCGAGGCCATGATGAAGGCGCTGAAGGCGACGCTGAACGGCACGTGCAGCCCGAGCGCGAACAGGCACAGCTGCATCGTCAGCCCGTCGAGCGCGAACACCGCGCCGTTCAGCGCCGTGACTTCCGCGATCAGGCGCAGGTTGCGCACGAGCCGGGTCGGCGCTTCCTTGATCATCTCGAACAGCTCGCAGACCGTGCGGATCTGCCGCAGCCAGCGCGGGATCGCCTTCGCGCCCTTGCGGTGAAGCCAAAGCGCCAGCGTAGGGATCGCCGCCGAAAGCCCCAGCGACGCGCTGATCAGCGCCACCACGACCCAGTTCGTCTGCCCTCTCCACCACAGGAGGACGAGCGCGATCAGCGAGGCGACGCCGTAGGACGCGTAATAAGCGATGATGGTCATGATCAGCGCCGCGAGCGCCACCGGCCGCGACCCGCCGATCTCCTTCAGGCGGTCGACCAGCACGATATTGCCGCTCATCCCCGCCGTCGGCACCATCTGGTCCGCGAAATGCTTCGCCACCGTGAGGCCGAGCAGCTTGCCGAACGGCCGCCGGCATTTGGCCATGCGCAGCACCAACGCCCATTCGATCGCAAGCGCGACATAGGTCAGCACCTGCGCTGCGGCGGCGGCGAGCAGCCACAGCGGCTTCGAATGGGCGACCAGCGCTGCGAACTTCTTGACGTCGCCCCAGTGGAGCACTGCGACGACCACCCCGGCGATCAGCAGGATCGCGAGTAGCCACGAGCGCCAGTGGGCGGCAAAGCCCGAATGCTGCTCCTGCTGCTGCGTAGCGCTCGCCATGGCATCGCCAACGCCGCTCAGCGGCAGCTGTGCCATAGAAGCTGTTATTGCGCCGGCTAGAGCTGGTGCTTTTCGAGGTAGAGGTAGCCGGGATCGAACTCGGCGAGTCCCTCGAGGCCGCGGCGGTCGAGGATCCTCAGGCGCCGGTTCTCGAATTCGACCAGTCCCCGGCGACGAAGCTCCTGGAGCGTCCGGTTCGCATGGACAACCGTCAGGCCGAGGCATTCGGACAGCTCGCGCTGCGTCAGCGGAAGCTCGTAGCCGTCGTCGCGCGTGCGCCCGACGATGCGCAGGCGAACGTAAAGCTCGCAGAACAGGTGCGCCATGCGCGAAATCGCCGAACGCTGGCCGAGCGACAGCGCGAGCTCCCGCTGGATCGCCCCGTCGACGTTGGTCAGGAACCAGTACAGCCGCGCCAGCCGCGGATAGGTCTCGGTCATCTCGCGGATCCGCTCGTGCGGCACCACCCCGAGCCGGCAATCGCTGAGCGTCATCACGTCATGGTCGAGGCGCTTCAGAGCGAAGCCGTGAAGATCCGCGAAATCGCCCGCGACGTGGAGCTGCGTCACCTGCCGCTCTCCGCCCGCCAGGTCCTTCGACCGCGCCATCCAGCCGTCGATCAGCATCAGGCTGACGCTGAGGTCCTCGCCCGCGCGCACGATCATCTCGTCGGCCGGCACGCGCTTTACCTCGGAAACGAGGCCACGGATCACCCGCTCTTCTTCGGAGCTGATGTCGATACGCTGCTTCAGCTTCTTCAGGTGAACTGTGATCATGTGCGCGCTTTGTGCAACGCATAGGCGATTTTGCGGTTAACCTAGGTTACACGTCCGTTACATTTCAAAAAATCTCGCATTTACAACATGAAAGCTGCGCCCGGGTGTAACTCAGGTGAATCGCCGCCGCAGAGCGCCATGCTAGGTCCGATGCGTTCGCGAGTGGGGGTTCCGCGTTGCCGACTTACCGCCTTTACCGGCTCGACGGAGCGGGCCGGATCAGCACCGCCGAATGGATCGATGCCGCCGACGACGAGGCGGCGCGGCGGCTCGCGTTCGACCAGAGCTCCGGGCGATATGAGTTGTGGCAGCGCAACCGTCTCGTCCACCGCGAAGCGGGCGCCGATCCGGCGCGCTGACCTCTCAGGCCTTCTTCGCCTTGTTCATCTCGTAAGGGACGCTGTCGAGCTTGCGCCGCAGCTGCTCGATGTTCGCTCCCTCCTCGTCGCCCGCGGCATATTTGGATTCGATCTCCAGCTCCTCGGGCGTCTGCTCGCGGAAGTAGCTGATCGTCAGCCGTCTTCCGAACACGTCGTCGCCGCGGATCTTGAGCTCGGCCTGGTGGTCGGCGGGCAGGTTGTCGCGGATCGTCTTCAGGTAGCGGATGAGGTCGTCGAGCGACGTATATTCGCTGATGTCGATGAAATCCTTGACGCGTCTCGGCACGGGCAATGCACTCCGGCGGGTACTGGAACTTGGGCGAAAGCAGTCGCGGCAAGTGCTCCGCAACTAATGTTCATGCCCGGCAGAGGCAACGCGAAAACGGCCGCCTTTCTCCAAAAAGGCGGGGCGGCTCAGGCCGCCCCGAAGCTCAGGCGGGGTGGGTCGGTCCGGGCGGCGGCGCGGCCGATCCGGCGCACTGGCCGCTGACGCTCGAGGTCACCTTGGGCGGCTTGCCCGGTCCCTGCGAAACCACCTCGGTCGTGCGGGTGCAGGTCGCTCCGCCGTTGCTGACGGACACGACCGTCGTGCTGGTCTGGCCGGCTGGCAGGTCGCCGTAGGAGGCGATGTAGGGCGCCGCTCCCGCGGGCTCCCGCGACATTTCCTGCGCCTGGCGCATCATCTCCTGCGACCGGCGCTGCATTTCGGCGAAGATCCTGTCGAACCCGGCGAACGAGGGGAACGGCATCGCCCACGGCATGTCCGCATCGGCGATCGGCCGCGGCGCGACGGTCACCTTGGGCGCGACGTCGCCGACATATTCGACCCGCGCGACCGATCCGTCGGGAAGCGGCACGTTCATCACATGGGTCTTGGGGGCTGCTGCAAAGGCAGTGCCGGCGACCGCCGCGGCGGCGATCCCGGCCAAAGCGAAAGCAGGAAGCTTCCTCACGAAAACATCCTCCGGTTTTTCACTCATTGGACGGGTCGAAAACCTATTCCGCGATCCTGAACGCCAGATTGCTACGGCACCGGATTGATTTTCGTCATGGCTTGGAACGCGACGGCGGCGCCGCAGGGCGGCCCGCCGTCGCAAAAACTATATTGTCGCTGTGCTGCTTAGATAACGCCGAGCAGCCACAGGATCAGGATCAGCACCAGGATGCCGCCAAGACCGATATACATGACACGCTCCTCTGTTGGTTTTGGTGCTGAAACGGTGATCGTGCCGTTGCCGTTCCAGTCGTTACGGACGCGGCAGGAACTCTCTTGGGTATGATTTTACCCGTCCGGAACGCGCCGGATTTGCTTGACTTTCTGCTCCTCACCCGCAAATAGCCGCTGCGTCAGCGGTGCGGGCGATTACGCCGAAGCGCCGCTTTTTCTCGTTGGAAAGAGGTCTCGCCATGAAGGCGCTGATGAAGACGACCAAGTCGGCGAAGCCCGCCGAGGTCGAAAAGAAGTGGCATCTGATCGATGCCGACGGGCTGGTGGTCGGACGCGTTGCCACGATCATCGCCAACATCCTGCGCGGCAAGCACAAGCCGATCTTCACGCCGCACGTCGACTGCGGCGACCATGTCGTCGTCATCAACGCCGACAAGATCCGCTTCACCGGGCGCAAGCTCGAGCAGAAGAAATATTACAAGCACACCGGCTTTCCCGGCGGCCTCAAGGAAGTGACCGCGGGCAAGGTGCTCGAGGGCCGCTTCCCCGAGCGCATTCTCGAGAAGGCGGTCGAGCGCATGATCCCGCGCGGCCCGCTCGGCCGCGACCAGATGCGCGCGCTGCACATCTACAACGGCACGGAGCATCCGCACGCCGGCCAGAACCCCGAAGTCCTCGACGTCGCGTCGATGAACCGCAAGAACAAGGTTGGTGCCTGAAATGAGCGACACCCGCGAAACCATTGCCGAGCAGCTCGGCGCCACCCCGGAGCCGGCTCCCGCTGCTCCCGCCCCGGAAGCTCCGGCTGCCGAGGCTCCCGAGGCCGCTCCTCCGGCGCAGGAAGCCGCTCCGCTGCGGGAGCAGCAGCTCGACAAGTACGGCCGCGCCTACGCGACCGGCCGCCGCAAGGACGCCATTGCGCGCGTCTGGCTGAAGCCGGGCTCGGGCAAGATCACCATCAACGGCCGTGAGCAGGAAGTCTATTTCGCCCGCCCGACCCTTCGCCTGGTGATCAACCAGCCGTTCGGAGTCGCCGGCCGCGAGGGCCAGTATGACGTCGTCGCCACGGTGGTGGGCGGCGGCCTCTCCGGCCAGGCCGGCGCGGTCAAGCACGGCATCGCGCAGGCGCTGACCCGCTACGAGCCGGCGCTCCGCACCGTGGTCAAGCAAGCCGGCTTCCTCACCCGCGACCCCCGCGTCGTCGAGCGCAAGAAGTACGGCCGCGCCAAGGCCCGCCGCAGCTTCCAGTTCTCGAAGCGCTAAGCCGCCGAGCGGAACGAAAGCGGAGCGAAGCGAGCGCCGTTCCGTCGAGAGTCGGCGTGCGCCGGCCACCAACAAGGGCGCCCCGCTCCCCGCAGAACCTCCCCGTTGCGAAGCAATGGGGAGGGGGACCGCTCAGCCGCCAGGCTGAGTGGTGGAGGGGCCAGCGCGCGCCCGCGCCGCGCACATCCGGTAGAGCCCATCCGCCACGGCTTCCGGATCCGCAAGCACATCTGCGGCAGCAATTCGAACGACCGTAAGCCCGAGCGACGCCATGTATTCGTCGCGCATCGAGTCAGCACCTTGGCGCGCATCGTGGGTGGCCCCGTCGATCTCGACGACGAGCTTGGCCGCCGGGCAGTAAAAATCAGCCACGAACGGCCCGATCGGATACTGTTTGCGGAAACGCAGCTCGCGGCGGCTCAGGCGCAGCAATCTCCAGAGCAGCATCTCCGGCAGGCTGAGCTGCCGCCGCAGGCGCCTCGCGGAAGCCATCGACCTCGCAGTTGCACGCATTGCTGGCCCCTCCACCCCTCAGCTTCGCTGAGCGGTCCCCCTCCCCACCAGCTTCGCTGGCAGGGAGGTTCTGATTCTCAAGCGCCGAGCTCAAGCCAATTGGCCAACCTCCCCGTTGCGAAGCAATGGGGAGGGGAACCGCTCAGCCGCCAGGCTGAGTGGTGGAGGGGCCAGCGACGCCCCCGCGCCGCGGTCGTGCGATAGAATTCCGGCTCCTCCCCCTCGCCCACGAGCTTCGCTGGCAGCGAGGTTCCCCCAAAATCTCCCCTTTCCTACTTGCCTCATTTTGTGGTCCACATCGGGAATGCCAAGTCGCTCCCCGCTCCGCACCCATCCGACGATGAGCCTCGCACGCGCACGTACGCGCGCGCATAGAACTCTCAACTTTGTGAACTTTCGCGCCTTGGCGGCTCTATCCGTCGCCGCGCTGATCGCCACTCCCGCACTCGCGGCCACCTATCTCCTCAAGCCCGCGCAGGTATTTGACGGTGTCGACCCACGCCCGCATCCCGGCTGGTCGGTCCTGGTCGAGGGCGACAAGATCGCCGCCGTCGGCCTCAACGTCGCCGCCCCCGCGGGCACGAAGATCATCGAACTCCCGGGCGAGACCCTCATCCCGGGCATGATCGAAGGCCATTCGCACCTCTTTCTCCACCCGTACAACGAGGCGAAGTGGGACGATCAGGTGCTCCACGAGCCGCTCGCATTGCGCACCGCGCGCGCGGTCGTGCACGCCGAAAAGACGCTGATGGCCGGCTTCACCACCGAGCGCGACCTCGGCACCGAGGGCGCCGGATACGCCGATGTCGGCCTCAAGCAGGCGATCAACCAGGGCATCGTCCCCGGCCCGCGGCTCCTCGTCGCGACCAAGGCCAATGTCGCCCGCGGCGCCTACGGCCCGAAAGGCTTCGAGCCCGGGGTCCACGTGCCGCAGGGCGCGGAAGAAGTCAGCGGCGCCGACGAGATGACCAGGGCCGCGCGCGACCAGATCGCGGCGGGCGCCGACGTCATCAAGATGTACGCCGATTACCACTACCTCCCCGGCGAGCCGAGCCGCCCGACCATGACAGAGGCCGAGATGGCGGCAGGCGTGGCGGTCGCGCACGATGCCGGCCGCCTCGCTGCCGCCCATGCGACCACCGCCGAAGGGATGCGGCGCGCAATCCTCGCCGGGGTCGACACGGTCGAGCACGGCTATGGCGGCACGCCCGAGGTGTTCAAGCTGATGCACGACCGCGGGACCGCGCTTTGCCCGACGATCGCCGCGTCCGAGGGCTATGCCCGCTACTTCCAGGGCTGGAACGGCCAGGAGCCCGCGCCCGAGAGCGTCCAGCAGAACCGCCGCTCGTTCCAGATGGCGATGAAGGCGGGCGTTCCGATCTGCATGGGCGGCGACGTCGGCGTCTTCGCCCACGGCCAGAACTGGCTCGAGATGGAGGCGATGCAGCGCGCCGGAATGCCCGCCGCCCAGGTGATGATCGCCGCCACGTCAGGCAACGCCCGCATCTTCCACCTCGCCGACCGCGGCGCGGTGAAGCCGGGGCTGCTCGCCGACCTCGTCGCGGTAGATGGCGACCCGACCCGGGACGTCTCGGCGGTCGAGCATGTGCGGCTGGTGATGAAAGGCGGCGAAATTGTCCGCGGACCGTAGGACCTTCCTCGGCAGCGGGCTCGCGATGATCGCCGCTGCAGCGGCGGCGCAGGACTATCACGAGCCTTCCGAAATCGCCTCCGGTCCGGCGGCTCCGCCATGGCCGTCGCAGGAGCGCTTCGCGCTGTGGCCGGGAACCCCGCCCGGAGCGCCGCGCCAGCTCCCTCGCCCGGCGTGGACCGTGTCCGGCGACCCCGGCTATCGCCAGCTGTGGATCAAGGGCATTGCGACGCCGGAGGTCAACGTCTTCAGGCCGGCGCTCCCGGACGGCTCGGCGATCCTCGCCATTCCCGGCGGCGGCTACAGCTTCATCGCCGTGCAGAACGAGGGCGTCGACGTCGCCGAATTCTTCAACGCGAAGCGCACGACCGTGTTCGTGCTCAGCTACCGCCTGCCGGGCGAGGGCTGGGCCAACCGGGCGACGGTGCCGCTGCAGGACGCGCAACGCGCGATGCGGCTGATCCGGGCGCGCGCGCCGGAATTCCGCATCGATCCCGCGCGGCTGGGAATCCTCGGCTTCTCGGCCGGCGGACATTTGGGGGCCGACCTTGCGGTCTCCTTCGACGAACCGGTCTACAAGGCGGTCGACGCCGCGGACCGGCAGTCGGCGAGGCCCGCCTTTGCCGGCCTCATCTATCCGGTCGCGACGCTCGGCGCCGAAACCCACGGCGGCTCGCGCGACAACCTGCTCGGCACCGATGCGCCCGCCGGGCTCGTCGCCGCCCGCTCGCCCGTCCTCCACATCGGCAGCGCAACGCCGCCGAGCTTCGTCGTCGCCGCCTTCGACGACGGCACGGTTCCTGTCGAAAACAGCCTCGACTGGATCGCCGCCTGCCGCACCGCGAAGGTCAGCGTGGAGGCGCACCTGCTGGCGCAGGGCGGCCACGGCTTCGGCCTGCACCTGCCGAGCGACAATCCCGGATCACGCTGGCCGGACCTGTTCGCACTCTGGATGCGCCAGCACGGCGGCTAATTCCTCCCTGCCGCGCAGCGGTGGGGAGGGGAACCATGCGGAGCATGGTGGAGGGGTCAACGGCACTGGCGTTTTCTACCCCTCCACCATTGAATCTTTGTTCAATGGTTCCCCTCCCGAGCCCCTTGGCTGGGGAGGAACTCAGCGGTTCACCGTCTCCATGCCCGCCGAATGGTAGCGCTCCCCGGCCGCCGCGCCCGGCGGAAGGATCGCGTCGAGCCGCTTGAGGTCCGCCTCGGTCAGCTCGATGTCGAGCGCGCCGATGTTCTGGTCGAGATATTTGACATGCTTGGTGCCCGGGATCGGCACGATGTCCTCGCCCTGCGCCAGCACCCACGCCAGCGCCAGCTGCGCGGTGGTGCAGCCTTTCTCGGCTGCCATGGCTTCGACTTCCTTCACCAGGTCCAGGTTCTTCTGGAAGTTCTCGCCCTGGAAGCGCGGGTGGTTCTTTCGGAAATCGCCTTCGGGGAAGTCCTCCGGCGACTTGAACTGGCCGGTCAGGAAGCCGCGGCCGAGCGGCGAATAAGCGACATAGCCGATGCCGAGCTCGCGCACGGTCGGAAGCACCTCGGCTTCCGCGTCGCGGCTCCACAGCGACAGCTCGGTCTGGACCGCCGTGATCGGGTGCACCTGGTGCGCCTTGCGGATGGTCCGCGGCGCGGCTTCGGAAAGGCCGAGGAAGCGGATCTTCCCCTCCTCCTTCAGGCGGCTCATCTCGCCCACCGTATCCTCGATCGGCACCTTGGTGTCGACGCGGTGCTGGTAATAGAGGTCGATCGTCTCGACCTTCAGCCGCCTGAGGCTCGCCTCGCAGGCGGAGCGGACATATTCGGGATCGCCGCGGACGCCGAGGAACTCGCCGTTGGGCCCGCGCACATTGCCGAACTTGGTTGCCAGGAACACCTCGCCGCGCCGGTCGGCGATCGCGCGTCCGACCAGTTCCTCGTTCTTGCCCCAGCCGTACATGTCGGCGGTGTCGAGGAAGGTCACGCCGCGATCGAGCGCATGGTGGATCGTGGCGATCGATTCGGCTTCGCTTCCGCCGACGTAGAATTCGCTCATGCCCATGCAGCCGAGGCCGATCGCCGACACTTCCGGCCCGCCGCGCCCGAGGCGGCGCTTCGCAATTCCGAACATGCTCTTCTCCCTTTCCTAGCCGCCGATCCGGCGGCGCGCTTCTTCAAGCTCAAATGGGATCGCGACCCGCTTGTGGCGAGACGCTGCTCCCGAGACGATCCTCACTTCTGCACGGCTGACCCCGAGCGCTTTGGCGAGCAGCTTCACCACCGCCTCGTTGGCCGCTCCGTCGGCGGGCGCTTCGCCGACCCTCACCTCCAGCTCCTCGCGTCCGTCGGCTCCGGCGCGCCAGCCCGCGATGCCCGGCTTCGCCGAGCGCGGCGTTACCCGCACCGCAAGCTGCGCGCTCAATCCATGTGGACCGGCGGCCCCCCGCCGCCGACCTTGTTGCCGCGCCGCATGAAGAACAGCAGCGGCAGGATCGCGAACGTGACGAACATCATCAGCTTGAAGTCGTCGAGATAGGCGATGAACAGCGCCTGCTTGTTGATCATCGCATTGATGTAGGCGAGCGCCGCCGGGCCGGCGACGGGAGCCACCGTCTGGATCTGCGTCGAATCGAGCGTCGGGATCGTGTTCTGGGTGATCTGCGCCGCCATGTCGGCATGGCTGACCTGAGTGAGCCGCACCAGCTCGGTGCTGACGATGGAGATGCCGACCGAGCCGCCGATGTTGCGCGACAGGTTGAGCAGCGCGGCGCCCGTCGTCCGCATCTTGCTCGGCAGGGTCTCGAACGCGAGCGTCTGCAGCGGCACGAAGATGAGGCCGAGGCCGAGGCCCTGGACCACGCCGCTCAGGATCACCGGCCGCGACGGCTGGTCGATCGCGAACCCGGTCATCATGTGGAGCGAGATGCCCATCAGCATCACTCCGATGCCGACGAGGATGCGGGCGTCGATCTTGCCGGTCATGCGTCCGGCGATCAGCATCGAGAACAGGGTGCCAATGCCGCGCGGCGCGGTGAGGAAGCCCGACTGCAGCACCGAATAGCCGTACATGGTCTGCAGCAGCGGCGGCAGCAGCGCGAGGCCGGCGAGCAGCAGCACGCCGGTCGCGGCCATGAACACCAGGCTGGTCGCGAAATTGCGGTCCTTGAACATCTCGCGGTCGAACAGCGGGTGCTCCGACGTGATCAGATGGACGAGGAACATCCACCCGGCGGCGATGGCGAGGCCCGCCTCGAGAATGATCTCCCAGCTCGAGAACCAGTCCTTCTGCTCGCCGCGGTCGAGGCAGAACTGGAGCGAGCCGAGCGCGATCGCCAGCAGCGCGAAGCCGAACATGTCGAACCGCCGCTTGTGCCGTTCGCCCTCGGGCATGAACTGGCTCATGATCAGGATGCACAGGATCCCGACCGGAAGGTTGACCAGGAACACCCAGCGCCAGTTGTAATTGTCGGTCAGCCAGCCGCCGAGCACCGGGCCGAGGATCGGGCCGATCATCACGCCGCCGCCGAACAGGGCCATCGCCTGGCCGTGCTTTTCCTTGGGGTTGATGTCGAACAAAGTCGCCTGGGCAAGCGGCACGATGAACGCGCCGCCGACGCCCTGGAGCGCCCGGAAGAACACCATCTCCGTCAGCGACGTGGCGGTCGCGCAGGCGACCGATGCGGCGGTGAAGACGACGACCGAGATGAGCAGCAGCCGCTTGCGGCCGACGCGGTCGGCGAGCCAGCCGCTGATCGGAAGCGCGATGGCCGACGAGACGATGTAGCTCGTCAGCACCCAGTTGATCGTGTCCTGCGTCGCGCTGAGGCTCGCCTGCATGTGCGGCAGCGCGACATTGGCGATGGTCGTGTCGAGCACCTGCAGCAGCACTGCCGCCATGATGCCGACGGTGACGATCAGCCGCTGGCCGGTCGGTAGCGGATGGGTTGCAGCTTCGGCCAAGTGTCGGGCCTTACTTGTTGTCGAAGAAGACCGTGGCGTTGACCGACAGGCCGGCGATCATCGGCTTCGACGGCGGTTCGTTGAAGGCGATCCTGACCGGCACGCGCTGGGTGACCTTCACCCAGTTGCCGTTCGCATTCTGCGCAGGCAGCAGCGAGAACTCGCTTCCGGTGCCCGCGCCGATGCTCTGGACATGCGCGGCGAACTTGACCCCGGGATAGGCATCCACCTCGATCTCGGCGCGCTGCCCGGGGACCATGCGGCCGACGTCCTTCTCCTTGAAATTGGCTTCGACCCACGCGCTCTTGCTGTGGACGAGGCTGAGCATGCCGATGCCGGTCACCGCCATGCGGCCGACCTGGAGGTCGTCGGCATTCTCGATGACGCCGTCCATGGGCGCCCGCACCGCGGTGCGCTCGAGGTCGAGCCGTGCCTTGTCGATCGCCGCCTGCGCCTGCGCGATCGACGGCTGCTCGCCCGGAGCGATCGCGGCATGCGCGTTGGCCGCGCGCGCCTTGGCGTCCGCGAGCTGCTGCTCGGCGGTCTTCACCTCGTTGAGCGCGTCCTCATAGTCGGCGCGGGTCGTGAAGCCCTGCTTCAGCAGCGCCTGCTGCCGCGCCAGCGCATTTTGCTTGATCTTGAGATTTGCCTCGGCGCCAGTGATGTCCGCGCCGGTCCCCGCCGCCTGCGTCCGCAGCTGCGTGGTCTGTAGGTGCGCTGCGGCGAGCTGCGCCTGCGCCTGCTCGAGCGCGACCTGGTAGGGCTGTGGGTCGATCCGGAACAGCACGTCGCCCTTCTTCACGTGCATGCCGTTGCGGACATAGACGTTCACGACCTGGCCGTTCACCTGCGGGCTCACCGAAACGATGTCCTGCTTGATCTGCGCGTCGTCGGTCGAGACGCTGCCGCCGCTCGTCAGCCAGTAATATCCGCCGCCGAGGATCAGCAGCGCGGGCACGATGAGCATGAGGAAGCTGCGCACCATGCCCTTGCCGGCCGGCAGCTTCACTTTCCGCTTCCGCTTGGGCGCTTCGGCAGCGGCCGTCGCGGTCATCGGTTCGGTAGCCATTTTATTCATTGATTCGATGCCCTGTTCACTGCTCCGCACCGGCTCGCATTCTCGCGCACCTGTGCCAGCACTTTCCTCGTGATCTCGATCTCCTTGGGATCGATTCCGGCGAACGCTTCACTCACCAGCTCCGCGCCTACCGCCTGCAGCTTCTCGATCAGCGGCTGCGCCTTTGGCGTCACGTTGAGCCGCCATGCGCGCCGGTCCTCGGGATCGCGGCTGCGCTCGACCAGGCCCGCTTCCTCGAGCCGGTCGACGATGCGGCACAAGGTGATCGGCTCCAGCTCCAGCAGGTCGGCAAGCTCGACTTGCCGGAGGCCGGGCTTGCGGGTGAGCTTGAACAGCACCTTCCACTGGGCGCGGGTCACGCCGAGGCCGACGGCAAGGCGGTCGAACGCCTTGCGCAGCCCGTGCGCGGTCTCGCCAATCTCGAACGGAATGGTTTCCATCGGCAACGGATATAATAAGCGTGCTTATATTAAGCAATGCCTCTGCAGCGGCTTTGTTCCCGATTTTGATATAGGCGAGGGAGAATCGCTGAAGGAGCAGCACGACAATGCTCTTCGCCTGGATTGGCTTCATGAAAGCCGGGTCCGAAACGGTCCCGCAGGAGGTGCAGCACGAAGTCAACGACTTCCTGCAGCAGCCCTACATCCCGATCCACTCGGTCGGTCCGCTGTGCGACGAGAGCGGCCGGCGCGCAGCGATGCTGATGATCTTCGAGGCCGACGATCGCACCACCGCTGAAGCGCTCGTCGCCAACAGCCCTTACATGCGTGCGGGCCTCTACGAGACCTATCACCTCTACGAGTTCAGGGACGAGATCGGATGAGGCCCTCAATCGTCATCCCGGACTTGATCCGGGACCCGCCTTTTCCTTTTCGAATGTCACGAGCCGACGCTTGTCGCCACTCGCTTCGCTCACGCGCTCCAAAGCTTCGACATGCCCCCGGCATGTCGGCTTTGGAGCGGGTAGCGGGAATCGAACCCGCGCGTTCAGCTTGGGAAGCTGACAGGCTACCATTACATCATACCCGCGCCTGCGCGGCGGTGAGTTAGGTGCGCCGCAAATCGCAGTCAACGAGTCGCTTCTAGATCCCGCCTTCGACGGGGTCGAAGCCGGCGGCACGGAGCCGCTCGACGAGGTCGCCGCCCGTCTCCCGCGCCAGATCCCCGTCCTCGGAGCGGATCACGAAGTTCGATCCGTAATTGCCGTCCCTGAAGAAGGGATAGCTGCCGATCGCGACGCCGGGATGCGCTTCCTCGGTTTCGCGCAGCAGGTCGGCGACGTCGCTTTCCGGCGCCCGGGCGCCGACCGTGACCGAGACGATCGGCTTTCCGCCCTCGAGCTTTCCGGTGAGCGCGTGGAGCATGCTCGCGGCGATCCCCGGCACGCCCGCGAGGATATAGACATTGCCCATCTTGATGCCCGGCGCGCCGGAGCTCGGGTTGCGCAGCAGCTCGGCGCCTTGGGGCGTCCGCGCCATCCTCAGCCGGGCCGCGGTGAGCCCGCCCGGCCGGTCGCGGTAATAATCCTCGAGGATCCGCCGCGCTTCCGGGTGCTCCACCACCGGCACGCCGAATGCCGCCGCGATCGCGTCGACCGTGATGTCGTCGTGCGTCGGTCCGATCCCGCCGGTCGTGAACAGATAATCGTGCTTCACCCGGAGCGCGTTCACTGCCTCGCCGATCGCCGCCGCGTCGTCGGGCACCACCCGCACCTCGGCGAACCTGATCCCCTGCTCGTTGAGCCAGGTCGCGAGCTGCGCGATGTTCCTGTCCTGGGTGCGGCCCGAGAGGATCTCGTCGCCGATGACCACCAAAGCTGCGGTCCACTGCCTCGACTGGTCGGTCAAACCCCGGCGCTCCTATTCGACTTTGCCGCCCCCCGTGCCTATCTTGGGGCCATGACTCAATATGTCACCGTCACAGCGGAGGACCGCGCGGAGTCGCGCAACGGCGTCATCAAGCTCCACGGGCCGGAAGCGTTCGAGGGCATGCACCGCGCCGGCCGGCTCGCCGCCGAGATCCTCGATGCGCTGGTTCCTCACGTGAAGCCCGGCGTCACCACCGAGGAGCTGGACGAGATCGTCTATCGCATGACGCTGGAAGGCGGCGGCGTTCCGGCGACGCTCGGCTATCGCGGCTATACCAAGAGCAGCTGCATCTCGATCAACCACGTCGTCTGTCACGGCATCCCCGGCGAGAAGGCGCTGAAGGACGGCGACATCGTCAACATCGACGTCACTCCGATCGTCGACGGCTGGCATGGCGACACGAGCCGCATGTACCTGGTCGGCGACGTCCCGCTGAAGGCGCGCAAGCTCGTCGACATCACGTACGAATGCCTGATGCTCGGCATCGAACAAGCGACGCCGGGCAACCATCTCGGCGACATCGCCAACGCCATCCAGCGCCACGCCGAGGCCAACCGCTACAGCGTCGTGCGCGACTTCTGCGGCCACGGCGTCGGCCGCCTGTTCCACGACAGCCCGGAGGTGGTGCACGCCGGCCGGCCGGGTAGCGGCCCGGAGCTCAAGCCGGGCATGATCTTCACCGTCGAGCCGATGATCAACATCGGCCGCTCGGACGTGAAGCTGCTCGACGACGGCTGGACCGCGGTCACCCGCGACCGCTCGCTCTCCGCCCAGTTCGAACATTCGATCGGGATCACCGAAACCGGCTGCGAGATTTTCACGAAGAGCCCCGGCGGCTTCGACCGCCCGCCTTACGATCATAAATAAAACAGCAGTTCGTCGACCTGTCGAAAATTGATCCGCCCGCGCTTGACGACCGGGACGAGCCCCTTGATCACTCGTCGAATTCGGGGGGTACAATGCTGGAAATCGCAAATCTTTCGCACACCTATGCCAATGGGACGGTCGCGCTCGACGACGTGACCCTGTCGATCCCGCGCGGGATGTTCGGACTCCTGGGACCGAACGGTGCGGGCAAGTCGACGCTGATGCGAACCGTCGCGACGCTCCAGCAGCCGACCGCCGGCTCGATCCACTTCGGCGACATCGACGTGCTTGCCGAACCGCAGCAGCTGCGCCGCACGCTCGGCTACCTGCCGCAGGATTTCGGCGTCTATCCGCGCGTCTCGGCCTACGCGATGCTCGACCAGCTCGCGCTCCTTAAGGGCATCACCAGCGCCGGCGAGCGCAAGAGCGTGGTCGACTCGCTCCTCAACCAGACCAACCTGTGGGCCGTCCGGCACAAGTCGATCGCTGGCTTCTCCGGCGGCATGCGGCAGCGCTTCGGCATCGCCCAGGCGCTGATCGGCAACCCCGAGCTGATCATCGTCGACGAGCCGACCGCCGGCCTCGATCCCGAAGAGCGCAACCGCTTCCTCAACCTGCTTGCCGGCATCGGCGACAATGTCGTGGTCATTCTTTCGACCCACATCGTCGATGACGTCGCCGACCTCTGCCCGCTGATGGCGGTCCTCGCCAACGGCCGCGTGCAGCTGGAAGGCAAGCCTGCCGAGCTCATCGAATCCACCCGCGGAAAGGTGTGGAAGAAGGCGATCCGCCACGACGAGCTCGAGGATTACCAGCAGAAACATGAAGTGATCTCGACCCGCCTGTTCGCGGGCAAGACCATCGTCCACGTGCTCGCCGACAAGAAGCCGGCCGGTTTCGAGCCGGTCGAGGGCGGGCTGGAGGACGTCTATTTCTCGACCCTGTCCAACCTCCGCCGCGCGGCCTGAGCGGAGGCACGGCCATGCTGTTCGGAATCACCGGATTCGAAATCCGCTACCAGCTGCGCAACCCGGTCTTCTGGGTCGCGGTCGCGATCTTCTTCCTCATGGGCTTCGGCATCACCGCGAGCGAGAACGTGCGCATCGGCACGCCCGGCGGCGTTCACGAAAATGCCGCCAACGCCATCGCCGTCGCGACCGCGGTCTTCTCGATCTTCTACGTCTTCGTCGTCACCGCCTTCGTCGCCAACGCGATCGTCCGCGACGAGGCGAGCGGCTTCGCGCCGATCGTCCGCGCGACGTCGGTCAGCGCGCGCCAGATCGTCATCGGGCGCTTCATCGGCGGGCTCGTCGTCGCCTGCCTCGGCTATCTCGCGCTTCCCATCGGCATGCTGTCGGGCTCGGTCATGCCGTGGGTCGATCCCGAGACGATCGGCCCGCAGGTCTTCTCTTATTACGCCTGGCCGTTCCTCATCTTCGCAATCCCCAACATCTTCCTCATCTGCGCGGTGCTGTTCGCTCTGGCGACCGTGCTGCGCTCGATGATGGCGGCCTATGTCGGCGCGATCGTGCTCGTCATGGGCTATCTCGTGACGAGCAGCGTCCTCGGCCAGAAGATCGAATATCGCGAGACCGTCGCCCGCTGGGAGCCGCTCGGCACCGGCGCGCTCGGCGAAGCCACCCGCTACTGGACGCAGTCGGAGCTCAACAGCCGCCTCGTCGAGCTTTCGGGCGCGATGCTCTTCAACCGCATCTTCGCCATCGTCCTCGGGCTGCTGTTCCTCGGCTTCACCCTGTGGCGCTTTTCGATGACCGAGCGCGCGCCGTCACGCTTCCGGCTGCGCCGGCTGGCGAAGCGGCAGGCGCGCGAGGTCGCCCTCGCGGCCGCGCCGCCGGCTCTCGGCGGGCAAAGCGTCACCATGCGCGACGCCCGCCCCTCGCGCGTGCCGCAGTTCATGTCGCGGCTGCGCGTGGAGGTGCGCCAGGTGCTGACCAGCCCCGGCCTCATCATCCTCGCGCTCCTCGCGGTCGCCTTCACCGCGCTCGTGCTGTGGGTGTCGCGCTCCTCCTACGGCACGTCGGACCACCCGACCGTCGCCGCGACCGTGACCGCCGCGCGCGGCGGCTCGGCGCTGTTCCTGCTGATGATCGCCGCCTTCTACGGCGGCGAGCTCGTGTGGCGGGAGCGCGACCGCAAGATCAACGAGCTCATCGATTCGACGGCCGTCCCGAGCTGGGTGATGACCATTCCGAAGGTCATCGCGATCTTCCTCGTCCTGCTGATCGTCAATCTCGCCGCGGCGCTGACCGGCATCGTCTACCAGCTGGTCGAGGGCGGGCGCTCCATCGGCCTGCTCGATTATCTCGGCTGGTTCATCGTCCCGGCCGCGATCGACGGCCTCCTCATCGCGATCCTCGCGGTCTTCGTGCAGGTCCTCAGCCCGAACAAATATGTGGGCTGGGGAATCCTGTTCGTCTGGTTCGTCGCCGGAATCTTCATGAGCAACATGGGCTATGGGAACCCGCTCTATAATTACGGCGGCTCTCCCAACGTCCCGCTCAGCGATTTCGTCGGCGCGGGAAGCTTCTGGAAGGGCGCCGCCGTCTTCCAGTTCTACTGGTTCTGCTTCGCCGTCATCCTCGTCGTCGTCGCCCACCTGCTGTGGCCGCGCGGAACCGACCTGTCGCTCCGCAGCCGCCTGCGCCGCGTGCCGCACCTGGTCAGCGCCCCCGCGCTCGCGATCGTCCTCGTCGCGGCGGGGCTGATGGCCGCGACCGGCGCCTACGCTTATTACAACGTCAAGGTCCTCAACCGCTACCAGACCGCCGACGACCGCGAGAAATACCAGGCGGATTATGAGCGGAAATATCTGAAGTACGAGCATCTGCCGATGCCGGCGGTCACCCGCGTGACCCTCGACATCCAGCTCTATCCCAAGGACCGCCGCCTGCTCGCCGAGGGCCGCTACGACCTCCAGAACAAGACCAGCGTCGCGATCCGCGACGTTCACGTCCGCCGCGGCGACACCGATGCCAAGTTCCTGAAGCTTCAGCTCTCGGGCGCCCGGCTCGTCTATGACGATCCCAAGTTCGGCTACCGCATCTATCGTTTCGACAAGCCGCTCGCGCCGGGCGCCACCGCGTCGCTGACCTTCGCGTCGGAAATCTGGCACCGCGGCTTCCGCGCCACCTCCCCGGCGACCGACGTGATCGAGAACGGCACGTTCGTGAACAATTTCGCGCTCGCGCCGATGATCGGGATGGACCGCAACGGCCTCCTTAGCGACCGCGCCAAGCGCCGCCGCCAGCACCTGCCGGCCGAGCTTCGCCCCGCCAAGCTCGAGGACATGAACGCGACCAAGGAGAATTACATCCACGCCGATTGGGTGATGAGCGACATCACCTTGTCGACCTCCGCCGACCAGGTGCCGATCGCGCCCGGCAACCAGGTCTCGGACGTGACCTCGAACGGCCGCCGCACGGCGCGCTTCGTCAGCCCGGCGCCGATCCTCAACTTCTTCTCGATCCAGTCGGCCGACTACAAGGTCGCGTCACGCCTCCACAACGGCCTCAAGCTGTCGGTCTATTACCTGCCCGGCCACGACTGGAACGTGCCGAACATGCTGAACGCGATGGGCACGGCGCTCGATTATTATCGCGCCCACTTCGGTCCCTACCAGTTCAACTATGCGCGGATCGTCGAATTCCCCGGCTACAACAGCTTCGCCCAGGCCTTCGCCGGGACCATGCCCTATTCGGAGACGATCGGCTTCAACGCCAACACCGACGATCCCACCAAGATCGACTTCACCAGCTATGTCGTCAGCCACGAAATGGCGCACCAATATTGGGCGCACCAGGTCGTCGGCGGCGACATGCAGGGCGGCACGAGCATGAGCGAGACGCTCGCCCAATATTCCGCGCTGATGGTGATGAAGCACATGTACGGGCCGGACAAGATCCGCCGCTTCCTCAAGTACGAGCTCGATTCCTACCTCAGGAACCGCGCCGGCGAAGCGGTCGAGGAGCTCCCGCTCGAGCGCGTCGAGGACCAGCCCTACATCCACTACCGCAAGGGCTCGCTCGTCATGTACCTGCTCCAGGAGCGGCTCGGCGAAGACGCGGTCGACCGCGCGCTCTCGCGCTTCCTCGCGAACTGGCGCTTCAAGGGCCCGCCCTACCCGCGCTCGATCGACATGGTCGCCGAGTTCCGCAAGGAAGCGAAGACCCGGGCCCAGCAGCAGCTGATCACCGACCTGTTCGAGAAGATCACGCTCTACGACCTCAAGGTGAAGGACGCGGTGACGAAGAAGGACGGCGACGGCTGGACCACCACGCTGACCATCGCCGCCGACAAATATTACGCCGACGGCAAGGGCAAGGAGACGAAGGCGACGCTCAACGAGCCGATCGAGATCGGCCTCTTCACCGCCCGCCCCGGCCTCGGCGAATTCTCGCAGAAGAACGTGATCGTCTTCGGCCTCAAGCCCATCCACAGCGGCACGCAGGCCATCACGATCCACACCAAAGCGAAGCCGACCTTCGCCGGCGTCGACCCCTATAATTTCTACGTCGACCGCAACAGCGACGACAATGTGAAGGAGGTCACGGCGGGCTAGCACGAGGCTGGGTGCGCGCGCTCGCGTTGAGCGCGCCGCCGATGCGCACTAGGCTGCCCTCGGGGGGGGGCTCCCATGGACGCATTCAGCTTCGTCTTCTCGCTGTTCGGGCTGCTGATGGGGCTGGCGCTCGCCGAGGCGCTCGCCGGCTTCGGACGCGCCCTTGAGCTCAGGCACAAGATCCGCATCGGCTGGCTGCTGCCGCTGCTCGCGCTCCTCATCACCTTCGACATCACCAGCCTGTGGCTGATCGCATGGCAGAGCCGGTCCGAGATACCGGTGAGCTTCATCAGCCTCGCGGCAGGGCTCGTCATCTTCGGCATCTACTATCTTGTCGCCCAGCTCGCCTTTCCCGAGGACATCGAGCACTGGCCCGACCTCGACGCTTATTATTTCAAGCACCGCCGCTGGCTGATGGGCGGCATGTACGTCTGCAATTTGCTTGCGATGGCGGGAGAGCAGGCGATCGGCATTCCGCAGCTCGCCAACTGGAACCAGTGGATTGTCTTTCTCGCCTTCACCGCCGGGGTCGCGGCCGTCTGCTTCCTTCCGGGCAAGCGGCTGAACATGGCCGCGCTCGTCTATCAGCTGATCCTCTATCCACTGTTCGACGCGAGTGGGATCATGTCGAGCAACTGGTTCTGAAGGCGATGGCCGCGCCTCAGGCCGCGGCGGCCTTCTCCGCTTCGTCCCAGCGGGCGGTCAGCGCCCGCGCCGAGTCTACGTCGGCGGGGAAGTCGACCTCGCCCCACTCCTCGCCCTGGATGTCGAGCGTCCAGACGTCGCTGCTTTGGGCCATGTGGTTGATCACGCGCAGGTACCAGATGGTCGTGCCCTCCGGCGTGCGCATCGCGCGCTCGATCGCCTCGCGGAACTGCTCCGCGCCGCCCGAACGGAAGGCGAGGAGGCCGATCGATTCCGCGTTCACGCCGTCGGCGATGCGCTTGCCGATCGCCTTCAGCCGCCCGCCCGCTTCGACGACCTTCATGTCGTCCTCGTCGTAGGACTCCTTGCGGTCGATGGTGACGCAGATCCCCGGCCGCTCGTTTCCGACCACCCGCGCCATCAGCGCGCGCGAGACCAACGTATCGCCGTTCCACACCAGGCAGTCGCCGGCGAGCTCCTCCCGCGCCATGAACAGCGACCCCGTATTGTCCGCGACCTTGAAGAAGGGGTTGAACACCGTCCGCACCTGCGGCCGCCCGCTTCGCCGGGCGATGGCCTGGTTGACCAGCTCGTCGTGAAAGCCGGTGACCACCACCGCCTCGCCGACCCCGTTCGCCGCGAGGGTGTCGAGCTGGCGGTCGAGCAGGCTGCGACCATTGAAGTCGATCAGGCACTTGGGCCGGTCGTCGACCAGGTGGCCGAGCCGCGAGCCTTGGCCGGCGGAAAGGATGATGGCTTTCATTTCGCCTCTCGCACTGCCTAGCAAATGAGGCGGCGATTGGGCATTACGAGTTGCGCAATGGCTGTAACGGGGCTGCCGTGAAGAAGATCGAAGCGATCATCAAGCCGTTCAAGCTCGACGACGTGAAGGACGCGCTGCACGACGTCGGAGTCTCCGGCATCACCGTCTCCGAAGTGAAGGGCTTCGGCCGCCAGAAGGGCCATACCGAGCTCTACCGCGGGGCCGAATATGTGATCGACTTCCTGCCCAAGGTGAAGGTGGAGGTCGTGGTCGAAGACAATCTGGCCGACAATGTCGTCGAGGCGATCGAGAACGCCGCGCGCACGGGCCGGATCGGGGACGGCAAGATCTTCGTCATCGACGTCGAACAGGCGATCCGCATTCGCACCGGCGACAGGGGGCATGATGCCATCTAGCCCCCGGCCGCTCGTCCTCGGCGCGTCGAACGGCGAGAGCGGAGCCGGCGCGATTTGAGCGACAATCGCGAGATGCTTGCGTCGATGTCGCCGGACGAGCTCCGCTCGGCCATGCGCAGCCTCGGCTACCGCACCCAGAACGACCTCGCCCAGGCAATCGGCGTCTCGCGGTCGGCCGTGAGCCTGTGGCTCGAGGGCAAGGTCGGCGTGCCGCGCCCGGTCGCCATGCTGCTGAGGATGCTCGTCAGCGCCCAGCGCCGGGTTTACTGACCCGGATTCTGCGCGCGCTCGGCCTTCAACGCGGCGCGGGCCTGCTGCCGCTCCGCCGCCGTCACCGTCCCGTCATGGTTGAGGTCGTCGCGGTCGAACCGCGCCAGCGCCTGCGCTTCGGCCTGCTGCAGCGTGACGGACTGGGCGTCGCCGAACAGCCGGTTGACCATGCGCTCTCCGCGCTCGCCGAACCGCGATGCCGCCTGCTGCGCCTCCTCGCGCGTCACCACGCCATCATGGTTGAGGTCGATCCGCTGGAACATCGCGTCGGCCAGCTGCTGCGCCTGCGCGCGCGTCATGTCCTGCTGCATCCACCCGCCGCGCTGCTGCGCGAGCGCCTGCGTCGAAACGACGGTCGCGCCGAGCGCGAGCGTCGCAAGCAAAATTCTCATTCCTCTGTCCTTTTCAGCGGCCGCAACGCGGTCCTGGGCCCCTGCTCCCGCGGGACTGCGGCCGGGCCGGTGAACGCCAGCTTTATGCAGCGATGGGGCGCGGATGAAATCTCGTTCACTTTGCCGGGCTGCCTCTACTAACTTATGTTAACACCTTGTAATCGAAGGATAATTACAGCTACTTACGTTCGCCGAATCGCGATTCTGTGCAGGGGTGGGTAGCGTTTGGAGCAAAATCGGCCGCACAAGGCGACGAGCAGGCGCGCGTCCGCCGAGCCGGTCATCCAGTATCGGCTCTACTTCCTGCATGCTGGTGACAGGCACATCACGCACAGCCACGAATTCGAAGCGGGCGATGACGAGCGCGCCGTCCGCATCGCCGAAGGCTGGCGCGAGGGCCGCGCGGCCGAGCTGTGGAGCGGCGCGCGCATGCTGAGGAGCTGGGAGGCGGATTAGGGCGGCGCCCGCTTGCGTCGCGGGGCCTGCCGACGCAATGACCCCCGCGATGCTTGAGCTAGACGACCAGCAACAGGCCGCTCGCGACTGGTTCGAGTCCCTGCGCGACCGCATCTGCGCCGCCTTCGAGCAAATCGAGCGCCAGGCCGGGTCCGATGCAAGCTTCGCCTACACTCCGTGGGAGCGCACCGACCATAATGGCGAAGCCGGCGGCGGCGGCGTTCGCGGGCAGATGGCCGGCAAGGTGTTCGAAAAGGTCGGCGTCAACGTCTCAACCGTCGGCGGAAGCTTCTCGCCGGAGTTCGCGAGGAGCATCCCCGGCGCCGCGGAGGATCCGCGCTTCTTCGCCACCGGAATCAGCCTCGTCGCCCACATGGCCAACCCGCACGTCCCCGCGGTGCACATGAACACGCGCTTCCTGTCGACGACCAAGCGCTGGTTCGGCGGGGGCGCCGACCTCAATCCCGCGATCCCCTACGAAGAGGATACCGGGGCCTTCCACGCGCGGCTGCGCGCCGCCTGCGCGGCGCACGACCCGACCTTCTATCCGCGCTTCTCCAAATGGGCCGAGGAATATTTCTGGCTCCCGCACCGCGGCGTCTCGCGCGGCGTCGGCGGCATCTTCTACGACTATCTGGAGGATCATTTCGACGCCCATTTCGCGTTCACGCGCGACGTCGGAGAGGCCTTTCTCGACATCGTCCCCCAGCTCATCCGCAAGCGCATGAACACGCCCTTCAGCGACGAGGACATGGAGCGCCTGCTCGAGTTCCGCGGCCGCTACGTCGAGTTCAACCTCCTCTACGACCGCGGCACCCTCTTCGGCCTCAAGACCGGCGGCAACACCGACGCCATCCTCATGAGCCTCCCCCCGCTGGCGAAATGGAAGTGAGGGATCTTCCCCGGAACGGGGAGAGGGACCATGCAGCGAAGACTGCATGGTGGAGGGGCCGGCGTGCAGGCCTCCAACCCCCCTCCACCGCCTTCGGCGGTCCCCCTCCCCTTGCAGGGGAGGATTCATGAGCTACGACCCGCTCCCCGCCTCCGAGCTCGCCGCCGTCGTCACCTATCTCGAGATGCACGCGCCCCCCGACGGCGAAGTGCCCGCGTCCACGCTGCAGCTGCGCCGCGTCCGCGAGCCTACGGCGGCACAGTACCGCGCCCTGTTTCGCAAGGTGGGCGGCCCGTGGCTGTGGTTCTCGCGGCTGGTCATGCCGGACGAGGAGCTCGAAGCGATCGTCGGCCACCCCGAGGTCGAGCTGTTCGAAGTCGCCGCGGTCGAAGCGGTGGTCGGGATGCTCGAGCTCGACTTCCGCCAGGCCGGCGAGTGCGAGGTCGCCTTTATTGGTCTCGTTCCCGAGCTCGCCGGGAAGGGCCACGGCCGGTGGCTCCTTGCCGAGGCCGTCCGACGCGCCTGGCGCGAGGGCGTCAGCCGGGTCCACGTCCACACCTGTTCGCTCGATCATCCGGCGGCGCTATCCGCCTACCGCCGCGCCGGCTTCACCCCCTACAAGCGCGCGGTCGAGCGCTTCCCCGACCCGCGCCTGCTCGGCTTCCTTCCGAAGGACTGCGCGCCTCAGATTCCGCTGCTCGGCACCGACGCCTGAGCCGTCCCGCTGCCGGACAGCTGGACGTACATCCGCGCCAGCATCACGAAGCAGACGACCGACAGCAACGCGCTGATCAGCTGGCTGACGATCGAAACCAGCAGCCCGCCGAGCGAGCGCGGCCCCGCGTCTTCCGCCACCAGCCGCACCAGCAGCCCGGCGACCGCATCGACCGCCCAGACGAGGCACAAGGCGCCGATCCAGAACAGCACGACGAAGGCGAACAGCCGCCACCAATTGCCGCGCGTCAGGTCCCAGCTACGATGGAGGATCCGCACCGGCCCCGCCTCCTCCGCCGCCGCCACCGGCGACGAGAGCATCAGCCGCACCGTGAGGAAGACGGCAGCCACGGTCAGCACGATCAGCGCCAGCGCCGCCGCTACGGACGGATGCTGCTGGTTCAGCTGCAGCACGGCCGAGAGCACCGACCCGATGACGAGGATCGGGATCAGCCACAGGAAGCCCGACAATATGTAGGGCAGCACCCGCTTCGCCCCGCGCGCGATCGCTTCGCCGACCGAGACGTGCGGCTCCATCGCCAGCCGGATCACGGACAGCTGGCCGATCAGCCAGATGACCAGCGCGACGATCGCGATGCCGATCCACGCTCCCGCCGGCGGCAACTGACCCGGCGACATCGTCGGCATGCTGACGTCGAGCACCAGCCCGGGAAGCACGAACAGCGCAAGCGCCACGGCAAGGAACAGGCGGCCGTCGCGCGCGAGCACCGCGGTGGTTTCCTCCCACGCCCGAGAAAGCGACAATTTCATCCGTTCCCCCAATTGGCTCGCCCGCTCTTATGCGGACGCTTCCGCGCTCGCGCAACGGCGCTTGCCCTCGCGCCCGCCGCCGCCCATCTCGTCAGCCGCCAATGGAGAGGATCGACGGCATCGAATGGCGGGTCAGCGACGCGCCCGTTCCTTACGAGGAGGCGCTGCGCTTCATGGAGGAGCGCGCGGGCGCCATCCGCGAGGGCACCGCCCCGGAATGCGTCTGGCTGCTCGAGCACCCGCCCTTGTTCACCGCGGGCACCAGCGCGGACCCGTCGGAGCTGATGAACCCGCAGCATTTCCCGGTCTACGAGGCGGGCCGCGGCGGCCGCTACACCTATCACGGCCCGGGCCAGCGCGTCGGCTACGTGATGCTGGACCTCGAAAAGCGCGGCAAGGACATACGCTGCTTCGTCCACGCGCTCGAAGGCTGGATGATCGACGCGCTGGCGGAGCTCGGGGTGTCCGCGCACCGCGCTCCCGGCCGCATCGGCATCTGGGTCGGCGAAGGCGCGGACGAGGCCAAGATCGGGGCCCTCGGCGTACGCGTGAAGCGCTGGGTGACCCTGCACGGCTTCGCGCTCAACGTCGCTCCCGACCTCTCCCATTTCGGGGGGATCGTGCCGTGCGGAATATCCGAATTCGGCGTCACCAGCCTTGCCGGGCAGGGGAAACAAATCGCTCTCGACGGTGTTGATGCGGCCCTGAAGCGGGCTTTCCTGCCGTTTCTCAAGGCTTTGCAGTCCAAGTGCAAAGAGTCTTGAAGGAACCTTGCGCTTCAGACTATGGTTCGCGCGATTTGCGCCGGGGGAAACCCTTGCAGATCGCAATAAATAGGGAGTCTTGAATGCGTGCTCTTATCCTGGTCGCTGGTGCGGCCCTGGCGGTTGCCGCTTGCAGCAGCAACGACAACGCCAACAACACGATGAACGTCGACGAGAACCTCACGACGACGGACATGAACGCGACGGACATGAACGCCACGGACATGAACGCCACGGACCTGAACGTCAGCGCGAGCAACGTGACCGTTGTCGAGAACAACGCGACCACGACGGACGTGAACGCGACGACCAACAACGCGATGTAATCGTGAAACGCCTCCGTTCGTCGGGGGCGTTGGCTTTTCAAGAGGCTGCCGGTAACCCCGGCAGCCTCTTTTTTTGGCTTTGTCGGAGTCGTCCATGCGTGCGCTGATGCTGATTGCCGGAGTCCTCGCCCTCGCTGCGTGCGGGAACAACGACGAGAGCGACAATACGCAGAACATCGACGAGAATCTGACGGCCGAGAATATCGTCTCGAACGACGTGACCGCCATCGACGCGGTGACCGGCGACGCGGCGAACATGGCGGCGGAGTCCGACATGAACGACATCGCCAATCTTCCCGCCGACCAGGGCAACGCCTCGGCATTCCCCAAGCCGAAGCCGCAGACCGACAGCACGCAGGGCAGCACCTCGACCAGCAAGCCCGCTCCGAGCCCCGTCGAGAGCACGCCCTCCAACGTCACCAGCAACGGCGACTAGGCCAGCCCGACCACCTTGTGCGCCTGCAGGCTGAGGCGCCATTTCGGCCGCTCCATCGCCAGCCTCACCGCTGCGTCGACCGCAGCCTCGCGCCCCTCGCAGTCCATCGGCTGAACGAGGAAATGGTCGAACGCCCATCCTTCCAGCTCGACGGGATCGATCCCGTCCTGCGGCCACACGAGCTTCAGCTCGTTGCCGGCGCGCTGGACGACCTCCGTCCCGGCCTTCGGGCTGACGCAGATCCAGTCGATGCCGGGCGTCGCGGGTAGCGTCCCGTTGGTCTCAACCGCGATGCGGAAGCCGCGCCCGTGCAGCGCATCGACGAGCGCCGGGTCGAGCTGGAGCATCGGCTCGCCGCCGGTGATCACCACCAGCCGCCGCTCCTCGCCCTCGCCCCACAGCCCCTCCACGTGCCGAGCAAGCGCATCGGCGCCCATGAACTTGCCGCCGCCCTCGCCGTCCGTGCCGACGAAGTCGGTGTCGCAGAAGGTGCATTGCGCGCTCGCACGGTCCTGCTCCCGCCCCGACCACAGGTTGCATCCCGCGAAGCGCAGGAACACCGCGCGGCTGCCCGACTGCACCCCCTCGCCCTGCAGGGTCAGGAAACATTCCTTGACCGCGTAGCTCATGCGTAAAGCGTAGGGTCGCGGAGCCCCGCCTCGATGAAGCCCTTGGCGCGCAGCCGGCAGGCGTCGCACCGGCCGCAATGGCGGCCGTCGGGTAGAGGATCGTAGCAGCTGTGGCTGATCGCCGCGTCGAGCCCCAGGCGCTCGGCCTCGCGCGCGATCTGTGCCTTGCTCATCTGTTGCAGCGGCGCGTGGATGATGAACCGGTCGCCTTCGACCCCCGCCTTCGTCGCGAGGTTCGCGACGCGCTCGAAGTCGGCGATGAACTCGGGCCTGCAGTCGGGGTAGCCCGAATAATCGAGCGCGTTCACCCCGATGAAGATGTCGCGCGCCCCGCTCGCCTCGGCGAGCCCGAGCGCCAGGCTGAGGAAGATGGTGTTGCGCGCCGGGACATAGGTGACCGGGATCCCCTCGCCCACCCCGCCCTTCGGCACCTCGATCTCGCTCGTCAGCGCCGATCCGCCGAACGCGCGAAGGTCGAGCGGAAGGACGATGTGCCGATCGGCCAGCCGCCCGGCGATGGCGCGCGCGGCGTCCAGCTCCACCCGGTGCCGCTGGTTGTAATCCACCGTCAGCGCGACCACCGAATAGCCCTGCTCCCGGGCGATTCCCGCGCACACCATCGAGTCCAGCCCGCCGGACAAAAGCACCACCGCCGTCTTCACGCGCCGCCTATATCCTCCCCCAGCTAGCTGGGGGAGGGGGACCATGCGCAGCATGGTGGAGGGGTCTTGCACGGCTTACGGAAGGGCCGTCCAGCCTGCCACCTTCCCCAGCCAGCTCGGGGAGGACTCAAAAAGAAGGGCCGCCCATCCGAGGAGGGGCGGCCCAGGTATCGGGCTTGCGCCCGATGGGAGGAAAGCGTGCCAAATCCGGCACTCGCCCTTGCTACGCCGGAATGGTTAAACGGCGCCTTAATGGCGTGAAGAAGAAGCGGTTTTTTCGCAATCGCCGACGCGATGCGCCTGGATCACATAGTTGAACGGCAGCTGGTCGGAGATGCCCTGCGTGCTGATCCTCAGCGCCCTCGGGGTCACCACGTCGATCTGCGTCTGGCCGAAGTCCGACGGCCCGCAGCTGTAGCTGACCACGGTCGAATTGCCCTTGTCGCTGATCACCGACCGCGAGCAGCTCCGCCCGCGATGCTCGAACTGGGCGAGCGCGAGGATGTCGGCGACGCATTGCCGGACCGGCGACTGCGCGCCCGGAGCGCCGCTGACCTCCCACATCCCGCCCGCGACCTTGGCGAGCGCCGCCGACTGCGCGGCGGCATAGGCGCCGGCAGGAACGGCCGTAACCAGAGCGAGAATCAGCAGCTTCCGCATCGACTGCCGTTTTAGCACGCCGAAGTTAACGGATGAAAATGAAATGCTCGGTAGCCGACATTTCAGGCGCCGAGCTCCTTCGGCTCGATCGCGAAGCTCGACGAGCAGAAGGCGCAATCGACCCGGATGACGCCGTCGTCGCCGACCATCGCCTCGCGCTCCTCGGCAGGGAAGCGGGCAATCACCGAACGCACATATTCAGGGTCGCAGCGACAGCCGCGGCTCAACGTGATCGCCGCCAGCGTCCTCACCTCGTCCTCCTCGTGGAACAGGCGCCAGATGAGGTCGTCGAGCGGCAGCTCAGGGTCGGCCAGCTCGTCCGCCTTCACCGATCCGCCGAGGATTGCGACGTGCGGCCAGTCGGGATGGTCGAGCCGCGTGTGCAGCCGCTCGCGCCCTTCCTCGCCTTCCGGCAAATGCTGCAGCAGCAGCCCGCCCGCGAACCAATGCCCGCCGCGCTTCTCGGCCGCGAGCCGGACCAGGCTCGGGATCTGCTCGGATTGCAAGAAATAGCTCTGCGCCGCGTCGGCGAGATTCTTCCCCTCCAGCGGCACGATCCCCTGGTAGCGCTCGTCCGACACCGGCTGGTCGAAGGTGATGGCGAGATAGCCCTTGCCGAACAGCTCCTGCAGGCTCGGCGCGTCGGACAGTCCGTCGAGCTTGTCCGCGTCATGGCGGACGTAGCCGCGCAGCTCGCCGCCGAGATAATCGCACACGAGCAGGTCGATCGTCCCGCCCTCGGTCTGCGCCTGCAGCGTCAGCTGCCCCTGCGGCTCCTTCAGCAGCGACCCGAGCAGCGCCGTCAGTGTCAGCGCTTCGGCAAGCAGCTTCTCGATGACCGGCGGATATTGATGGCTGGCAAGGATCGAATCGACCACGCCCGCGAGGCGCGCGATCCGCCCCCGCGCATTGCGCGAAGGGATCGCCACGCCGAGCGCGACGTCCGTGAGAAGCTCTACTGTCGGCATCAAGCGAAGATAGGAATGGGTTGACGAAGGCACAACAGGAGCCTTCCTGAGCACCAACGCCGATGATAAATTCGTCCCCGCCCCGCTCGGCCTTCCCGGCGCCGACTGACTGAACGGGCTTCCGACCAATGCATCAACCGATCGAGTGGAAGCTTGCGAGCGGTCGCGCCGAAGTCGCCATCTGCGCGGCGGCGTTCGCGGCAGCCTTGATCCTTTCCTTCCTGACCCGGACGGTGCCCTTCCCATCGGGCGACGTCGGGATTTTCCAGTCGGTCGCCTACCGCCTGCTTGCCGGAGACCGGCTCTACGTCGACGTCTACGACAACAAGGACCCGCTCTTTTACTACTTCCTCGCCGCCCAGGTTCGGGGAGGGCCCTTCTTCCAGTATCTCGCCGAAACGCTGCTCGCGCTCGGCACCGGCTGGCTGGTGGCCGTCACCGCGCGGCGATTCCACCCGAACGTCTCGCTCACTCTGTTCACCGCCTGCTGGCTGGCAACCGCATATATCTGCACCGGCTGGTTCTGGACGCCGGGGATGCCCGCGGCTCCCGGCATCTTCCTTGCGCAGGCGGCGATCACCGCCATCATCTTCGGCCGCCCAGCTGTGGCGGGACTGGCGCTCGCAGCGACTTTGTTCACCGACGTGATCTTCTTTCCGCCGGCCGCCGCCTTCGTGCTTCTGTTCTGCCTCTTGTGCGGCGACGAGCGGCAAGACCGCCTCCGCAGGCCGGGCAGTACGGTCCTGGCCGGGGCTGCCGGGGTCGCGCTCGTCGCCGCCATCTTGCTGCTGAGGGGCGAATTCGCGGGCTATCTCGCGATGCTGGCGAACAATGTCCTCTACACGCACGACAATTGGCAGCGGGCGAGCACGTTTGCGCAGAATGCGCGCAATCATCTCGCCGCGACCCTCTACTTCGGGAAGACGCTCGTCCCGGCGTGGACCGCCGCCGCCGTGCTGCTGTTCACATTCGGCCGGCGCTCGCCGCCCGGTTCGGCCTACCGCGCTGCCTGCCTCGCCGGCGCCACTCTATTTCCCGTGCTGCTCCTCGAGAGCGCGCAAATCGTCATCTTCGATCATCACCTCGCACCCTGGCACCTGCTGGTGCTGCTCGCGCTCGCGCTCGTGGTTCCGGCGCTGCTCGGTCTTCGGCGCCAGATGATCGTCATCCCGTTGCTCGCACTTGCCACGCTGAGCCTCTTCCCGCTCAGCTGGGAGAGCAAGCCCGCCAACGATCCGCTCAAGTTCGGCTGGCGATTGCGCCAGCTCGGCGACCTTTCTCCCGAAACCCGCCTGCTGCGGGCGATGGCTGGCGACCGGCCGGCGACCTACGCCCGGCTCGGCACCAACAACGATTTCCACCACGCGCTCGGCACCGTCCGGTACCGCCTGGCGTGCCCGGAATTCCAGCAATATGAAATCTATTCGGTGCAGCGGCTCAACTCGGCGGTCCGCTGCGGTCTGACCGCCGATTATCTCATCGTCGACGTGCCGCCCAACCAGCGAAGCGCAATCGAAGACACCTGGCTGCCGCCTTATACCCCGATCGAAGAGCTCAACGCGCGCTGGCTGGCATTTCGCAGCCTCGCCTATCGTGCCGTGTCCCGCGGCTACCAGTGCCGGGCCGACGGGCCCGACCTTCGCGTCTGTCGCAAGCTGTCCTCACGGTCGTGACCGCTTTCCGCGCCAGGCGAGGCGGGATCAGGCCGCGGCCGCGGGCACCTCATATTCCGCCGCAGCCGCCGACAGCGTGTCGACGAACTCGCGGATATGCTCTTCCTCGATGATCAGCGGCGGAAGCACGCGCATCACATTGTCACCCGCCGCGACCGTCAGCAGGCCCTTGGTGCGCAGGTAGTTCACGAACGCGCGGCTGTCGGTCTTGAGCTTCACGCCGAGCATCAGCCCGACGCCGCGTACGCTGTCGAACAGGTGGTCGTGGTTGGGGATCATCTGCTCGAGGGCGCTGCGCAGCCTTTCGCCCTTCTGCCGAACCTCGGCGAGGAAATCGTCGTTGGCGACGACGTCGAACACCGCCTGCCCGGCGGCCATCGCCAGCGGGTTGCCGCCGAAGGTCGATCCGTGCGTCCCGATCACCATGCCCGCAGCGGCCTTCTCGGTCGCGAGGCACGCGCCCATCGGGAAGCCGCCGCCGATGCCCTTGGCGGTTGCCAGGATGTCCGGCTCCACGCCATAATATTGATAGGCGTAGAGGTGCCCCGTGCGCGCGACGCCGCACTGCACCTCGTCATAGACCAGCATCAGGTCCTTTTCGTCGCAGGCCGCGCGAAGGCCGGCGAGGAATTCGTGCGTCGCCGGCCGGATGCCGCCCTCGCCCTGGATCGGCTCGACGAGGAAGCCGGCGGTGTTCTCGTCGATCGCCGCAAGCGCCGCGTCGAGGTCGTTGAACTCGACCACCGTAAACCCGGTCAGCAGCGGCGCGAAGCCGTCGCGCAGCTTCGCCTGGTCGGTGGCGCTGATCGTCGCCATCGTCCGCCCGTGGAACGCGTTCGAGAAGGTGATGAGGTTGTGCTTCTCCGGCGCGCCCTTGGCATAATGGTAACGGCGCGCCGTCTTGATCGAGCATTCGACCGCCTCGGCACCCGAATTGGTGAAGAAGACGGTGTCGGCGAAGGTGAGCTCGCACAGCCGCTTCGCGAACGCCTCGCCCTGCGGCGAGCCGTAGAGGTTCGACACGTGCATCAGCGTCGCGACCTGCTCCTGCAGCGCCTTGATGTAATGTGGATGGGTGTGGCCGAGCA
The DNA here is from genome assembly GCA_050261135.1 of Bacillota bacterium. Classification (GTDB taxonomy): domain Bacteria; phylum Pseudomonadota; class Alphaproteobacteria; order Sphingomonadales; family Sphingomonadaceae; genus Sphingomicrobium. The sequence goes on from JBLNCZ010000027.1 coordinate 556,303, forward strand.
GGTTGACCGCAATGCCGGCCGCGAAGTCCAGGTACCGCTCGCCATTTTCGCCGATCAGATAGACTCCCTCGCCCCGCACCGGCCGAACCGGGGAACGCGGGTAAACGGGCATAAGCGGCGTAATGGCCATCGTCGGTCAGCTCCTGTGAGTGGATGCCGGCCGCTATAGGAGGGCGCCGCAAAAAGAAAAAGGCGCGAGAGCCGGGGCTCCCGCGCCTCTTCGTCACGCACCGGGCGCGACTAGTAGCGGCGGCCGTAGTGACCGACGCGGTTGTTCCAGTCGGTCGCTTCGCGCGACACGCGATACTCGAGCCTGCGGATGCGGTTCTCGATGTTCCGCGCCTCGCCCGGCTGCACGCCGTTGCCGGTCGAGCGGTAGACCTTGCGCTCGATCGAGCGCGCCTCGTTGTCGAGCGCGCGCGCCTCGCGGTACGAGAGGACCCGGCGGAACTCCATCGTGCGGATGTCGGCGCGGATGCGCTGCACCCGGGCGTGCATCGCCTGCGCGAAGCGGATTCCGCTATAGCCATAGCCGTAATTGTACGGGGCATAGCGATAGACCGGCGGCGCCCACTGCGCGGAGGCCGGGGCGGCGATCGTCAGCGCCGAGGCGGCCGCGACGATCGGAATCAAGAACTTACGCATTTTCGCTCTCCTTTGCTGAGCAACTGATTCGATATTTAGGCCGTCGCAAGTGTGGCGGCGCTGAACGGCTGTTTTATCCAAGGTTCAACTTGGCGGCTTTGTTCCCGCCAAAGAAAAAGGCGCCGCCCGATCTTTGTCGCGCGGCGCCTTCTCTTTGGATCATCGACGATCAGTCGTCGTCGCGGTCATAGTCCCGGTCGTAATCGCGGTGATGGTCGCGATCGCCGTCCCAGCGGTCGTGGTCGCCGTAGCGGCCGTCGTAGCGGCCGTAGCGGCCGTAGCGGTTCGCCGAGGCGTACTGGACCTGGCTCTCCAGCCGCGCGATGCGCGCCTGGATGTCGTTGGCCTCATAGGGGTTCAGCCCGTAGCTCGCGGCCTGGTGCAGGCGGCGCTCGATGCGGCGCGATTCCTCGCGCAGCCGGTCGGCGCGGCCGTCACGGATGCCGTTGTAGCGGTCGAGGCGGTTGATCTGCCACTGCACCGCGTCGATCCGCGCCTGGTGGGGGCGGACGCCGCCGTAATTTCCGTAGCCGTAGCCGTTATAACCATAGGCCTGGCCGTACGGCTGCCCGCCATAATATTGGGCGGCCGATGCCGGCGAAGCGACAGCGAGAGCCGCGCCCGCGGCAGCGAGAGAGATAATCAGTTTACGCATCACGGCTCTCCTTCATTTGAGCGGTTGATGCATGGGATGTGCGCCGATTCGCTTGAGGCGCATCTGAATGCCCCGGTTATCCGCCGTTCAACTTCGTTTACGAGCCGTAATGGGCGGTTCAGCTGATTGCGGACGTGACGGCATTGTCGAAAGCTCCTCGTGTTCCGGAGCTTAGACGACGCGTGCGCGGCCGCTGGATGAGCGGCCCGAAAATATCAGTTCTTGATCTTCCAGCCGCTTTTCAGGAGCCCGTAGCAGGTCGCCCACAGCGCGACGTTCAGCACCAGCAGCCCGACGGCGCCGACCCACAAAGGCGAATCGCTGATGCCGAGGAAGCCCGCGCGGAAGCCCGAGATCACGTAGAAGAAGGGGTTGGCGTGGCTTACCTTCTCGAACGCGGGCGCGAGCTGCTTGACCGAATAGAAGGTGCCGGAGAGCAGCGACAGCGGGGTGACGACGAAGTTGGTCACCGCCGCGGCATGGTCGAACTTCTCCGCCCACAGCGAGGTCAAGAGGCCGAGGAAGCTCAGCAGCAGCGAGCCCATGAGGCCGAACCACAGCACGAGCAGCGGGTGCTGGACGTGGACGCTGACGCCCGGCCACAGCAGCATCGCCAGCCACACGGCGAGGCCGACCAGGAACGCGCGCGTCACCGCGGCGCCGACCAGCCCCGCCATCAGCTCGCCGGTCGACAGCGGCGGCATCAGATAATCGACGATATTTCCCTGGATCTTGCCGACCAGCAGCGAGAAGCTCGCATTGGCGAAGGCGTTCTGCATCATCGCCATGACGATCAGGCCGGGCGCGATGAAATCGGCGAACGGGACGCCGAGCACCGTCCGTCCCGCACGCCCGAGCGCGACCGTGAAGATGGCGAGATACAGCAGCGTCGTGATCGCCGGCGCCCAGACGGTCTGCATCTGGACCTTGAAGAACCGCCTTACCTCCTTGATATAGAGGGTCTTGAGGCCTCCCCAATTGACGCCCCGAAGCACCGGCTTGCCCGGTGCGAAGCGCACCCATTTATGTGTCTGGTCGTTCACGGGTGAGGCGCCTATCTGCTGGTGAGCAGCCCGGCAAGTTTGGAGCTTTTGAACACTATGTCCTGGACCGAAGAGCGTATCGAGCGCCTGAAGAAGATGTGGCACGACGGCGCCACCGCCAGCCAGATCGCCGACGAGCTCGGCGGCGTCAGCCGCAATGCGGTGATCGGCAAGGCGCACCGCCTCGGCCTCGAGCAGCGCCCCTCCCCGGTGAAGCCGGGCGAGGAGAAGGAAGTGAAGAAGCCCGCTGCCGCCGCGCCGGCTCCAGCGCCCAAGGCCGCCGCGCCCAAGGCCGAGGCTCCCAAGCCCGCCGCTCCAGCCCCGGCAGCTCCCGCCCAGGCCGCCGCTCCGGCGCAGCCGGCCGCTCCGTCGCGCTCGGCTCCCGAGATGCAGTATCGCTCGATCGGCCCTGGCGGCTTCATCCGCCAGGGACCCGGCGAGCAGCAGGCGCCGATCCCGCCCGCCCCGCCGCGCCGCCTGGTGCCCGCGAAGCCGAGCCCCGAGGTCGCCGACAAGACCAGCCTCCTCGACCTCAACGACCGCATCTGCAAATGGCCGATCGGCCATCCGGGCGAGCCCGATTTCTATTTCTGCGGCGAGCCCGCCAACCCCGGCTTCCCTTATTGCGTCGAGCATTGCGGCGTCGCCTACCAGGCGCAGCTCCCCCGCCGCGACCGCAGGCCGCCCCCGCCCCTCCCCTTCGGCGGCCCGAGAGTTCGCTAACGCCCAATTCCTCCCTGAGCTCTGCTCGGGGAGGGGGACCGCCGAAGGCGGTGGAGGGGTATTCGTGCTGACCGGCAGGTCCGACGTCACGCGGATTTACTCCGCGTGACAGCCACTCCAATGGAAGTGCATGCTGACCGACCGCGACCTCCCCCGCATCTGGTTCGGCTGCGGCAATTTCGGCGGCATCGGCTCTTCGCCCGCACTTCGCCACGCCGGCGACAGCGAGGACCAGGCGTTGCAACTCCTCGACCACGCGCGCCGCGCCGGCCTCACCCGCTTCGACACCGCCAACACTTATGGCGGCGGAGCGAGCGAGATCATCCTCGGCAAATGGCTCCGCGCGCAGGAGCCCGGCTTCGTCCGCAACGCGCAGATCGCGACCAAGGTCGGCAATCCCCACGGCTGCCCGCCCGGCGAGACCCCGCTCAGCCCGACGCAGATCGCCCGCCATCTCGACCAGTCGCTGCGCCGCCTCGGCGTCGAGCGCATCGGCGTCTATTACATCCACGAGTTCGACCGCGTGACTCCGCTCGAAGAGACGCTCGAGGCGATGAGCCGCGCGCTCGATGCCGGCAAGATCGCCAGCTTCGGCATCTCCAACGCCTCGCTTGCCGACGCGCAGGCGGTCGACGCGCTCGAGCCGCGGCTCCAGTTCCTCCAGAACGAGTACAACATGCTCGCGACGGCGGACGCGGCCGCGCTCATCCCGTGGTGCGCGGAGCATGGCGTCCGCTACACCGCCTTCAGCCCGCTCGCGGGCGGCTTCCTCACCGGCAAGTACCGCCCCGGCAAGCCGCCCCCGCCCCGCAGCCGCCTCGCGTCCGCACCCGAAGTCTGCGCCGCTTATCGGACGCCGGAGTCCGCCGCCACGATCGAGCGCCTCAGGCAGTCCGCTGAAACGGCAGGGCGCACCATGGCCGAAGCCGCGCTCCGCTTCGTCCTCGACACGCCGGGCGTCGACGGCCTGATCATTGCCCCGCGCCGCATCGAGCATTTCGCCGCAATGGGTCTTGCCGCCTGACTCGCGCTCGCCGCGAATTGCGCGTAAATATTGCGTCAGCGGGGGCAATCGATGGCCGCAGGCAACACTCACAGACGCAGGTATTTGATCGCCGGCGCCGCGTTCGTCGCGCTCGGCATCTCGGCCTATGGGCTCGCCCGCTTCTATCCCGCGCTCGGGCCGATCGCGGGGACCATGACTCCGCAGCTCTACGTCGATTCACTCCCGACCGCCGACATCCCGCCGCAAGGCCGCTACGTCCTCGTCGATGCCGCCTCGGCGCGGCTCTACATGATGGAGGACGGGCGGGTTCAGGATTCGATGAAGGTCATCGTCGGCAAGCCGGACACGCCGACGCCGGCGCTGAAGGACGTGATCAACTACGAGACGCTCAACCCCTATTGGCACGTCACTCCCGACCTTGCGAAGTCGATCATCGCGCCGCGCGTGCTGACCGAGGGCGACGCCTACCTATCGAGGCAGGGCTATGAGGTCGTGACCGGCTGGGGCCCCGACGCGCAGGTCCTTCCGCCCGACAGCGTCGACTGGAAAGCGGTCGCCGCCGGGCAGGCGAAGGTCTACGTCCGCCAGCGCCCCGGCCCCGCCAACTCGCTCGGCCGCTTCAAGTTCGACCTCCCCGGCGGCGACGGCATCTACCTCCACGACACCCCGAAGAAGGAGCTGTTCGCGCAGGACGACCGCAGCCTCAGCCACGGCTGCGTCCGCCTCGAGGATGCGGAGCGGCTCGCGCGCTGGCTTCTCGGCAAGGACCCGCCCGCCGCTTCCGCGCCCGAGGAGCATATTCTCCTTCCCCAGCCGGTGCCGATCACCATCAGCTATCTCGGCCAGCGCGCCCAGCTCCAGCTCGCGGCGCTCCGCTAAAATGAAAAGCCCCAGGGCATCGCTGCCCCGGGGCTCGTCCGCGCCAGTGTCGGCAGCGGGTGCGCTTATGCCGCCTGCTTCCACTGCGGCTTCAGCTCCACGTGCGGCGGGCATTGCGCGACCTCGCCGAGCGGAAGGCCCGCCAGCTCGTTCGCGAAGCCGTGGTTGACGTCGCGGTGGTGGGCTTCGTCGGCACGAACCACCAGGACCACGTCGCGCAGCGTCGCGTCTTCCGGAAGGCCCCAGTAGCGCTTGGCAATCTCCGGCGCCGGCACGTTCTCCGACCGCCCCTGGTCGATCTCGGCGAGATAATGGGTGTAGCTGATGACCGCCTCTTCCTCGAAATAGCCGACCACCCGGTGCGCGGTCTTCGAGCTGATCAGGTAAAGCGCGAAGAAGAAGCAGTAGAACACCCATTGCGCGCCGATGATCACCGCCCGCTCGAACAAGGTCGGCTTGCTGATCTCGATGAAGGTCATGAGGTGCATGCGCTCGTTCTCCGCCTCGTCCATCAGCGTGCGGATCCAGCCCTTGTCGTCGCAGATGCGGCGCAGGCAGTGCAGGTGGGTGATGGTCGCGCCGACCATGCCCGGCACCGCCGCCACGGTCTCCAGCACGACCGCGCGATGGCCGTAGCGCTCGGCGAAGAAGGTGTCGGCGCACCAGCGCAGCGCCTTGGTGAAGCCGAACGCCACGCGGTCGGACAGGCCCTTGGGCTGGTGGTGGACCGAAAGGTCGATGAATGGCGCTTGCATTGTCAGGCTCCTCACTTGGCCGCTCGGCCGTTGCGGAGCTCGAATTAGGCGGGCCGCCGAAGCGCCGATATCAGGATGTTCCCCTAGGTAACTTCCCTTAAGCCGCCGACCCGCTCTTCCCGCCGGCATCGTCCATCGCGCGGTCGATCACGCGCAGCGAGCGCTTGCGCCCCTCGGCTTCGACCCGGCGGCGGTAGCGGGCGAGCCGGCGGCCGAGGTCGGCGCCTTCCGCGTCCTTGGCCGCGCCGGTGGAGTCGAGCTTTTCCATCCTGCCCGACCTAGGGACCCGCGCCCCGATTTTGGATAAGTAACTTCCCTGAGTGAGCGCCGCGCGTGAAACTGGTCTAGACGCTCGCGCATTGCCATGCCCGACATCATGGACCAGCCCCGTTCCGAACCCCGGCTTGAGGCCGAAGCCCACCTCAGGTCCATCCTCGCCACCGTTCCGGACGCGATGGTGGTCATCGACGAGGAGGGCACGATGCTGTCGTTCAGCGCGGCCGCCGAGCGGATGTTCGGCTATTCCGAAGCCGAGGTCGTCGGCCGCAACGTCAAGCTGCTGATGCCCTCCCCGGACCGCGAGCGGCACGACCAGTATCTCGTCAACTACCGCACGACCGGCAAGCGCAAGATCATCGGCATCGGCCGGGTCACGACCGCGCTTCACCGCGACGGCAGCACCTTCCCGATCGAGCTTTCTGTCGGCGAGGCGTGGCTCGGCGAGCGGCGCATCTTCACCGGCTTCATCCGCGACTTGACCGAGCGGCAGGAAACGCTGCTGCGGCTCCAGGACCTCCAGTCGGAGCTCGCGCACGTCGGCCGGGTCAGCGAAATGGGCACGCTCGCCTCCTCGCTCGCGCATGAGCTCAACCAGCCGCTGACCGCCGTCGCAAGCTATTGCGAAGGCGCTCGCGAGCTGCTCGAGAACGATCCCGACGAGGAAGCGCTCGCCACTGCCCGCGAGGCGCTCGATGAAGCGGCCCAGCAGGCGGTGCGCGCCGGCCAGATCGTCAGGCGCCTGCGCGACTTCATGAGCAATGGCGAAATGGAGCGCCGCGTCGAAAGCCTCCAGCGCCTCGTCAGCGAAGCCAATGCGCTCGCTCTCGTCGGCTCGCGCGAGCACGGCATCGACGTCCAGATGGCGCTCGACCCCGCGGCGGACAAAGTGTTCGTCGACCGGATCCAGATCCAGCAGGTCCTCGTCAATCTCATCCGCAATGCGATCGACGCCATGATGGACTCGCCCCAGCGGTGCCTCACCGTCCGCACCTCGCTTAATGATGGCGGCGCCGTCGAGGTGACGATCGAGGACACCGGCTCCGGCATCAGCGAAGCCGTCGCAGCCCAGCTGTTCCAGCCGTTCGTCACCTCCAAGGAGAACGGCATGGGCATCGGCCTGTCGATCTGCCGGACCATCGTCGAGGCGCATGGCGGCCGGATCTGGTCGGAGCCGCGCGCGGGCGGGGGAACCGCCTTCCATTTCACCGTTCCCAGTGGAGAAGCGAAAGAATGAGCGACGATGGCAAGCGGCTGGTCCACATCGTCGACGACGACGACGCGATCCGCCGGTCGGTCGGCTTTGCGCTGAAGACGTCGGGCTTCGCCGTGCGCACGTATGAGAGCGGCCGCGAGCTGCTCGACTGCGCGCGCGACCTCGCAAGCGGCTGCATCCTGCTCGACATCCGCATGGCGGGCATGGACGGGCTCGAGGTCCAGGAGGCGCTGAAGGCCAGAGGCGTGACCCTGCCCGTCATCATCATGACCGGCCATGGCGACGTCAGCCTCGCCGTCCGCGCGATGAAGGCCGGGGCGATCGACTTCATTGAGAAGCCGTTCCAGAAGGCGGTGCTCCTCTCCGCGCTCGAACAGGGCTTCGCGCGCCTTCGCAACGCCGAGGTGAACCGCGAGCATGCGAACGAGGCCGCGGTCAGGCTGCAGGCGCTGACCGCGCGCGAACGCGAGGTGCTCTCCGGGCTCGCCCAGGGGCTGCCGAACAAGTCGATCGCCTACGACCTCGGGATCAGCCCCCGCACGGTCGAGATCCACCGCGCCAACCTGATGAGCAAGCTTGGGGTCCGGAGCCTGTCGGAAGCGCTCCGCATCGCCTTCGCCGCCGAGGACGAATAGTCCGCCTCAGGAACATTACGGATAGAGCCGCACTGCTCCTCTCCGCCATCTGAAGCGCACAGATACTTTCGGATGGAGATTGGATCATGGTTGGACGCCGGACCCGGGAACAGCTTCTCGAAGCGGGCGAAATCGTCGCTCCCCCTGTCGAGCGGGCATGCACCGACCAGAGCTTCGAGCTGCCGGCCGGCCTCTACGCCGCCATGGCGGCGATGTTCACCGGCTTCGTCGCCGTGCTCGGCCTCGCCTTTCGCGGCGGGCACATGGGCGTGGCGGTCGGTGTCATCTTCGCCTTCATCGCCGCTTTCTTCGCGGTGCCCGCCGCCTTCCCCGGAATGGCCGCTTCCACCAGCCGGAGCCGTTCGCTCGACTGGTTCGAATTCAGCCGCCGCGGCATCCATACGGCCACCGGCCACTCGAGCGCCGGCGAAGCGACCGTCCTCGTCCTCCTCCTCCCCTTCCTCATCCTCTGCTTCGGAATTGCCGTGGTGACGATCTCGGCATGGATGTCGTGACCCGAAAGCCGACGCGGGGCGAGCAGATGCTCGCCCTGCGCAAGCGGCGGATGGCGGAAACCCATCCGTTCCTGCGCGGCGGGTTCCGGCCGTTCTTCTTCGGGGCGGCGCTGTGGGCCGTGATCGCCATCGCGCTGTGGCTGTTCCAGCTCGCCGGCGCGATCCTCCTGCCGAGCGGGTTCGAGGGAGTCGCCTGGCACCGGCACGAAATGCTGTTCGGCTTCGTCGGCGCGGCAGTCTCAGGATTCGTGCTGACGGCGATCCCCAACTGGACGGGGCGGCTTCCGATTGCGGGCAAGCCGCTGCTTGCTCTGTTCGGCCTATGGGCAGCGGCGCGCATCGCGGTGTTCTTCTCGTCCCTCGTCGGCACGCCGCTTGCGGCCATTCTCGACGTCGGCCTTTACTGGACGCTTGCAGCGCTCGCCGCGCGTGAAGTGCTTGCGAGCAAGAACCGCAACCTGCCGATCGTCGCGCTCATCTTCCTGTTCGGCGTTGCGGATGCCGCCGACTATGCCGCGCTCGCGGGCCTGCTCGCCGCCGATCTCGGCTGGAAGGCCGCGATCGCGCTCGTCGTCCTGATGATCTCGGTGATCGGCGGCCGCATCATCCCCTCCTTCACCCGGAACTGGATCGCGAAGCGCAAGCTCGGCGGGAAGCTTCCGACGCAGCCGCAAAGCCTCGACCTGCTGGTGATCGCCTCGACGGCGCTGGCCTTGCTCCTGTGGCTGGCGTTCGCGGACCGGCACCTGACGGGCTATGCGCTCATCCTTGCGGCGGCGTCGCAGGCGCTGCGTCTGTCCCGCTGGGGAGGGTTGCGCACGCTCGCCGACCCGCTCGCCGCTATCCTCCACCTCGGCTATTTGTGGCTGCCCGTCGGCCTTGCCCTGCTCGGCCTGTCGGTCGCGGGAGCGGGCGTTGCGGCGAGCGCCGGCATCCATGCGCTGACCGCGGGCGCGATGACCACGATGATCCTTGCCGTCATGACCCGCGCCAGCCTCGGCCATACCGGCCGCGAGCTCGCCGCCGCGCCGCTGACCGTCGCCGCCTACGCCTGCGTGACCCTCGGCGCGGCGCTCCGCGTCGCCGCCTCGCTGACGGGCCCCTACGCCGCCCTGCTCGACCTTGCCGGCCTGTTCTGGGCCGCCGCGCTGCTGCTGTTCCTCTTCGTCTACGCCCCGATCCTGTGGCGGCCGCGCCTGGGCGAAAGCGCATGACAAAAGCCCCGGAGCATCGCTGCCCCGGGGCTCTTCATTGACTGCCGGCCGCGCTCAGGCGTGCTCGGCCTCGGCGTCGACCGTCTGCTTGGAGGCAGGCTCGTCGCTGCCGATGCGGTCATGCTGCGGCTGGCTCTGCGACCCGCCGATGCTGATCTTCTTGGGCTTCATCGCCTCGGGGATCTCGCGCTTCAGCTCGATCTTGAGCAGCCCGTCCTTCATGTCGGCGCCGCGGACCTGGATATGGTCGGCGAGCGCGAAGCGGCGCTCGAACGAGCGGGTGGCGATCCCGCGATAGATGTAGTCCGTGCCCTTCTCCTCGGACTCGTCCTTCTTGCGGCCCGAGACGATCAGCACGTTCTGCTGGGCCGTGATGTCGAGCTCTTCGGGCCGGAAGCCGGCGACGGCGAGCTCGATCCGATATTCGTTCTCGCCCTCCTTGATGAGGTCGAAGGGCGGGTAATTCTCCTGCGTCTGGCCGAGCGTGCTGTTCTCCAGCATGTCGAACAGCCGGTCGAAGCCGACGGTGGAGCGCCGGAACGGCGAAAAGTCGAAAGCACTACGCATCTCTTGTCCTCCTATTGAGCAACAAGGCGGGGTGCAGCGCGAGGCCGCGGCCCCGTCACCGGACCTCCGATGAGCGTCCGGCGCGCGTCAGATGGTGAGAAATCCGCCGTTTTCAAGCCTGTTCGACGCGCTCGCGCAACCACTGGGCGAGCTCGTCTTCGGTGACGTTCCCGGCAGCGAGATTCTCGAAAAGCACGACCAGCTCCGCGTCCGACCCGTCCAGTCGAGCGCCGTTGTCGACGATGACGGTTTCGCACACGACCAGCGCGGTGCGCTTGTTGCCGTCGACGAACGGATGGTTCCGCGCGAGACCGAAGGCATAGCTCGCCGCAAGTGCCGGCAAGTCCGGGTTTCCATAAGCAGCGAGGTTCTGGGGACGAGCCAGCGCGCTATCGAGCAATCCTTCGTCCCGAATACCCGTTCCGCCGCCGTGGATCGCCAGCTGTTGATCGTGCACGGCAATTGCGAACGAGCGGTCGATCCACCGCCACGTCATCTATTTTGCGAGTTCGCGAAGCGCCTTGAACCGCCGCTTCATGACGTCCCGCGCAATCTCCATCTGGCGCTCGAAATCGTCGCTGCTCGCTTCGACCTCGAGCCGCCCCGCGGTGGCCTTGATGACCACTTCGTCGCCCTGAACCAGCCCACTCGCCGCGAGCAGATCGCGGGGAATGATGATCCCGGTCGAGTTTCCGACCGGCACGAGCTTCGCAGTCTTGTTCATACGTGCGTTATAACGCGGAAGCTGTGGATATTCAACCTCGGCTGCGCTTGGCACCGTTCGAATCCGGGTCCTATACCGCTGCCCTAATGTCCGACCTTTTCTCGTCTTCCGCAGCGCCTTCTTCCGACAATTACGACGCCTCCGCGATCGAGGTCCTCGAAGGGCTCGAGCCGGTCCGCCGCCGCCCAGGCATGTATATCGGCGGGACCGACGCCCGCGCCCTCCACCACCTCGCCGCCGAGGTCATCGACAATGCGATGGATGAGGCGGTGGCCGGCTTCGCCACCCGCATCGAGGTCACGCTCGAGCAAGGCAACCGCCTCAGCGTGTTCGACAACGGCCGCGGCATCCCGGTCGAGGAGCATCCCAAATATCCGGGCAAGTCGGCGCTCGAGGTCATCATGACCACGCTCCACTCGGGCGGGAAGTTCGAAGGCAAGGCCTATTCGACCTCGGGCGGCCTCCACGGCGTCGGCGTGAGCGTCGTCAACGCGCTTTCGACCGAGACCATCGTCGAGGTCGCGCGCGACAAGACGCTCTACCGCCAGAGCTTCTCCAAGGGCCTTCCCACCTCCAGGCTGGTCGAGGTCGGCGCCGCGCCCAACCGCCGCGGCACCACCGTCACCTTCACCCCCGACCCCGAGATTTTCGGCGCCGACGCCGCCTTCAGCCCCGAGCGCCTCTACAAGCTCGCCCGTTCCAAGGCCTATCTCTTCGCGGGCGTCGAGATCCGCTGGCGCTGCGATTCCTCGCTCGCGTCCGAGGAAGTGCCCAAGCAGGCGGTCTTCCAGTTCGCCAACGGCCTTGCCGACCATCTCGCCGAGCAGATCGGCGACCGCCCCACCGTCACTAACCAGCCCTTCACCGGCCGCCAGGACTTCCCGCCCGACGCCAGCGGCAACCCGCAGGGCAGCGCCGAATGGGCGGTCGCCTGGCCGCTCTATTCCGACGGCAGCGAGAGCTATTACTGCAACACCATCCCCACCCCCGACGGCGGCACCCACGAAGCGGGCCTTCGCGCCGCGCTCACCAAGGGCATCCGCGCGTTCGGCGAGCTGGTCGGGAACAAGAAGGCCAAGGACATCACCGCGGACGACGTGATGAACGGCGTCGAGCTGATGCTCAGCGTCTTCATCCGCAACCCCCATTTCCAGAGCCAGACCAAGGACCGCCTCACCAGCCTCGAGGCCGCCCGCTTCGTCGAGGCCGCGGTGCGCGACCATTTCGACCATTATCTCGCCGACAACATGGACCGCGGCCGGGCGCTTTTGGGCGCGATCATGGACCGGATGGAGGAGCGGCTGAAGCGCCGCGCCGAGCGTGAGGTCCAGCGCAAGACCGCGACCAGCGCGCGCAAGCTCCGCCTCCCCGGCAAGCTCACCGACTGCGCCAACGACGACGCCGCGGGCACCGAGCTGTTCATCGTCGAGGGCGACAGCGCCGGCGGCTCGGCCAAGCAGGCGCGCGACCGCAAGACGCAGGCGATCCTCCCCATCCGCGGCAAGATCCTCAACGTCGCCTCGGCCACCGCCGACAAGATCCGCGCCAACAGCGAGATCGCCGACCTCCAGCTCGCATTGGGCTGCGGCACCCGCGACAAGTTCAACGAGGACGCGCTGCGCTACGAGCGCATCATCATCATGACCGACGCCGACGTTGACGGCGCCCACATCGCGACCCTGCTGATGACCTTCTTCTTCCAGGAAATGCCCGAGCTCGTCCGCCGCGGCCACCTGTTCCTCGCCCAGCCGCCCCTCTACCGCCTCACCAGCGGCGCCAAGACCCTCTACGCGCGCGACGACGCCCACCGCGCCGAGCTCGAAGCGACCGAGTTCAAAGGCAAGAAGGTCGAGGTGTCGCGCTTCAAGGGCCTCGGCGAAATGAACCCGAACCAGCTGAAAGAGACGACGATGGACCCGGCCACGCGGTCCCTGCTCAAGGTCACGCTGCCGAGCGCCTACGAAGACCGCCAGCCGATCAAGGACCTCGTCGAGCGGCTGATGGGGCGCGATCCAAGTGCCCGCTTCGACTTCATCCAGTCGAGAGCGTCAGCGGTCAATGAGGAAGAGATCGACGCCTGATCATCCTCCCCGAGATTTCCGTGAGGGGGACCGCCGAGGGCGGTGGAGGGGCATTCTCGACGCTTTCATCGTCATGATGAGCGAGGCGGCCAGATCGCCCGCGCCCTCGCCTGGGCCACCCGCACCCTCCTCAACGACCTGAAACGCCGCCGCGGCCTGCCCCTCGACCAGGACGTTCCCGACGGCGAAGATGAGCACGCGCCCGCCGCCGAGTAGCTCAAAAGCATGCACTCCCCCGCCGTTTCGGATTCCCGCCTAAAGCTTATGGGAAACGGTGCGGTGTCACCTCTTCACTGGCACACTGCACCTGCCGTCGAACATCACGACCAAGCCGGCGAAGGCCGCTTCTCCGCGAGCTCGCGCCGAGCCTCTCCTTCCCCAGGGGCGGGAATTCACTCGCCCGAACAGCCGCGGCGGACCCGATCCATCAACCTAAGTGAATCGCGTCTGCGACGAACGCCGCTACGGCCTGTCTGATTGCTGACACTGCTGAAAGTCGGCTGGGCAACCCATCGCTTCTACTGTCGTTTCTGCACTTGGCCCGCACCGCTCCGGCTGCGGCTCGGTTGAGGGAGGTTTCGCGTTCCTACTCAGCAACTTCAAGGAGAGCTGATCGCCGCAAAAAACGCTCTCCAGGAGAGCGACGCGCGGTTTCAGACCCTGGCGGATGCGCTGCCCCACCTCGTCTGGTCGACGCTGCCGGACGGCTACCACGATTATTACAATGCTCGCTGGTACGAATATACGGGAGTGCCGGCCGGCTCGACCGACGGCGAAGCCTGGAACGGGATGTTCCACCCGGAAGACCAGGAGCGCGCATGGGCCACCTGGCGGCACAGCCTCGCGACCGGCGAGCCGTACGAGATCGAGTACCGGCTTCGGCACCGCAGCGGCGAGTATCGCTGGACGATCGGCCGGGCGATGCCGATGCGTGGACCCGATGGAAGGATCGTCCGCTGGATCGGCACCTGCACGGACATCCACGACGCCAAGCAACTCGCCTCGCGCAACGAAATCCTCAGCCGCGAACTAAGCCACCGGATCAAGAACATCTTCGCTGTGATCAGCGGCCTGATTGGCCTTTCCGCCCGCAACGATCCGGCCCAGAAGGGCTTTGCACGCACGCTCCAGGAGCGGGTCGCAGCGCTCGGCCGCGCGCATGAGTTCGTCCGGCCGCACAGCAGCCATTCGACCCCGCCCGCGATCCCGGAACTGCTCCACGGTGTGCTCGAGGAGATCCTGTCGCCTTACCCCGCGCTGGAAGACGGCCGGATCACGATTTCCGGAGACGACGTGCCGGTCGACGACCGCGGCGCGACGCCGCTTGCGCTGCTGGTCCACGAGCTCGCGACGAACGCTACCAAATATGGCTCGCTTTCGACTGCGGAAGGTGCAGTGCGGATAACGACCCGCGTGGCAGGCGACCAACTCGAGCTGCGCTGGGAGGAGAGCGGAGGGCCGCCGGTCAAGGGGCCGCCCGAAACAAAGGGCTTCGGCACCACGCTGACCGAGCTCAGCGTCGTTCAGCAGCTGGGAGGAGCGATCGACCGCGAATGGAGGGAGCCGGGGCTGCGGGTTACGGCGCGCGTCGGGCTTGCGCGGCTGGTCCGCTCGTCAGCCGAATAGTCTCAGCGCGGGCGGCGGCTCGACTCTGCGCCCTTCGCGCACGCCCAGCGCATAATCGACGGCGGCCTTCACCGTCGGCTCGTCGCTGGGCTTGGTGATGACTCCGATCGCGCCCGCGACCCCGCGGTCGAGGAGGCCCGGGTTGGCGGTGATGAAGACCACGGTGACGCCCTTGGCGCCGAGCCGAGCGCCGATCTGCGGCCCGGTCAGGCCGTCGCGAAGATTGAGGTCGACGAGAGCGAGGTCGAGCGACTCTTCGAAGTAGTTCTCGGCGGTCTGCAGGTCGGGGACGATGCCCGCAGGCTCGTGCCCGAGGTCCTCGAGGATGCTCTCGAGCTCCAATGCGACGAGCATTTCATCTTCAACGATCAGGATCCGAGCAGCCATTGACCGATCAAACTTCCGTCTCTCCGGTAAAATAATTTCGCGAATACAACGCGGCAAGCGCTTCCTGGCTGCACGGCCCGTCGCACCTGCCCGGCTCGCAATACTTGAATTTGCACCGCGCGCAGCGCGTCTCGCCAGCCAAACCGATTGAAATACCGCCGGAAGCGCCTATGTATGCTTTGCTACCAGTCGCAATCAGTCGGTCTACGGTGCTTTGCGGCTCCTTTTCCTTCTCTCGCCTCTCATAGCAAAAGGGGGGCCGATTGGCGGTCCGCCACAGAAGGAAATATCCAAAATGATCACGGGAACCGTGAAATTCTTCAACATCGACAAGGGCTACGGCTTCATCCAGCCGGAGGACGGCGGCAACGACGCTTTCGTCCACATCAGCGCTGTCGAAGCTTCCGGGATGCGCACGCTCGACCGCGAGCAGCGCGTCACCTACGAGCTCGAGAACGACAAGCGGGGCCGCGCGAGCGCGGTGAACCTGCAGGCCGCCTGACCTCTCTCTTCCCGCTCCGCGTTCAAACGCGGAGCGGGTTCACCAACGGGGAGGGAAGCATTTCGAATGTCGACGTTGGAATTCTATAATCAGCGCGCCGCGCAATGCCGGGCCGAAGCTGCGGCCACCAGGCTGGTGAACGTCCGCGATCGTTGCCTCAGCGCCGCTTCGGCGTGGGACGACATGGCCGACCGCGTTCGCAGGACCCAGGCCTACCGGCTCGAGGACGCCGCGCGCAAGAAGGAACAAGGAAGGGCTGGTGCCACCGATGAGTAGGGCAATGCAGCTCGCGATGAGCGAGCAGGAAGCGCGGGCCGGCTGCGCGGCCGCCAAGGTCAACATCTCCGCCGTCGAAACGCTTCCAGAAGGCGGCGTGCGCCTGGTCTGCAGCAGCACCAGCGGAGCGGAGCTCATCCGCCGCAAGTTCAAGGCCAAGATCATCGGCGACGAGCTCGCGCGCGAAAGGCATCGCCCGGTCAGCCCGCTCTGGTAGGAAGGCGCGCGACGCAAGTCGCGGTTCGGCCGGACGGGAGCTGCGCACGCCTCTTGTCGCGGGGACCTGCACGATGAAGGGCCTCCGCTTATTGCTCGACGATGAGCAGCAGGGCGCTTGGCTCGAAGGCTCAGCCACGCCCGACGACGGCAATCGTCCGCACTCCGACGAGCTCGAACCGCGGCCCGCTCGAGCATTCAGCGAGCCGAAAGCGCAGGGCAGCAGTTTAGCGCCGACATGAAAGCCCTTCTCCTCCTCGCCCCGCTCCTGCTCACCGCCTGCGCCGCTGCCGCGCCGCTGCCGAAGCGCCTTCCCGATCCCGGCCCGCCGTTCCCCGACACCTGGCCGCGCCCGCCGCATCCGTTCGTCTGCCAGGCATCCACGACCGCCAACTATCCTTACGGCCCTCTCAAGCCGCTTCCCGAGATCAGCATGTCGGAGGAGGGCGAGCGCTCCGTAAGCGCAGACGGCTTCCGCTTTCAGGTCACCTACGACAACGACCGATACGAGGTCCCGTCGCTCAACGTCTACGTCTACTGGCAGCCTACAGGAAAGCTGATCGAGCAGACGCTCTTCCAGCTCGACCCCATCAACAAGTCCGTCAACCAGTTCCTGGGCGGGCACGGTTTCACCGGGCTCCACTACGTGTACGGCCCCGATGGCACCGCGCAGCTCCAGTACGTCTGCACCTCCGGCTGACGGGCAACTTTCACCTTCGTGGCACTTCCGCCGCCGCCGCGAACGTTCGCGATCATTCGTTCGCGAGCCTATGACCACGCCGATGTCGTCACAGCAGCGTCGGTCCGATTCATCTGCCCCCAAGGGCCTGCGCTTATTCCTCGACGACGAGCAGCAAGCGGCCTGGCTCGAAGGCTCGGCCGCGCCCGAGGACGGCGAGCGTCCGCACTCCGACGACCTCGAACAGCGCTTCAAATATGCGCACCGCTTCGAAAAGCTCCTCCGCCTCCCGCAGGCGCAGGATGTCCTCGACATCCTCCGCCTCTACGCCGCGACCGCCATCCCCATCCCGTGCACGACCGAGCGCTTCTACTGGTCCGTCTCCTGCCTCCCCGACAGCCCCGACAGGCCGCTCGCCCGCGTCAACGCGAGCTGGATGGAGCTCTTCGCCCTGCTGCCCGACAGCCCCTCTGCCCTCGCGGGAGAGGGGTTGGGGAGAGGGGGCGGCGCGGGAGGGGCCCTCCGCGCCCGCTTCATCCTCCACCTCTCCGACTTCACCGCCGACGGCTCGCCCGACCCCGACGCGGTCGACACCGCCCTTCTCGAAAGCATGGTCGAGCGGCCCGAGGACGTCAGCCACGCCGTCTGGCGCAACGGCCGCGAGATCCTCATCGCCAAGGTCCGCACCGCCGCCTCGATCCGCGCCTTCCTCGCCCACCCGCACGGCCTGCGCGCGATCCGCCGCTTCAACCTCACCCACATGAACCGCGGCCGCAACGCCTACCAGGCGAGCCACTGCTACAGCCTCGCCGACGCCATGCTCGGCGACTGAAGCCGGGGCGTGCACGCGCGCCACGCCTTGCCAAAAAAAACAACGGTCCGGAGCGGAGCAATGAAACTCCGTTCCGGACCGAGCGTTCACCTCACCTTGCGGGGGCTCCGCCCGCATTGCCTGGAGGTAGCGCATGGCTGGCAAGAGGTTTGGCAAGGCACTCGGCCTGTTCATTGCCGGGTCGATGATTTTCAGTTCGACGGGAGCGGTTGCGGCGACGAGCCTGGCGCCCGCTTCCCAGCCCGACGCCTGGGCGGCGCTCAGCATCATGAACGGCGGCGCTTCGGCGGCCGCTTTGTGCGGCGCTGCTGCGGCGACCGCGGCGACTGCAGCGACCGCGGCCCAGCCCGCCGCCGGCTGCGTCCTTCCGCAGGTCGACGTGGTTGCCCCGCCCGCGCAGCCGCAGACGGTGGTTCCGGTCGAGACCGCGGCGCCCGCGCCCGGCGTTCCGCTCGCGGTGCTCGCGCTTGGCGCGCTGCTCGCAGCGGCGGTCCTCTACGCCATCCTGCACAACAACAATCACCACAATCCTCAGCCAAACAGCCCCGCGTAAGCTCATGGCTCGCGGTCTCGGACTGATCGGAAGGGAATAGGGATCATGAAGAGCTTGTTCTTGCGCGCCGCGTTCGGTCTGGCCGCCGCCGCGTCGCTTCCTGCCGCCGCATTCGCCCAGGCCACCGGCGCCGAGATCGTCGGCCAGCCGATCCAGGTGACCACCAACGGCACCACCAACACCGTCTATCTCGATCCCGGCGGACAGCTGAGGATCATGACCCCGAACGGCAATACCGTGCCCGGCACCTGGACCGCCGCCAACGGCCAGCTCTGCCTCGGCGCCAACGGCGCGCAGGAATGCGTGCCCTACAATGCGCCGTTCCAGGCCGGCCTGCCGCAGACCCTGACCAGCTCGTGCGGTGCGACCGAGACCTGGCTCGCGCAGGCGACCAACCAGCCGCCGACGCAGGGCCAGAGGGGCGAGCGCGGCCGCTAGACGCCGCGATCGGGATCGGCTTCGTCGGCGCCCGCGTTCTCGCGGTCGATCTTGTCCGCCTCGGCATCCAGCTCGTCGGCGATCTCCTCGAGCATCGCGGCGTCCACCTCGCTTCGGGCGGACTTGGCAAGCGCCCTGCAGTCGCGCGCGCGGTCACGGAATCGCTGGGCCTCGGACATGCCGCCTCAATCCCGCTGCACCTGCCGGGTTGCAGCCGTTCGCGCGCCGTAGCGGTGAGCGGATTTCGCCCTGCGACCTGACGGCCGCGGCCGCGCCGGAGCCAGCCTAGAGTCTGAGCCCGATCCGCGGCCCGAGCCAGGTCATCCCGAGGTAGAGCGCGATCGTCACCGCGCACCCGATCGCCAGCGACGCCCAGAAGGAAACGCCGCTGCGCAGCAGCCACGGGATGATCAGGAACATCGGCAGCGACGGCAGCACGAACCAGAAGGTCGCCTCGACGTGCGCGGCCATGTTCGGAACGTCCGGCTTGTCGCGCCACAGCCAGATCATGCCGAGCACCGACACCAGCGGAAGCGACGCGATCAGCGCCCCGAACCCCGGATAGCGCTTCGCCACCTGCGACACGATCGCGATGATGATTCCGGACAGCGCAGCCTTGATCGCCAGGTACAGCATCGCGCCCGTTTGACCGGCAGCGGCACGCCTATCAAGGCCCAACAGCGCTCGGCACGGCGGCGATCGCGGCTAACGGCGAGCGCTCAATCCGGACGGCGCCAGGGTTCGGAAGGCCCGCCTCACGGGAGGCGGGCCCTCCTGGGCACGAAAGCTCTACGCACCCGCCGGTCCGCTGGGGGGCAATCCTTGGACCGGCCGGCGGCCTTTAGCCACGGCTGCGTGACGGACCGGTGAATGGACGCCAGTTTCTGTCGAGAAAACAAAGGCTTCTCACCCTTCGTGAGAGCCCTCGTCCTTCGCGTCTCGCTCTTCGGCCGCCCAATCGTCTTTTTCGTTAGAGTTTGCCGCGAGCTTCGAGCGGGCATCCGCAAGCATGAAGCGGCAGCGGGCGAGGCTCTCCTTGAGCTGCTGGTTCACGCGTCGAAGCTCGACGCCTTCGTCATCCCGCTGGTCAGACACTGCAAATTCGCTTGTCCAAGGTTCCCGCCAATAACTTGCGTAAATCGAGGGCGTTCCCGTCGTTACGCTCCCCGCCGATTAGCTGGAGCACGCGAACTCCCGTTCGTCGCTGAAGACGCAGCGGATGAGAACATGCGTTGGCTGGTCGCCCCGTCACCGCGCCGCGAGCGGGCCGAGAACGGCAGCCGGTTGCCGGTAGGCCTTGAGCTCGATCAGGTTCCCGCTCGGATCCGCGATCATCGCCTTCGCTTGCTCGCGCTCGGTCCCGGCATGTTCGATGCGCGGCCCTTCGACGAAGCCGCTCAGCCGCCCGACCAGCCGCTCCCACTCCTCCCATTGCAGCGTCGCCCCGAAATGCCGCGACCGCGGCATCGGCCGCAGCACGTCTTCCGGAACATGCTGCAGCGTCACCTGCGCCCCGAACAAGGCGACATCCGCCCATGCTGCCTCGCGTCGCCCGACGACGCCGCCGAGCGCCGCGTAAAACGCGATCGCTTCGTCCAGGTCGTTCACGGGGAACGACAGATGAAAGATCAGCGCCGAGGGTGCGTGGGTCTTCATGGCGCGGATATAGCCGCCTTCACGGCCGAAGCAGGCAGGCTTTCGACGTTCTCCGCTACAGCAGAACTATGAACGTCCTTCCTGCGGATGCCCGTTACGGCGATTTGCCGAAATGGGACCTCACCGATCGCTACATATGGTCGGACTCGTTGCACTCGCGCCCAATTACTCTCAAGCGCCTGGTCAGATTAGCAAGTGCTGGACTCGCTAACATTGCGGAGTCAGTTTCCGCACGCCGAATCTCCCGCATTGACGGGGAGCGTTTCATGGCGTCTTACCAGGTCACCTGCCATACCCCAGACAACCTAGACTTAGATCGCCGTATCCAAGGGCTCGGCGGCCTGTTGTGGTGGTTTTCCATCGACCAGATCATCGCAATGATCGAACTGGGCCACGACAGTTTCTGGGTCTCCGTAAGCGGCTACCGCGTGGACGTAGTCGTAAGGCAGCACGGAATATTCGGTAAGAAATACCTCACCACGACAGCAGATGGGTTTCCGCCAAACAATCTACTCAACCTGCCGCTTTGCCCGCAGTGAAGCAGTCGCTGGGCGAAGTGAACCGGGTCGGGACACGCGCTCAGGAGAGCGCGATCCCCGCGGCGTAGATTTGCCGATAATTCGGGGCGCCCGCAGCGCCGTCTAGCGCCGTTCGAGCTTTCGCAATTCTGGTTCCTCGAAGCCCGAATTGGTTTCTGCGATTATACGCTTGAGCAACGAAGGAGAGAGGAGAGGAGAGGAGAGGAGAGGAGAGGAGAGGAGAGGAAATGAGCGATGCGTCTCCTCTGGGGGTAGGTTCCTGATTCGTCGGAGTGGCCATGCCAAACCCGTTCATCGAAAGAATACTGAAGATCGAGACGACCGACATTCGTCTCTACGCCCTCATCGGCGTGGCCGCTACGTGGTCCAGCGAAATCGAGCGCTCGATATTTTGGTGCTACGTCGCGGCATCAGCGCTTCCGACCCATCAGGCGGCGGACACCTTTTACCAGCGCGTGCAATTCGACCGGAAGCGCCGATTAGCTGACAAGGCGGTCCATTCAAAGCTCGCGGGAACGCCTGACGACGTGACTTGGACGGACCTGAACCGCCGTTTGGAAGACCTACTCGGCGAGCGCGAGAACGATCGCAATCTTGTTTCCCACAATCCGCTCGCTGTGAACATGTACGTTTTAAAGGCCGGCACACAATCCGTCGTTCTCGCTAAAGCCGAGATCTCGCAATCAACCGCTTTGGTCAAAACGGGCAAACGGAAACCCCGTACTGTTGGCGTGCCGGAGATGGCGGATTATTGCGAACGGCTCATGGCGCTCCAATTTGATCTCGAGCGGTTTCTCGAAGCAGTTTTAGAACTCCCGCGCTCGCATCCTGAGCGGTGCGCCTGGCAATAGTACGGAAAAACTTTCCTACAGCACCTGATCTATGTTCCAATATGGTTCGAAGGAGAACCATATGAACGAACCGTTTCCGCCAAATGCCCGCCCGTGCTCCACCCCGCACTCCGCGCCCGTCGGCTGGCTGCGCGGGGACGGGCCGGCCGATCCGCCGCAGCAGGCCGACGCCGACGCCCTTCGCGCGGCGATCGAGCTCGTGCTCGCCCATCCCGACGCGGTCGCCGAGATCCTCACCCGCGCCCGTCCGCACCCGGTGCGCCACGACGGCTGGACCGGCGAGCGCATGGCGGCCTTCCTCGAAACCCTCGCCGACACCGGCCTCGTCACCGAGGCGTGCCGCGCGGCGGGGATGAGCCGGGAGGCGGCGCGCCAGCTGCGCAACCGCGATCCCATCTTCGACGCCGCTTATGCCGCGGCCGCGTCGCGCGCGCGCTCCGTGGTTGCCGACGGCCTGCTCGAGCGCAGCATCACCGGCACCGTCGAACATTATTACCGCGACGGCGTGCTGGTCGGCGAGCGGCGCCATTACGAAAGCTGGCTCGGCCTCGCGGTTCTCCGCCGCCTCGACAGGCAGGCCGAGCAGGACCGCGCCGACGAGGCTCTTTCCGACCGCATCGCGCGCCACTGGCGCGACGCGATGGACGCGCTCCGCGCCGACGGAACCGCGCTTCTCAAGGCCGAAGTTGACAAAGTTGACATACCCCCGCTCCCCGACGACCCCCGTCCGACCCTCGATTGCTGGCAGGACGACCGCGGCGTGTGGATGACGACCTTCGCCCCTCCCCCCGGGTTCGCCGGCGTCGAAAGCTGCCCGTGGGACGGCTTCAACGCCTACGAGCGCGAGTGCACGGATGAGGAAGTTGCGCTTCTCGAAGCCTCGATGGCGGTCGAAGACGCCAGCGATCGCGCGCAGGAGGACGCCCGCCGCGAACTTTATTTCTCCATGCTCCGCAAGGAGATAGCGAGAATCCCTAACCTCGATCAGGCCGCATGCGCGAAGATAAATTGAACTTTGCGCCCGAACATGCTTTGGCCTCTGTATCGCCTCCAGGCATCTGGGCTTTTTGGCGGCTGAGAGATTCGACGCGCTCCCTGCTTACCTGCCAGCGGGAGACTGCAAATGAACGCCCCCACAAGCACGCTGTCCGGCGGATCGACGCTGGAGCCGATGGTTCGCAAGCTCGAATATCACGGCGCCTTCAGCGACAGCGACCGCGCTGCTGTGCTCGCCCTTCCCTTCACGCTGAAGACGATGGAGCGCCACCATTTCGTCGTTCGCGAACGGGAGCTGGCGAACCACTCGTCGGTGCTCCTCAGCGGCACCGCCGTCCGCTCCAAGATCGTCGCCACCGGCCACCGCCAGATTCTCTCGATCCACATCCGCGGCGAGACGGTCGACCTGCAGAACTCGTTGCTCCGCGTCGCCGACCACAGCGTCGAGATGATCACGGCGGGCCGCATCGCGGCGATCCCTCGGTGCGAGATGACGCGCCTCGCGTTCGAGCGGCCGGCGATCGGCACCGCAATGTGGAAGGAGACGCTGGTCGACGCCTCGATCTTCCGCGAATGGCTGACCAACGTCGGCCGCCGCGATGCCCGCACCCGCATCGCCCACCTGCTGTGCGAATTCTCGCTTCGGCTGAAGGTCGCCGAGATGGGCGAGCACAACGGCTATGAGCTGCCGATGAGCCAGGAGCAGCTCGGCGACGCGACCGGCCTCACCTCGATGCACGTCAACCGCACACTGAAGGCGCTCGAGCGCGACGGCCTCATCGAGCGCCTCCACCCGCGCTCGATCCATATCGGCGACTGGCGCAAGCTCGCCGAAGCCGGTGATTTCGACAGCGGCTACCTCCACCTGCGCAGCGATGAGCCCGCCCTCAATTAGGTGAGGCCGCTCCCCTCGGGCGCCTGGTGCTCGTTATAGGCCCGGGCAAGGCTGATCGGGCCCTTGGCGATGACCTTCCAGTGCTGGGCGTCGAGGTCGTCCAGCCACCAGGCGCCGATCAGGCCGCACAGGAGCCACACGAAGACGATTACGCCGAATGCGAATTTCATGGCGCCACCCCCGCTGAAGGCGAGCCTTATAGCGCGATTTTTTGCAACTGGCTCTAGGCGGCGGTTTCCGGAAGCCGCTCCATCGCGTCAGCGGCCGGACTCGCTTCTCCGCTCACGGGCGATGCGTCCGCGGCTTTCGGCGCGGCCTTGAAGTCGTCGGGAATGGCGCCTGCAGCCTTGCCGCGCGAATAAGCGATTCCCTTCGGGAAGCCGCTGCGGTCGCTGAAGTCGCGCACCTCGCCCTTGCGCTTGTGGAGGTCGCGGATCGCCCAGCCTGCGGCGGCGTCGATCACGCCGATCGCCGCGACCGCCGCCATCGCGATGCCGACGTTCCGCTTCTTGGGATTGTCGTCCTTGTAGGCGGTGGCGAGCGTCGCGACGTCGAGTACGTCGCCCGCGGCGCGGTTGAATGCGCCGAAGTCGCTGTTGGTCGACAGGCACATCACGCCCGCGCCGAACTCGCGCACGCCATAGGCTCGGACCAGGCCTTCGCGGCCTTCCATGCCGAGCCATCTGGTGACGACCTTGGGCGCGAACAGCTCGAGCGCGCCGAGCCCGAAGCTCGCCCAGCCGAGCGCTCGGCCGACGCGGTCGGCGGGTTTGAGCGAGCTCTCGCCGGTCTCGATCACCTGCGGATCGCCGGGCTCGCGGGCGACGTGGGACATCTTGGCTAGAAGGAATGACATTGGATGACCTTTCAGGCTGGCTCGAGCATGACCTTGATGCAGCTGTCCTGCTTGTCGCGGAACGTCCGGTACATCTCCGGCCCTTCCGACAGCGGCACCTTGTGCGTGATGACGAAGCTGGGATCGATCTGCCCGTCTTCGATGCGGTGGAGCAGGTCGTCGGTCCAGCGCGGGACGTGGCATTGGCCCATGCGGAACGTCAGCCCCTTGTTCATCGCCACGCCCCAGGGGATCTTGTCGTCCAGCCCGCCATAGACCCCGACCACGCTGATCACCCCGGCGGGGCGGCAGACGTAGATCATCTCCCGCAGCACATGCGGCCTGTCGCTCTCGGCCATGACCATCTGCTTGGCGCGGTCGATGAGGGTATCGGGCTGCTTCAGGCTGACGTGGCATTCCATGCCGACCGCGTCGATGCACTTGTGCGGCCCCTCGCCGTGGGTGAGCTCGTTCAGGCGCTCGACGACGCTCTCCTCGAGGAAGTTGATGGTGGTCGCGCCGGCGGCCTCCGCCATGGACAGCCGCTCGGGCAGGCAGTCGATGGCGATGATCTGCTCGGCGCCGAGGAGGACGGCGCTGCGGATCGTCATCTGCCCGACGGGCCCGCAGCCCCAGATCGCCACCGTGTCCCCCGGCCCGATGTCGGCCTGCACCGCGGCCTGCCAGCCGGTCGGGTAGATGTCGCTGAGGAACAGCAGGGTCTCGTCGGGGATGCCCTGCGGCACCTTGACGTGCGTCGTGTCCGCGAACGGCACCCGCAGATATTCCGCCTGCCCCCCGGCGTACCCCCCGGTCAAATGGCTGTACCCAAAGATCCCGCACGTCTGGTGGCCGAACAGCTTGGCCTGGAGGTCCTTCTTGCGGTTGGTGCGCTGGCAGACCGAGAAGTTGCCGGCGCGGCACTGCTCGCATTCGCCGCAGGTGATGGTGAAGGGAATGACGACGCGGTCGCCCTTCTTCAAATTCTTCACGCCGCTGCCGACCTCCACCACCTCGCCCATCGCCTCGTGGCCGAGCACGTCGCCGGGCAGCATCGCCGGAATGAAATTATGGTAGAGGTGAAGGTCGGAGCCGCAGATCGCGCAGCTCGTCACCTTGATGATCGCGTCGCCTCTGTCCTCGATCTCCGGATCGGTGACGGTGTCGTAGCGGACGTCTTCCTTGCCGTGCCAGACCAGCGCTTTCATGCACGTTCCTCCTCGAGCCTCCCAACGCCGAGGAAGCGGACTGGCTGCTACGGCCGTTCGCGCCGCGGCCGCCGGAACGCCGAGCGGACGGGGATCGGCGGCGGATCGTTGCGCGCCGCCGAGCCGTTCAGCGCCGCATGACCCACACCGTGGCTTTCCTCTTCGACCTCGACGGCACGCTCGTCGACAGCGTCTACAATCATGTGCGCGCGTGGCATGTCGCGCTGCGCGAGAACGGGCTCGACCTCTCCGTCTGGCGCATCCACCGCAAGATCGGGATGAGCGGCGGCCTGTTCACCGCCCAGCTCCAGCGCGAGATCGGCAGGCCGATCGACGAGGCGACGCTCGAGAAGCTGCGCGACCGCCACGCCGCGCTGTTCCGCGAGCTGTCGCAGGACGTCCCGCCCCTGCCCGGCGCGGTCGAGCTGCTGAAGGAGCTGACGCGCCAGAAGCTGCCCTGGGCGATCGCCACGAGCGGCCGGATGCGAACCGCGGCGGCGAACCTCAAGAGCCTCGATGTCGACCCCGAGAAGGCAACCGTGATCACCCGCGACATGGTCCGCTACGCGAAGCCCGACCCCGACCTCTTCGTCGAGGCCGCCCGCCGCCTCGGCACCAGCGCCCGGGGCTCCTACGTCATCGGCGACAGCATCTGGGACATGTATGCGGCGTCGCGCTGCGGAGCGCTCGGCATCGGGTTCCTCTCCGGCGGCTACGGCCGCGACGAGCTGGAACGCGCCGGAGCAATGCGCGTGTTCGACGATCCCGCGGACATGCTGGAGCATCTGGACGAGCTTGCGCCGCGCGCAGCCTAGCTGGATTTCGCGCGCGGGTCTGGCAGTGTCGCGGGGAATGAGCGCAGTCACGTTCGACGACGATCGCCACACGGTGCTTCCGCCGCGCTCGCTCGCGGTGGCGGCATTCTCGACCATCGTCGAATGGTACGATTTCACGCTCTACCTCTATTTTGCGACAGTGCTCGCGCGGGTGTTCTACGGCGG
This sequence comes from Bacillota bacterium, assembly GCA_050261135.1. Lineage (GTDB taxonomy): Bacteria > Pseudomonadota > Alphaproteobacteria > Sphingomonadales > Sphingomonadaceae > Sphingomicrobium. The sequence continues at coordinate 582,727 of JBLNCZ010000027.1, forward strand.
CGGAAGCGGGTCGCTGCTGCTGACGCTCGGCGGCTTCGCCATCGCCTATCTGATGCGGCCGCTCGGCGCCCTGTTCTTCAGCCACATCGGCGACCGGCGCGGGCGGCGGCACATGATGCTGCTCTCCGTCGCGCTGATGACCGCGGCGATGCTCGCCACCGCATTGCTGCCGACGCGAGCAGCCGTCGGCCCGGCCGCGGGCTGGCTGCTCCTCCTCCTGCGCTGCGTGATGGGCTTCTCGGTCGGCGGCGAATATACGGGGGTGGTCGCCTACCTGCTCGAGGGTGCGCCTCCGCGGCGCCGGGGACTGATCACATCGTCGGCATCCGCCGCGAGCGAAGTCGGCGCGCTGCTCGCGGTCGGCATCTCGGCGCTGACCGTCAGCATGACCAGCACGGTCCAGCTCGACAGCTGGGGCTGGCGCATTCCCTTCTTCGTCGGCGCGGCGCTCGCCGGGAGCGTATGGGTCGCGCGTTCGACCATGCACGAATCGCCCGAGTTCCGGCGCCAGCAGGACGAAGGCACCGTCCCTGCAAAGCCGCTCTCCTATGCGTTGAAGCACCACCGCGCCGGGATTGGCCGCGGCTTCTCGATCTCAGCGCTCGGGTCGATCACTTATTATGTCGGGATCACCTACGTCCCGTCGTTCCTGACCTCGGCGGGCGCGCTTGGCGAAGGCGACGCGCTGTGGCTATCGACCGTCGCGGCTGTCGCTGTGATCCTCGCCACTCCGCTCGTCGGCTGGTGGGCCGACCGGGCCGGACGACGCCCGGTCCTGCTGGCCTTGTGCGCCTCAAGCGCCGTGCTGCCGATGACGATGTTCGCGCTGATGGGCAGCGGATCGCAGCTCCGCGCACTGGCCGGTGCGCTCATCCTCGCGGCGGTTGCGGGCGGGGTCAGCGCGGTCGGCGCCGTGGCGACGGCCGAGCAGTTCCGCGGCGAAGCGCGCATCACGGGCCTGGCGCTCGGCGCGACCATGGCGACGGCGATCTTCGGCGGCCTTACGCCCTGGCTTGCCCAATGGCTCGTGGAACGAACCGGCTGGACGATGGCGCCGGGCGCAATGATCGCGGCCGTCGCAATCTGCGTCTTGCCGGTGTTCCTCGCGATGCGGGAAACCGCGCCTCAGGCGCGTCCGAGCTTGCCGCGGCCGACGCCGTAATAGGTAAGGCCGGCTTCCTCGGCTTCGTCGCGGTCGTAGACGTTGCGGAGGTCGACGAGCACCTTGCCGCGCAGCGTGTCGGCGATCTTCTCCAGGTCGAGCGCGCGGAACTCATCCCATTCGGTGACGATCACGAGCGCGTCGGCATTGGCAGCGGCTTCATAGGCGTCGGAGGCGAACTCGATGCCCTTGAAGATCTTCTCCGCCTGCTCCCGCGCGACCGGATCGAAGGCGCTGACGGTGGCGCCCCGCTGGACGAGACCGTTGATGAGCGGGATCGACGGCGCTTCGCGCATGTCGTCGGTGTTGGGCTTGAACGCCAGTCCGAGCACCGCGACGCGCTTGCCGGAGAGGTCGCCCACGGCGCCGGCGATGCGCTCGACCATCTGCTCCTTGCGGTCGTCGTTGACCTGGACCGTCGTGCGAACGATCCGCTGGTCGACGCCCGCGGCGTCGGCGGTCTGGAGCAGCGCAAGCGTGTCCTTGGGGAAGCAGCTGCCGCCGTAGCCCGGGCCCGCGTGGAGGAACTTGGGACCGATGCGGTTGTCGAGGCCGATGCCGCGCGCGACGTCCTGGACGTCCGCGTCGACGGCCTCGCAGAGATCCGCGATCTCGTTGATGAAGCTGATCTTGACGGCGAGGAATGCATTGGCGGCATATTTGGTCAGCTCGGCGGTCCGCCGGCCGGTGAAGAGGATCGGCGCGCGGTTGAGGAACAAGGGCCGGTAGATTTCCTTCAGCACTTCCTGTGCCCGGTCGTCCTCCGCGCCGACGACGATCCTGTCCGGATGCTTGAAGTCGGCGATCGCGGCGCCTTCACGCAGGAACTCCGGGTTGGAGGCGACCGAAACGTCCGTGATGCCTTCCTCGGCGAGGATCTGCTCGATGCGGTCGCCGGTCCCGACCGGAACGGTGGACTTGGTGACGACGACCGTGCCCGGCCGGATCACTTTGGCGAGCTCCCGCACCGCGTCGAACACGAAGGTGAGGTCGGCATGGCCGTCGCCGCGGCGAGCGGGCGTTCCGACGGCGATAAACACGGCGTCGGCATTGCGGACGTCGTCGCCCAGCTCCTTCGAGAAGGTCAGGCGGCCGCGCTCGGCATTCGCCTTGACCAGCGCCTCGAGCCCGGGCTCCCAGATCGGCATGATGCCGGCGTTCAGTCCGTCGATCTTGGCCGCGTCCTTGTCGATGCAGCAGACGCGGTGACCGAAGTCGGCAAAGCACGCGCCGGAGACAAGTCCGACATAACCCGTGCCGATCATCGCGATGCGCATGCTTACTCCTGTAATGCCGAGGACCGGCGGCTCTTAGCCGCTTTGCCGAGATGAACAAGGCAATCAGCTAAACGCCTAGTTTTCGCCCCAAAAACCCTATATTGGCGCGGCCCTTCCGATGAACGTCACAACTCTCCCCAAGCCCCCGCGCGTCGGGCTGGTCTCGCTCGGCTGTCCCAAGAACCTGGTCGACAGCGAACGCATCATGACCAAGCTGCGCGCCGAAGGCTATGACATGTCGCCCGATTATGCCGGCGCCGACGTGGTGCTGGTCAATACCTGCGGCTTCCTCGATTCCGCGAAGGAAGAGAGCCTCGAAGCCATCGGCGAAGCGATCGCGGAGAACGGCCGGGTCGTCGTCACCGGCTGCATGGGCAAGGAAGCCGAGATCATCCGCGAGCGCTTTCCCGACGTGCTCGCGATCACCGGCGCGCACCAGTATGAGGAAGTGGTCGCCGCGGTTCACCAGGCCGCCCCGCCGGTGCCTTCACCCTTCGTAGACCTGGTGCCCGAAGCGGGGCTGAAGCTTACGCCCAGGCACTACAGCTATTTGAAAATTTCCGAAGGCTGCAACCACCGCTGCGCCTTCTGCATCATTCCGCACCTGCGCGGCGACCTGGTCAGCCGCCGGCCCGACGCCGTGCTGCGCGAGGCCGAGAAGCTCGTCGCCGCAGGCACGAAGGAGCTGCTGATTATCAGCCAGGACACGAGCGCCTACGGCGTCGACGTCCGCCACAAGGCGTGGCCGTGGAAGGGCGGCGAAGTGCGCGCGCACATGACCGACCTTGCGCGCGAGCTGGGCAAGCTCGGCGGCGCTTCGGGCGAGGTTTGGGTGCGGCTCCATTACGTCTACCCCTACCCCCACGTGAACGACGTCATCCCCCTCATGGCCGAGGGGCTGGTGCTTCCCTACCTCGACATCCCGTTCCAGCATGCGAGCCCCAACGTGCTGCGCCGGATGCGGCGCCCGGCCAACGATGCGAAGGTGCTCGAGAGGATCCGCGCGTGGCGGGCACAGGTGCCGGAGCTCGCGATCCGCTCGTCCTTCGTCGTCGGCTTTCCGGGCGAGACGGAGGAGGACTTCGCTTACCTTCTCGCCTGGCTCGAGGAAGCGCAGCTCGACCGCGTCGGCGCCTTCAAGTTCGAGGCGGTGGAAGGCGCTCCGGCGACATCGATGGACGGCCAGGTCCCGGATGAGCTGAAGCAGGAGCGCTACGAGGCGGTGATGGCGCTTTCGGCGCGCATCTCCGCGGAGAAGCTGGCGCGGAAGGTCGGTACGGAAATGGACGTGCTGATCGATGCGGTGGACGAAGAGACCGGCGGCGCCACCGGAAGATCGAAAGCCGACGCTCCGGAGATCGACGGAGAAGTCCACCTGCGCGACTCTGGAGGGTTGCAGCCGGGCAATATAATCCGCGCGCGGATCGAGGATTCCGACGACCACGACCTTTACGGCGTTCCCTTCTGAGCGAATCTCGCCGCCTTTTCAGATAGATGACCGGCAAGCGATCCGCAGTTCACAACCCGCGATAAAAAACTGTCGAAAGTTCAACCGAAACGGAGTAATGCCACTCCATATCGGAGGAGCAGGGTCATGCCTCGGTTGGGCCGTTTTGTCGCGTCTGCGCTCGTTTCGCTTTCACTCGTCGGCAGCTCGACTGCGGCGATCGCACAGACGGCGCCGATGCCGATCGGTGGCGATTCTTGGCTGACGCTCAGCATGCTGACGGCCGCGACGCAGGCGACGTCCAGCAGCACGGTCGCGGCCAGCACGGCCGCGGTTGCCGCCCAGCCCGATTCCACCATCCCGCCGGGAACGCAGGTGTGCCCTGACGGCGCGGTGATCCCCGCGACCGCCACTTGCGGCGGCCCGGGCTATACCGGACCTTCGACGCCGCCGGTGGCGGTGCTCGCGATCTGGGCGCTGGTGCTTGGGACGATGGTCTACATCGTCACCAAGAACAACCACAGCCACCCGGTCCCGAACAGCCCGGCCTGAGCTGAAGCTCGAAAGCTGAACTTCTTCCCGCGGCGGCGGACGAGCGATTTCGCGCGTCCGCAGCGCGCTTGACCGGCACAGTGACTCGACAGCCCGTCGGCTGCGGCTAGTCTCTGGTCATGCTCAAGCTCCTGCCCGCGCTCCTCGCGCTTGTCGCCTTCCCCGCCGCCGCCCAGCCGCTCTCCCCCGCCGAGGTCGCCGACATCGACCGGCTCGTCGCCAAGACGCTTGCCGACACCGGCGTTCCCTCTGCCGAGATCGCGGTCGTCCGCGACGGCCAGCTCGTCCTCGACAAGGCCTACGGCAAGGCCAATGAGGCTCTGCCCGCACGCGCCGGCCTTCCATACCAGATCGCGTCCAACTCGAAGCAGTTCACCGCCATGGCGGTGCTCCTGCTCCGGGACGAGGGGAAGCTCAGCCTGGACGACCCTGTCGCCAAATATGTCCCGGGCATCACCGACGGGGACAAGATCACCATCCGCCAGCTGCTGAGCCACACGTCGGGCCTGCAGGACTTCTGGCCGCAGGATTACATGTTCAGCGACATGACGGCGCCGACGACGCCGCAGCATATCGTCGACAAATGGGCCAAGAAGCCGCTCGACTTCGCGCCGGGCACGCGCTGGCAGTACAGCAACACCGGCTATGTCGTCGCGGGCATGATCGTCGAGAAGGTCGCGGGCGAGCCGCTCCTCGCCTTCCTCAATCAGCGGATCTTCGCGCCACTCGGAATGCATCCGCTCGACCAGGACGACACGAACACGGCGGCCTTTCCGTCCGGTTATCACCGCTTCGCGCTCGGGCCCGTCCGGGTGGCGCAGCCGCCGGCGCGCGGCTGGCTCTATGCGGCGGGCGAGCTGTCGATGACCGCCGCCGACCTTGCCAAATGGGACATTGCGCGGATGAACCGCTCGCTGATCCCCGCGCGCGACTGGATCGAGCAGGAGACGCCGGTCCTGCGCAGCGACGGCCGCACCAACGGATACGGCCTCGGCGTCTACAACCATTATGTGCGCGAGCGGCATGTGATCGACCATGGCGGCGAGGCGGTGGGCTTCCTGACCCAGAACACCGTCTATCCCGACACCAAGGATGCGATCGTCGTGTTCACCAATGCCGACTTCTCGGGCGCGACCGACACGCTGACCTCGGGCATCGAGAAGATCGTGCTCGACAGCCCGGAGCCGGCGCTCGTCAACGAGGGCGACCGGCTCGCCGACGTGCGGAGCGTCTACGATGCGCTGGTGGCCGGCCGCGTCGACCGGGCGAAGTTCACGCAGAACCTCAACTACTATTTCGACGCCACGACGCTCGGCGACTATCGCAGCAGCCTGGCGCCGCTCGGAACGCCGAGCTCGATCACCATCAATCGCCCGCCTCGCCTGCGCGGCGGGTTCGTGAACCGCAACTACACGCTCCATTACGCCGACGGGAAGGAGCTGACGCTCGTCACCTATGCGGAGCCTGGCGCCAATGGCCGCTGGGAGCAGTTCATGATCATGCCGGAGTGAGTGCCTGCAGTAGCTCGCCGCGCATGGCGAACGGCTAGCCGCCCAGCGCCGCGCGCCGTCATCTGCCGTTCACCGCCGTCGGCCATCCGCGTCCACGCGAGGAACGGACGAAAGGCTTAGGCACGTGGACATCAACTACCTGTTCCTGCGGCAGCAGATGGAGCGCAGCCGCGCAGCCACCGCGAGCTCCGAGGTGGCGCGGAGGATCCACCAACAGCTGGCGGACGAATATGAGCGGCTGATCGAGGATGCGACCGGCGGCCGCGTGACCTTCGTGCAGCGGCGCGCCCCGCAATAGGCAAATTCTCGACTTCGCAATAAATCTGCTGCATAAAGATAGGCTTACGGGCAGTGGCGACGACTCGCGCGCGCGCCTAGTGTAGGAACGGGCCGCGGGGGCGGCTGCGGGGATGGGCTAGTGAAGATCGTCGGCATTGAGGTCCCGCCGCTGCTTGCGGCTGCCCTGCGCGAATGCAGGCAGCATTTCGTCGCCGCCGCGGCGTTCAGCTTCCTCATCAACATCCTCTACCTCGCCCCGACCATCTACATGCTGCAGGTGTACGACCGTGTCGTGCCGACCGGCGGCAAGACGACGCTGCTGTTCATCACTATCGCGCTCGGCCTAGCGCTCGCCGCGCTGGCGCAGCTCGACATGGTCAGGAGCCGCCTGTTCGTCCGCGTCGGAGAGCGGCTCGACGCGCTCATCGCGCCGAAGATCCTACGCCAGATGATGGCGACCGATTCCGCGGCCGCAGGGCAGGTCATGCGCGACTTCGACACGGTGCGGGCGGCGCTCAGCAGCCCCGCCATCGCCGCGATGTTCGACGCCCCGTGGATGCCCGTCTATCTCGCCGTCGCCTTCATGCTGCACTTCTGGCTGGGAGTGCTCGCCATCGCCGGGTCGGCAGTCCTGCTGACGCTCGCCTGGTTCAACCAGCGTACCACCGCCAAGAGCATGGAAGTCGCGACCTCGGCCATGGCCGCGGCGCACAGCTCGCAGCAGGCGGCGGCGGTGCACGGCTCGACGATCAAGGCGCTGGGAATGACCGGCGCGATGGTCGAGCGGCAGCTCGGGCACCGGCGCCTCGCGCTCGCCAACACCATCCACGCCCAGTTCCGCGGCGGGCGCACCTCGGCCGCGAGCCGCTTCTCCCGGCTCTACCTGCAGTCCCTCGCCCTCGGACTCGGCGGACTGCTCGCCATCGCCGGCGACATCTCGGCAGGCGCCATCGTCGCCTCGTCGGTGCTGCTGAGCCGCGCGCTCCAGCCGATCGAAAGCATCATCGCCGCATGGTCGTCGCTGGGCTCCGCGCGCGCCGCGGCACGGCGGCTGTCGCAGGCGCTCGAGAATGCCGAGGAAGAGCGGCTCTATACCGCCTTGCCGGAGCCCAAAGGCGCGATCGAGGTCTCCGACCTTGGCCTGCGCGGCCGCGACGGGCGTCCGATCGTCTTCGGCGTGACATTTTCCATCGGCCCGGGCACCGTTCTGGGCATCATCGGCCCGAGCGGCTCGGGAAAGACGACGCTCGGCAAGATGCTCGTCGGCGCAACGCAGCCCACCGTCGGGACGGTCAGGATCGACGGCGCGCGGCTCAGCGACTGGGACCAGGACGAGCTTGGCCGGCACGTCGGCTACATGCCGCAGGAGCCGTCGCTGTTCGAAGGCACGGTGAAGGAGAATATCGCCCGCTTCTCTCCCGCTCCGAACACGGCGGAGCGCAAGCGGATCGACAAGGCCGTGGTCGCAGCCGCCAAGGAGGCGGGCGTCCACGAGATGATCCTGCAGCTGCCGCAGGGCTATGACACGCCGCTCGGACTGATGGGCGCGGGCCTCTCGGCGGGCCAGGCGCAGCGGATAGCCCTTGCACGCGCCCTGTTCCGCGAGCCGGCGCTGCTGGTGCTCGACGAGCCGAACGCCTTCCTCGACCAATCCGGGGAGTCGGCACTGGTGGCGGCGATCGCCCGCGCCCGCGCGCGGCGCGCGGCCGTGATCGTCATTGCCCACCGCCGCGGCGTGCTGGAAAGCGCCGACCGGCTGCTCGTGCTCGACGAAGGCCGCATGAAGCTGATGGGCCCTGCGGCCGAGGTGGTCGCGCGCCTGTCCTCGCCCGCAACCGCGGAGAATGCCGCGTGAGCGAAGTTGTCGCCATCGACGTCCCGCACGAGGCGCACGCGGGCGATCCCAAGCGGGAGATCCGTACCGGCCTTGCCGTCGCCGCAGCATTCTTCCTGCTGTTCCTCGGCTGGGCCGCGCTGACTCCGCTCGATGCGGGAGTGACCGCGCCCGGCGTGATCGCCGTCGCCGGCAACCGCCAGACGGTGCAGCACAAGGACGGAGGCGTGGTGACCGCCATCCACGTCCGCGAAGGCCAGCATGTGACCCAGGGCCAGGTGCTGATCGAGCTTGCCGCTCCCGACCTCCGCGCCGCCGAGCGGGCGCTGACGGGCGACTATCTGCTCGCGCTTGCCCAGCGTGAGCGCCTCCTCGCCGAGCGCAACGGACAGCGCGACTTCACGCCGCCCGCGGAATTCGCGTCGCTGAGCCCGGAGGACCGCGCGCTCGCCGTTCAGGTGATGGCGCAGCAGCGGGCCGAGATGCGCGCGCGCTATGCTTCCCTGGGGGCGCAGCAGTCGGTGCTTGCGCAGCGCGGACAGCAGCTGGCCCAGGTCCAGTCGGGCTATTCGCGCCAGCGCACGGAGGTGATCGAGGAGCAGAGGCTGATCGGCGAGGAGCTTGCCGGGCTGCAGAGCATCGCGGCCAAGGGCTTCGCGTCGATGAACCGCGTCCGCGAGCTCGAGCGCGCGCAGGCGGACCTGAGGGGCCAGCAGGCGTCGATGGAAGCTGAAGCCGCGCGTGCCGGCGAAGGCATAGGCGAAACCCGCATGCAGGCGCTGAGCGTCAGCCGCGACCGCCTCGAGCAGATCGAATCGGACCTCAAGGACACGCAGACGAAGCTGTCTGAGATCCTGCCCAAGCTCGTGTCCGCTCGCGAGGAGCTCGAACATGCGCTGGTGCGCGCGCCGGCCACCGGGCAGGTCGTGGGGCTAAGCGTGTTCACTGTCGGCGGCGTCGTCGCGCCGGGGCAGAAGCTGATGGACATCGTGCCCGACGGCAACGACCTCGTGATCCAGGCGCAGCTCAAGCCTTCCGACGCAGACGATGTGTTCGCCGGGCAAAAGGCGCAGGTGCGCTTCACCAGCATCCACAACCGCTCGCTGCCGCTGTTCACCGGCACGGTGCGGACCGTGTCGGCAGACAGCCTTACCGACGAGAAGAGCGGGCGGACATTCTTCCGCGCCGAGATCGAAGTGCCGGAAAGCGAATTGAAACAGGTCCGCTCGGTACTCGGCAACGGCGAGCTGCGCCCGGGCCTTCCCGTCGAGGCGGTCCTGACCACGCGCAAGCGGACGGCGCTGCAGTATCTGCTCGAGCCGCTGACCGGCGCAATCTGGCGCGCCGGGCACGAGGACTAGCTACAGGACGAAATCCCCGCTCGACAGGGTGTGCGCGCCGGTGAGGCAGATCATGAAGTCTGCATGCCCGTCGCCGTTGGTGTCGCCCTCGACATAGGTGTTGCCGTTGATCTGCTCGTAGCGGAGTTGACCCGCGGTGTGGCCGTCGAAGGCGCTGGTGCCGATGAAGCTGAAGCCCTGGTCTCCATCGACGAGCGTGTTGGCGTCGGTGAACTGAAGGTTGACCTTGTCGCCGTCGCTCGTGCTGAAGTCCTTGACCGTATCGCACCATGAGGTGCTTGCCCCGACAAAGTCGCCGTCGCGGAACACGAACTGGTCGGCGCCGGTGCCGCCGGTAATCAGGTCGCGCCCGGCGCCGCCCTCGACCCAGTCGCTGCCCGCCCCGCCGTTCACGCGGTCGTTGCCGATGCCGCCGTCGAGCGTGTCGTTGCCGCCGTTGCCGTTCAGAAGATCGTCGCCGGCGAGGGCGGTGAGGTGATTGTCGCCGGCATTGCCGGTGAGCACGTTGTTGAGCTCGTTGCCGGTGCCGTCGATGTTGGCCGTTCCGACGAGCGTCAGGCTCTCGATGTTGGCGCCGAGGGTCCAGCTGATCGTCGAGTTGATCGTGTCGATGCCCTCGCCGGCATTCTCGATGATCGTGTCGCCGACATTGTCGACGCCATAGGTGTCGTTCCCCACGCCGCCGGACATGGTGTCCGCGCCGGCCTGGCCATCGAGCACGTCGTTTCCGACGCCGCCGTCGAGCGTGTCGGCCCCGCCGCCGCCTTTCAGCGTGTCGTTGCCGTCCATGCCGCTGAGATGGTTCGCGCCCGTGTTGCCGGTGATGACGTTGTTGAGCGCGTTGCCGGTGCCGTCGAGGTTCGCCGTGCCGAACAGCGTCAGGTTCTCGACGTTCGCCGACAGCGTGTAGCTGGCGGTCGCATTGACCGTGTCGGTTCCCGCGCCGGCGTCCTCGTTGATCACGTCGCTCGCGCTGTCGACCCCATAGGTGTCGTTGCCCGATCCGCCGGCCATCACGTCGTCGCCGGCCTGACCGTTGAGGATATCGGCGCCCGCCCCGCCCGACAGCGTGTCGTTGCCGTCACCGCCCTTGATATTGTCGTTCCCGCTGCCGCCCGAGATGCTGTTCGCGCCGGCGTCGCCGGTGAGCGTATCGGCGTAATTGGAGCCGACGAGATTCTCGATGGCCGTCAGCGTATCCATGCCCGAGCCGCCGGTGTTCTGGGCGCCGGAGATCGCGAGGCTGACGGTGACTCCTGCGCCCGCGGTCGCGTAGTTGGCCATGTCCACGCCCGCGCCGCCGTCGAGCGTGTCGTTGCCAGCCCCGCCGTTGAGGATGTCATTGCCGCCAAGCCCGTGGATGATGTCGTCGCCAGCGAGCCCGTTGATGGTATCGGCGTGCACGGTGCCATTGATCGTGTCCGGCCCTGACGTGGGGGCGGCAACCGGAGGCACTACCTCGACCCACCCGCTGCCGGTCATCACCGTGAAGTAGCTCATGTCCGGCGCGACCAGGAGGCGATCGCCAAAATCGCCGGAATTGCCCGTCACATCCGCGCCAACCGGAATGGAGCCAACCACAGTCCAGTCCGACGTGGACAGTTGATAAATCTTGTCGTCCTCCGCGTTCAGCAGGAAGAGGTATTGGCCGCTCGGATCGAAGGCCGCTCCGACCACTCCTGTCGAAAGCTCCGGATGCAATTGGGCAAGGTCGAGCTGGTATTGGAGCTGTGCATTGAAGACGCTGACCTGCGCGCCGAGCCCCTGCACCACGAGCCCGGCCTGCGGGCTGTACGCCTGGACGCCGAGGTTGAAGCCATAGATGTTGTCTTGGTAGGAACTGTGATTGGCGACGATGCCCGAACCCGCCGCATAAACATATATCGGGGCATCCGAGATGTTCTCCGGCATCACGAGCGCTGTCGATCCATCCGCTGAGTCCGACAAAACGGCGGATTGACTGAAGCCCGGTGGGACGGACGTGAATTCGCCCGTTTGCAGATTGAGCAGGTGCGTCTGGGTGCCACCGCTCCAACCGGGGGGCAATTGCTCCGAGAGCAGCACCGTTCCGTCATTCAGGATGGCGGCGTCGTAGAACGTATATTCAGTGAAATCTGCCGATTGATATTCGAAATCCGTGACTGCGCCGGTCGCAAGATCGACCTTGTGAACGACCATCGTGAAGGTCGGGTAGGTGTCGGTATTGTCGTCCTCGTCAACCGGCTGGAGCTCCGTGACGACGGCGAAGGTGCCATCGGGAGATATGTCCATGCCGCCAAGCTCGGTGCCGACGTGCCAGGCCTGCAGGAAATCGCCGCTCGCAGCATCGTAGACGTAAATGTTGCCGTCATCGCCGGCAGCGTAGATCGTCGCGCCGTCCTTGCTCATGGCTATGTCGTTGACGTCGATCGACGATTGCAACGAAGCCTGGATTGTCGCGACGTCCGTGTTCTGGAACGTCAAATGATCGCCGCTCGACAGCGCCATCACCACGTCGCTGCCCGATTGGGTCAGCGAACTCGCGGAAAAACCGGCAAGGATATGCAGCATGTCGCCGGAGGCGAAGTCGGTGATCGTGTCGTTGCCGTCGCCGACGTAGAATTGGTCGTTCCCGGCACCGCCGGTCAGAACGTCGTCGCCCGAGCCGCCGCGGATGACATCGTCGCCGCCGCCGCCGTCGATCGCGTCGTTTCCGGCGCTCCCGTCGAGGTTGTCGCCGTAGCTGCCGCCGTGGATGGTGTCGTTGCCGTCGTCGCCGGTCACCGGGCGCGGAAACGAGGTCTCGCCGACGTAGATGGTGTCGTCCCCGGCACCGCCATGCGTCTCGCCGCTTCCATAGATGACGTCGTTGCCGTCGCCGCCGTTCGCCAGCGTCGGCGTCGTCGGCGTGTAGATGATGTCGTCCCCGGCGCCGCCGTCGACTTCCTGCAGGTAGCCGCTCGGCCGGCCGTCGAGGGTATCATTGCCGTCGCCGCCGTCGAGAACAGCCGTATCGAAACCCGCGATGAGGGTATCGTCCCCAGCCATGCCGTAAACCTGGGTATGGCCCGGATAGGGGTTGTAGAGATCGGACCCGAGATCGATGTGATCGCCGAAATTGCTTCCTTCGACCCAGGCGATGCTCTCGATGCCGGTGATGGTCCCGCCGCCGATCGTCTGCGTGGTGAGGTGATTGTCGAAGTCGATCCCTGACGATGCGCCCTGGAAACTGATGTACAGGGTGTCGCCGAAATATGGCCCGTCGGCGCCGCCGTCGACATTGTCTCCGTAGCCCGCGAAGATCGTGTCGCTGCCGGCTCCGCCGGTGATCGTGTCGACCTCGCTCCCCTGATCGAGTTGCGGCGGCGTAAGTGCGTAGCTGTTCAAATAGCCGTAGGGCGGCGAGACATTGCCGCTGAAGATGACGTCATCGCCGGCCCCGCCATCGAGGACGTCGCCGCCCGCACCGCCGGCAAGGATGTCGTTGCCGTCATTGCCCGCGATCGTGTCGTTGCCGCCGTAACCGCTGAGGTCGTCGTCCCCGGCGCCGCCGATGATCGTGTCGTTCGTGTCGGACAAGAACTGCATGCCCGCCTGGACCGTCGCCACGGTCGTGTTGAGCAATGTGATCTGATCGTCGGCGGAGAAGACGACCACGACATCGGCGCCCGATTGCGTGATCGACTGTGCCGAAGCGTACCCGTTTACCTGGACCAGGTCGCCCGACGTGAAGTCCGTAATGACGTCCTTCGCATCGCCCTGGCCGAAGCCGAATATGTCGTTGCCGGCGCCACCGACGAGGAGGTCATTCCCAAAACCGCCGTAGAGATGATCCGCATCCGCGCCGCCATCGATCGTATCGTCGCCCTGGCCGCCGCGCAGCGTGTCACTGCCGTCATTCCCCTGGAGCCAGTCGCGGTTCGAATTGCCGGTGATCTGGTCGTCTCCGGCATCGCCGGTGACGGCGCCCGAATAATAAGAGCTCGAATTCAGGATGATCGTGTCGTTGCCGGCTCCGCCGTGCGTTTCAGCCGACGTGTAGAGCGTGTCGTCGCCGTCTCCGCCGTTGACCACGGCCGTGTTGTTGCCGCTATAGATGGTGTCGTTGCCGGCGCCGCCCTCGAGGTCGCGCAGATAGCTGCCGTTTCGGCCGTCGAGGAAGTCATTGCCGTCGCCGCCGTCGAGCAAGCTCGTGTAATAGCCGGCGATGAGCGTGTCGTTGCCGCCCATCCCGTGGACTTCGATCGAATCCGAATATTGGCCGAAGCCGTTCGTGCCGGCGTCGATGTAATCGTCGTAGTTGCTGCCTTCTACCCAGCTGATGTTCTCGATGCCGGTAATCGTCCCGGCGCCGATCGTCTGGGTCGTGAGGTGGCCGTCGAAATGGATCCCGGCCGTTGCGCCCTGGAAACTGACATAGAGCGAATCCCCGTATGGACCGTCGGCGCCGCCGTCGACATTGTCGCCGTAGCCGGCGAAGATGATGTCGCTTCCATCGCCGCCCGTGATCGTGTCGACCTCGGGGCCGCGGTCGAGCACCGGCGGCGTCGTTCCAATCGCCGAAAAGGCATCGCTGTAGAGGATGTCGTCGCCGAGGCCGCCGCTGATCGTGTCCGCGCCCGTGCCGCCGACGACCGTGTCGTTGCCGTCGCTGCCCGAAAGCGTGTCGTTCCCGGCGAGACCGTAAATCGTGTCGTTGCCCGCGAGGCCGTCGATCGTGTCATTGTTCGACGTGCCGGTCAGCGTGTCGTTTCCGGAGGTTGCGCCGCTTCCCCCGCCGCCGCCGGGCTTGATCACGCTCGGGCTCAGCATTGCGGACTGTGCACTCAGGAGGTCGAACCCGGCGGTCGCGGCGCCGTCAGCCGGCGGCAGGTGCTGAGCCGTGGTGGGGACCCTCGCCAGCAGCTCGCCCAGATCGCCGAGCAAGTCTCCGACGTGGAACCCGCCGTGGCGGTGGCCGGAGAAGCCAATGTCCAGAAATTGCTGCGAAATCCGCGCGACCATATGTTTCCCCCAGCCTCACGCAACCGAACCTGTCCGAGCAGATCTCCGGCCAGAAGAAACAAGGACGGCCACGGCTTTCGGCCGCCGCATCGCCGACCTTCGAGACGACCCCCCGAAGTTCTTGCAGCACAAGCCCCCGCATGTGCAGCAGCAGAGAAGCTATCGGGCGTGAACGACCCATGCAAATGAAATCGTTACGGCGTCTTGCGCCGAAAAAGGACGGAAAGTGAGAGCTCTAGCTGCCCGCATGTGCGCGGATTGAAGTTCCTCCGGCCGACCAGCCGAGCCTTCGCGCAGCGGCAATTCGCCGCTAGAGCCGGCCGCATGACCGACTTCGCTTCGCTTCTCGTTCCCGACCGCGGCCAGAAGGCGCGGACCATCCACCTCGTCGACAAGGACGGTTTTGCCGACTGGCTAAAGACGAGGCCCGCCGAGGACCGCGCGCTCATCGAGGCGCAGCGGTTCGACGGCAAGGCCGCGGGCGCCTTCACGATCCTTCCGCGAGGCAGCGATTTCGAGGTGGCGGCGGCGGTGAAAAAGCTTGGCGACCTCTCTCGCTGGTCCCTCGCGGCGCTCGGCGAGAAGCTGCCGGAAGGAAATTACAAGCTGGCCGAGGGGGAGCCCGGGGCGGCCGCGCTCGGCTGGCTGCTCGCGCAGCACCGGTTCGACGCGTACCGCTCGAGGAAGGACGATGCCGAGCGCGGCCCCCGGGTCCTCGTCACCGGTGAACCCGCCCGGATCGAGGAGACGGTGCGGCTCGCGGAGGCCACGGCGCTGGTCCGCGACCTCGTGAACACCCCGGCGGCGGACCTCGGACCGGCGGAGCTCGAGCTGGCCGCTGCCGAGCTGGCGAAGAGCTCCGGCGGTCATCTCAGGGTCACTTCCGGCGCCGAGCTGGAAGAGGGTTACCCGCTGGTCGCCGCAGTCGGCGCGGCGGCGACGCCGGAGCGTGCGCCGCGGCTGATCGAGCTCGAATGGGGCAAGGGCGACCATCCCCGCCTCGCGATCGTCGGCAAGGGCGTGTGCTTCGACAGCGGCGGGCTCGACATCAAGGGCGCGTCGGGGATGCGCATCATGAAGAAGGACATGGGCGGCGCGGCCCATGCGCTCGCACTGGCAAAGCTGATCGCGGAAAGCCGGCTGCCGGTCCGGCTGCACCTCCTCATCCCCGCGGTCGAGAATGCCGTCTCCGGCGCTGCCTTCCGCCCTGGGGACGTGGTGAAGTCGCGCAAGGGTCTGTTCGTCGAGGTCGACAATACCGATGCGGAGGGGCGGCTGATCCTCGCCGACGCGCTCGCCAGGGCCGCAGAAGCGGAGCCCGAGCTCATTGTCGACTTCGCGACCCTTACCGGCGCTGCTCGGGTGGCGCTCGGGCCTGACCTGCCGGCGACGTTCGTCAATCGCGACGACCTTGCCGCCGAGCTCGAGGCCGCCTCGCGCGACGTGGACGATCCGCTCTGGCGCATGCCGCTGTGGGATCCGTACGACGAGAACCTGAAGAGCGACGTCGCGGACCTCGCCAACATGGCGAACAACGCCATGGCGGGATGCATCTATGCGGCGCTTTTCCTGCGCCGTTTCGTGCCCGAGCAGATCCCCTGGGCCCACCTCGACACATGGGCGTGGCGGGACCCTGCCAAGCCCGGCCGGCCGAAGGGCGGCGAGGCGCTCGGCCTGCGCGCGGTTTTCGCGATGCTCCAGCGACGCTACCTACAAAGCTGAACATATCGTCGGCGAAAATTCCCGCCTTTTCGGGCAATTGCGCTGCAACATTTCGCGACCTTACCGGTTTAACTCGCTGCTACGCGGCACGAGTACTACGGAAGGTGGCGGCAATGAGCGATGTTTCGCTTACCGGATGGATGAAGGCGCTTATCGCCTATGTCCGCTCGGGCGAACCGGACCTCACCAATCGACAGATGGCTTTGTTGATGTTGGTCTATCTAACCCCCGGTCCGCACACGGTCCGCGGGTTGGCCCGGGTGCTGGGGGTTTCCAAGCCGGTCGTCACTCGCGCCTTGAATACGCTCGGCGCGCTCGGCTATCTGCGGCGCGAAAGGGACCAGGACGACCGCCGTAACGTGTTCGTCGTCCGCACCAGCAGCGGGGCAGAATTTCTTGAAGGGTTCAAGCGCAACCTCCGCGAGGGCGACAGCGGCTCCGCGGCACACCGGCCAATCATCGGCCAGGCGCCCGCATACGCCCACCAGCGCTGAGGAGTTCGCGCTCGCCGGCCCTTCGGACCTGCCCGACCCGAATTTCAACGCATTTCGCAAGGACCTGGCCGACGTCGCGCTGGCGGGCCGAGTCATCGCTTCCCATTTTGCCGAGCCCGTGGAGCGGCGCCTTGCCCGCGAGGCGACAATGTTCAGCGCGCCCTCCGCGGACGCCGAGCAGGTGATGTCGCTTGAGCCCGGCGAACCTTTCCTGCTGCTCGACGACAGCCTCGGCTGGGCGTGGGGCTATGCCGGCCGCGACGGCCGCGTCGGCTATGTCGAAAGTGACGCCCTTGCGCCTCAGCGAAGGACCGACGCGTAGAGCCAGATCAAGGTATAAAGGCTGCTTGCGGTCAGCAGGCCGAGCACCGCGATTAGCGCCCAGTCCCGCGCCGGCCACTTCGGGCGGCGCGCCGGGAACAGCAGCCAGGCGGAAAGGGCGCAGAGAACGATGGTCCCGATCGCGCTGTTGCGCATGAACGTGACGATGGTCGTGCGGACGTAATCGGTCCCCTCGGCGATGCTGTCGCCATGCGGGCTCATCATCAAGCCCGTGATCCAGGTCATCACCGCCGCTGCAAGCAGCAGCGCGCCCATGAACATCCGGCCGCGGCCGATCCCGCGGTTCCTCACATCTGCCCCCGCTGCCGGCGGATCGCGTACCATTTGGCGACATTGGCATTCTGCTCGGCCAATGTCTCCGCGAAGGCGTGGCCGCCGGTGCCGTCGGCGACGAAGTAGAGCGCCTTGGTCCGTGCGGGGTGAAGCACCGCCTCGATGCTCGCCTTGCCAGGATTGGCGATCGGCCCCGCGGGCAGCCCCGCGCGGCGGTAGGTGTTGTACGGATTGTCGGCCGCGAGCTCCGACTTGAGGATGCGGCGGCCGAGAGGCTTGCCCTTGGTCACGGGATAGATAACGGTCGGATCGGCATCGAGCTTCATGCCGATCTTCAACCGGTTGCAATAAACTCCGGCGATCATCGGCCGCTCAGACGGCTTGGCCGTTTCCTTCTCGACGATGGAAGCGAGGATCACCGCCTGTTCGGGGGTCGCGACTGGGCAATCCGGGCTGCGCTTGGGCCAGAGCTGCGCCAGCGTCTTCGACATTGCCGCCTGCATTTCCTTCACCACACCGGCGCGCGTGTCGCCCCGCTCGAAGCTGTAGCTGTCGGGCAGGACCGATCCTTCCGGGATCTCGGGCGTGGGGCCTTTCAGATAGGGATTGGCGGCAAGCTTCTCCTCCACCATCACCGACGGCATGCCCTCGGTAACCGTGATCAGCCGCAGCAGCGGCTTTCCGTGCTGCAGCAGGTCGAGGATGGCGGAGCCGCCCATGCCCTTGGGAATCTCGAACTCGCCCGCCTGGATCGGATCGCTCGAGCCGAACAGGCGGGCCATGACGTAGTAGGTGCGCGCCGTCCCGGGGATCGCGCCCTCCCTGGCGAGCTGGCGCGAGACCATGCCGAGGGTGGTCCCCTCCTTGACGATGATGTCGTGCGGGCCCGGCCTTGGCCCCGGGGCCCACCAGAGCAGATAGACAGCGGCCAGCGCGGCGACGACAATTGCTGCCGCGGCAACGCGAACCGGGTGCTTCACACGGCCTTCATGATCAGGCTGGCGTTGGTCCCGCCAAAGCCGAAGCTATTGTTGAGCACGGCCCGGACCGGACGCTCCTTCGCCTTGTGCGGCACGAGGTCGACGCCCTCGCAGCTCTCCTCGGGATCGTCGAGGTTGAGCGTGGGCGGGACGATCTGGTCGCGCATGGCGAGGATGCAGAAGATGCTTTCGACCGCCCCCGCGCCGCCGAGCAGGTGGCCGATCGCCGACTTGGTCGAGCTCATCGAGACCGTGCCGATGGCATTGCCGAACAGCCGCCGAACTGCGCCGAGCTCGAGCTCGTCGCCTAGCGGCGTCGAGGTGCCGTGAGCGTTGATATAGTCGATGTCCGACGGCTGGAGCCCGGACTTGCGAAGCGCCATTTCCATCGCCCGGTAGCCGCCAGAGCCTTCAGGATGCGGCGCGGTGACGTGGTAGGCGTCGCCCGACAGGCCATAGCCGACGACCTCGGCATAGATTTTCGCGCCGCGCGCCTTCGCATGCTCATATTCCTCGAGCACGACGACGCCTGCGCCCTCGCCCATGACGAAGCCGTCGCGCGCCTTGTCGTACGGCCGGCTAGCCTTCTCGGGCTGGTCGTTGAAGTTGGTGCTGAGGGCCCGCGCCTGGGCGAAGCCTGCGATGCCGATCGGGCAGATGGTCGCCTCCGCGCCGCCCGCGAGCATGATGTCCGCGTCATCGTCCCGGATCATCCGCGCCGCGTCGCCGATCGAGTGCGCTCCGGTCGAGCAGGCGGTCACGACCGCGTGGTTGGGGCCCATAAGGCCATATTTGATCGAGACCTGCCCGGAGATGAGGTTGATGAGGCGCCCGTGGACGAAGTGTGGGCTGACTCGACCGGGGCCCTTCTCGTGCAGGACGAGGCTCTCGCTCTCGATTCCCGGAAGGCCGCCGATTCCCGAGCCTATCGAAACGCCGGCGCGAAGCCGCGTCTTCTCGTCCATCTCCAGCAGCCCCGCGTCCTCGATCGCCTGGCCCGCAGCATCGAGGCCGTACACGATGAAGGGGTCGACCTGGCGCTGGGTCTTGAACTCGACGCGCTTGCTCGGGTCGAAGCCATATTCGTGGTCCGCCGGCTTCACTTCGCAGGCGATGCGGCACTTCTGGTCGCTGGCGTCGAACTTGGTGATCGGCCCCGCGCCGCTCTTCGACGCAAGGATGTTCTTCCAGCTGGTCTCCACGTCCCCACCAAGGGGCGTCACGAGACCCAGACCTGTCACGACGACACGGCGCATCATCAAAACTCCGTCATTTCCACCAAAACAAACGGCCTCCCGTAATGTTCGGGAAGCCGTTCGTGCCGCCTTTCATGGCGCAACTCAGCGGCAGAATCGGTGCCCCGATCAGCCTTTGTTCTGGTCGATATAGTCAATCGCGTCGCGAACCGTGGTGATCTTCTCAGCCGCGTCGTCCGGGATTTCGACCCCGAACTCTTCCTCGAAGGCCATGACCAGCTCGACGATGTCCAGGCTGTCGGCGCCGAGATCGTCGATGAAGCTCGCGTCCTCGGTCACCTTGTCCGGCTCGACGCCGAGATGTTCGACGACGATCTTCTTCACCCGATCGGCAGTCTCGCTCATGAAAGCTTCCTCCGTTTTGCTTTTGCGCTGCCCTAGCGATGCGCTGTTAACGCCGCAAGTGGCGCACGGAGCCATGCGCGGCTACCGCTTCGCCATGGAGTCACGAGCGCTGACAGCCGGCGAGATCGCGATCTGCCGTTCGATATTCGGGAGCGCGATCGACTATGCGCGGGTGCAGCTGGTCAAGGGGAAATGGTGGCCCTTCCAGCCGCGAAACGCGGCCATGGCGCCTGACGGAAACATCTATTTCCACCCGCACGCCGGCGGCTGGTCGGAAGACTTCGCCCGCGAGCCGCTGTTGCGCCAGGGCTTCTTCATCCACGAAATGACCCATGTCTGGCAGGCGCAGCGCGGCGGACGGCTGTACCTGCCGCTGATGCGCCACCCCTTCTGCCGCTACGGCTACACCCTGAAGCCCGGGAAGCGATTCTCGAGCTACGGCCTTGAACAGCAAGCGGAAATCGTCCGCCACCGATTCCTCGCCGATCGCGGCGTCCAGCTCCCGGCCGTCCCTCCGCGCGAGCTGCTTCCCTTCCCGGATCCCGCCTGAAGCGGCTTCGCCGACCGTAGCAACGGTGCAACAGCTGCAACATGAAAGTTGCGGCGAGCTCCCCGACGGCTTCCTCGGCTACGGCAGTTTCGGGCATAATGTCGCCACGGCAACAATAGCCTCCAAGGGGGAAATCATGCGCATCACGGCAGCCTTGCTGATCGGTACGTCAATCATCGCCGTCGCCGCTCCGGCCGCGGCGCAGACGCAACAGGAAAGTGCCGCCCAGGCGGCCAATGCCGCAAATTCCGCAAATGCTTCGACGGCCCAGCCACCGCGGTCGCAGACGCCGCCTTCGGACCAGGGCGAGATCGTCGTTACCGCGACCAAGCGCGCTTCGACGGTCCAGGACGTTCCGTTCTCGATCAACGCGCAGACGCAGGAAGACATCCAGCGGGCGAACGCGAGGACGCTCGAGGACATCAGCCGCAACGTCGCCGACCTTACGGTCCAGAACCTCGGACCGGGGCAGAGCCAGGTCTCGATCCGCGGCGTCTCGGCCGGCCAGATCGTCCGCGACCAGCCAGGCGTCAAAGAGCAGGTCGGCATCTACCTCGACGAAAGCCCGGTTTCGCTCTCGCTGTTCACACCCGATTTCGACCTATTCGACCTCAACCGCGTCGAAACGCTGCGCGGGCCGCAGGGCACGCTGTTCGGAGCGGGCTCGGTCGGCGGCACGATCCGCTACATCACCAACCAGCCCAAGCTCGACACGTATGAAGGCGAGGTCGAAGGCGACATCAACGACTTCTCCGGCGGCAGCGTCGGCTATGCGCTGAGGGGCGCTGTGAACGTGCCCATGGGCTCGACCATGGCCGCGCGCATCGTCGGCTACGGCGAGCATTTCGGCGGCTTCATCGATTCCGTCGGCCCGTACCACAAGCAGAACGTCAACGACGGCCACCGCATCGGGACGCGCATTTCGCTGCTGTTCCAGCCGACGCCCGAGCTGAAGATCACGCCGCGCTTCGTCTACCAGGATTCGAAGGCGAACGGGTTCAACCGCGAGGACCACTACATCCTCTTCGACAACCAGTTCACGAGCGGGGCCGGCGGCACCGACCTCGGCGAGCGCAAGCAATATCTGAAGTTCCCCGAGGAGTTCCGCGACAAGACGGCGCTCGGCGACCTCGTCGCGAGCTACGACTTCGGCGGCGCGGAGCTGACCTCGGTGAGCTCCTACCTCCACCGCAATATCCTCGTCAGCCGCGACGCGTCGGCGCTCACCGGATCGGTTTATGTCTCCTTCGCCGGTGTCCCGGGAGCGGAAGCGGCCGTTGGAGGCGCTACGCTGGACTCGAACCTTCGCGACACGACGAAGCTGAAGCAGTTCACGCAGGAAGTGCGGCTGTCGTCGACCGGCGCAGGTCCGCTACAGTGGGTGTTCGGCGGCTTCTACAGCCACGCTGACCGCCAATATTCGCAGCGCCTGCCCACCCCGGGATCCGACGTGTTCGGGCAGATCTTCTTGAACGTGGTCGCGCCGGGCGTGCCCATTTCGGCACTTCGCAACGGCTTCCCGGCCGACAGCCCGTACAATGCCGACCTGCCCTATGTGGACACGCAAAAGGCGCTGTTCGGCGAGGCGAGCTACAAGTTCAGCCAGTTCAAGCTGACGGGCGGCGGCCGCTGGTACGACTTCAAGGAGCGCCGCAACTTCGTCTCGGGCGGCATCTTCTCCAACAGCGACACGCGGATCGGCGACAAGACCAAGTCGCACGGGTTCAGCCCGCGCGGCATCGTCAGCTGGGAGCCGAACCGAAGCCTCAGCGTCAATCTGCAGGCTGCCAAGGGCTTCCGCCTCGGCGGCGTCAACGATCCGCTGAACATCCCGCTGTGCACGGGCGGAGCGAACGGCATCGACGCCCAGACCTTCGGCAACCACCCGACGTACAAAGACGAGACGCTGTGGAACTACGAAGCCGGCTTCAAATATTCGAAGCACGGCGTGACGTTCAACGCTGCCGCCTTCTACAACGACATCAAGAACCTGCAGGTGACGGCGGACGCCGGCAGCTGCTCGTCGCGCGTCGTCTTCAACGTGCCGAAGGCGCACAGCAAGGGCATCGAGGCCGAGCTTAGCCTGCACCCGCTGGTCGGGCTCGACCTGTCCTTCGCCGGAAGCATCCTGAACTCGCGGTTCGACAGCAGCGTCACGACCGTCGCCGGCGACGTGATCGCAGGTATCCGGGAGGGCAATCGCCTGCCGACCGTGCCCAACTATCAGTTCGCGACCACGGCGACCTACACGTCGCGCTTCAACGCCAATTCGGATTGGTACGTGAACGGCAGCCTGCAGCGGGTCGGCAGCCGCTACACCCAGCCTGGCGACCAGGAAGCCGGCGCCGGCATCTTCGACTTCCTGTTCTTCGACCCGGCGACAGGCGCGTTCGGCGATCATGTGCAGAACTTCGGGTCGCTGAAGCTGCCGCCCTACACGCTGGTGAACGCGTCCGTGGGCCTCAAGTGGCTGAGCGGGCTGGAAGTCGTCGCCTATGTGAAGAACATCTTCGATGCCGATCCGAAGCTCTCGCTCGACCGCGAGCGCGGCGGGCGCGCGCGCCTGGGCTACAATATCGGCCAGCCGCGGCAGTTCGGCCTTACGGTGCGCCAGGCGTTCGGAGGACCCGCTGCGCCTCCGCCGCCGCCACCGCCGGTCGTCGCCCCGCCGATGCCGGCACCGGAAGCGGCTCCGCCGCCTCCGCCGCCCCCTCCGCCGCCTCCCCCGCCGGCGCCGACCGAGCGCGGCGAACGCGGCTGATCGGCTGCGGATGGGTCCTGGGGTAACGCGCCGCTCGCTCCTCGCCGGGGCGGGCGGCGCAGCCGTTTCTCCGGCCCTCGCAAAGACCTACAAGCGCGTCATGAAAGACCATGTAGCCGTCATTGGCGCGGGCGTGTTCGGCGCCTGGACGGCCCATCACCTGTTGAAAGGCGGGCACAGCGTCACGCTCATCGATGCCTGGGGGCCGGCCAATAGCCGCGCCTCGTCCGGCGGGGAATCGAGGCTCACACGGGCCGCGTACGGCAAGGACGCCATCTACACGCGCATGGCGATGGAGTCGCTTCCGCAATGGAAGGCGCTCAGCGCCGTGTCCGGCCTGCCGATCTTCATCCCGGCGGGAATCCTGTTCTTCTTCCCGACCGAAGAGCCGTACGTCCGCGACAGCATCGAAGCGCATCGAGAATTCGGGCTGCCGACCGACGTGCTGACCCAGGCTGAACTGGCGCGCCGCTTCCCGATGATCGACTTCGACGGGATCAGCGTCGGGCTTTACGAGCCGGAGTTCGGCGCGCTGATCGCGCGGCGTGCGGTGCTGACGCTGGTGGATCGCTTCACCCGCGACGGGGGCACATACAGGAAAGGCGCGGCGAGAGCGCCGGCCGGATCGGGCGACCGGCTCGATGAAATCCGCCTGTCATCCGGCGAGCGGGTCCGCGCCGATCGGTTCGTGTTCGCGCTCGGCCCGTGGCTCCCGAAGCTCTTTCCTGACGTGATCGGGCCGAAGATCCTGCCGACGCGGCAGGAAGTGTTCTTCTTCGCCCCGCCCGCCGGCGACCCGCGCTTCAGTGTCGGCGCGATGCCCGGCTGGGCGGATTTCAACGGCGGCGACATCTTCTACGGCTTCCCGGACCTGGAGAGCCGGGGCGTGAAGATCGCCCACGACGCCCATGGCCCTGAAGTAGATCCGGACACGCAGGACCGGCGGCCGAGCGAAGCCGCCCTGGCGGAGATCCTCGCCTATCGCGACCGCCGATTCCCGCTGCTCAAGGGCGCGCCGCTCACCGAAGCGCGCGTCTGCCAGTATGAGAACAGCTCGAATGGCGACTTCCTCATCGACCTGCACCCGCGCTGGGCCAACGTGCTCTTGCTCGGCGGCGGATCGGGGCACGGGTTCAAGCACGGGCCGGAGGTCGGCCGCTATGCTGCGGCGCGGCTGTTCGGCTCGGTCAAGGCGGAGCCGCGGTTCAGCCTCGCGACCAAGGCGGAAACCCATCACCGCGAGGTGCATTGACCGGCTGGCATGGCCGGACCCGACGACGATTTCGACGCGACTACAGCGGCACGCAAGCGCACCGACTGGGCGGAAGACCGCACCGTGCTCGCCAATGAACGCACGTTCGGGAGCTGGGTGCGCACCGGATATGGAGCGATCGGCATCGGCCTCGGCTTCCACGCCTTGTTCGGGCGCATCCATCCCCATTGGGTGCCGCTCGCGGTGGCCACAGCATTCCTCCTCGTCGCCATCATCATCTTCATCGCGGCGGAACGGCGGGCATGCATGGTGATCCGCCGCCTTCACACGCACGAGGTCGAGACCGTGAAGGTGGGAGTGCTCCGCCTGATCACGGTCGTCAGCAGCGGCGCGACGGTGGCGCTGATCGCCGCAATGTGGATGCTGGCGGGCTGAAGCCTACCAATTGCTCCATTCGCCGAGCACCGACCCGTCGACGGGGTTCTCGATCGCGATACGGTCGAACTTGGCGGCAACGACGCATGCCGGCGGACCGTCGGCAAAGCCGCAATGCACGACTCGCCCGTCCGACAGTTGCGACAGGCGGCCGGACAGCACCAGATCCAGGCCCTGGCTCGGCTTTTGGGCGGGATCGACTTTCTTCGTGATCTCGTAGGAATGTTCCGGCCGCTGCACGCGCGAGTCCTGGTTCGTGAACAGCTGCGCGACGGCGATGGTCGGCTCGCCGAGCGACAGCGCGCCGAATTGCGGCGCGGGGCAGCCGGGCGTCAGCAGCAGCGGCTTCTCGACGACGAACCCCGCCACTCCCTCATAGCCCTTGAGGAGCAGGTCGCTCGCCGGAACGCCGTTCGCGGCGAGGTCGGCGCTCACATGGGCCCTCACCACATGCTGGCCGTCGTCATAGCTCCACGAGCGCGAGGGATTGGCAGCGACCCCGGGGCAGCCGAAGCGGAGCCGCATCTCGAACTCGCGGCCGCTCAGCGCTTTCTGCGCCTCGCCGTCGTCCTGATGGAGGGCGGCGGCCGAAAGCGCGCGCATCGCGGCGAATATCAGTTGCTCGCGTTCGAGCTTCGGCTGAGGCAGCGGCATCTGCGGCTGCGCCTGCGGTTTCGCGCCGACGGCCGCATTGTCGGCAGGCTCACGGCGGCAGCCCCCCATCGCGAGAAGGCCGAGTGCCGCAAGGATCGGGACCAAACGCCTGTGCACCATGCGCCCTTCTGTGCCAGAAGCATGGCTCGCACGCGAGAAGTACGGGAAGCGTTTGTCGACCGATGACCTTTGATCAGCTCGTCACCCTGGCAGTGCTGATCCTGGTCGTCGCTGCGCTGATCGTCGACAAGGTCCGCGCCGACGTGGTTGCGCTCACCGGCGCCGCTTTCCTGCTGGTCACCGGCATCGTTCGGCCTGTCGAGGTGCAGGGGGCGTTCGCAAGCCCGGCGATCATCGCCCTCGCCTCGCTCTTCGTGATCGCCTACGCGATGGAGCTGTCCGGCCTGCTCGATGCGACCATCGAGAAGGTCGTCGCGCTTTGCCGCCGGATCGGGACTACGGGCCTGTGGGTGCTGATCGGCCTCGCCGGGACAGCCTCGGCTTTCCTCAACAACACGCCGATCGTCGTCCTTTCGGCCCCCGTCGTCCGAGACGCGGCCAAATCGCTCGGCCGCTCGCCCAAGCGCTACCTCATCCCCCTCTCCTATGCCGCCGTGCTGGGCGGCTGCTGCACACTCATCGGCACCTCGACCAACCTGCTCGTCAACGACATGGCGTCGGTCGCCGGACAGCCCCGCTTCGGAATGTTCGAGATCACGCCCGTCGGGCTCGCCGTCGCCATTGCCGGCGGCATCTACCTCTTCATATTCAGCGGCCGCCTGGTCGGCATCGGCGAGGAAGCCAAGGCGCAGGAATCCTCTGGCGAATTCCGCGAGCCGGGCCTCATGGGAGGACTGGTCGGCTCGGCGGAGGCATTTTCCAAGACCGTCGAATTCCAGCCGCTCCGTGCTGTCGTTTCACTGTCGGTGTTCGTCCTCGTGGTGGCGCTAGCCGCAGCCAACGTCGCTCCGATCGCCGCCTGCGCCTTTGCCGGCGCAGTGCTGCTGATCCTGATGCGGGTGATCACCGCCGACGAGGCCTACAGCGGCCTCAGGCCCGAAGTGCTGATGTTGATCGCCGGCATGGTGGTGCTCGGCATTGCGCTCGACGAGACCGGCCTCGCGGCATCGGCGACGCACGCGCTGATCGCGCACATGGAAGGGATGAGCCCGATGCTGGCGCTGATCATCCTTTACGGGGTCACCCTGTTCGCGACCGAGATTCTCTCGAACGCGACGGTGGCCGTCCTTTTCACGCCGGTCGCGGTCTCGATGGCCGAAGCGTTCAACGTCAGCCCGCGGCCGTTCCTGGTAGCGGTGATGATCGCCGCGAGCGCTGCCTTTGCGACCCCCTTCGGCTATCAGACCAACGCGCTCGTCTACCAGATGGGCAGGTACAATTACGTCGACTTCCTAAAGGTCGGCCTGCCGCTCAACCTGATCACCTGGGCGGCCGCGGTCATGGCGATCCGGGCCTATTTCCCCTTCTGAAGCGCGGTCAGTCGGGACGCTTCGCGACGGCCACCAGCGCGGGCCGCAGAAGCCGATCCTTCATCATGTAGCCGGCCTGCATTTCCTCGACGATCGTGCCCGGCTCCGCCTCCTCGGTCGGGATTTCGAGCATCGCCTGGTGCCGGTGCGGGTCGAGCGATTCGCCGACCGTCTTCACGCGGCTGATGCCATGGCGCGAGAAGACCGACTCGATCTCGCGCGCGGTGGATTCGATCCCGGCGAGGAACTGGCTTGCGGTCTTGTCTGCCCGAAGATCTTCGCCGACCGCTGCAAGGGCGCGGTCGAGATGATCCTTGATGGTCAGCATGTCACGCGCAAAGCCTGCCGCCGCATAGCTGGTCGCTTGCTGCAGCTCCTGCTCCAGGCGCCGGCGGACGTTCTGGGTCTCGGCTGCGGCATAGAGCGCGTTGGATTTGGCTTCCTCGAGCTGCCTTTCGAGCTCTGCAACGCGGTCATGCTCGGCGACTTCGGGCGCGTCCTCCGAAGTCTCCTTGCGCAGCTCTTCGGCTTCGTCATGCAGTTCCTGTTCGTCCTTCGTC
The DNA here is from genome assembly GCA_050261135.1 of Bacillota bacterium. GTDB lineage: Bacteria > Pseudomonadota > Alphaproteobacteria > Sphingomonadales > Sphingomonadaceae > Sphingomicrobium. Next base: position 610,208 of record JBLNCZ010000027.1, read on the forward strand.
GTTTCCGTCATGCCATCAATCTCGTGAGTGCTTTCGCGGTGAAATCCACCATGGGTACCACGCGGGCATAGTTCAACCGCGTGGGCCCGATCACCCCGACAACGCCGACGACCTCGCCCTGGCTCCCGCGATAGGGCGCCGCGATGACCGAGGAGCCCGAAAGAGCGAACATCCGGTTCTCCGAACCGATGAATATCCGGCAGCCCGGCGCGTCGCGAGCGCCCTCGAGCAGCCGCGCGATCTCCTGCGCCTCTTCCAGCTCGTCCAGAAGCTTGCGGACGCGCTCCAGGTCCTCGGCCGCGCTATCGTCGATCAGGTTTGCCTGCCCGCGGACGATGAGCACGGGACGGCGGGCATGGTCCTGGCTCCAGGCCGCAAGTCCGGAGGCGACTAGCTCCGCCGCGGCGGCGTCCACCAGCTCCTTCCGCTCGCGAATCTCCGTCCGGAGCCGAGCCTCGGCCTCGGCGAGGGTGAGCCCGGCGAGCCGCGCATTGATGAAATTGCTCACTTCCGTCAGCGCATGCGCGCTCGTGCCGCTATCGAGCGAAACGATGCGGTTTTCGACGCTGCCGTCGGCGCCGACGAGCACCGCAAGCGCCCGACGGGGACTGAGCGGCACAAACGTCAGCTGCTTCAGCACCAGCTCGCGCTTCGGCGCCAGCACCACGCCTGCGGCCTGGCTGAGACCGGAAAGCGCGGCCGACGCGGCTGCCAAGGCATCCTCGATAGGCTGGTCGCGGACGATTTGCCGCTCGATCTCGCGCTTCTCACGCGGATCGGGCGCGGCCGCCTGCATGATGCCGTCGACGAACAGGCGCAGGCCGCTTTCGGTGGGGATCCGGCCGGCCGACGTATGCGGGTGGGTGAGCAGGCCTCGCTCCTCCAGCTCCTGCATCACGCCGCGGATGGAGGCCGGCGACAGGCTGATCGAACCGGCAAGCACCTTCGATCCGACCGGTTGTCCGCGCTGCAGGTAGGATTCGACCACGAGGCCGAAAATCTCGCGCATTCGGTCGCTCAGCTCGGAAATCGGCTGGGTCATGCCAGCCATCTAGGATTGCTGCCTTTGCCGGTCTAGGGACCTCTCCGAGCCAGTATCAGGAGAATGCCCGAATGCGCCCCTCCGGACGCGCCCCCGACCAGATGCGAGAATTGACCTTCGAGCCCGGCTTCACGCGCCATGCGGAGGGCTCGTGCCTGGTCAGCTTCGGCGACACGCGCGTGTTGTGCACTGCCAGCGTCGAGGAGAAGGTGCCGCCGTTCCTTCGCGGCAAGGGCCAGGGGTGGGTCACCGCCGAATACGGGATGCTCCCTCGCGCGACTCACACGCGCGGCAACCGCGAGGCCGCGAAGGGCAAGCAGTCGGGCCGGACGCAGGAGATCCAGCGGCTGATCGGGCGGAGCCTTCGCGCGGTCGTCGACCTGCCGAAGCTCGGCGAGCGGCAGGTCATCGTCGACTGCGATGTGATCCAGGCCGATGGCGGCACCCGCACGGCGTCCATTTCGGGCGGCTGGGTTGCGCTTCGGATGGCCGTGGACAAGCTGCTGGAATCGAAGGCGCTTTCGAACGACCCGATCCGCACGCAGGTCGCGGCGGTGAGCTGCGGCTTCCACAACGGACAGGCCGTCCTCGACCTCGACTATGACGAGGACAGCCAGGCGGGCTGCGACGGCAATTTCGTCCTTACCGCGGACGGGCTGGTCGTCGAGGCGCAAGTGACCGCCGAGGGGGAATGTTACGACGAGGAAGGCCTGCTGCGACTGCTGCGGCTGGCGCGGATCGGCTGCTCGGAAATCTTCCAGGCCCAGCTGAAGGCGGTGGGTCGATGAGGCCGATCGGCGACCGGCTGGTGATCGCGACCCACAATCCCGGCAAGCTGCGCGAGATTGCGGCGCTTGTCGAAGCGCTCGGCATCTCGTGCGTCGCCGCCGAAGAACTCGGCCTCCCCGAACCCGAGGAAATCGGGAACAGCTTCGCCGACAATGCCGACCTCAAGGCCCGGCAAGCGGCGGACCTTAGCGGCCTGCCGGCGCTCGCCGACGACAGCGGCCTGTGCGTCGATGCGCTGCACGGCCGGCCCGGCATCTTCTCCGCGCGCTGGGCAGAGGATGCCGACGGTCACCGCGACTGGATGCGTGCGATGGAGCGGGTCTGGCGCGAAGTGCAGGCCACCGAGCCGGATGCGCCTCCGGCAGCGCACTTTGCCTGCTCGCTCGCCATTGCCTGGCCGAACGACGGCCAGACGGAGACGTTCGACGGCCGCGTCGACGGCATCCTGGTGTGGCCGCCCCGCGGCGACCGCGGCTTCGGCTACGACCCGATTTTCGTGCCGGTCGGATATGACCAGACGTTCGGCGAGCTCGATCCGGACCTGAAGCACAGCATCAGTCACCGCGCCGACGCGTTCCGCAAGCTGCTGGCGGCGCTCAACGAATGAGCGCCGACGCGCTCGCGCTGTACGTCCACTGGCCGTTCTGCGTCAGCAAATGCCCCTATTGCGACTTCAACAGCCATGTTCGTGAAGCGATCGACCAGCAGGAGTGGCGCGACGCGCTGCTGGCGGACCTCGCGTACGAGGCGCGTCTGCTGCCGGGACGCACGCTCGGTTCGATCTTCTTCGGCGGCGGTACGCCGTCGTTGATGGATCCCGCCACGGTCGAGGCGATCATCGGCGCGGCCGCGACGCACTGGAAGCCCGCCGAGCAGATCGAAATCACGCTCGAGGCGAACCCCAATTCGGTCGAGGCGGCGCGCTTCGCCGATCTCGCCCGTGCGGGCGTGAACCGCCTATCGCTTGGGCTCCAGAGCTTCGACGACCGCGCGCTGCGGTTCCTCGGCCGCGCCCACTCGGCTCGCGAGGGCTTCGAGGCGCTCGAGATCGGGCAGCGCAGCTTCCGCCGCGTCAGCTTCGATCTCATCTACGCGCTGCCCGCAGACACGGAGGAAAGCTGGGCCGCCTCGCTCGGGCAGGCGCTCTCGCTCGGTACCAGCCACTTGTCGCTCTACCAACTGACGATCGAGCCGGGGACGCGCTTCGCGACCATGGCGGCGCGGCGCGAGCTGGAGCCTCTCGACGCGGATGCCGCCGCAGCGCTTTACGAGCTTACCGACGCCATGACGTCGGATGCCGGCAAGCCCGCTTACGAAATCAGCAACTATGCCCGGCACGGGCAGGAAAGCCGGCATAACCTCACCTATTGGCGCTACGGCGATTACGCGGGCATCGGGCCAGGCGCACACGGCCGGCGGCTGGGCATGCGAACGGTCCGGCATCGCAAGCCCGAAAACTTCCTCTCTGCGCTTGGCCGGAACGGCCACGCTATTGCGGAAGAGGCGGTGTTGACCCGCCAGGAAGCGGCTGACGAGGCACTGGTCATGGGACTTCGGCTTCGCGAAGGCATCGACCCCGAAGCGATAGCGGAACGGTTCGGCTTCGAGTCGGTGGTCGACTGGGGCCGCGTCGAGCGGCTGCTCGGTTCAGGCCACCTCCAGCGCAAGGGGAACCGCATCGCGCTCACGCGCGCCGGGCGGCTGGTCCTCGATCACGTCCTCGGCGAAATCGCCCTGGCGCAGCCTAGCTATGCGGTTGCGAGCTAGCCGGCTGCGGCGCGGCTGCCGGGGTCGGCGCCGGAGTGGCGGTCGGCTGCGGCTTCGGCGCATTGTAGTTGACCAGGAAGCGGTAATTGTCGGCGGGGGTCGATACGTAATCGTCCACCGTCATCTCGGCATCGCTCGACGCCTGCTTCTTGGTCATTCCGTTCTTCATGCGGAAGGCGACGATCGCGCTGGTAAGCGCATCCTTCTGCACCGTGCACGCGCTGCGCAGATAATCCTCGATCTTGTCGCCGCCGACCTTGTCCGCCTGAGCCTTGGCGGCAGCTTCCCTGAGGCAGCCGCGGAACGCATCCGTCGGCGCCGTGATCGACGCTTGGAGCGCCGCCATCATGAGCGCGGAAGCACCCATCAATATAACCATCGTTCCTCTCCCCAGGCACCGATGCGAAGTCGGCACGATGACTCTTTTCCGATTGAATTGGAAGAGGTTAATCGTTCCGCATGAGCGAACGCCTGCCGCCCGGGCTGCATATTGTCGCGACGCCGATCGGAAACCTCGGCGACCTTTCGCCGCGCGCCGCCGAAACACTGCGGAAGGCCGACCGGATCCTCGTCGAAGACACCCGAGTCACGGCCAAGCTGCTGCAGCATATCGGCGCAAAAATCCCGATGAGCCGCTACGACGAGCATTCGAGCGAACAGGACCGTGAAAGCATCGTCGGGCAGCTGGGGGAAAAGGCGATCGCGCTGGTGAGCGATGCGGGAACGCCGCTCATCTCGGACCCCGGGTACAAGCTCGTCCGCGCTGCGCGCGCGGCGGGCCACGCCATCCATACGGTGCCAGGGCCGAGCGCGCTCATCGCCGCGCTTACTCTCGCAGGCTTGCCGACCGATCGATTCCTGTTCCTCGGCTTCCTGCCGGCGAAGGCGAAGGCCCGCGCGGACGCGATCGCCGAGGTTGCCGATCTGCGCGCCACCCTCGTGCTCTACGAGAGCGGCCCGCGTCTGGGCGACACGCTGCAGGCCCTTGCGGACGGATTGGGCGAGCGCGACGCCGCGGTGGTGCGGGAGATCAGCAAGCTCCACGAGGAATGCGGGACCGGAACGCTTCACCAGTTGGCAGCGCGATATTCCGGCACCGCCCCAAAGGGCGAGATCGTTGTCCTCGTCGGACCGCCTGCGGAGGCCGCCTCCGCGACTGACGAGGAGCTGGACGCCGCGCTCGACCAGGCGCTCGCACGACTGTCGCCGTCGCGCGCAGCGGCCGAGGTGGCGGATCGCCTGAAAGTGCCGCGCAAGCGCGCTTATGCGCGCGCGCTCGAACGCTCGAAATGAACCGCCAGGCTGCCGAAAGGCGCGGCCGCGGCGCCGAGACGCTCGCATGCTGGTACCTGCGCCTGAAGGGCTGGCGGATCCTCGCACGGCGGGCGCGCGTGCCCGGCGGAGAGGTGGACATCATCGCGCGTCGCGGCCGAACGCTCGCGTTCGTCGAGGTGAAGGCGCGCGCGAGCGAGGAAGCAGCGGCCTTCTCCCTCGACGAGTGGCGGCTGCGCCGGGTCGTCACCGCGGCCGAGCGGCTCGCACCGCGCTACATGCGCGCGGGCGATGACGTTCGCATCGATGCGCTGTTCCTCGTTCCGAAACGCTGGCCCCGGCACCTCGCCGACGTGTGGCAAGGTGACAGCAGCAGGCGCGCTTACTAGAGGCGCATGGCCATGAGCTACCGCGTCGCCGTGCAGATGGACCCGCTGGACCGGATCAACATCGCGGGCGATTCGACATTCGCGCTGATGCTGAAAGCCCAAGAGCTCGGTCACGAACTCTACTGGTATGCGCCCGAGGACCTCAGCTTTGCCGAAAGCCGTCTATGGACGATGGGCTATCCGGTGAAGGTCCAGCGGGTCGAAGGCGAGCACTATCGCTTCGGCGAGCCGCGCGTCCTCGACCTCGGAAAGGACGTCGACGTGGTCCTCATGCGCCAGGACCCCCCGTTCGACCTCGGCTACATCACGGCAACGCATTTGCTCGAGAAGATCGAGGCGGAGACGCTGGTCGTCAACGATCCGGCGAGCGTGCGTAATGCGCCCGAGAAGGTGTGGGTGCTCGATTTTCCGCAGTTCATGCCGCCGACGGTGGTCACGCGCTCGCTGGGGCTCGCGCGCAAGTTCCTCGGCGAGCAGGGCGAGATCGTGATCAAGCCGCTCCACGGCTTTGCCGGCGGATCGGTGTTCCGCATCGGCAACGACGGGCGCAACCTCGCCTCGCTGATCGAACTGTTCAACCGCACCTATCGCGAGCCGCACGTCATTCAGAAGTTCATTCCGGAGATCGCCGAGGGCGACAAGCGCATCGTCCTTGTCGACGGCGAGGTCGCCGGCGCGATCAACCGCGTTCCCGGCGCGGGGGAGATACGTTCCAACCTCGCCGTGGGCGGGACGGCGGCCAAGACCGAGCTGACTGCTCGCGAGGAGGAAATCTGTGCCGCGCTCGCCCCGGAGCTCAGGAAACGCGGGCTGATCTTCGTCGGCATCGACGTAATCGGCGGCAAGTGGCTCACGGAGATCAACGTCACCTCGCCGACGGGAATCGTCGCGATCGACTCGTTCAACGGGACCGATACGCCCGCGCGCATCTGGGAAGCGATCGAACGCCGGCTCCACGCCCGGCGCAATTAAGTCCGTTTCGGTTCTCCCTCCTCTCGCGGCTGGCGCCAAGCCATTCATCCGAAACGGTCATTTAGGGTTCCGTTTACCGCCTGAGCATAGCCCCGTCCCTGTCGCGGCACGGCGGTCATCCCACTAACCGGCGCGCCGCGACATCTGGCTTACGTTTCCACCGGCCGCTGGAGCCTGCGGCATCTCTGAGAGATATTCTCAGGCGCGGGGGTGGGCGTGGCGGTAAACGTCGAGAAGGCGCGCCGCGTCCACTGCCGTGTAGATCTGCGTCGAGGACAGGCTCGCGTGGCCGAGCAGCTCCTGCAGCGCGCGCAGGTCCGCGCCGCGCGCGAGCAGATGCGTCGCGAAGCTGTGCCGCAGCGCGTGCGGCGTCAACGTCTCCGGCAGGCCCAGGCGCTTTCTTGCGGCGGCGACCGCGCGCCTGACGAGGTCGGGATTGAGCGGACCGCCGCGCGCGCCGACGAAGAGCGGCGCCTCGCCGCGGAGCGGATAGGGGCACCGGCGCACGTAATCGTCGATCGCCTCGCGCACCGCCGGCACGATCGGCACGACGCGCGTCTTGGACCTCTTTCCCGTCACCCGCAGCGTCTGGCCGATCGGCAGCACGGCCGCGCTGAGCGAAAGCGCTTCGGCGACGCGCAAGCCGGCACCGTAGAGGAGGAGCAGGATCGCGAGGTCGCGCGCTCCGATCCAGGGCGCACTGGCGGCATCGGCCGCATTCTCCGCCAGCTCCATCGCTTCATCGGGCGCTGCCGGCCGCGGCAGAGTCCAGGGCCGCTTCGGCGCCCGCGTTCGCGGCAGCTGCGCGTGGCTGCCCTGCTGCTCGGCCGCGTAGCTGAGGAAGGCCCGGACGCCCGACAGCTCCCGCGCCGCCGACGACGCGCCAAGCCCCTGCCCTCGCCGGTCCGCGAGGAAGGCGCGCAGGTCCGTTGCGCCGAGATCCAGCAGCCCCGCCGGAGCGATTTCCTCTCCCCTGTAGCGGCCGAGGAATTCGATCAGCCGGTGCGCGGTGGCGACATAGGCCCGCACCGTATGTGCCGAGCGGCGGCGATCGTGCTGGAGATAGGAGGCCCATTGCGCCGCAAGCGCCTGGGCCGGGTGAACTAGGCTTGCGGGTGCGTCAGCCACTTGCGGATCATAGCCGCAAGCGTCCGGCCAAGGAACATCAGCAATTCCGAGCCGTGGCGGGCGTCGAGGTTGAGCTCCGCCCGCTGCCCGAGCGCGAGCAGGCCGGAGGGAAGCGGAGGATCGCATTCTATGCGGATCAGCGCCTCTGCCCGGATGAGGTCGCAGGCCGGTCCGAACAGCGGGTGGCCTCGCTCCACCTTGCGCATCTCTACGCCGTCGACGGCGTCCACCGCGCGTCGGACGATCGCCGGATCGACGAGTTGGATGCCGCTGCCGTCGGCACGGAAGCCCTGGTCTCCGACGATCAGCGACAGCGCGACGGCGTCGATTCCGAGGATGAGGGGCCATTCCTGCGTGACGACGTGAAGGAGGCCTTCGACTCCGTCGCTCTCGATTGCGGCAAGCACCGCTTCATGGATCGACGCAACGGCGCCCGAATGGCCGCGCGCGAAAGCGATCAAATCTTCATTGGCTTCCTGCGCTTCGCCGAGGCGGTCGCGAAGGTGCGCCACCGCGCGTTCTTCGAAGGGGATCACCGTCGCCATCGCGGCGAGGATACGCGCGCAGCGGTTAATTTCCTACAACGCCGGTTGGTGCGCCCAGGGCAGCGCACAAAACAAGGGCGGCGGCGCCCTTCGGCACCGCCGCCCGAAACTCATGCTAAGAACGAGGTCTTAGTTCAGGCTGTTCGACACGTTGTTGAACGTGCTGTTCAGCTTGTTGCCGATGCCCTGCATCGCGCCGATCGCCGCAACGGCGATGAGAGCCGCAATCAGGCCATACTCGATGGCGGTCGCGCCCTTCTCGTTCTTAATCAGCTTCAGAAACTTGCTCATGGTCTTCGCTCCTTGGTTCCAAGTGAGGCGTGGAAGCCTCGGCCTGCGAGGTCCATTTCGCAGGATGCTCGGAACCTAGCGCTCAACCCGTTGAGAAATTCTTACTTCCGAGGGTTGCCCAAAGGTTAATGATGTGGGTGCAAGCCTCTGAGCTCAGCCGATTTTTTGGCCCGTCGCTTCCCAATCCTTGAGGAAGCTAGCGATCCCCGAATCGGTCAGCGGGTGCTTGAACAATTGCCAGATGATCTTGGGCGGAGCGGTCATCACGTCCGCCCCGATCTTCGCCGCTTCCACGACATGCATCGGATGCCGGACCGAGGCGACCAGGATCTGGGTCGGGAAGTCGTAATTGTCGTAGATGAGACGGATATCGGCGATGAGCTGCATGCCGTCGAAGCCGACGTCGTCATGGCGTCCGACGAACGGAGAGATGAACGTGGCGCCGGCCTTTGCCGCGAGCAGCGCCTGCGCCGCCGAGAAGCACAAAGTCACGTTGACCATCGTGCCGTCCGAAGCGAGCGCCTTGCAGGTCTTCAGCCCGGCCGGAGTGAGCGGCACCTTGATCGCGATATTGTCCGCGATCTTCCGGAGGACCTCGGCTTCGCGCATCATCCCCTCATGATCGAGCGCGACGACTTCGGCGGAGACGGGGCCGCTGACGACCGACGCGATCTCGCGCACCACCTCCATGAAATCGCGGCCCGACTTGTGGACCAGCGACGGGTTGGTGGTCACGCCGTCGAGCAGGCCCGTCTCGGCAAGTTCGCGGATCTCGGCGATTTCGGCAGTGTCGGCGAAGAATTTCATGGCAGTTTGCTTGGCGTCCGGCTTTGGTGGATGCGACCGGCAATAGCCGGTGCCTTGCCCCCCGTCACCCGATTCGAAAGTGACCTATGAGCGAACATGTGCGGGTCGAGAAAAACGGCGCCCTGACCTCCATCACCCTCGCGCGGCCGGAGCGGCGGAACGCAATCACGGTCGCCATGTACGGCGCGCTCGCCGACGCGGTCGAAGATGCATCGGCCGACCCCGAAGTGCGGGCAATCCTGTTCCGGGGCGAAGGCCAGGATTTCGCCGCGGGCAACGACCTCGCCGACTTTCTCGAGGCGCGGCCGGGCGGCGGGGAGGAGATTGCCGTCTGGCGCTTCCTGAGGGTGCTCAACGCTTGCGAGACCATCCTGATCGCTGCCGTCCACGGCAATTGCGTCGGCATCGGAACGACCATGCTCCTTCACTGCGACCTGGTCGTGGCGGAGGAAGGGACCCGTTTCTCGCTCCCCTTCGTGGACCTGGGCCTGGTTCCGGAGGCCGGGAGCTCGCTCCTGCTTCCGCGGCTCGCCGGCCGCCGGGCCGCCGCGCGCTACCTGTTGCTCGGCGAAAGCTTCGGTGTCGACGAGGCGCTGTCAATCGGTCTCGCCAGCCATCGCGCGCCCCCGGGCGAGCTCGAAGGAGTCGTCGCCGAGATGGTCGAGCGGCTGCTCGCCAAGCCTGCCGCAGCGCTCCGCGCGACCCAGCGCCTATTGCGCCATGGCGCAGGCGAGGAAGTGCTTGAGCGTATGCGCCTCGAAAGCGGCATCTTCGCCGAGCGGCTTTCCTCGTCCGAAGTCAAAGAAGCGATCAGCAGCTTCTTCGAAAAGCGCCGCAAGGGCGCCTAGAGATAGACCGAGCAGCTCACCGGTGCCGTTGCGCCGGCGCTTGAGCACTGCGCGCTCGTCGCGGTCGGCGTGTCGGCCAGGTAGACGCGCTTCGATCGGGTCACGTTGATCGTTGGCCCGGTGAACATGAGGAAGTTCATCGTCTGGTGATAACGGACCGTGATGGTGATGTAGCCGCTGGTCGCCGTGGACGTGTCCACCGTCGGCGCGTCGAAAGTGCCGTTCCGCGTCCCGAAGAGCTTGCTGTTCACCCGCGCGGCAATCTGCGTCGATGTCGGCATGGAGCAGGCGCCGTTCGTCGCGCTGAGGCAGAGGTTCGCGTAGCGCGCGCCCTCGCCGAGCGCATGCTGGATGCCCGCGTTGGACTCGAACAGCTGGCCGAGCGTGAAGATGCCGTAGATCATCCCGACGAGGATCGGCAGCGAGATCGCCATCTCGATCGCCGCAGCACCGCTCTCGTCACGGCGAAGCTTGTGGGCGCGGATCCTCATTGGACCCGCACCTCGGCCGTACCGGTGATGGTGATGCTGCCGTTCTGGTTCGCGCCCGGCCATAGCCGCGAGCCGAACATCGGCGTGAATGGCCGGGAGATGGTGACCTTCACGTAGCGCGCCGTCATTTCCGTGGTCGCGCATGCGTCAGTGAAGGCGGCCTTGCGGGTCCAAGTCGTGCCGTTGGTCGAGCATTCGACCCACGAATCCGGCGTGATCGTGTTGCCGGTACTGTACCCGGCCGCGGTCATCGCGGCCGTCGCTTCGGTGGTGATCGCCGTGTTGTAGCTTTGGGCGACGCTCTTCTGCTGCTCGACCTTCTCGATCGTGCGCTGCGCGGCCTGCTCGACCTGCAGCTTCATCGAATAACCGCGGGTCATGTCGGTCATGCCGATGACGAGCGCGGCAAGGAACGGCACCGACAGCGCCAGCTCGACGACGGCTGCGCCGCGCTGGTCGCGCCGAAGCGCCTTGAGGACGCGCGCGCTCATTCGACCAGCCTCACCATCTGGCCGTCGAACGACTTGGCGCCGGAGCCCGCCGGACAGGTGTTCGTGACGCTGGTGTTACCGGCGAATTGCAGCTGCCAGCCGACGATCTGCAGGCAATTGGTGTTCATGCCGCTGCCGCCGTTCAGCTGGACTTCCTGCTTGGGCATGTAGATCGATCCCTCGATCGTCGAGGTCGAATCGCCGTTGATCTTGTTGCACCAATTGCCGCAGCTCGAGGACCGGCGGTCCTGGTAGATGATGATGCCGGCATAAGTGCCCGTCGTCGGCGCATGCAGGTCGATGTGCGCGCCGGCGTTGATCGTGACGTTGCCCGACGGCGTCGGCGTTCCGGTGCTGTCCGAGGTCATGATGAAGACGCAGCGGGTGCAGCTCACATTGCCCTGGATCGTCAGGTTGCCGCCGCTTCCGTTCAGCTGCTTCCTGTTGATGATGATCATCAGGTCGGTGCCGGTGAACGTCTTGCCGCTGCCGACGGTGAAGTCGGTGTAGCAGACCGTCGTCGGATTGCCGCTCGCCCAGCCCGCCTGGTTGCCGGTGACCGTAAGGCTCGTGCTCTTGCCTGGGAACGCCAGGTCCTGGTTGCATCCGTTCGGCACGCTCGGCGCCGGAACGCTTGCAAACGGGTCGGTCTGCGGCGGCGAATAGGACTGGTAGGTCGTGCTGCTGGTGAAGTTGTTGCAGACCGGGATGTAGCCGACGGCAGCAACCGGCGAGGCGGTGATGCTGGACGAGCCGCCGCAGTCGATCGCCGCCGAGCCCTTGGCGTTGGTCTTCATGCCGCAGCCGAGGTTCACGGTCGGATTACCGGTGAAGTTGATCCCGGTATCCGCCTGGTCGTCCATGCTGATCATGCAGTATTTGCCGCTCTGAACGACTGCGGCCGTTGCCGTCGCCGTGATCGTCGGCGCGCTGCTCATGAACAGACTGGCGAAGGAAAACCTTCCCGGGGCGCTCATGGTGACCTTCACCGCTTGGGCCGAGGCAGCGGTCCACGCGCCCGAAGTCGGCGGCGACTGGACGGTGCAGGTGGGAGTGGTCCCGATGCGCGTGCTCACCGTTCCCACGGTCATGTCGCGCGAAATCGGGGCGCTTGCGCTGCAGTTTCCGGTGCTGACGGTCTGGCCGCCCAGCTTGCCGAACACGCCGGCGAGCGCGCCGCTGTCCGCGGCCCGCTGGAGCTGTCGCTTCATCACCGCCCATTCGATCGTGTCAGTTGCTAGGCCGGCCGAGCCGATCACGAGCGGCAAGGCCGCGCCGGCGATCACTAGGGCGTTGCCGCGGCGGTCGCGCCACAGCTTCTTCAGGAACCTGAACATGGTCTCGTGAACCCCAGCCGATGGATGCGCATGGAGAGGGGTGTAGCGGCGACAGGGTAAGCGAACGGTTCAGCGGCATGGTTAACGCGCGTTCATTGTCTTTGGTCATGACCGCCATTCGCTTGTTTTCTGGTGTGTTAATCCTATACTACACCCCCAAGCCTGCGTTGACCGGCCAAGCGCCGCGCATCACAAGGGCGGAGAAAGGATTTTGAGCATGGCTACCGAAGCGGCGGCGGAGACCACGACCAAGACCAAGCTGAACCTCGATCCGCCCGAGGCACTGCAGCCCGTCGCGCCGGCCGAGGCGGCCGGACTCGTCCCGCTGAAGAGCGAGGAGACGAGCGAGCTCGACAAGAGGGTGGGACAGTTCGTCGACGAGCTGGCGAGCCTCGACGCAAACAGCCCCGAGTTCGGCAAGAAGGTCGATCAGCTGACAGCGATGGGCCGCAAGGAGATTGCGGAGGCCGCCGGCGCGTCGAACCGCTTTCTCGATCGTCCCGTGAAGGCGATCGACAAGGACACGGGCATCGGCGCGGACCTGACCGAGCTCCGCCGCACGGTGGAAGCGCTCGACCCCAAGGAAGCGACGAAGACCCGCAAGATCCTCGGCATCATCCCGTTCGGGAACCGCATCGACCGCTATTTCGACAAATACCGGAGCTCGCAGACCCACATCCAGAAGATCCTCGGCAGCCTTGCGAACGGCAAGGACGAGCTTCTGATGGACAATGCGGCGATCGACACCGAACGCGCGAACTTGTGGAAGACGATGCACAAGCTCGAGCAGATGATCCACATCTCCAAGACGCTCGACCAGCGGCTCGAGGACAAGGCCAACGAGCTCGACGCCACCGATCCGGCAAAGGCCAAGGCGATCCGCGAAACCGCGCTCTTCTACACGCGCCAGCGGACCACTGACCTGCTGACGCAGATGGCCGTGACCGTTCAGGGCTATCTCGCGCTCGACCTCGTCAAGAAGAACAATGTCGAGCTGGTGAAGGGCGTCGATCGCGCCTCCACGACCACCGTGGCGGCGCTGCGCACGGCGGTCACGGTCGCCCAGGCGATGAGCAACCAGAAGCTCGTGCTCGAGCAGATTGGAGCGCTCAACACCACCACCGCGGGAATGATCGATTCCACCGGCGAGATGCTGAGGACGCAGACCGGCGCGATCCACGAACAGGCGGCGAGTTCGACCATTCCGCTCGAGACGCTGCAGCGCGCGTTCCAGAACATCTACGACACGATGGACCAGATCGACCAGTTCAAGGCGCAGGCGCTCGGCAACATGAAGCAGACGGTCGAGACGCTCGGCAAGGAAGTCGAGAAGTCGAAAGGCTATATCGCGCGTGCCGAAGGGGTGAACCAGGCGAAGCTTAGCGGACCGGCCGCTTCGCCGCTCGCGCCGATCGAGGCGAAGTGACCGAGGTCACCGACAAGGTTGAGCGGGCGATCGCCCGCTTCGATCGCGTCACGCACCAGCTCGACCAGCGTGACGGTCCCGCGCGCGCGGCGGCAACGCGCGAGCGGCAGCGGCTGAATGCCGGACTGGGCCGTACGCTCGGCCGGGTTGCAGCCGCCATCGTTCTCATCTGGCTCGCGACCGTCGTGATCGGCCTCGTCCAGCCGATCGGCATCTTCGGCTTCCTTGCCGCCCTGCTCGTCACGGTCGCCGTCGTCGGGTTCCTTATCGCGCGCGGCGGACGCCAGGCGATCGCTCCGCCTGCGCCGTCGGCGGACCTTCCGAACGGGCCCATGGTCGACCGCTTCGATTCCTATCTTTACCGCGTCCGCAGGGCGCTTCCGCCGCCGGCGCAGGCGCAGATCGACGCAATCTCGGCCGTGCTTCCGTCGCTGAGGCAGACGCTCGAGCGCGTCGACACGCTCGACCCGCAGGCGCAGGACGCCCGCCGCCTCATGTCCCTTCACCTGCCCGGCCTGATCGAGCGTTACGCGAACGTGCCGCCCGCCTACCGCAAGGAAACGGACGGCGAAGGCAAGACCGTCGACGAACGGCTGGTGGAGAGCCTCGCCGCGGGCCGTGCCGCGCTCGATGAAGTGTCGCAGCAGCTCGCGCGAGCCGACATGGCGGCATTCGAGACGCAGGGCCGCTTCATCAAGTCGCGCTACGGCGACGACCCGCAGCTCACCGGTCCAGGCCAGGGACCGGAGGGCCCGCGCTCGGAGAGCGAAGACGCGTCAACCACTTAGCGATTGCACGCGGCGTTCCCGCCGCCCATGATATCGAAGCTAATCGCGGCGGGGGCCCGGAGATGCAGCTTGCGTTGGCAAGGAGGAACCAGGCGCCGAGCGGCGGCTTTCAGCTGCCGCCCGTCGTTCCCCCGTTCAATACGCTGACGTTCCGCATCTTCACCGCGATCTGGGTGCTCGCGTTCCTGCTTGCGATCGCGGGGCCGGTCCTCGGCTTCCACCATCGCTACACGGAGCGCGCCAACAACTCGCAATTGCTGCTGGGAAGCCGCGCCGGATTTGCGGTATCGCCCCGCGACGCCACGCTGGTGCGCTTCACCGTCGGGCCGGATGCGCGCAAGGCCGGCATCGTGCCGGGCGACCACATCGTCGCAATCTACGGCCTGCCGCTGCCGAAGACGATGCCCGTCAACGAAGAAGCGCTCGCCGAGCACGCGAACGATCCCGCCTATATCGCGATGGGCAACCTGCTCTTCGGAACCGACAATTCCGACGTTCCGCTCACCGTTCGCGACCCCGACGGAACCGTGCGCGACGTCACCGTCACCACCGGCGAGCAGCACATCGACTCCGGGGCGAAGGCGCTCGGCATTTCGCCCAAGCTGCTGAGCTTCATCGACCTGCTGCAGGTCCTCTTCTACCCGTTCCTCCTGTGGGCCGCGTGGCTGCTCCACCGCCGCAATTCGCGCGACGTGGTGAGTTCGCTCCTGTCGCTTGCGGTGCTGCTCAACATCGGCGCCGAGCAGCCCTCGTCGGTGTTCCTCGCGACGATGGGGATTCCGCGCTCCGTCAACGTCGCCATCTACGATCTCGGCAACGTGCTGATGCTCACGGGAATCCTGCTGTTCCCGCACGGCAACCTGTCGTGGCGCGTGGTCGGGCTGATTGCGTGCCTGCCGCTCCTGATGTTCTTCCAGGGCCAAGTCTACCAGAGCTATTTCATCGCCTTCATGATCGTCGGCGTCCTGTCGATGGTCCGGCGGCTGCGGCAGACGCCGTCGAGCGAGCAGCGGCAGCAGATCCGCTGGGCGCTCTTCGGGATCAGCGCCTATGCCGTGCTGCGCTGCATCTCGATCATCTGCGACTATCTCAAATGGTCCACCGACAGCTTCGGGCACCAGCTGCTGGTCGAAATGGCCGCCGGGATCAGCTTCGCCCTTGCCGCGCTTCTGCTCCAGCTCGGGCTCCTCGTCGCCCTGCTCCGCTACCGCCTCTACGATGCCGAGATCGTCATCGGCCGCTCGGTCAATTTCGCCGTGATCACCCTCGGCGTCGCCGCGATCTTCGCGGCTGCCGGGGACGCCTTGAAGCAGATCGTCTACAATTATTCGGGCAATACCAACAATGAAGGGCCGATCATCTTCGCCGCCGCGCTCGCGACGATCATGGTCAACCCGATCCAGGAGCGCGTGCAGCGCTGGTCGGAAAAGAGGTTCCAGAAGAATCTCTTCCTGCTCCGCAACGACCTGCCGCAGAGCATGCGCGACCTGCGTGAGACTGCATCGTTGACAGAAATGCTCGACGAGATCCTCGCCCAGGTCGACCGCGGCGTCCGCTCGGTGCGCGCTGCCATGATCGTCAACGGTGCGGTGCTCAGCGTTCGTGGACTCACCGTCGAAGAAGTCGAGAACTGGCGCAATTCGGTGTTCGCCCAGGATTACAAGAGCGACATTTGCGAGGCTTCGGACCGGGTCTTCCCGATCCGCGTCCAGCTGGTTCCGAGCTCCGACCGCGAGGAGCCGATCGGCTACATGCTCGTCGGCCCCCGCCCTGACGGCTCGATCCCCAGCCGGCAGGAGCAGACCGCCCTTGCCGAAGTGTCGGAGGAGATCGCCCGCGCCGTCCGCACGGTGATCAAGCGCGAGGCGCGCGAAGCCGAAGTCGCCGGGCTCATCGCCGAAAATGCGCGCCGGATCGAAGCGCTGGAGTCGATCCTCGGCGCCACGGCGAACCGCAAGCGTGCGCCGCGAACCGCCTGAGATTGGGCGAATTTGATGCGCCTTAATTGACCGCACCCAAACGCAGGCATAACTAGCTCGCAAAGCTGCACCTGGGTTCGACTCGCCGCTGCCGAAAGGCGCGGGGGCAATTTACTTGGCGATTTTGGACGAGGGAGCTTGAAGATGGGTCGTAAGGCAATGCTGTGGGGCGCAGCAATGGCGTTCGCCCTCGGATCGACCGCGGCGCTTGCGAACGTGGTGGTGGTGAAGTCGCTTGGCCCATCCGCCAAGGCCTATCCGCCCGGGAAGACGCTTCCTCCGAGCGCGAAAATCACGCTTCAGGGCGGCGACGTGGTGACGGTCCTCGGGCCCAGCGCTGCGCAGACGCTGCGTGGTCCGGGCAATTTCGATGCCGGGCAGGTCAGCCTCGCCTCCGCTGCGGGCCAGCGCGGCCGCTTCGGCGCGCTTCGTGCCGCGGAAGTCGCGCACAACCCGAGCGTGTGGGACATCGACGTCAGCCAGAGCGGCAAGGTCTGCGTCAGCAACGCTTCGGCGGTGCAGGCGTGGCGGCCGGACAGCGATGCGCCCGTGACGGTGACCGTCCGCGCTTCCGACGGGCGGTCGCGCGAGCTCAGCTGGCCGGCGGGCAAAGCGCTCGCTCCCTGGCCCGCCGACCTGCCGATCACCAGCGGCACCGAATATCAGGTCGAGTGGCCGGACGGCGGGGATTCGAGCAAGCTCGACGTCATCACGGTCAATTCGCTGCCGACTGACGACCTCGTCGGCGCGGCCCAGGTGCTGATCGCGCACGGCTGCCAGAAGCAGCTCGACCTGCTGGTCCAGAGCGCGACCAAGACGGTCGGCAAATAGACTAGCCGATTACGCCCTCGGACCTGAGCCGGGCCGCTTCGTCCGGCCCGACCCCGAGGCTCGCCAGCACCTCGTCCGTATGCTCGCCGAGCCGCGGCGGCGGCAGGTCGGAGTCGGCCCGCGCACCGTCGAACCTGACCGGCGAGCCGACCAGCGGCATTCCCGCGACCGTGCGCACCATCTGCCGGTGCTGGGCCTGGACGTCGCCGAGCGCCTGGCCGATGCGGTTGATCGGCCCCGCCGGGATGCCGGCAGCCTCGAGCTGCTCGAGCCATTCTGCAGCGGGCTTCTGCGCAATGGCTTCGCTGACCAGGCGAACCATCTCGTCGCGATGCGCGACGCGTGCGGCATTGGAGGCGAAGCGTTCGTCGCTCGTCCATTCCGGGTGGCCGCAGATTTCGGCGAGCCGCGCAAACTGGCGCTCGTTGCCGACGGCGATGATGATCGGCTGATCGGCGGCGTCGAACGGTTGGTAGGGGACGATGTTCGGGTGCGTATTGCCCTGCCGCGGCGGGTCTCTGCTGGAGACGAGCGCGTTCGACGCCTGGTTCGCCAGCATCGCCAGCTGCGTGTCGAACAGCGCCATGTCGATGTGCGCCCCCTCGCCTGTCTTCTCGCGGCGGTAGAGAGCGGAGAGGATCGCGACGCAGGTGTAGAGGCCGGTGAACAGGTCGACGACGGCGACGCCGACCCGCATCGGTCCGCCGCCGGGCACGCCGTCCGGAAGGCCGGTGATGCTCATCAGCCCGCCCATGCCCTGGATGATGTAATCGTATCCGGCGCGATTCGCGTAAGGGCCTTCCTGCCCGAAGCCGGTGATGGAGGCGTAGACGAGCCGCGGATTGGTCTCCCGCAGGGACGCCGCGTCGAGCGCGAACTTCTCAAGTCCTCCGACCTTGAAATTCTCGATGACGACGTCCGCCTGCTCCGCCATCTTGCGCACGATTGCGGCGCCTTCGGGCCGAGCGAAGTCAATCGCAGCCGACTTCTTGCCGCGGTTGCAGCTGAGGAAATAGGCGGCGACGCGATCGTCGCCTTCGCCGTGCCAGGGCGGGCCCCAGTGTCGCGTGTCGTCGCCGGCGCCCGGCCGCTCCACCTTCGTCACCTCGGCGCCAAGGTCGGCAAGCAGTTGCGTGCACCACGGCCCGGCAAGCACGCGGCTGAGGTCCAACACCTTGATTCCCTCGAGCGGCTTCAATGCCGGCGCCTGTTCCACAAGCGGCGGTCCGACAGCACCGCATGGGCGGCGTTGTGGCCCGGCGCACCCGTGACTCCGCCGCCCGGGTGCGCGCCCGAGCCGCACAGGTAGAGGCCCTTCAGCGGCATCCGATAATCCGCGGCGCCGATCATCGGCCGGGCGCTGAACAGCTGGTCCAGACCCATCTTCCCGTGGAAGATATCGCCGCCGATCAGGCCGAAGCGCCGTTCAAGGTCGAGCGGCGAATGGATCTGCCGGCCGATCACGGACCTGGCGAAGCCGGGCGCGTGCGCGTCCACGGTCGCGATGATCTGGTCGGCCGCTTTCTCGCGTTCCTTGTCCCAGCTGCGTCCTTCCCCGAGATCGAAGCGGAAGTGCTGGCAGAACAGGCTCGCCACATGCTTGCCCTTGGGCGCGAGGCTCGAGTCCAGCGTCGACGGGATCAGCATCTCCATGATCGGCTGCTTCGCCCAGCCGTTCGCCGCGGCATCGAGCCAGGCGCGGTGCATGTAGTCCAAGCTCGGCGCCATGATGATGCCCGCGGTCAGGTGATTGCCTTTCTTCGGAAGCACCGTGAACTTGGGCAGTTCCGACAAAGCGACGTTCATGCGGAAGGTTGCGCTTTCGCACTTCCAGCCGTGCATCCGCGCCGCAACGTCAGCGTCCACCGCCCCCCTCGGCATCAGCCGGTCGAAGAGCAGCTTGGGGTTCACACCCGCGACAACAGTTTTCGCGCGCCAAGCTTTGCCGCCTGCAACAACGCCGCCGGCGCGGCCGCCGTCGACGATCAGCTCCTCGACCGGCGTGTTGAGGAGGATGTCGACTCCCGCCTCGCGGCAGGCGCGCGCCATTGCCTGCGTGATCGATCCCATGCCGCCGACGGCATGACCCCATGCGCCGGGCACCCCGGCCGCTTCGCCGAACAGGTGGTGGAGCAGAACATAGGCCGTGCCCGGAGATTGCGGCGAAGCGAAATTGCCGACCACTCCGTCGAAGCCGAACAGCGCCTTGGTGAGCTCGCCCTCGAAGTGGCGGTCGAGGATCTCTGCCGCGCTGCGCATCGCGAAATCGTGCACGATCCGCGTCTCCGCGAGCGACAGCCCCGCCATGTCGCGCCCGAGGCTGAGCAGCTTCGGAATCGCGCTGACCTTCCGCCCTACATTCGGCGGTGCGCGCAGCAGCCACTTCTTGAGCAGCCGGACGACCGTCTCGAGCTCGGCGATGTAGCGGTCGTAGGCCTCGGCGTCGGCTTTGTGATGGCGCCCGATCTCCTTGCGCGTGAGGCCGTTCCGGCCCGCGAGCAGATAGTCGCCATTTCCCGGAAGGAAGTTGTCGGTCTTGCGAAGCACGACCTTCAGCCCGTGCCGCTCAAGCTCCATGTCGCGGATGACCTTGGGCTGGAGCAGGCTGACGGTGTAGCTCGCCGCCGAGTTGCGGAAGCCCGGCAGGAACTCGTCGGTGACGGCCGCGCCGCCGACGTTCGCGGCGGCTTCGAGGACGGTGGCCTTCAGCCCCCGCTTTGCGAGATAGTAAGCGCAGGTGAGCCCGTTATGGCCCGCGCCGATGATGATTGCGTCCTGCAATTATTCCCCCGCGACTAGCGCATCAGCACCAGCTCTTCGGCCATGGTCGGATGAAGCGCAACGGTCTGGTCGAAGTCGCGCTTCTTGAGCTTCGCCTTCACCGCCACTGCCGCCGCCTGCAGGATTTCCGGCGCGTCGGGGCCGATCATGTGGATGCCGACGATCTCGTCCGTGCCCTCGTCCACCACCAGCTTGTAGAGCGAGCGCTCGTTGCGCCCGGCGAGCACGTTCTTCATCGCCCGGAAGTCGGACGTGTAGGTCTTGATCGCGCCGAGCTTGTTGCGCGCCGCGCCTTCGGTGAGGCCGACGCCGGCGAGCGGCGGATGACTGAATACCGCCGAGGGGATGCAGCCGTAATCGACGCGGTGCGGCTTGTTGCCGAAGAAGGTGTCGGCGAAGGCCTGGCCCTCGCGGATCGCGACGGGAGTGAGCTGGACTCGGTCGGTCACGTCGCCGACGGCGAAGATGGAGGGCACCGAGCTCCGGTTGTCCTCGTCGACCTTGACCCGCCCCTTCTCGCCGAGCTCCACGCCGACTTGCTCGAGGCCGAGCCCTTCGGTGTTCGGTTTCCGGCCGGTCGCGAACAGCAGCTGGTCCGCTTCGATGTCGTCGCAGCCCGACATGCAGATGTGCAGCGAGCCGTCGTCGCGGCGCTCGACGCGGTCGATGGTCGCGTTGAACTTGAAATCGATCCCCTTGCGCAGCGAGATCTGGATCAGGCGGTCGACGATCTGCTGGTCGTAGTGGCGGAGGATCACGTCGGTTCGGTTGACCAGCGTGACCTGGGTTCCGAACTGCTTGAAGATGCCGGCGAATTCGTTGGCGATATAGCCGCCGCCCGCGATCACGATCCGTTTCGGCAACTCTTCGAGGTGGAACACCTCGTTCGAGCTGATCGCATGTTCGATCCCGTCGATCGCGGGCATGACCGGGCGCGCGCCGGTGGCGATCAGGATCTTGTCGGCGGTCACTTCCTTGCCGCTCGCGAGCTTCACCGCGTTGGGGCCGGTCAGCGTCGCCCGCTCGTGGAAGATCTTGACGTCATGGTTGGTCAGCGTCTCCGTATAGGCGGCCTCAAGCCGCTCCACTTCGGACAGCACGTTGTCGCGCAGCACGGGCCAGTCGAAGCTCTTCTTCGGCACGTTCCACCCGAACATGGCTGCATCGTCGAGGTCCTCGGCGAAATGCGCGCCATAGACGAGAAGCTTCTTGGGGACGCAGCCGCGGATCACGCAGGTGCCGCCGACCTTATGCTCCTCGGCGATCGCCACGCGCGCGCCGAACGAAGCTGCCACGCGCGATGCGCGAACCCCGCCCGATCCGGCACCGATGACGAACAGGTCGAAGTCGGCCATCAGACGCCTGCCCTTTCCATGAGCGCACGAGTGGACGCATCGACCGAAGCCTCGTCGCCGGCCTGCGACAGCTGGCGCGCGATCTCCTTCCCGAGCTCGACGCCGAACTGGTCGAACGGGTTGATTCCGAGGAGCACGGCGTTGGCGAACGTGCGATGCTCGTAGAAGGCGATAAGCGCTCCGAGCGTCCGCGCGTCGAGGCGGTTGAGCAGCAGTGTCGTGCTCGGCCGGTTGCCGGGATAGCTGCGCTGCGGATCGTCGCTCGAGCGCCCGCTCATCAGCGCCGCCGCCTGCGCGAACGCATTCAGCAGCAGCAGCCGGTGATGCTCCGGATCCTGCTCGTCATCGGCTTCGGTGACCGCGACGAACTCCACCGGAGCGACCAGCGTCCCCTGGTGAAGCAGCTGGAACACCGCATGCTGCGCGTCCGTGCCCGTCCCTCCCCATGTCACCGGCGCGGTCGGCCATTCGACCGGCTCGCCCTCCTTCGTGACCGACTTGCCGTTCGATTCCATCTCCAGCTGCTGGAGGTAGAAGGGCAAGAGCCTCAAGCGCTCGTCATAGGCAAAGACGCCGCGCGTCTGGCAGCCGAACCGCTCGACATAGAGTCGGTCCGCGAAGGCGGCGATCAGGGCCACGTTCTCGCGCGGCTCGGCGAACCGAAAGTGCCGGTCCATCTCGGCGGCGCCTTCGAGCAGCGCCTCGAACGCATCCCAGCCCAGCGCGAGCGCGGCGCTGAGCCCGACCGAGCTCCACAGCGAGTAGCGGCCGCCGACGCCTTCCCCGAACTGCAGGATGCGGCTTTCATCGATCCCCTGCGCCAGCGCCGCTTCCGGCTTCGCGGTGACGGCGATCAGCCGTCCATCGGGATCGTCGACACTGGCATCGCGGAGCCAGGCCCGAGCCGCATCGAGATTGGTAAGCGTCTCGAGCGTCGAGAAGGTCTTGGATGCGACCACCACCAACGTCGTCGCCGGGTCGAGCGGCTTGACCGCGTCATCAAACGCCGCGCCGTCGATGTTGGACAAGAAGCGCACGCTCAGGTTCGACGCGCTGCGCCCGAGCGCATCGACGAGCAGCGCCGGGCCGAGCAGCGATCCGCCAATGCCGATGTGGAGGATTCCGGTGAGCTGCCCGAACGCGCCTGCTTCGATGGCATCGACGAGCGCCCGCATCCGCTGGCGCCGGGCAGTCGCAAGATCGACCTCCTCGGGCGAACCGCTGCCGCGTTCGGCGACATGGGTTGCCGGCCTGCCCTCGCTGGGATTGACCACCTCGCCGGCGAACAGCGCGTCGCGCGCGCGTCCGAAGGCCATTCTTTCCGCCCGCTCGACGAAGCGCTCCACCGCCGCGCCATCGAGGTGCGTTTTCGACCAGTCGAAATAGATGCCGGCAACCTCGAAGGTGAAGCGGCTGAGGCGATCCGGTTCGGCTTTGAAGAGCTCCTCGAGCGTCTTTCGGGGCTGCGGCTGCTCTGGTTCGGCCATGGCCGGCACATAATGGCGCGACGGCTAAATGCCACCCCGCGCTTGACGCAGCGCCACGGCACGCCAAACAGCGGCACGAATGCGCTCCTCGAAGACCCGCCGCGGCGCCTCACAGCCGGAAAAGCAGGAGAGCGCGTGGAGCCTCGCCCGCTTCTTCATCACGCTCTTCCTCCTCGCCTGGGGGCTGAGGAGCTTCATCGTGCAGCCCTTCAACATCCCCTCCGGCTCGATGCTGCCGACGCTCTACATCGGCGATTACCTGCTGGTCGCGAAATGGCCCTACGGCTATTCGCAATACAGCTTCCCGTTCGGCTTCCCTTCGTTCAGCGGGCGCCTGCTGTCCCACCTGCCGCATAGAGGGGATGTGGTCGTCTTCCGTCACCCGACGGAGGGCGAGGACCTGATCAAGCGCGTGATCGGCCTGCCCGGCGACACCATCCAGCTGCGCGGCGGGCGCGTCATCCTCAACGGCCGCCCGCTGCCGGAACAGGAACTCCCGCCCTATGCGCTTCCGCTCAGCGCCAACACGCCGTGCAAGGTCGTTCCCCCCGCAACGCCGCAGGTCGTGGAGCTGAACGGGCAAGCCTATTGCCGCTTCCCCGCCTATCGCGAAACCTTGCCCGGCGGGCCGAGCTACACAGTGCTCGACCAGGTACCCAACGGCCCCGCCGACGATTTCGGGCCTGTGCGCGTACCCGCCGGCCATGTCTTCCTGATGGGCGACAACCGAGACGACAGCCTCGATAGCCGCTTCCCCGGCTACGAGGGCGGCGTCGGCATGGTGCCGGTCGACCATCTCATCGGCCGGGCCCTCGTCACCTTCTGGTCGACCGACGGAAGCTCCTCCTACTTCAAGCCCTGGACCTGGTTCACCGCGCTCCGGCCGACGCGGATCGGCAACGGCTATACGGGCGACGCGGAGTGAAGGAGGATCTCACCCGCTTCGTCCGCGACAAGCTCGGCCATGACCCGAAGGACCTGCGCCTCTTCGAGCTTGCGCTCAGCCACAAGAGCCTCGGTATCGGCGAGGATTATGAGCGGCTCGAGTTCCTCGGCGACCGCGTGCTCGGCCACGTGATCGCCCGCTCGCTTTACGACCGCCATCCAAGCGAGCCGGAAGGCTATCTCTCGCGCCGCTACAACGTGCTCGTCGCGCGCGAGACCTGCGCCGAGATCGGCCGCGAGCTCGGCATTCCCTCGCTCGTCCGCCTCGGCAAGCAGGCGCGCGAGGACCGGGCGACCGAGAGCGACAATGTCATCGGTGACGTCGTCGAGGCGCTTATCGGAGCGCTGGTGATCGACGGCGGCCTCGAAGCCGCGGAGCGGTTCGTCGCCCGCATCTGGGGGCCGCACCTCACCGAGCAGCGCAAGGCGCCGCAGCACCCGAAGTCTGCCTTGCAGGAGCTCGCCGCCGCGCGCGAATGCAAGCCGCCCGTCTATGAAGTCCTCGGCCGCACCGGCGCGCATCACGCGCCGAAGTTCACCATCCGCGTTTCCGTGCCCGGCCTCGGCGAAGCGACGGCGGAGGGCGCCAGCAAGCAGGAGGCGGAAACCGAAGCGGCTGCGGCGCTGTTGAAACAGGTGCAATGAGCGATAGCGGAACGCGCGCCGGCTTCGCAGCGGTGATCGGCGCACCCAACGCAGGCAAGTCGACGCTGGTCAACGCGCTGGTCGGGCAGAAGGTCGCGATCGTCAGCGGCAAGCCGCAGACCACCCGCGCGCGCCTCATGGGAATTGCGATCGAGGGAAGCGCGCAGATCCTGCTCGTCGACACGCCCGGCATCTTCGAGCCCAAACGCCGCCTCGACAGGGCGATGGTCGCGGCTGCGTGGACCGGCGCGCAGGACGCCGACCTCGTGCTGCTCGTGATCGACGCAGCCGCCGAACTCAGGGAAGATGTCGAACGGATCGTCGATTCGCTTCGGGAGCGCAATCAGCCGCTCTTCATCGCGCTCAACAAGGTCGACCTGGTCAACAAGGGCGCGCTCCTCGGCCTGTCCGCGGATCTCACCGCCCGTCTCGATCCGGACAAGGTGTTCATGATCAGCGCGTCTCAAGGCGACGGCGTCCCGGACCTCAAGCAGGCGCTCGCGCAAGCGATGCCGGAGGGCCCGTGGCTCTACCCCGAAGACGAAGTTTCCGACGCGACCGACCGCATGATCGCGGCCGAGCTGACGCGCGAGCAGATCGTGAACCAGCTTCACCAGGAGCTCCCCTATGCAACCGCGGTCGAGACCGAGAGCTGGGAAGACCGGCCGGACGGCTCGACCGTGATCAACCAGCAGATCCTCGTCGAGCGCGACAGCCAGAAAGCCATCGTCATCGGCAAGGGCGGACGGCGCCTCAAGAGCATCGGCGCCGCCGCCCGCGCCGAGATCACGCAGCACCTCGGCCGCCCGGTCCACCTGTTCCTGCACGTGAAGGTCAATCCCCGCTGGGACGAGGACCGCTCGCTCTATCGCGAGATGGGGCTCGAGTGGTCTGATTGATGGAAACCATTCCCCACTACGTACGGCTGGCGCCCGGCGACGCATTTCCCGACATTACTCAGCTTGCTCCGTTCAAGGCAGTCGTTGTCCTCGAATCCGATTATTCGAGGGATTGGCAAAACGGGGTCAGCCGGTGGCTCGTGGAGAGCGGTTGCAGGTATATGTTGGCTTGGGGCCCGAACTGCAGCAGCTGGAACGACTCAGTCGATTGGGCTGACATGGAAGCCCGCAATTACGAGGATGACGATTCCAAGTTCGTGATGACAACTTGGCATGAGAACCAGACTCTCGAAGATGTCTTCTGGCAGGCGCAGTTCACAGCGAACTTTAGCTATGACGATGTCGAGCTGAGGAACGCCGTAATTGTCGATATCAGCAATGAGGATCGACGTTTCGAATTCCTGGCACTCTTTGACCAATCAAAGACGCTTGCCGAACGTGAGAATCCTGACGCCTAGCCAAGCACTTCCTCCACCCACTGCGGCACCAGCTCCCCGGCCGTGCCGATGCGGCTTTCATCGAACATCATGCTTCCGAGGCCCGGCTCGAGATTGATCTCCAGCGTGCGCGCACCGCAGCAGCGCGCCGTCTGGACGAACCCCGCCGCGGGATAGACCGCGCCCGAAGTCCCGATCGACACGAAGAGGTCGCAGCGCTGCAGCGCCTCGTCGATGCGTTCCATCTCGTAAGGCATCTCGCCGAACCAGACGATGTCCGGGCGGACCATGCCGCTTGTGCCGCAGCCGGGGCATTCCGCGCCCTCGCCCATCGGGCCCGTCCATTCGAACCGGCCGTTGCAGCGCAGGCACCAGCCCTTTGTCAGCTCCCCGTGCATGTGGATCAGCCGCTTCGACCCCGCCCGCTCGTGCAGGTCGTCGACATTCTGCGTGACCAGCAGAAGCTCGCCTGGCCACTCCGCGTCGAGCCGCGCCAGCGCCTTGTGCGCGGCGTTCGGCTCGACCGTTCCGAGCTTTGCGCGGCGCGCGTCGTAAAAGGCATGCACCAGTGCCGGATCGCGCACGAAAGCTTCCGGCGTCGCCACGTCCTCGACCCGATGTCCCTCCCACAGTCCGTCCGCTCCGCGGAAGGTCGCAAGTCCGCTTTCGGCAGAAATGCCGGCGCCCGTCAGGATCACGATGTTGCGAAGGTCCATGCCACGAGCATAGAGGGGCGGAGCCATGAGCGAAGCGCAAATCCGTGTCGGCATCGGCGGCTGGACGTACGAGCCGTGGCGCGGAAGCTTCTATCCCGACAAACTGCCCCACTCGAAAGAGCTCGAATATGCGGCAAGCCGCCTCGGCGCGATCGAGATCAACTCGACCTTCTACGGGCGCCAGAAGCCGAAGAGCTGGCAGGCGTGGGAAAAGGCCGTTCCGGACGGCTTCCAGTTCAGCATCAAGGGCGCCCGCTACTGCGTGTCGCGGTCGAAGCTGGCCGAAGGCGCGGAAGGCTTGTCCAAATTCTTCGCCCAAGGCTTCACCGCGCTCGGCCCGAAGCTCGGGCCGATCCTCTGGCAGTTCCTGCCACGCAGGAAATTCGACACGGACGATATTGCCGGCTTCTTCAAGCTGCTTCCGGAGAAGCTCGACGGCGTCGAGCTGAGGCACGCGATCGAGCCGCGCGACGAGAGCTTTCGCGACGAGAAGTTCTTCCGCCTCTGCCGCGATCGCAACATCGCGGTCGTGTTCGAGGATTCGGACGAATATCCGCTGATCGAGGCGGAGACTGCCGACTTCGCCTACGCGCGCCTCCAGCGCATGAGCGACGAGGTCGCCACCGGCTATGACGAGAAAGCGCTCGACCGCTTCGCGGCGAAGGCCCGCAAGTGGCGCAAGGCAGGCCGCGACGCCTACATCTTCATGATCAACGGAGCGAAGGTTCGGGCGCCTGCTGCCGCGCTGGCGCTGCAGGAGCGGCTTCGCTAATCCAGCGGCCATGCGCACCGCCGACCAGCCGATCCGCATCAGCCTTTTTGCGCCGAACGGGCGAATGGGCCGGGCGATTGCGGCGGCGGTCGCGGAGAATCCCGGCTTCTCGCTCGATCAGGACCACGGCGACGTGCTCGTCGATTTTTCGGCGCCGGCAGCGCTCCAGGCCAGCCTCGACCGCGCGATTTCGGGCGGCGTGCCGGTCCTGATCGGCACTACCGGGCTCGACGAGCGCGCCGATGCGCAAATCGCCGAGGCTTCGAGGCAGGTTCCCGTGCTGAGGGCTGCAAATACGTCGCTGGGCATCGCCTTGCTCGCGGAGCTGGTGGAGCGGGCGGCGCGCGTGCTCGGGCCCGAGTGGGACATCGAGGTCAGCGAGACCCACCACCGCATGAAGGCGGACGCGCCGTCCGGCACGGCGCTTCTGCTCGGCGAAGCCGCAGCCAGCGGGCGCGGCACGCCGCTCACCGCCGAACGCGGCCGCGACGGCACGGGCCTCAAGCGCGCGCCCGGCGCGATCGGCTTCGCCTCGCTGCGCGGCGGCACGGTCGCGGGTGAGCACGACGTAATTTTCCTCGGCCCCGAAGAGCGGCTCGTGCTTGGCCACCGCGCCGAAAGCCGGATGATCTTCGCCCGCGGCGCCCTTGCCGGCGCCCGCTTTCTCGTCGGCAAGCCCGCCGGCCTTTACTCGATGCGTGACGTCATCGGCTCCTTGTGAGCGCGCCTGACACCAGTTCTCACGGCCTCTCCCGCCGCCTCGGACTGTTCGATGCGACAATGCTCGTCATGGGCGGCATCATCGGGTCCGGCATCTTCGTCACGCCCGCCGAAGTCGCGCGCCACGTGACCACCCCATTGCTCATCGTCGGCGTCTGGGTGCTCGGCGGAATCGTCGCTCTGTTCGCCTCCTTCGTCTACGCCGAGCTTGCCGCGCGACGGCCCGAAGTCGGCGGACAATATGCCTATCTGCGCGACGCATACGGGCCGATGCCCGCCTTCCTCTACGGCTGGGCGCTGCTGCTGGTCATTCAGTCGGGCGGCATGGCGGCGGTGGCGATCACCTTCGCCCGCTATTTCGCCGATTTGGTCAAGCTCCCAGTGTCGGAGAACGTCATTGCCGTATCGGTGCTCGCGCTGCTGACGCTGATCAACTGCCTCGGCGTCCGCTCCGGCAGCAACGTGCAGAGCGGGCTCATGCTGCTGAAGATCCTTGCAATCGCCGTCCTGGTCGGGGCGGGGCTCATGCTTGCGCCGGCCGCCGCCGCTCCACAGCACACGGCAGCTCCATCTTCGCTGCCGCTCGTCGCCGCGATCGGCGCGGCCATGACTCCGGTGATGTTCTCCTATGGCGGCTGGCAGACCTCGAGCTTCGTCGCCGGGGAGATGCGCGATCCGCGGCGGGACCTCGCACGCGGCCTGCTGCTCGGCGTCGCCGGCGTCGTCCTCCTCTACACCGCCGTCGCCTTCGTCTGCGAGCACGCGCTCGGCCCAGCCGCTCTCGCGGCATCCAGGACGCCGGCCACAGACGTGATGCGGCTTGCTCTGGGCGGCAAGGGCGCCGCGTTCATCGCCGTCGGGATCGCCATCTCGACCCTCGGTTTCCTGAGCCAGGGCATGCTGACCGCGCCGCGAGTCTATTTCGCTATGGCGGAGGACGGGCTGTTCTTCCGCAGCGTCGCCAAGGTCAGCGCCACCACCCGAGTGCCCGTGGTCGCGATTGCACTTCAGGGGGTCGCCGCCGCCGTGATTGCCCTCTCCGGCACCTTCGGGCAGATCCTCAATTATGTCGTTTCGGTCGATTTCATCTTCTTCGGCCTGACCGGCGCTGCGCTGTTCGTCTTTCGCCGTCGCAATCCCGATCAGCAGGTACCGTTCAAGGCGCCGGGCCATCCGTTCACGTCAGGCTTCTTCGTGCTCGCCTGTTGGGCCGTCGTTGCCGCGACGGTCGCCAACAATCCGGTGAACGCTGCCATCGGCTACGCAATCCTCGCCGCGGGCGTGCCCGCGTGCCTGTTCTGGCAAAGCCGGAAACGCAGGGCCGCCGCATGAGGACGATGCAGTCGGACTATATGCACTGGGCGAAGTTCAAGCCGCCCGTGCGCTACCCGCTGACGATGAGCGAAGTCCCGCATTTCCGCATGGACTCGCTGCCGGTCCGGATTGCCGATCTCGATCTCGATGGCGCAAGCCACCCGCGCTACCGGCCGCTCCGCGAGGCGATCGCACGCCGTTATCGCGTGTCCGTCGATCAGGTCGTCACGGCCGACGGCACCTCCATGGCCAACTTCCTCGCCATGGCGGCGCTCATCTCCCCCGGCGACGAAGTGCTGATCGAGCATCCCGCCTACGAGCTGCTCGTCGGCGCGGCGAGCTTCCTCGGCGCCGACATCCGCAGGTTCGAGCGCAACCCGGCGGAAGGATTCCGGCTCGACCCCGGCCAGGTGCGCGACCGGATGTCGGACCGGACGAAGCTGATCGTGATCACGAACCTCCACAACCCGAGCAGCGCGCTGGCTACCGAAGAGGAAATTCGCGCCCTGGGACAGCTCGCCTCCGAGGCGGGCACCCGAGTGCTGGTCGACGAGGTCTATCTCGACTCCGCCGTGCCACCCGGCCGCACCGCCGCGCGCCTCGGGCCCGAGTTCGTCTGCACCAACAGCCTGACGAAGGTGTACGGCCTCAGCGGACTTCGCTGCGGCTGGATCCTTGCCAAAGCCGAGCTTGCCGAGCGCATGTGGCGCCTCAACGACCTGTTCGGCGTCAACCAGGCGCATCCCGCCGAGCGGCTCGCCTGCATTGCCTTCGAGCACATCGAAGAGGTGATCGGCGACAATCCGGCGCTGCTCGCGCGCAATCGGGAGCTATGGAACGCCTTCGCTCAATCGCGCGACGACCTCGACTGCATGCCCGCCCGATATGGAATCACGGCATTCCCGCGCTGGAGAGGCGGGGATACCGACCGGCTCGATGCGCTGCTTCGGGAGCGCTACGATGCCGCCGTTGTGCCGGGCCGCTGGTTCGAGATGCGCGAGCATTTCCGCGTCGGCTTCGGCCTTCCGACTGCCGATTTCGAGCAAGCGCTCGACCGCCTCGGCTCGGCACTGGACGCGCTCAAATGACGCGCGACCAGGTGTTCGAATTCTTCCGCCGCCTGGCCGAGGCGAACCCCGCGCCGACGACCGAGCTCGAATATACCAACCCCTTCACGCTGCTCGTCGCGGTGGTCCTTTCGGCGCAGGCGACGGACGCCAGCGTCAACATCGCCTGCCGTCCCCTCTTCGCCCGCATCAAGAACCCCCGCCAGATGCTTGACCTCGGGGAAGACGCGCTCCGCGACGCGATCAAGACGATCGGCCTGTTCAACACCAAGGCGAAGAACGTGATCGCGCTCAGCCAGGCGCTCATCGAGCGGTTCGGGGGCGAGGTCCCGCGCACGCGCGAAGAGCTCCAGTCCCTGCCCGGCGTCGGCCGCAAGACCGCGAACGTGGTCCTGAACACCGCTTGGGGCGAAGAGACTTTCGCGGTCGACACCCACGTCTTCCGCGTCTGCAACCGGACCGGCCTCGCGCCCGGCAAGGACGTCGATGAAGTGGAAGCCAAGCTCGACAGGATCGTCCCGCAGCCGTTCCGCCGCGATGCTCATCACTGGCTGATCCTGCATGGCCGCTACGTGTGCAAGGCGCGGCTTCCCGAGTGCTGGCACTGCCCGGTGATCGACCTCTGCCGCTACAAGCCCAAGACTCCTCCCCCGGAGGAGCGCGCTAGATCCAGCGCCGCTCGAAGCGCGAGCCGAGCGTCGTCAAAAGCTCGTACTGCGAAAGTCCGGACTGCCTCGAAGCGTTCTGGAGGTCGTAGTCAAGCTCGACCCACTCGCCTTCCCTGAGCTCCGGCGCGGCATTCACGCCGAGGGCGATCAGATCCATCGACACCCGCCCCAGGACCGGCAGCGCATATTCTCCGGCGAAGGCGGAGCCGCGCGACGAGAAGCCGCGGAGATAGCCGTCGGCATAGCCGATGTTGAGGATCGCGGCCTCCGTGTCCTCCTCGGCGTGGAAGGTCGCGCCATAACCGCACGTCTCTCCAGCCGGGATCAGCCGCCGCTGCACGATCTGCGCCTCGACGCGCGCGACCTGGCGGATCTTCCCCTCGGCTTCCGGCCGCTGGACGCCGCCGTAGAGCGAAAGGCCCGGCCGAACGAGATCGAAGCTGTAGTCGCGGCCCAGGCAGATGCCCGCGCTGTTCGCCATGCTGTAGCGCCGGGCCGGAACGACCGAGGCCACCGCGCGAAAGCGCTCCAGCTGCATGACGTTCATCGCGCTGTCCTCGTCGGCGCAGGCCAAGTGGCTGTGGAGCGTGTCGATGTTGAGGCCGTCGAGGCTGTCGATCTCCGTCGGCCTGATCCCAAGGCGGTTCATGCCCGTGTCGATCATCACGTCGCAAGGCCGCCCGGGAGCGATGCTCTTCCACCGGCCCACCTGCTCGGCCGAGTTGAGGCACGGCCGCGCTGCGGATTTCACCGCTGCCTCTGCATCCTCTTCGCCGACCCCGTGGAGCACGACGAGGCTCGCCGTTGCGGGCAAGTCGCCCAGCTGCTCCGCCTCGAACCAGGTCGACACGAAGAAGTCGCGGCACCCCGCCTCGAGCAAGGCATCGACCGTCCCGCGCGCGCCGAGGCCGTAGCCGTCGGCCTTTACGGCCGCTCCGGCAGGCACGCCTGCATGGTCCTGGAGCCAGCGCCAGTTCGCCTGGATGGCAGCGCGGTCGATCGTCAGGCGCAGCGGGCAGTGCATCGGGCCGCCGTAACGGCGCTACCGCGGCGCGTCGAGATTCGCCTTCGCCTGCTCCCAATTGGCGCCGTCGAACTGCTCGATTGCGAGCTCGAGCGGCTCGTCGAGGCAATTGGCGTTCACGCTCCACGCGTCCGGGTGGGAGCGCGGCTGATAGAAGCTCTTAACGCCGCAATACCGGCAGAAGAGATGCTCCGCAGTGCCCGTTCCGAAGCGATAGCTCGCAAGCGCATCGCGGCCGGTGACCAGCTCGAGCTCGTCATGCGGCACCATCACGTGAACGAACCCGGTCATCCGGCAAACCGAGCAATTGCATGCGAGCGCGGGGACCGGCGGGTTCGGGACTTCCGCCTCGAACCGAACAGCCCCGCAATGACAGCCGCCATGCACCTTCATCGCGCCCGAGTAGGGCCGGCACGAAGGCGAGGCAATCAGCGGCTGGCGGACACCGCGATCGTGCGGCCGCCGGCGGCGAGCTCTTGGGTTCGGGCATGAGCGCTGGCGAGAACGTTCGCGCGACACGCGCGGACCTGGTTCCGGCCCGCGAGGTCCGCGTCCGAGGCCGTGCCGCACACTTCGTAAGCCGCCCTTACCAGCCGGTGCTCGAGCTCGGCCCTGCCGATGCTGCTCGACAGGTCGAGGTCGGAAGTATGCACGACCGCCACATTCTGCTGTGCCGGCTCGGCTAGCGCAGGCGCCGCCTTGATCACGGCGGCGGTCGCCAGCGCCGACACGAGCGTGATGAGAAATCCCTTTTTCATGGTCGCCTCCAGTTCAAGAGCGACCGACCAATTAGTGCGAAAAATCGTCGCGCGGCAGCAACGATCTCGTGCTATCATTCTGCGAAATTGCAGAACGTGCGATGATCGACTGGAACGACCTTCGTTATTTCCTCGCCGTTGCGCGGAAGGGCAGCACGCTTGCTGCCGGCCGCGAGCTGCGCGTCAGCCAGACCACTGTCGCGCGGCGGATTGCGGCGCTTGAACAGGCGCTCGGCTTTCCGCTCTTCGAAAAACGGCAGGCGGGATATTCGCTCACTGCTGCAGGTGAAGAGCTGGTCGGCCGCGCCGAGCAGGTCGAAGCCGCCGCTGCCGCGTTCGCCGACGCGGCGTCCGCCCACACGCGCGAGCTGAGCGGGACCGTCCGCATCACTACCGAAGAGATTTACGCGAACTCGCTTCTGGCGCCGCTGCTCGCCGAGCTTCATCGCCTCCATCCGGAGATCCTGATCGAGCTCGACACCTCGCAGACGGTCCGTGACCTCGGCGGCGGCGAGGCCGACATCTCACTTCGCAGCACCAGCGAAGAGCAGCCCGCGGGCGTTGTCGGCCGCCAGCTCTGCGTCGACGATTGGACGCTCTACTGCAGCCGCGACTATGCCGCTCGCAACGGCGCGCCGGCCAGCCTCGAAGACCTTCGCAACCACCCGATCATCGGCGGAGGGGGCGGAAATCTCTGGCGCCATTACCAGGCGTGGCTGCAGGCGCTTGGCCTCGAGGATCGGGTCGCCATGCATCATGCGACCTCGGGCGGCCTGCTGGCGGGCGTCCGCTCAGGCTTCGGCGTCGCGGTGCTGCCGTGCGTCGTCGCCGACGGCGATCCCGACCTCATCCGCTGCATCGACCCGCGCACGAAGCACGGCCGCATCCTGTGGCTGCTCACCCACGAACGCGTCCGGCAGAGCCCGCGCGTGCGGACGGTGATCGACTTTCTTTACGAAGGGCTGCGGCGGCACATACGCCAGCTGGAGGCGCGCCAGGCGGCCGCCTAGACGTAATGCGGCCCGGGGCGCTCGAAGAGGTCTTCATAGTGGACGAGCGCCGGTTTCGGGCCGAACGGCACCGGTTCCCCATTGCGGAAGGCCCACTCTCCTCGGTCGCAGTCTGCGGCACGGACATAGCCGTTGATGTACAGCCTGCGCTTGTGGTCGGAGCTGTTGGTCCCCGACCCGTGGACCAGGTACGGGCTCCACATCGCGAAATCGGCGGGCTCGAGCACCAGCTCGATCGCGTCCGCCTCGCAAAGGCCGACCGCCGCAAGCGCGTCGTCGGTCATCGCCGTCCCGAGGGCCTTCTTCGAGCAGTCCATGCCGAGGTCGCCGCGCAGGTGGCTTCCCGGGATGAACTTCATGCAGCCGGATTCCGGCCGATGCGGGTCGATGGCGAGGCCGGTCTGGACGTAGGACGCGGCAAGGTTGCGGTAGGCCGAAGCGGGCCGCCGCGACCGGCTGTCCTGGTGCCAGGCGAAGTGGCCGAGCCTGCTCGGCGCCTTCCAGTGCACCTGGTTGATGATCTGCTTGAGGTCGCGTCCGATCAGCGGCTCCATCAGCCGCGCGATGCGCCTGTCGAGCCGCACCGCGTTCATGACCGCCTGGTGATAGGAGGGCCACTGCGCCATCCGGACCAGCGGCTCTCCGTCCGCCGCAGATGCAACGTCGTAGAAGAGGTTGCCGTGCCGGAAGCTCCGCCCGTGCGCGACGCCTTCGGCATAAAGCTGGTCGGTCGCGGCAGCGATTTCGGCGATCTCCTCGGGGCTGAAGAGCCCCCGAACGATCGAATAACCCTGCTGCCAGAAATGCTCGGGATCGCTCTCGTCCGCGATCCGGTCAGCGGTCCTAAGCGGACGCATGTAACCCACGGTAAATCTCCCACCCCCGCGGGCAGGATACATCAACTATCTGACATTTCAAAGATTTTTACGCGGGTTTAACTCCCCCGCAGCCTTCCGACGGTGATCGTGAGCCGCTGGTCGCCGCGTGCGACGTCGAGCGAGACGGACTTGCCGGCACCGTCGAGCGCCCGCCCCAGCTCGGATGCGCTGGCCACCGGGGAGCCGTTGACCGCGACTACGACATCGCCCGCCTGGAGGCCGGCGCGGGCCGCCGGCGACTTGGGCTGGACCAGCGCAACCGCGGTGCCGCTCGATCGCGAAGCGCTGAGGCGGCTCGACAGCGACGCGTCGAAATCCTCCGCCCGGAAACCGAAGTGAGTCGTCGGCGACAGGCTGCTGCGAAGCAGCTCGTCGGCGATGTCGGCCACCATGTCGGCGGCAATCGCGGAATTCGGCTGTCTGCCAGGAACGATGACGCCGATCGCCTGCCCGCCGCCCGAGATCAGCGGCACGCCGGGCCCAAGGTCGGCGCCCATCGGCTCCACGCGTACATAGGCGTTCGGCGCACCGCCGTCCGTGAGGAAATCGCTCGCGATCATCGCCGCCTCGGCGCTGCACCCGCTGCCCGCTGGATCGTCGATGGCGAAAGCAAAGTCCCCCACGCGCGGGAAGCTCTGGTCGGCAAGCGGGACGGGCGTCAGCCCCGTTGCGCCGGTCTTGAGGATGGTGAGGCCCGACACTGCGTCTGACCGGCTGTCGGACACGCCAACGGCCGGGCCGCTGCCGAACCGCACCTCGAGGTCGCCCTTCGGCAACGCCGCCGTCGATGTCAGCACCCAGCCGTCGGGCGAGACGGCAAAGCCCGTTACGACCGGTGCGGAAGCGCCCGCCGGAGCGATGGCGGCGATCGACGGGCAAAGCGTCGCGACCGCGTCCGCGACGCTCGGAAGCCCCGCCTGGCCCCTCACGATCTGGATGATCGGGCGGCGCGGGTTGGGCCCGCCTTCCTTCTCTCCGCCCGGACCGAAGCTGCGCTCGACATAAGCGCCCCCCACCGCGGCGACGAGTACCGCACCCCCGATCAAGAGGAAGTTGCGGACCGTGCTACTCACCGAACATTTCCCGCTGCGCCTTGTCCATCTCGTCGGTGTAGCGGCGGTGGACGAACTTCTCTGACAGCGTGCCGATCACCTCGGCATTTTCGTTCGCGACGGCGAGGAAATCCGCGCCGTTGCTGTCGAACAGGTTCAGGGCCTCGCGCACGTCCTGCTCGGGCCGGAGCGCGACGCCCTTCATCTCGGCAAGCGCGCCGACCTCCGCATCTTCCGCGAGGCTGGTATCGAAAGCCTGGGCCGTGGCGACGATTCCGATATAGGCGCCGGTCCTGTCGGTAAGCACGACATTGGCGGTGGAACCGAGCGGGAAGCGCCTGCGGAACTCGGCGAGCCGCATCGATTCCTCGACCGTGTCCACCGTGCGCTGCATCATCTTTCCCACGGTCAAGTTGCGGATCCAGCCGACGTCCCGCGCGCTGCGGATGGTCTGCCCGCGCGTGTGCATGCGCCAGGTCGAGAAGGAGAAGCCGAAGGTCTCGCGAACCACGGTGCTTGCGCACAGCGCCGCGGTGACGGCGACGCTCGTCAGCGCGAAGTCGTGCGTCGTTTCCAGCACCAGCAGCGACATGGTCATCGGCGCGCCGATGATCGACGAGGCCATCGCGGCCATCCCGATCAGGGCTGCGTCCGACGCGTCGATCGGCGGCGAGCCGGCGAAGTGGCCGAGCGCTCCGGCGAACAGCTGCCCGGCGAGCGAGCCGATGAACAGCGAAGCGAAGAACAGCCCGCCGCGGAACCCGAAGCCGAGCGATACGGCCGACGCCATGATCTTCACGATGAAGACGAGGAGGATGAACCGCAGCGCCACCTCGGCGCCGAGATCGAGATGGAGCGCGCCATGCCCCGCCGAAAGCGTCTGCGGCGTGACCATCGCCAGGGGGATCAACAGCAGCCCGCCGATCGCGGGGCGCCAATTGTCGGGCAATGAGGATCCGCGGACCGTTTCCTCGATGAAGGTCACCGCCCGCATGACGCCGATGGCGATGCCGGCGCAGACGATGCCGAGCGCGGCATAGATGAGATAATCCTCGGTCGTGATCGCCTTCGCGCCCGGAAGCGCGATGATATAGGCCTCCAGCCCGAGCAGGCGGGCGGTCAGCACCGCCGACAGAGCGGCCGCGGCCACCGGCGCGATCGCCGCGGGCGTATAGGCGCCGATGACGATCTCGAAGGCGTAGAAGGCGCCGGTCAGCGGAGCGCTGAAGGCGGCGCCGATCGCTGCCCCGGCTCCTGCGCCGAGCAGTATCCGCATGTCCGCGCGCCGCAGCCGCAGCCATTGGCCCACGACGGAAGCGAAGCCGCCGCCGGCTTGCGCATATGCGGCCTCCAGCCCGACCGACGCGCCCACTCCGTTCGACAGCAGGGTCTGGGCACAAACGACAAGGCTGTCGCGCAGCGGAATGGCGCCGCCGTGGAGCGCGTTCGCCTCGACCACGTCGACAGGCGTCCGCCAGCGCCGGGCAGCAGCGCGCGTCCCGAAGCCGAGCGCAAGCCCGCCGATCGGCAGCGCCAGGAGCGACCAGGGCGACACGGACGTGGCCGCGCTCAGGCTCTCTCCGCTCAAGCCGTAGATTATCGACTGCAGGCCGTGCGCGGTCCTGTTGAGGATGAAGGTGAGCACGCCCGCGGCAACGCCCAGAGCGACCGCCATTCCGACCAGCGCCGCCTCGCTGGACCTGAACAGGCGCCGGACGGCGTTGGCGCCCCTTGTCACGTTCACCGACTGCTGCACGCGCGAGAGGCTTCCGCCGATCACGTCACTCCACCGTGACGCTCTTCGCAAGGTTGCGGGGCTGGTCGACGTCGGTGCCCTTCAGCACCGCCACATGATAGGCGAGAAGCTGCACCGGGACGGCATAGACCAGCGGCGCGATGAGCGGATGGACCTCGGGCATCTCGATCGTCGCGATGCAGCCCTCGCCCGCCTCGGCAATCCCCGCGGCGTCGCTGATGAGCACGATCCTGCCGCCCCGCGCGCGCACCTCTTGCATGTTGCTGACCGTCTTCTCGAACAGGGGCCCTGAAGGAGCGAGGACGATCACCGGCACGCCATCGTCGATCAATGCGATCGGGCCGTGCTTCATCTCGCCGGCGGCATAGCCTTCGGCGTGGATGTAGCTGATTTCCTTGAGCTTCAGCGCGCCTTCGAGCGCCATCGGATAGTCGGGGCCGCGTCCGAGATAGAGGACGTCATGCGCCGGCGCGATCAGGTGCGCCATGGCGGCAATGTCGTCGTCATGGTTCAGCGCCGCGTTCAGCGCGGCTGGCGCCTGCTGGAGATCCTCGACGATCGCCCGCTCCTCGTCGCGGCTCAGCCGCCCGTTCGCGCGCGCAAGGTTGGCCGAGAGCGCGGCGAGCACCGCCAGCTGGCAGGTGAAGGCCTTGGTCGACGCGACGCCGACTTCCGGCCCCGCGTGCGTGGGGAGCAGGAGGTCCGCCTCGCGGGCCATGGAGCTCGTCGGCACGTTGACCACGACGGCGATCCGCTGCTTCTCCTCGCGCGCATGGCGAAGCGCCGCCAGCGTGTCCGCCGTCTCGCCCGACTGGCTGATGAACAGCGCCAGCCCGCCCGGCTCGAGCACCGGCTGGCGGTAGCGGAACTCGCTCGCCACATCGATGTCCACGGGCACGCGCGCGAACTGCTCGATCCAGTATTTTGCGACGAGGCCGGCATAGTAGCTGGTCCCGCAGGCGACGATCGTCACGCGCTTGAAGCTGCCGAGGTCGAAGTCGCCGGTCGGCAGCGCGACCTCGCCCTCGAACGGGCGCACGTAGCTCTGGAGAGTCTGGGCAACCACGATCGGCTGCTCGAAAATCTCCTTCTGCATGTAGTGGCGGTAATTGCCCTTCTCGACGGGCGCGGAGGACGCGCCCGACTCGACGATGTCGCGCTCCGCGGGCTGGTTCTCGCGGTCAAAGATCTCGATGCGGTCGCGGTGCACCACCGCCCAGTCGCCTTCGTCGAGATAGGCGATGCGCTGCGTCCAGGGCGCCACCGCGAGCGCGTCCGATCCGAGATAATTCTCGCCGTCGCCATAGCCGACCGTCAGCGGCGCGCCCCGCCGCGCGCCGATGATCAGGTCGGGATGGTCGCGAAACAGGAAGGCTATCGCGAATGCGCCCGTCAGCCTGGGCAGCACGGCCGCGACCGCGTCCTGCGGAGACGCGCCGCGTTCGACTTCGCGCGCCACGAGGTGCCCCACCACCTCGGTGTCCGTCTCGCTCTCGAACTTGCGGCCCTCGGCAATCAGCTCGTCCCGGAGCGGCTTGAAATTCTCGATGATGCCGTTGTGGACCAGCGCGACCGATCCGACGATGTGCGGGTGCGCATTGTCGACCGTCGGCGCGCCGTGCGTCGCCCAGCGGGTGTGCGCGATGCCGGTGATGCCGTGCAACGGGTCCGCCGCGAGCTCGCGCGCGAGATTGTCGAGCTTCCCCTCGGCGCGCCTGCGGACCAGCTCGCCATGGTCGATCGTGCAAATGCCCGCCGAATCGTAGCCGCGATATTCGAGCCGCTTGAGGCCGTCGAACAGCCGCTGCGAGACATCCGCCTTTCCGACAATCCCGACAATTCCGCACATACGCGCGCCCGTTCCTTGTCACCCGGCGGCGGCCCATGCCGCACGCCCTGCTCCCTGCAAAGCAGGCGAACTGCGCTAGTAGGGCGACGGCCCGCCGTCACCCCCTTTGAAGCCCGGCGCGCAGAATGGGCGGCGATCGGCCGCTGCGGCGGCAGTGCCGCCGATCGCCTTCGCGATACGGCAGAACTCGGTCGGCGGCGTGGCGAAGAGGCCGAAAGGCGGGGCCGAGCGCGCGATCCTTTGATCGAGCATGGCGATCACCGGCTGCGCATAAGGCTGGGCTGCGCGCCCGCCACGCGCGATCGCATAGCCGAGCTCGATCAGCCGGTTGCCGTCCCGTCCATCCAGAACCGCGACGTCGCGGCCGTCGGAAGACGCCTTGACGCGGCGCGCGCGCGCCAGCGTATCCGACATCAGTTGCGAAACTCTGGGTAGCGCCGATGCCGCATCCGAAGCGACAGCCACCTGAGCCGCACCGGTCCCGATCGCGCTCGCGCCATCCATCCTCGCCATTGCCGCGGCGTGCCACGGGCGCGCAAGCGGCCCCTGGTCGGCGAGCAGCTGCATCGCAAGCGGGCGGCTGTCGTAGAACTTGAGGTCTTGCGGCGGCGGGAACCGCAGGAAGGCGATTGCGGCAAGCCCGCGCGCCCGAATGACGCTGCGCGGCAGGCGTTCGGCCAGTTGCAGGCTGTTGCGCTCCGTGTTGACGGCTGGCCAGCGCAGCGCGTCCAGCCACGGTCCGAGCTCGTCGATCAACACCTGGTCTGGCGCGCAGCGGCGGCTCCCGAGCTTCCCGGTTATCCGCCAGTGCCAGCCGAAATAGGCGGTCACGTAGCCGACGACGGGGCTCTGCTGGTCGCCGCCCAGCGGCGCTGCTGCGCGCGCAACCTCGATCATCGCGCGGTCGAGCCGCTCCGATTCGGGAGAAGTCTCGCACGTGGCTGCATCGCGCAGGAACGGCGGACGCACCGGCGAACGATCGGTGATCGCCGCAAGCTCCCGCTCTGCGCGCGCGGACCGTTCCTGATGGAAGCAGAACGCAATGCCGAGGGCGATCCCCGCGACGGGAACCGCGATTGACCCGCAGCCGAGCGCAAGCCTGCCCAATTCGCCCTCCCTGAATTCCAGCGGAGCGTCCTAACGGTCGAACGTGAAGTTTTGCTTGCGCGCCCTGTGCGGGCGCTATTCCGCGGCTTTGCGGGTCATGCGCTCGCGAAAGCGCTTCGCCCAGCCGGCGATCCCTTTCTGCTCGCTCCGTTCCAGCGCGAGGCTGTCCGGCTCGACGTCGCGGGTGATCACGGAGCCCGCGCCGACGATCGCTCCGTCACCCACCCGGACCGGCGCCACCAGCGCGGTGTTGGAGCCGATGAAGGTCCCTGTCCCGATCTCGGTCCGGTACTTGCCGAAGCCGTCGTAGTTGCAGGTGATCGTGCCGGCGCCGATGTTCGCCCGCGCCCCCACGGACGCATCGCCGACGTAGGACAGATGGTTGACCTTGGCGCCCGCGCCGACCGTCGCTTTCTTCAGCTCGACGAAATTGCCGACCCTGCTGCGCTCCGCCAGCTCGGTGCCGGGACGGATGCGGGCGAACGGGCCGATGCTCGCCTTGGCCCCGATGATCGCCCCCTCGATGTGGCTGAAGGCGTGGATGGTCGCTCCGTCGGCGACTTGGACGCCGGGGCCGAACACGACGTGCGGCTCGACCGTCACGTCGCGGCCGAGCTTCGTGTCATAGGCGAACCAGACGCTTTCGGGGTCGATCAGGGTCGCGCCTTCGTGAAGCACCTGCTCGCGCCGGCGCCGCTGCCATTCGAGCTCGAGGTGAGCGAGCTCCGCTCGGCTGTTCACCCCGGCCGTTTCGTAAGGGTCGCCTTCGATGACCACCGCCTCGCGCCCCTCGGCGGCGGCGATGTTGACGACGTCGGGCAGATAATATTCGCCCGCCGCATTGTCGTTGCCGACCTTGGCCAGCCAGCGGAACAGGTCCCGCGCGCGGACCGCCATCATGCCGGAATTGCACAGGCGGACCGCCCGCTCCTCCTCGGTCGCGTCTTTATATTCGACCATCTTGGCGATGCGGTCGCCTTCGCCGAGGATGATGCGCCCGTATTTCAGCGGATCGGGCGGGCAGGACGCGAGCACGACGACGCCGGGCCCGCCGTCGCCGTCGAGCCGGTCGAGCATGCGCCGCAGCGTGTCCGCCTCCACGAACGGCGTGTCGCCGTAGAGGATCAGGACCGGCCCGTCATAGCCGCTCAGCGCCCCGGCCGCCTGCTGGACGGCGTGGCCTGTGCCCTTCTGCTCCGCCTGCAGCGCGACGGTGACGTCGCGGCCCGCGATCGCTGCCTCGACCTGCTCGCGTCCCTTGCCCACGACGACGACGCGTTTGTCGGCGCCGAGCGCGTCCACGCGGTCCAGCAGGTGCAGGAGCAAGGGCCTGCTGGCGATGGGATGGAGCACCTTGTGCGTGTCCGAGCGCATCCGCGTGCCCTGGCCCGCGGCAAGGATGACAACGGCGAAACGGCGCTGGTCGCTCATCGCCCGGAGCAATGGCATGGCGCCTTCGCCAGCGCCAGTGCCGAGAAGCGCTAGAAGCTGCCGTACTCCGCGTTGCCCACGAAGCCGACCTTCTCGACATGCTCGCGCTTGATGATCGCGAGCACCTCGTCGACCGTCCCGTAGCGCGCTCGCGCCTCGACCCGCAGGTGCAGTTCGGGCGTCGGCCGCATTTGCTGCGTCGCCTCGAGCTCCTCGCGCAGCACCTGGCGCGAGATGGGCGTCCCGTTCCACAGCAATGCCCCGCTGTCGGTGATCGCAAGATCGTTCTTGAGCGGGTTAGGCTGCAGCAGGGGCGTAGGCGGCGCCGACGGCAGGTCGAACTTCACCGCATGGGTCTGGCCGGGGATGGTCATGATCAGCATGATGAGGAGCACCAGCAGCACGTCGATCAGCGGCGTGGTGTTCATCTGGGCGATCGGGCTGACGTGATCGGCTGCGGGCATGGGCCTCATCGATCTTCTCCCCATTGTGTGATACAATATCTCATAACAAGGAAAGTTGCGCAAGCGGCGGCTTACCCAAAAAGAAAGGGCGGCTCCCGAAGGAACCGCCCTTTGAAGGATCCGCTTGCGGACGATCCTAGAAGATGCCGCTCGCGTAATATTCGTTGCCGACAAAGCCCATCTTCTGGACGTGCGCCCGCTTGGTGATCGCGAGCACTTCGTCGACGAGCTCGTACTTCGCCGTTGCGTCCGGCTGGAGGTGAAGCTCCGGCACCGGGTTCATCTGCTGCGTCACCTCGAGATACTGCCGCAGCTGCTGGCCGCTGATCGGCGTACCGTTCCAGGTGATCGCGCCCTGCGCCGTGATCCCCACCGTGTTCTTCAGCGGCTGGATCGGCGGCGGCGGCGTGTTGTTGTTCACCGGCAGGTCCAGCTTCACCGCATGGGTCTGCGGCGGGATGGTCATGATCAGCATGATCAGGAGAACCAGCATGACGTCGATTAGCGGCGTCACGTTGATATCCAGCATCGGTTCGCCGGAGCTGTTGTCGCCTGTGGTCTGCATCGACATGGCTGAATACTCCTACAGGCGCGGCGTCGGGCCGGGGCCCGGTTGCGAGATGAAGCCGACGCGCTGGAAGCCCGCTTCCTGCATCGTGATGATCACTGCGCCGATACATTTGTACGGCGTGTTCACGTCACCGCGGATGTGCGCTTCCGGCATATTGTCTTCATTGATGTTCTGGACGCCGCCGACGGCCTTGATCTGGTCCTCGAGCTTCTTGACCGCCATGTCGAGCAGCCGCTTCTGGTCCACCTTCTGCAGCTGCCAGTAGACTTCGCAGGACCCGCCCGGGCCCGAGCGGACGCTGAGCGAGACGTTCTCCGGCTTCGTCACCGTCGGCTGGTAGCGGACCTTCGGCAAGGTCACCGGAATGCGGTGGTTCACCACCGGGATGGTGATCAGGAACACGATCAGGAGCACGAGCATCACGTCGGTCAGCGGGACCACGTTGATGTCCGACATCGCCGTGTCGTCGTCACCTTCAAGTACTTGTCCTGCCATACGGCTGGGTCTTTCCTAACTTCGACGGAGCGGAAGCCCGGCGCTTGGGCCGGAG
Source organism: Bacillota bacterium (assembly GCA_050261135.1). GTDB lineage: Bacteria > Pseudomonadota > Alphaproteobacteria > Sphingomonadales > Sphingomonadaceae > Sphingomicrobium. The sequence continues at coordinate 653,657 of JBLNCZ010000027.1, forward strand.
CTTCCGCCCTTTTTCAGGTTACTTGGCGCTCGTCGGCTCGCGACCCGTGCGGACCGGCTCGCTGCCCGAAGCCGGGGCTCCGGTGCGCGTGGTGGTGGTCTTGGTGGTGGTCGTCGTCGTCGGCCCAAGCCGCGGCTTCACCGAACCCGCCGACATGAGGTAGCCGTGGAGGTCGTTCGTGAAGGCCGCGAGGTCCTCCATGATCGACTTGTTGCGGCGGATCAGCCAGTTGTAGGCAAGCACCGCCGGAACCGCGACGACGAGGCCGAGCGCGGTCATGATCAGCGCTTCACCGACCGGACCGGCGACCGTGTTGATCGACGCTTCGCCCGACGAGCCGATCTTGATCAGCGCGCGGTAGATGCCGACGACGGTACCGAACAGACCGATGAACGGAGCGGTCGAGCCGACCGTCGCGAGGAAGGCCAGGCCTTCGCCGAGACGCGCGCCGATCGCGCCCTGGCTGCGCGCCAGGCTGTTCGCCATCCAGTCGTGCTGGTCGATCGGGTCGGTCAGCTTGCTGTGCTGCTCCTGCGCGAGCAGGGCGTCGTCGACGATCGAGCGGTAGGCGCTCTTCGCGTCGAGCTTCGTCGAAGCTTCGCGGAGGTTCGGGGAGTTCCAGAAGCTCGCCCGGACCTTGCGGCCCTGGCTGATGATCTTCTGCTGCTGCATCAGCTTGGTGAAGAGGATGTAGAACGAGAAGATCGACATCAGCACGAGGATGGTGAACACCGAAATCGTGATGATGCCGCCCTGCTGAAGTGCTGGGCCGATGCCGTATTCTGCGGCTGGTGCTGCTTGCATGCTAACTTTTCCTTCTGAAAACCTGTCTAAAAACCCAAGTCGTTGATCAACCTTCGAGCTGCCACCGGATCGGCGGCGTCGCCACTGTGTCCGTCGTCGGGTTGCCGTTGCTGTCGCGCGCCGGCGTGAACTTCGCACGGCGGCGAAGGATGTTGCACGTCGTCGAATCGAGCGCGCTGTTGCCCGAAGACTGGGTGATGTTGCAGGCGACCACGCGGCCGTCGGTGCCGATGGTCAGCTCTGCACGAACGGTGCCCTCGGCACCCGCGGCCTGCGCCGATGCGGGATAGTCGTCGGCGCTGAACAGGCTGCGCAAGTCACCCCGGGCGCTCTGCGCCGAGACCGTCTTGTGCGGCGGCGGAGGCGGCGGAGGCGGCGGCGGCGCGGCGACCACCGGCGGGATCACCGGCGGCACCGGAGGCGCCGTGACGGTTTGGATCGGCGGCGGCGTAACCGGCGCGACCTGCACCAGCGGCGGCGGAGTCACCGGCGGCGGTGGGACCTTCGGCATATCCTTGGGCGGAGGCGGCGGCTGCTGCGGTGGCGGCGGCTGCTGCTCGACATCGATGACTTTGAGGTTCTCCGCTGCCTTCTTCACGACGTCATACGCAAGACCCGTAACGATCGCGTACAATAGCGATCCTACGACTGCGATCGTCAGGAAAATCGACAGTGCCGGATTGCCGCTCAGCTGTTTGCGTTGCGCGTAGGACATTTAACCCGCACTTCTCCTCGACACGCCGTGGTTGCCCACGGTCACGACCGGGCGTTGGACGCGCGCCCTGCCACTCAATTGGAACCGCCGATGTAACAGAGTGACATCGGCGACAAGCGCGCCTCCTTATCGTCGCCTCAAAGGCCGCGCAACGGATTTTGTTCCACAGCCGGAAGGCGTGAAACCTCCCTTCGCGCAAAGCCTTGCTCAGCGCTCCGGCCAGAGTCCGCTAAACGACGCAATCTCGACCCCCACGCCGTGCGCGTCCGGGTAGACGTCGGGCTTGGACGTCCGCACCCGCAGCGCATGCACTCCGCGGAAGGCGGCGAGCCGCTCGAACACCGCATGCGCGAGCGTTTCCTGCAGGTTGAAGCGCCTCGAAGCGGCGATCTCCTCCACCTCCTGGCGAAGAAAGTCGTAGTTCCACGCCCGCTCGGGATCGTCGTCGGCAGGCGGGGTGAGGTCGTCGAGCCAAATTTCGACGGTGACCAGCAGCCGTTGCGGCGCTCCCACCTCGAAATCGTGGAAGCCGATGTCGACCCGCACCTCGAGCGATTCGAGGATGATCCGGGCCGATCGCACCTTCAGCGTGTCGGGGACTAGCCCCTCGAGCCCGGCTTCGCTCATTCTTTGTCCAGGAACTGTACGTCGCGGCCAAGGCCGAGGAAGCGCTGCCCTGAGTCGATCACCAGCACTTCTCCCGTCACGCAGCGCGCGCCCGCGAGGTAGCGGATGGCGCCGGCGACGTCGGCCGGCTCGACCCCGCGCCGGAGTGGGTTGTTCGCGTGCATCGCCTCGAAATTCTCCTCGCTCTGGCCGCTCGACTGAAGCATCAGCGCAGGGGCGATGCCGTTGACGCGGATCCCGCGCGGGGCAAGCGCACGCGCCGCAAGCTCGGTCAAGCCCGCCAGCGCCTGCTTCGACAGCGTGTAGCTGAGATAATCGGGGTTCGGCGCGGCAAGCTTCGAATCGAGGATGTTGACGATCAGCCCGTCCTCTCCATCAGCATGTGCCGCGGCAAAGCGGTCGATCAGCAGTGCCGGCGCCTGCACGTTCACGGTCATGTGAGCGGCAAGCTCTCGCGGATTGAATTGGCCAAAGCCGTCCCACGCGAACCGCGCGGCGTTGTTCACCAGCAGCCGCACCGGCGGAAGCCCGGCAGCAGCGGCGAAAATCACCTCGGCACAAGCGGGGTCCGCAAGGTCGGCGACGACCTTCGTTGCGCCGTCAGGAACGCCGTCGGAATCATGGTGCACGTGCGCGACCACGCTCCAGCCGTCGGCGACGAGCGCGGCGGCGATCTCCCGCCCCACACGCTTGCCGGCGCCGGTCACGATTGCGGTGCGCGCTTCGCTCATCGCGCGCACTCCTGCCTTGAGCGGCGCGGCGAAGCAATCCAATGACGGCCGGCCATGCCCGAGAGCCGCCCGCCCATCGACCTTCAGGGGATCAGCCTGGCCGAGCTCCAGAAGCTTATCGAGGAGCGGCGCCTCCCTCCGGTCGACCAGTGGCACCCCGGCCGCTGCGGGCATTCGCACATGCGGATTGCGCGCGACGGCACCTGGTACCACGAGGGCACGCCGATCGCCCGGCCCGCGATGGTCCGCCTCTTCTCGACGGTGCTCAGGCGCGAGCCGGACGGCCGCCACGTGCTCGTCACGCCGGTCGAGATGCTCGACATCGACGTCGAAGCGACGGCCTTCCGGGCGGTGGAAATGCAGAGCGAGGGCGAGGGACGGGAGCGGCGGATCGCATTTCGCCTCGACAGCGGAGACGCGGTCCTGCTCGATGCCGACCACCCGCTTCGACTCATCGAGACCGATCAGGGCCCCTCCCCGCGCATCGTCGTGAGGCACGGGCTCGAGGCCGAGCTTGCGCGGCCGGTCTATTACGAGCTCGCCGAGCTTGCGCTTGCCGAGGGCGCGAACCCGCCCGGCATCTGGAGCTGCGGCACCTTCTTTCCGCTGGACGCCGGCGCATGAGCGGCCTTGCCGACCGGCTGCGCGCCGCCCTTGCAAGGCCGCCCGCGCAGCCGCCGCTCGAAGGCGACCTGCCGGAGCTGCGCGCCCACGCCGGGAAGGCAGCGGCGGTGCTGATCGCGGTCACCGACCGGCAGGAGCCGGGCGTACTCCTCACCGTGCGCCGCGAGCATATGCGCACCCATGCGGGCCAGATCGCCTTCCCCGGCGGGAGGGTCGAGCCGGACGAGGAGCCGGTCGCGGCCGCGCTCCGCGAAGCGCATGAGGAAATCCTGCTCGACCCTTCCGCGGTCGAGCTTGTCGGCTCTATCGAGCCCTACCGGACCGTCACCGGATATGTGATCAGCCCCGTCCTCGGCGTGGTGCCGCCCGACCTTCCGCTGAAGCCGCACGAGCATGAGGTCGCGGACCTCTTCGAAGCCCCACTCGCCTTCCTGCTCGATCCCGCCAACCAGCAGAGGCGGAGCGCCCTGTTGCAGGGGCGCGAGCGTCACTATTACGAGATCCTGTGGAACGGGCGCAGGATCTGGGGGGCAACCGCGGCCATGATCGTCAACTTGTCGCGACGGCTGCAGTGGCGCTGACCATCGACCCCGTGAAGTGGCGCGAGCGCCGCGGCATGGAGCGGCTGCTCGCCGCCGTCGGTGCCGACGACGGCCTCACGCGCTATGTCGGCGGAGCGGTCCGCGACGACCTTCTCTCGCTTCCCGTCAGCGACGTCGATCTTGCGACGCGCCTGGAGCCTGACGAGGTCGTCCGCCGGCTCGAGGCAGCGCGCATCAAGGCGGTGCCGACAGGCATCGACCACGGCACCGTGACCGCCGTCAGCGACGGCTGCCCCTACGAGGTCACCACGCTCCGCCGCGACGTCGCCACCGACGGCCGGCGCGCGACCGTCGCCTTCACCAGCGACTGGGAGGAGGACGCGGCCCGGCGCGACTTCACGATCAATGCGCTTTCGGCCGATCCCGGGACGGGCAAGGTCTATGATTATTTCGGCGGGCTCGACGACCTCGTCGCCCGGCATGTCCGCTTCATCGGCGATCCGCTGAAACGCATTGCGGAGGACCATCTGCGCATCCTGCGCTATTTCCGCTTCCACGCGCGCTTCGGCGGCGGGACCCCCGACGCGGAGGCGCTCGAGGCCTGCACCGCGCGCGCGAACGACCTCATGGCTTTGTCGCGCGAGCGGATCGCCGACGAGCTGCTCAAGCTTCTTGCGCTGCCGGACCCTGCCGGGACAGTCCGCATCATGGTCGAGCGCGGAATCCTGAAGCCGGTGCTGCCCGAAATCACGGCCGAGCGCCTTCCCGGGCTCGAAAGCCTCATCGAAGGCGAGCAAGCAGCAGGCGTGCAGGCGGAAGCGCTTCGGCGCCTCGCGGCGCTTCTCCCGCATGACGCCGCCGCGGCCGAAGCGATCGGTGCCCGCCTCAAGCTCTCCAACAAGGCGCGCAAGCGGCTCGGCTGCGCGGCGGAGCGCAGGATCGAAGGGACGCCCGAAGCGCTCGCCTACCGCGTCGGGACCGATTGCGCGGTCGACCGCCTCCTGCTCGCCGGCCGCGCGGCCGAGGCCGGGCGGATCGGCAAGTGGCGCCCGCCCCGGCTGCCCGTGGGCGGCGGCATGCTGATCGCCCGCGGCCTTGCCGAAGGGCCGATCGTCGCGCGCACCTTGCGCCGGATCGAGGACCGCTGGATTGCAGCCGGCTTCCCCGAAGGAGAGGCGCTCGACGCCATCGTCGACGACGCCCTCGCAGAGGCGCAGCGTTAGCCGGCGATCTTGGTCGCGCGCCGCACCTTCTGCACCGCGCCTGGCCGAACTTTCTCACCGCGCTTCTGCGTCGACCTCACCTTCAGCAGGTCCTGCCGCGAAAGAATGCCGACCACACGGCGGGTCTGCGGGTCGATGATCGGCACCCGCCCTGACCCCGATTCGACCATCATGTCCGCCACTTCGCCGCACGGCGTCTCCGGATAGGCCACCAGCGTCGAGGCGTCGGAAAGCACGTCGGCGAGCTGGCCGGAGAGGCGGCGTCCGCCCTCCTGCTTCCAGCGCAGCGCATCCGTCCGCGAGACGAGGCCGAGCAGCCGGCCCTTGCCGTCCACCACCGGGTAGGACCGGTGCTGCGCCTCCTCGCTGAAGAAGGTGACGGCGTCGCTTAGCGCCATGCTTCCCGGCAGAGTCTTGGGGTCCGGCGTCATCACCTGGCCGGCGAGCAGGAATTCGAGCGCGTCGACCGTATATTCGCGCAGGATGTGCCGCCCGCGCCGGGCGATCTTCTCGGTCAGGATCGAGCGCTTCATGATGAGGACGCTGATCGCATAGGCCGCGGAGCCTGCGGCGATCGTCTCGGGCAAGGCGGAAAGGTGGTTGGTGAGCTCGGCGGCGAACAGCGCGCCCGTCATCGGCGCCCTCATCACGCCGCTCATGATCCCCGCCATTCCGACCATCGCCCAGAAGCCGGGGTCGCCGGGAAGATACTGGCCGACGAGGAAACCCGCGCAGCCGCCGAGGATCAGCAATGGCGCGAGGATTCCCCCCGACGTCCCCGAACCGAGCGCGACTAGCCAGACGATCGCCTTGACCACGAGCAGAAGCAGAACCGCCTTGACCAGCAGGTGCCCGTCGACGAGCGCCTGGATGGTTCCGTAGCCGGCGCCGAGGACGCGCTGGTCGAACAAAGCGCCGATGCCGACGACGATCGCTCCGAGCGCGGGCCACCACATCCAGTGCAGCGGCAGCCGGTGAAAGCCGTCCTCGATCCGATAGAGAAGGAACGAGAGGATCGCCGCCAGCAATCCGGTTACGAGTCCGAGCAGCGCGGAGATGGCCACCGGCTGGATGCCCGCCGGCGTCGCCGCGGCGAACGGGAACAGCGGGCCCGACCCGACGAGCAGCGGCCGCCATGCGAGCGACACGAGCACCGCCGTCACCACCGGCACGAAGCTGCGCGGCTTCCATTCGAACAGCAGCAGCTCGACCGCGAGCATGATCGAGGCGAAGGGCGTCCCGAAGATGCCCGTCATGCCGGCGCAGGCGCCGGCGACGAGCAGCGTCTTGCGCTCCGCCGCGCTGAGGCGGAACAGCTGCGCGAACAGCGACCCGATGGCGCCGCCTGTCATGATGATCGGGCCTTCGGCGCCGAACGGGCCGCCGCTGCCGATCGACACCGCCGAGGAAAGCGGCTTCAGCACGGCGACCTTGAGCGACAGCTTGCTTTCGCCGAACAGGATCGTCTCGATCGCTTCGGGAATTCCGTGGCCGCGGATCTTGTCCGAGCCGAACCGCGCCATCACCCCGACGATCGCGCTGCCGATCACCGGGACCAGCAATACGAGGAGCGGCCCCCTGCCGGCGATCACCGCCGGGGCGAAGGACAGATGGCCGTACCAGAAGAGGTTGGTCGCAAAGGCGATGAGCTTGAGCAGCGCCCATGCGCTGAAGGCGCCGCCCGTGCCGGCGACCGTTGCCATCGCCGCAAGGATGAGCATCCGGTAGTCGGCGCTGTAATCCGCGAGCCGCCGCGGATGATGAAGTGAAGTCGTAGGCATGGCGCGGCGCATGTGACTTGCGCGAACGCGATTGCAACCGGCGCGCCGCTCACTTGATTTTGGTCAAGGACCGTCGGCCTCAGCCGTTGCGGAGCAGCTCCGCATAATGTTGTGCAAGCTCCTGGTGCACGCGCCGCGCGACGTCGCACGACGCAGTCTTGGCTGCCGTCCGCTCCGCCTGCTCGCGGCGCCGGAAATATTCGAGCGTATCCTTGTCCACGAAATCCCCCACCCCGGCGATCGCAATCGCCTCTTCGATCGTGGGCGGATTATCCGTGGCGCCTCGGGGTTTCACAATAACCTAAAGCAATTCCGTTACTTAGCGCATCATCGCCGGGTCATGGACGGCGCAATCCGGAGCGCGCGAGCGCCACTTCGGCCAGCGGTTCGACGAGCGGCATCGCGGTCCCCGCGACGAAGCGGGCGACCGGCTGCGCGACCGGAACGGGAGCGAGCGCCTCGTAACGCGCGAACAGCTCGGCGAAATGCTCGTCCATGGTGCGGGGATGGCTGGCGCGTACCGCGGCGGCACGCTGGAGCTCGGGGCCGCGGTTGATGAAGCGGGCGATCGCCTCTTCGAGCGCCTGCTCGCGTCCAGCCCTGTAGGAAGTTCCCGCGCCCTCGACGAGCTGGTCGACCGCTCCGCCGCGGTCGGGAACGATCATCGGAACGCCGCTTGCGCGAGCCTCCGCGGCCACCAGGCAGAAGGTCTCGGCCTCGCAGCCGTGGACCAGCGCATCCGCGCTCGCCAGCAGGCGCGCAAGCTCCGACCGGTCGCTGATCGGCGGAAGCAGCGCGACATTCGGATACTGCTCGGCCACGAGCTCGAGCTTCTGCCGCTTGGCGCCGTCGCCGACGAGCAGCAGGCCGATCGGGAGCTTCCTCCCGCATTCGCCGACGGCGCGAAGCACCATTTCCCACCTCTTCTCCGCCGACAGCCGGCCGATCGAGATGAGGAGCAGGCCGTCGACAGCCACCCCGAGCGCCGCAAGCGCATCGCGGCGCAATTCGGGCGAGCGCAGCGACGGCGAGAACAGCCCCGGCTCGACGCCCATGCGGATCGTCTCGGTGTTGGGGACGCCCCCGGCGGCAAGCCGCTCCGCGAGATGGCTGTTGGCGCAGACGATCGTGTCGAACATCTGGCCGAGCCCGCGCAGGTGCCGCCAGAAGCGGCCGAACCAGCGGTCGATCGCCGCGATCGGGGCGACACCGCCGAGCCAGCGATACGCGTAAGCCGCAAGCGGATCCGCGTGCATCACCAGCGACCGCGTCGCCGACCCCTGCCAGCGTCCGACCATGGTCGCGCTCGACCACGGCGACGACGCCTCGACATGGTCGGGTTCCCATGCGTCGAGCGTCGCGTGAAGCAGCCGCTCGTCGTCGAAATAGCGGTAACGGCGGTCGACCGGCAGCTGCGGCGCGGGAATGGTCACGAGGAAGGCCCCCGGGCCCCGCTTGGTCACCTGGTGGTCCTCGCCCGGCGCGATGACGACCAGCTCGTGGCCGAAGCGAACGGCTGCCCGAAGCTTCGCTTCCACATAGGTGCGGACGCCGCCCCCGAACGGGGTGTAAAATGCTGAAACGTCGACGATCCGCATCGGTTAAAGCAAGCGGTCGGGGGCGATAAACATCAAGTGAAGCTTTGTTAATGCGCTGGAACGAGCGGCCGCATTGGCGCACAAGCGCGCCAATGTCGACAGCTCCCGAACGCCTGCTTCTCGCGTCGATCCACGACGTCTCGCCGCGCTTCGAAAGCGAGATCGACCGGCTGTTCGACCTGCTCGCGCCGCGCGTCGCCGGCCGCGTCGCGATGCTGGTCGTTCCGAACCATTGGGGCGACGCGCCGATCGTGCCCGATTCGCCGTTCGCGGCTCGCCTGCGGAGCTGGGCCGAAGCCGGCATCGAGATGTTCCTCCACGGCTATTACCATCGCGACCAGTCGAGGCACGGCGGCAGTGCCGACCGGCTGCGCGCGCGCTTCATGACCGCCGGCGAGGGCGAGTTCCTCGGACTCTCGCGCGAGGCCGCATCCTCGCGGATCGCCGAAGGCCGAGCCTTGCTCGAGGACGTCCTCGGCAGGCCGGTCGACGGCTTCGTCGCCCCCGCGTGGCTCTATGGAGAAGGCGCCAGGGCGGCGCTGGAAGATTGTCGAATCCGCCTCGCCGAAGATCATCTCCGCGTCTGGTCGCCGACGAGCGGGCGGCAGCTCGCCTGGGGTCCCGTCATCACATGGGCGAGCCGCACGCGCGCGCGCCTCGCCTCATCGCTCCTTGCCGCGGCCGCGCTGCGGAGCGCGCCCATGCCCGTCCTGCGCATCGGCGTTCACCCGCCCGACGTGCGCCACCAGTCCCTCGTGCGGAGCATCGCCAAGACCTTCGCCCATGCCGCGGAGCGCCGCGCGCCGGCGCGCTACGCGGACCTGCTCGCCCGCTGATCAGAACTTGAGGACGAAGTTCACCGACGGCCGGTGCGAGCGCCGGCTCCGCTGCCCGGTGCGCAGGTCGGGGCCGCCGCGGCGGACTCCGGCGATCCCGAGGCCGAGCATGGCGTTCGGGCCGACGCTGTCGTGGACGATCATACCGTCCACCACCAGCGGGCGGCTCGGCGGAGGAACGATGTGCGGCAGCGTAAGGTCGGGCGAATGCCGCTCGACCGCATCGGCCGGCGGCGCGTGCATGCGAAGTCCCACCGGCGCGTGAACGCCATGCGCCGAAAGAGCCGGCGCCGCCGCAGCCATGAGGAGCCATTGCAACATGGCCCGTCGTTCCCCTGTTGACGCGCATCCAACCCGGAACGCGCGCGCAGGGTTCCCTCATGTCGCAGCGTGGAACAGCCGCGCTCAGCGGCGGCGCGACTTCCAATATTCGAGCGCCGCGTCGGCTTCGAGCGGCCTTGCGAAATAATAGCCCTGGCCCGACGCGCAGCCGAGCGTTGCCAGCGTCGTCGCCAGTTCGACCGTCTCGATCCCCTCGGCGGTCGTCGACATGCCGAGCGCTTCGGCGAGGCCGAGCACCGCACGCACGATCGCAACCGCGTCGGGATCGACCATCATTCCGGTGACGAAGCTCTTGTCGATCTTGAGCACGTCGATCGGCAGGCGCTGGAGGTAGGCGAGGCTCGAATAGCCGGTGCCGAAATCGTCCATCGCGACCGTCGCGTCGAGCGCCTTCAACGCGTCGAACACTCGCGTCGCGCGCACCGGGTCCTGGACGATCGAGCTTTCCGTCAGCTCGAGCGTCAGCCGGTCGCCGGTGAGCCCGCTCGACTTCAGCGCGCTCGCGACGACGGCTGCAATGTCGTCGCGAGCGACCTGGATCGCCGACAGGTTGACGCCGACGTAGAGCGGCAGCGTTTCGCCGATCCTGCGGTCCCATTCGGCAAGCGTCTGTGCGGCGCGGTCCATCGCCCACCGCCCGAGCTGGAGGATCAGGCCCGATTCCTCGGCCACCGGGATGAACTCGGTCGGGCTGATCTCGCCGCGGTCCTCGTGAGTCCACCGCGCGAGCGCCTCGAAGCCGGCCACATCGCCCGTCTTGAGGTTGATCAGCGGCTGATAGAAGAGCTTGAGCTGGTCCTTGTCGAGCGCGCGGCGAAGCTCCGTCTCGATCGAGAAGCGGCGCCGCGCCTCGGTCGCCTGCTTGGGCTCATAGACCTGCGGCCGGCCGGCCGCCTTCGCCTGCTTGACCGCGAACTGCGCGTTGCGGAACAGCTCCTCGGGCTCCTGCCCCGCGGTCATCAGCGCGACGCCGATCGCGCACTCGACCCGGATCTCCAGCTCGGAAAGCTTGAACGGAGTCGCCATCACGTCCTGGATCCGCTCCGCGGCCTTGATCGCGTCCTCGACGCCGCGGCGCAGCGACACCAGCACGCCGAACTCGTTGCCCCCGGTACGCGCGAGCACGTCGCCGGCCCGAAGCGCGAGGATCAGCCGCCGCGCAAAGGTGATCAGCAGCTCGTCTCCCGCGAGGCTGCCCATGGACTCGTTGATGCGCGAGAAGCGCAGCATGTCGACCACCAGCACCGCATGCTCGAGGTCGCTCGCGACCTTGTCGCCGGCATTCTCGATCGCCTCCGTGAAGGCGAGGCGGTTGGGCAGCCCGGTCAGGCTGTCGCGAAGCATCTCGGCACGCAGCGTGCGCTCCGCCTGCAGCTCGACCGTGCGGTCGACCACGCTCAACAGGCAGCGCCGCTCGGAGCCGCTGCCGCGCGGCAGCGGAGCGAGCTTGATGCGGTAGAATTGCGCCGAAACGCCGTCGCCGTCCTTGAAGTCCAGCTCGCCCGTTTCGTCCGTGCCGTCGAAGAAATTGCGCAGCAGGTCGGCGATCGGGCCGCTCTTCAGGCACTCGGCGTCGTTCCAGTTCAGCGCGGTGCAGTTGGACCGCTGGACGGTCTCGAGGAAACGGCTGTTGTGGGCGGCGACGCTGAAGGAATTGTCGTCGGCGCGCTCGATGACGGCGGCAGCGATCGGCAGCGCGTCGAGCAAGCCGCTGTCGTCCGCAGCGGCGAGATGCGGTGTTGCGCCCAGATTGTCGGCGCGGTGCTGCCTTTCGGCAGTCGCCCGCGATGCTGCAGCCTGCATGGCCGCCTCTATGCGGCAGAGGGGTTAATTCGGAGTATCTTTTTCCCTCTGCGCCCGATTGTTAACCGCGGTTGGTTAATCGCTAATCGAAGCGGTTGCTGCGAGGAAATCCGATCGGCGGCATCCGTCCTGCCGCGCCCCTTGCCGCGCGCCATGGCGACAAGTCGCTTTCGGTGCGCACCCGGCCGCTCTCCCCGCCCAGCGCCCAGCTGAGCCCGTCCTCGAGGCGAAAGGCGATCGCATCGCTGAGGCCGCCGTCGCGATAGCGCTGGAGCATCACTCCCTGCCCCCGCGCCAGCTCCGGCAGCTCCGACAGCGGGAAGACCACCATCTTGCGATTCTCCCCGACCACCGCGACCGCGTCGGCCTCGTCCGGCACCGGCCGCACCACGGCCACGCTCGCCCCCGCGCGCAGGTTGACCAGCTGCTTGCCCTTCCGGGTCTCGGCGAGCGTCGCATCGCCGCTGGTCACGAACCCGCGCCCGTCCGACGAGGCGATCAGCAGCTTCGTCTCGGGCCTCGCCACCAGCAGCTGGACGATGTCGACCTCCGCCTCCAGGTCGATGAACAGCCGCACCGGCTCACCGAATCCGCGCGCGCTCGGAAGCTTGTCGCCGGCGAGCGTGTAGACGCGGCCGTTCGAAGCAAACAGCGCCAGCTTGTCCGTCGTTTGCGCATGGAAGTGGATGAAGGGCCCGTCGCCCTCCCTCCACTTGAGGTCCCCGACCTGCTCGAGCGCGAGATGCCCCTTCATCGCCCGGATCCAGCCGCGCTGCGACAGGATCACGGTGATCGGCTCCTTCTCGATCATCGCCGACCAGTCGATCTCGCGCGGAGCGCTGCCTTCCTCGACGAGCGTGCGCCGCTCGTCGCCGAACTTCTCCTTCAGCGCCTGGAGGTCGCGCTTCATGCGCGTGCGCTGGCGGGCCGGGCTTTCGATCAGCTTTTCGAGCTCGTCGCGGTCCCTGGCGAGCGCGTCCCGCTCGCGGGCGATCTCCATCTCCTCGAGGCGGCGCAACGACCTCAGGCGCATGTTGAGGATTGCTTCGGCCTGGCGGTCGGACAGCGAGAATTCCGCCATCAGCACCGGCTTGGGCTCGTCCTCGGTGCGGATGATCTCGATCACCCGGTCGAGGTTCAGGAAGGCGACGAGGAAGCCGTCGAGCAACTCGAGCCGGTCGTCGATCTTGCCGATCCGGACCTGGCTCCGCCGGACGAGCACCTCGAACTGGAACGCGAGCCAAGCGGCGAGCGCTTCCTTGAGGCTCATCACCCCGGGCGTCCGGCTCGCGTCGAGCACGTTGAGGTTGAGCGGGAAGCGGATCTCGAGGTCGGTGAGGCGATAGAGGCTCTCGAGCAGCAGCTCGGGGTCGACCGTCCGCGCCCTGGGCTCGAGGATCAGCCGGACCTGCTCGTCGCTCTCGTCCTTCACGTCGGCGAGGATCGGCAGCTTCTTCTCGGCGATCAGCTGGGCGATCTGCTCGATCAGCTTGGCCTTGGGCACGCCATAGGGGATCTCGCTGACGAGCAGGTGCCAGCCGCCGCCCTTCTCCTTCTCGACCTCGACCCGCGCGCGCAAGCGGAACGAGCCGCGGCCGGTCGCATAGGCCTGGGCGATGCTCTCGCGGCTGTCGACGAGCACGCCGCCGGTCGGGAAATCCGGCCCGGCGACGAAGTCCATCAGCGCCTGCGGCTCGGCCTTGGGATTGTCGACCAGGTGGATCGCCGCCTCGATCAGCTCGGCGAGGTTGTGCGGCGGGATCGAGGTCGCCATGCCGACCGCAATGCCGCTCGCGCCATTGGCGAGCAGGTTCGGGAACAGGCCGGGGAAGACCTCGGGCTCCTCTTCCTCGCCATTATAGGTCGGACGGAACTCGACCGTGCCTTCGTCGAGGCCCGCCATCAGCTGCATCGCGACCGCGGTCAGCCGCGCTTCCGTGTAGCGGTAGGCGGCGGCATTATCGCCGTCGATGTTGCCGAAATTGCCCTGCCCGTCGACCAGCGGGTAACGCAGCGCGAAATCTTGGGCGAGCCGGACCATCGCGTCATAGACCGACTGGTCGCCGTGCGGATGATATTTGCCGATGACGTCGCCGACGACCCGCGCGCTCTTCTTGTAGGCCCCGGCGGGGTCGAGCCGCAGAAGCCGCATCGCCCATAACAACCGCCGGTGGACCGGCTTCAGCCCGTCCCGCACGTCGGGCAGCGAACGCGCCGTGATCGTCGACAGGGCATAGACGAGGTAGCGCTCGGAGAGCGCGGCATCGAACGGTGTTTCGATTACGTTGCTAAGGTCAGCGTCGGCCATGCCCGCTGCCTAGCAAGGCGGCCGGGCGCCTTCCACCGCTTCGTCAGTCTTTCGGCGCGTCGATGTCGATCGGGTCCCACGAGCTCGGGTCGGAGCCGCTGGTGACCGGCGCTTCCACGTCGTCTCCGCTGCCGAGCTGCGAGAGGTCGAGGATGTCGTCGTCGGACGGCTCCTCCTTCTCGTCCCCGAAAACCCCGCCCGAAACCCACGTCACGACCTCGTCCGGCGGAACGTCCGGCCGTGCAGCCGGAGGTGGAGGCGCCGGTGGAGGCGGCGGCGGCGCCGGTGGCGGCGGCGGTGGCGGTGGAGGCGCGGGCGGCGGCGCAGGCGGCGGCGGCGGAGGAGGCGAATGCGGTGGCGGCGGAGGAGGCGGATTGTGCCGCGGCGGCGGCGGAGGCGGCGGAGGTGGAGGAGGCGGAGGCGGAGGCGGCGGCGGCGGGGGCGGCGGAGGCGGCGGAGGAGGCGGCGGCGGAGGCGGCGGCGGCGGTGGAGGCGGCGGAGGAGGCGGCGGCGGCGGGGGCGGGGGCGGCGGCGGAGGTGGCGGCGGCGGCGGAGGCGGAGACGGCGGCGGCGGCGGCGGCGGAGGAGGAGGCGGCGGCGGCGGCGGGCGGGGGGGCGGGGGCGGGGGTGGCGGCGGAGGCGGGGGGGGCGGGGGCGGGGGGGGCGGCGGGGGGGGGGGGGGGGGGGGGGGG
>JBLNCZ010000028.1:0-10533 GCA_050261135.1 Bacillota bacterium
AGTCCAACATGCAGTTCCATCGGCCATGTTCCTTCCTGCTAACCAGCCTGTCTCAGGCCGGCGGGAAGGCTCTCTGGAATCCGCCCGTCGTCAAGCGCGGGCCCGGCCGATTACGAGAGCCTTCCCTGCCCCCTTCTCACTTTCGCGGCCGTCTCGGAACGCAAACAAAAAGGGAGCGACGCCCGAAGCGCCGCTCCCTCGTCACAAGACCGATCGCTCAGCGTGCCCGAGCGAAGGCTTCCGAAGCATCCTCGCGCCGGTCGAAGCTGCGCAGCCAGAGCAGATCGGTTGCGCATCCATTGCCGTCGACCAGGCAGATTCCCGCGTGCCAGCGCTCATCGAGGAAGCTCAGGATGGCGATGCGCGCGAGCTCGTCAGCAGCATCTTCATCGCCGCAATCGAGCGCAAGATGCTGCCCGAGATAGCGCTCCTGGACGCGCGCATCCCAATGAAAGTCCGCCCGTTCGGCGTCCAAAATCTGCCGCGCAAGCGCGCCGACATCGGCAGTCCCGAACTCCATCTGAAGCCCCTGCACGAGCCGCGCATAGGCATCGCCACAGCCGCCGGGAGTTGCTGAAATGAAGGTCATGACCGTCTCCCTTTCTCGTCCTCGCCGATGAGGACGGCGCTTCGGAGGACGGGCGGCGGAGCGGCTGTCAGGGACGGCAAGGCCGCCGCGGAGCGGGGCGCGGGGGAGCCAATTTGCATAGCAAATTGGGGGGACCGCGCATCCTTGCACAGCCGCTTCGCCGTCCGCCACACTGGGTCTGTTCGACAAGAGCCCACCACCAACAGTGGCGATCGAATAGATTCAATGGGATGGCCGCGGCCGCAATTTGCTGCCTAACCCTGCCGCCTTTGGCGGCGTGTCGCGCGGGTCTTGCATTGTAGCATTTCATCGGCCAGCAACCGGACCGTGCCGGATTGAACAGGGGACGGGCGCTGCTCGGTGCGCCCGTTTTCCAGTCAGGCTAGGCAGTTCCGAATGATCTTCCAGGTGCTTGCATTTGCCGCGGTGCTCGGCTGGGCAGCAGCGCCGCGGATCGCCTTGCCGGCCATTCGATTTGCGGTGCTCCTCTACGCAATCGGTGTTGGTCCCTAGGCACAAGAAAAGCCCCGGCGACCTGAGCCGCCGGGGCTGACGAGGAACGATTACAGGGGCAGATCGTCCTCGTCGTTGGCTGGTTCGGAGGGCTCGCCCGACTGCCTGGGACGACTCAGGAACTGCACGTCGTCGGCGATGATCTCGTAACCGTAGCGGTCGATCCCGTCCTTGTCGGTCCACTTGCTGTTGTGGATGCGGCCCTTGACCGAGACGAGCATCCCTTTGGTTGCATGCTGGGCGACGACCCTCGCGAGGCCATTGAAGCAGGTGATCCGGTGCCACTCGGTGTCCTTGGCAGTGTAGCCGCTCTCGTCCTTGTAGGTCTTGCCTTCGCTGTCGCGCTTCACGCGGCTGGTGCCGAGACTGAAGCTTGCGACGTCGGTGCCGCCGTTGGTCGAGCGGAGCTCGGGATCACCGCCGAGATTGCCGACGAGAAGAACGATATTGGTCATGTGAAGTCTCCTTGAGGTGGCCGGCGGGACCACCCCGTCGACAGCCCGACAGGAGCGAGGCGAAGCGGCGGAACGCACCGCAGGCGCAGCCGCAGGGGAACCCTGAAGGACCGAGGCGTGGCGCGGGCAGCCCGAAGGGCAACACGGGCCGAAGGGCCAGGGGTTGCGGCTCCGACCGCAGCCGAAGCAGGCAGGGCTGGAGCTCGGACGGGGATGGTTTCCCGGCCAGGCTGGAGCAGCAGTGACCATGAAGGCTTCACTCACGACATCGCGCGCGACTGCCGATTCATCACCATGAGATCAGCCCGAGGAGCCTGATTCTTCGCCACTGCCGCGCGCGACAGGAACAACAGCGATCGGATCCCGAACGGCTCGACAGGACCGCAGGCATGGTGGAAGAAGCGCCTGCCGCATCGTTCTGGGGGAATTCCGAATGGCCAAGTACGACCCGCTGGGAGCCTATCTCGGCCGCCGCGGGAGCCCGGAAATCGAGCTGGCGTTCGAGGAGGTCGAGCGGATCATCGGAAGCAAGCTCCCGGAGACTGCATCGCGGCCGCAGTGGTGGGCGAACGAGTCCAGTCTGGACACTCGGCACGTGCAGTGCAGGGCCTGGCGGGACGCGGGCTATGATGCCTTCCTCCTTCCCGGCAAGCGGGTGTTGTTTCGTCAGCGGGAGGACTCATGATTAACGGCAATCGGAGGGTGCGCTGGAACATCGCGAACTCCTATTGGCCGCGACTACGTCAGAAGCGGCGGCGTGGCTGGCTCCCGTTGCTTGCGCTCTTGGGCGGAGCCGCCCTCATCGGCACGGCTAACGGTGCGGGCCGGCTCGACGGCTTCGGCAGAACCGGCCAAGCGCAGGCGGCCGCATCAGGCGAGCGCGTCAGCTTCCGCTATTGCTTCGTCGGCGGCGGTTATGACTGCGTCGTCGACGGCGACACGATCTGGCTGAAGGGCGTGAAGATCAGGATTGCCGACATCGACGCTCCCGAGACGCACGACCCCCGCTGCGCGTCGGGAAAGGAGCTGGGCGACCGGGCAACAAGGCGGCTGCATGACCTGCTCGAAAGCGGCCCGATCACGTTGAAGCCCATCAACCGCGACAAGGACGTTTACGGGCGCAAGCTGCGGATCGTCCTCGTCAACGGGACGAGTGTCGGCGACACGCTCGTGAGCGAGGGGCTTGCCCGTTATTATGGTCACGGGCGTCGGCCCTGGTGCTGACGGTGCTTCGCTAAGCCGCGCGAGCGAGCTCGGCGATACGGGCGTCACAGAGTTTGCGGACCATGGCCTGGAGGGCTTCGACGCGCTCGGAGAGCCAGGTCAGCTGTTCATCCGTAATCCGATAATGACGCGAGTAACGCGCCTTCACATAAGCGTCGCGTAGCAACTCGTAGCAGCGCCGCTCGAACTTCGTCGTCCGCGGCCAAACCTCTTTCAAGCGCGGTTCCATCGCCTCTGCGAGCTGGCGCAGCTGATTCAGATTGTGCGTTTTCGGACTGTAGAGCGTCCGCACCAGGAAGAGGCAGTGATAGAAGCGTTCTGCAGCTTGGTGCAGTAGGAACGCGGCCTCTTTTGGACGCCCTTTCTCGCGAACGTGGTTGCTCGTTTCGAGGAACGTAGCTGCGCTCTCGAACCATTCCTCGAAATAGTCCTGGCTCTCGCGAAGCGCCTCGGCCGGGCTCAATGGCTTCGGCTTGGCGAAGGGATGTCCCGGCTCCTCGAAGAGCACGACGCCCTCGCGAACGATATCCATGAAGAAGTACCGCCCGAGGAGGAGCTTCTCGTTCACATCATCGAGGCTGTGATAGATGAGGCTGACGGGCGTCCGTAGGTTGCGGCCCGACGCGAGCTCCTGGAGCAACTGCTCCTCGGTCTTCGCCCAGAACTCCGGGACGTCGGTCAGCTCTTCGCGGTCGACCACCACCAGAAGGTCATAGTCTGAAAAGTAGCGGCCGACCGGATCCTCGACCCAGTCGCCGCGCGCATAGCTTCCGAACAGGATGATCTTGAGCAGACGGCCGCCACGCAGCTTCGGCATCGTCCGCCGCTGAATCGCGAAGGCGAAGCCCTTGCGGATCACATCGACCACGAAGGCAAGCTCGTGCCGCTTGGCGTTGGGAAGATGGTCGAGATCGTGGGTCATCGCGCTTCATCAACCTTGCGTCGCGCACGGCAAAGAACAAGCGGAAAAGCCGCGGCGGCCGCCGACGCCCGCGACGCCGCCGCAGCTCGCATGGCCTCATGCGCAGGGTTGCGCCTCGCGTGCGGCGCGCTTCGGATTTGTGCCGAGCGGTCCGCGCCGGTCGACGACATGGATGCCCTTCTCCTTGGCCTGAATGACCAGCCGCTCGAGCACGCCGTTGCCGGCAAAGACGACAAGGCAGCGCGGCTTCAGCGACAGCATCTGCTCGTTGCGCCTGAAGCCGGCGCGCGAGCCCAGACGCCGGTCGAGCCCGAATGCGAGCTGGGCGACCTTGCGGCGCTCGGCCCAGGCCGCTGCAATCCGGTCGAGCCCTTTGGTGTCGCCGCCGTGCACGAGCACCATGTCAGCGACGCACCCATGCACCTTGTCGAGGGCGGCCCAGACGCTGTCGGCAACCGCCTTGGCATCATCGGCGGTGTCGAAGGAGAGCCGCCCGCCGGCAAACAGGACAGGCGTTCCTTGGGGAATCACGGCGCGCCGGCGGCTCTCGGCACGTGCGCGCAGGAAGTCGCGCCCGTCGATCACGGCCGAGGTTAGTGCGCGCGAGTGATTGGCACGGGAACCGGTCGCGGGACGCCAGGACGAGCCGGTCTCGTTGATGTAAAGCTGCGCCGCAGCCTCGCGGAAGGCTTCGAGACCGATCATCGCCGCCTCGGCCGCCTGAGCCCTCGCAATCTGCTGCTCGAGGTCGGTCGAATGAACCTCCGAGCCGTCGGCCGACGCGAGCAGGACCCGGATCTCGTCGGTCGCCCGGTCAAGCTGAGCGCTGCGCTTGGCCGCCGCGCGATGGAAGATATTGACCAATCCCCAGGCGATCTCCTCGGCGTCCTCTTCCAGCGCCGTGTCCGGGAACAAGGCGAGAAGGTCCGACCAAATCGCGGCGAGCGTCTGCTCGACGGCGTCGGGTTCAGGAAGGTCGGTGGTGTCGGACTGATCGGGTCGGTCGATGGCGAGATGACCGAGCTCGAGCTGGGCGAGCTGCGCCGCGAGGGTCGAATGCATATCGTGTCTCCCGTTTGATCAGCGCCGCTGGGCCCGGCGCCGGGAGCCATAAGACCCGGCCGAGCCGCCTCTCCCGCACCAAGGCGAAGCCGAGGGAAACCTGCGGCCGAGGCCGGCGCGGGCCGCCCCGGCATAGGCCGGGGCAACACGGGCCGAAGGCCGGCGGGTTGCGGGACGCGGCGGGCGGGTCAGGGCGACCTCCACGCGCCGGATCAGCGCTGATCGGCAAGGGTGGCTGTCAGCACGCACGCGTCCGGCCAACTGGAGCCACTCTGCGGCGGCGATTCACCAGAATTTCCACCAGGACCGCACCTGAGGACTGAGCGCGCGGTCGAAATTGCGGAGGGCCTTGGCGAGGAGCCGTTCCGCACGGCGCTCACTCAGACCCAGCCTTGCCGCGATCTCGTCATTGCGCAGGCCCAGGCCGGCGCTCAGGACCAGCACATCACGCTCGAGCGCGGACAGCCTTGAGGCCGCGCGCTGCAGCCGCTCGACCTCCGCCTTGGTGGGCGGAGACCTCTTCGGAGCGCTCGTCACGGATGCTTGAGCGGCTTGCCGTCGATGTGCGGCACACCCCAGCCGAGGCAGCCTGGAGCAACGGCGATCGGCACGAAGATGGGGTCAATGTCCCAGCGGGCGCGCCGCTGGGCAACCATCTCCCAGGTGAATCCGTCGGGAAGTTCGTAACCCTGATCGAGATAGGACTGCTCGATTTCGGTCGGCATGGCTTGTCTCCTCGTCTCGGCACAGGTTGGGAACGGCGGGGAATCCGGGCGACGATCCGTTCCGGCGCTTGCGGCCGGCTGCAATCGCGGCGGAAAGTAGGGCACGCCTGCATTTCCCGTTGGACGTGCCCTCCCATGGGTTTTCACAAGGTCCGGATCGCCGTCCCCGGCCGGTGGCGAGGTCGGGCGACCCTCCCCTCCCGAGAGGGCCGCCCGGGGGAAGCGCTGGGAGACGTCAGGCCGCTTCCCCGATCTCATCGCCGGGTCGGCCGGCTTCGGCCTCATCCTCCGGCGCGGATCCGATCTCCGGCTCGCACACGGCATCGTCAGCCTCGACCGGCTGTCCCGAAGAGCCGAAGCGCATCGCACCCGGCACCCAGGCGAGCGCGGCCTCCTTCACTTCGACCTCGGCGATAAAGTCGCCGGAGAAGATCCGCTCGCAGGCCTGCGCGAGCTCAGCCTTCTTCGCCCTGGCGTAGCGCTCCGCGAGCGTCGGGCCGCCGACCTCGGCCAAGGCCGCGAGGGTCACGCTCTTGGGCACGCGGTCGAAGTAGTTGGCGCCGGTCGGCCGCCACCAGCGCGCAACATCGATCCCGAGCAATTCTCCCAAATGGTCGTGGAAGGCGCAGGCGCGCTCTCCCGTGAGTCTGCAGCTCGCCTCGAGCGTGCGTGCCACGGCATGGCCGAGCCACGCTGCACGTGCTTCCTCGGGCAGCGCGCGGAAGGCATCGAACCGCTCGGCACGCGACGGCGCCTCCGTCCAGCTGCGGTCGAGCGCGTCGTTGGCTTCGGCGGCGGCGATCGTCGCCGCGGCGTCCGGTGTCTTGAAGTCGAACACCGGATTGGACGGCGGCGTCGCGACCAGCGACGAACCGGATTTGTCGCTCGAGTAGTGCTGGTTTCTATCGACCATGAGGAAGATCGCGAGATCGAGCGCGAAGGCCGGGTCGGCGGCGACATGCACGGCAAGGATGTCGCGCCGCTGCATGGCGAGCTCGTCAATCAGTCGTCGCGACAAGCTGGCCTGACGGGAGGGCTTCTCCTCGTCATCGCTTCCGGGCGAACCGTCTTCGGCCTCTCCTGTGGAAGCTTCATCCGCCGTGACCTCGGTGTAGAAGCAGGTGTCGAGCTTCGGCCGTCCATCCTGGTCGAGAAGGAGGAACGTCCCGACCTTTGCCTTCAGCTCATCGTCGATCACCGGCGGCTTGTTGACGATCCCGTCGAGGATCTCGTCGAGTTCACGGACCTTCACTTCCGCTTCGGCGCGCTCCGCATCGCCGGTCTCCTCATCCTCGAGCAGGTCGACGAGAGCCCCAATCTGCTCCTCGAGATCGTCGACGCGGGCCGTTTCCTCGTCAGTCAGCCGGGGAGTCTCGACGGCGACGCGGCGCAGGCCCTCGGTCGCCGGACCGGAGATCCAGCTGTCGAGGCTCGGACGGACGAAGGCGAGGCCCTGCTCGGCCGCGGCCGCGGCCGCGAGCTTCTCCATCTTCTCGGCGGCAAGACGCTCGATCAGGGCGACGTCCAGCCAGCGCGCATTGTCTTCGTCCGAGAACAAGTCGCGCTCGATCCGGCCGCCTGCCGCGACATAAGCTTCCTCGCCGACAAACCGGGCGCGGCGGTCGGTCGCGCTGATCGTCGCCTGGGTCATCATCCGGCGGATGCTGTCGGGATGGGCGTAACCGTAGCCTCGGCCCATCTGCTCGAAGACATATTCCTGGCGCTCGCGGTCGGGCGTTGCCGCATAGGCCTTGGCGACGTCGAGGCTGATCTCGCCCGCGCCGAGCGCTTCGAACACGACCGGCGCGAGGTTCGCGAGCCGGAGACGGCCCTCGACGAAGCGGACGGTGAGGCCGAAGCGCCGCGCGATCCCTTCCGCATCGCCGCCCTGCTCGATGAGTTGCTGAAAGGCGAGGCACTCGTCCGCGGCGTTCATGGCGAGGCGCTGGAAGTTCTCGGCGAGGCTGGACTCGGGCGCGGACGCCTTGTCGATCACAAGGCAGCAGACCTCATGGTCGGGCGCGAGCTTGCCCTCTTCGGCAAGGCTGTGGAGCGCACGCCGGCGGCGCTCGCCCGCCTCGACCGCGAAGCAGCCCTTGGGCTTGCCCGCGCTGGCGACGAGATTCTGGAGGAGTCCGCGGGCCTCGATGTCGGCCTTAAGCTCGGCATCGGCCTGGGGATCGCTCGAGCGCCGCACGTTGCGTGGCGACGCGACGAGCTTGTTGAGGGGGATGGTCTTGATCATGGGCTGTCTCCGGATGAGAGCCGGTGCGGCCTTTCCGCACCCGTCGCTCACCCGTTCCCAGCTCTCTCTCCTCTAGTGGTTGGGCCGCAGGTCGGACCCTCGGCCGGCCTTGCCGGGCCAAAGATCGGATAGTGACGGAGGCGTTCGACGAGTTGTCTGGCGATGGCCTTCGCCGCAGCATCGGATTTCAGCGTGTTGCGATCGGTGAGGTCGCGCCGGTGCGACCTCCTGGCGAGTTTGAGACCGATGTAGAGCAGGTCGACCAGCTGGTCTTCCGTCAGACGGATCCAGCCAAGGCCGCGGTTGTTGTCAGGATCTTCAAGCCGCAGCATCGAATTGGTCATCAGCGAATCGTTGGAAGCTGTTCTATGTTTGTCATCCTGGAGTCGATGGGACCGCCGATCCTCAGGCTCGCTCGCCCAACGAGCAGTCCGGTAGCAGCCGCGCGAGCACCTCGGCTGCGCGATCCACTGGCACGAACAGGCGCGTCTGGTAGCGGATGATCTCGGTGAAGCAGCCTTGCGCCTTGTACCAGGCGAGACGCGCGGCGCTGAAGCCGGCAATCTCGAGCCGCTGACTGCCATTGACCAGGGCGCGCTTGAGAACGAGCGGCTCGGGTCCGTCGAGCGGCATCAATCTGCCCGTGCGGAGGACGGCGTCGGCGAGCGCATCCGGCGGAACCGCCGCGACAGTGTCGAACCCGAGCTTGCTCCCGAGTTCGCCGAGATAGGCAATCGGGATCTCCCGGCCGAGCAGAGTCCGGCCATCGTCTGCAGCGATCCGGATCACCTGGACATGCTCGTCGGGAAGCTTGTCCCAGACCGGAAGCAATAGCCCCGTCGCAAGATGAATCGTCTCGCGGCGGAGCGATGCCTCGGCTTCGCGCACCTCCTGCGCCCAGGCCTCGGCAAAGGCAGTCTCGGAAGCGGGTTCCCAGTGCGTTTCGGCTAGCCGGTCGCCCGAGAGATATTCGCGCTTGGTCGGGCGGATCAGTTCGAACCGCGGGATCGGCAGACCGTCTTCCGAGAGAAGGCTGCGCGAGGGCACGCGCAGCGCCGCCTTGCCCGAGCGCCCGTTGATCATCGGCATGGCTCCGGCGCTTGCCGTGCGGAGTTCTAACACCCGCTCCTGTCGCAGCGGACGGATACGACGGGCAAGCTCGACGCAGAGCAGATGGGTGGTCGCTCCCGACCGCGGATCGGCGCGGATCACCCGGTCGTCGAGCACATCGAAGCTGTCGACGGAGACAGTCTCGATGCCGACATCGAGCGTTCCGGCCTCGCGCGCTGCGGCGACGCGCGCCTCGATGAGGCCGAGAAACTCGTCAAAGATCGCGTTCTGGAGATCGATCCGGAGCGCGAGCAGGCGATTCAGCCAGCGCTGGATCGGCGGCAGGTCCTCGCGGAGCGCGCCGTCCTCGCCTTCGAGCCTGAGCCCCGTCAACTGCTGGAAGCGGGCGAGGCTGACGGACTTCAGCTTGCCGGCGAACAGCAGATGGTACCAGCCGACCAGTGCGTCCTTGGCGTAGCGGCTTTCGAGATTGTCGGCCGGGTCAAACAGATTCTGTCCGCCCGCCTGGCGCTGCCCGCGAGTCAAAGCGCCCAATGAATCGAGCCGCCGCGCGATCGTCGAGATGAAGCGGCGCTCGCCTCGAACGTCGGTCGTGACCGGCCGGAACAGGGGCGCCGACGCCTGTCGCGTGCGGTGCGTCCGGCCGAGGCCCTGGATCGCGGCATCGGCGCGCCAGCCGGGCTCGAGCAGATAGTGGATGCGCCGCGCCTGGTTCGCGGCGGACAGGCAGGCATGATAGCTGCGGCCGGTGCCTCCGGCGTCGGAGAAGACCAGGATGCGCTTGTCGCCGCGCATGAAGGCGTCCGCCTCGACGAGGTTCGAGCGCGGGGAGCGCCGCTCGAGCACCTGCCGGCCGTCGCGGGTGACTAGGCGCCGCGTCCGGCCGGTGACTTCAGCCACCTGGTCGGTGCCGAACCGCTCGATCAGCGCGTCAAGCGCGGTGGCGATCGGCGGTAGCGCGCAAAGCTGCTCGATGAGGTCGTCGCGCACCCGAAGCGCCGCCTGGCAATGGACCGGCCGGCCTTCGTCATCGCTCATCGGCTCGGAGCGCGTATTGCCTTCCGCATCGGTGAACAGGCGCATTTGCCTCGTCGGGAATGCTGCCGAGAGGTAGTCGATCACATATTCGCGCGGGGAGAGGTCGATCGCGAGCGCCTCCCGCTCCTCCGGCGCCAGCTCAGCGAGGCGGCGGTCGAGCATCGCTTCTGCCGTCGAGACCAGCTGGATCACAACCGCGTCACCGTGCTCGAGATCCGCTTCGATCGCGGGGATCAGGCTCGGCAGTTTCATCGACAGCAGGAGCTGGCCGAAGAAGCGCTGTTTCACCCCCTCGAAGCGGGACAGCGCTGCGGACTTGGCATTGGAGTTGAGGGTCGCGCCGGTCGCGGCATCAACGATGCGGGTCGCCTCGAGTACTTCATTGAGATGCACGTGGATGATCGCCCAGGCGTCGGCATAAGCGTCGTAGGTCGCGATCTGCTCAGGCGTCAGCGCATGTTCGAGGATGTCATATTCGACGCCCGCGAAGGACAGAGCGCGGGCGGTGTAGAGACCGAGCGCCTTCAAGTCGCGGGCAACCAGTTCCATCGCGGCAATCCCGCCGTCCCGGATCGATGCGACGAACTGCGCCCGGTCGGCGAAGGCGGTCTCCGGACCCCAGAGTCCAAGCCGCGCGGCATACGCGAGATTGTTGACGTCGGACGCGCCGGTCGCCGAGGCGTAGAGCA
>JBLNCZ010000029.1:0-174037 GCA_050261135.1 Bacillota bacterium
CCTCGACATTCGCCGACAAGGTCCATCCGATGCTGCTGTGGACGGAGTCGATCCCCTCGCCGCTGTTCTCGACGACGCTGTCGCCGGCGCTTTCGACATAATAGACGTCATTGCCCGCGCCGCCGGCAAGGACATCGTCGCCGACCCCGCCGCGAAGCGTGTCGGCGCCGGAGCCGCCCATCAGCGTGTCGTTCCCCGAGCCGCCGACCAAGGTGTCGGCCCCCGCAGCTCCGGTCAGCAGGTTCGCATTGCCGTCCCCGGTGAGCGTGTCCGCGTAGCTCGAGCCAGTCAGGTTCTCGATGCCCACGAGCGTGTCCGTCCCCGCCCCGACGGTGTTCTGAGCACCGCCGATTGCAAGGCTCACCGTGACGCCCATTGCGGCCGACGCATAGCTTGCGGCATCGCGCCCCGCGCCGCCGTCGAGCACGTCATCGCCAAGCCCGCCGTCGAGCGTGTCGTCCCCGTCGAGGCCTGCGAGCGTGTTCCCGCCGCGATTGCCGCGCAGCACGTTGTCGAGCGCATTGCCCGTACCGCTGAGCGCAAGACTCCCGGTCAGCGTCAAATTCTCCAGGTTCGCCCCGAGCGTCCAGCTCAGCTTTGCCTGGACGGTGTCTACGCCGCCGCCGACATCTTCGACGACGACGTCGAGTGCGCTGGCAACGACATAAGTGTCGTCGCCGGCGCCGCCGGTCATCGAGTCGTTGCCGGCGCCGCCGTCGATGAAGTCGTTGCCGTCCATCCCCTGGATGTTGTCGTTGCCGCTTCCGCCGACGATGCGGTTGTCGAGCTCATTGCCGGTGAGCTGCTGGCCGGCCGAGCCGGTGCCGGTGAGGTTCTCGACGTTTGCAGCGAGAGTGTACGGCCCCTCCGAGACCCGCACCTCGTCCGTCCCTTCTCCGGCGTTCTCGACGACCTGCTCGCCCCCGCCGCCCCACGGCGCGAGAATGTAGATGTCGTCGCCGGTGCCGCCGGCCATGGTCCCGTACCCGTCGGTGCGGACCAGCGTGTCGTTGCCGGCAAGGCCGTTGAGCGAGTCCTGGTATCCGCCCGTGATCACATTGTTGAGCTCGTTGCCGGTGAGGATCTGCGCGAGGTCACCGATGCCCGTGAGATTTTCGACGTTGATGCCGAGCGTGTAGTTGCCGATGCGGACGCGGACTTCGTCCGTGCCCTCATTGGCGTTCTCCGTCACGACATTTGCCGGCAGTGAAACGCCGTAGTTGCGATCGCCCAAGATGATGTAAACGTCATTACCCGCGCCGCCTGCGAAGCTGTCGTCGCCGCCGCCGCCGTCGAGAATGTTGTCGCCGGCATTGCCCTGCAGCGACTGGTCATACGCATTGCCTGTGAGATAGATCGGAGCCGTTCCAGGCGCCGCGACTAGATGCTCGACGTAGAGCCCTTCCGCCAGGTGCCAGCTCGCGCTGGCAGTGACGGTATCGTCGCCGCCGTTAATGGAATCCTCGATGACCGATTCACGAGAATCGTCGACGAAGTAGCTGTCATTCCCGTGGCCGCCGCGCATCAGGTCGACTCCGGTGCCGCCATCGAGTTGATCGTTGCCGGCGCCGCCGTTCAAGGTCTCGTTGGCGCTGGAGCCGGTCAGAGCATTGTCGGCGCCGTCGCCGTTTATGACGATGTCGCTAAGGTCCGTTGGCCCGAAGATGCGGCCATGCGCCCCACCATTGCCCCAGACGGCGACTACGGAACCGTCTTCCAGTGCAGTGATTCCGGCGAAGACGCCAAGCGACTCGCCGTCACTGCTGGCAAGCTGATTTCCGGTTACGCGGTTGCCGTCGGCGTCGAACGTCGCGACATAGTATTCGCGCTCGCCGTAGCCGCCGAGATCGTTGACGCTTGTGAAGCCTATGGCGAAGCCGCCATCCGGAAGCGCAACGATCTCCGGATATTCGTCACCGCGCTCGCTGTGATTCACATCCGTTTCGGTCGGGTGCGTCACGGCGATAATCGGATCCGTCGTGCCGTCTGGGTGAATGACGCGCGCCCAGATGTCGACCGCGAGAACATCTCCATGGCCGAGGTTCGCGATGGCCGCGTGGCGGAAGGCCACGGCAATGCTGCCGTCGGCGAGAACCGTCACTGAAGGGTCCATCTCTCCATAAAGCGTCGCTTGCCCGATCTGGAACATGCCGCCGTTTGGCGTGCCGTCCGCGTTGAAGCGCTCACCAACAATGACGGTGCCCCCGCCCGGCGCAAAGGTGCCGGAGTGGTCCACCCACACAGCTACGAAGCCGCCGTCCGGCGTCGCCGCGATATCCGGCGCCTCGACACCATCCGCTCTCATTGTGAAGGCCGATCCGTCAGTGTTCCCGGCAGTATCGTAAATCTGCCCGACCTCCGAACCGCCGCTGAGCCAGGAAACGACGATATTGCCGTCGGCGAGAAGTGCTACCTGCGGGTCGACCTGGTAGCCGGCCTGACGGCCCGTGACCTGGATCTCGCTGCCGATCGGCTGGCCGGTCGGATCGAAGATCTGGAATGCAATGTCGGTGCTGTCGCCCGGAATTTCGTAGGCCATCGCCCAGCCGCCACCGGGAAGCGCGACGACGTCATGATAACCTCCTGACGTCGCCAGCTGAATGTCGCCGGTGAGGGCAGTGCCGTCTGGAGCAAGAATTCGGGCAAT
This sequence comes from Bacillota bacterium, assembly GCA_050261135.1. Taxonomy (GTDB): domain Bacteria; phylum Pseudomonadota; class Alphaproteobacteria; order Sphingomonadales; family Sphingomonadaceae; genus Sphingomicrobium. The sequence goes on from JBLNCZ010000029.1 coordinate 2,648, forward strand.
GATCCCGAACTGGCTCGTTCCGTAAGCGAGAATATTGCCATCGGTCAGCGTGATCGCGTCGGGGTAGGTAAAGCCGTACTGGCCGTTGCCATGGACCCCATCGCTCACGACGAGTTCGGTGCTCTCCGGATTGACGATGCTCGTCACGATATTGCCCCCCATTCGCCCAATTGCGCGGACTCGCGAACGGCCTTGTTGGACAATGCCATCAACCACTTGTCCATTACCCAAACGGGGTATGCTTTACCTTCGGCAATGATGGCGGGGACGGCGGCTCTGCTCAGCCCGGGCCTAGAGTATGCATCCTGTCGCCTGCTTCCACGCGGGCATTCGAGACCATGGGACTGGCTGCACTCGGATTCGATCCAGTGCTTTGGCGCGCCACGTGCGACCGCAAGCCGCCGAACCGAGGTGCAATGCGCGATGCCGCAGGCACCGCCCATGATGCGCCTCTTTGGGGCCCCGCCGGTCAGGCAGGCCCGGCGCGCTCGGCCGCCGAGCGCTTCGGGTTTGTCCCAAGCGGTCCGCGCCGGTCGACGACATGGATGCGCCTTTGCTTGGCCTGGATCACCAGCCGTTCGAGCACTCCGTTTCCGGCGAAGGCCACGAGGCAGCGGGGACTGAGCGAAAGCATCTGCTCGTTGCGCACGAACCCAGCGCGGGCTCCGAGCCGCCGGTCGAGAGAGAAGGCGACCTGGGTGACCTTGCGACGCTCGGCCCAAGACGAGGCGATCCGGTCGAGGCCCTTGGAATCCCCGCCGTGGACGAGGATCATGTCGCCGACATGCTCGCGCACCTTGTCGAGCGTCTCCCACACGCTGTTCGCGACCGCCTTGGCCTCGTCAGCCGTGGCGAACGTCTGCCGCCCGCCAGCGAAGACGATCGGCGTCCCCTCGGGCATCGCAGCGCTGCGCCGCGATTCGGAGCGCGCCCGCAGAAAGTGGCGAGCATCGATCACCGCCGAGGTGAGCGAGGCACCATGGCTCAGCCGCGAGCCGCTTGCGGGGCGCCAGGACGATCCGGTCTCGTTGACGTAGAGGCCTGCGGCAGCCTCGCGGAAATGCTCGAGCGAGATCATTGCCGCTTCCGCCGCCTGCGCCCGCGCGACCTGCCGCTCGAGCTCGGCCGAGTGCACCTCGGACCCGTCCGCGGAAGCTAGGAGGCAGCGGATCTCGTCGGTTGCCCGGTCGACTTCCGCGCTTCGCTTCGCCGCGGCACGATGGAAGATGTTGACGAAGGCCCAGGCGATTTCCTCGGCGTCCTCCTCGACCGCCGTATCCGGAAAGAGCGACAGGAGGTCGGACCAGACGCCGGCGAGCACCTGCTCCACCGCTTCGCCGTCCGGCTGTTCGATCCAGCCTGGGCGATCCAAGCGTTCAATTGAGAGATGCCCGAGGTCGAGCTGGTCGAGCTGGGCCGAAAGGCTGCTGTGCATTGCAAGTCTCCTCAAGTGCCGGCGCCGCGGAGCCGGCGCCATGGAGGCAAGAGGCACGGCAAAGCGGCCTTTCCCGCACGGAGGCAGAGCCGAGGAGAACCCCCGCCGAGGCCCGGCGCGGGCAGCCCGGCGAAGCCGGGCAACACGGGGCCGAGGACGGCGGGTTGCGGGCAGCCGCAGCCGGGCCAGCGCCGACTGGCAGCGCCGGATCCGCGGCTCTTGCGGGAGGCAAAGCGTCGGCAAAGGCTCTCGGCCCGGGCCCTGCAAGCTGGGGCTCACCAGATCCGCCAGCGCGAGCGGCACTCCTCCCGAAGGCCCCGGTCGAGCTTGACGAGGGCCCTTGCAAGGAGGCGCTCCGCACGGCCGGGCGTAATTCCGAGCAGGGCGGCAATCCGGTCATAGCCCAGGTTCCTTCCCGCGCTGAGGACGAGGACCTCCCGTTCGAGCGGCGACAGCCGGCGCGCAGCCCCCTCGAGCCGCTCCAGCTCGCCAGCACCGGATGCTCCTGGAAGACGACGCATCACGGATGCTCGAGGGGCATGCCGCGCACATAAGGCACTCCCCATCCGATGCAGCCGCCGCCGACGGCGAGCGGGACGAAGATTTGGGGAATGTACCAGGCGCGCCGCAAGGTCGCGACCTCATCCCAGTCGAGCCGGTCGGGCAGGGAATAGCCCTGCTCCACATAGGAGCGTTCGATTGAGTTCGGCATTGCTCTTCTCCTTCCCGGCACGGGTCGGGGACGGCGGGGAATCCGGGCGGCGATCCGTTCCGGCGCAAGGCCGGCTGCAATCGCGGCGGATAGTGGGGAGCACCTGCATTTCCCTTTGGGCGATCCCTGCGGCCGCTTTTCACTAGTTCCGGAACGCCGCCCCCAGCCGGTGCCGCGCTTGGGCGGCGCTCCCCCTTCGTGGAGAGCCGCCCGGGCAAGCGCCAGCAAACGTCAGGCCGCCTCCCCGACCGCGAGCGGATCGGGACCGGCCGCAAGCGTAGCGCCGCGGGCGCCGGCGTCTGCCGCCAGCTCCGCTTCGGCGAGCGCATCGGCCGCCTGTCGCGCGAAGCGCATCGCTTCGGGCACCCAGGCAAGGGCCGCTTGCTTCACGTCGGCATCGGCGATGAAATTGCCGGCGAAGATGCGTTCGCACGCATCGGCAAGCTGGGCCTTCTTCGACTTGGAATAGGGCCCGGAGAGCGCTGCGCCGCCCACCTCGGTGAGCGCCTCTAGGGCAACGCTCTTGGGCACGCGGTCGAAATAGTTGGCGCCTGTCGGCCGCCACCAGGCGGCGACATCGATCCCGAGGAGCATGCCGAGATGATCGTGGAAGGCGCAGGCGCGCTCGCCGGGCGTGCCCGCGCTTGCCTCCAGGGTGCGTGCGATGCAATGGCCGAGCCAGGCGGCGCGCGCAGCGTCAGGAAGCGCCCGAAACGCGTCGAAGCGCTCGCCCCGGGTCGCCCCTTCGCTCCACGAACGGTCCAGCGCCGAAGCCGCTTCCGCGTCGGCAAGCGCGGCTCGGGTCTCGGGCGTCTCGAAACCGGCGATCGGGTCCGACGGCCTGCGAGCGCTCAGAGTTGAACCGCTCTTCTCGAAGCAATAGCCGGAGACCGGATCGGCCATGAGGAACACGGCAAGGTCGAGCGCAAAGGCCGGATCGGCCGCGACATGCGCGGCGAGAATGTCGCGCCGCTGCATCGCGAGTTCGTCGACGAGCCGCCGCGGAAGGGACGACCGCCGCGCCGGCGCGGCCGGTTCCGCGTCCTCGGCCGAACATTCGTCCGCTGCCGAGGGGCCGGCCGCTCCCGCTTCGCCTTCCTCCATGTAGAATGCGGTGTCGAGCTTCGGGCAGCCATTGCGGTCGAGAAGGAGGAAAGTGCCGAGCCTCGGCCTCATCTCCTCCGGGACCACCGGGGCGCGGTCGACGATCGACTCGATCTCGCGTGAAAGCTCGCGCAGCCTCGCTTCGGCCGCCTCGCGCTCGGACTCCCCGGTCTGTTCGTCTTCGAGCAGCACCGCGAGCGCGTCGCTCTCAGTCTCGAGCTCGTCGAGGCGTGATGAGTCCTCGTCACTGAGCGGCGCGCGCTCCAGATGGACCTGGCGCAACCCTTCGGTTGCGGAATAGCTCACCCAGCTGTCGAGAGTCGGCCGCACGAACGCGAGCCCGTGCTCGGCGGCGGCCGCCGAGGCCAGCGCGTCCATCTTCTCGCAGGCGAGGCGCTCGAGAAGCTCGGCGTCGAGCCAGCGCGCGTCATCCTCCTCGGAGAAGAGGTCACGCTCGATGCGACCGCCGGCCGCCAGATAGACCTCCTCGCCGACAAGCCTCGCGCGGCGGTCGCCCGCGCTGACGCTCGCCTGAGTCACCATCCGGCGAATGCTGTCGGGATGGCTCCCCATGTAGGAGCGGCTTACCTGCTCGAAGACATAGGCCTGGCGCTCGCGGTCGGAAGTTGCCGCATAGGCCTTGGCGACGTCGAGGCTGATCTCGCCTGCGCCCAACGCGTCGAAGACCACCGGCGCAAGGTCGGCAAGCCGCAGGCGCCCCTCGACGAAGCGCACGGTAAGGCCGAACCTGCGCGCGATCGCCTCCGCATCGAGCCCCTGCCCAGCCAGTTGCTGGAAAGCGAGGCATTCGTCGGCGGGATTCATCGCGAGCCGCTGGAAATTCTCCGCGAGGCTCGCCTCCTGCGCCGAATCCAAATCGACCACGAGGCAGCAGACCTCGTGCTCGGGCGGAAGCTTTCCCTCGTCGGCAAGCGCCTGAAGTGCACGCCGCCGCCGCTCTCCTGCTTCGACGGCAAAGCAGCCCTTGGGCTTGCGCACGCCCGTCACGACCAGATTCTGCAGCAGGCCGTGCGCCTCAATATCCGCCTTGAGCTCGGCGTCGGCATTGCCGTCCGCCAACCGGCGCACGTTGCGCGGCGAGGGGACGAGTTTCGAAAGCGGGATGGTCTTGATCATCGGCTGTTCTCCGGATGGAGCCGGTGCGGCCACTCCGCACCCGTCGCTCAAACCCGGACCGCCTCCTCTTCCTCTCTCGAGCCGGTCGCCCGAACGGCAGCCTGCACCTTCCGGTCAACGCTTGCGGCGGTGGAGGCATGCGCCGCTTTGAAGCCCGATTGGGGGAAGCCACAGCCACCGCTTCCGGCGAGCCGGTCTTCCGTGTTGGACGGTGAGGATCGCAGCGGAGGAGCCGAGGCCCTCAATCATTCATGACCGGATGAGCAATCGAGCTTGGCTGCGGAGCGCAGCTCATCGTTCCAGTCACTGCCCGCGCGCGGCGCATAGCGGGCATGGATGCGGGGCACCGCGAAGGCAGCGCGGGCAAGCCTCTCGGCGCGCCGCCCTCCAGCGTCATTGTCGAGGAAGAGCAGCAGTTCCTCGACGCCCGCGGGCAAGCGGACATAAGCGAACCGCTCGGCGCCGAGCGTTGCCCAGCACGGGATCCCGAACATGACGCTTGCCGAAAGCGCCGTCTCGATCCCTTCCGCAAGCCCGAGCCGCGTACCCGCAGTGCCGAGGCGGACTGCGCCGCTCCCGAACCGCCCAAGCCCTCGCCTGGGCTGCCCCAAGGGCGCGAGCTGCGCCCGGACAGGATCGATAAAGGTCCGGTGGATCGCAACCAGTCCGGTGTCGTCGCGCACGGCGGCGATAAGCGCCGGACGGAATTCGGTGAAGGGGGCCGCGCCGAGCGGTGCTCGCGGATGGTATCGAAGCTGTGGGGATTCGGTGCGAAGGCCGCGCGCGGCAAGATATTGCGCCGCGGGAGTCCCGTCGAGCGACCGGCTTTGCGCCCAGATGCGAAGCGCCGCCGAGCAGCGGCGTCGATCGCCGCCCGCCAACGAGAAGCCGCGCGCCTGCGCCGCGCGGGCTTCGAGGAGCCCGCGATCCACGAGCGCGCGCAGGATCTCGCTCGCCGAGCAACCGGCAAAGCAATGGAAGAGCAGGCGGGTTCGGCCGGGCCGGACGCTGAGCGACGGTGTCCGGTCATCGTGCGCCGGGCACAGGCACATTCCTCCGCGCTCGGTCCAGCGGCCGCCTAGCCGCTCGACCAGCTCCCGGCCCTCGCGCGAGATGCTCGTGCCGGTGCGCGTTCCCATCCTCTTTCTCCCTTGGCCTGTCCGTACCTCCGCACAGCCCGTCTCCCCTCTTTTCCGCCGCCTATGGCCGTCGCGCGCTTCCGAGCTGGACGAACAATCCCCTCGACGAGGCCCACAGTCCGTTCGCCGGGTCCGACTTTCGATGGCGGGCGCCCGGCGCAAGCGGCGCGGACCCGTCGCGCGACGGCGGAGGCCCGAGCTGTGCGCTGCCGCGCCCGGCGATGGCCGCCACATAGGCGCGCGTTTCGGCCGGAAGCGCGGCCCGGCCCGAAAGATAAGCAGCATAACGGGCCGGCCCTGCATTGTAGGCGGCAAAGAGGCCCGGGTAGCCGAAGCGGTCGTAAAGCCGCCGCAGATAGGCGGTGCCCGCAAGAATATTGTCGTGCGGGTCCTGCGGATCTGCGCCGAGCCCGAGAAGCGCCCGCATGTCGCTCCAGGTCGCCGGCATCAACTGCATGAGGCCCATGGCACCTGCCGAGCTCACGACCGGACGGCCGCGAAACAGCGCCCGGCCCCCGCTTTCGACGCGAATCACACGTCGGATCCATGCCTCGGGAATTCCAAAGCGAGCCGATGCGCCGGCGATCTCCGACGTCCACTGGTCGAGCGGCTCGGCGCGGGCCGCGGCGGGCGAAAGCAGCAGCGCGGCTGCAACGAGCGCCCTCAGCGCGCCCAAAGCAGCTTCGCCTTGCCGATCATGTCACCGGTGCGGCTGACACCGAAATAGCGCCCGTCGAACGCGTCGCGAACCCCGACGCTCACGAGGAACAGCTCGCCGGGCTTCAGCAGCCGGCAGCCTGACCAGGCCGGCATCGGCCGCCCCGCGCCATCGCGCGGCCGCTGCGTCGCGACGCTCCTGCCGTTCACGAAGATCCGCCCGTTGCGCGCGCACACGCGGTCGCCCGTCACCGCAGCAACGGGCTTTACGAGCGGCACCATGTTCGGGAGGTAATTGCGTGCAGCCGCGAGCCTGCGCGCCCAGGGCGGCGCCCAGCCGACGACAGTATCGCCCACCGCCGGCTCGCCAGGCGAGCTCAGCAGATAGAGGCCGGGCGTGCTGCTTGCGCTCGCGTTCCACAGCAGGAGCGGCCTTGCGGGCGTGAACAGCGCGAGTGCGATTGCGCCCGAGACTAGTAGGGAGCCGCGAAGGATGCCGCTGCCCGCCATAGGGCCGGACAATTCCGGGGGCCGCGGATGGTCCGTACAGTCATTTCGGCTGCACTGCTCAGCCATTGGAGGCCGCCGCCCCGGATCCTCGCGACCAGGCGTCGAGGTCGTCGATATGGTAGCGGATGTAGCGGCAGTGGCGCCGGAAGGACGGACCGATCCCGTCGCGTCGCATCACCTGCATCTTTCGAGCGCTGACGCCGAGATAAAAGGCCGCCTGCTCGGTCGAAAGGAAGGGGCTTCCCTTCTTCGCCCGAGTGGCCCGCGCAATTTCGTCTTCCATGATTCACCTCCTGTGGCGCGCCGGCGAAGGTCTGCGGCGCGGCATGAAGGTGATCGGGAAAGCCTCCGCGGCAGAGGCACGAAAATCCGCCGCCCCAAATGCGAGCCGCCGGCTCCCGGCGGGCGCAAGGCGAACGCGCAATCGGCGGAAAATGCCGAAAGCATAGCCGAGCTGCAGTCCAGCCCTTCCACATGGCGCGGCGGCCTGGCACCCCCGGCCGCGACCGCGGCCCCGCAGCTTTCCCGCTGCCTTAACTTTCGCTAAGGCCGTACCGGTGAGCCGCTTGGCCAAACTCCAGGTACGCGGCGCGGTCGTCGTCAGCATTATCGTGGCGATCTGGGCGCTGGCGATCCTCGCGCTTCTGATCCACCATCTTCGGTAGAGCTCGAACGGTCTGCGCCGTCACCGGCTCGAAGGGAGTCGTGACCGGCAGGTGACGTTTCGCTTCTACGTCGGTGATCGTTGACGGATTCGCAGCTGAAGCTGCCCGTCGGTTGTCGGAAAGATGTTGCGCCCGAGCCCCAAGCGGCGCGTGAATTATTCAATCGCGTCACACGCGCGGAACCCTCCCGACGTCCCGCGGGAGGTGCAAAATGCCGGTCGGTGAGCACGCCCGCGCCAGCGTACCTGAGTGGGACACGCGTTAACTTTTGCTAGCTGGTACGCTGTAAATTCCCTATTAAAGCGTCGGCTTAACGACTCGGGGCGAGTCTCTAGGGGAGGGGCGACGAGCCCATGCAAGTCGGACGTTCGGCGCCCGTTTGGGCGGCTGGCCGCTTTTTTGCCGCGGCAGCCGCGTTCGCGTGCGCGCAACAGGCGAACGCCGACGTACTAACCGTCACCGCCAAAGGGACGATCCCGCCCGCCTGCTCGATCAGCGTCGCGGACCCCCTGCCCGCTGCGGATCTCACGGTCAGCAGCGGACGGGTGAAAGGCACGGCGGCGGTCGACTGCAACACCGGCTTCGTCATCAAGGCGATGTCCGAGCACGGCGCGCTCACGACCAATGCCGCAGTTTCCCGGGGGTTCACCAACGTGCTTCCTTATTATCTCCAGGTTGCAGTGCCGCTGACCGGAACCTCCGACGTCCTGCTCGCGCGCTGCAACTCGAAACTGCTCACCGCAGGCAATTCCGCGTGCAGCCTTTCACCGGATGGACCGGGGCTCAGCTCCGGCGGCAAGCCCGCCATCCGCAAGACTGCGGTGGTGACGGTAATCTGGTCCTATTCGAAGCCGAAGCCCGTCGCCGGCGCCTATCACGACACCATCAGCATTTCGGTCGCCGCAGCGCCATGAGCAGCGACCACAAGGAACAGCCAGTCTCCCTTGCTCGGGGGGCAGACTGTCCCGGGTTCGCCCGGGCCTCAGCACCATTTGATCTGGAAGGATTGGAAATGAAAAAGCTATTGATTTCGGCGGTGGCTTTCACCGCCATCACCGCCACCCCGGCCTTCGCCGCGCCGGCATCCTATAGTTTCGACGGCTCGGTCGCGGCGCTCTGCTCGATCAGCGGCCATGCAGGGTCGGTGTCCTTTGGCGCGCTGACCGACGGCAACGGCGCCTATACGGCAAGCGGGACCTCCGCCGACGCGACCGACGACAGCGCCTATTGCAACCAGGCGAACACTCAAGCGACGATCACGCACACCAATCTCTTCACGACCAACGACGCAGGCACCGGCTTCACCAACGTGATCCCGATGAGCGCGGCACTGTCGACGACGAACGGCGGCAGCCTCAGCGATTCGACCACCGCGAGCGGGACGGGGACCTCCGCGGGCTCGTCCGGCGCGATCGGCGCCTTCACCGGCCTCAAGGTCACGGCGACCCTCGGCAGCATCGGATCCGACAAGCTCGTCGCCGGAACCTACAACGGCACCATCACCGTGACGCTCACGCCAAGCTCGTAAGCCAAGCGGCAGCTCCTGGACTGCGTCGCCGAGGAGGAAACGCGGCGGGAGTGAAGACCAAAGGAAGAGGAAATGAACAAATTGGCTCTCGCGGCGGTGATCCTCACCGCCATGGGCACGCTGGCACCGTCGGCCGCCGCAGCGGCGCCCGTCACCTACACGGTGAGCGGCTCGGTAACGGCGACCTGCAACTATACGGGCGGGACGATCCCGTTCGGAACCATCGGCCTCAACTCGGACGGCACTGTCGCTTCGGGCCAGTCGGCGTCGTCCACGGCCCAGACGGGCTTCTACTGCAACGGCGCGGGAACTACGCTGGACCTGTCGCACACGGCCATGACGGACGGCGTCACTGCTCCGAGCGGCTTCACCAGCACGATCGACTTCACGCCGGCGGTGGTCGTGGGCGGCGTCGACAAGAAGGTCGGCGACGGCACGGGCACGGCCTTGGGAGCGATCGCGGGAAGCCTCGTCGTCGACGCGCGGAACCTCACTGCCACCGGCAAGGTGACTGCGGGAACCTACAGCGGCAGCGTGACGCTGACGCTGACCCCTGCGCTCTAGCGCAGGCGCGAGGGCCAGTAGCGTAGATGATCGCCAGGCTTGCAGCGGCGCTGCTCATCGCCGCGGCGAGTGCCGGGGCCAGTCCGGCCGCGGCTGCCGCACCGCGCAGCTTCGACGTCAGCGCACGAGTGCCCAAAGCGTGCAGCCTTACCGCGAACGAGGTCACGCTCACCGTTACGCGCCCAACCGGCTCGACGATCATCGTCACAGCGTCGCCTCCCTCAGTCACCGCTTATTGCAACGCCGCAACCGGAGGCACTCTGAGCTTCTCGTCAACGCGCCTGCAAAAGTCCGGCTCGCCTGCGACGCGTCAGGACTATACACTGGCCGTGATCGCGGGGGGATTGACGATGACCTACACGACGGCTGCAAGCCCGCCACCGCCGACGACCCAATCGGCAGCGACGCAAAGCGCGGTGCTGTCTTTCGGCTGCGCGAGCGGGTGCGCAACGTCGGACATCGGCAACAACAGCAGCTGGACGGCCACAATCTCCCTCGGCGTGTCGCCGAACCCATGACCAAGGACCGCGTGCAATGGTAAAGCTCCTCCGGAACGCCCTGTTCCTCCTGTTCGCGGCGGCGCTTCCCGCACCCGCCAGCGCAACCACGGTCTCGCCGGTCGTCGTCGACCTGCAGACCAACGGCCGCGGCGTCGTCTCGAACATTTCGGTGACAAACACCTCGGCGGGGCCGATGACGATGGAAATCGCAGTCACCCCGCTCAAGGCGACGGCGACAGGATTCGAGCCGGCGGGCGCGCCGGACAGCGACGAGGACCTGCTCGTCACTCCGCCTTCGGCGCTGATCCCGCCCGGCAAGACGCAGACCTTCCGGGTGCAATGGGTCGGCGATCCCGAAATGACCCGGAGCAGGCATTATTATGTCGGCGTGAACCAGCTCCCGGTGAAGCTTCCCGAAGGCCAGAGCGCGGTCCAGATCGTCTACAATTTCAACGTGCTGGTCAGCGTGTCCTCGCCCGATCAGAAGCCTCAGCTGACAATCACTTCGGTGGCGCCCGCCACGGTGGACGGTAAGGCGGTCGCCGCGGTCACCGTGCGCAACACCGGGACGGCGCATGGTTATATCAGCCAGCACAGGCTGAAGATCGTCGAGACCAGCGCTTCGGGCGCCGAGGTCGAGTCCAAGACGATCAGCGGGTCGGAGTTCCAGCAGCTGGTCGGATACGGCCTGGTTGCGACCGACCAGACTCGCACCGTCGACATCCCGCTCAACGGACCGGTACCTGCCGGCGCCAGGCTTTCCGCAGTGTTCACGGATGAGCGTTCACAGTGAGCTGCACACTGAATGCGGCAAGCGGACGGCCCCCGCACCGCCCCCGCGCTTAAGCGCCGCGCGCGAACAGGCCGATGCCGTGCTGGAACAGATCGCCTTGATCGCGCTCGCGGCCGCGCAGGCCGCTCCAGCCGGCCCCCCGGCGCCGGCCGGCGAAGCGCCGCCGGCGCGCGTCAGGATCAATCCGACCAAGCGCACGCTTCGCTTCATCGTCCCGGTCACCGACAACGGCACCTATCTCGGCGACATCAATCTCGCCGTCGCTCCCGACGACAGCCTGTCGGTCGACAGCGAGCGCCTGCTTGGAATGCTCGAGCCAATCGTAAAGCCCGACGTGCTCGCGCGGCTGAAGTCGGCGGCGGGCAGCAGCGGCCAGATCAGCGCCGCACAGCTTTCGGCCGAGCAAATCACGCTCGCTTATGACAGCGACAATCTTTCGCTCGCCATCGGCATTCCGCCGCTTGCCCGCAAGCGCGAGGCGCTGAGCCTCAGCTCCGCTCCCGCCTTTAGCGGACAGACCCTCGCGCCGGCGCCGTTCAGCGCCTTCCTCAACCTTCGCTCGTCTATGGACCTGGTGGAGCGCGGCCAGGACCCCGGAGTGACCGCCCCGGTTTCGCTCGTGGACGGTGCAATGCGCGCGTTCGGCCTGGTCGCCGAAGGCGAGGGCTATGTTTCGCTGCGCAAGCAGGACCCGCTGTTCCGCCGCACCGGCACGCGGCTCGTTTTCGACGACCTCAAGCACTTGGTTCGTTTTACCGCGGGCGACGTCTCGCTTTTCACGCGCGGCTTCCAGGGAACGGCAACGGTCGCGGGAATTTCCGCGTCCCGCTTCTACAGCGTGCTCGAGCCTGGACAGGAATTCCGCTCCACCGGCTCGCAAAGCTTCACCTTGTTCGCACCAAGCACCGTCGAGACGATCGTCAACGGGCAGAGCGTCGAGCACCGCCTGCTCCAGCCGGGTACCTACACGCTGCAGGATTTCCCGCTCGCCGAAGGGTCGAACGACGTCCGGCTGATCATCGACGATCCCGCCGGAAAGCGCCGGACGATCAACTTCAGCGTCTATTCGAACCTGCAGCTGCTCGAGCCCGGAGCGACCGAATTCTCGGCTTTCGCCGGAGTCTATTCGAAGCCGGCGACGAGCGGCATCGCTTATTCGCGTGACTGGGCAGCCTCCGGGTTCGTGCGCCGGGGCGTAAGCCAGCAACTGACCGCCGGAATCAATGCGCAGGCGGATTCCGCCGCGCAGCAGCTCGGCGCGGAAGCGCTGTTCGGAAGCGCGCTCGGCCTCGTCGGCGTCGACCTCGGGCTCAGCCGCCGCGCCGGCGGTGCGGGGGGCTTCGCCGCGGGCGTCACGTTCGAGAAGGTGGTGGCCGGCGGCGACAGTGTGAGGGGCCAGTCGGTCCGTGCGGCGCTCGAATATCGAAGCGCCCGATTCGCGACGCCGGGCAATCTCATCGACTCCGAGCCGATCGAGTTTCGTGCCTCGGCCGGGTATGAACTGTCGTTCGGCCTCGACACCTATCTCGCCTTCGATGGGCAATATGCACGAGACCGGTCGCTCGCGCAGGACCGCTATTCGGGCCGGCTGAGCGGCGGCTTCCGCATCGGCCCAGGGCTCGCCTTCGTTGCCGAGGCGCAGCTCGACCGGACCACCGAAAAGCGCTCGGCCGTGCTTCGGATCGGTCTCCGCAAGCGGTTTGGCGTCGCCTCCACTGCGCAGGCAGATGTCGACACGCGCGGCGTCGCGCGTGCTTCGCTCCAAACGCAGGGCGGAGCCGGCGTCGGAGCGTGGTCGGCGAGCGGAAGCGTCGACCGGGACGGCGGCGAGACCGCGCTGAACGGCGCAGCCACCTACATGGCCAACCGGGCGGAACTCGGGATCGCCCAGTTCGCCGGCTATGATGCCAGCGACAGGAGGATTTCGGACATCCGGACCTCGATTCGCGCGGGAACCTCGATCAGCTTCGCCGACGGGGTCGTGGCCATAGGAAGGCCGATCCAGGAAGCTTTCCTCGTCGCGGACACGCACCGGAGCCTCGAGGGCAAGGACGTGATCCTCGATCCCCAGGGCAGGAGCGAGCAGGCGCGGTCGGGGAGCCTCGGTGCCGCCGTCGACGGGACCCTCACCGCTTATTCGCCGCGGACGTTGGTCTACAGCGTGCCCGATGCGCCGCCGGGCTACGATCTCGGCGCCGGCAACATTCAGGTGAGGCCGCCCTACAAGTCGGGATATCATCTGCGCATCGGCTCCGATTATCATCTGCTGGTGATCGGCCGGCTCCTCGACCGCGACGGAAAGCCGGTCGCACTTCTCGCCGGCAAGGCGATCGACCTGCGTGCGCCAAAGCACCCGCCGGTGACCATGTTCACGTCGCGCTCGGGCAAGTTCGGTGCGCAGGGACTGAGGCCGGGGAAATGGCGGATCGAGATGCCCACCGAAGGCGGCCCGACGATTTACGAGATCGACGTCACCGACGATCCGAGCGGAACCGTCCGGATCGGCGACGTCCGGCCGGTCAAATGAGCGGGAGACGAACAATGCGAAGATACGCGCTCGCGGCTGCGGCACTCGCGAGCCTCGTCGCCGCCCAGCCGGCCTTCGCCGGGCAATGCGCGACGGTCACCTTCTCGCCCGGCAACGTCACTCTGCCCGATTATGATCCGATTGCCGGAGGATCGGTCCAGGCGAGCTTCACCGCGACGGTCGTGCGCAACAGCCCGCTGACCACCAGCGTCCGGCTGATCTTCCTCGACAGCACCAACACGCTGCCGGTGCGGCTGGGCGTCGTCGGCACCGGCAAGGGCCCGCTCTACCAGATCCTCGACGGCGGCGGCGTTGCGGTGGTCTTCCCGCTCGGCACCGGCATCTCGACGAGGATCCCGAAGATATCGCTCCCGATCGGCCCGTCGGGAGACGCGGTCTCCGTGAACTATCTGGTGAATATCCTCGCCAATACGGCGAATCGGGACTTCACGGACGGGAGCTACGGCGAAAACCTCGCTTATTCGGTCGAGTGCTTTCAGGGGCTTCTCCTCCAGGGAATCGATATGGAGGTGAGCGGCCCGAGCCTCTCGGTCACGATCCCCAACCGGGTCAGCATGACCACGGCGAGCCCGCAGACGCTCGATTTCCAGAGCTTCACCACGCTCAGGCAACAATTGAACGTAGGTTTGAAGAGCACCGGACCGATCAATGTGCAGCTGACGACCCAGAACCAACGCAGGATGGTGCTCGCCGGCGCCCCCTCGCCCACTCCGTCAAACTCCTACATTGCTTATTCGATCGCCCTGAACGGCCATGCGATCACCACCGATCCCTACATCCTCACCAACGCGCCGCGGGCCGGAGTCGCCGGAAGGAGCTGGCCGCTCGTGCTGTCCCTTGCGCGCCCACCGTCCGGCAAGATCGCCGGAAGCTATAGCGACACGATCACGCTCACAGTCACGCCGGGCGACTAAGGCCGCTCCTCGGCCGCAAGTGAGCTGCGTCGGCGGCGGAGCAGGCCGGTGCCAGGGACAAAGGCTCGAGCAATGATGTCGCGAGTCCGGAGCCTCTTCACCGCAGCAGCTTGCGATAGCCTCCGCTGGAGAATTCCCGGACCGAGCGGACCAGCCGCTGCGCCTGGGAGCGCACGCTTGCTTCCCTGCTGCGCCAGCGGGGCGCCCCCGCCGAGCGGCTGAACAGCTGCTCTGCAATGTCGCGCTGAGTGGCGCCGCAGGAAAGTGCATCGTAAGCACGAAGCATCAAGATCCACCTGCGCGCGCGCGGCTCGCGCCGATGGAGCAGGCGCGAGAAGCGGCCCCGCCGGCACAATGCAAGGAACCGCCGCAGCGTGAGCAGCGGGCGTTGAGCCGCGGCAATCCCGTGGAGCCGATAGGCAAGACAGCGCGGCCCGGCCTTGAATGCGCCGGCCGGCCCATCGAGCCGCACCGCGCGGAGCCCGTCGGACAGCAGCAGGTGATCCTCGCGCTCGTCCGCCGCGATCGTCGCCAGCGCGCCGAAACGGCGGGCGTCGAAGCGATCGCCGGGCTCGCGATCGCCGCGAAGGCCGACCGCAAGCACATAAGGATCGGCACGCGCGCCCCACAGCGGCCGGGCGTGCGGAACGCTGAGCGCGGGATCCTCGAAGGAGAGGAGGCCGAAGCGGGCGGCACCGCCGCTGTACGCCGGGTTGGCTTCCGAGACGGCGGCGGCCTCGGCGTAGCGAGGGTCGCGCCGCAGCCATTCCCAGGCGAACAGAGGCCGGTCGGCTTCAAGGAGCGGCGCATAGGCGCCCGCGTCCCGCCAATCCTGCCCTACGATCCTCTTCGCATCCACGCGGCGGCAAGAGCATCACGGGCGCCGCTTTCCTATTCACCCATCTGGGGGAATTGCATCCTCGAAGCTGATCCAAGCGTCGCGAAGTCCGTAGACGACCAGCTGGGTCCTGCTCACCGTGTCATAGGCCGCACGCGCGCGCTTCACATATTGATGCGCGGTTTCGACGCTGAGCCCGAGGATGCGCGCGATCTCCCAATCGGTTTTTCCGCGTGCGACAAGCCTCATGCACTGGATCTCGCGCGGGCTGAGCCGCGGCCTTGCCGCGCCCCGGCGCGGACGAAGCCGCCTCGCCGAGGACAGCGCGTGGGCGCCGATCAGTTCGGCAAGGTGCAGCCGCCGCCGCGGAAGCGAGCGTCCGGCGCGGACCGCGAAGGAACAGGAAGCGCTCGGCTCTCCCGGCACATTCGCCGGGACCGTGAAGCCCGGCCCGATCCCGTGGCGACGGCTTCCAACCAGGATCTTCCTCTGGCGGCGGCCAATCCGCACCAGCCCCGGGATATCTTCCCACGCGAAGCCGCAATTGGCGCGCCGGCTTGCAAGGTGGACCGGATCGTCGCCTGCATAGCCGCCTGCAAGGAATTCGCGCGCCCAGCCCTCGGGATAATTGTCGATGCGCACGAGCCCGGGCTTCATGCCGGAAAGGCTCGCATGGTCGACGAGCGCAAAATAATCGAAGCCAAGCTCGGCGGCAGCCTCGCGCAACAATGAGCGTAGCGGCCCGAGGCCCGTGCAGGACCCTGCCGCCTCAACGAAGCGGGCGGCGACCTGCCCCATGACTGGCGGAGCCTTGCCTGGCGAAAGCAGATTTCATCGCATGTGCGGCGCTTATCTTCGACGAATAATTGCCTAACAAATAAATATATTTGAACGATCCACAGCGCGCCGTTACGGCACAGCCTGCTCGGGGCCGCGCTCAGGCAATCCGCCACTCGGGAAGCGGAATGCTCGCGCTCGTGCGAAGGGGCGCTGCGGGACAGTCTTGGCTTGGAACAGCGTCCTGCGGGCGAGCCGTAGCGGAGGATGTTCGATCGCGTAAACTCATTCGTCAAAGACGTTCGCAAGCTCGAGACCGAGGAGGAGCTCGCTGCTGCGCTGGGCGAAATCGCCGAGGAGCTCGGCTTTCGCTATTTTGCCCTTACCCATCATGTGAATGTGCTCGAGGCCCGCGCGGCGATCCGGATCCATAATTATCCGGCCGGCTGGGCCGAGTGGTTTGACCGGCAGGCGTTGGGCGGAACCGACCCCGTCCACCGAGCCAGCAATGTGACGAGCGTCGGCTTCGCCTGGTCGAAGCTTCCGCAAATGATCGCGCTGACCGCTCACGACCGGCGCGTGCTCGAACTTGCTCGCCGCGAAGGTATCGGTGACGGCTTCACCGTGCCGGCGCATGTGCCGGGCGAAGCCCATGGCTCATGCTCCTTCGCCTGCGCTCCGGGCGAGCGCTTCCCGGGCGACCGACCGCCGCTCCTGCAGCTGGTCGGGGCGTTTGCGTTCGAGGCCGCGCGGCGAATGCGGCGGAAGCGCTTTGCGGGCGGGCCCGTGAAGCTCACCGACCGCCAGCGCGAATGCGTGATCTGGGCGGCGCGCGGCAAGTCGGACTGGGAGATCGCGAAGATCCTCGGGATCAGCCACGAGACGGTGATCGAGCATTTGCGCCATGCTCGCGAGCGCTACCAGGTCGGCAAGCGGACGCTTCTCGCGATCCACGCGCTGTTCGACGGCACGATCGGCTTTTTCGACGTGCTCAACCGCTGATACCCCCATTTCTTGGTATATCGCGGCACTGGACCTGCCGCGATCTTGCGCCTTGCCGGAAAGGAGCAAGGCGCATCATGGTCATCGTGGAACGCGGCGGGCGCGGCCCCGCAAGCCGGACCCTCAAAGCGATGTTCGAGGACCGGAAAAGCATATTCGTCGACCTGTTGAGATGGGACGTGCCGGTCGTGGATGGCCGTTTCGAGCTCGACCAGTTCGACAATCCTGACGCGACCTATGTGATCGTCGGCGGCGACGACGGCGATCATCTCGGATCCGCGCGCCTCCTTCCCACGGATCGGCCCCACATCCTCGATTCCCTATTCGGGCAATTGTGCGCTGCACCTCCGCCGACTGGTGAGGACGTCTTCGAGATCACCCGCTTCTGTCTTTCGCGCAGGCACAATGCCGCACAGCGGCGCGTGACGCGAAACCGGCTCGTCACCGCGCTGACCTGCCACGCGCTCGACCGGGGGATCCGCACCTATACGGGCGTCGCCGAGATCGGCTGGCTCCAGCAGATCCTCGCGTTCGGCTGGAACTGCCGTCCCTTGGGCCTTCCACGCTCGCTGCCGTGCGGAACGCTCGGGGCGCTCGCGATCGAGATCGGGGCGGAGACGCCCGGGCTGCTCGCGGGCAACGGGATCTGGGACATGGGCACGCCGACAGTGCCCTTCCCGCAGGCCGCATGAAGGAGAAGGAGCATTGGCCGACCGCAATCCCGTCCTTGCCGCGCAGGCCGATCGCTGGGCCTCGAAGCTGCTCGACCAGGGTTGGTGCATCATCCCGTCGCTTCTGCCCGCTTCGACGGTCGCGCAGCTCGATTGCGACCTCGCGCGCGACTTCGAGGAGACGCCATTCTGCAGCGGCCTGTTCTACGGCGAGCGGACGAAGCGGTTCGGCCGGCTGTTGATCCGCTCGCCGCTAGCGCGGCGGATCGTCGATCACCCGCTCGTCGTCGCCATCGCGCAGAAGGTGCTCGAACCCTGGTGCGACACGATCCAGCTCAACCTCACGCAGGCGCTCGCGCTGTACCCCGGGGCACGGCCGCAGCTGCCGCACCGCGACCAGGACATGTGGCGCGGAGCGGTCGGCGAGACCGAATATCTCGTCAATGTGATGTGGCCGTTCACGCCTTACACGCGCGACAATGGAGCGACCCTGATCTGGCCGGGGAGCCATGGCCGCCGCGCGCTCGACCCCCGCGCGCCCGCCGGCGAGTTCGCCGCCGAGCTCGAGCCGGGCTCCGCGCTGCTGTTCCTCGGCTCGACGCTCCACGGCGCCGGTGGGAACTTGAGCTCCGAAGTGCGGCGCGGAGCGATCGTCAGCTACTGCCTCGGCTGGCTGAAGCCGTACGAGAACCAGTGGCTCGCCTATCCGCCGGCAATTGCGCGGCGGTTCCCGGCCGGGCTTGCAGCCCTCGTCGGCTATCGGCAGCACCGGCCCAACCTCGGCAATTTCGAAGGCCAATGCCCGTCCGTGCTGCTGGGCGACGATGTGCCCGAGCGGCTTGCCGCGGCCGATGCCCTTCGCCCCGACCAAGCGGCAATGGTCGCCGAATTCGTGGAGCGGCAGGACTGGCCCCCTCGGCCGGCAGGCGATTGACCGGGAGCAATGAATCCGCCCGGGACCTTCGAGCGCGTCTACGCGACCATCAAACAGCGCCTTCGCGAAGGCGCGTACAAGCCGGGCGAGCGACTCGAGCCAGCCGCACTGGCGGACGAGCTGAACGCAAGCGTGACGCCGGTCCGCGACGCGCTCCACCGCCTTACCGGCGAGCGCCTGGTCGAAGCGCCGCGGCACGAGGGGTTCCGCGTTCCCATGCTGACCGAGACGCGGCTCCGCCATCTATACCGCTGGCATCTCGACCTGCTGCTGCTCGCGCTGATGAAGCATGGCGAAGAGGACCTTGCGCGTGACGAAACCGCCATCGGAGCGGCATCGCACCAGGAGCGCCGGCGCGCGGCCTTTGCGGCCCTCGCGCGGGCGATCGACAATCCGGAGCATGCTGTCGCGCTTCGCGCGCTCGGCGAGCGGCTCGATGCGATCGGCGAAATCGAAGAGCTGTTCCTCGGGGACACCGCGACCGAAACCGCCGAGATCATCGACGCGCTTCGGTCGAACGACCGGCGCAAGTTGCGCCGGAGCCTCCTTCACTACCACCGCCGGCGCGAGCGGCTCGTGCCCGAAATCATCGCCCGGCTCCAGAACGCGTCCTAGGCCCGAGCCACCGGAAGGCCTCCCGCGTCAGCAGGGCGGCAATCCGGCGCGCTCTCGATATGCGTTCACGTCGTTGCAGAGCACCGGGTGAAGCTCGACCACCTTCTTGCGCCTGTCGGAGTCGCGGCTCTCATGCGGCAGCGCATGACCGGTCTGTCCGTGCATGAAGTCGAAGAAGAGCACGCCGGTGACGGTGATCGGGATGTTCCGCCGCCCGAGGTCGCGGTTGGCGGGCAGGCGGCCGGCGGCAGCGACGAAGTCCGAGCGCGATTGGCGAAGCTGCGCAAGGAAACGGGACGTGCGCCGGCTTCGGGAACGACCGGCGATGCATTTGGGATCGGGGATCTCGACCACGATCGAATGGCCGGAGGCCGCGCTGTGCACCGTTCGCCCGTCTCGGTTGCGAGTGACGGAATAAGGGTGGTCGGATCGTCCGCGATGACCAGGTGATAGTCGCCGTCCGCATCATGCTTGAACAGGCGAAGGACGCCCGTGAGCCTGTAGATGACCTTCTCCTCCAGCATGCGCCCGTCCGGATCGAGCGGCTGCGGCAGCAGACGGTTCAGGTCGACGATCGTGATGCCGTCCACCGGCACCGGATGGATGAGGCTTGCTCCTATATCGCTTCCCACCTTGACGCTCCAACGTTCGATCCCGCCGCACGTCCGGGGAGCAGCGTGTCGCGGAGCGCGCCGCGCGGCCCCTGCCGCGCCGGCTGTAGGCATCATCGACGCGAGCCCCGCCACAAGAAGAACGATCGCCCGCATCGCAGCCTCCCGTCGGCGCTTCGGAGCGGGCTCAGGATAAGCCAAAAGCAAGCACAGGGAAATCCACCCTCCGGGGGCTGCATGCCGCCACCGAGGCCGCTCTTGCACCCTGCGGGCCCACGGGTGCATGTCACAAGGGGTGACCGGCAAGGAACTCGGCTTGCTCCTCGCTTCGGCAGCTTATGCTGCAGCGCTTGTCGGCGGCTTCGCGACGAAGGCGATGGTGATGCCTCCGGTGTTCAGCTTCGACCGGCATGAACGGCCGGTCGCCTTCTGGGCAGCCGCCTTGTTCAACTTTTCGGTTGCGGTGCTCGGCCTCTGGGAGAGCCTGGGCTGAAAGTGCGATCCCGCCCCGCTAGAGGCCACCTCCCTAGAAGCCCAGCGTGAGCCCTGCCCGGCCGCCCGGCGAGACACGCCCCTGCTGCTGCTCGGCGTTCAGCTCCGCGACGACGCTCAGGCCCGGACCGCCGCCGGCGACGCGCAACCCGCCGCGCCAGCCGCTGGTGCGCTGCTCGGCCGAAAGGGTGAAAGGCGTGCCATCCTTGAACGCTGCGATCGTGTCGCCGAGCGAGCTGCTCAGGATTGCCCTGCGGCCGCCCTCAATCTCGATCCGCGCCCAGCGCCCCCCGTCCACGTCCGACTGGCGCCCGAACAGCTCATAGCCGAGCGCGAGCATCGCATTGGCGGCCGTTTCCCGGCTGCTCCGGCCGGCGACCTCGAGGTCGAGCGAGTCTCCGCCTCCGGTTTCGCCATAGGCTTTCTCGTCGAGCTTGTAATATTCCACCGAGACGTTCGGCCGGATCGCGAGATTTCCTGTGTGGACTTCATAGGAGATGCCGCCCGCGCCGGAATAGAGCGTTCCGTGCCAGGAGCCCTTGGCCGTTCGCGTGAGCGAGCTGCCCTCGACAAGCGAGGTGAAGTTGCGGCTGTTCTCGAACCCGATCGTGCCGAGCGTCGCCCGTGCCCAGCCGCGCAACGGCCCGTCGCCCGCTCGGACATAGAGGCCGCCGTCGTAATGATTGCTGATGAGCTCGCTCGACAGGTGCTTGTCGTCGCCCCAAAGATAGGAGGCCGTCACCCCGACGCTCAACGCCTTGGCGAGGGGCACGTCATAGCCGGCCGACACCCCCCATCCGCCGATCTTGTAGCTCGAGGTGTCGCCGATCGACTTGCTCGATCCCCATGCGACCTGCTGGAACCAGAGGCCCGCGAGCGGCCTCGGATCGGCGAAGATCTCGCTGGCGAGCCGGGACCCCTTGGTTGCGGCTTCGAACGCGCCTCCCGCGTGGTCGGGCATCAGCTGCTGGAGCGTGTCCTTGAGGGTCGCCGTGTCCGCGACATTGAGGAACATGGACGAGAAGGCTGCGTCGAAATCGGCGGCGTCGAGCGCCGGGTCGAGGATGGCGCTTTCCGACCGGTTGAGGCCGAGCGCTCCCGAATCCTTCCGCTCGATCGACAGCGTAACCTCGCCCGTCGCCGAATCCGCGCTGAGCTTGCTGTTGAACAGGAAAGGCAAGGTCACGATCGAACTCGCGAGCTTGTCGGCCCCGACGAGCGTCCCGGCATCGACGATCTTGTAGCTTCCGGCGGCGGTCCCGACCTGGGCAAGCGTCACGACGATCTTCGAGCCGTCGGCAAAGGTTGCAGTCCCCGAAACATTGTAGGACGTATGCCCGGCGTCGCCGATCGTCACTCCGAGCGCGCCGCCGCTTGCGACGGTCAGCGAAGACAGGCCGATGGCCCCAAGGTTCGTCGCGTCGAGGGTCGAGCCCGTCCCCACCGATATCGAAGCGCCCGCGCTATTGGCTAGCGAACCGCGGAAAAGCGAACCTCCGGACAGGCTCATCGCATCGGCGCCGCCGCCGAAATCGACCGAACCGAGGACGCTCCCCGACTGGATGTCGAGAAGGTCGTTACCGCTTCCGAACCGGATGCTCCCGGAAATCACCGGCGCCGGGCGGCCCGAGGCTGCGGCGAGCTGGCGCACGATCGCGCCGCCGCCGTTCGCCGCGAGGTCGATGGCGACTCCCGAGCCGGCGACGCCGTCGCGGCTCGCCTCGATGCGGCTGCTGTTCTGGACGATTCCGACGGTTCCGGAGCGATCGAGGATCGCAGTGGCCGAGCCGTTCGTGCCCGAGGCGACCGCCGAGATCGTGCCGCTGTTCGAAATCGCCTGCACGGTCGCACCCTGGTCGATCAGGATGGCGGCGGCCTTCGATCCGGTTCCGCCCGAGCTCGACGCCGCAACCGTTCCAGCAACCACCACCTGCGGGACGGACGCGCCCGAGCCGATGCGGAGCGCGGTCGAATTCGCCTTGCTTGCGCTTGCCGAGATCGAGCCGAAGACGCTCATGCCGCCGGCGACATTCACCACATGGCCCGTGCCGCCGATGGAAACGCCGGTCGCGCTGATTCCGTCATAGACCCCGGAGCCACTGACGCTTCCCTTGATCACGAGGCCGTGGCCGAGGCTCGAGGACGCGACGGCGCCGATCGAAATGTCCTGCGACGCCGAGCCGATCGCGATCGCGGGAGCCGAGCCGAAGGTCGCGACCGAGGCGGTGGTTTCCTTCGCGTCGGCAATGCCGTCATGATCCTCGTCCGCCTGGCTCGGATCCTTGTCCGGCGGCGGGGAATCCAGCAGGATCCCGCCGCCGACGCTCCCGCCGACGACAAGGGCCGACCCGCCCTGCAGAAGGTCGTCGGCATCGAGCTTCGATGTGTCGGCCGGGGGAGTGACGCTCCGGTAGCCGGTCGAGGTGAGGCTGCCCTGGACGACCAGCGCCCCGCCGATGTCGCCGCCGAGAAGGACGCCGACCGAATCCTTGCCCTGCACGCTGACCGCGCTGCCGCTGCCGATCGTCACGTTGCCGCTGACGCCGATCGCCCGGATGCCGGCGCTGCCGTCGCCAAGCACGCTGATCTTGCCATTGCTCGTCAGCGAGCCCTGGAGCGTGCTGTCGAGCGCAATTCCTGCCGACTGGTTTCCCTCGATGGTGATGGTTCCGCTGTTGACGATATTGCCCGTAAAGGTCCCGCCGGAAAGGACGTGGATCCCGAACCGGTTGCTGCCCTTGGCAAAGGGGCCGTCGAGGTCGCCGTCCTTGTCGCTGTCGACCGGCGTGAAATCCTCGTCGAGCGTGATGGTGCCGCTATTGCTGATGTTTCCGGCGAGATTGGCATTGGCGAGGATCCCGGTGCTGCCGTTCGCTCCCTTGATCGCGATCGCGCCCTGGTTCGCGACCGAATTGTTGCTGTTGATCGTCACTGCCGCCCCCCCCGCCGGCTTGATCGAGCCGGTTGAGGAGATTCGGATATCGCCCGCGGTCCCTGTCGAGACGGGCGCCGTTGTGGCGGTGCTGATGACGGTCTCCGCGGCTGCCGGCGAGCTCATGAGGAAGGAAACGGCAGTGAAAGCGGTCGATGCAAGGAGCAGGCGCATTTAGGGTAAGCCTCTTCGCTCAGCGGCTCCAGCCGCTGCAGTGGGTGTGCGATTCCGCCCCCCGCGAACCGCGGTCCGCGAGCCTTGGAATCCAGTGAATGTTGGAGGACAGGCGGGCCGCCAGGCCCGCTCGTCACCCCCGCCGGCTGCGGCCTATGCGTCGACCCAAGCTGAAGGCAAGATTAACGATCGTTAAGCTACTGTAATCATTTTGGCTTCCCCCGCCGGCCGAATGCTCCCGGCCGGCTTCCACGGGCCGTCACTGATGATTTCGGACGTAAGTGGCCGCCGCGCCGGGCGTCTTTCAACCGCGCCCGCCGGCGGGACGGAGCGGCGCGCACACGGCGTCCTGATTGTCATTTTCCCTCCCGACGCGCCCTGCGCCAGGACGCATCGCCGCCCGCATCGGCATCGCCGCACTTCGCAGCTCCGGTGCGGCCGCGGCGGCGGAACCATTGCGCTCCTCAATGCATCAACATGGCGGCAGGAGGAGAAAATCAATGGCGACGAACAACGGCGGCGGCCATGGTCATCCGCAAAGCACCGCGCGGATCGGTGGCCACCCGGTCCACCCGATGCTGGTCCCCTTCCCGATCGTATGCTTCATCGGCGCATTCCTGACGGACCTCGCCTATCTGAATTCCGGCGGCCACATGTGGGCGGTGTTCGGGCGCGCGCTGCTTCTCGCCGGCCTCGTCACCGCCGCGCTCGCGGCGGCCGCGGGCCTCACCGATTTCCTTGGCGAGAAGCGCATCCAGGGCCCGGACGCAGTCAAGCACATGCTTGCCAATGTCGCCGCCGTCGTGGTCGAGCTCGTCAACCTGGTCGTCCGCTGGAACAATGACGGAGCGATCGCCGGCCTCGGCGTCTATTTGTCGGGGCTAGCGGTGGTGCTGCTGCTCTATAGCGGCTGCAAGGGCGGCGACCTCGTCTACAGGCACGGCATGGGCGTGCGCGACGGCGGCGAGCTGTAGCGGCGCCGGTTCGCGCCGATCCTAGCCGAATCCCAGCAATTGCCGCTGCTGCTCCCAGTCGAGCGGCAGCGGACCGTTGAGGATGTCCCACGCCGTGAGGTCCGGCGGCTGAGTGCCGTCGACGATCGCGGCCTGGATGTCCGGCGCGAGATAATTTGCGCGCAGGAAGCGCGAAAGCTGGGCCGGGCCCATGCGCTTCTGCTTCGCCAACTCGGCAAGGGACTTGTCGCGGTTCGCAAGCACGAACTGCCGAAGCTCGGCGGCCCTTCCGAGGATGTCGATCAGCCACGGCTTGGGATCGACTCGCGGCCCGCGCAGCGGCTCGATCGGCACGAGATAGGTCTTCTTGCCGCACATCGCCTGGGCGGGCGCCGAGACGAGGTGCACGCGGTCGCCGCCATGGCAGGGCTGTACCGGGGACTTGCCGAACAGCCCCTTGCCGTTCCAGGCGAGGAATCGGCCGAGCTCATGGCACGACACGTAAAGGCGCAGCTCCGACCTTGTCAGTTCCGCGCGCGGAACCAGCGCCACGAACAGCCGCCGCAGATGCGGCCGGTCCATCAGGTCCAGCCTGCGCGCGGCGACCGGCCCACGCGCCGCAAGCCGACCCGTCTCGTCCGAATACCGGCCGAGCGACAGGAGCGCCCTGTTGAGCCCTGCACGGTCGGCGAGAAAAGCCTTCAGCGCGCATTTCGCCACGTCCTCGGCGGCGGCGGCATCGACGAAGATCGTGCGGTCGCGGCGTCGGCCCGCGCTCCGGTCCTCGGCCTTGTAATAGCGCGGCTTGTGGCCATGCCCCGGTGCGGACCCCGACATTCTCATGCGGCGGCCGAGCTCGTCATGAAGGATCCCGACGAGGAAGTCGCGGTCCGGGTCCCGCACGGTCCTCCGCTGCTGCCGAACCGCCTGTACTTCGTCCCACTGTCCCCGCGTCACGAGCGGCGCGACCTGGGCCTCTATCCACTCGCCCCGGTGAACGAGGAAGCCGGCGTACAGCGGGTTCGACAATATCTGCCGAACGACTGCCGCACTGATCGGCTGGCCTCCCTTGGCCTTGCCGCTCCGCGCAACCCAGCGCCGCGTCCGACAGCCTCGGTCGGCGAGGTCCGACACCAGCTCGCGAACCGAGCCGGCCTTCGGGTATCGGTCGAACAGCTCCTTGACGATGGATGCCCGCTCGGGGTCGACCTCGAGCCTCCCGCCCCTGCCGACGAGATAGCCGAACGGCGGAAGCCCTCCGGCGAACAGGCCCTTGCGGATCATCGCCGCCTTCTTGTCGCGCACGCGGTCGCTCATCAGCTCGCGCTCGAACTGGGCGAAGGTCAGAAGCACGTTGAGCACGAGGCGGCCCATGCTGTCGGACGTGTCGAACGCCTGGGTCACGCTGACGAAGCTCACTCCATATTTTTCGAGGACGTCGATCAGGCGCACGAAGTCGAGCAGCGATCGCGTGAGGCGGTCGATCTTGTAGATGACGACCATGTCGATACGCCCCGATTCGATATCGGCGACCAGCCGGTTGAGCGCGGGCCGGACGAGCGTGCCGCCGGAATAGCCGCCGTCGTCGTAGCGGTGGGGAAGCTCGACCCAGTTCCGGTGCGCCTGGCACTTTATGTAGGCGCGGCACACGTCGCGCTGAGTCTCGAGCGAGTTCACGGCCTTGTCGAGCCCGTGCTCGGTGCTCTTGCGCGTATAGATGGCGCAACGGGTGGTTCGGCGTTCGATCGGGTCTGGAAGGGTCATGGCGCGCCTCCTTGTGGAGCGCCCAGCCTATCATCCGGGGAGCAGCCCGGCGCGCGTCCCGGTGGTCCGCGGCGAGCCGCCGCAGGATCCGCCACCCGTGGCTCTGGCCCCGCTACACGAGCGCGTTGCCGATCGCGGTGAAGACCGACACAAGGTTGAGCCCCAGCTTCTCGAACGCAATGACGCAGGCCAACGAGATCAGTGCTGCGATGAGCCCATATTCGATCGCCGTTGCGCCAGCCTGGTCGCGAAGGATTTCATGAACGCGCATGCGTTCGCCTCATCTCAAAAAGGATTCGGCAGCCCGCAATTAGCGCGCCCGAAGTTGCACGAGGGTTAAGGGCAGCGCCGCCGTGGCGCGACGGATCGCTCCCTCGCCTGCAATTCGGATCGGTTGCGCACCCGGCCCCGGACGCCGGAGCGACGGATCGCAGCCCGGTTGATCACTGCTGGCGATTGAGGCACATCTGCAATTGCAGCCCGCGATCGCCGGCAAGGGGCTGTGGAGGATTTCCGCCGGGCATCAATCGCGGCCGGCCGCACGGGTCGGACGACATTCCCAGGCATTCGCCCGGTCCCGCGGGGACGAGCTTTCGTGCACGTTGCCGATCCGCCGGTTCGGCCGGCCCCGCCGGCGCGGTGACATGCGTGCCGGCGACCCAAACGAGCCCTGCGGGGCCGCGAACTGGGAAGAAGAGGAGCGCGAGCGCGTCGCACTCCTCTACAGCGACCAGGCGCGCACAATCAGGCGCCGCCTGCGCGCGCGCCTCGGCTCGGCCGACGAAGCGAACGAGCTCCTGCACGACGCCTTCACGCGGCTGCTCGGGGCGCGCCCCGAAGGGCGCGTGCGTGACCATGGCGCCTTCCTCAACCGGATCATCCGAAACCTGCTCATCGACCGGTCGCGCCGGCGCATGTCGCGGCCGGTCCATGTCGCGATCAACGAGGAGACCGATCCGGCAGTCCAGCCCGAGCAGGGCCAGGCGATCGAGCTAGAGCAGATGCGCCGGCGCTACAGGGAAGTCGTCGAAAGCCTGCCGCCGCGGATGCGCGAGGTGTTCGTGCTGCACCGCATCGACGGACTGGCCTACAAGGACATCGCCGAGCGTCTCGACATCAGCATCCGGACCGTGGAGTGGCATGTCGCGCAAGCGATCGTAAGGATCGGCAAGGGACTGGACGAGGAATGACCGGCGGCGGGCAGGAGAAGCAGGACGGACTGCTCGAGGAAGCGGCGGCCTGGTTCGCGCGCATGCGCGGGCCGGACGCCGAAGCCAGCCGGCCCGAGTTTGAAGCCTGGCTCGCCCGCGGCGCGCTGCACAGGGCGGCTTACAACCGCGCGTCCGAGATATTCGCAATGGGCAAGTTCCTTGCCGACGACGGCAGCCGGCAGCCGGCCAGCATCCGCGGCCTGCGCGGCCGGCCGCGGCGATTCGTCGCCGCTGCAATCGCCGCGACCCTGCTGGTCGCGCTCGCCGGAACCTGGCTCCTGCTGCGCGTTCCGGGCCGCGGAGGGCCGGCGCCCGGGGCGGCCAATGGGTCGGTTGCGAGCCCGGCCGCGGAACTCGCCACTGCAGCGGCGGCGCAGTCGATCCGGCTCGCCGACGGGTCGCTGATCAGGCTCCAGCCGGCGACGCGCATCGCCGTCGAATTCAGCGCAGGCGCGCGCAGGCTCTCGCTGACGCAGGGAAGCGCACGGTTCTTCGTCGCGCACGAGGCACGTCCGTTCCAGGTCTTGGCCGGGGGCGGCATGGTGACCGCCCACGGCACGGTGTTCGACGTCGGCTTGGGCACGGACAGCCGCGTGTCGGTACGGCTGATCGAAGGAAGCGTCGACGTCACTCTTCCCGCGCGGCCCGACCGGAGCTCGAAACCGGTCAGGCGCCGGCTGCGCCCCGGAGAGGGACTGAGCTTCGAAGCCGCGCCGGCGGACGCCACCAGCGGCATGTCGACTGGCGCCCGCGGCGCCGGCGCCAACGCCGCCGCGCCGCCCGCCCTGGTGGAGGACGTCGACGGAGTCCGGCTCGCCGAGCTCGTCGCTGCGGCGAACAAGGGCGCCGAGCGGCCGATCCGGCTTGCCGACCCGGCGCTTGGCGAGAAGCGGGTCTCGGGCCGGTTCACCGTCCGCGACACGGCGCTCCTCACCGAGCGGCTCGCGCTCCTGTTCGGCCTCACCGTCGACCGCAGCGACCCAAGGGTGATCGTCCTCAAGCAGCGCTGACGCGATTTTTTTCCAAGCCGCACCCCGGGGATCGCCCCCCTGCTGCGTCAATCCCCGCGAGCGCCGCCGTCGCGGCGCAGGAGGGGATGGACCATGCATTGGACAAGAATCGCGCGAATCGGCTGGCTTGCAGGGAGCGCGCTCTGCGCCGCACCGGCTCTTTCGCAGCCGCCTGCAGCGCAGGCCGAAGCCGCAGCCGATTACGACCTTCCGGCGCAGGACCTCTCAGAGACGCTGCGCGCGATCGCCCGCGCGTCCGGACGCGAGATCATCTTCGCCTCCGACCTCGTCGATCCGCTCCGGGCGCCGCCCGTCCGCGGCCACCTTACCTTCGACCAGGCGCTCCGGGTCGCGCTCGCGGGAAGCGACCTCGTCGCAAGCTACCGTGCAGGCGCAGTGCTGATCGAGCGCGGCGCAGGGCGGCCGGATGAGCGCGCGACTCAGGCGGCGGAGCGGTCGATCACCGTCACCGGCACGCGCATCCGCGGCGCCGGCTCCGCCTCGCCCGTGATCGTCAACACGCGCACGGCGCTCGAGCAGACCGGAGTCACCGACCTCGCCGGATTCGCGCGGATCCTCCCGCAGAACTTCACCGGGGGGCAGAATCCCGGAGTGGTCGGCGGGGGCAGCCAGGGCGGCTTCAACAATGTCAACAATTCGACCACGCTCGACCTGCGGGGGCTTGGCGCCGACGCCACCCTGACGCTGATCGACGGCCATCGCGTCGGCTATGACGCGCTCGACCAGGGGATCGACATCTCGGCCATACCGCTCGAGGCGGTCGACCGCATCGAAGTCGTCGCGGACGGAGCGTCGGCGCTCTACGGATCGGATGCGGTCGGCGGAGTCGCCAACATCATCCTGCGCCGCGACTATGACGGGCTCGAGACGAGCGCGCGCCTCGGCGCCTCGACCGAGGGCGGCAATTTCCAGCAGCAATATAGCGCCGTCGCCGGAAGCCGGTGGAGCTCGGGCGGCTTCATGCTCGCGCTCGACCACAGCAGCGCGACTCCGATCTACGCCGACCAGCGCGACTATACGCGCACCCTCGACCCGTCGCTGATGCTCACGCTGAAGAGCGCCCAGTCAAGCGCGGTCCTGGCCGGCCACCAGGAGCTCGGCGGCGGCCTCGGCCTCGACGTCGACGGCTATGTGATGCAACGCGATTCCTACAAGCAGAACCCGTTCCTCGCCAACGCCGACGTCCACGTCTTCGGCCTCACGACGAGGCCGCAGCTCCGCTCCTTTGCGCTGACGCCGACGCTCCGCGCCGAGCTCCCGCTTGGCTGGGAGGGCTCGGTAAGCGCAACCCGCGCGGTGAGCCGGACCCGGATCGACACCGCCCAATGGACCGACGGATCGGCGTTCCGTTCGCGCCTGCTCTACCAGAACGAGCTGAGCGGAATCGAAGCGACCGCTGAAGGGCCGCTGCTTGCCCTTCCCGGCGGCGACGCGCGCCTCGCGGCCGGCGCGGGAGCCCGCAACGTCGCGCTTCATGTCAACATCACCGACTCGATCGGCGGCGAGAAAGTGCCGTTCGAGATCTTCACCGAAAGGCGCGCCGTCAGATTTGCCTATGGCGAGCTGTCGCTGCCGGTCATCGGTCCCGACCAGCATCTGCCGCTCGTGCGCCGGCTCGTGATCGACGGCGCGCTCCGCTACGAGCGCTGGAAGGGCATCGACCAGGACAGCACGCCCAAGCTGGGATTGATCTACGAGCCGAATGCGGACGCCACGATCCGGGCGACCTGGGGCAAGTCGTTCAAGGTCCCGACCTTGTACCAGGTCAACGAGGCGGTCCAGGGCGTGCTGCTGCCCGCCTTCTACTTCGCCCCGCCCGATCCGCCGCTCGCACCGGGAGCGACCGTCCTGCTACTGGGCGGGGGCAATCCGAACCTCCGCGCCGAGCGCGCGACGACCTGGTCCGCCTCGCTCGAGCTGCACCCGCACCGGATCGAGGGGCTCCAGCTGCGCGCGACCTATTTCGACGTCGACTTCCGCGACCGGATCACCTCGCCCATCGACGACATCCTCTCGGCGCTGCCCAATCCGCTGTACCGCGACCTGATCGTCTTCAACCCGACCGCCGCCCAGGTGAACGCAATCATTGCGACTCTGCCGCTCGGGCTCAGCAACCAAACGGGCGAACCGTTCGACCCGGCGAACGTCGGCGCAATCATCGACTCGGGTCTTCGCAACACGGCGCGCGAGCATTCGCGCGGGATCGATTTCGACGCGAGCTACCGGCTGCGCGCGGGCGCCGGGCATTCGCTTCTGCTCAACGCCGCCGCGACCTATCTGAAGAGCGACCTGCAGGTAAGGCCCAACCAGCCGCTGATCCCGCGCGTCGGGACCATCTTCAACCCGCCGCACTGGCGCGGCCGCGCAAGCGCCGTCTGGCACGGGGCGAGCAGCGATCTTTCCGCCGCGCTCAATTATGTCGGCGCTGTGCGCGATACGCGCTTCGCCGACAAGGCGCCGGTCGGCCCGTTCGTGACGGTCGACGTGAGCGCAGCTATCCGCACCGGCGCAAGCTCGGGCCCGCTCCGAAACCTCGAGCTTCGCGCGTCAGTGCTGAACCTGCTGGACGAGAAGCCCGACGTGATCCGCAACATCCAGCCGGACGCGCCGACCTACGATTCGACCAACCAGTCGGCGATCGGCCGCTTCGTCGCCGTGTCGGTGCGAAAGACGTGGTGAGCCGCGCCGCATGGCTGCTCGCCGCGGCCGCGCTCGGAGCGAAGCCGTCGGCGCTCCTCGCCGCTCCGGCGAACGTCGCCGGATGCGAGCATATCCTCCCTCCTCGAGAGGTCGCCGGCGGCACGCGGCCGCTCGTGCCGGAGGATCTGGTGCGGCTGCGCGACATCGGCCCCGCCGATGCCGAATGGTCAGCGCCCTTGTTCACCCTTTCACCGGACGGCCGGCGGATCGCCTTTCAGCTCCGGCAGGCCGACGCCGATCGCAACGGCTTTTGCCTTGCAATGGTCGTCCTTGGCCTGTCACCGGGCGAATCGCCGCTCGTGGTCGACCAAGGCGGCGAGCTGGTCCTGCTGACGTTCGACAATGGCGCCACCGCCGATTTCCCGACCGGGATCCCAAGCGTCATCACGCCCCGCTGGTCGCCGGACGGACGCTGGATCGCCTTTCTCAAGCGTAGCGGCGGCACGACGCAGGTGTGGCGCGCGCAAAGCGACGGCAGCGGGAGCTTCGCGCTCACGCGCGCACCGGTCGACGTCGTCGACTTCCGCATCTCGGCCGACGGAAAGAGCATCGTCTATTCGACCCGGCCGCAGGTCGAGGCCGAGCGAAAGGCGATCGAGCGCGAGGGGCTGTCCGGCTATCATTTCGACGAACGCTGGGCGCCGGTCGATGCCAATCGTCCGCTGCCCGCCCCGCCTCCAGCTCCCGTCGTCCAGGTGCTGGACATTGCTTCGCGAGCGGTCCGCGAGGCGAGCGCCGCCGAGCGGGCCCTTCTTGGCGTGGACGGGGAAGCCGCAGGAACCGCCAGAGGCGGTTCGCCCGAAGCCCGGACCTGGATTTCCGCGACGAGCCTTGTCGGAGGCGCGAAGCCCGGAAGCCTGCACGCGCGAAGCGCCGACGGGGTAGTCGCCACATGCAGCAAACCAGCTTGCGAAGGCGCGAGCCGGCCATGGCCGATGGGCGATTCGCGCAAGGTCCGGTTCTTCAGGCGGGAAGGCTGGGCGAAGGCGTCCACGGCAATCTACGAGTGGGACCTCAAGTCCGGCTCGGTGCGGCGGCTCTATCTCACCGACGACGTCCTCTCCAGCTGCACTCCGTCGGGCGAAAGACTGATCTGCCTGCGCGACTCAGCGCTCGCTCCGCGGCGGATCGAGCGGTTGGATCCGTCCACCGGCGCGCGCGAGCTCCTGTTCGATCCGAACCCCGAGTTCGCGCATCTGGAGCTCGGCAAGGTCGAGCGCCTCCACTGGCGCAATGCGTTCGGGATCGAGTCGGTCGGCGATCTGGTACTCCCCGTCGGCTACCGGCCCGGGACCAGGTACCCGCTGGTGATCGTCCAGTACCAGACGCGCGGCTTCCTCCGCGGCGGGACCGGCGACGAATATCCGATCCAGGCGTTCGCCAACCGCGGCTATGCGGTGCTCAGCCTGCAGCGGCCGCTCGCGATCGCCCTGTTCCGCGGCGCGACCACCTTTCACGAAGGCGACCGGCTCAACCTCGCCGGCTTCGCCGACGAGAAGAGCGTCTTCTCCTCGCTCGAGGAGGGGCTGCGGATCGCCGTCCGCCGCGGCGTCGCCGACCCGAAACGCATCGGGGTCACGGGCCTCAGCAACGGCTCGACCACGGTCGTCTGGGGGCTGCTCCACAGCTCCTTGTTCGCAGCGGCGGCGATGAGCTCCTGCTGCTTCGACACCGATCTTGCGATGTGGGTTGGACCGGCAACCGCGAAGGAATATCGCGAGGACGGCTATCCCGGACTGCTCGGCCGCAATGATCCGTTCTGGCGCGACGTTGCACTGTCGGTGAATGCGCAGCGAGTGCGCACGCCAATCCTCCTGCAGCTTGCCGACTATGAGGACATGAACGCGCTTCAAAGCTATACCGCCTTGCGCGAAGCAGGCGCGCCGATCGACATGTTCGTCTTCCCCGGCGAGTATCACAACAAGTGGCAGCCCGCGCACCGCCTTGCAGTCTATCTAAGGTCGCTCGATTGGTTCGATTATTGGCTGAAAGGCCTGCGCTCCAAGGCGCCGGAGCGCGGTCCCGAGCTCAAGCGCTGGGACCGGCTCCGGGCCCGGTCAGGCCCCGTGCAGCCGCACGGGTCGCGCTAGCGCCGCCGCCCTGCCGCGACCGCCAGTGCCGGACCCAGGCTTCCGCGGCAACGAGCTCGAGCAGCCGCGCGCGCTCCTCGCCGCCGACGGCGCGGCCGGGCCTCAGCGCCTGTTCAATGGCGGAGCGATCCGCGATCCCATGCTCGACGAGCGCTCCGTCGATCAGCCGCTCGCGGATCCCGTCGCGGAACCGCTCGAGGACCCGCGCCGCGAAGCCGTCCGGACCGCCCTTCACGCGGCGCCGAGCGACGGCCGCCGGCAAGTCCTGCGCGAACGCAAGGCGTGCAAGCGAGCGGTCCCTTCCGCCGCTGCGCCACAGCCATGACGGGACCGCGAGGCACGCCTCGAGCACCGGCTGTGACATCAGCGGATTGATGACCGGCAAGAAGCGCCCGCGGGTCGGCTCGAGGCATTGCTGGATGCGAAGCACCGAGGCGATGTGCGCCGCCTTGCCCGGAAGCGCATCGACGGGCGCGTCGAGCCAGGCATGGCCGAGCAGCCCCTCCGGGAGAGAGCTGACAAAGCCCTCGTCGAGGAAGCTTCGATCGGGCCGGCAGCGGTACGCGTACGGTCCCCGCGCGATGCGCATGGCGCTGAGCCCCGCCCTCATGAGACCGCACCCGGTTTGGACCGAGATGTCGCGCAGCGTCGCGAAGAGCCCTGCGCCAAGCCCTTCGGCAAGGTAGCGGTCGGCAGCGGCCGCGGCGGACTGTGAATGGCCAAAGACGCTGTCGCCGCCGTTGCCCGTCACGAATGCACTGGCGCCAACCTCGCGGGCAAGCTCGAGATGGCTGTGCTCGTAGCTGAGCGCATGCGTGCGGTCGCTCGGCCGCGGCAGATGCGGGCCAAGCGGCTCGTCCAGGTCGATCTGGTCGAGGCGGTAGGGTCGCTCGACGAGCGGAAGGCCGAGATGGCTCGTAAGCGCGCGCGCCCAGCGGCGCTCGTCGCCGCCTGGGTCGTCCGCATACATCGTCAGGCACACGGCGTCCGCGCAGGCCGCAGCGAGGCATGCCGCGACCACCGACGAGTCGAGCCCTCCTGAACAGCTGAGCAGCAGCCGCCCGTGCGCCGAGGCCCAGGATGCAATGCAATGCCTGACGATGCGCCGGAGCCTCTCTGCGGCCGGGCCCGGCTCGGGCGGGTCCACGCGCGCATGGTCCCAGGGTGACCAGCACGGGCGCTGGAGACCTGCCTCGCCCGGCACGTCGGTCGAAAAGCCGGCAAGGAGCTCGCGAATTCCGCAGAGCACCGTCTCTGCCGACGGCACTGCCGCCGCGTAGAGATGCGCCCCAAGGCCTCTCCAGTCGGTCTCGCCGGTGGCAAAGCCCGCGTCCGCAAGCATTTGCGCGTCGGACGCGAAGGCCGCGACTCCGTGCGCGCCGGAGCCATAGCATGGAAGCGCAGCCGACGGGTCGCGGATCACCCGCGTCGACGTGCCGCGCGGAATCGCAGCGACATAGCCGCCCCAGAAGTCCGTAAGGAGGCTGTCGCCCGCGCTCCTCACGATTGCTTCCGCGCCGGCCGGATCGATCGCTGCGACGGGACTTGCGGGTCCGTGACGATGGAACAGGGTTCCGACGATGCAGCCGCCGCCCTCGACGAGGAGGCATGGGCAGGCATGGTTGACAAGCGCAGTGATCCGGTCCGTGCGCAGCGAGATGCGCAGGCCGAGGGATTGGGCGAGGCTGTCGGCAAGAGCCCGGTCGGCCGCGCGCTCATCGGCGACCAGGAGCAGGTAGCGCGGGCTCATTCGAGCGCCATCACGGGCGTGAAGAGGCGGACCTGCTCGAAGTCGCCGATCAGCACCTTCCCCGAGAGCTGCAGCCAGCAATGCGCCTGGAACGGGTTCATCCGCACGCCGAAGACCAGGGTCGGCCGAATGCCCATTCGGCAGCAGATCGCCCGAAGCGCAAGCGCCCTCACGAGACAGCGCTCGGCAGGAGGGAGGAGCAGCGAGGCTGCATGAAAGCCGGCGAGCACCGACAGCAGGCGCGCGCCTGAAGACCCGCGCGAACAAGCCGCTCGCATGCGAAGCTGCCGTGAAGCCTCGATCGTGGTTGCGAGCCCTCGCGAGCGAAGCTTCCACGACCAGAGGCATTGATGGACGAGCGCACGGAGCACGTCGCGAGCTTTCGCTCGGGCGCAGGATTGCTCGGAGAAGTCTTCGCTCGCCGCTTCGACCTGCGCCGTGGACGGGAGCACCGGCGGACCGAGATTTTCGACGAGCATCCCGCGCAGCACCAGCGCGCGAAGCCGCTCGAGATCGTCGTCGTCGAGCTCTCCCCCAACGAGCCGGAGGAAAGCGGCATCGGCTCCGGGCGGGAGAGAGAGATAGGAATCGGCAAGGAGGTCCAGGAAGACGACGCGCCCGTCGCAAACGCACCAATGGACGCCTTCGCGAAGCTGATAAGCCATGCGCTGTGCGCGAATGACGCGCGCGCCGGGAAGGCGCGCGCGCCACTGCTCTTCAGTCGTCGCTCAGCCCGTAGTGCGGCTGCAGCGTGCGGTCCGTGTCGACGAAGGCGAAGGATCCGCCCTTGGTTTCTTCGGACGCCACGCCGAGCTCGACGAGATCGTCCTTGCGGTCTTCACAGTTCATGGCTTTTCTCCTTGCGAGCAGATGTCATGGCCATGACGGAAGGCAAGCTAGCGCGAAGCCGCTGCTATAAGGAGCATATAGTCAGCAGATTGTGCGATTGTTCGAGGTTGCGCCGACGGGAGCGCCGGCGATTCAGTTGCATGCGTTGCCCGCCCGAAAGGGCGCGGAGCGGCCCAGCTGTCATTGCCTCACGCGCCGCGCAGCCCGCCCGCTACTGCGCCGCCGGCAGCTGCCCCTCGTCCCTCGACCATAGCTGCGATTTGCAAATCCCGAATTCGCAGCCCTCGACCTTGAGCTGGTCGGCGCCGACGAGCTCGATCTTGCCTTCGCCATGGAGATTGGCGTCCGGGACGAACAGCTTCCCTTTCCAGACGGCGCCGTCCTGCTGAAGGTCGGTGAGGATCTGGGTTCCGACCAGCTGCGCCGTGCCCCGGCGAGCATCCTGCCGCGCCTGTGCCGTGGCCCACAGGACGGTCCCGCACAAGGATGCGCCGCATGGCGCCAGATCGACGATGACGGTGCGATCCGGATTGGTCCAGCGCCCCACGATCGCCGTTGGCGATGGCCCGCCCGCATCAGTGAGCGCAACGGCGGTAGCAGCAAGAATCATCAGCATCTTTCGTCTCCCCCCTGCCGCTCCTGCAGCGAGCGGCAAACCATCGTGAATCGCGGCTCCTAGCCAGTACTCCGACCGGAGCGCGGCGCCGGGTTCGGGACGTAGATCCACTGAATGTTGCAATCGGCCGGCCGCGCGAAATTCCCGCCGGACCAGCAGGACCGGCTGAGCGCAGGCACCGCCTTGTCCACGCTGCCGTTGCCTGGGACGCAGAAATTGAACGCGCTCCTCGCCGAACGAACGCTGACGCAGTTCGTGACCGGCAGCGTGTTCTGAAAGGTCGCGACACCCGAGCAAGCCGGATCGCTTGTATAGCAACCGGCCGTGGCGGGCCCTGCCGCTGTCGCGATGAGCATGCCAAAGATCGCCAAGTACGAGCTTTTCATTGCGCCTCTCCTGGAGCCGTTTCGCTTTTCGCCTTGCAATTCACCGGCTCCGCTCCGGCAGTCCAGACCGCATCATTGCCCCTGCCGCGCAGGCTGTATTTGCGGCTGCTATAGAGAAATCCGTCCGCAGTCAGGCCTTGGCGCAACAGCACGGTCCTGCCGCCGTTCAGAGTGACAGCCGCGTTGCTTCCGCTGAAAACGACCTTGAGCGACAGTTCGCGATCGCAAGTGTAATTGGCGACGATCGGCCTCGCGGCGGCGGCTGCACCGGGCGGAGCGCCCATCCCCACACCGGCGACAGCCAAAGACAGCAGAGCAGTCTTCATACGCTCACTCCCCGACGCAGGCGGAGATCGGCCCGACTGGGAAGCTGCGCTCCGCAGGGATCGGCGTCAACCGGAATGTCCTGTTCTGACCCATTGCCGCCGTTTACTACCGGTTCCAGAATGGCGGTTCGGATTCCCACAGCCGCATGCCCATGAACTCAAGCGCGGCCTTGATGTTTTCCCTGAAACGTTCAGCGGCTTCCGGTCGGAGCTCTGACCCATGCGTCCGACGAAGTGGCCCTTGATGGCTACGATTGGCGACCCCTCAACCTCCAACTCCATGACACGGTCACCTTCGCGGTATTCGGCAGTGAACCGCCCGGTGAACTGGAACTCGAAGCCTTCACTGCTGCGAACGCCTTGCTTGCTCAACCACTCGAACATGACTGCCCGGAAATGCGAAGCCCCAGCATAGCCGAATGGAATGGCAGCTAACCACCCGTTGCGGACCTTTCGCTTAAGGTGGCATTGTACGTGAGCTTGAGCACGGGTGCGCAGCATGACGGCGAGGAGGTCCCTGGAAATCGCGCTAGCGATTATCGCGGTAATCAGTGGATACCTCCACCTCCTTCAGGCTTTCCACCGAACGCACTTCAAGTCCTTTGACATTGCCGTTGGAGCGATATTGTTCGCCTGCGGCCTTGGCATTCTGTGGAAGCGGGTGGTTCGCAGCGGCTAGCGTCTGTTTTCGACCCATTGCGGACATTTGGGCGGGGTGCGACCATGTTGCGAATGAATAGCAGTTCGACTGTCCTTGAGCGCGTTGGGAGTTCGACAGCTGTAGCTCTGGCCGTGGCCCTTGCGGCCTTCGTCTTCGAACTGCTTTGGTTGGAACGGCTACTGCCCATGACGAGCGACCACGGCCAAGTTCTAATGGCCGCACTAATCATCACGTGGTTGGTCGTAAGTCTGGTGGCGTTGTGGAAACGCCCAAACTGGGCATTGCTCGTTGGAGTGCCACTTGCGCTATTTGCGCCCATTCTGGTTGTAGGCGGGCTGACACTGTCCTGCGCTTTCGCGGGCGACTGCCCATAGTGTCAGCTTTCCACCCATTCCTGCCAACCCAACTTCGACCCATTGCCGACGTTGGCTTGTGGGCTAAGCTGCTGGCCAATGCTGACTCATTTTGGAGAGTTGTGTTGATTGCAATGTTGATTGGCTTGGCCGTGCAGGTGGCTTCAGCTCCTGCTTCGGCCGAACAGGTGATGATTTGCTACATACAAGAAGACGACGCAGCGCAGCATGACGCAAGTGGCAATGCACACCTGGTCGGTCCGAAATATTTGATTGCGTGGAAGTATCGTCCGCTCGCCACGTTCGGCATCTCCAAGGCCCCTATGGAGGTCTATGATCCTCATGGGTTTCTAAAGGGCCGTCACTTCGTCGAGCAGATCTACAACGACCAAGGAACCGGCTTCTTCGCGGGCGAGCCGAACAAAGATCAGTTCGTGATTGGTGTGACAAACCAAATGGTGGGCGACCTTCACAAAGCGCAGTTCATCCATATCGAAAACAAGAAGGCCACTGGCATGGCGTTCGGTTATTGCAAGACTGATGAACGGGAGGCGCACGAAGCGTTCGCCTTCTGGAAGGCTCAACCGCAAACACTCCCATAAATGCTAACGAGCCACTATGGGATTTAACGCTTGTCGCTGTGTCTGCTTTCCACCCAAAGCTCCCGTTTGAGCCAAGCTTCAAAGCCACGCAGAACGACGATCGACCGCCCGCCGGAAACCGGCAGCGAATGATCGAGCGCGAGCCCGAAGCAGGCTCAATCTCCCAGTAGGCGTTCGGGTGAAAACCAACTGCGACGATCCAACGCGGGCTTTCCATTCGCGGTGGAAGATCTTGGCGAACCTCTTGCGCGCACCCAGGACGGTGGGGACGGGATGATAGTCCGTCCGTCGTAACGGGCCGAGCCAACTCTGGCGGACTAACAGGTAGCGAGGATTTTCAGTGGGACCGAGAATCTCCGCGATAGCTTCAATCAGTGCGTGCTCGTTCGCGCGGGTCACTCCATCTACGAGGATGTCGCAGATGCCGGACAGGTCCTTGAACACGGAAATCCTGGCGTTGCGATACTCATCCTCTCCGATGAGCTCGGCTCGATAAAAGCTAGCTAGGACAGCACTGGCCACCTGACGGGCGCTGCCTTCGAGCGAACCATTGCGAAGGGTGAGCCACAGGGCACGCGCGAGGAATGGAAGGGATGCGATGAACGCGAGTCCAGAAATCGTCGTTCCGAGGTTCGCCAGTTGCTCCAGCGACTGAACGTGACGGAGTTCGTTCGTTGCGGCGAACGCCGCTGCGGACAGCGCAGAGGCACCGAGCCATTGAATAGTATCGTACCAAGCCAGCCCCCTTGGCGCATAATTGGGAGAAGCGATCTCCCTTACGTGCGCCCTTGGCGGCGCATCACCTAGGGACCGCTTCCAGGTGTCGGCGATAGCATGCCGTCCCTTTGCGATTGCGAATGTCTTCTCGTTCGATTTGTCGATCTGGTCGAGTAGACCGAGCCTGGCGAGGCCCCCTTCGATCTCAGCTGACCCGTCATTCGAAATGCCGACGAACGCGTGGAAACGTCGCTTGAGCAAGTCGAGATCGTTCCGCAGGTTAGAACTGTCGTTGAGCGGCCCCCAGTTGAAGTACTCAGCGAATTCAGAAGAACCGAGTGCCGACGGTTCGACCGTCGCAAGGTGCCAGATGTTCGCGACCTTGTGAGGCCGGTCCTTATCGATCCGAATGGCTCGTCCACGCATTTGGTTGGACAGCATGAATGCGGCGGAGTTGCTGGCGAGAACCAGGCTGTTGACAGCTGGTGCGTCCCATCCCTCGCCAAGCAGCGACTGCGTCCCGATCAGGATGGTGATGCTCCCCTCGCAGAACAGTGTGGTGACCAACTCGACAAGATGCTCTGCCAGTTCGGCGTCCGTCTTGATTACGAGATGATCGGGCCACCCGCGCATCTTTTGCAATTGGAGGCCGTCGATTGCACGCCCGGCGAGCGTCCGGAGGCGATCGATCGTTTCCACCGGCAAAACTACGAGTGAGCCGGTGAGGATCGCGATCCGCTGGCCCTCAAAATTCGAACGGCGGAGCGTCTCGAAGATCGGGACGACGCCCAGTTTGGCGGGTTGATAGTCCTTGGCGCCCGCACGTGTCACTTCGCCGAGGCGGATATGATCTGACAAGATCACGAGCCGTAGATCGTTGCCGAGACTGGTCGCCTCCTCGCGGGCGATTCGGACGATGCTGCCGAGCTTAGCCAAGCTGTCAGCCATCAGCGTGAAGATGCTACGGCTTTCGACGAGGCGGACGTGGCCACCCTCGATGAGGCCGCATTCCTCCAGGCAGCTTCGGATGTGCGCAGCCCGTCCCTCCGGCAGAGCGAAAAGATCCTTGAAGCGATTGAGCAAGCCTTCGAGCAGGATCTGGAGCCAGAAGTTAGAAAGTAGCGGGACGTCGACCGATCTCACGCCGAGCAGCTTGAGGGGAGGCTTTGGAAGGCCTCGGCCGCTCGCAGCGAGCAAGACTAGGATCGCCGAAAGCATTTCCGGCGCGTCGAGGATTTCTTCGACATGCGATCCAGGATCCTGAAGCCAGGGACTGCCCTCAAGGGTGGCGAGTAAGTCGGAATCTGCGCGCAGTTCGTCTCGAAGGCTGAGTATCCGCTCGCGGCGGCGGTCGAGGAGCGCGAGGGCATCCTGTCCGGGATTCGAGAAAACCACTTGGTCCTGATGCGGGCAAAGATCTCCGTTTCTGACCAGTTCGGGGATGCCGATCTCAAGATCGATCGGGCCGCACATGGCCTCGTAGCGCGCCCATTCGCTATATGGTGCAT
This sequence comes from Bacillota bacterium, assembly GCA_050261135.1. Classification (GTDB taxonomy): domain Bacteria; phylum Pseudomonadota; class Alphaproteobacteria; order Sphingomonadales; family Sphingomonadaceae; genus Sphingomicrobium. The sequence goes on from JBLNCZ010000029.1 coordinate 43,417, forward strand.
CGTAGGGCGGAGTGGCTGTTAGGGCGACGATCTTCATATCCGAAAGCGCGGTCGTCAGGGCTTCTAGGGCTGACCACCACTCACGTCGGAGGTGATGCGCCTCATCTAGGATGAGCGTGATACAGCCCAAGGCCCGAAGCCGCTGCACCAGCCGGTCGAAGCGTTCTGCGTCGCCGGCCCAATAAGCATGCAGCGCCTGATAGGTGGCGATTGAGACGTCACCGATTTCGGAGAGCTGATTGCTGATGCGGCCTGGCTCGGCTTTTCTCGGTAGGAACAGCTCTTGAAGCCGCGAGGACCATTGGTCGCGGACCGTGCGAGTTGGTGCGAGGATCAGTGCAGACCGCCCAAGGCGCCGCATGATCTCCAGGCCAAGCACGGTCTTGCCCGCTCCGGGCGCGGCTACGACGTGAATCCGCTCGTCAGAAAGCAGCGCATCGAGATCGTCGAGTACTCGCTGTTGGTAGTCACGCCACGTACCCCGAAACTGCATCCGCTCGGTGAGGGATTGTGGAGGTGCTTTTGACTCAATTGCGCGGCTGCACACTTCCGCCGGACCATCCATCAGCAAGAACCCTCCCAAGGCTCAGTGTCGTTGATGGGCGAGAGGAGGACAAGAGCAACGTAATGGATCAGCCAGTCGCTAAGGAGAAGGCCAGCCTCTTGCAACCTAATGGCAGCGTTCGATTCCTGCCATTAGCGGAATAGGCTAATCGGCATCTCGGCTATGCAAATCGATCTCTATTCGGTGACCCAAGACAGCGTCGCCAGAACGCACCTCGTGTTCTGGATTGCGGTCATCACGACGGCTGTCGTCGCTGCCTTTGCCGTTTGGCGCTTCAGAGCGCGAGGCTTATGGATTGCGGCCATAGGTGCAGTCGTCATCCCGCCGCTGAGCAGTGTCGTTGTGGGCGGAGGCGAACTGCCAACTTCACTCAACTACGTGTCAGACGTGCTGGTGCCGCTGGCCGCGACGATTGGATTGGTCAGTGCGATGCTCGGTGCGCTGGCGGGTTGGTTGGCGGGAAGGGTTACGGCCCGGCGCAGCCGTTAGTGGCAGCCTTCCACCAAACCTTTAACGGTTGGCGTGGGGTCAGTTTCCGACCCATTGCGGACATTCGCGGCAAGCCTCATGCCTAGCGCATGAGCCGGACGCATTTCCTGATGCTTGCGCTCACTTTGAGCGGCTGCACAGCGAGCCACAGCTTCGTTGTGCGCTCGCAGGATAAAATCGAGGGTGCAAGCGCGTCGATTTGTGGCCAGCCGATCGAGACGTCGGTGACTTCGTCTTCCGTGAGAGGCAGGTTCAGACCGAGCTGTCCCGGGCCTCTCCTCGTTCATGTCCGGACGACACGAGCGGTCACCGAATGCGCGCTTGGCTACATCGATTCCATGGAATCCTCGAAGCAGTTTTCTTTCAGCGTCAAAAGCCAGGAGTGCCACCTAACCGCGGAACAGGCATCGTAAACGCCAACCCTCCAATGTCAGCCTCCGACCCATTGCGGACATTAGCGTGATCGGTAAGCTGGTGACGTGGAGCTCTGGAAAAAGCTCGGGTGTGTCGCAGCGTTCTTCGTTTGGCTGATCGTCAGTTTTCCGTTCTTGTTTGCGCTGGCTTGGTCAGGCGCTCATTGCGATCCTATTCCGCAGTGCCAGCGAGCGAATGAGCGGCACTTTGGCCTCGTCCTTTTAGGTGTGGCGGTGGTCGCTGGGCTAACGGGCTTTATCGTCGCGCGCGTGCTGAACGCTATTGCTTCACGGCGAGACGACGAGGGCGCGTCTGCTGGATTTTTCGGCCTCGCCATAATCGGAACGCTCATCACTGCCGTGCTTGTCATTATGGCCACCTACGCGATCTTTGACCGCGTCATGACCTAGCGTCTGGTTTCCACCCATTGCCGAGATTGGGGAGGACCGTCATTCTCAACCGATGAGCGAACACGTCTTTTGGCCCCTAGTCACGGCGTTCCTCACTGTGTTTTTCGTCTGGCTACTCGTTTCGGGTTTCCGGCGTGGGGAGATGGAACTGTCGTTTCCAGTCATGACGCTTTCCGGGCGGCGTAAAGACCAGCCGGTTAGATTCTGGGCTGTCGCCGGTTGTGTGACGTTTTTCGTAATAGTGCTGCTTTTGGGGACGCTGGGCCTAATCCTTTTCCCCAACCATTTCTAATGCCTGCTTTCCACCCATTGCGGACAATCGCCAAACTTCTGCTTCGGACCCATTGCGAACGTCAATCCGCCGGTCGTCCGCTTTGATAAGTGCCTGCCAATGCGCTTGCGAAAGATCCGCGAGCGCATGCCCACGCCGATCAGCGGCGAGAAGACCGCGGTGGCGCCGCACCGGCCGGCGCCGAGCACTACAGCCGCAGCAGGCGCGGCATCGAATAGAGGCTGACAGCTGCAACCAGCGTCGAGCCCGCTCCGAGGCCGAAGAATAGCCAGGGAGGGATCACCAGCCAATAGGCGCCCATTAAGCCGGCGAGGAGGCTGCCGAGAAACTTGGCGATGTACCAGCCGCCCATCGCCATCGACGCGAATCGCACGGGCGCCAGCGATTCGATCAAGCTCAATCCGACGGGGATGACGAACAGCTCGCCCAAGGTCAGCAACACGAAATAAGAGAAAACCCAAAGCGCGCTGACGCGCGCGCCCGCTGCACCGCTGACGAGAGCGGCCACGACCATCAGCAGCATCGCAGCCGCCGCAATCACGCAGCCGATCGCCATCCGCCGCAGCAGGTGGGGCGTGGTCTCCTTCGCATCTCGAAACCGCCAGAGGCGGATCAGGACGGGCGTTCCGATGATGATCAGCAGCGGATTGATGGATTGGAACCATGTTGCGGGAATGGTGACTCGGGCCCCGAAGAGGTCGAGCGAGCGGTCGGTGAAATCGGAGACCCACAAGGCAATCACATTGCCGCTCTGCTCGTATCCGACGCGAAACAGCACCACCATCGCGATCATCAGGATGAGGACGGCCACATGCTGCCGCACGACCGGCGCATCCCCCGCTTCCTCCTCGGCGGCGACGGCTGCGCGCGACGGCTCGGGCGGGAGGAGGCGCAGGAAGCTGCAGTAGATTGCGAGGCCAACCGCCATTCCGACGCCTGCCGCGGTGAAGCCCCAATGCCAGCCGTACAGCTCGCCAAGCGTTCCACAAACGAGCGGCGCGAGAAGGCCGCCGAGGTTTATCCCCATATAATAAGCGCTGTAGGCATAGGTCTTGCGGGGATCGTCGTCGGCATAGAGGCTGCCGACCTGCACGGCGAGCGGCGGGATGAAGAGCCCGTTGCCGAGCGCGACGAGCGCAAGTGCCGGGAAGAGCAGCGCCGGGAACGCCATCGCGAAATGGCCGAGCATCATCATCGTGCCGCCCGCGATCACGCTCCACGTCCGTCCAAGCCAGCGATCTGCAATCAGGCCGCCGAAGAACGGACTGAAGAAGGCGGCGGCCCCATAGGTCCCGTAGATCAGGGACGACCTCGCCTGCGCAAAGCCGAGCTCCTTCGTCATGTAATAAACCAGCAGCGCCTGGAGGCCGAAGAAGGAGAATTCGGCCCACATCTGCGTGGCGAAAAGGACGGTCAGTCCCGGCGGGTGTCCGAACAAGCCGGGCGCGGGCCGCTTTCCCGTCGCAGTGGCGGCGATCCGGCTCACGCCGTTCAGTAGTTGAGCGATGCGGTGAGCAGCCCGAGGTCGAGGCACAGCCAGACGAAGAAGGCCGCTGACAGGGCGATTAGCGCCGCCCACAAGGCCGCGACCCAATGCCGCCCCTTCGACCGCGCAACGCTCCACGCATTCCAGATGGCCGCGATGGTCCCCACGATTGCGATGATGAGGAGGAGCTGGAGAAGCCGCATCCAGATATCGAGGCCGCCGTTCAGCGCTGTCAGGTCCTTGTCGACCGCGTTGAGGACGAGCACCCAGCCGATCACCAGCAGGATGATCAGCCACGCCGTCGCCCGGGTCGCGCGATGCAGCTGCAGCGCCCGGCCGCCGACGTCCCACTGATATTTGTACCGCCGCCGGACCAGCGCGACGATCGGCCATCCGAGTGCCGCGATGACGAGGATCAGCAGAGCCAGGCCTGCGACCGGGAAGATCCAGCCGGCGTTGAGCGACGCGGGCGCCGGCAGGAACTCGATGATCGGAGCGTAAGGGGTGATCGAGAACATGCGGATCCCGCCCTTCCCGTCCGGGATCGCCTGCAGATAATCGGCCCCGCCCACTTCCTTCCAGATCCACGGCTTCACCTCGCGCCACTTGCGCGGGTTGCCTGCAAGGTCGGTGATCGATGAGGCGACGAGCGTTCCGTCCTTGTCCACGCCGACCTTGGTTTCGCCGAGGAGCGCAGCGAGCCGGAGGAAGTTGAACCCGCCCGCGCGGCTGCTGACATAATGGCCGGATAGCGCCTGGCCATGTTCCTTGGCGGTGCTGGCAGTCGGCAGGTTCTGCTCGGGCGCGGGATAATAGCGGTCTGCGAACTCCTGCAGCAACTCCTCGCGAAGCGCGTGCGCGGCGCCGTCCTTTCCGATGCTGTTCATCGAAATGTAGAGCCCGACATTCTTGTCGAGGAACAGGTGCAGGTCGGAATGGAAGAAAACCGTGTCGCCGCCATGGCCGACGATGTTCAGGCCGTTGCGGTCCTCATGGTAGAAGCCGAGCGCCATTCCGGGCAGCGCCGAAAAGGGCTTGTTGGCATTGGCATACATGAGCGCCGCAGTCCGCGGATCGAGAAGCTTGTGGTTCAGATGCGCGATCATGAAGCGGCCCATGTCCGCGCCGGTCGAAGCGAGCGCGCCCGCCGGCGCCATGCCGATGACCTCATAGGGCTGCGGATCGTCGCTGCCAGGCTTGTAGCCCTTCGACATATAAGGCTTCAGCGCAGCCGGCAGCGGCTGGTCGAAGGTCGAGTGCGTCATTCCCGCCGGCGCAAAGATGTGGCGAGCGACATACTGGTTGAACGGCTCGCCCGAGACACGCTCGACGATATAGCCGGCCACCGACGCGCCGTAGTTGGAATAAGCCGGCATCGTGCCCGGCGCGTAGATCCGGTCCGGGACGGCGCGCGACAGGATCTTGCCGAGGCTGTCCGGGTGCTTGTCGCCGAATTCGATCAGATATTTGGCCGTTTCCGCGAACCCCGGCGTATGGGTCATGAGGTTCCGCAGCGTGATTGGCTTGCCGTCCCTCGGCGGAATCCTGAAGTCGAGGTACTTGTTCACGTCGGCATCGAGGTCGAGCTTGCCGGCCTGCACCAGCTGCATGACGGCGGTCCAGGTGAACAGCTTGGACACCGAGCCGGGCCGGAACAGCGTCAGGTTCGGATCGACGGGCTTTTGCGCCTTGAGGTCCGAATAGCCGAAGCCGCGCATGGTGAGCGGCGCGCCGTCCTTCACGACGACGACCAGGGCGCCCGGAATTCCGCCGGCCTTGAGCGCATAGGGCATGTAGCCGTCGAGCCACGCATCCACGTCGGCCTTGGTGAGGTCGTGCGCGCCTTCGGCCGTTGCGGGCGTAGCCGGCCCGGCGGACTGGGGGAGCACTGCCGACGTCGGCCTGGTCGGCTGCAATTGCGTCGGAGACTGGGCGCTTGCCGGAATTGCTGCGGCGGCCGCGATCGCCGCCAACCAGGCCAGTGCGCGCTTCATGGGTCCCCTCCTTAATAATCGACGCCAAGCGTCAGCCCGATCGTCCTCGGCCGAATAATCCCCGTGCCGATGGCATTGTCCGGGTACAACGGGAACGGTCCGAACACCGTGGTTCCGGTCGTGGATGTCACTCCATGGCTATTGCCGAGGTTCTTCACATAAGCTTCGACGTTGAAATGCCCGAAATAGACGCCCGCGTTGAGGTCCACCACATTGTACGGGCGGACATGCCGCTGGCGGCCGTGAGCAGCGACGAAGTCGGGATCGTAGTTCGCCGTCTGCCCGGAAACGTGCCGGAGCGACGCTCCCGCATGGGCACGCGCTCCGGGCATGAGTTGCCAGTGATAGTCGCCGTTGAGGCCGAGGCTCAGCTTCGGCGTGAACGGCAGCTGGTCGCCGCTTCGGCCGCCGACGACGTCGGGCGTGTCGCCGGTGAGGCGCGCATTGGTGTAGGCGGCATTGAGCGAGAGATCGAGGCCGGGCGCCGGTCGTGCGCCGGCAGTGAGCTCGAAGCCGTCGCTCTTGGCCGATGAGCCGTTGGTGTTCACGCCGAAGCCGTTGACCACGGCGAACAGCTGAATGTCCTTCCAGTCGATATGGAAGGCAGCGGCGTCGATGCTGAAGCGGCGATCGGCGGATTCGGCCTTCGCACCCAATTCGTAGCTGACGATCGAATCCGAATGATAGAGCTTCGGCACTTCCGGCGGAGCTCCCGGAGGAAGCACGTTCGGGCCGCCCGGACGGAAGCCCTTGGCGACACGCGCATAGAAGCTTGCATGCTCGCTCGGCTTGTACTTCGGCGCGACCGAGTAGGTGAACACGCTTTCCGACGACCGCGCGACCGGGAAATCGTTGAAGCCGCCGGCCAGAATACCGTCGGAGACCTGGTGCGCGGACTGCTTGTTATGACTGTACCGCCCGCCGACCTCGAGATCGAACTTCGGGGCGAAGTGGACGGTCGAATCGGCGAAGCCGGCGAGCTCGCGATATTTTGAATCGAGGTTCGCATTGCCAAGAACGAACGGCAGGCTGAGAGGCGTCAGCGTGCCCGGCTCGACTGCAACGAAGTCCTGCCGGATGAGCCCTTTCTCGTGCGTGTAATAAGTGCCGACCAGCCAATCGAGCAGGCGCGTCTGCGACGACAGCCGAAGCTCCTGCGTGAACTTCGCGAGATTCGTGTCCTGAGGCTCGATGAATTCGTTCGGAGGAAGGCCGATCGATTCGAGCAGTCCGCTGAGCGCGAAGGTGAAGTCCGTGCGCTCGCTCTGCTTCTGGGTCGCATAGCTGGTTGACGAAGTGAGGGTCGCAAAGCCGAGATCGAACGTCCCGGTTCCGTTATAGACGCGGTAATGCAGGTTCGAGAATTGCGGCACGAATTGCGACTGCGAGAGCCCGCGCAGCGGGCGCAGCGTCACCGGATCGGCCTCGACCAGCGAGGGCGCATCGGCGAGGATGTTCTGGACGATTGCCGACAGGCGGACTGAAACCGCTCCGCTCGGCTTGAACAGCAGCGAGGCGCGTCCGCCGTAACTGCGGTCCCCATTGATATTCTTTGCCCTGTCGGCGGTAAGCGTGTTGCCAAAGAGGTCCGTGCCGCTGTTGCCGACCGAGTCGATGAAGCCGGCATCCTTGCGGTAGCTGCCCGACGCGCGGAAGGCGACGGTCCGCCCCAGCGGCAGGTTGACGACTGCATTGGCATTATAGCAAGGCCGCCGCCGCTGACGGTCTCGATCCCGGCACGCGCGCGGGTCTCGAAGCGTTCCGTCGACGGGGCGTTCGTGACGAAGCGCAGCACGCCGCTGAGCGAGCTCGCGCCATAAAGCGTGCCCTGAGGCCCGCGCAGCACCTCGATTCGGCTAAGGTCGAAGGGATCGAAATCGCCAGCGAGCACCGCGCCGTTGACGAGTCCGCTGGAGGACCCGAACGGCGTTTCGTCGACATAGACGCCGACGGTCGACGCGACGCCGCCGGTGTTCACGCCGCGGAGGATGAGCCGGCCCTCGCCCGCGCGGGACTGGTCGAGCTGAAGGCCGGGAACGAGCTTCAGATAATCCTGGAAGCTGTTGGCGTGCTGCTGCTCCAGCGTGCCGCCGGAAACCACTGTCACCGACTGCGGAACGTCGAGCAGAAGCTGCGCCCGTTTCTGGGCGGTGATGATGATCGCGTTCTGATCGGCCTGCGCCTGGGCAGGCAAGGGCTGGGCAGCTGCAGCCTGCGTCGTTACGTCTTGTCCGTAAGCCGGGCCGGCCGCGAAGATCGCGCACGTGCCGGCGAGCAGCATTCCAACCGAGCGATGAATGTTCACCCTAGCTCTCCCCGCCAGAATGATGGCATCATTGCAGTAGTGTTTCAAGAATGGCAACTGGTTTCTAACTGAGCAATGGTAGAGGCGAAGAGAAGCGGGAATGGCGCTGCGGGCAGCGTCTCCAAAGGCGGCGAATCGGTGCCTCCGCCGAGCCGCGCGATCCGCGACGCGAGGATCGCCCAGGGGCTTAGCCTGCGCGCGCTATCGGCGCGTGCCGGCCTCCCTTATTCGACGCTGTCGAAGCTCGAAAACGGGAAGATGACGCTCACCTACGACAAGCTGATCAGGCTTGCGCAGGCACTGAACGTCGACGTGAAGGACATCCTTGCGAGCCGCGAGGAGCGTACAGCGCCGGTCGCCGTCGGCCGGCGCAGCGTCACCCGCGCAGGCGAGGCTCTCGACGCCGACTCCGAGAAGCACGTCCACCATTATCCTGCCGCGGATCTCCTGGGGAAAATGATGACCCCGATCATCATCGACGTCCAGGCGCGAAGCGTGGACGAGCTTGGAGGCCTGGTTCGGCACGCCGGAGAAGAATATCTCTACGTCCTTCGCGGGTCGATGGAGCTCCACTCGGACCTTTACGCACCGCTGGCGCTCGGGCCCGGCGACTCCGTCTATTTCGACAGCGGCATGGCTCATGGATATGTCCGGACGAGCGCTGAGCCGTGCAGCGTGCTCGCGGTTTGCGCGGGCCAGGGCATCCAGCAGCTGGCCGAAGCGGCAAGCAAGCGCCTGCGCCTCTCGGAACATCATTCGGGGCGCGGCGCCTGATTGTTTCTATATTTGAAACTTCTGTTTCGGTTGCTATGCATTGCCGATGGCAACGGCAACAGCGTCGCGCTCGCTCGCATTGGAAAAGGTGGCAATGCGCTTTGCCGCGCCGCTGAGGATTTCCGGCTACGTGTTCGATTCCATGCCGTCGGTCGTCGCTCGGATTACCGAAGGCGAGTGCACCGGCCGGGGCGAAGCCGCCGGCGTCTACTATCTCGGCGACGACCAGCGGAGCATGGTCGAATCGATCGAACGGGTCCGCGCCGAAGTCGAGGCCGGGATGTCGCGCGACGAGCTTCAGCAGCTTCTGCCGCCTTGCGGCGCGCGCAACGCGCTCGATTGCGCCCTGTGGGAGCTCGAATCGCTCCAATCGCAGATGCCGGTCTGGGCGCTTGCCGGCGTCCCGCGGCCAGTGCCGCTCGTTACGGTCTTCACCTTGTCGGCGGACGATCCGGCGCTCCTCGCGTCCAAGATCGAGGGCTTGTCGTTCGCAAAATCGCTGAAGCTCAAGCTGGAAGGCAACGTTGACGCGGACGCCGAGCGGATGCGTGTGGTGCGGGAGGCGCGCCCCGATGCCTCGATTGCGGTCGACGCCAACCAGGGCTTCGCCGCGGCCGACCTGGACGCCGTCGCGCGCGCAGCGCGCCAATATTCGGTGTCGCTCATCGAGCAGCCGCTGAAGCGGGGCGACGAGGCGGCACTCGATGGCTGGGATCCCGGAGTGCCCGTCGCGGCCGACGAGAGCATTCTCGATTTCGAAGAGCTTCACCAGCGCGCACGTTATTTCGATGTCATCAACATCAAGCTCGACAAATGCGGTGGACTGACCGAGGCGCTCCAGATGGCGGCGGCCGCGCGGCTGCTCGGCAAGCAGCTAATGGTCGGGAACATGGGCGGATCGACGCTCGCGATGGCGCCGGGGTTCGTGCTTGGGCAATTGTGCGATGTGGTCGACCTCGACGGGCCATATGGCCTCGCTGACGACCCGCTCGCGAGCCAGATCTATCGTGACGGATCGATCTTCGTGCCTGCGGCGCTGTGGGGGGCGGCTTAGCTCAACGGAGCTTAGCCGCGCGTCTATTCCTTTCGCTTGGCGAGCGCGGCTGGGTCTCCTGCCGCATGTGCCGCCGGGAAGAGCGCCGGCAATGCAGCGAATTTCCGCGCGCCTGCGCACAGGCGCGCGGAGGTTCGATGTCAGTCGTCGCTGAGGCCGAAGCCCTCGATCTGCTTGGTGCGCTCGAGGTCGATATAGCCCATCGCGCCGCCCTTCGTTGCGACACTTGCCGCGCCGAGCTCGATCAGCTCGTCGTCACGATATTCACGGTCCATTGCCGTTCTCCTGCTGGTGGATGCCATGGCCATGACGGACAAAGGATAATTCCGGGGGCGCAGAACACCGAGCCAATTGAGCGCGGGTAGAGCGAATATATTCGCCGGCGTCGGTCCACGGCCGCGAGCGGGGCGGACACCGGCCGTCAATCGCGCTCCATCGAACCTGCGATCTGCACTAACGCCCTTGCAATCTGCTTCTCGACTCCCTTGACGCCGAGACCCATCCGTTCGGCGATTTGCGCATAGGTCAGTCCTTCGATGCGGTGCGCGAGAAATATCTCGCGGGTGCGCGGCTTGAGGCCATCGACGGCCTCCTGCAGCCGTCGCAATGCGTCGCGCGATTCGAGCGCGGCCAACTGGTCGATCACAAGGTCGCTTGAAAGGTCGAGAACTGGCCTCGCCCGCTCACGCAGAAGCCTCGCGCGTCCCCAGTCCCGGAGAAGGTTGGTCGCGACGCGCCAGATAAAAGCCTTCGGCTCCTCGATCTGCTCCAGCCGGCCGGGCTGCAAGCGCAGCAATCTTACGAAGGTATCGTTCGCTAGCTCGCGCGCCAGCTCAGGACAGCCAGTCTTGCCCATGAGCCGGCGGACCAGCGCCGGGGAATGCTCGCGATAGAGTTCGCCGACCCGCACGGCGTTCCTGCAGCTGCACGAACCAGCTTGCTCCTCATCGATCTCACTCATGCAAGCTGTGCACCGCCGCTGTGGCGCCCGAGTCCAACCAATTGCGCAGGAACCTCGATCATGAAACCTCCGGCAAGCCACCGCACCGGAGCCGGGCGCTGAGAACATGCTTGGACATGCGCCGCCGCCTTTAGCCGAACCGGCCTGGACATTCGCGGCGGCCGCCCGGCCGAGCGCAATCTGTGCACGGCTTCCAATTCGGGTCTCAGGCCCGGCGCCGTCGCCCCGGCGCAATACGCACCTTAGGAAGAGCTGCGGCAACCGCAAGGGCAGCACCGGCATCATTGACGTGCATCACGCCGGCAGGAGCATCTGGCCCAGGCCGTTGCAGATCCGCAAAGGTTTGCGCGGCGTTCTTGGAAGGCTGGCGCCTCGGGCGTCAGCCACCGCGACGGCGGCCGCTTCGCACTGCCGGCCCCGACGACGCCTCTTCTCTTAATCCCAGCTTCTTCAGGACCTGCTCATAGCGCTTGCGAAATGGCCGGACTGCCCGCTCACGCGCGGCAACGGCGAGCTCGAACGCTCTGTTTTCGCCCCAGCGCCGAACTCCGAAGCGGCGTGACTTCCGACGCCCGTCCGGTCCGTCCCAATATGCCAGCCAATATGGACCACGGCCGTCTCCGCGGTCGTATCTCGACACTCCCGGAATGCTCGACCGCGAGTTCTTCCGGACCTCGAAACGCCGGCGCAGCGCGAGCAGCTCCTGATGAAGGTCACAATTCTGCGACGCGAAAGCCTCGGCCGCGCGCCGAGCCGCCTCGGCCGACCCATATTCCGCATCGCCGAAATAGCGGGAATATCTGACGCGCCTTATCATGAATCCCGCGCGCCATCCGGAGCAACGGTGCAGGTGCCGGTATACACGGAAGCCGTTCTCGAGCTCGCCGGCTCCATCGCCAACCTTGCTCATCATTGTCTCCCCTAAGCGGCCCGTGCCATTGGAAACGCGCATCCCGCCAATGTCCAGAAAGTTGCTCCCGGTGAAGCGCGGCCGCTTATGCGGCTTCGGATGCGCATCTTCAAATCGCCACTAGGCGCTTTCTCGCGGCGGCGATCCGTGATGCGCAGCACGGGTCCCGCCTTGCGATCAAGAAGACGCATTGTCGGCACGCGAGGCCGCTTGTTACATGGGCCGCGGAGAGGCGCACTCCGAATCGAGGCTAGCAAGATCAACTTCGCAAGAAACGCGGAGCGTCCTTCTTCGAGTGCGTAGGGGCGGCGCAGACTTCGAAGCCACGAGAGACCTTCGAGGTCAGTATCCTAGTGCCAAGCTGCGCCGCTTTCTCGCTGACACCCCGGCGATCAGTTTGCCGCTTCGATATCGCATTTGCCGCGCCTCTCCCGTAACTCGGCGACGGAAGCGGGTTGGGAGAATCCGGATTGACGGGCAGGAACTCGATTCCGCTTGTAGGGTGGACCCGCCCGCTCCCCTGTGCGCGTCGGGCTTAGACTTCGCGATGTCATCAGGCCGCCTCAGGCCGAATTGTAGTGACAAGCTGAGCCCATCGCGTGCCGCTTACATGCACTGGAGCGCTTCTTGCGGTGCGCTGCGGTTTGGCGACACGCCTCTCTGGCGAATCCGGCGCCCAGGCGACGTCGCCTCGTAACTCGCGCGCTTGCTCCAGGGGTGCCGCTCGCCCAGTCGATCGATCAACCCGTCAGGAGTTGACATGACCGGCGACAATGCAGCGCGAATATTGCGCCTCAGGAGCGTGCTCGAGCGGACGGGACTCACCCGATCCACCCTATACAGGAAGCTTCATGAGGGTACCTTCCCAAAGCCGGTGCGCCTGTCGCCGCGCTGTGTGGGCTGGCAGGAATCGGAAATCGACGCCTGGGTAAGAAGCCCTATCAGCTGAAAATCCGCGACCATCTTATTCGCGGCCAGGCTAGCGCCTTCTATCAGCCCGGCCGCAAACGCCGCTCGCTGCGCTGGTTGCCTGACCAAGCCGGGGAGTGGCTCTGACGCTCTCAAGCTGAGAATCGCGGGCTTTGGCCCCCGCTCGCGCTTAGCTGGCCAGCCGCACGATCATTGCACGCTGCTCCCCGGCTGAAGCTGACCCTCGACTGCAGCTGAGCGGCCCCGCCGCCGTACGGAACAGGCGCTCGCGAACGGGATTCGGACGCGCACAAAACGCGCTCCACAGCGGAATCAGGCGAATTTTTTCCGTACTTTTTCCGTACGACCGTTTCGCCTTATTGCTAACTCATTGATTTATTGGCGCACCCGACAGGATTCGAACCTGTGGCCTTTGCCTTCGGAGGGCAACGCTCTATCCAGCTGAGCTACGGGTGCGTGGGGCCGCGACTTAGCGGCGGCGCCGCGATGCGACAACCTCAATACTGGCCGTAGCGGCCCTTGACGCTGTCGAGCAGCTTCGCGCTGTCATAGCCGACGCCGTCCTTGAACACGGTCTCGACCTTCTCGACGTCGTTGATGTTCGCTGCCGGATTGCCGCGGATCACCACCAGGTCGGCGTCCTTGCCGGCGGCGATCGAGCCGATCCGGTCCTGCAGCCCCATGAAGATGGCGCCGTTGAGAGTCCCGATCCGGATCGCCTCGAGCGGGCTGAACCCCGCCTCGACCAGCAGCTCGAGCTCGCGCTGGTCGCCGAAGCCGGGGATCACGCCCCCGTTGCCGGTCGGGTCCGGCCCCGCCAGCAGCAGCCCGCCCGCGGCGACGAACTGCCGCTCGAGGCCGAGGTCGTTCCGGTACGCCTCGGCGAACGCCTGCCCGCGCTCGGTCGGCCCGCGCGTCGCCGCGAGGTTGCGCAGGTACAAATAGGATTCCTTTGCCTCCGGGGTCAGCACGGCCATCGCCTTGGGGTTTAGCGGCGCGTGCAGCGCCAGGCTCTGCTCGAACACCGGCAGCGTCGAGGTAACGGCGACATGGCGGTCGACCAGCAGCTTGATCAGCGCATTGGCTTCCGGGCTGCCCGGTTTCATCGCGATCAGCGTCGGCGTCCCCGACGTGTTCGGGCAGACGTCAAGCTTCTTGCCCGGGTCGAGCTGCGTATTGACGAAGAAGCCGTGCTCGAGGTCGTCGATGCCGAGCTCGGCGGCTTCCGGATAGGTGACCGAACAGAGATGGCCGGTGATCTTGAGGTGCCGACGGTGCGCCTCGTCGATCGCCGCTTTGAGCTCCGCCCGAGTGATGTTCATGTACGCCTTGAACGAGGTGACGCCCTGGTCGGCCCAGAAGGCGACCGTGCGCCGCGCGTCTTCGGGGCCGGTCAGCTGGTGCATCTGGATGAAGGGGCTGTTCGGCCCTTCGAGATAGGGGCCGGTGACGTCCATGTGCGGCCCCGTCATTCGCCCCGCGTCGATCTCGGCCTTCACGTTGAGGTCGGCATAAGGCTCGACGCTGCCGGTTGTCCGCATCGTCGTCACGCCATTGGCGAGGTAGAGGCGCGGGGCGCTGAAGGTCATTTGCGGCACCACCAGCGGGTCCTCGAAATGCCCGGACGCGTCGATGTTCGGCCGCGCGATGTAGAACATGTGGTTGTGCATGCCGACGATGCCGGGAATGACGCTGGCACCGGTGAGATCGATCGTCCGGTAGCCCGCCGGAACCGCCGCCGACCCCGGCTGCACGGCGGCGATCTTCGGCCCGTCGATCAGCACCGTCGCGTCCTCGACCGGCGCGGCGCCCGTCCCGTCGATCACCCCCACATGGGTAAGGGCGACCCGTCCCGCCGGAACGCTGACGAAGGGCTGCACTTCCGGCCCGGGCTGTGCCGGCGGCGCAAGCACCGGGGCGGCCGAAGCGAGGCTTCCGGCCATCAACGCGGCGCCGGCCGCGATCATCCGCAGCTTCATATGACCTCCCGACAGGAAAAGGGCGCTCACGCGCATTTCGCGTCCGCGCAATGTTCGACCTGCGGGTCGGCATCCTCGCTGAACCAGATCTGCCACCTGCCGCTGTCGCTGCAGTCGACCCGCCACTCGTCGGTCCCGTCCAGCCCGCCGGCGAGAACCCCCCGCGTCACCGAAGCGCATTTGTTGCCCGCCTTGGCGATCACCGCCTGCAGCGTCGCAAGGCGCGTCGGGACGTCGGCGCCGAGCAGCTGGAAGGAGGAATCGGTGGTCGGCGTCGCGTTCGATCCCGGCTCGACCGAAGGCTGCGCTGAAGGCGGATTGCGCGCCTCCTCCCGGCCTTTCCCGCACGCTCCGAGCGCCGCAACCGCAGCCCCTGCAGCCGCAATCCCGCAAATCGACGCCGCCCGCATGCGCTTATGTCTACGCCGCGTGCGAATGTCTGCAATGGTCGAGAGCAAGATCCCCGCCCGACATTTGATTCCGCACCCTTATCTCTCGTCGACTCGCCAGGCCTCCTGTCCACTGATACGCTCCGGGCCGGTCGCGTACATGGCCCAGTCCACACCGGGGGGCACATCATGCAGACGACCGTCGTCAATTTGCAGCCGTCGTTGGCGCTTACCGAAGCCATTGCGATGCAAGGGGTTTTCCCGAGCTCCGATCTCAACACGGACTGGCTCGGCTCAATTCACATCTTCGCGTTCAACTTCACCGCCCCAGGGCTGTTGCCGGCGAACGGCCAGGCGCTTTCCATCTCGTCGAACACTGCCTTCTACTATCTGACGGGCACGACCTGGGGCGGCGACGGGACCACCGTCTTCAATCTCCCGGACCTCAGGGGAACGCTCACCATCGGCAATGGCGTGAACCCCACGACGAACCCTTATGCCGCCGACCACTGGATGGGCCAGACGCTGGGCCAGGAGCGGGTGGCGCTCTCCACTGCCGACCTTCCCGCTTATTACGGCGGAAACACCTCCTCGCTGGCGTCGACCAACCCGCATTGGACGCTGAACGACGCGCCGTCGCTCACCATCCACTACCTGATTGCGGAGTTTGGCGGCTTCTCCTCGACGGGCGGCAGCGGCATCCCCGCCATGGGCATGATCGTCCAATATGTCGGCCACGACATCCCCGAAGGAACGTTGGAGTGCGACGGCCAGCTCCTCGATATCTCCGAGCATGAGACCCTCTTCGCGCTTATAGGCACGACCTACGGCGGCGACGGGGTCACCACCTTCGCGCTTCCGGACCTGAGAGGCCGCGCGATCGTCGGCGCGAGCTCCTCCTTGCCTCTCGGCACCTACTTCGGCTCGGACACGATGAGCATCGGCGACGGCAACATGCCCGCGGAGATGGGTCAGGCAAATACCGCCCTCGACAATTATCAGCCTTCGCTGGCGCTCAACTATATCATCTGCGTCCAGGGCACTTTCCCCACGCCCGACAACATCAACCTCAGCGATGGCCCGTGCCTTGGCGAGATCATGGCTTATGCCGGGACCATTCCCCCGAACGGCTGGATCTTCTGCACCGGACAGACGCTCGCCATCAACCAGAACCAGGCCTTGTTCTCGCTGATGGGCACAACCTTCGGCGGCAACGGCGTCACCACCTTCGCACTGCCCGACCTGCGCGGCACGACCGTAATCGGCGCCGACGGCGATCTCGGCCAGCATTACGGCGCCAGCGGCATCACGCTCGGCCTCGACGATATCCCCGGCGTGGTCGTCAACGACACCGATGCCGGCGCCACCTTCCACGGAGCGAACCAGGCAGACCTGCTGAACGGCCACGGCGGCGCCGACACCATCTACGGCCACGACGGCAATGACCAGATCGATGGCGGGACAGGCGCCGACACGATGTTCGGCGGCCTCGGGAACGACAGCTTTTTCGTCGACAATGCCTCCGACATCGTTGCCGAGTTCGGCGGCGAAGGGGTCGACACGATCAACTCGATCATCAGCTTCACGCTTCCCGCCAATGTCGAGAACCTGACGCTTCTCGGCGCTGCGGCGATCAACGCCACCGGAAATGCCGACGCGAACACGCTCACCGGCAATGTCGCCGCGAACGTGCTTTCGGGCGGCGACGGCAACGACACGCTTCTCGGCGGCAGCGGGAACGACACGCTGAAGGGCGGCTTCGGCAACGACGTGCTGAACGGCCAGGCGGGGAACGACGCAATGGCCGGAGGCGCGGGCAACGACAGCTATGGCGTCGACACCATCGGCGACACGGTGACCGAAAGCGGCGGCAACGGCACCGACACGGTCAACTCGACCATCAGCTGGACGCTAGGGGCCAATGTCGAGAACCTCACCTTGTTCGGCTCGGGGAACCTCGACGGCACCGGCAATGGCCTCGCCAATGTCATCACCGGCAATTCAGGCGCCAATCACCTGGCCGGGCTCGACGGCAATGACACGCTGAAGGGCGGCGGCGGCAACGACACGCTCGATGGCGGCACCGGAAGCGACGTGCTCGACGGACAGCTGGGCGCCGACGCAATGACCGGCGGCATCGGCAACGACACCTACGGCGTCGACAATGTCCTGGACAGCATCGTCGAGAATCCCGGCGAGGGCATCGACACCGTCAATTCGACGATCAGCTGGACGCTCGGCGCGAACCTCGAAACCCTCGTCCTTGCAGGCACCGGCGACATCGCCGGCACGGGCAACGAGCTTGCCAACATCCTTACCGGCAACAGCGGCGCCAACCAGTTGAGCGGGCTCGCCGGCGACGACCAGCTGAAGGGCGGCATCGGCAACGATACGCTCTACGGCGGCCTCGGAAACGACGTCCTGAACGGCGGTGCCGGCGACGACTGGATCGAGGGCGGAGGCGCTCGCGACATCGTGACCGGCGCGGGCGGCGCCGATCGCTTCGTCTTCCGCGACGGCGATTATGGCGGAGCGACCGCGGCGTGGTGCGACACCATCAAGGACTTCAGCCAGGCCGACGGCGACAAGATCGACCTCCAGTTCACCGACGCCAACGGCCTCGCGGGCGGCGACCAGGCCTTCACCTTCATCGGCACAGACGCTTTCGGCCACACGGCAGGCGAACTTCGCTACGAGCAGATTAGCGGCAAGACCTTTGTCGAGGGCGACACCGACGGCGACGGCAATGCGGACTTCATGATCTGCCTGACCGGCACGGTCGCATTGTCGAGCGGAGATTTCGCGCTGTAGCAGCGCCGTCGCGCAAATCGCTGTCCTACAAGCCGTATTTTGTGGTTCAGCCTCGCGAATGACGGGCAGGCGAGTCGGCGAAGTTGGCAAAGTTGACATACCCCCTACGGGGTCCTTGCCGCTGTCGGGCAGTCCGCCGCGCTCGCGCGCGCCCGCGTGGAGCAGCAAACTTAGCCAACTTTCGCGCGCTCGCGACCGCGGGAACCGCCCTCTCCCCCTGCCGTTGACGCGCCGCATGGAGCAGCAGGTTTCCGATCGACCCTCCAAGTCGCTGATCCAGCCGCCGCCGGCGGCCGAAGCCTTCTATTCCGAAGTGCTGCGGCTGATGGCGAAGTCGGAAATCCCGTTCCTGCTCTCGGGCACCTACGCGCTCGCCAGCTACACCGGCATCGACCGCCCGACGAAGGATGTCGACGTCTTCGCCAAGGCCGGCGACGCGCTGAAGATGCTGGCCTATTTCAAGGAGCACGAGTTCGACGTCGAGATCGTCGACGAGCGCTGGCTCGCCCGGATCACCCGCGGCAAGCTGTTCGTCGACATCATCTACAACATGCCGACCGTGACCACCCACGTGACCGACGAGTGGTTCGAGGGCGCGCCGATGACCAAGCTGTTCGGCGCCGAGGTGCGGCTGGTGCCGCCGACGCAGTTCATCTGGTCCAAGATCTTCGTCCAGGACCACCACCGCTACGACGGCGCCGACGTCGCGCACATGATTCTCAAGCGCCACAAGGAGATCAACTGGGAGCAGCTCCTTTCGCACATGGAGCTCTACTGGGAAGTGCTGCTGATCGCGCTGCTCAACTTCCGCTTCGTCTATCCGAGCGAGCGCGACGTCATTCCCAAATGGCTGATGGACGAGCTGCTCGAGCGGCTGAAGGACCAGACCGACGTCAAGGGCCCCGGCAAGAAGGTGTGCCGAGGACGGATATTCAGCCCGCGCGACTACGCCGTCGACGTCGACCAATGGGGCTTTTCGGAGCCCGTCGGCAATCTCGAAGAGCAATATGCCGACGACTGACGGCAAGCTGCGCGTGGCAGCGATCGGCGATCTTCACGTGATGGAGGACAGCGTCGCTCCCTATCGCGAGCTGTTCGCCGAAATCTCGAGCGCCGCGGACGTGCTCGTGCTGTGCGGCGACCTCACCAATTTCGGCAAGACCAGGGAAGCGGAGATCCTCGCCGACGACATCCGCTCCTGCTCCATCCCCGTCGTCGGCGTGCTCGGCAACCATGATTATGAATGCGGCCAGCCGGAAAAGGTCTGCTCGATCCTCCACGATGCCGGAATGACCGTGCTCGACGAGCAGGCGGTCGAGATCGACGGCGTCGGCTTTGCCGGCGTGAAGGGCTTCCTCGGCGGCTTCGGCCGCGGCGAGCTGGCGCCGTTCGGCGAGCCGATCGTCAAGGCGTTCGTCGACGAGGTGCTGAACGAATCCCGCAAGCTCGAGAACCAGCTGCGCACGCTGAGGACCGAGCGGAGCGTCGCGGTGCTCCATTATTCGCCGATCGCCGAGACGCTCGCGGGCGAGCCGGAGCCGATCTACCAATATCTGGGTTCGCAGCGCCTGTGCGAGCCGATCGACCGCTTCGACCATGTGAAGGCGGTGGTCCACGGCCATGCGCACCACGGCACCTACGAAGGCCGCACGCCGATGGGCCGCCCGGTCTACAATGTCGCGCAATTCGTGCTGAAGCCGCTGTTCGGTAAACCCTACACGATCCTTGAGATCTAGTCCTTGTTCTCGCCGGGGATCGGCGTCGGCGTGTCGAGCGCCTCGATGACGTAGAGCCGCTTCACCAGCACGTAGCTGACCACCGCCAGAGGCGCGGCGAGCAGCACGCCGAGGATGCCGAACAGGAGGCCGAACGCGAGCAGGGCGAAGAGCGTGATCACCGCCGGGATTTCAACCGCGAACTGCTGGATTACGGGCTGGATCAGATAGGCTTCGATATGGTGGACGACGACGTAAAGGCCGACGACCCACAGCGCGAGCTCCGGGCTTTGGACGAGCGCGACCATGATCGCCGGGACCGCTGAAGTGATCGCGCCGGCATAAGGGATGAACTCGAGCACTCCGGAAATCAGCGCCAGCGTCAGTGCCGAGGGGACGCCGAGCGCCCATAGGCCGGCCCAGGTCATGAGGAAGATGAGGATCATCGCCCACAATTGTCCCTTGAGCCACAGGCGGAGCGCATGGTCGGACTCTTCCATCGCCTCCGCGACGAGGCGCCGCCTCGCGGGCGGGATGAGCTTGATCAGGCCGATGCCGTACAGCCGCGGCTCTGCGGCGAGGAAGATGCCGCCGAAGAAGACGATGAGGAAGCTCGCGGCGCTCACCGTGACCGACGACACGAAGCCCTTGAGGTCGGACCCGATCAGCCCGCCCGAATGCATGTTGCGCATCCACAGGCCGAGCGGCCGGCCGAGGCCCATCGACGCCAGCCGGTCGTCGATCATCTGCGACGCGCGGGGCAGCGTCTCGGCGAGCGTGGCGCTCTGCGCGCTGACCTGCGCACCCACGGCCCAGACGACGCCGCCGATGATCGCCACCACCAGCAGCACCGAAAGCAGCACCGCGATCCGCTGCGGCAGCCGCGCATGCTTCTCGAACAGGTCCGCGATGGCGCGGAAGATGGTCGCGACCATCACGGCGCCGAACAACAGCACCACCACCTCGCGTAGCTGCCACAGCAGCAGCACGCCGCCGGCGATGGCGACAACGATCAGGACTCGCCGGACAAAGCGGGCGTCGGCGCTTGGCGGTGCGTCGTTCACGCGCCGACAGCGCGCTTCGCGGCGCGCCAGTTCCATCGGCGCCCTGTTCGCCGTTGATCGATACGCCGCTACGGCTCATGCGTTGTGCTCTCGATGACGCGCATGCCCGCCCTCTTCATCGGCCACGGAAGCCCGATGAACACGCTTGAGATCAACGGCTTCACGCGGGCGTGGCGCGACTTCGGCCGCCGGCTTCCCCGCCCGCGCGCCATCCTCGTCGTCTCTGCGCACTGGTACTTCGGCGCGACGGCAGTGACCGCCATGGCGCATCCGCGAACGATCCACGACTTTTACGGCTTCCCGCCCGAGCTGTTCGCGTTCGAGTATCCGGCGCCGGGAGAGCCGCGCCTTGCGGGCGAGGTTGTCGAGACCGTCGCGCCCGTCTGGTGCGGGCTCGATCGCGATCAGTGGGGACTCGACCACGGCACCTGGAGCGTGCTCGCGCACCTTTACCCGGAAGCGGATGTCCCGGTCGTGCAGCTCTCGATCAACGCCCTGAAGCCGCTCGACTATCATCTCGATCTCGGCCGCCGCCTCGCGCTGCTCCGCGACGAAGGCGTGATGATCCTCGGCAGCGGCAACGTCGTCCATAACCTGCGGCGCATCCAGTGGGACAATCCGGACGGCGCGTTCGACTGGGCGGAGCGGTTCGACGATGCGGCGCTCGAGCAGCTCGGCACCTCGCCCGCCGATGTGCTGCGCCTCGCCGGTCACCCGGACTATGATCTCGCAGTGCCGACGCCGGACCACTTCATCCCGCTGCTCTACATTGCCGGCGTCGCCGCCGAGTCGGGCGAAGCAATGGAGCCGCTGATCCGCGGCTATGCGATGGGTTCGCTGTCGATGACCTGCTACGGCGTCGGCACCGACCTTCGCTGCGAGGAGGCGGATGGAGCGGCGACCATTCCCGCCGACGTCCCGCCGGACCAGACCAACATCTAGGGCTGCGGCCAGCCTTCGATGATCTCGACGAAGCGGCTCAGCCAGGCATTGGTCTGGTGCCCGTCGACGACGCGGTGGTCGATGGTCAGCGTCACATAGGCCATCGGCCGGACCAGGATCGCGTCCTCGCCGCCGATCTCCCGCACCACCACGCGCTTCTGCAGCTTGCCGACGCCGAGGATCGCCGCCTGGCCCTGGTGGAGGATGATCGGCGCGGCGAGCAGCGATCCCGACACGCCGTGGTTGGAAATGGTGAAGCTTCCGCCCGACACTTCCGAGCGCTGGAGCTTGCCGTCGCGAGCGCGGCGGGTGAGGTCGTCGAGCCTGGTGCCGATCTGCTCGAGGCTGAGCTTGCCGGCGTCCTTGACCACCGGAACCACCAGCCCCTTCTCGCCCAACGCGGTCCCGACGCCGATGTCGATCGTCGGCGAGATGGCGATGCGGTCCTTCTCCCACCGGCCGTTGATCGCCGGCGCGACCGCCATCGCCTCCGCGGCCGCCTTGACGATGTAGGCCGTGTAGCTGAGCTTGACGCCCCGCGCCGCCATTGCAGCCTTGTGGGCGGCGATCGCGGAGAAATCGGCCTCGAACACGGCAGTGACGTGCGGCTGTTCGGCGACGGCTCGCGCCATGTTCTCGGCGATGGTCAGCCGCATGCGGTCGTGCGGGATGTCCTGCGCGTTGAACTGGCGCGGCTGGGCGGTGCTCGGGTCGCCCACGCTCACCACCGTTGCCGAAGCGATCGCACGGTCGACATCCTCGCGAGTGACCCGGCCGTTGCGGCCGGTCCCCTGCAGCCGCGAGGGATCGATGCCGTGCTGCAGGCATGCGCGCCGCACGGAGGGGCTGAGACGAGTCTCGATTCCCCCCGGCGAAGGCCGGGATCCCGGCGCGCCCGCGGGCGCTGCAACGGAAGACGGCGCGGGTTGCGCGTCGCCCTGCCCCTCGGCCTTCGCCGCGGAGGAATCCGTGCTGATCCGCGCCAGCAATGCGCCCGGGACGGCTTCGGCATCCGTGTCGAGAACGATCTCCGCAAGCACCCCGGCGGCCGGCGCAGGCACCTCCTGCGTCACCTTGTCGGTCTCGAGCTCCACCAGCGGGTCGTTCTCGGCGACGGCATCGCCGACCTGCTTGAGCCAGGCGCGGACGACGGCCTTGGTGCCCTCCTGCTCGTCGGGAACGCGGACCTCGATCAAGCTCAGAACCCCACCAGCCGTTCGATCTCGTCGCGGATGCGCTGCGGCGACGGCACGGCCCATTCGAGCAGCTTCGGATGATGCGGGCTCGGGATGTCGGGCATCGTGACGCGTGCGACCGGGGCATCGAGGTCCAGGAACGCTTCGTCTGCGACGACCGCGGCGATCTCCGCGCCGAAGCCGCCGGTGCGTAGGTCCTCGTGGACGATAAGGCAGCGGCGCGTGCGGCGCACGCTTTCGAGCACCATCTCCTTGTCCCAGGGCATCAGGGTCCGAAGATCGATGATGTCCGCGTCATATCCGTCTGCAGCCGCTTCGCAGCGGGGCACCATCGCGCCCCAGGTGACGATGGTGATCCTGTCGCCGTCGCGCGTCTTCTTCGCCCGGCCGAACGGCAGCACGTACTCGTCGCCCGGCCACGGCCGTCGCGCCCAGCTATCGTCGAGCATCGCCCGGTGCTCGAAGAATATCACGGGATCGTTGCCGCGCAGGCTGCCGCGCAGCAGCCCGACCGCGTCTTCCGCATTGGAGGGCACCGCGACCTTCCAGCCGGGGTTGTGCACGAACTCGACCTCGTTCGTCATCGAGTGCCACGGGTCGCCGCACTTGAAGAAGCCGCCCGGAATCCGGAGCACCATCGGCGCGGCGAAGCGGTTGTGCGTGCGCCAGCGCATCGTTCCGCAATCGTGAATCTGCTCGGTCGCGGGCTCGGCATATTTGCGGAACTGGATTTCCGGGACGGGCATCAGGCCGGAGAGCGCCATTCCGACGGCACGGCCGATGATCCCTTCCTCGTTGAGGCTGGTGTCGAACACGCGGTCGCGGCCGAACTTCTCCTGCAGTCCAAGCGTGACGGCGTGGACGCCCCCCTTCGGACCCACGTCCTCGCCGAAGACGAGCACGCGCGGATTCGCCTCCAGCTCCTGCTCGAGCACGCGGCGGATGGCGGTCACCATGTTGATGCGCTGGCCGGATGGACTCGGCTCGTCGGTCGAGGCCCGCGGCGTATAGCCGCTGTTCCAGAGCCCCCCGACCTCCTGCATCTCGCCTTCGTAGAAGACGTTGCTGGTCACCTCGTCGGGCGAGGAGATGCCGCGCGCCTCCGCCTCGGCGACCGCGGCCTGCACCTGCCATGCCGTCTCGCGCTCGAGGTCGGCCCAGGCCTCGTCGCCGATCTGCACGCGGGCGCAATGCTTCTTGAGCTTGGGCAGGGGGTCGCGGGCCCATTCGGCCTCGATTTCCGCTTCCGTCTTGTACGCCTGCGTGTCCTGCGCGCTATGGCCTTCGAGGCGCGGGACCGTGAGCCGCAGCAGCGCGGGCGTGCGCTGCTCGCGAACGTGCCGGACAGCCTGCTCGACGAGCTGTGCAGCTTCGGCCGGATCGGTGCCGTCGCCATTGAAGATGGTCAGCCCTTTAAAGCTCGCGAGGTTCGCGGCGATATCCTTGCCGGGCGTCTGATATTCCGACGGCACCGAAATGCCGTAGCCGTTGTCCTCGATGTAGATGAGCAGCGGCAAAGATTGCGTCGTAGCAATAGTTAACGCGGACCAAAATCCGCCTGTCGCGCAGCTCGCATCGCCGCCGAGCACGACCGAGATCGCATCCGAGGGTCCTTCGCCGAGCGTCTTCTGCTTGTAGGCGATGGCTTGCGCATAACCCGCCGCGGGCGTGTACTGAGCGCCCACTCCGCCGGCCATGGGGAAGGCGTGCGCGCCGCCACTGTTGGGGTAGTTGAAAACGACCCCGATATCGCGCCCGTTCGAATAGCCGCCGGAGAGGCCCATTCCCGAACCGAGTGCGTCGGCGAGCGGTACACCGAGCGCCAGAAGCACGGGCCGCGACCGGTAATAGCCGAAGACCCCGTCGCCCTGCCTGAGCTGGAGCCCGAGCAGCACCTGCGCCATGTCGTGGCCGCGGGCGCTGAACTGGTAGAGGACCTTTTTCGCAGGAACGAGCTCCTGCTCCTCGATCCGGTCCATCTCGCGGCTGGTGAGCACCAGCCTTGCGACCTCGCGCCAATCCACCTGCGTCGTGACTTTGCCGGGGTCGCGGTCGGCCATGATCAGGCGTCCATTGCGCCGATCACGGCGGCGATAAATCGGTCGATCTGGCCGTCGCCCATGCCGACCACGTTGAAGCGGCCCGAATCGGCCATGTAGATGGCCTCGTCCTCGCGCAGCTTCAGCACCTGCTCCTTGCTCAGCGGAAGCATTGAGAACATGCCGTACTGCCGCCCGATGAAGGACAGCCGCGGGTCGGCCGAGGCAATGCGCTGGCGCACTGCGTTGATGCGGTCGCGCATCGCGGCAAGCTCGACCAGCCAGCGCTGGTGAAGCTCGGGATCTTCAAGGACGATATGCACCGCCGCGGCGCCGTGATCGGGCGGCATCGACCACATCTCCCGCGCGCGCTGAAAGACGTGGGCCATCGCTGTTGCGGTGGTCTCGGGCGACGCGGTCTTGATCCACAAGGATCCGACGCGGTCGCGATAGACGCTGAAATTCTTGTCGCAGCTCTGCGCGACGATCACCTCGTCGCAGCTGTCGAGCATCAGGCGGACGCCATAGGCGTCCTCGTCGAGGCCACGGCCGAAACCCTGGTAGGCGATGTCGACGAACGGGATCAGCCCGCGCTCGACGACGACGTCGCGGACCTGGCGCCATTGCGCTTCGTCGAGGTCCGCGCCGGTGGGGTTGTGGCAGCAGCCGTGGAGCAAAGCGACGTCGCCCGGCTCACCGGAGCGGAGCGCGTCGAGCATGTCCTCGAAGCGGATCGCCCCCTGCCCGCGCTCGTAATAAGGATATTCGACATCGGTCAGGCCGACGGCCCGGATGATCGGCGGATGGTTGGGCCAGGTCGGCGCGCCGACGAACACGCGGGCGTCGCGATTGGCTATCGCCAGCAGCTCGAAGCCCAGGCGAAGCGCGCCGCAGCCGCCCGGCGTCTGCACGCCTGCAATGCGGTCGTCGCCGGCGTGCTCGCCGAGAAGGATCGGGCGAAGGAGCTCGGCGAACTTCTTGTCGCCCGCGCTCCCGAGGTAGGACTTGGTCTTCTGCGTATCGACCAGCCGCTGCTCGGCTTCCTTGATCACCTTGAGGATCGGCGTGTTGGCGGCGCCGTCGCGGAAAACGCCGACTCCGACGTCGATCTTCTCCGGCCGCGGATCGGCGTTGCACAGCGCGATCAGCTTCAGCAGCGAATCGTCGACGAGCGGCGGAAGATCGGCAAGGCCCCTTGCCCGCGTACTGGTCTCGGTCAGCATGGAACGGCGATTAGCGCGACTAAGCGTCGTAATCCACCGCAACCCCGTCGCCGAGGGGGACGGACTGGCAGGTCAGAACGTAACCCGCCGCGACCTCCTCGTCGGTAAGGCCGTAGCGCGCCGCCATCTCGACCTTGCCCCTGGTTACCTTCGCGCGGCAGGTCGCGCAGACGCCCGCCTTGCAGGCGAACGGCGCCGGGAGGCCGGCAGCGCGGGCGCTGTCGAGAATATTGCCGGCGGTGAAGGGCACCTTTCGCGTGCGCCCGTCGAGCGTGACGGCGACGGAGACGCCCTCCGCCTCCGTTTGCAGCTGCGCGATCTCCCGCGAGACCGCGTCGGGCGGCCGGTCAGCCGTGAAGCGCTCGATGTGGATGCGGTCCTTCGGCACGTTGCGGTCGAGGAGCACGCCTTCGGCGGCGTCCATCATCGGGCCGGGCCCGCAGATAAACCAGCCGTCCGCCTCGGCCGCGTCGGGGACGAGCGCGGGAATCGCTTCTTCCAGCCGATCGCGGTTGAGCATGCCGTTGAACAGCTCGATGTCCTGCTCCTCGGCGTCGAGGAAATGGTACATGTCGAAGCGGCCGAGGTGCTTGTCCTTCAGCGCGGCGAGCGCCTCGAGAAAAATCACCGAGCTGCTGTCGCGGTTGCCGTAGAGCAGGGTGAAGCGGCTGCTCGGCTCGTACTTCAGCGTCGATTTGATGAGCGACATGACCGGCGTGATGCCCGATCCGCCGGCAATGCCGACGATGTGGCGGGACCTTCCCGCGTCGAACTCGGTGGTGAAGCTGCCGTGCGGAGGCATGACGTCGAGCGTGTCCCCGGCCTTGAGCCGGTCGCCGACCCAATTGGAGAAAAGGCCGCCGGCGATGCGCTTGACGGTGACCATCCAGTCCTGCTCGTCGGGCGCGGTGCACAGCGAGTAGTTGCGCCTGACCTCCTCGCCGTCGATCGTCGCGCGCAGCGTCAGATGCTGGCCGGCACGGAAGGCGAAGCGGTCGCGCAGCTCGGCGGGAACGTCGAAGCGAATCGAGTTCGCTTCGCTGGTTTCCGGCACGATCTCGGCGACGCGGAGCGCGTGGAAATGCTCGGCCATGAGGCTGCGGTTAAACTACCACTTGGCGTCGGGATAGGTGCGCGGAAGATACTGCATGACGGCGAGCAGGTGCCCTAGATGCTCGCTGTGGTGGCCGCGCCGGCCGCCGAGGATCGGCCGCTGGCCGGCGGGTGGTTCCAGCTTCGCTTCCGCGAGCACGGCGGATATCGCCGAGCGATATTCCTCTTCGAAGGCGCGGGGGTCGGCCGCGATTCCGGCTTCGATTGCCGCCTGGAGCGCCTCGTCGACCTCGAACAGCTCGGGGATGAAGCGCCAGTTCCAGTCGAGTCCGGCGGCCATTCGGCGCGCGCTTTCGTCGGTCCCGTCGCCGAGGCGGATGGTCCAGTCGCTCGCGAGATCGCGGTGGTAGGCGACTTCCTTGACCGCCTTGTGGGCGAATTCGCGGACGAACCGGTCGGAGGATTGCTGAAGCCGCTGCAGCAGCATGTGCTGCCACGTCGTGTAGAGCAGGTGCCGGGCAATCGTCTGCGCGAAGTCGCCGTTCGGCTGCTCGACCAGCAGGCAGTTGCGAAAGTCGAGAACGTCGCGGTGGAACGCGAGCCGGTCGCCGTCGCCCGCTTCGTCGAGCAGGAGCGTCGCCTGTCCGATCAGGTCGAGGGCGAGGTTGGCGAGGCTGATGTCGACCTCGAGCACGGGGCCGTGGCCGGTCCACTCCGACAGGCGCTGCCCGAGCACCAGGGCGTCGTCGCCGAGACGGAGGAGATAATCGGCACGAGGGTCCACCTATATCCTCCCCGGCACGGGGAGGTGGCAGCGCGGAGCGCTGACGGAGGGGGGGCGGCGCGTGGCACGACCGCCCCTCCACCACTTCGTGGTCCCCCTCCCCGTCCCGGGGAGGATCATATGTGCTTCACCTCGTCAGGGATGTCGTAGAAGGTCGGGTGCCGGTAGATCTTGCTTTCGGCGGGCTCGAACAGCTCGCCCGCCTGCTCGGGATCGGAAGCGACGATCTCGTTCGACGGCACCACCCACAGGCTTACCCCTTCGAGGCGCCGCGTGTAGGTGTCGCGCGCGTGGGCGAGCGCGAGCTCCGCGTCAGGAGCATGAACGCTGCCAACGTGGCGATGCGAAAGACCGCCTTTCGCGCGGACGAAGACTTCCCAGAGCGGCCAGTCATTCATTCAGCTCCTCCCTGCGAGCGTAGCTCGTGGGGAGGTGGCGCGCGTCAGCGCGACGGAGGGGCCCCTCCACCACTCAGCTGCGCTGAGCGGTCCCCCTCCCCATTGCTTCGCAACAGGGAGGAGCATCACGCGGCCTTCCTCGCGCGGCGTTTCGCCTCGTGCGCGGCGGCCGCTTCGCGGACCCAGGCGCCCTCTTCCCAAGCGTCGCGGCGCGCCTTCATCCGCTCCTTGGCGACCGGGCCTTCGCCGCGGACGACGGAGTAGAATTCCTCCCAGTCGATCTCGCCGAAGTCGTAGCCGCCCTTCTCCTCATTCCACTTGAGGTCGGGATCGGGAACCTTGAGGCCGAGATAGTCCGCCTGCGGCACGGTGATGTCGACGAACTTCTGGCGAAGCTCGTCATTGGTCTCGCGCTTGATCCGCCAGCGCATCGATTGAGCGGTGTTGGGCGAATTCTCGTCCGGCGGGCCGAACATCATCAGGCTCGGCCACCACCAGCGGTCAAGCGCGTCCTGGGCCATGCGCTTCTGCTCGGGAGTGCCGTTCGCGAGCGCGATCATGATTTCGTAGCCCTGGCGCTGGTGGAAGCTCTCTTCCTTGCAGATGCGGACCATCGCGCGGGCATAGGGACCGTAGCTGGTTCGCTGCAGCGGCACCTGGTTCATGATCGCGGCGCCGTCGACCAGCCAGCCGATCGCGCCGATGTCGGCCCAGGTGAGCGTCGGGTAATTGAAAATTGTGCTGTACTTGGCCTTCCCCGAGTGAAGCGCCTCGATCATCTCCTCGCGGCTGGTGCCGAGCGTCTCCGCCGCGCAATAGAGATAGAGGCCGTGGCCCGCTTCGTCCTGCACCTTGGCGAGGAGGATCGCTTTGCGCCGGAGCGACGGCGCCCGGGTGATCCAATTGCCCTCCGGAAGCATGCCGACGATCTCGCTGTGCGCGTGCTGGCTGATCTGCCGCGTCAGGGTGCGGCGATAGGCCTCCGGCATCCAGTCCTTCGGCTCGATGAACTCGTCCGCGGCGACCCGCGCCTCGAAGGCCTCGAGCAGCTTCGGGTCCTCGAGATTCTCGATCTTGCCGGTCTTCTGAAGCTCGGTGGTGTACATGGCGTCGATGTAGTCCGTGAGTACCTAACGTTCAAATCTCCACAACCGGTCCGCCAAGCGTGCGCGAATAGCCGGTGAACTCGGCGACGGCGCGGCCGTCGGCGGAGCGGACGGCCACGCGCGTCACTCCCGCGCGGCCTTCACGTGCGACCTGCTCGGCTTCGGCGATCAGAGTCTCGCCTTCGCGGACCTTGTCGAGGAAGACGATTGAGGCCTGGGCGGCCATGCTCGCCTCATTGGCGCCGTTGCACACGTAGGCGAAGGCGCTGTCGGCCAGCGAAAAGATCATCCCTCCGTGGGCGAAGCCGTGGCCGTTGAGCATGTCGGCGCGGACCTGCATCGACACGCGGGCATAGCCGGCGCGGACCTCCTCCAGCTTCAGCTCCCAGGCGGGCCCGGTGCCCTCCGCCGCAAGCATGGTCTCGGCCACCCGCCTCGCGAGTAAGTTTGCGTCCACGGCCCCTCCTTCGCTAGTCCGCGGGCATGGCTTACGAGACCATCGACTTCAAGGCGGACGGTCCGATCGCCCGCATCACGCTTAACCGTCCCGACCGCCTCAACAGCTTCACCGTACAGATGCACGAAGAGCTGCGCGATGCGCTCGCCAGTCTCGGCGAGGCCCGGGTGATCGTGCTCACGGGGGCAGGCCGCGGCTTCTGCGCCGGCCAGGATCTCAACGACCGCGCAGTCTCGCCCGGGAAGGCAGTCGATCTCGGCGAGACCGTCACCCAGTGCTGGAACCCGCTCGTCCGCACGCTGACCTCGCTTCCGCAGCCCGTCATCGCGCGCGTGAACGGGGTCGCCGCCGGCGCCGGCGCGAACATCGCGCTTGCCTGCGATATCGTGGTCGCCGCCAAGTCGGCCAAGTTCATCCAGAGCTTCTCCGCGATCGGGCTGATCCCTGACAGCGGCGGCACCTGGGTGCTTCCCCGGCTGCTCGGCCAGGCCCGAGCGCTCGGGCTCGCGCTCACGGGCGACCCGCTGCCGGCGGAAACGGCGGCCGAATGGGGCCTCATCTGGAAGGCGGTCGATGACGAGGCGCTCGATGCCGAAGTCGACGCGATCGCCAACAAGCTCGCGTCCCTGCCGCCCCTAGGCCTCGCCGCGATCAAGGAGATGATCCGCACCAGCTGGCAGTACAGCCTCGACGAGGAGCTGGAGCGGCAGGCCGGCGCGATGCGGCGGCTCGGCTTCACGGAGGATTATCGCGAAGGCGTTGCCGCTTTCCTCGAGAAACGCGCGCCCAAGTTCATCGGCAGGTAGGCGATGGGAACCACGACGATCGAATATCGAACGCTTCCGGGTACCCGGGCGGCGGTGGGGCGCGCGGGCGCTCACAGCGTCGTCGCCGACCGGCCGGAGGGCAGGTTCGGCGGCATGGGCCTGGGCTTCAACGGCGGCGAGCTTCTGGCGCTCGCGATCGGCGGCTGCTTCTGCAACGACATGCAGGCGATCGCGGACCAGATGGGTCTGACCATCAGCGACCTGCGGGTGAGCGTCGACGTCGATTTCGCCGGCGAGCCGTCGCGCGCGAGCGGCGCGCGGATGACCGTCGAATGCACGCTTGCGGACGGCTCCGACCCCTCCCGGCTGATCGAGCGCGCCAAGGCCGTGACCACGATCGGGAACTCAGTCGCCCAAGGAATCCCGGTCGGCATTGCCGCCGGCTGAACTGCAACTCTCGCCGCGGCTGCTCGTTACGCTTCCCGAATAACAACAATGGAGGCGAGCGATGCTCGGCACGATTCTCATCATCCTGTTGATCCTCCTGCTGATCGGCGCGCTGCCGCGCTGGGGATACAGCTCGGGCTGGGGTTACGGCCCGTCGGGCCTGCTGGGCCTGATCCTCATCATCATCGTCATCCTGGTGCTGCTCGGCCGCGTCTGAGGAGCGATGAACTGAACGATGGCGGAGCCGGTCGTCAGCGGGCGACCAGCTCCGCGAATTTTTCCAGATCGATATTCCCGCCCGAGACCACGCACACGATCGGCCCCTCGCCGGCCTGACCGGTGAGCGCCGCCGCAAGCGCGAGCGCTCCTGCCCCTTCGGCAATCGTCCGCGACTTCTCGGCGATCAGCCGCATCGCGTCGCGCGTCTGGTCCAGGGTCACGGTAACGCTGCCGTCGGTGACGGGCCGCATCCGCTGCCACATGCGCTCGGTGACGCTCTTGCCGCCCGCACCGTCGACGAAAGACGCCTGCCAGTCGGGAAACCATCGCGGCTCGCCCTCCGCCAGCGACAAGGCATAAGGCGCAGCCGTTTCGGGCTCGGCGCCGAGCACCTTCACGTCGGGCTTGAGCGCCTTCATTGCGCTCCCCACGCCGGTGATCAGCCCGCCCCCGCCGATCGCCGCGATCACCGTGCGCACCTCCGGCAGGTCCTCCATGATCTCCAGCCCCATCGTGCCGTGACCGGCGATGAAGTCGTGGTTGTCGAACGGGTGGACGAAGGTGCCGTCCAGGCCTTCGAAGCTGTGCGATTCCGCCGCCTTCCACGCGTTCTGATAAGAGACCGGCACGATGGTCGCGCCGAGCGCGCGCATGCGTTCGAGCTTCGTCTGCGGCGCTGTCTCGATTGCAACGACCGTCGAGGGGATTCCGAACTGCCGGGCGGCGTAGGCTACGCCTTGCCCTGCGTTGCCGGCGCTGATCGTCCAAACGCCCCGCGCCCGCTCCTCCTCCGACAGATGCGCCACGGCATTTGCGGCACCGCGGATCTTGTAGGCGTTGGTCGGCTGCAGATTCTCGAGCTTCAGCCATATCTCGGGAGCGCTGGAGCCGAGGTCGAGTCGCACGAGCGGCGTGCGAATGACGCTGTCCGCAATCCGCTCGCCGGCCTGCTCGATATCCTCGATTGCGATCGGCCGTACCGGATCGATCATCTGTGCCCTCTCCTGCTTGCCGCGAACTTCTTCTAAGGAGCGCGCATGAAAACTCTCAAGCTCCTTAATTACGAGCGCGACCGCTGGGTCGCGGGCGACAGCCTGGTCGAGATCCCGAGCGCGATCGACGGCGCGCCGGTGGCGGAGACCGGATCGGGCGGGATCGACTTCGCCGCGATGCTCGACCACGCGAGGAACGTCGGCGGCCCTGCGCTTCGGAAGCTGACCTTCCACGAGCGGGCGCGGATGCTGAAGGCGCTCGGCCTCGCGATCATGGCGCGCAAGGAAGAGCTGTACGAGCTCAACTATCAGACCGGGGCGACGCGCAAGGACGGCTGGATCGACATCGAGGGCGGCGCCGGCACGCTCTTCTCCTTCTCGTCGAAGGGACGGCGAGAGCTTCCCGACGCGCATGTGCTTCTCGACGGCCAGCTGGAAGGCCTGTCGAAGAACGGCACGTTCGTCGGCCAGCACATCTTCACGCCGCTCCAGGGCGCCGCGGTTCACATCAACGCGTTCAACTTCCCGGTGTGGGGCATGCTCGAGAAGCTTGCGCCGACCCTGCTCGCGGGCGTTCCGGCGATCGTGAAGCCGGCGTCGGCGACCGCTTACCTCGCCGAAGCTGCGTTCCGGATCATGATCGAGGCGGACGTCCTGCCGCCCGGAGCGATCCAGCTGATCGTCGGCGGCGTAGGCGACCTGTTCGACCACCTTACCGGCCAGGACGTGGTCAGCTTCACCGGCTCGGCCCACACGGCGCTGAAGCTCAAGTCGCACCCCACGGTCGTCCGCGAATCGGTTCGTTTCGTCGCGGAGCAGGACAGCCTCAATGCGTCGCTGCTCGGGCCCGATGCGGCGCCGGGGACACCCGAGTTCGACCTGTTCGTCAAGGAAGTCGCGACCGAGATGACCGTTAAGGCCGGGCAGAAGTGCACCGCGATCCGACGCGCCATGGCGCCTGCGCAATATCTCGACGCCGTCGAGCAGGCGCTGACGGAGCGACTTGCGAAGACCAAGGTCGGCGATCCGCGCGCCGATGACACGCGCATGGGGGCCCTCGTAAGCGTCAGCCAGCGCGACGACGTGCGCGAACGGATCCGCGAGCTCGAAGCCGCGGGAGCGCGCGTCGTCGCGGGCGATCCCGATGCGGAGCCGCCGATTGCGGGCGGCGCCTTCCTTCCGCCGGTCCTGCTGAGAACCGACGACCCGTGGAGCACGGCGGCGGTCCACGACTGCGAGCCGTTCGGTCCCGTCTCCACGATCATGCCGTACACGGACATTGCGGACGCCATCGCGCTTGCGAACCGCGGCCGCGGCAGCCTGGTGCTGTCGATGTTCAGCCACTCGCCCGAAGCGGCGCGTGAGTTCGTCCAGGGTGCGGCTGCCTATCACGGCCGCATGCTGGTGCTGAACCGCGACAATGCGGCCGAGAGCACCGGCCACGGCTCGCCGCTGCCCGTGCTGGTGCACGGCGGGCCGGGCCGCGCCGGCGGAAGCGAGGAAATGGGCGGCGTTCGCGGCGTGAAGCATTACATGCAGCGCACCGCACTCCAGTCCACGCCGGCGATGATCGCCGCGATCACCGAGCAATATGTGCCCGGCGCGCCCAAGCGCATCATCGACGTCCACCCGTTCCGCCTGAAGATGAGCGAGCTTCACATCGGCGACACGTGGGAGACGCCGAGCCGGACGATCACGCTCGACGACATCGAGCATTTCGCCGAGTTCACCGGCGACAAATTCTACGCCCATATGGACGAGGAGGCGGCAAAGGCGTCGCCGATCTTCGAGGGGCGCGTGGCCCACGGCTATTTGCTTCTGAGCTTCGCCGCCGGCCTTTTCGTCGACCCGGACCCGGGGCCGGTGCTAGCCAACACCGGCCTCGAGAACCTGCGTTTCCTGACGCCCGTCTATCCCGGCGATTCCATCCGGGTGGAGCTCACCGTCAGGGCGAAGTCGATCAAGTCCGAAGAAACGGGCCAGGTGCGCTGGGCGGTCGAAGTCTTCAACCAGAAGAATGAGCTTGTCGCGACCTATGACCTCCTGACCGAGAACGTGCCGTAACAGCCGGAACGGCGCTCTCCGGCCGTTCGTTTTGCGGCCGAATTTCCAAAGGAGAGCGACGATGAAGATCAGCGAAGTGATGACGCGCGACGTGCAGACCGTCCGCCCCGACCAGCCCGTGCAGCAGGCGGCTTCCTTCATGCTCAGCGCCGATGCGGGCTCGATTCCTGTCACCGACGGCGATCGCCTGATCGGCATGATCACCGATCGTGACATCGCCGTGCGCGGCGTCGCCAAGGGCTATGGGCCCGACACGCCCGTGCGCGAGCTGATGACCGACGACGTGATTTGCGTCCGCACCGACGACGACGTCGACGACGTCGCGAGCAAGATGAGCGAAGCGCAGGTGCGGCGCCTGCCGGTCATCGACGAGGACGAAAGGCTGTGCGGCATCGTCAGCCTCGGCGACCTCAGCCGCGAAGCCGACGACGATGCGGCAAGCGAAGCGCTGGAGGGCGTCAGCGAGCCGGGCGGCCGCCACCAGCAGTAGATCCATCCTCCCCTGCATTGGCAGGGGAGGATGGACCGCGAAGGCGGCCGAGAGGGCCTCTCCGTCGCGCTTCGCGCGCCAACTCCCCTCGATTTCGAGGGGAAGGTGATCAGCGGCCGGCGATTTCCTTGATCGCCTGGTCGACGAGCCTGGCGTCGGTCGAGGCGTCGTGGCGCTCGGCGATGATCTTTGCGGCGGCCTTGGTCGCCGCGTCAGCGGCAGCGGCGCGGAGCTGCTCGACCGCTGCGCGCTCCTCGGCGGCGATCTTGTCCTCGGCCATGCGCGTGCGGCGCTCGATCAGCGCTTCCGAATCCTTCTTGGCCTTGGCGACGATCTCCTCGGCCTCGTGACGCGCGCGCTCGATCAGCGCCTCGCGGTCCTTGTCCGCCGACGCGGCCTTGGCTTCATATTCGGCCTTCAGCGCCTCGGCTTCCTTGCGCAATGCTTCGGCTTCGGCGAGCTGGTCGCGGATCAGCGCGATCTTGCTGTCCAGGGCACGGCCAACCGCGCCGGGCACCTTCTTCCAGATCAGCAAGGCGAAGACGATCAGGACCGCAAGCGCGACCCATCCGCCCGGGTTCAGCGAGAAGGCCGTCGGCTCCGCAGCTTCCGGCACCTCGGCCGCAGCAGCGGCGATCAGTAAAGCGCTAGACATTGAGCTCCGCCTTCACCGCCTCGGCGGCCTCCTGCTTGTCAATGGTGAGCCCGGTAACGCGCTGCACCATCTCCTGCGTCGCCTCGGCGGCAACGGACTCGATCTCGGCCCTTGCCGCGGCGAGCGCTTCGCGGATCGACGCCTGTGCGGCTTCGACCTTGCCGTTGAGCTTGTCCGCAGCAGCCTTCACCTTGGCTTCGGTGTCGCGCCCGCTCTGCGCCTTCGCCTCCTGGGCGATGCGCGCCGCTTCTGCGCGAGCCGCATCCATGCGCTCGCGCCAGGCTGCCTCGGTCTGGTCGGCAGCCGCCCTCGCGTCCTGCGCCGCCTGGAGGTCGCCGGCGATCCGCTGCTCACGCGCATCCACCGTCGCCTGGATCTTCGGCACCATCCCGCGCGCGATCACGAAGAAGATGAAGCCGAGCGCGATCGCAAGCCACAGGAGCTGCGACAGATAGACTTCGGACAGCTGCGAAAGTTGAGGCATTTGCTGCTCCCGGGGAGAGAACCCCGTCTCCCGTCCTGCTTAGAAGGCGAAGAGGATGAGCATGGCGACGGCGAACGCCATTAGGCCGAGAAGCTCGGCGGCCGCGAAGCCGATGTAGAGGCGGCCCTGCTGGCCGTCCGAGGCTGCCGGGTTGCGGATCGCGCTGTTGAGGAACGAACCGAACACATAGCCCACGCCCGCTGCGGCGGCGCCGACACCGATGGCGGCAAGACCAGCGCCGATAAGCTTTGCGGAAGCGACATCCATGATTGAACTCCTTTGAAGAAACTGACGGTTAGTGAAGGTTCACCGCCTCGCCGATGTAGAGCGAGGTGAGGATTGCGAAGACGTAGGCCTGGATCGCCGCGACGAGCAGCTCGATCATGCTCACGAACATGATGAAGGCCATGGACAGCAGCCAGATGCCGATGCCGCCGGCGCTGTGGGCGTTCAGCGACTGGACGACGAAATTGCCGAACACGTCGAGGAGCACGTGGCCGGCGAACATCGCGATGAACGGCCGCAGCCCGAGGCTGAACGGGCGCACGAGGAAGCTGATCAGCTCGATCGGCGCGATCACGAACTTGAAGATCAGCGGCGCGTCCTTCGGCACGAACAGCGACAGGAAGTGGAGGCCATGCTTGTAGAAGCCGACGCCGAGCACGATGGCGAAGGTGATCAGCGACATGACGCCGGTGAAGGTGAACTGCGCCGTGATCGTGAACGGATGCGCCGCGGGCACGATTCCGAACGGCATGTTGCCGAGCAGGTTGGCGAAGAGCAGGAAGACGAAAGCGGTGAACACCCACGGCAGGAATTTCTTCCCTTCGGGGCCGATGCTCACGTTCACCATGTCGTCGACGAAGGCGATGAGGCCCTCCACCGCGACCTGCCAGCGGCCGGGGATGAGCTCCCGCTTCATGCCGCCGAACATGAACAGCCAGATCGTGCCGAGCACGATTAGCGTCCACAGCGCGCTGTTGGTGAAGACGAAGGGATTGTTGTGCCCGAACGAACCGAAAATCGGCTCGATCACGAACTGGTGCATCGGGTCGATCTTGCCTTCGGCAGCCACTTGCTTTCCCTAGTCCTTCTCGCCCCGAGCTTTCCTCGAAGCCTCGTTTGAAATTCGAATGACGTTCCAGACGCCGACCGCGAAACCGAGGAACAGCATCACCAACATCAGCCACGGCCCGGTCCCGAACCAGCGGTCCAGCAGCCAGCCGACGATGCCGCCGCCGAGGGGGCAGCCGACGAGCTGGCTCAGCACCAGCTGCCCAGCCTGGTAATTGGCGTCGGGCTGCCGTTTTGCCGTCCTTTTCGCTTCTGCCTGCTGCAAGCGGTCGAGCCGCTCATCGAGCGATTCGAGCCGTGCATCTGGTGGAAGCTTCGGGACCTCGCCGGTATCGTCCTCAGCCATGCTTCTCCCCTGTGCGTCGCCCCTGCTGAAACTCATGGGGCAGGCAAGGGACGAGGAACATGGCGGAAAGCGGCACCGCCCAGGCGCGGCCCCTTTATGAACCGGAGTTTAGATAGTCAACCGCGCCGAAGCGGTCAGCGGCAGTAGGCCGGAAGCGGCACCTGCTGGCCCGGCGCGCGGCGGCGCCACACGCGATCGTCGAGCATATAGCCCTCGCCTGCCGCCAGTTGGCCGAAGAGCTGGCAGGCGGTCGCCATTCCGACCAGCTCGGGCGTGACGTTCCGGCGCGAGGCGAGCTCGATGTAGAGGTTGCGGCGGCGGATGTTGATCGCCGAGACCTGCCGCTTCACCTCGGCCGCGGCGCTGCTCACCGTGCCCATGTAACCGTCGTAGCGCTCGCCCGCCTGCCCCGCGGATATGGCCTGCGCCAGCGCAGGCGACTGGGCGGCGACCGGCTGCGCCGCGAAAGCCGCCGCGGTGACGGCAGCCGAGGCGAGGAGCCACTTCATGGGTGCGTCGGCGCCGGCGGGAAGGCCTGCGGGTTCTTCTGGATCATTTCCTGGACGTCGGACGCGAGGCGAACGACGACCTGCTGGCTGATGTTGACGTTGAGGTTCACGTCGATCGGCTTGTCCGGCGCCTTGACGGTGATGCAGCCGTTCAGGGCCACCGCAAGCGCGCTGCCCACCGCCAGCCTGGCGGCGCTTGTCCATCGTCTCGTCACTTCTTTCCTCCGGGTGGTGGTGCCTGGTTCACAGTCGGTGTGTGCTCTGGGGGCTGCACGGTCTGCTCCTCCTGCTTGTTGGTGCTGATCACGTCGACCTTCAGCGCCGGCGAATCGATCGGGAACGGCATCACCGGCGCGATCACCTGCGTCGGGTCCTTGAAGCCCTTCGCCATCTGGATCAGCGCGCGGAACGGCCCGTTGATGTTCACATTCAGCCGCAGCGGGATCTGCGAGAAGACCTTGTGCACGAGCCCGGCGACGAAGCCGTGCGACGGGCCGAGCGACGGCCCCTCGATCGTCATGCGGGTGGCGAATTCGCCAGCCAGATCGCCATTGAGGCGGACGATCATGGACTTGTACCGAATGTCGCTGAACAGGTCGAAGGCGATGCCAGGCGCAAGGCCGGCAGGCCGGGTGCCGGTGTAGTGCAGCTCTCCGCCCGGCGGACGCGAATCGAGCCGCCCACCCACGATCCGGCCACCGCTTTCGTCGAAGATCATCGGCAGCACGCCGTCGAAGATGCCGGTGAGCTCGAGCCCCTGGAAGCCGAGGCTGTCGACGAACAGCTTCGCGTTGAAGCCCTGAAGCTCGAATGTCAGGCGCTTGGCGCTCGGGCTGCCGAAATTGAGCACGGTCTCGTGGAGGATGAGCTTGCCGCCCATGAACGGCCACTCGCCGCGTTCCACCTTCACCAAATTGTTGGGCAGCAGCTGGTAGGTGATGACGCCGTTCGTGACCTCGATACCGGGGTTGATCGACTGCACCGTGGCGACCTGGTGCGGCGCGCTCTCCATCTTCAGCAGGTCGTTGAAATGGATGCTGGTGCTGAGGCCCGTCACCGGCCCGAACGGCGCCGCCAGGTCCATGTTCGCCGTTGAGAAGTCGCCCGTCGAGGTGACCTTGCCGCCCGAGCTCCAGTCGATCCGGCCCTGCCCGCGGACCGTTCCATTGACCAGCGCCACCACGCCTTCGGTCAGGCGGGTCAGCTCGTCGGGCTGGAAGTTGGGGCCGAACGCAATCCCGGGAACGTCGAGAATCGCATGGCCTGCACCGGTGGAGAGCCGGTGCTCGATGCTGACGTCCGTCACCAGCGTGCCGGTCGCCGGATGGTGCAGCGAGCCCGTCGCGCGGACGGAATCGGCGGCGATGGTCATGTGAACGTCGTTGCTGCGCAGCGCGTAGAAGCGCGGGTCGGGGTTGATGTCGGAAACCGTCAGCGCGCTGTCCACGGTCAGGTCGCTGTTCTTGTACAGCCACGTCCCCGTCCCTTCGCTGAGCAGCAGCGGAATCTCGCCGATTCGCGCCTTCGCCCCCGTGAAATTGCCGCGCAGCGTCGAACCGGCGAAGCTTCCATTCAGGCGGGCGGCATCGAAGAGGACCGGCGAGCTTGGCTTGCCCAGCCGAAGCGCGAGGCTGTTGAAGAAGAAGCTGTTGCCTGTGACCTGCCCGTTGGCAGCTGCAAGGTGCAGCGGCGAACTGCCGAGCCGGCCGTCGAGCACGGGCCCGTTGAGGCGCGCGCTAGCGACGACCGGGCCGCTGTCACGCTTGTAGATGATCGCCGGCCCGATCGGGCACACCGGCAGACGCGTCGGGCCGAGCTGGAACGCGCTCATCTGCAGATATTGCAGGGTCACGACCACGCAGCCGGTGCCGACGGCAAAGGCGCCGCCAGGTCCGAGATGCCCCTCGATGGGCAGGCGCAGCGCGCGCACTCGGCCGTTGGGGAACGGCCCGTCCAGCAGCGCCACGGTGCTCACCGCGGTCGATCCGCCCGGTCCAGGGCCGAAGCGGATGGGCGCGAGCGCGAGCCGCTCGCCGCTTGCGCTGTAGGGAGCGAAATTGGCAACGCCGCTCAACGGCGATCCCGCGCGCGCCTGCGAAAGCGACACTCGGCCCTGCGGCAGCCCGCCGCCGGCCATCGCGATCGTGCTGTCGATGCGCAGCCCGTAGGTGGGCCAGTAATAAGTCACGCCGCTGCCGCCCGTAATCCGCGCGCGCGCACCGTTGGGCGCCTGGATGTCGGCGCTGTTGATCCTCGCCGCCCCGCCGCCTGGGAAGTTCACGACGGTGATGTTGCCCTTGATGTCGAAATTGCTCGCCGTCCCGCGCAGCGCGTTCGAGATGCTGGTGGCGACTGGCCCGATCGGCGTGCCTTTCGTGGCGGCGAGGGGATTCACCACTGCGGCAAGCATCGATGGCGCGAGCTCGGCACTGGTCGCGTGGAAACCGCCGACCAGGTTGAACGTGCCGGCGCGCGCGCCGAGCTCGTAATCGCCGTCCAGCCCGGTGCGGTCGGCGACGATAGTCGCGAGCCGCGACTTCTGAGCGGCGAGAGTCACATGGCCGCGCACGTCGGTCAGCGAACCCGCATAGGTCAGCTCGCCGGTGAAGGCGGCAAGCCCGTTCGCGCCGGCAGTCAAAGTCCCGATGGCCATCCGCCCGCTGCCGTCGACGTTGGTGAAGGCCTCATTGAAGGTCGCTTTCGCGTCGAATCGCGGCGCGACCACATAGAAGCGGCTCGACGGGCAGACGAAGCTGTCGAGCTTGACCGGTCCGTCGACCTTCGGGTGGCGGGCGACGACCGCGACCGCGAGATAGGTATGGAGCCCAACCGCGGTGCACCGGCCTGGAGTAAGCTGCGGGCTGACGACTGCCACATGGCCCTTGAAGCCGCCGCTCAGCTTGCCTGTGCCCTGGACCGCGATCCCGACGGGGCCGAACGGGGTCGTGAGCGAGATGCTGGCATCGGCGATGTCGACGGCGAAATTCGGCAGAGCGAAGGGCTTGTTGCTGGGCGGCGGCATCAGCTTGTCGATCTGCCCCCAGCTCACCCGGCCGTGGACGAGGCGGCCCTTAAGGCGCACGCCGCGAGCGATGATCCGGTAGACCTCGAAGCTGCCGTCGAGCTTCAGCCGCGTCTGGATCTCGGCGAAGCGCGCCGTCAGGTCGGGGTTCTTTGGATCGCCGATGACGAGGTTGCTCACCTTCTGCGTCCGGAACCCGACGCGATCGAGGTGATAGGTGCCCTGGACGCCGCGCCGCTTCAGCTCGCCGGCGATGAAGTGGGTGGCGATCGGCCGCCGCTCTATCCACACGACGACAATGGCGATGACCAGCAACGCCAGCAGACCCAGCGCCGCGTACATGGTGACGCGCGCCCAGGTCGGGCGGCGCACGACCACGCGCCTTTCCTCGGCCGGTTCGAGCCCCTCGTCTCGCGTCCGCTGCTCCATTGGCGTTTCTAACCCCCGCCGCGCATCACCGTTCCAGAGGCGGCATGACCTCTTCCTTCAGGCACGCACCTGTGGTCTAGAGGCCACTGCTCGGACGGTCGCCAGCAGGGAGCGGCATGAACGAGCACGCCAGTATCGATCCGGACAAGCATTCGGCCGGCCACCGCGCGCGCCTCCGCAAGCGCCTGCTCGAAGCCGGAGCCCACGGATTCCACGACTATGAGCTCATCGAATATCTGCTGACGCTGACCATCCCGCGGGTCGATACCAAGCCACTGGCCAAGAAGCTTATCTCCGATTTCGGCGGAATCGGGCCCTTGCTTTCGGCAAGCGCCGATACCCTTCGGCGGGAGGGTGTGTCGGAAGCGGCTGTCGCCGCGCTCAAGATCGCCGAAGCGACTGCGTTGAGGA
Organism: Bacillota bacterium; assembly: GCA_050261135.1. Taxonomy (GTDB): domain Bacteria; phylum Pseudomonadota; class Alphaproteobacteria; order Sphingomonadales; family Sphingomonadaceae; genus Sphingomicrobium. The sequence goes on from JBLNCZ010000029.1 coordinate 85,066, forward strand.
TGCTCGAGGCGCGCTTCGAAGGGCGGCCGGTTCTTTCGAGCTGGGACGCCCTTGGCGATTATCTCCATGCGCAAATGGCCCACCGCCGCACAGAAGAAGTCAGGATCCTCTTTCTCAACGCCAAGAATGTGCTGATTGCCAACGAAGCGCTGTGGCAGGGCTCGGTCGACGAAGCGTCGGTCCACGTGCGTGAGGTCATCGCCCGGGCGATCGCGCTCGGCGCGACGGCGCTGATCATCGTCCACAACCACCCGAGCAGCGATCCGACGCCCAGTCAGCAGGACATCCGCCTCACCCGCGACCTCGTGGAAGCGGGCCGGCACATGAAGATCACGGTGCACGATCATGTGATCGTCGGCGCGTCGGGCCGGACCAGCATGAGGGCGATAGGACTGATTTGATGCACTGCAGCGGCTCTGCTAGCCGCCTCGCCCATGGTTCCCCGCTATTCCCGCCCCGACATGACGGCCATCTGGTCGCCCGAGAACCGCTACCGCATCTGGTGGCAGATCGAGGTCTTCGCCGCCGAGGCGATGGGAAGGATCGGCATGATCCCGGCGGAGGACGCGGCGACGATCCGTGCCGCCTACGACCGCGACGCGCTGGGCGAGATCGACATTGCCGCGATCGACGCCATCGAGGCGGTTACCAAGCATGACGTGATCGCCTTCCTCACCTGGGCCGGCGAGAAGCTCGGGCCGGAGCGCCGCTGGCTCCACCAGGGGATGACGAGCTCGGACGTGCTGGACACGGCGCTTGCCGTGCAGCTCAAGCAGGCCGCGGACCTGCTGCTCAAGGACATCGACGGGCTCCTCGCGGTGCTGAAGCGCCGCGCCGAAGAGCACAAGCTGACGCCGACCATCGGCCGCAGCCACGGAATCCACGCCGAGCCGGTCACCTTCGGTCTCAAGCTTGCCCAGGCCTATGCGGAATTCTCTCGCAACCGGGAGCGTCTCGCGGCGGCGCGTGACGGTATCGCCACCTGCGCGATCTCGGGCGCGGTGGGCACGTTCGCGAACATCGATCCGCGGGTGGAGGAGCATGTCGCGGGTGAGCTCGGCCTATCGGTCGAGCCTGCATCGACGCAGGTCATCCCGCGGGACCGCCATGCCATGTTCTTCGCGACCCTCGGCGTGATCGCCTCGTCGATCGAGCGGCTCGCGACCGAGATCCGCCACCTCCAGCGTACCGAGGTGCTCGAGGCGGAGGAATATTTCTCGCCCGGCCAGAAGGGTAGCTCGGCCATGCCGCACAAGCGCAACCCGGTCCTCACCGAGAACCTCACGGGTCTCGCGCGGATGGTCCGCGGCTATGTCACGCCGGCGCTCGAGAACGTGGCTCTGTGGCACGAGCGCGACATCTCGCACTCGTCGGTTGAACGCTTCATCGGACCCGACGCGACGATCACGCTCGACTTCGCGCTCGCGCGCCTCACGAGCGTCGTCGACAAGCTCGTCGTCTATCCCGAGCGGATGCAGAAGAACCTCGACCGCATGGGCGGGCTGGTCCATTCGCAGCGCGTGCTTCTCGCGCTGACCCAAGCGGGCCTCAGCCGCGAAGACGCTTATTCGCTGGTCCAGCGCAATGCGATGAAGGTGTGGGAGTCGGACGGTCAGCTCTCGCTGCTCGAGCTGCTCAAGGCCGATCCCGACATTTCCTCGCGTCTCTCAGCAGACGAGCTCGATGGGCTGTTCGACCTCGGCTACCATCTCAAGCACGTCGACGCGATTTTCGCGCGCGTATTCGGCGACAGCTAAGCTCCTAAGCTTGCGAGTTTTTTCACGTGCACGGGCAAAATTCTCGGCTATGGTGAGCGCGGGGTAAAGAGCGGGGCAAATGGACGACGTCCAGGAACTGCGGAGCGAATCCGCGCCCGAACAGAGGCGCGACAACGCGCATGTCCAGTCAGGCAGCTATTTGCTCGAGCTGTCGCAGGACTGGATCGTGCTGCGCGCGTCGGAGAACATCCACCATCTGCTGCGCGAGTCCCACGTCACCCTGATCGAGGAGCCGCTCGGCCGCTTCGTCCACGCGCAGGCGCTGCACGACCTTCGCAACCTTTTCTCGCGGCTGAGCGGCACGACCGGCATCGCGCGCGCCTATGGCATCCGGCTGACGGATGAACCGGAACTGGTCGACGTCGCCTTCCAGTTGAGTGACGGGCGCGTGCTCCTCGAAGCCGTTCCTTCCGTCGGGTCGTTCGGCGAGCGCTTCGGCAGCGTGGGCGGCCTCATCGCGGGGCTGGATGGAAGCCGCGGCCAGGCGCTGCTGGACAATGGGGCGAGGAGAATGCGCGCCTTGACCGGCTATGACCGGGTCACGCTGGTCTGGGGCGATCGACGCGCGGAGAGCAGCCGCGGAGCCTTCGATGCAGCGGCGACCGACGGTGCCGACCTTCCCGTGATCCTGTCCGATGCGGACGCGGAGGTGATTGCGCTGTTCCCGCGTGACGAAGCGGAAAGCTCCGCCTGCGACGCATTGCTGCGCGCCTGCGACAGAGGCACCCGTGCGCAACTGTCGCGAAGCGGCGTTCGCGCCTGCCTCCGCATTCCTTTCGAAGCGGACGGGATCGACGGCGAATTCCGCTGTGATAGCCGGAGGGCGCGCGAGCCGAGCTTCGAGCTCCACGCGGCCGCGGAATTGTTCGCGCAGCTCTTCGCCATGCGTCTGGAGATCGATCGGCTGAAGTCGGGCGCTTAGGCGCCGAAATATTCGCGGACGCGGGCGAAGAAGCTCTTCACGGACGGACATTCGTCGCCCGTCTCCGTCTCCCGGAACTCTTCCAGCAGCTTCCTCTGCTTCGCAGACATGCGCGTCGGAGTCTCGACCAGGATGCGCGCAACCAGGTCGCCGCGGCCGCGGCCGTTGAGGACGCTCATTCCGGACCCGCGGTGGCGCAGCTGCTCGCCGGACTGCACGCCGGCGGGGATCTTGAGCTCGACCTTCTGGCCGTCGATTCCCGGGAGGCTGATCGAGCCGCCGAGCGCGGCGGTCGTGAAGCTGATCGGGCAATCTGCGACGAGGGTCGTTCCTTCTCGAGCGTAGATCGGGTGCCGCTTCATGTGGACGAAGAGGTAAAGGTCCCCGCTCGCAGCGCTCCTCACCCCTGCCTCGCCTTCGCCGGCCACGCGGATCCGGGTGCCTTCGTCGACGCCGGCAGGGATTTTCACCGACAGCTTGCGCTGGGTAAGCGCACGGCCTTCGCCGTGGCAGTTGCCGCACGGATTCGTGATCACCTCGCCCGAGCCGCGGCAGTTAGGGCAGCCGCGCTCGACCATGAAGAAGCCCTGCTGCGTGCGGATCTTGCCCATGCCGCCGCAGGTCTGGCAGCGGCTGGTGCATCGATCGAGCCCCGTGCAGCCGCGCCCGTCGCAAACGTCGCAGGTGGCAAGCGCTTCGATGGTGATCGTCTTTTCGGCGCCGGTGAACGCTTCTTCGAGGCTGAGCTCGATGTCATAGCGCAGGTCCGCGCCGCGTGCGGCGTTCTGGGCCGTGCCGCGCTGGTCCATGAACTCGCCGAAGATCGTCGAGAAGATGTCCGAAAAGCCGTTGAAGCCGGCTTCGGTGAAGGGATCGCCGCCGCCTCCGTTCTGGAACGCGGCGTGCCCGAACCTGTCGTAAGCCGCGCGCTTCTGCGGGTCCTTCAGGACGTCATAGGCCTGGTTGATGGCCTTGAACCGCGCTTCGCTTTCCTTGCAGCCGTTCTTGCGGTCCGGGTGATGTTCCTTGGCCATACGGCGGTACGCGGCCTTGATCGCCGCGTCGTCCGCGCCGCGCGGGACGCCCAGCAGTTCGTAATAGTCCTGCTCGACCATCACCCCTCCCCACTACGCCGTACAGGATCCGGCGCCGCCCCCGAGCGGAAGCGACGCCTGATCATTATCCCTTGTTCTCTTCGTCGACTTCGGAGAATTCGGCATCGACGACCTCTTCCTGGGTCTCGGCCGGCTGCTCCGACGGGCCGGAAGTGCCCGCATCGGGCCCTGCCGCAGCTTCGGTTTCTGCCTGCTGCGCCTTGTACATGGCCTCGCCGAGTTTCATTGCCGCCTGCGTCAGTGCAGCGGTCTTCTGCTGCATCTCGTCGGGATCGCCGCCCTCGACCGCGGTCTTGGCGTCGGCGAGCGCCTTCTCGATTTCGGACTTCACGTCGCCCGAGACCTTGTCGCCGTGCTCGGCGAGCTGCTTCTCGGTGGTGTGGATGAGGCTCTCGGCGTTGTTCTTGGCCTCGGCCGCCGCGCGACGCTTCTTGTCTTCCTCGGCGAACTGCTCGGCCTCGCGAACCATCTTCTCGATGTCGCTGTCGTTGAGGCCGCCGGACGCCTGGATGCGGATCTGCTGCTCCTTGCCGGTGCCCTTGTCCTTGGCCGACACGTTGACGATGCCGTTCGCGTCGATGTCGAAGGTCACCTCGATCTGCGGCACGCCGCGCGGGGCGGGCGGGATTCCGACCAGGTCGAACTGACCGAGCATCTTGTTGTCCGCGGCCATCTCGCGCTCGCCCTGGAAGACGCGGATGGTCACGGCATTCTGATTGTCCTCTGCGGTCGAGAAGACCTGGCTCTTCTTCGTAGGAATGGTCGTGTTGCGGTCGATCATCCGCGTGAACACGCCGCCGAGCGTCTCGATGCCGAGCGACAGTGGGGTCACGTCGAGCAGCAGCACGTCCTTGACATCGCCCTGAAGCACGCCCGCCTGGATGGCGGCGCCCATGGCGACGACCTCGTCCGGGTTCACGCCGGTGTGCGGATCCTTGCCGAAGAACTCCTTCACCCGCTCGCGCACGCGCGGCATGCGGGTCATGCCGCCGACGAGCACGACGTCGGCGATGTCCTTCGCGTCGATGCCCGCGTCCTTCAGCGCCTTCTTGCACGGCTCGATGGTGCGCTCGATCAGGTCATCGACCAGCTTCTCGAGGTCGGCGCGGGTGAGCGTCTCGACAAGGTGCAGCGGAGTCGTCGTTCCGCCTTCCATGCGGGCGGTGATGAAGGGCTGGTTTATCTCGGTCGTCGCAGCCGACGACAGCTCGATCTTCGCCTTCTCGGCAGCTTCCTTGAGGCGCTGCAGCGCGAGGCGGTCGGTGCGAAGGTCGATATTCTCCTTCGCCTTGAACTTGTCGGCAAGCCAGTTGACGATGCGCGCGTCGAAGTCCTCGCCGCCGAGGAAGGTGTCGCCGTTAGTCGACTTCACCTCGAACACGCCGTCGCCGATTTCGAGCACCGACACGTCGAACGTGCCGCCGCCGAGGTCGTAGACGGCGATGGTCTTGCCGTCTTCCTTTTCCAGCCCGTAGGCCAGCGCCGCCGCGGTCGGCTCGTTGATGATACGGAGCACTTCAAGGCCCGCAATCTGGCCGGCGTCCTTGGTCGCCTGGCGCTGCGCGTCGTTGAAATAAGCCGGGACGGTGATCACCGCCTGAGTGACGGTCTCGCCGAGATAGGCCTCGGCCGTTTCCTTCATCTTCTGAAGGATGAAAGCGCTGATCTGCGACGGCGAATAGTCCTTGCCGCCGGCCTGGACCCACGCGTCGCCATTGTTTCCCTTCACGATCTTGTAGGGCACCAGCTCGGTGTCCTTCTTCGTGATCGGGTCGTCGAAGCGGCGGCCGATGAGGCGCTTCACCGCGAAGATCGTATTGTCGGGGTTGGTGACCGCCTGACGCTTCGCCGGCTGGCCGATCAGACGTTCGCCGTCCTTTGTGAAAGCGACGACGGAAGGCGTGGTTCGCGCGCCTTCGCTATTTTCGATGACCTTCGGCTTGCCGCCTTCCATGACGGCGACGCAGCTGTTGGTCGTGCCCAAGTCGATTCCAATGACCTTGGCCATGTTTCTTTATCCCTCTTCTTCCAGCCCCTCTCGGCCCCCGGCTGGGCAGCCGAACAGTTGAATTCACTCGGGATATAGGTGGCGAGAAATCGACGACAAGGAGGGCAGCAACGAAGCGTTAACTGCCGATCACGGCATCGCCATGCCGCCGTTGACGTGCAGCGTCTGGCCGGTGACGTATCCGGCCTCGCGGCTGGCGAGGTAGACGCAGGCCGCGCCGATGTCCTCGCCCGAGCCCATGGCGCCGAGGGGAATGCGCGAGAGGATGCCCTCGCGCTGCTGGTCGTTGAGCGCGTCGGTCATTGCCGAGGCCATGAAGCCTGGAGCGATGGCATTCACCGTAATGCCGCGGCTCGCGAGCTCTTGCGCCACCGCCTTGGTCATGCCGATCAGCGCCGCCTTCGAGGCGACATAATTAGCCTGTCCGGGATTGCCCGTCACTCCGACCACCGAGGTGATGGAGATGATGCGGCCGAACCGCGCGCGCATCATCGGTTTTGCCGCAGCGCGCATCAGCCGGAACGCCGCTTCGAGGTTGATGCGGATCACTTCTTCGAACTCCTCATCCTTCATCCGCATGAGGAGGTTGTCGCGCGTCACCCCTGCATTGTTGACAAGAATGTCGAGCTTGCCGCCGAGCGCCTCGACTGCCTGCGGCACCAGCTGGTCCACCGCTGCGGCGTCGGCCAGATTGCACGGAAGCGCGACATGATCGCCGCCCAGCCCCGACCGAAAATTCTCGAGCTTCTCGATATTGCTGCCGGAAACCGCGAGCCGCGCGCCCTGCCCTGCCAGCGCCTTGGCGATCGCGCTGCCGAGTCCTCCCGACGCGCCTGTCACCAGCGCCGTCATTCCGCTCAAGTCGAACATTTATGCGATCTCCTTCGCGGCAGCTTCAATGTCTTCCATGGTGACGACGCTCGTGACCTGCGCGTCCGGGGCGATGCGCTTGACCATGGCGCCGAGGACCTTGCCTCCGACCTCGACGAACTCGTGCACGCCGGCGTCGAACATGTTGGCCACGCTCTCGCGCCAGCGCACCATTCCGGTGACTTGCTCGACGAGCTGATTGCGTATGGTGTCCGGGTCGGTCTCCGGCTGAGCGGTCACGTTAGCGAAAACGGGAACTGCGGGAGCTTCCACCACCACGTAAGAAAGCGCGTCGCGCATCGCCTCGGCCGCAGGCTGCATGAGGGGGCAGTGGAACGGCGCGGACACGGGCAGCGGTACTGCACGCTTCGCGCCCATATCCTTCGCGATCGCAACCGCACGGTCGATCGCCGCCTTCTCGCCGGAAATTACGACCTGCGACGGATCGTTGTCATTGGCCACGGTGCAGACTTCGCCTTCGGCCGCCGCTTCGGCAATCTTCTGCGCAAGCGCGAGGTCCGCGCCCAGCAGTGCCGCCATCGCTCCCTCGCCGACCGGCACCGCCTGCTGCATCGCCTGGCCCCGCAGCTTCAGCAGCTTGGCCGTGGTCGTGAGATCGAACGAGCCGGCGGCGCAGAGCGCCGAATATTCGCCGAGGCTGTGGCCGGCGGCGAAGCTGGCGACGTCCGCCAGCCGCACGCCCATCGTCTGAAGCACTGCGATCGAATGGGCCATGATCGCCGGCTGCGCGTTTTCGGTGAGCTTCAGCTCATCGTCGGGCCCCTCGCGCATTAGCCGGAAAAGGTTCTGCCCGAGTGCTTCGTCGACCTCGTCGAACACGTCCTTCGCCGCCCTGCTCGCCTCGGCGAGCGCGGCGCCCATCCCGACCGACTGGCTTCCCTGCCCCGGAAAAAGAAATGCGCGCATTGCTGTCCCTGTTCGGCTAGCGTTTCTCGCCGCGCGACTAGGCGGGCGCGGCGCGCTTGCCAAGCGGAGGGGATGTGATGGCCACCCAGAAAGAAGCCCAGATGCTGGGCCCGTGGATGACCCTCGCGCTCGTCATCAGTGGCGTCGTCGGCGTCGGCATCTTCTTTCTTCCGATCGCCCTCGCCCCGCTCGGCGGAAGCGTTCCCGTCGGCTGGCTGATCAGCGGCGCCGGGATCATGGCGATGGCCTATTGCGCGTCGCGCATCATCAGTCCCGACGGCGGCGGCATCCAGGCCTATGTCGAGAACGAGCTCGGTCCTGGCGCAGGCTTCATGGTCACGTGGATGACCTGGTGTTCGAGCTGCGTCGGCAATCCCGCAGTCGCCCTTGCCGCGGCCGCAGGCCTTGCCAGCATCGTCCCGGGCCTGGGCGGCCATCTGGTGCTCGTCGCGTCGGCTTTCTTCATTGTCCTGACGGTCGTGAACCTGCGCGGCATCAAGGCCGTCGGCGAGCTCGCCATCGTCACCGTGCTGATCAAGGTCCTGCCGCTCATCGCTGTCGTGGCCATTGCCGCGATCCTCGGTGCGCGCGGCGCCCCGCTCCACCCGATCGACGTTCCACCCGCGTCGTTCGGCAACATCGCCACCGCTTCGGCGATTTGCCTCTTCGCACTTACCGGTTTCGAATTCTCGCTTTCGCCCGTCGGCAAGATCCGCGATCCCGAACGCAATCTCGCGCGGGCGCTGGTGTTCGGGCTTGCTGGAATCGCGATCGCCTACCTGCTCGTGACGCTCAGCCTCAGCCTGATCATGCCCAATGCCGCGATCGCCAAGTCGATCGCGCCGTTTCCCCAGGCGATCGGCATTTATTGGGGCACTACTGCGGCGACGCTTGCTGCCGCAGCAATGGTGGTGAGCGCATTCGGAACGCTCAACGCGTCGATCCTGGCGTGCGGCGAGATGCTCTATTCCATGTCGCTGCGCAACGACATGCCGCGACTGTTCAGCCGCACCAACCGCTTCAACGCCCCCTATGTCGCGCTTCTCGCCAGCGTCTTCCTCGGCTTCGTGCTGCTCGGGCTCAACCAGGCCAAGGGAACCACCCAGCTCTTCACCTTCATCACGCTCCTTGCCGCGGATTCCGTCCTTTACCTCTACTCCGCGGCGGCGATCGCAGCGGCGATCAAGGACAGGAAGCCCGCCACGACGATCGCAGCGCTGATCGGCCTCGCGTTCGTGCTTTTCGCCTTTTACGGCTCCGGCCTCGAAGCCTTCCTTCTGTCGCTGGGCCTGCTCGCGACGGGCGCGGTGATTTTCCTCGTCAGGAGGCGGCGGACCACCCCGCCGCTGGAGGATGCGGAAGCCGCGCCTCGGGGATCATCCGCCTGAGCTTGCCGGCGAAGCTGCGCAGGCAGACCTCGCTGGTGCCGAGCGGACCCGCCTCGTAGCTTGAAGACTGCATGCCGAGCTGCACGCGCGTGATGAGCTCGGTGTCTTCGGCGTTCACGCGGCGGTTGATGCGCCAGTTGAGGTATCGCGCGGCCCTCATTTCCCGCCGGTCGTCGGGAATCGCATAGCTGATCTCCCGGATCACCGTTTCGGTGGCGCTCACCGGCACGAACTGCATGAAGTCGACCTGGTCGGGGTAGATGTCGAAGGCGACGTTGGGGAACAGCTTGTAATAGAGCCATTTGCGCTGGTGGCTTGCCGGCAGGTGCGCCACCTTGGGCAGATAGCGCTGGTACGCCCGCTCCGACGGATTGGCCGAGTCCTTTTCGACCAGGTCGCCTTCCATCCGGTCGACCCAGTCCTGTGCCTCGATGCGGTAGTTGCGCCCGAACAGCCGCGTCAGCCCCGGGTGGCCAACGGGGATGTGGAGGTGGTCGGAATAATTGTCCGCAATCGTCTTCCAGTTGAGCGGCCGCGGGCGCAGCGTCACCCTGCCCATCACCCGCAGATCCTCGAAGCGATAGGCCGCAACTTCGTTCTCGTACGGCGCCATCATCTCGGCGACCGAGGGCGCTCCTGCTTCCAGGGTCACGAACAGGAAGCCGCGCCACTTCTCGAGCGCCACCGGGCGCAGGCCGAGACGTTCGGTGTCGAGCCCCGGATATTCGTGCCGGTGGGGAACGCCCACCAGCCGCCCGTCGCGCGCATAGCTCCAGGCGTGATAGGGACAGGTCAGGACCTTTGCGCATCCGCCGGTCCCGTCAACCAGCCGCGAGCCGCGGTGCCGGCAGACGTTCGAGAAGGCTCTCACCTCATCGTCGTCGCCGCGGATGACGATCACGCTCTCGCCGAGATAGTCGAGGCTTCGCCAGTCGCCCGGCTCGGCGATCTCGCTCTCGTGGCAGACAACCTGCGGCGCGGCGCGAAGGAACGCCTTCTTCTCGGCCTCGAAGAATTCCGGATCGAAGTAGAGCCAGCCTGGCAGGCTGACGCCGTCAAGCGGATCGGGCGCCGGGTCAAGCGGCTTCAGCTGGGTCGCCATGCGCCCGATGTGCCATGACAAGCCCCCGGACGGCAATCCGGGGGCTCGTCAGCAGCTCTTAGTAATAGCCGCGGTGCGGCGGGAACTGCGCGTTGATGATCGTTCCGCTCGGAAGCTGGCAGTTGCCGATGCCACCGCCCGCCAGGCCCGAGCTCGGGCTCATCAGGCGGAAGTCGCAGCGCATGAAGCCGCCCGGTCCTTGCAGGTTCGCAAGCACCTGGCCGCTGTAATGCGTGATCGTCTCCATCGACGGGCCCCACGGGCCCCAGCCGCCCCAGCCCCAGCCCCAGGGCGAGCCGCCCCAGCCGAACCGGCCCCAGCGCGAACCCGGGCCCCAGCCGTTCCACAGCGGGTCGTAGTCAGCAATGCTTTCGGACGTGATCTGGAAGAACGGACCCTGGTAGACCTGCCCGTTGCTCAGCTGCGCGACCATCGTTCCGCGCGTGGAGCCGGACGCGGTCCAGCTGAAGGTCGCGCCGATGTTCTGCCCGACCGCCTGGCCGGTGCCGATCCCGGAGGTAGTGCAGCCCGCCGCGGCGAGTGCGATCAATGAGGCCCCCGCAAGCCTGATCGAGAAAGCCTTCATCGTGATACTCCTTTACTCTATTCACGTAGAAACACTGGATAAGCCTATCTGCTCCCGAGGCTGAACGACTCATTGCGTGGGTGCAACCGTGCGGGGGCGAAGTTCATGGCGCGGCTTGCCTTTTCCGGCACTTTTCTGCATAGGCGCCGCGCTGGCGCACGGCATTGCCGTTGCGCCTGTACTTTTTAGACGACAGCCGGAGGGGCGTCCGCACTGGGCGGCGTCAGCGATCGGCCAAAAGAGAGAAGTGAAACATGCCGCTCTACGAGCATGTTTTCCTCGCGCGCCAGGACCTGGCCCAGGCCCAGGTGGATGCGCTCGCGGAAAACGCCACCAAGATCGTCGAAGACAATGGCGGGAAGGTCGTGAAGACCGAAACCTGGGGTCTTCGCTCGCTCGCCTACCGGATCGCCAAGAACCGCAAGGCGCATTACGTCATGCTCGACCTCGACGCTCCGGCCGCTGCCGTTGCCGAGCTCGAGCGCCAGTCGAACATCAATGAGGACGTTATCCGCTTCCTCACCATCCGCGTGGATGAGCATGAGAAGGGCCCGTCGGCGATGATGCGCCGCGGCGAGAAGGAGCGCGAGCGCCGCTCCGACCGCGGCGACCGTCCCGATTTCCGCCCTCGTGAAGAGGAGGTCGAATAATGGCCCGCGCATTCTTCCGCCGCCGCAAGTCCTGCCCCTTCTCGGGCAAGGATGCGCCGAAGATCGATTACAAGGACGTCCGCCTGCTGCAGGGCTTCGTCTCCGAGCGCGGCAAGATCGTTCCGTCGCGCATCACTGCCGTGTCCTCGAAGAAGCAGCGCGAGCTCGCGCGGGCCATCAAGCGCTCGCGCCATCTCGGCCTGCTTCCTTATGTCGTGAAGTAAGGAGCGCTCGAAATGGAAATCATTCTGCTTGAGCGCGTCGAGAAGCTCGGCGGCATCGGCGACGTGGTGAAGGTGAAGGACGGCTTCGCCCGCAACTACCTCCTGCCGCGCAAGAAGGCGCTCCGCGCCAACGATGCGAACCGCAAGCTGTTCGAAGCCAATCGCGCGCGCATCGAGGAAGAGAATGCTTCCCGCCGCTCGGAGGCCGAGAAGTCGGCGAAGACGGTGGACGGCAAGACCGTCCAGCTCATCCGCCAGGCCTCCAACACGGGCCAGCTTTACGGCTCGGTGAGCGCGCGTGACATCGTCGAGGCGCTCGATGCCGAGGGTGCAAAGGTCACCAAGAGTCAGGTGATCCTTGACCGTCCGATCAAGTCGATCGGCATGCACGAGGTGAAGGTTGCTCTCCACCCCGAGGTCTCGGTCACCGTGAAGGTCAACGTCGCGCGTTCGCCCGAGGAAGCCGACCTGCAGGCGCAGGGCATCGACGTCCTCCAGCAGATCTTCGAGGAAGAGGCCGCGCCGATCGTGGCTCAGGACCTGGCTGCTGCAGCCGAGAACGAAGAAGAAGCGCCGGCCGAGGCCGCTGCCCCCGCCGAGGGCGAAGAGCAGCAGGGCTGAGTTCAGCAGCGCTGAACATGAGAGGCCGCTGCCCCGCCGGGCGGCGGCCTTTTTTTTGCGCCGAGCCGTTCGTCGCAAAGCTCGTTCGCGTCGCGGAACGGTCCGAACCGGAGCCTTGTTTTAGCCGCGAGAGCAAAGCGGGGCCCGATGTGAGGGAGTATCGCCAAATGGCTAACGAACGCGACGACGAAGAATTCGGTGGGACCGAAGGCAGCAACAACGAGCGCCAGACCACCGGCCAGCAAAGCCAGCAGAATGAGTTCGGCCAGCAGCAGGGCCAGCAGGCCGGCGGGTTCGGCTCGCAGCAGACGATGAGCGGCCAGAACCAGTCGGGCCAGAGCGGCGGCACGAGCGGGCAGCCGATCGGCGGCAACGACAGCTCGACGGGCAGCGGAACCACGATGAGCCAGGGCGCAAGCTTCGGCGGCCAGGGTTCGAGCGGCCAGAGCACGACGGGCCAGTCCCAGTCGAGCAGCGGCGGCGACACCATGACCGACCAGGGCAGCGGCTTCGGCCAGAACACGACGAGCAATGCCGGCGGTTCGAGCATCGGAAGCGACCAGACTTCCGGCGGCTCGAGCGGCACCAGCGGCGGCGAAGGGTTCATCGGCTCGCAGGGCACCGGCTCTGACGACCTGATCGACCAGGGCTCGTCCGGCGGCAGCTCGTTGGGCGGCACCGACTTCGCGAGCCAGGGCCGCGGCGCGCTCGACGAAGAGGAAGACGAGTCGGGCAGCGGATCGAGCGGCAGCAGCGGCTTCGACGGCGGCAGCGGCTCGGGCGGTAGCGGCTCCGGAAGCTCCGGCGGCGGCGGCTCGTTCTAGCCAGCCTCCGTCCTACAAAGACGCCGCGCCCTAACCGGGCGCGGCGTTCTTTTTGGATCAGGCAGCCCGCTGCTTCGACAGGATCGCGGTTTCCCGCTCGATCCACGGGGCGAAGCTCGGCCGTGCCAGGATCGAGTCCACATAAGCGTAAAGCCGTCCATGGCGGCTCGTGTCACGCGCGCAGTTGAGATGCGCGAAGTTCGCGAACGGGCTCGCGATCGCGATATCCGCAAGCGTGATCCGGTCGCCGACCAGGAAGCCACCCGGGTCGGGTACGACGCGTTCGAGATAGTCGAGCAACGGCGGAAGCTCGTCGCGCTCGGCGCTCGCCGCCGCCTCCTCGTCGCCCGGCTTACCCATGAAGACCGGAAGCACCACCCGGTTGTAGAACATCTTCGCGCCGCACGAATTCAGGACAGTGTCGGAATATTCGTCGAACCAGATGGTGCGGCCGAGCGCCTCCGGCTCCGACGGGATGAGCTGCGGCTGCGGATGCTTCGCCTCGAGATAATGGATGATCGCGGTCGAATCCGGCAGCGTGAAGTCGCCATCGCGCAGCGCCGGCATCTTCCCCAGCGGGCTGGCCTCGAGAAATTCGTCGCTGCGTTGGCCAGGAGCCGGTCCGGTCGGGCGGAGCTCGAGTTCCATGCCCTTCTCAGCTGCGAAGGCGAGGACCTTCCGGACATAAGGCGATAACGACGAGCCGTAGAGAATCATCAGCCAAATCCTTCGTTCACAACGGAAACCTGGCCGGTCCCGACCGTTGGTCCGGCTGAGACAGGAGCAGGCGATGCACATCAATAGCAGCAATGACGGGCAAAAGCGCGACCTCGACCAGGTGCTCGAAGTGGAGCCGCAGTCGAAACACGGCGACGAAGGCGAGGCCGTGCATGGCGGCGACCAGGCCGGACCGAACTCGAGCCGAGGCGGCCAGCCGATCGGACAGCAGATGGGCGATCCCCGCGCTAGGGATCGCCGCCCCAACTGAGGAGAAGAGCAATGCGCAGCAACAGCGGCAACGATCAGTCCCGCAACAACATGCGTGACCCGACGATGCGCGACCGTACCGAACAGCGGACGAAGCGCTCGCAACGCTCGCACGTGTCCCATGCAAAGGCGCCGGCGGATCACCGCGGCGGCCGCAAGGACTAACGCAGGCGGTAATAGTCCGCGACGCGGTCGAGCGCGAAGCTGAGCACCAGCTTGCCCGCCCTGGCAGGCCAGCCGAGCGCAGTCTCGGCGTCGCGCATCCCCTCGCCCGCGCATACGATGCGCCAGAGTATGTCGGCGAGCCCCGGGCCGGCGGCCTCGACGGCGGCATGGAAGCGGCGCCTGGCGTCGATCTGCGCGCCGCTGAGATCCGGCTGGGAGGCCGACGCGGCCCTCGTGCGCGACACCGGCGCCGCATCCCAGGACATCGTGACCTTTGGCGCGAGCTGCGCCGCCTCCCAGTCGCTCCTGAGGCGCTCCCCCGCCTCATATTGCCGTTGCGACACGAGCCCGCGTGCAAGCAGCCACCCAAGCGGCGATTCGGTCGCATTGACCGTGACGGTCCGTGCGGGCCGACCAGCTGCTTCTTTCCCGTTCGACAGATCCGAGCTCCCGACCGGCTGTTCGGCAAGCAGACGCGATTGCCGCTTTATCCCCATCAGTGACTTCTCCTCTTCGAGTCGGTGACACTTGCCACAAAGGGAAAAGTGTAGGACAGAAGAAAAACCAACTTGGTTCACGAAGAAGCTGCAGGGGAAACCATGATCACACGCATCCGGGAAGTGCGCCGAGCACGCGGAATGACGCTCGACGACGTCGCGCGGCGTTGCGAGCCGCCGACGACCCCGCAGACTATCGGCCGGCTGGAGACGGGGACGCGCACCGTTTCGGTCGGATGGCTGAACCGCATCGCGAAGGCGCTCGGGGTCGAGGCGCAGGATCTCGTCGAGGGCGGCAAGGAGACGGCCGAGCTCAAGGTCGCGGCGATCCTCGGCCCGGGAGGGGCTATGGCGCCGAGGAAGGCGGCGATCGTCGTACCTCCCCGCGTGGAGGACGGCCAGATCGCCATCCTCGTTGCCGGGAGCCTTGGCGATTACCGTTCCGGCGACGAACTCTGGTGCGACACGCTGGCACCCGAGGATTATGCGCGTGCGCTCAACCGCGACGTACTCGTACCCCGCCCGGCGGGCAGGTATATGTTCGGACGCTTGATCAACCGCGACGAGGAGCGGCTCCAGATCCTGCCGCTCGAGCCGGGAGCTCGGCAGCAGGTCGTCGCGAACCCGCCCTGGCTCGGCGTCGCAGTCCGGCTCGTCAGGTCCTTGTAAGCCGGCGCGCACACCGCCCCCACCGGCCACGATGCTTCCGCAACGGTCGTGATCGTGCTGCGGTTCTGAGAATCTCGAGATGCTGGGGTTCTGGTGGGCGGTGACGGGCTCGAACCGCCGACCCTCTCGGTGTAAACGAGATGCTCTACCAGCTGAGCTAACCGCCCGCGCCACATCGCTGCGGGAGAAATCCGTGCCACGTCACGATGGGACCGGCAAGCGGCTGCGGCTAGACCAGCTCTCCGACGACCTTTTCGATCGCGGCAATTTCATCCGGATCGACGTGGAACGTGAGGTCAGGTTTGAACTGACGCAGTTCCAGGCCGCTGCCGCTTCGACCGACCAGCTCCTTGATCAGCACCGATTCGGTTTCGGCCTTCTGCTCCGGCGCTTTCTTGAGCTTCACGAGCACGTCATCCCCGACGGCGACAGGTGCTTTCGGGGAGACGGCGACACGCCGCCCGGGCCTGAAACGCGGCCACATGGAATCACCCACAATGGTGACTGCATAGGCGGCATGATCATGGGCAAGACTGACCGGTCGAGGGATCCGATCCACCAATTCGCCAGGGTGAATTTCGGTGAGCTCGATGCCCCGCGCCGCGTCGTCCCATTCGCCTGCCATGCTGCTTGCCACGAGCGGCAGCGGCGGAAGCTGCCGTCCTCCCCATGTCGCCGACGGATCGGCGAGGGTCGTTGCGCCGCGCTGCTGGCCTGCCTGGCTGCCGCCGAGACGAAGCGCTTCGAACTCAGCGAGCGTCGATCCCGCGGCGGTGAGCAGCTTTTCGAGCGTTCGCCGTGAGGGGTTTCCGTGGCGGCGCATGTCGGACCACACGGTCCTGCTCACGCCGGCCTTCTTCGCCCAGGCATTTGGGGTCATGCCTTCGGGCCGGAACCGCATCAGGTCCTCGTAGATCCCCGAATTGTCCCCCACCGGCATGCTCGGCCTTATCCGAGCAGCGTGGCCCTACCGCAATTTCAGAATTGTCCTACATCAAGGCTTGACGCGAGGTCAGATTTGTCTGACTATCGTAGCGGGGGACAGCAGCAAGTGGCGTACAGCTCAGATCACCGTCGCGCTGCCGAGTTCGGCGAAATATCGGCGAAGGGCGCGGCTCGCGTCCGGCGCCAGTTCGACGAACACACGTCGGCCGTCGTGCGGATCGGCGCGGCGGATGAAAAGCCCCTTGCTCACCATCGTCTTGAGCCACCTCAGTGCAGTCGTGGCGGGCACGGCCGCCGCGATGCACAAACTCGAGACGGGGACTCGCAGGTGAGCAATCTCCGCTTGGAGAAGGTCGAGCAGCATGTCCCACGCCGGATCGGCGAACAGTTCTTCGGGGAAATAGCGGGCGCGCAGCCGACGGGCGCGAATGACTGCGCGCACCGTTTCCGCGGAGACCTGGGGCGCGTCCGCCGTAGGCGGCGGCTCGATCGCACGGGGGGCGGGCGCTGGCCCGGCGGACAGCCGGGCCAGCGTAGCGGCAATTCGGCTGACTTCGTCGCTGAGTTGCCGCAACCGCGCCGTGTTCTGGTCCGAAGCGACATCGGACAGGCGCTCTTCCCTTTGGGCCTGCACCGCAGCAATCGCGAGAGCCGCGGCGCGCGCGGCGTCATCGGCGTCCACAATGATCTCCACGGGGCCTTCGGCGACCCGCGCGGAAACAGGATCGATCAGATCGGCGGTGGTCGAAACCACTGCCGCAAAACGGCCGCCCGCCGCATTCTTGCCGACGCAGTCGAGCACCTCGTCCATGTCCGCGCCACAATCCCTGTCGAGCTCGACCCAGACGCCGCTTGCCGACACTTGTTGCTCGATGCGGTCGCGAGCCGAAGCAAGCGTCATAGTATCGCCAATGCGCGCGCCTGCGGCTTCGACCCCGCGGATAGCGCGGGCGAGCGCTGCGTCGCTGCTTGCGGCGATTAGAATTGGCGGCTTGTCGGAATAGCTGAAGTTATATCGCTCGATCTGGGTCGCGTTCATGGGAGTGTCCCTGACAAGTGAACTGAGCTGAACCGAGCACCACACGAATAACGCGCATTGTGGAGAAAAGTGAGACGATTTCGGCTCCAGAACGGAGCCGCCCTAACGAAAAGATAACGAGCTGAGCTACAGTCGTGGGCCTCGCAGCCGAGGGGTTTGTGTGATCAAAGTGCCGAACCATGAATCCGCGGCATCGCGGGCCCGCTGGCTCGCCGAACTCGCTCAGGCGCTCGACGAGGCGCGACATGTCGCGAAGGAGCTCGGAGCCGACGAGGGGCGCATCGAGGCCGTCGAGCTTTACGCCCGAATCGAGGCGGCCAGGCTCGAGGTCGAGATGATGCGGCTGAGGAGATCGGCCGGAGGCGGGCAGGATTATGGTCCGGAATGGACTAAAGACATCCCGTGGCGGCTCAGCGCCTAGACGCCTTGCGGCACCTCTCCGCCGCCCGAAAAGGGCTCCAGGAAAGGCTCTAGCCGGGGCGGCTTCCATCCCGAGGTCGCCACGAAGGCGCGATTGAGGAAGGCCTTCTTCCCGTAGCCGAGGGGCTGCCCGTCGGGGCCATCGACGAGGCCGCCCGCGGCGAGGAGGACGGCGTGGCCGGCCGCCGTATCCCACTCGCTCGTCGGCGCTGCCCGCGGATAAATGTCCGCTTTGCCCTCCGCGACGATGCAGAACTTGAGCGACGAGCCGATCGACACATAGCCGCAGTTGCCGACCGCGGCTTCGAGATAGTCGATCGTTGCCTGGTTGAGGTGCGACTTGGACGCGACCGCGGTCGTCACTTCGCCGCGGGCCCGGGTGCGGATCGGCACCCTTCCCTGCCCTTCGTCGAGCCAGGCTCCGTCGCCCACGGCCCCGCCGTGCAGCCGCCCGGTTGCCGGGGCGAAGACCACCCCGAGCCTGGGCGTACCGTGCTCGATCAGCCCGATATTGACCGTGTAATCGTCGCCGCCGCTAATGAACTCCTTCGTCCCGTCGAGCGGATCGACGAGAAAATAGGTTTGATCGTGTGCGGGGATGCGGCCGGCGGCGACCTCTTCCTCCGCGATCACGGGGACGCCAGGCGCCGCTTTCGCAAGCGCTGCGAGGATGATCAGCTCGGCAGCGCGGTCGGCCTCAGTGACTGGCGACGTGTCCTGCTTCGACTCAACGTCGAATCCGCGCCGGGCAATCTCGAGGATCGCGTCGCCTGCCTCGCGCGCCGCAATAGCGAGATCGTCAATGAGAGCCGAATGGTCGATGCTCAACGCGGCGCCATTCGAATGCCGCCGTCGAGGCGAACCGCAGCAGCGTTCATATATGGGTTCTCGATCAGGAAGCAGGCGAGCGCGGCATATTCCTCAGGCCGACCGAGCCGCTTGGGGAAGGGAACCTGGGCGCCCAGCGCATCCTGCACATTCTCCGGCATCATTGCGACCATCGGCGTCTTGAAGACGCCCGGCAGGATCGTGTTTACCCGTATACCCTCGTTCATAAGGTCGCGCGCGATCGGAAGCGTCATCGCGAGCACGCCGCCCTTCGAAGCCGAATAGGCGGCCTGGCCGATCTGCCCGTCTTCCGCAGCGACAGAGGCCGTGTTGATGATCACGCCCTTCTCGCCATCCGCGAGGGGATCGAGGTCCACCATGCCCAGAGACGAATTCGCGATGCACCGAAAGCTGCCGATCAGGTTGATTTGGATCGTGAGCTCGAACTGCTGCATCGGATATGGCTTCGGCGCCTTCGTCTCCTTGTCGCGCCCCACCGTCTTCGCAGCGGTTGCCACGCCGGCGCAGTTGACGAGGACGCGCTCCTGCCCATGCGCCTCGCGCGCCTTGGCGAATGCTTGCGCGACCTTCTCGTCGGAGGTCACATCCACCTCGCAGAAGATGCCGCCGATCTCGCGTGCGACCGTCTCCCCGCGCTCCACGTCGCGGTCGAATACAGCGATTTTTGCGCCTTTCGCCGCAAGCGCGCGAGCCGTTGCCTCACCCAGTCCAGACGCGGCCCCCGTCACCACGGCCGCTACTCCATTGATGTCCATGTCAGCCCTTCAATCCCATTTTCGTCGCTCGCCTAGAGCGCCGTGCCCGCACCGGCAATATCCAACGACTTGCCACCCTGGCAGCGCGGTTCATCGCGAATGCATGTTGGCTGTTCATGATAAAGCGATAGGAATCCATCGGGACTTGGGTGGGGGTGTAGGTTGAAGATGTCCAAATTTGCTGGAGTGAGTATCCCGGCGCTGGCGCTGGTTCTTTGCGCGCCGGCGGCCGCAGCGGCCTCGGGAGCCGGCGACGGGCAATCCGCTGCCGTCTCCGCCTCGACGGGTGTTGCTGCATTCTATGACACCTTCCGCTCGCAGCCGGTCTGGTTCCGCAACGGCGTCGATCCCGCAGTCGTCTCGCAGCTGACCGCGATCCTCCAGCGCGCGCCCTTCGACGGCTTCCCGCAAGGCCCGCAGCTTGCCGCCGAGGTCCAGGCCGCCGCCGCGCAGGCGAGCAGCGGGAAGGCCGAAGACATCGCGCAGGCGGAGCGGGTGCTGTCGTCGGCCTGGGTGCAATACGTCCAGGCGATCAAGCAGCCGACTGCGGGCATGATCTACGCCTACCCGGTCCTCAAGCCGCAAGGCTCGCGCCCGCAGGAGATCCTGCTCACCGCTGCAGCAGCGCCGTCGCTGCTCGCCTATCTCACCAGCACGTCAGACGTGAATCCGATCTACAAGCAGCTGCGCGACACGGCGTGGGCGCAGGCGCAGGCCTCAGGCAACCTGACGCCCGACCCGCGTCTCCTCGCGAATCTCGACCGCGTCCGCTCGCTTCCCGCGAAAGGGCGTTTCCTGCTCGTCGATTCCGGATCGTCGATGCTGACCCTCTATCAGGACGGCCGCCCGATCGATTCCATGAAGGTGATTACCGGGACCGAGGAGCTGCCGACGCCGCTGATCGCGAGCTACATGTACTACATCACCTACAATCCCTACTGGCACGCGCCGGATCACCTGGTTCGCAAGACCATCGCTCCCAACTTCCTGCGGGGCGGGATGAGCTACCTCAAGTCGCACGGCTATCATGTGATCGAGGACTGGAGCGAGCATCCCAAGATCATCGATCCGATGACCGTCGACTGGAAAGGCGCGGCTGCCGGCAAGGTTCACCTGAAGATCCAGCAGGACCCCGGTCCGCTGAACTCGATGGGGATCCTCAAATTCCCCTTCCCCAATCCGGAGGACATCTACCTCCACGATACGCCGGACCATGAGAAGTTCGGCAAGGCCAACCGCAACCTCAGCAACGGCTGCGTGCGCGTGGAGGATGCGACACGCCTCGGCCGCTGGTTGCTGGGGCATGATCCCGTCTCGCCGGGCAAGGACCCGGAGCTGCGGGTGCAGCTGCCGCAGCCGACGCCCATCTATTTGACCTACATCACCGCGCAGGTGAGTGGCGGCAAGCTCAGCTACATCCCGGATATCTACGGCTGGGATCGCGCGCCGCCGCAATTCGCGTCCAACTGACGAGCTGACCCGCCGAGCGCCTCGCGGCGGGCCCTCGATCGCGCGCGACTGGCGCACGACGCGTCTCGTGAGGACAAAAGAAAACCGGCCCGGGTGAATGCCCGGGCCGGTTTCTTTTTCGCTGACGCGCCTTAGAGGCCGCGCTCTGGCGCCGGCGGAGGCGGCGGCGGAGGCGGAGGCGGTGCCGGGCACGTATCCGTCGCGAGGATCACCGAGCCATCCGGGCAGGTCTGCGTCGCGGGAGGCGGCGGAGGCGGCGGAGGCGGCGGCGGCGGCGGAGGAGGCGGCGGCGGCGCGTAGAAGTTGTAGATGAGGCTCAGCAGCAGGCTGTGCGAGCGGAAGCGGCCGCGAAGCTGATCGCCCCCGAACAGGCCCGTGCTGTCGTCGAGCTTGACGTTCGGAATGTTGAAGAAGCGATACTTCAGGCCGACGTCGATGTTCTGCGAAACCGCAGTCCGGACGCCCATGATCGCCTGCCATGCAAGGCGGCTGTCCGAGCCCTCGACCACCAGGTCGGGCGCGATCGGGTCGGCGGCCATGCTGTAATGAACGCCCGCGACGCCGATACCGGCGCCGACATAGCCGCTCCAACCGTCCTCGTTGCCGAAGTCGAGCAGGCCGTTGACCATGCCCGAGAAGGTGTGGACGTTGCCGCCGACATCGAGGTGCTGGCCGAAGCCGATGCCCGTCAGCGGAAGGTTGCGGACTTCCATCTGGTTGTTGCCCGCGTGCTTGTAGGAGAGCTCGCCCTCCACCCGCACCATGCCGAAATCGTAGCCGACGATGGCGTCAACGTCGAAGCCGACATCGTGGCTGATTTCGAAGTCGCCGTTCGAGGCCAGCTGCTGCTGGTTGGCCGGATCGAACTGGCTAAACTTCGAATTTTCAACGAGCATCGCGCCGCCTTCGAGTCCCACATACATGCTGTGGTCGCGAGCAAGCGCGGGCGTCGCCATGGCCGTGGATGCGAGCGCCACCGCAATGCCGAGCTTACGCATAGAATTGTCCCCTTTCAGATGCGTCCGGTAATAGAACTGCGGGAACACATTATGAGAGGGCCGGTTGCCGTGCAAGCACGTCATTAGCGGCAGCTGTTGCCAAAAAGCCTCAGTTTCGGAGCCGGAATTTCCGGAAGCATTTGAGACAATTTGCTTTTTTAAGTCGCTATCAGACCGTGCTGCTGCAAAGCGCCGAGAATCGCATTGATCGCGGTGCGCGCTTCCGCGTCGATGACGGCTCCTCCGGACGGCGGCGCGACCGCCGCGGCTCTCGGCCCGACCACCTGTTGCCCGTCGATCACCAGCGATGCGCCGCGGACGACGCCGATCTCCCATGAGCCGGCCCGGTACACGGCGAACGAACCGCTCCTCCGGTCGAACAGCGCCATGCCCTCAGTCGGCGACACGAACCGCCAGCCGCCGCTCGTCCACGCCGCAACGCAGCCGGACTTGCCTGTCCACGCACCTGTCGCGTCCGCGCCGACGATGTAGCAGTCGCCCTCAGCCGGAGAATCCGGCGGCATCGCGCTCGGCGGTCGGTTGACGGCGCCGGCGACCAGCACGTCGAGGGTCTGCAAGCTTTCGTTGTGGGTGAATTCCTTCTGGGCCTGCCCGGCTATTCTTCACTGTGCCTACCGTGTACCGAATCAGCGTGACGCTGTCAATATGCTTTTTTCCAGATAGGTTAGTTTCTCGAGCGCACCGGCCGCCAGCCACCCTCTTGTACCGCGGCGACCCTCCAGGCGACGGGCGCCGTCGCTGCAACGAACAGCAGGAACGCAATCTGGCTCAACAGGAAAGGACTGCCAGCCACGATTTTGGTGAACGACCGGCTCCCGGCGTGGGCAGCGACGAACCACAAGTTATGCGCCACGTCCGTGACGATGATCGCCACCGTCAACGCGACGCCCGCGCGCGGCCGAACGAGAAGCAGTACCGCCGCGAGCGGATCGAGGAAGGTGAGCGCGTCCCAGTAGATCGCGGTCGGCAATGGCAGGTCGGGCGGGAGCCATCCCCGCGACAGCACCGCCCGCACATGATTGATCGTCGCTCCGGCGAGGCAGAGCGCGTAGACTATCCTGACCAGCCGCCCCGTGCGTTCCACGAGCGCGACCTAACATGAAACCGTCGCGCCGGCGGCGTGAACTTTCGTGCCGGGGCGGCGCACTAAAGCGAGAAGGAGGATCCGATGACCTTTTCCCGCCTCGCGCCGGTGGCGCTCTTGGCTTTCTTCCTCGCGTCCGCCCCTGCCGCCTCGCAGCAGCCGGCGCAGCTGGTCGTGCAGGTCTGGAGCTACGGCTTCGCGCCGCACCCGATCCATCTCGCCGCCGGCCAGCCGGTGACTCTCACGTTCGTCAACCGCTCGGGCAGCAGCCACGACTTCACTGCTCCCGGCTTCTTCCAGCACGCGAAGATCACCGGCGGCGCGCTCGAAGGCGACGAGGTCGAGCTTCGCCCGCACGAGACGAAGAGCGTCACCCTCGTCCCCGTGCGCGGCACCTACCAGGCGCACTGCAGCCACTTCTTCCACAAGCAGATGGGCATGAGCGACGCGATTATCGTCAACTGACATCCTCCGCGAACGGGGGACGTAACAGCGCAACCTGTCTCGGCTACAGGCGGGCATTGCACGCACCGACAACGAGTTGGAGGGGGCCTGAGCCCCTTCCCGTCACACTGTTGCGCAGCGAAGCGGCGTTCCGAGTCCTCCGCCGCGCCGGCGTCAGACCATATGCTCCGAGTGCCCGTAGACGATGATCGTCATATAGGCCTCGCGCTCGGCGGTCTTGGCGCCGCCGACGCTTGCCTGGAACCGCTCGGCCGCGGCGTCGTCGCAGCTATAGTCGGGCCGCATCGCGCCCGAAGCCGCTACGACCCGGCAGTCCTTGACGGTTCCCTTGGGGTCGATCGCCAGCGCCATCACCTGCCCGCCGAGCAGCGTGTCGCCCGGCTTGAGGTCGGGCTTCGCCGGCGCTCCGTTCGGGTCGAAGCGCCGCTCGAACGTGATCTGGGTGACTTCGCCCTTGCTGTCCGACGCCTTCACGGCGGCGGCGGGCGTCGCGGCGACGTCGCAGCTCTCCGGGGCGGTCTTGAGGCTCGTTTCGTAGCGGCAGCCTTCGGCGCTGCCGTCACCGCCGAGCGTGACGGTGATCCTCTCCCACCAGGGAGCGTTGGAAACGAGGGTCGAGGATGAGCTCGCCGGCGCGGCTGCTGCTACAGCGCCTGCCGCGGAGGCGAGAATGAGAGCGGCGATCTTGCGCACTTCAGACTCCTTCGCGCCCGCCACATCGGGGTCCCGCGCAAAGTCGAACCTTGCGGGGCGAACCCGCCGCTCCGGCGACCTTATTGCCGCCGCCCAACCTGTCCCGCTGAACGCGCAGGCGGGGTTTGGTTTCCGTCCGTTCGTCGAAGCTTCGCCGCGACCGCGTCCCGACCGCGCCCGGCTGCCATTCCCCCGCGCCGGAAGGAGCGGCGGATCGCCGTTTCGGGCTGAACGAATCGAGCGGGCGCGATCGCCATACAGGCGGGGCGGAACGCGCGCGCGACGCGGCGCTTCCCGGCCGCGCAAATCAGCCGCACAAAAGAAATGGGGGCCGGCATCGCTGCCAGCCCCCACTGCGCCGAGCGAAGGATCTGCCGGTGTTCTCGGGCTTGGTCCACTTCGGCCTTTCGGCCCAGCCTGACCCGCTCTCGATCCTGGCTCACCAGCTCAGGCGTCGCATCCCACGAACAGCTCCCTCTTTCGAGGAGCCCGATCGACCTACTCGACTGCGCGGCCCGAAGGTTCGCTGGTCTTTCGCTCTTTCAGGCCCGGCATTCTGGAACCGAAGTCCCTCGAAGCCAAAACCGTCCAGTGTTCCGCGGCCCTTCTTGGGAAATCCTCTATCGCGTCCCGCTTCGCTCACCGACGATCCGAAGACCATCAGGAGCCGCGTCGCGCGACAGGAAGATCTCTCTTCCGGCGCCCTCTTCCCGGCTGGCCCGGTCAGAACCCGAAGGCTCTTCCCAATCCTGCCGGCGGAGATCGGACCTTTGGTCACCTGCCGCTTCGTCCTGCCGTTGCCGGCTCTTCGAAGAGGCCGGGACCGCCGTCCCGATCACCCAGGCAACATGCACCCCTGGCCCGAGTCGCGAAAGCGAAAAATGAGGGGTTGATCCTGTGGATAACGGGGATATCGGGCACAATTGCCGGAACCTTTTCGGACGGGCGAATCGCCCGCTCTTCGGTTGCCGTTCCGTTCTCCTCCGCTTACCTCGGAAGCGTGCCCGAATCCCCCGCCCTGACCGATGACCCGCCTTACCTCAGCGGCCTCAATCCGCCCCAGCGCGAAGCCGTGCTCAGCACTGAAGGCCCGGTCCTCGTCCTCGCCGGCGCCGGCACTGGCAAGACGGCGGCACTGACCGCGCGCCTTGCGCATCTGATCGCGACCAGGAAAGCGTGGCCGAGCCAGATCCTGGCGGTCACCTTCACCAACAAGGCGGCACGCGAGATGCGCGAGCGCGTCGCGTCGCTGTCCGGCGGTGCGCTCGAAGGAATGCCGTGGCTCGGCACCTTCCATTCGGTAGCCGCGCGGATGCTCCGCAGCCACGCCGAGCTCGTCGGCCTGCAGTCCAATTTCACGATCCTCGACACGGACGATCAGCTTCGCCTGCTCAAGCAGCTGATCCAGGCGTCCAATCTCGACGAGAAAAGATGGCCGGCACGGCAGCTCGCCGGGCTCATCGACCGCTGGAAGAATCGCGGCTGGACTCCGAAGCAGGTCGATGCCGGCGAATCGGAAGCCTTCGCGGCGGGCCGCGGCGCCGAGCTGTACGGCCAGTATCAGGAGCGGCTGAAGACGCTGAACGCCTGCGACTTCGGCGACCTCCTGCTCCACATGCTCGTGATCTTTCGCACCCACCCCGACGTGCTCGACGGCTACCGCGACCGCTTCCGCTACATCCTGGTCGACGAATATCAGGACACGAACCAGTCGCAGTACGAGTGGCTGAAGCTCCTCGCCGAGCCCCGCCGCAATCTTTGCTGCGTCGGTGACGACGACCAGTCGATCTACTCCTGGCGCGGTGCCGAGGTCGCCAATATCCTTCGATTCGAGCACGACTTTCCGGGCGCGAAGATCATCCGCCTCGAACAGAATTATCGCTCCACGAGTCACATCCTCGCCGCGGCCGACGGGCTCATCGCCCACAACGCCGGACGATTGGGCAAGACGCTGTGGACCGACGCGGGCGCCGGCGAGAAGGTGCGTGTCATCGGCGTCTGGGACGGACCTGAAGAGGCGCGCCGCGTGGGCGAAGACATAGAGCAGCTTCGCCGCAATGGCCTCGGCGTCGACGAGACGGCGATCCTCGTCCGCGCCCAGTTCCAGACGCGCGAGTTCGAAGAGCGCTTCATCGCGATCGGAATGCCCTACCAGATCATCGGCGGCTTCCGCTTCTACGAGCGCGCCGAGATCCGCGACGCCATCGCCTATCTCCGCCTGATCCAGTCCCCGGCCGACGACCTCGCGTTCGAGCGTATCGTGAACACTCCGAAGCGGGGGCTGGGCGACAAGGCTGTGGCGACGATCCACCAGCGAGCGCGCCACGCGCAGGAGCCGATGCTGATTGCGGCCGCGCACCTGCTCGACAGCGACGAGCTGACGCCGCAGGCGCGCCGCAGCCTCGGCAATTTCGTCGCCGATCTGGCCCGCTGGAGGGAGATGGCGACCACTCTCCCGCACCCGGAGCTTGCCCGAATCGTGCTCGACGAGAGCGGCTACACGGCAATGCTGCAGGCCGACCGTTCGGCCGAGAGCGCCGGCCGCCTCGAAAACCTCTCCGAGCTCACGCGCGCGATGGAAGAATATGAATCCCTCGGCGCGTTCCTCGAACATGTCAGCCTCGTCATGGACAATGACGAGGCCCGTGGCGGCGAGAAGGTGACGATCATGACCATCCACGCCGCCAAGGGTCTGGAGTTCGACACCGTGTTCCTGGCCGGC
Organism: Bacillota bacterium; assembly: GCA_050261135.1. Lineage (GTDB taxonomy): Bacteria > Pseudomonadota > Alphaproteobacteria > Sphingomonadales > Sphingomonadaceae > Sphingomicrobium. The sequence continues at coordinate 111,860 of JBLNCZ010000029.1, forward strand.
TGGGAAGAAGGCGTGTTTCCGTCCCAGCGCTCGCTCGACGAAGGCGGCCTGGCGAGCCTCGAGGAGGAACGCCGCCTCGCTTATGTCGCCATCACTCGGGCGCGGCGCCGGTGCACCATTCTCCATGCTGCGAACCGCCGCATCTACGGCCAGTGGACGAGCTCGATACCGAGCCGCTTTCTCGCGGAGCTGCCCAAGGAGCATATCGAAGAAGAGACGACGATGACCGGCGGGGAGAGCCTCTGGCGCGCGCAATGGTCCGAACGCGCCGATCCATTCGCGCACGTCGCGCGTCCGAGCCGCGGTCCCGGATGGCAGCGCGCGAGCCGGGTCGGATACAATCCCGAGCCGGCCCGGATCATCGAAGCCCGCGCATCCGCCGTCAGCCTGGGCAACCAGGGCCGAACCGACCTCTTGCTCGGCCAGCGCGTGTTCCACGGCAAATTCGGCTACGGCACGATTGCGGCGATCGAAGGCAACAAGCTCGAGATCGACTTCGAAAAGGCGGGCCGCAAAAAGGTGCTCGACAGCTTCGTCACCGCGAGCTGATGCCGTTCATCGAACAATCTTAGGCGTAACGATCGGCCGCTGGTACGAAGCTCGAATGAAGATGCTCCTGACCTTCATTCTGGGGCTCCTCGCGGGCCCCGTGCTTTTCGGCCTCGTAGCCATCGCTGGCATGCTGCCCTCGAACTCGACGGCAGAGCCGCCCGAATGGGAAGCCTCCCTGGGAATGCGCGCGCTCGACGCGTCGCTCGAAAAGCGGGCGAAAGGATTGAAGAATCCCGTGTCGCCCAATGACCGGCTCGCGCTCGCGGCGGGAAAGAAGATTTACGCCAACAATTGCTCCGGCTGTCATGGTGACGCCAAGGGCCCGAGCGAATGGGGCGCCAGGGGCTTCTACCCGCGCCCTCCGCAATTCTTCCAGGAAGGCGCGGACGTGAACGCCACCGAGGCTTACGCCGCCGTTCACGACGGCATCCGCTATTCGGGCATGGGCGCCTGGGCCGGCCAGATGAAGGATGCCGACATGTGGAAAGTCGCCAATTTCGTGGCGAGCATCCGCGGTCCCGGCGGCAAGCAGATGGACATGGACTGAGCCTCTCAGCGGCTCTGCGCGCGCCGCTCCATCCGGCTCAGAAGGGCCTTGAACCGGCTTGGCTCGTCGCACGGCACCGTGAAGATGCCGGTCAGGGCCGATGTGAGCGGGTGCGCCGCGTTGGGAAAAACTCTAAGCCACTCCGGGGGCTGAACGTTCACTCTGAAATCCACACGATCTGTTGAAATGGGACACCCGGAACGCCTGCAAGTTCAACGAGTTGCGCCTGCTAATTCAGGTTAGTGATCAGACCTCCGCCTTCACCTGCGCATGGTTGAGAAGCGCAACGAACACTACGCCGCCGATCGAATTGCCGATGAAGGCCGGCACGATGAAGCCGAGCAGATAATCGCCCCACCCGATCGCTCCGCGCATTGCTGCCAGTCCGCCCTCGACCGCGCCGGCGATCACGTGGCTGAAATGGGCGACGGCGATGAGCCAGGTGATCGCCACGATCACCACGAACTTTGCCGTGGAGGCCGCGGGCATCAACCACACCATGAGCGCGATCAGCCAGCCTGCGAAGATCCCCTTGACCAGCACTGCAAGGAACCCCGGCTCGACCGCTTTGACGCCGAGCGTCGTAAAAGAGTCGACCGCATCCTGCGGGAACAGGTGCGGGATGGTGACCGCAGCCGCGAACAGCAGCGTCGCGAGGATGTTGGCGATGAAGACGATCGCCCAGTAGCGCACGACCTCGGTCATGCGGTGCGTTCCATGCAGGAAGGGCAGCATCACCGTGAGCGTCGTCTCGGTGAACAGCTGCTGCCGTCCCATGGTCACGAAGAGGAAGCCGAGGCTGTAGCCGAAACCTGCGACCAGTTCGCGCCAGCCCGTGTCCGGCAAGTGCGTCAGGAGAAGTCCCTGGCCGAGCATGGACGTGCCCATCGTCAGCCCAGCCGCGAATCCGGACCACGCGATCGATGAGGACGGCCGCTCCAGCTCTTCCGTGCCTTCGAGCCTGATGGCTTCGTGAACCACTTTTGCGGTCGTGCTCGACCGGTCGTCAGCTTCCTCGATTTCGCGGTCGGAGAGCGGCGAGCGCTGCTTCTCCTCGTCGAGCATCTCCTCGCGGTCGGTCATTGCGCGGCTCCCCTGTCAATCGAGTGGCCTAACTCGCCGCGACGGGGTTCGGTCCAGCCGCGAAGCGATTTCCCGGGCGTTGGAAAGCACCAGGCGAACGACTCGTGAAGGAACCCAAATCGGGTCCGATGCATTCTTCGCGCAAAAGTCAACAGAAAAAATTCAGGTGTGAAATGAAGCAGCTAGTCCTTGCGCTGGCGCTGACGGGTTCGTGCGTATTTGCGACTGCCGTTGCCACTACGCCAGCGTCTGCGCTGGAAACCTATGAAGCGAAGATGGAGGCCAGCGACGCGGCGTCGCAGGCGCGCGTCGACATGCTGGACGCCTTCGGTCCCAAGGTACTGAAGCCCGGCCAGTATGTGTGGCGCGACGTGCCTGAGTCCGCCGGTCCGGAGCGGGTGGTCATCAGCCTCTCCGACCAGATGGCCTATCTTTACCGCGGCAATTCGCTGATGGCGGCGACGACCATCTCGAGCGGCCGCGACGACAAGCCGACCCCGAGCGGCATCTTCTCGATCTTCAAGAAAGAGCAGATGTACCGGTCGAAGAAGTACGACAATGCTCCCATGCCGTACGCGCAATTCTTCGACCCGGCCGGGATCGCGATGCACGCCGGCTATAACCCCGGCGTTCCCGCCAGCCACGGCTGCGTCAGGCTTCCCGCGGCATTCGCCAAGAAGCTCTACTCCGTGACCGATGTCGGAACGCCGGTTTATATCGGCGCGTAGCTGCCGAGGGCCGCGCCAGTAACGGCGCGGCCCAGTTCTTTTCGGCCCTTCGCACGCCTGTTGATCGCGCGGGCGGATACGCTCATGGCGCCGTGAGTTGAGCGTTTGAATTCACGCATATTTACGGAGAACAAGATGGCCAGGAAGGCGACCAGCAAAAGCGGCGCGGCGAGCAGCAGGAGCAGCAGCAGCGACAGGAAGTCGAGCGCCAAGTCGACGGCAGTCGCCCGGCGCTCGTCCGGCGGCAGCAGCGGTGGCGGCTCCCGGTCCGGCTCACAGGAGGGCATGGGCGAAGCCTTCATCAAGCTCCTCCAGAGCCCGCTGGTGGCCGAGCTCGTGGCGGTAGCGGCGACCGCCGCGCTTGCCGCGCTCGCCGAACATGGCTTCACCAGCGGCGGCGACTCCACGCGCGGGAAGCGCGCCGGCAAGGCCGTCAAGGAGGCGGGCAAGGCCGCGGCTGCGGCGGTCGGCCGGCGGCTTGCGAACGAGATCGAAGAGATAAGGGCCGCCGCTAAAGACGGCGCAAAAGCGTAAGCCGGGCGCGGCCGACGTCGCGGCTCGCGTCGACGGCGAGTTGGGCCGGATCGACGATATCGCCGCGGCTGGTCTCCACGCTCAGCCAACCGCCCCGCGCCAGCCAGCCAGAGTTGACGACCGAGTGGACGACCGCGCTCCCCGACCCGGAAGCATAAGGCGGATCGGCGAAGATCAGGTCGAACGGCTCGCAGCGCGGCAAGGCGAGCGCGGAACCGGCGATAAGCTGCGTCCGCTCCGTGGCGCCAAGCTTCGCGGCATTGCCCCTGATAGCCGCGATCGCCTGTCCGTCGCAGTCGACGAAGGTCGCGTGAGCGGCTCCTCGCGACAGCGCCTCGAACCCGAGCGCGCCGCTTCCCGCGAACAGGTCCGCGACCCGTAGGTCCTCGAAGTTCCCGAGCCGGCTGGTCAGCATGGAGAAAAGCGTTTCGCGGACCCGGTCGGCCGTGGGCCTGGTCGAAAGGCCGGGCGGCGCTTCGATCGACCGCCCGCGCCACTCCCCTGCAATGATCCTCATTTCAGGGATTTCCGGAACGCGTCCAGCTCCGCCTCGGCAATCTCATCGACCGCGCCGGGTTCGAGCGCCTCGATGGTGAACGGGCCGTAGGCGGTGCGGATGAGCCGCGAGACCTGCATCCCCAGATGCGCGAGGACCCGGCGCACTTCGCGGTTCTTCCCTTCGGTGAGGCTCATCTCGATCCAGCAATTGCTGCCGGTGCGCCGCTCGAGGTTGGCGTTGATCGAGCCGTAGCGGACGCCGTCGATGGTGATTCCCTCGGCGAGCTCCTCGAGCTGCGCCTGGGTGACCCGCCCATATGCCCGCGCGCGATAGGTGCGGACGACCCCGGTCCGCGGCAATTCCAGCTGGCGCTTCAGCTCGCCGTCATTGGTGAGGAGCAGCAGCCCCTCGGTCATGAAATCGAGACGGCCGACGGGCATCAGCCGCGGGAGTCCCTCGGGCAGCCGGTCGTAGATGGTCGCGCGCCCTTTCGGATCGTGCGCCGCGGTCAGCGTCGCCTGCGGCTTGTAGAACCGGAACAGCCGCGTCGCCGCCGCGGGGCGCACTGGCCTTCCGTCCACCGTCACACCCGCCAGATCCGTCAACAGCGTCGCCGGGGTGGTCAGCTTTTCTCCATTGAGAGCGATCCGCCCTTCGGCGATCATGCGCTCAACTTCGCGGCGGGAGGCAACACCGGCGCGCGCGAGCAGCTTGGCGATGCGGTGCGGCCCGCCCTCTTTTTGTGGCGCGGCGGGCACAGCAGCGGATCGGTTGCTGCGGCGCGGCACTGGGCGCTTTTTCGTTCGTTGCGGGTGCGGAGCCATTGGTCGGGACCAGAGATGCTGTTCGGGAAGCGTAAGCAGGTCGTCAAGCGCATCCTCATCGTCGAGGACGAGCCGCTGACCGCGTTCGACAATGAAAACATGCTCGGTGACGCCGGCTACGAGGTGGTGGCGACGGTGGATGATCTCGAGGAGGCCCTCGAAATCCTCGATCGGGAGCACGTCGACCTCATCCTTAGCGACGTGCGCCTGCGCAAGGACCAGACGGGCATCGAGCTTGCCCGTGCCGCCAAGGCCAAGGGCGTGCCGACATTGTTCGCGACCGGCCATTCCTATCCCGGCGCTTCGGAAGTCGCCGTCGGCTGCGTGATGAAGCCCTATACCGAGCGCCAGCTGTGCAAGGCTATCGAAGCCGTGGACCGGCACTTGCAGGGCGAGAAGGTGAAGCCGCCCAAGGGCGTCGAGCTGTTCATCGCGGCGGATCAGCCCGACTGAGCGTCAGCCCGTTCATCGCAGGGCTAGGGCCGCCGGCGAAACCTGTCTAAGGTTTCGTTTCACGGGAGCGAGGAGGGGTTCATGGCAGGCCAGCGGCCGAAGGGTTGGAAGCTGCTCAAGGCAGCCGTCGCCAATCAGAAGTCTGCGACGATGCTCGGGTTCGGCTTTTCCTCGGGCCTGCCGTTCGCTTTGCTGATCGGCACGCTCACCGCCTGGCTGGGCGAGGCGAACGTCAACCTCGCGACCATCGGCGTGCTGTCCTGGGCCGGCCTCGCCTACAGCTTCAAGTTCCTGTGGTCGCCGGTCGTTGACCGCGTGAAACTCCCGGTGCTCGAGCGGCTCGGCCGAAGGAAGAGCTGGATCATCTTCTGCCAGGCCATCCTGGTCCTGAGCTTCGTCGGGCTTGCCTCGAACAACCCGGCGACGAGCATCGGCACCTTCGCCATCTTCGCCGTCATCGGAGCGCTCGGCTCGGCAACGCAGGACATTGCCGTCGACGCTTGGCGCATCGACGTCGCCGACGAACGGACGCCGGTAGAGCTGCTCTCCGCCATCTACCAGTTCGGCTATCGCATCGCCTCGATCGTCGGCGGCGCGATCGCGCTCGTGCTTGCCGCGCGCATGCCCTGGCCCGCCGTCTATCTGATCATGGGCGGCCTCATCATCTGCATGATGCTGGTCGCGCTGCAGGCGCCCGACACGCCCCGCCAGGATCAGGAAGTCCTCCACAAGGAGCTGGCGGAGCCGGGCGCCCTCGAGCCCAAGGCGCGCGCCGGAGCGCTCGCGATCGTCGGCATCTGCTGGGCCTGGGCGATCTTCAACATCGGCCGCTTCATGGTCTCGATGCTGACCACCGCCCCGGGACAGAAGCAGCCCTCGGTCGGCGACTTCACCAAGGAATATGGTCCCTGGATCATCTTCGCGACCGTGTTCGTGCCGCTGATCGTGGCAGCGGTCATCAACTGGCTTCGCTCGCGCAACCGCTACGTGCTCACGAAATCGGACGCGACCCACAACAGCGGCCGCACCGCGATCAACCATCTCTACGTGTCGCTCGTCGCGCCGCTCGGGGAGTTGGCCGGACGGCTCGGCTGGGGGGTGCTGATCGTGATCGGCCTGATCCTGACCTACACCCTCTGCTACAACATCTGGACGGCCTTCGCCTTCCCCTTCTACCTCGACTACCTCCACTACACGAAAGACCAGGTCGCGTTCGCCTCCAAGGTGTTCGGCATCATCATGACGATGGTCGGCATCTCGATCGGCGGCTACCTGTTCCTCAAGATCGGGCGCATCAAGACGATCCTGATCGGCGCGATCCTGCCCGTGTTCGGCAACTTCGTTTATGCCGACCTCGCCGAGGGCGGGCCGCACATCGACGCGGTTGCGCATTTCTTGCGCCTCGATGCGCTGGCCACCGCCATCGGGTCGGACGAGCGGATGGTGCGGCTGCTGCTTGCGATCTCGCTGGAGAATATCTCCACCGGCATCGCCGGCGCGGCGTTCGTCGCCTACATCTCGGGCATCGTCAGCAAGCGGTTCACCGCCGTCCAATACGCGCTGCTTTCGTCGCTGACCTTCCTCATCGGCTCGCTGGGCCGCGGCATCGCCGGCGAAGCCTTCGACACCTACGGTTACGCGACTGTGTTCCGCTGGACCGCCGCGGCGGGCGCATTCGCCGTCCTGTTCGTGCTGCTCGAAGGGCTGCGGGTCGCGCACCAGAGCCGCCAGGCGGAAGCTGAAACCGCACCCAAGGCGGAGCCGGCGAAGGCCTAGTCCGGGATCTGCTCGTTGTTCGCCAGAACCACTCCGGCGAGGTACAGGGAGCCGAAGATCAGTATTCTTGCATCGTTCGGAGCGGCGGCGAGCGCCTCCTCCACGCTGTCGTGGGCGTCGGCGCGAAAGCCGAGCTGGCCGGCAATTTCGACCAGGTCGCTGGGGGTGAAGCAGGCATGATCCGGAATGGGTACGGCGTGCACATGCGCGACAATGCCCTTGAAGGGTTCGAGCATGCCGGGCGGGTCCTTGGTTGCAAGGCTCGCGAAGACCATGTGCAGCGGCCGACCGTCGTCCCAGTGATGCTTGACGAACGTAGCGATCTGGCGCGCCGCCGACGGATTATGACCGCCGTCCAGCCACACTTCCCGATCTCCGGCGAGCGGCCCCGCGGCGAGGTGCTGAAGCCGTGCCGGCCAATCCGCCCAGCCCATTGCGGCGCCGAGAGCGGAGGTGGGTACGCGCAGGACCTCCTGGTGGCGGAGCAAAGCGACCGCTAGCGCGGCATTCATCGCCTGGTGCCGGCCCGGCAGCCGCGGCAGCGGCAGGTCGAGCTCGCCGCGCTCGTCGACATAATGCAGCTTCCCCTGCCGCGCGATCGCATCCCAGACGCCGCCGCGCGGAAGCCAGGCGGCGCCCCGGTCGCGGACGATCTCCTCGATCCTGCTGCCGATGGCCGGCGGATAGAGCTGCGTCATGAGCGGGACCCCGCGCTTGGCGATCGCCGCTTTTTCTCCGGCGATGTCGGGCAGGCCGTTCCCGAGGAACTGCTGGTGGTCGAGCGCCAGGTTGGCGATTCCGGTGATCAGCGGATGCTCGATGACGTTCGTCGCATCGAGGCGGCCGCCGAGGCCGACCTCGAGGATGCAGGCGTCCGCGGGTGTGCGCGCGAAGGCAAGGAAAGCGGCGGCGGTCGCGACCTCGAAGAAGCTCGGCTCGATTCCGCGGCCTGCATCGATGACCTCCGCGAGGGTGGCAGCGAGCTCATCGTCCTCGATGAGCTTGCCGGCGATGCGGATCCGCTCGTTGAAGCGGACGAGGTGCGGACTGGTGAAGGCGTGAACCTTGTGCCCGCTCGCCTCGAGCGCAGCGCGCAGGAACGCGACGGTCGAGCCCTTCCCGTTCGTTCCGGCGACATGAAATACGGGCGGAAGCGCGTCCTGCGGACGGCCGAGCCGGTCGAGCAGCGCCGAAATGCGCTCGAGGCCGAGCCGGTCGCCGGCGGGCGACAGCTTCGAGAGCCGGTCGAGCTGTTCCTGGACCTCGGGGTTCGTCGAGCGCGCGAAGTCCGCCATCAGGCGGCCTCCTTCGCCTCCGGCACGAGGTAGGAGATCAGCTTCGCGAGCGTCTCCCTGAGGTCGCCGCGCGAAACCACCATGTCGATCATCCCGTGCTCGAGCAGATATTCGGCGCGCTGGAAGCCCTCCGGCAGCTTCTCGCGAATGGTCTGCTCGATCACGCGCTGGCCGGCAAAGCCGATCAGCGCGCCCGGTTCCGCGATCTGGATGTCCCCGAGCATCGCGTAGGAGGCGGTGACTCCGCCCGTCGTCGGGTCCGTGAGCACGACAATGTAAGGCAGGCCGGCTTCCTTGAGCTCGGTGATCGCGACTGTGGTGCGCGGAAGCTGCATCAGCGACAGGATCGCTTCCTGCATCCGCGCGCCACCCGAAGCGGTGAAGATGATGTACGGGCACTTGTCAGCAATCGCCGCGCGGGCGCCGGCGACGAACGCGGCGCCGACCGCCGTGCCCATCGATCCACCCATGAACGCGAAGTCCTGCACGCCGACGATGGCCTTGTGGCCTTCGATCTTGCCACGTGCGTTGACGAGCGCGTCGCGTTCCCCGTTCGCCGCGCGCGCGGCCTTCAGCCGCTCGGTGTAGCGCTTGGTGTCCTTGAAGCGGAGCGGGTCCTCGCGGACCTCGGGCGCGGGCAGAAGCTCATATTCGGCGGCATCGAACAATTGCTGGAAACGCTTGGTCGGGCCGATCCGGTCGTGGAAGTTGCAGCGCGGGCAGACGCTGTAATTCTCCTCCCACTCCTTCACGAACACCATGGTCCCGCACTTCTTGCACTTGTGCCACAGGTTCTCGGCGGTTTGGCGCTTGGGCAGGAAGGGAATCCCGCTGCGCACGCGGCTCAGCCAGCTCATGACAAGGTCCTCGCTTCGGCGGGCATTTGGTCCAGCGAGGCCGCAATGTCCATGATGGCACGCCGCGGATCGGACGCACCCGTGATCGGACGCCCGATGACGAGGACGGAAGCGCCGTCGGCAACGGCCTGCGCCGGCGTCACCACCCTTTTCTGGTCGCCGATGTCCGCACCGGCCGGCCGAACGCCCGGGACGACGAAGAACCCCCCGGGCCACGATTCACGCGCCTGCCGGACCTCGGCCCCGGAGCAGACGATGCCGTCGATGCCGGAGTCCTGCGCGAGCCAAGCAAGGCGCGCGACCTGGCCGGCCGGAGAACCGTGGACCCCGGCCGAAGCGAGGTCGGACTCGTCGAGGCTGGTCAGCACGGTCACGCCGACCACTTTCGTGCGCGCCGGCGCAGTGGCTTTCGCCGCCTGCAGCATTGCCCTGCCCCCGCTTGCGTGGACCGTCAGGATTTCCGGCTCGAGCGGCGCAAGCGCTTCGACCGCCTTGCCGACCGTGTTCGGAATGTCGTGGAGCTTGAGGTCGAGGAAGACCGGCAGTCCAAGCTCGCCGATGCGCCGGACCCCGGCGGGCCCGTGCGCAGAGAAGAACTCGAGCCCCAGCTTCACGCCGCCCGCAGCGCCGCGGACGGCTTCGGCAAGGGCCGTCGCCCGGTCGAGGTCGGGCGTATCGATCGCAACGAAGATGCGGCTCATGCTGCAGGCTCTTCCGTCTGCGCCTGCGGCTCGGCTGCAACCGAGGCAGCCCGCGTCCGCTCGAGCGCGTCGAGCCGCCGACGGTACGACCAGATCTTCGCGCGCATCACCAGCCACGTCGGAAGGAAGCCGGCGAGGAAGATGACGAGGAGGAGGACCGGGATCTTGATGTCCGCCTGGATGTCCCCCCACAGGTTCAGCGTGACGTCGGCCCAGTTGCGGCTGGCGAACAGGACGACGACCACCGCCACGAGCACCCAGAACAAGGTCTTGAGGAAGTGCATGCGGCGGCGTTTAGGCGAGGCGGGCGGGCATTGCCAGAACTGCAGCAACTCGTCGCAATCCTGACTCGCTCTGCCGCAAGCGCGTTAAAGCCTCCGTTGAGGGGCAGCCCCCTCCCCGCCACAGCTGAGCTCGGGGTGGGGAGAAGAGGCTTTTGAAGACCAGGAACAAGCTGGCCGTCGGCGCGCTCGCGCTCATCATGGGCGCGTCGCTGCTGGCGATGCGTTCGCACACGGCCGAGCAGCACCAGGCGCAAATCTCCGCCGCCCACCTGCAGCTTGCCTCGCTTTCGACGGCGTCGCGCCGCGACATCGATTATCGTCTGCTCGACGCGCGCCTGCAGCAGCTGATGAACAAGCCGGCGATGGTGGGCATGGCGGTCGGGATCGTCGAAAACGGCCGCATCACCTTCCTCAAGGGATATGGTGAGACCGCGGCCGGATCCGGCGACCCGGTCACGCCCGAAACCGTGTTCCGCTGGGCTTCCTGTTCGAAGGGCGTCGCTGCGACCATGGTCGCGAAGCTCGCCGAGCAGGGGAAGATCGACCTTAACGCCCCGGTCTCCGACTATGCGCCGGACCTCAAGCTCCCCAACGGCAATGAGCGGCTCGCCACCGTCGGCGACCTGCTCTCACATCGCTTGGGCCTTTACCGGAACGCCTTCGACAACAAGCTCGAGGAAGGACAGGACCCGAGCTTCCTCAGGACTCAGCTGGCGACGCTCAACGCGGTGTGCGCGCCGGGCACCTGCTGGGACTATCAGAATGTCGCCTACGATGCGTCGAGCGAGATGGTCTCGCGTGTCACCGGACTGCCCTATGAGCAGGCGGTCAAGCGCACGCTGTTCGACCCCATCGGCATGACCAGCGGCAGCGTCTCGCTCGCCGGACTGGAGTCGAACCGCAGCTGGGCCAAGCCCCACAGCAGCGGGCGCAGGCCGTGGCCGATCGACGACACCTATTACAAGGTCCCCGCCGCGGGCGGCGTCAACAGCAACATCAAGGACATGGCTTTGTGGATGGAAGCGCAGATGGGCGAAATGCCCGACGTGCTCGACTCCAAGGTCCTCAACACCATCCACGCGCCCTATGTCGTCACGCCCACCGAGCGCGGGCGCCTGCGCAAGTTCCTCGAGCGGCTCGGCACCGCCTGGTACGGCTACGGCTGGCGCAGCTACATCTACGCGGGTCACCGGATCATCGGTCACCGCGGCGGCATCCGCGGCTATCGCTCGCTCATCCTCTTCGACCCGCAGAAGAAGAGCGGCGTCGTCGCCTTGTGGAACAGCGATACGTGGCAGCCGGGCGGACTCGAGTTCGAGGTGATGGACATGCTCTATCACCTGCCGTTCCGCGACTGGATGCAGCTCAACGAGGGCCCGGAACAGTCGATTGCCGCAAGCGAGGAGGATTCGAGCGATAGCGGCGACAGCGCCGAGCGCGGACGCTAGCCGCTCTTCGCTTCCTCGCGCGCTTTCCTGATCTCCGCCTTCTGGTGCAGGTGCGCCATGTAGCGGCAGCCCATGCCGATGATCGACGCTGCCATCCCGATCACCAGCGCCGGATAATACCAGCCGGGCGGGTTCTCCTTCGCCCAGGCGACCGCGCCGAGGAAGAAGACGCTGCAGATCGAGACGAGATAGCCGACGGCCTTCCAGTCCAGCCCGGTCGGCGCGGGTACGCTTACGGTTTCATGCTTCATGACGGCAGGAACAACCAAGCCGAACCGTTTGTTTCGAGCAGCAAACAACAGGAGGTTCAGGGCCATGGCGAGCAAGGACGCGATCACTCTTCTGAAAGAGGACCACCGCGCGGTCGAGAAGCTGTTCAAGGAGTTCGAAAGCGCGAAGGGTGACGGGCGCAAGCAGAAGCTCGCCCACGAGATCTGCCTCGAGCTCAGCGTCCACGCCGAAATCGAGGAGACCATCTTCTATCCGGCCTGCGAAGGCACCGTCGACGAGGAGGAGCTGAAGGAAGGCTATGTCGAGCACGACGCCGCCAAGCTCCTGATCGCCGAGATCACCGCCAACGAGGGCGGCGACGACGAATTCTTCGACACCAAGGTGAAGGTGCTCCAGGAGGAGATCGAGCACCACATCAAGGAAGAGGAAGGCCCCGGCGGAATCTTCTCGCAGGCACGCAAGGGCGACCTCGACACGGCCGCGCTCGGCGAACAGCTGCTCGAGAAGAAGAAGGAGCTGACCGAGCGGTTCAAGGCGGAAGGCATCCCGCAGCCCAAGCTCAAGACCATGGACGAAGTGTCGGTCTAGCGACTCGCCTCGCGGCGCCTGGCCGCAAAGCTGAACGCGAGAAACGGCGGATTTCCGCCATATTAGGACCGTCCGGGTTAACGGTGGTAAACCGTCCCCGGGAGCGCGTTGGCATTTCACAGGCGTTGCGCCCCTGACAGCCCCCCAACGGAGGTTCGGCCAAGGACCTCAACGGCTGCCGCTTGTATACAAGCCAGGGGCTATGGATGAGTTACGACGACCACAGCTACCATCGCGAACGGGAGCGGCATTGCCGCACCATGGCCGAGCTCGCCGCCGATCCTGAAGTTCGCCGCCGCCACCGCGAGCTCGCGGAGCTCCATGCGGCCCGCGCCTCGCAGCTTTCCGGGATCGGGGACAACGCCGCGCTTGCTTAGCCTGACCTGCGGCTAAACCGGGCGCTCCCGCGCTACCTCAGCGCGGCAACCCGCATCGCCTGCGCGTCACGCCCGTAAATGTCGTCCACGAAGCTCAGCTGGCCGTTCTGCGCCTGCGCCGTCAGGTAGGTGACGTAGATCGGCACCGGCGTCGGAAGCGCCACATTCTCCTCCGGAGCATCGGCCGCGACCTGCCGGCCGTCCATCATCCACCGCTCGAGCCGCTGCGCGTCCTCGAGGCGGATGCAGCCGTGGCTGATCGTGCGGTCGTCCTGCGCGAACAGCTCCTTCACCGGCGTGTCGTGGAGATAGATGTCGTAGGCGTTGGGGAAGCCGAACTTCACCTTGCCCATCGAGTTGGCGGGGCCCGGAAGCTGGCGCACGCGGACCTGCAGCGTGCCGTCAGCGACGGCCTTCCAGTCGACGGTGGACGGATCGAGCAGGCGATCGTCGTTCGGGTCGCCCGGCATCACCTGGTATCCCTGCGTCTTCAGATAGCCGAGGCCCTTTTCGAGCACGTTCTTGGCGATCAGCGAGCGAACGAGCTCGCCGCCGACGTGCCAGTAGGGATTGACCGTCGCATAATAGATGGTGCTCGCGATCATCGGCGTCTGCGTCTTGGCGCCGGGCTTGCCGACCGCGACCTTCATCGAGTCGACCACCCGGCCGTCCTCGATCATATAGAGGCGCGCCGCGGCGGCATCGACCATCACATATTTGTCCTGGAACGGATGCTCGCGGACGCGATCGAGGCTGGTGAGTACGCGCGGGTCGAGCGAGCCGCCGCTGGACTGCATCTGCGCCCAGGCTGCGTCGCGCAGCTGCGCGTACAGGGGGTTCACCTGCGCTACCGAGCGCACATAGGCCGACAACGACGGAGCCGCGGCGGTGCGCTGCAGGATTTCCATCGGGCTCTGGGTGCGCGGCGTGACCCACGGATCGGCGTAGATCATGCCCGAGGGCGGCCGCTGCACCGCCTGGACGTAGCTGACCCAGGCCGCCGAAAGCAGCCGGTCGGCCGCGTCGACCGCGCTGCGGTCGCCGGTCTGCGCGCGCGCCAGGAGCGCCTGCGCCTGCGCGGCAAGCATCGGCCCGCTGTCCAGCCCGTCGAGCGGAGCCCGGTCGAGGATGCCGATGAGTTGGCGCGCGGCAGCGCTGTCCGCGCCGCTGCGCAGCCACAAGGGCGCGCCGCCGCGGCTCGCGTAGAAAGCCTGCACCGCCTGCGCAGCAGACGGGGAGACCTGGATTGCCGCCCCCGGGAGTTCCGGCGTGGTGGCGGCGGATACGGGCACAGAGAGGCCCATCAGCGCCGCACAGGCGGCGCCGGCCAACAACCGAGTTATCACCTTCAGAAACCTTTTAAATCTGTCTTTGATCGCACAACGCCGCAAAGCGTCGGCGGTTCAAAATAAGTATTGACAAAATCGTCCGGATTGTTCCGCGACTGAACAGTTGTTCAGTTTCCTCGCGAATCCGCGAGTCGCGGCACGCCTGGAGCCCCTCGCGCGTTGGCCAAACGATCGAACGAGGAGATTGGCCAAATGACCGGCGGAGAGAATCGCGGCGGCGGGATCAGCGGCTTCGGCGTCGCCGAAGAGGAAGAGACACCTTTGAGCGGAACGGGAGGCGCCGCGGGGCCCGGCACGCGTGCCGGCGAGGGCGAGCCTTCCGGCGAGGGAATCGCTACCGGCAACAAGTCCGAGAACGACGCTGCCGACGAGGCCGCCGCGCTTGGCGACCTCGACGATCACGACGAAACTCCGGCGCTCGAATATGGCGAAGGCGACCGGCCGCGCGGTCCCACCCTCGGCGAAGCGCTCGGCAGCGGCGCAGGAACCCACGTCGGCTCGGGCACGCCGCCCGACAGGTCGAGCCTGAGCGGCAGCCGCGACTAGCGGGCCGCAGCTCGGCGCGTCGCTGTATTGACAGTATAATACACTAATTCTATTGTCGCCCGGCTTTTCGGGAGACGAGGGAATGTACAGCCAGCAGGAAATCGACGACGCGGTCGCTTCCGGCGTGATCACCGCCGACGCGGCCGATTCACTTCGCGCGCATGTCGAGCGGCTGCGCTCGACGGCGATCGCGGACGAGGAGCAATTCCGGCTGATCACCGGCTTCAACGACATCTTCGTCTCGATCGCCGCTGCGATCCTGCTGTTCGCGGTCGGCTGGATCGGCCAGTGGCTCGGGCAGAAGGCGGGGATCGTGGTCGACAGCGACGGCCCCTCGCCGCTTGCTCCGCTTGCCGTCGCCGCCACGGCCTGGCCGCTCGCCAGCTTCTTCACCGCCAGGCGCCGAATGGCCCTCCCGTCCATCCTTCTTCTGCTCGCCTTCGTCATTGGCGTGTTCGGGACGGCAGCCCTCGGCCTCGCCACCGCGGTCGGCCCGGACCAGCTGAACGACAACAATCTCCTCGGCGGCATCATCGTGGCTGCGTCGGCGACGATCAGCGCCGCGGCCGCCTGGCTGCACTGGCGCAACTTCCACGTGCCGATAACCATCGCCGCCGGCGCTGCATCGGTTGCCGCGATTGCCATCGGCCTCCTCCTCGCCGGCCTCGGCCAGAACGTCGAGCAGGCGAAGAACGTCATCCTCGGCTTCATCCTGCTGCTCGGCATCGGCATGTTCCTGTTCGCCATGTGGTGGGACGCGTCGGACCGGGCGAGGCTCACCCGCCGCAGCGACGTCGCTTTCTGGCTGCACCTGCTCGCCGCGCCGATGATCGTGCACCCGATCTTCACCCTGCTCGGGCTGACCAGCGGGCATATCAGCGTCGGCGGCGGGATCGCCGTCGTCGCGCTCTACATCGTGCTCGGCATCACCGCTCTTGCTGTGGACCGCCGCGCGCTTCTCGTGTCCGCGCTCGCCTACGTCCTCTTCGCGCTCAACGAGCTGTTCCGGCAGTTCGGCGCGGTCGAGCTCAACGTCGCGCTGACCGCGCTGATCATCGGCTCGGCCCTGCTCCTGCTGTCGGCCTTCTGGCACCAGGCGCGCGCCGCCATTGTGAAGCCGCTCCCGGAAGGCCTTCGCGAGCGCCTGCCGCTGGTCGACCGCTCAGCGGTCGCGGTCAGCCAACCAGCCGCATAAGCCGGCGCTCGAGCGGGGCAAGCACGGGAGCGAGCTCGTGGCCCCGCTTGAGCACGACGCCATGCTCACCGATCAATGCGAACGCCCCTTGCTTCAGCCGGAGCGAGGGGCGCTTCTCTATCCGCACCTCCGGCCGCTCGCTGTGCCTGCGGAATGCAGCGAACACCGCCACGTCGGGATCGATGCGAAGCGCATAGTCGCGCCAGTGACCGGCCGCGACCATGCGACCGTAAAGGTCGAGGATCCGCTTCAGCTCCTGCCGGTCAAAGGTGGCGATTGGGCGCCGGTCCCAGCTTGGCGGGAACGGCGCGATGACGCTCAAGCGCTCTTCACCTTCGGCTGCGGCTGGCGCGCGGCCTTGAGCACCTTGAGCTCGGCGCGAAGCTCCTCGAGCTCATGCTCGAGCTCGTTGAGGCGCACCCGGACGGGATCGCAATCCTCGCCGCACGGCGTTCCGTAGGGCATGAAGCCGGGGCTGTAGTGAACGGCTTCGACCGGCACCGGCTTGGCCGGAATGCCGACCACCGTTGCCCCGGGCGCCACGTCTTTGGTGACCACCGAGTTGGCGCCGATCTTGGCGCCTTCGCCGATCTCGATCGGGCCGAGCACCTGCGCGCCGGAGCCGATCACGACCCCCGAGCGGATCGTCGGGTGGCGCTTCCCCGCCACGCCGGTGGACGGGTTCGTCCCGCCGAGCGTGACGCTCTGGTAGATGGTGACGTCGTCCCCGATCTCCGCCGTTTCGCCGATCACGCTGAAGCCATGGTCGAGGAAGAAGCGCTCCCCGATCTTCGCTCCGGGATGAATGTCGATGGCGGTGAGGAAGCGGGAGAAATGGTTGATCAACCGCGCCAGGAAGTAGAGCCTCCCTTCCCACAGCCAATGCGCGAAGCGATGAAGCCCGAGCGCCCACACGCCGGGATAGAAGAAGACGTCCCAGCGCGAGCGGGCCGCGGGATCGCGCGATTTGACGGAGTCCAGATAGGCAATCAGGCCGGAATTCAAGCGAGCACAGTCCCTTGCCGTTTCGGCCGATAATCTAGGCACGCTCTTCGCCAGCGGCAATGGCGCGATCGATCGCAAATTAAACCCCCATTGACGGCTAGAGTTTAGCTTGTGCTTGCCAAGCATCGCTGGTTAGGCAAAGCAGCGCGGCTCCAACGGGGTCCATAGAACAGTAATTCCATGCATTTTGATCGTGTAAGCTTTGGGGGCAGCGATCTTTTCCGCCTATAATCCGCTTTACTCCCTGGCCGGGTTCCTCGTTGGGGCGCTTGTCGGAATGACAGGCGTCGGCGGCGGCTCGCTCATGACCCCGCTGCTCGTGCTGCTGTTCGGCTTCCATCCTTCGACCGCGGTCGGAACCGACCTTCTCTACGCCTCCGTCACGAAGACGGTCGGAACCGCCGTGCACCGCCAGCGCGAGACGGTCGACTGGAAGATCGTGAAGGGCCTCGCGACGGGAAGCGTGCCTGCTTCGATCGTGACGCTCAGCCTGATGGGCTATTTCGGCGTGAAGGGGTCGCAGAGCGCATTCTATCTCAACATGCTCCTTGGCGGGTCGCTGCTGCTCACCAGCTTCGCCGTGTTCTTCCGGCCGTGGATCCTGCGCTGGGCAGGCCACCATATCGACGCGATGGAGGCCAAGCGGGTCGGCAGCTGGACCATCTTCCTCGGCGTGATGCTCGGCATCCTCGTGTCGATCACGTCGGTCGGAGCCGGTGCGCTCGGCACGACCGCGCTCCTGATCCTCTACCCGAAGCTTCCCGTCGCGCGCATCGCCGGAAGCGACATCGCCCATGCCGTTCCGCTGACCTTGATCGCGGGCATCGGCCACTGGCTGATGGGCTCCGTCGATCTCGGCCTGATGGTTGCGCTGCTGGCGGGCTCGATCCCCGGAGTGATCGTCGGCAGCCTGATTGCAACGCGCTCGTCGGACTCGGTCCTTCGGCCGATCCTTGCCCTGACGCTGCTCCTCTCGTCGGTGAGGCTGCTGACCGCCTGACCGGTCAGACCGTCGCGTGGACGGTCGCGAGCGCCTTCATCACCGCAGCGATGCGCACCGCCGCCTGGATCGCGTCGGGCTTGACGCCATGCTCGAGCAGCACGCGCTCGTGACTGTCGATGCACATGCCGCAGCCGTTCATTGCGGAGACGGCGAGGCTCATCAGCTCGAACTCTTCCTTGGCGATCCCATGGGTGCCGATGATGTTCATCCGCAGCCGTGCCGGCATCTTTCCATATTCCGGGTTCGCGACGAGATGGACGAAGCGATAGTAGACGTTGTTCATCGCCATCACCGCGGCGGCGCCGCGAGCGGCATTGGCCACCGTCTCGGGCAGCTTGCCGGCGACTTCCGCCTCGGCCGCTTCGACGAGCGGCTTGTGGCCGGAGCCGTGGGCGCATGCGAGCAGCAGGGCGAGCTTCCGCTCCTCGCCCATGAGCTGGTCGGACAGGATGGAGCCGAGGTTGAGCCGGATGTCCTTCGCATAGTCCGGCAGCGTCTCCGCAAATTGCTTGAGCGACATGGATACTCCTGTGGGGACGAAAAAAGGGGCGGGCCTGGGGATGCCCGCCCCCGAATCGGCCGCGAGGGGAGAGCGGCCGGGAGCTCCTCCCGTGCACGGGAGGAGGAAAGCTTACGCGGCGGGCTTCAGCACTTCCTCGCCCGGCGTCCAGTTGCACGGGCAAAGCTCGTCGGTCCGGAGCGCATCGAGGACCCGGAGGGTCTCGGCGGGATTCCGGCCGACGTTCAGCCCGTTCACCGTCACATGCTGGATGACATTATCTGGATCGACGATGAACGTGGCGCGGAGCGCGACGCCCTCTTCCTTGTCGAGGATGCCGAGCGCCTCGGCCAGTTCCTTCTTGTTGTCCGCGATCCACGGGAAATCGGCGCCCGCGAGCTGCTCGTCGGAGCGGCGCCAGGCGAAATGGACATGGGCGGTGTCGGTCGACGCGCCGATCAGCTCGGCGTCGCGGTCGGCGAAATCGGCCTTGAGCTCGCCATAGCCGACGATCTCGGTCGGGCACACGAAGGTAAAATCCTTGGGCCAGTAGAAGAGCACCTTCCACTTGCCGTTGGACTGGCCAAGATCGATCGTCTCACCGGCTGGCAGCGCCGACGTGCCCTGCTGGACCGGCAGTTTGAGAGCGGGAAGCTTGTCCCCAACGGTAAGCATTCAGGTTTCCTCCATTGTTGCGTTGCAGCGCGTTTCGGGTTGCAGTGCAGCATCTAGGGTGCTGGCAACCATCGTTCAAGTTCATTATACGGCTGACACTGATTGGATTTATCGATTAATGTCCGTCCACATCCCGACCCTCAAGCAGCTCCAGTATCTGGTCGCTCTTCGGCGTCACGGGCATTTCGGGAAAGCCGCGGACGCCTGCTACGTGACCCAGTCGACGCTCTCCGCCGGCCTTCGCGAGCTCGAGGCGCTTCTCGGCGTCACGCTGGTCGAGCGGACGCGTCGCCTCGTCCGCTTTACCGCGCTCGGCGAGAAGATCGCCGACAAGGCCATCCGCGTGCTCCGCGAGGGCGAGGAGCTCGCGGAAATGGCCCGCGCCGAGGGCCAGCCGCTCCACGGCGAGCTGCGGATGGGCGTCATCCCCACGATCGCCCCTTTCCTTCTTCCGGCGATGCTGCCGCGCCTGCGCAGCGAATGGCCCGACCTCAAGCTCTACCTGCGTGAGGAAACCAGCAACGCCGCGTGCGAGGCGCTGCACCGCGGACAGCTCGACTGCGTGCTGCTCGCCCTCCCCTTCAGTTGCGGAGAGGTCGATTCGGCCCTGCTCTTCGACGACCCCCTCTACGTCGCCTTCCCGCCGGGCGAAGCGCCGCGCGGCCGCACCGTCAATGCCGCTGCCATCGACGAGAAGCGCCTCCTGCTGCTCGAGGACGGCCACTGCCTCAAGGACCACGCCCTCTCCGCCTGCAACCGGCCCGAGATCCGCGCCCACGCCTCGATGATGGGAACGTCGCTCCACACGCTCGTGCAGATGGTCGACAATGGGCTCGGCCTCACCTTCGTCCCCGGCATGGCGATCGAGACCGGCCTCCTCAGCGGCACGCGCACGGAGGCCCGGCGGCTCGATTCCGAGCACGGCTTCCGCCGCATCGCGCTCATCTGGCGCAGGTCGAGCCCGCGCGAAAGCGAGTTCCAGCTCCTCGCCGCGACGCTGCGCAGGATCGCCCGCGACCTCATCCCCGATCTCGAGCCGATCGCTTCCGGCGCGCGCCAGCTCGAGCCCGCCTGCGGCTGAGGCTGCTACTCCGCGGAGACCGGCTCCGCGGTGCTCACGCCCGCGCCGCTCGTCCGTTCGGTCCAGCCGCCTGACTTGCGCGCAAGGTCGAACCGGTCGGCGTTCATCACCTTCGTCCACGCCTTCACGAAGTCCTCGACGAACTTTTCGCGGGCGTCGTCGGCAGCATAGACTTCCGCAACCGCGCGAAGCTGCGAGTTCGAGCCGAAGACGAGGTCCACACGCGTCGCGGTCCACTTGGGCTGGTCGGTCGCGCGATCCGTCCCGACGAAGACGTGATCGCTCTCCGGCTTCCACGCCGTGCCCATGTCCAGCAGGTTGACGAAGAAGTCGTTGCTGAGCTGGCCGACACGGTCGGTGAACACGCCATGCTTTTCGCCGCGGAAATTGGCGCCGAGGACGCGCAGGCCGCCGACCAGCACCGTCATCTCCGGCACAGTCAGGCGCAAAAGCGACGCCCGATCGATCAGCAGCTCCTCCGTCGGCACCGGATAGTGAACGTCGGTGCGCAGGTAGTTGCGGAAGCCGTCGGCTTTCGGCTCAAGGTAGGACATGCCCTCGACGTCGGTCTGCTCCTGGCTCGCGTCCGTCCGGCCCGGCTCGAACGGCACCTCGATCTGGTGACCGGCGGCGCGGGCTGCCTCTTCGACCGCCGCGCTCCCGCCAAGCACCACAAGGTCGGCGATCGACACCTTCTTGCCGCCCGCATTTCCATCAAAGTCGCGCTTGATGTCCTCATAGGCGCGGAGCACGCGCCCGAGTTCTTCAGGCTCGTTCACCTCCCAGCCACGCTGCGGGTCGAGTCGGATGCGACCTCCGTTGGCGCCGCCCCGATGGTCCGAGCCGCGATAGGTGGAAGCGGCCGCCCACGCCGCCTTCACCAGTTCCGGGATGCCAAGTCCGGAATCGAGGATCCGCCGCTTGAGCTCGCGCACGTCGTTCTCGTCGATCGGGGCGTAATCCGCGCGCGGGATCGGATCCTGCCAGATCAGATCCTCTTCCGGGACCTCGGGACCGAGGTAACGCGACTTGGGGCCCATGTCGCGGTGGCACAGCTTGAACCAGGCGCGCGCCATGGCGTCGCCGAACGCTTCGGGATTGTCCCTGAAATATTCGGAGATCTTGCGGAACTCCGGATCTTCCCGGAACGCCATGTCGGCGGTGGTCATCATCGTCGGGACGCGCTTGCCCGGAGTATGCGCGGCAGGCGCCAGGTCCTCCGGCTTTACGTCCTTCGGCTGCCATTGCTTGGCGCCGGCCGGGCTGCGCACCAGCTCGTACTCATAGTCGAGCAGCATGTGGAAGTAATTGTTGCTCCACCGGATGGGCGTGGGCGTCCATGCGCCCTCGAGGCCGCTGGTGATCGTGTCGTCGGCCATCCCGCAGCCATGGCCGTTCGTCCAGCCGAGCCCCTGCTGCGCGATATCCGCGCCCTCGGGTTCGGCGCCCACCTTCGATGCGTCGCCGGCGCCGTGGCATTTGCCGAACGTATGGCCGCCGGCGGTCAGCGCGACCGTTTCCTCGTCGGTCATGCCCATGCGGTGGAAGGTCTCGCGGATCTCCTTGGCAGACGCGAGCGGGTCGGCGCTTCCGCCGGGCCCTTCGGGATTCACGTAAATGAGGCCCATCTGCACCGCCGCGAGCGGGTTTTCGAGCGCCTTGCCCGCGTCTTCGCCCATGCGCGGCTCAGCGCCCGCGCCGACCCACTGCTCCTCGGTGCCCCAATAGACGTCCTGCTCGGGCTCGTAGACGTCGGCGCGGCCGCCGCCGAAGCCGAACACCGGCGCGCCCATCGACTCGAAGGCGACATTGCCGGCGAGGATCATGAGGTCCGCCCAGCTGAGCTTGCGGCCGTACTTCTTCTTGATCGGCCACAGCAGCCGCCGCGCCTTGTCGAGGTTCGCATTGTCCGGCCAGGAGTTCAGCGGAGCGAAGCGCTGCTGGCCCGAGTTGGCGCCGCCGCGGCCGTCGCCGATGCGGTAGGTGCCTGCCGCGTGCCAGGCCATGCGAATGAAGAATGGGCCATAATGCCCATAGTCCGCCGGCCACCATGGCTGGCTGTCGGTCATCAGCGCGGTGAGGTCTCGCTTCACCGCCTGGTAGTCGAGCGTCTTGAACTCCTCGGCATAGTCATAATCCGGCCCCATTGGGTCGGACGGACGCGGCAGGATGTCGAGCGCGAGCTGGTTCGGCCACCAGTCGCGATTCGTGCGGCCGAGCAGGGAGCGAAGGGCGGCGCCTTCCTCCATCGGGGAGCCATGCAGCGGGTCACCGGTCTTCGCGTCCATCGTCCATCCCTCCGAACTGTCGGTTTGCGGACGGTGGCCCTAGGCGCGGCCATTGATCGACGGAAACGAGATTCCTCGCTCAGTCAGAGCAGCAGAATCGATTACTCCGCCGCTTTGCGGATCACTCCATGTGACGCAGGCCGACCCGCAGGTAATCATAGCCGGTGATCAGCGTCAGCGCCGCCGCGGCCCAGAGGCAAATGAGGCCGACGAGATGCACCCACGGCTGGTCCGGCAGGGCGCCTGCGAGGATCAGCGCACCGAGCGCGACCAGCTGCAACGTCGTCTTCCATTTGGCGAGCGCGCTCACCGGAACGGACACCTGCAGCCCCGCAAGATATTCGCGAAGGCCGGACACGATGATCTCGCGCAGCAGAATGACGAGCGCCGGGATCAGGTGAAGCCCGGATATTTCCGGCACGGGATTGGCCTTGCGGCTGGAAATCAGCATTACGATGACGGCCGCGACCATGATCTTGTCGGCGATCGGGTCGAGGAACTGGCCGAGCTTCGAGATGCTTCCCCACGCCCGCGCAAGATAGCCGTCGAGATAATCGGTGATCCCGACGATGCAGTAGAGAACGAAGGTAATTGCATATTCGACCGGCGTCGGGTGCCACAGCAGGAACACCAGAATCGGGACCGCGAGGATCCTCGACAGCGTGAGCAGGTTCGGCAGCGACAGCATTGTCCGCAGCAAGCGTTATAAGGTTTGGCGGCTTCGGCAAAGCTGGCTATGCCTCCCCGCAACCCAATGAAACCCTGCGCGCCCAGGCTTTGATCCAGAACGTTGCACACCTGCTGCGCGCGCGGCGCTTCCTTCCGCTGTTCGCGACCCAGTTCCTCGGAGCTTTCAACGACAGCCTGTTCAAGCAGGCGGTCGTCCTGTTCGTCACCTATCAGCTGCTCCGCGACCCGACGAAGGAGTTCCAGTTCAGCTCGATTGCGCAGGCCCTCTTCATCCTGCCCTTCTTCCTGCTCTCCGCGCTGTCGGGGCAGCTTGCGGACGACCATGACAAGGCGCGCCTGATCCGGATGATCAAGTTCGCCGAAATCGGCATCATGATCGTCGGCGGCGCGGGGCTGATGCTCGCCAACATCCCGCTGATGCTCGCGGCGGTGTTCGCCATGGGCATCCACTCCACTTTCTTCGGGCCGATCAAATATGCGATCCTCCCGCAGCACCTGCAGCGGGACGAGGTGCTTGGCGGCACCGGGCTGGTCGAGGCGGGAACCTATGTCGCAATCCTGCTCGGCACGATCCTCGCCGGAGTGCTTGCGTCAAGGCCTCAATCAGCAGCTGCGGCAGTGCTGGGCTTTGCTTTTCTCGGCTTCATCGCAGGCCGCCAGGTGCCCCCTGCCCCGCCGGCGGCGGAACGGCTCCCGATCACCTGGCACATCTTCCACGCGTCGGTGCAGCTGGTCAGCGCGACGATGCACATCCGCCGTCTGTTCCTCGCCATTCTCGCGATCAGCTTCTTCTGGACCATCGGTGCGGTGCTGATCATCATCTTCCCGCCGCTGGTGAAGAATGTCCTCGGCGCCGACGAGCAGGTCGCGAGTCTGTTCATCGCGATCTTCTCGATCGGAATCGCGATCGGGTCGGTCGCCATCAACCGGCTGCTCAAAAGCGAGGTCTCCGCGCGCTTTGCGCCGCCCTCGGTGATCGCCATGGGCGTATTCGTCCTGCTCCTCCACTTCGTGGCGCTTACCTGGAGCAAGAACGGGCCCGAGCTGACCACGCTCGAGAATTTCCTGTTCAATCCGATGGCCTGGCCGATGATCCTCTGCCTTCTCGGGGTAGCGATCACCGGCGGCATGTTCGTGGTGCCGCTTTACGCCTTCCTCACCACCACGGTGCCGAAGACCGAGACGGCCCGAACCGTCGCTGCGAACAATATCGTGAACTCGGGTGCGATGGTGGTGGGCGCGCTGATCGCCTTCGCGCTGTCGCTGATGGGCATCGGGCCGGTCGGGCAGCTTCTCCTCGTGGCCGCGATGTGCCTCGTTTCGGCCTGGCTCGGATGGAAGCTCCACGTCGCCTGCGACGAAGGCCGCTGCCGGATCGACTAGCCGATCAGGATCGAGACGAAGAGGAAGCCGGCGACGAAGGTGGTCGCGAACAACTTGAGGTCGCTGCCGAGGGTCCAGGACTCCTGCGGCGCAATCGCCAGCTCGCGCGCGCGCGCCTTCCCGAACCTCTTCGGGTCGCTGGCGAATGCGGGTCGGGCGAGCTGCATGGCAAATCCTTAACGCGGCTTTTACCATGTTCAAACTCGCGGCAAAGCAATGCGGCTCCTCCCGTCCCGCAGTGGGACAGAAGGCCAGCCTCCACGCCTGAATGGTGCTCAGCCGGCGGCTGAGATTCGCGGCTCGCTGCTTCCGCGAGCGCGGGCATCGAGCAGTTCGCGGGCCTGTTCGGCGGCCATCGGCTTTCCGAAATACCAGCCCTGGCCGATGCCGCATCCTAGGCGGACCACGGCCTTGTACGCCTCTTCGCTCTCGATGCCTTCGACGCATACCGGCACGGACAGCGCGGCAGCGAGCGTGGTGACGGCGCGGATGATCGCCGCGCTTTCGCGCTTCGAGTTCAGGTTCGCGACGAAGCTCCGGTCGATCTTGATGATATC
Source organism: Bacillota bacterium (assembly GCA_050261135.1). Taxonomy (GTDB): domain Bacteria; phylum Pseudomonadota; class Alphaproteobacteria; order Sphingomonadales; family Sphingomonadaceae; genus Sphingomicrobium. Next base: position 136,908 of record JBLNCZ010000029.1, read on the forward strand.
GAACGGAAGCGAGCGGATGTGCGCCAGCGACGAGAAGCCGGTCCCGAAGTCATCGAGCGCAAGCCGCACGCCCTGGTTCTTGAGGCTCGTGACGATCGTCCGCGCAAGCTCCATGTCGGCGAACAGCGAGCTTTCGGTGATCTCGACCACCAGCCGCTCTGCCGGGAAGGCAGTCTCGGCGAGGATGCGCACGATGCGCTGCGCAAGCCAGCCGTCGGCGAGCTGCGAAGGCGAGATGTTGACCGAAACCTTGATGGCCGGGTCCCATTCGGCCGCCTCGCGAAGCGCGGCGCTGATCACCTGCTCGGAGAGCCGGCCGATGAGGCCAATCTCCTCGGCAACGGGAATGAACACGTCCGGCGCGATCACTCCTGACAGTGGATGCTTCCACCGTGCGAGCACCTCGAAGCCGACGACTTCGCCGGTTGCAAGATCGACCTGCGGCTCGAAGTAGGGAAGGAACTGCCCGTGCTCGAGGCCGAAGCGGATTCCCTGCTCGATTTCGCCATGGGCGATGAGCGCGCGCTCCATTCCCGCATCGAACCACACGGGCCGAGCGACGCGCCCGCTGCGCGCCCTGTCCATCGCGATGTCCGCGCGCCGGAGAATGTCGGGGATGCTCGCGTCGCTCGCCGGGGCTGAAGCGATGCCCGCGAATGCGCCGACCTGGATAATGCGCTCGTTGAGTACCACGGGATGGGTGACCGTCCGAAGAACCGTGTCGGCAATCTCTTCGGCGTCGTCGATCTTCGATGCTTGGAGCGCGAGAGCGACGGCAAATTCATCTCCGCTCAGCCGCGCGATCACCGCGCTCTCGCCGAGCTCGGAAGCCAGTGACGCCGCGAGCGACCGCAGCAGCCAGTCGCCCGCGTCATAGCCGTGCTGGTCGTTGACGGTCTTGAACCGCTGGATCTGGAAGGAGATGACGACCAGGTGATCGCCGCGTTCGCCGGCCTCGGCGCAAAGCTGGGCGGCGCGGTCGGCGAACCCCTTGCGGTTGTAGAGCCCGGTGGTGTGGTCGGTCGTGGCGAGCAGTGCCGCGCGCCGTTCCTGCTCTGCTCGTACCTCGGCCTCGTGCTGCAGGTCCACGTAGCGGCGCCAGCCGAACAGGATGAGCGCGACGTTGAGGGTCAGCGCCGTGCTCGCGATGCGAATGTCCATCGCGAAGCTGGCGCGATTGACGATCAGCCGATTGAAGAATGTGCTGCCGTTCCAGATGAGCAGCAGGACGGCAGTGATGAGCACCGCGAGCACGACCGCGTCACGTCGCGCGCTAAGAACGCCGGGGCGCCTCGCCTCCGCCTCTAAATTCGTCGCACTGCCCACGTCTCGCTGACTACAGGCAGAACGCTTAATAAATTACTTTGGAGAGAGAGGCGGGATGGGGCCCTTCCCGCCTTAGTGGGATGCCTTCTCGCGATGCTGGTGCGGACGGCGGGATTTGAACCCGCACTCCCTTCGGGGAAGAGGATTTTAAGTCCCCAGCGTCTACCGTTCCGCCACGTCCGCTCCTCCGCGCCGGTGACGGTAGGTCAGCCGGTTACTCCGCGGTCACTTCCTTGAGGTTTAAGCGCTCGCGCATTTCCTTGCCCGGCTTGAAATAGGGCACGCGCTTCGCGTTAACCGACACGGCCTCGCCGGTGCGGGGATTGCGGCCGACGCGGCCGTCGCGCTGGCGGGTCGAAAAGGCGCCGAAGCCGCGCAGCTCGACGCGGCCGCCCTTGGCGAGCTGGTCCGTGATCGAATCGAAGATCGCGCTGACCACGCCTTCGACCTCGCGCTGGGTGAGGTCGGGAAAATCGGTGCAAAGCTTCTGCACCAGCTCAGAACGGATCATCGTTACCCCGCTTCGGATTGTGTCGGCCCTGCCCCCTACGAAGGGCCGCTTGGGCGACACGCTGTCAGGAAACAGCTTCTCACGCAAGAAGGATTTACGCGGCGTCTCGTAAAGAAACGCCGCGTTTCCCGTTACTTCTTCGACTTCTTCGGAGCTTTCTCGCCCTTCTCGCCCTTCTCGGGCTGAGCCTCTTTCAAGGCTGCTCCCAGAATATCGCCCAAGGTGGCGCCGGAATCGGAGCTGCCGTACTGGGCGACCGCCTGCTTCTCCTCGGCGATCTGCATCGCCTTGATCGAGAAGTTCGGCTTCTTCGAACGGTCGAAGCCGGTGACCATCGCGTCGAACTTCTGGCCGACCTGGAACCGCTCCGGGCGCTGCTCGTCGCGGTCGCGACCGAGGTCGCCGCGCTTGACGAAGCCGACCGCCCCGTCGTCGGCGACCTGCACGTCGAGCCCGGCGTCCTGGACCGCGCGGACGGTGACCGTCACCACGTCGCCCTTCTTGACGCCGCCCGCCGAAGCGCCGCGAGCCCCGCCGGCCGCGCCGGCTCCGGCACCGGCGCCGCCGCCCTCGAGCTGCTTCATGCCGAGGGAGATACGCTCCTTCTCGACGTCGACGTCGAGGACCTGCGCCTTCACCCGCTCACCCTTGCGGTGCAGCTGAAGCGCTTCCTCGCCCGAGACGCCCCAGGCGATGTCCGACATGTGGACCATGCCGTCGACGTCCCCCTCGAGGCCGATGAACAGGCCGAATTCGGTCGCGTTCTTGACCTCGCCCTCGACCACGGAGCCGACCGGATGCGCCTCGGCAAAGGCCTCCCACGGGTTCGACTGCGCCTGCTTGAGGCCGAGCGAAATGCGGCGCTTCTCCTCATCGACCTCGAGCACCTTCACGTCGACTTCCTGCGAGGTGCTGACGATCTTGCCCGGGTGCACGTTCTTCTTGGTCCAGCTCATCTCGGAGACGTGGACAAGGCCCTCGATCCCCGGCTCCAGCTCCACGAAGGCGCCATATTCGGTGATGTTGGTGACGCGGCCACGGAACACGCCGCCGACCGGATATTTGGACGCCGCGCCCTCCCACGGATCGCTCTCGAGCTGCTTCATGCCGAGGCTGATGCGCTGCGTCTCTCGGTTGATGCGGATGATCTGCACCTTCACCGTGTCGCCGATGTTCAGCACCTCGGACGGGTGATTGACTCGCTTGTACGAGATGTCGGTCACGTGGAGCAGGCCGTCGATGCCGCCGAGGTCGACGAAGGCGCCATAATCCGTGATGTTCTTGACCACGCCGTCGATGACCTGGCCCTCGTGCAGCGACTGGATGAGGCCGCTGCGCTGCTCGGCGCGGGTTTCCTCGAGGATCGCGCGGCGCGAAACGACGATATTGCCGCGGCGGCGGTCCATCTTGAGGATTTGGAAGGGCTGCGGAACGTCCATCAAAGGCTGGACGTCGCGGACCGGGCGGATGTCCACCTGGCTGCCGGGCAGGAAGGCGACGGCGCCGCCCAGATCGACGGTGAAGCCGCCCTTCACGCGACCGAAGATGACGCCCTCGACGCGGTTGCCGGCCTCGAATTCCTTCTCGAGCTTGTCCCAGGCGGCTTCGCGGCGCGCGCGGTCGCGCGACAGCATCGCTTCGCCGGCGGAATTCTCGACGCGGTCGACATAGACCTCGACCTCGTCGCCGATCTTGAGGTCGGCCTTCTGGCCGGGCGCTGCGAACTCGCGCAGCGGCACGCGCCCTTCGCTCTTCAGGCCGACGTCGATGACGGCCATGTCATTCTCGATGCCCGTGACGGTGCCCTTCACCACCTTGCCTTCGAAGGCTTCGTTCTCGCCGCCGAGGCTTTCGTTGAGCAGGGCCGCGAAATCGTCGCGGGTCGGGAATGTCGTGGTTGCCATGAGTGTGTTGTCTTCCGTCTTATTCAAATCGGCCTGCCGCGCCGGGCCACCGTGGCCGGGCTCCAACATGCGGACCTGGTTTCATGCACTGCCGCCTGCGGCCCATCCGCCAGCGGCGTCCTCCGGTCACCTGCATCGCGGAGAGCCCGACGCGAAAAAGCGCGTGCCGGTGCCGGTCTTTAGCCGAAACACCGTACGCGCTCGCGAATAAAGCGGGCTGCCGCGAACGACTTAGCGTCCGACGAACGGGGTGGGCCATTAGCGCGGAGGAGCCTGGCGGGCAAGGTGTAACGGGGACGGCCGCCTATGCGATTGCCGGCAGCATCGGCGGGATAGGAAGATTCCTATTGCCTTCTAGGAACAAATAGGGAACAGTGCGGCTTTGGAGTCGCGTCCTCATGCTCGTCCTCGATCCCCTCTTCATGATCGCGCTTGCGGCGCTGATCAGCAGCCTGTCCGCCTTCGTCTGGTCCGTTCGGCGAAAGCCGTGACCAGCATCAAACATCGAAAAAGCCCCTCCCGCCCAACGACTTGTTAGGCTAATCCGGCAAGAGTTGTGGCGTTTGGAGAACGGGGATGTCGATGCGGTGGGCGTTATGGGTTGCGGCGGCCGCCTTCGCCGCGCCGCTGCAGGCGCAGGACGTCGCTCCGGTCGCCGCCGCGGCGCCGCACGCGCAGGCCGTCCCCGCCCCGGCCGCGGACAGCAATGTCGCGCCTTTCTACGCGGCGCATCCGGCGACCCTCGTGTGGCTGAAGGACGCGGACAGCCGCGCGGCGGCCGCCCGGCTGGTCGAGATCCTCAAGCGGGCGCCGATCGACGGGCTTGTCGACGGCCCGGCGCTTGCTGCATCGGTCGAGGCTGCGCTGGCGAGCGGGACTCCCGCTGACGACCAGGCGATCTCTACCGCGTGGGTGCGCTACGTGCAGGTGCTGAAGCGGCCGGTCACCGGAGTCAGCTTCGGCGATCCGGCCCTGCAGCTCGCACCCCCGTCGCCAAGCGCGATCCTCGGCGAAGCGCTCGCGGCGCCTTCGCTAGCCGCCTATCTCGACGGCGTTGCCGCCGTGAACCCGCTCTATTCGGCGCTTCGCCAGAGCGCGATCGCCGCGGGCCAGCAGGACGATCCGCGCGTGCGCGCGTCGCTCGATCGGCTGCGGCTTATCCCCGCCAAGGGACGCGCGATCCTGGTGGATGTCGCCAACGCGCAGCTGATGGAGCTGCAGGACGGGCAGGTCGTCGACACGATGAAGGTCATCGTCGGCCAGGCCAAATTCCCCACCCCGCTGCTCGCCGGCAAGATCTGGTACGTGACGTTCAATCCCTACTGGCACATCCCGCAGGACGTCGCGAAGCGGAAGGTCGCGCCGATCGTTCTGAAGCGGGGCGTCTCCTACCTGAAGGCGGCCCGTTACCAGACGGTGGCGGCGTTCGGCGGCGACAAGGAGGAGCCGATCGATCCGGAGAGCGTCGACTGGAAGGCGGTCGCGGCGGGCGACGTTGAGGTCCACATCCGCCAGCTCTCCGGCCCGCAGAACATGATGGGCAAGATGAAGTTCGGCTTCGTCAACGATTACGGCATCTTCCTCCACGACACGCCGCACAAGGACCTGTTCGCGAAGGCGAAGCGGAACCTCAGCCTCGGCTGCGTCCGCGTCGAGCGGCCGCAGGACCTGGCGCAATGGCTGTTCGGTCGTGAGCCGCCCGCGCCGGGCGACGACAGCGAGCAGAATGTGCGCATCGGCGAGGAAGGGGTGCCGATCTACATCAGCTACCTGACCGCGCGGCCCGACGGAACGAGCATCGCCTTCGCCGACGACGTGTACAAGCTGGACGGCGGCAATCCCGCCGCCAGCGGCATCGCGACAGCGTCCGCGGCGGCGAAGCGCTGAGACCTTGGCGCGGCACGCCCCGCGGCTAAGCCTTTGCGCCGCAGCCGCGCTGTTGACTGGCTCGGCCGCCCTTGCCGAGCCGCCGCCGGAAGGCGCGACGCTCGACCAGCTGAAAGCGGCGCCGGCCGCGTTCGCCGGTCATAGGATCGAGGTCTCAGGCCAGCTCGACGAATGCTGGAACTTCAGCTGCCACCTCTGCCCGGCCGAGGCGACGCCCGCCGACCCGCAATGGGACCGCTGCCTCGCCATCGACTTCGACCGTTTCCGCGGCGGCGAAGGCAATCGCGGCGCCGACATGGACTCCGCCTTTCGCTACGCGGACGTGACCGTGACCGCGAGGTTCGACCCGGCGTGCCTCACCGGCGTATGCGCCGACGGCGCGCCTGTCCTCCTCGATGCTCGTGTCGAACGCGTCACCCGGCGAAGGACCAGCAATGACGGACTCATGCAGCGCCCCGACCCACTGGTGCCAGTCAATTCAAAGGCGACGGAACCGCTTGCAGACCTGATCCGCCCTCGCCCGATCGAGCACGTCGCACGTCCGGTGCAGCTATTCGGAACGAGCACCGACCCCACCGCTAGCAAGGACGCCGTCGTGTGCATCTCATGGGCCCGGCCTGGAGAGCCGCCGGTCTGGCCGACGACGTTCGAAGGCGCCGTGCTCGCACGCAGCACCGAGGACCCATGGCGGTGCTGGACGGCGAGGAAGGAGCCGCGCGGCTGGGTGCTCGAGCCGCGCTGAGCCGGCTCAGCGGCCGCGGCGCGCTTTCGACGGGATCGCGGCGGCCTGGCCCTCTTCCGGGCCCACCTTCGCATCGCTCATTCGGAGGAAGCTGCGCACGGCGTCACCCGAGATCGCGCGGCCGTAGAGCCAACCCTGCGCTTCCGAGCAGCCGTAGCGCTCGAGCGCCGCCCGGATCTGCTCTGACTCCACGCCTTCGGCGCTGATCGGAACGTCGAGCGTGTGGCCGAGGCCCGCGATCGTGTTGACGATCTCGGCGGTGCGCTGGCTCTTCACGATCGTGGTGATGAAGCTCTTGTCGATCTTGATGCGGTCGAGCGGCAGGCGATTGACCTGCGCGAGGCTCGCGTAGCCGGTCCCGAAATCGTCGAGCGAGATGCGCACGCCGACATTCTTCAGGCTCTCGATGATGGTCAGCACCTGCTCGCGGTCTTCGAGCAGCGAGCCTTCGGTGATCTCGATCTCGAGCCGGTTGGCCGGAAAGCCGGTCGCGGCGAGAAGCTTCAATATCTGTTCGGCAAGCGTCGGGTCGCGGAACTGGATCGGCGAGATGTTGACCGCGAGCTTGAGCGCCGCCGGCCAGTCGCGCGCCTGCTTCATCGCCTGCTCGATGACGCTGAGCGTAAGCGGGCCCACCAGACCGGTCCGCTCTGCCGCTTCGATGAAATTTTCGGCTTCCAGCATCGAGCCGTCGGACGAGCACCAGCGCGCAAGCGCCTCGAACCCGACAATCTCCTGGCTCGCGAGGTCGATCAGCGGCTGGAAGAAGGGCACGAACTCGCCCTTCCGGATCCCGTTGCGGATGTCCTCTTCGAGCTTGAGGCGGTCGGACAGCTCGAGCTCCAGCTGCTCGTCGAACCAGGCAAAGGCGTTCCTGCCGCCGCGCTTGGCGGCATAAAGGGCAACGTCGCTGCGGCGGAGCGCCGTCTCCTCGTCGTCCTTGCGGTCGATCCGGGCGAGGCCGATCGAAGCGGAGGCCTGCACCTGCGCGCCCTCGACGATGATCGGCGCGGCGAGATGCTCCTGGACGTGCCGCGCAACCCGCTCCGCTTCTGAATCATGGACCGCGGGGAAAAGCATCGCGAACTCGTCGCCGCCGGTGCGGGCGGAGCAGGCGCCCTCGGGCGCGCTCTTCCCCAGCGCCTCGGCGACGGCGAGCAGCACGCGGTCGCCGGCGGCATGGCCGTGAAGGTCGTTGATATGCTTGAAATGGTCGAGGTCGAGGAGAAGCAGGACCGCCGGCGTCTTCGCTTCGAGCGTCTGCCGCAGCGCCCGCATCAGCTCGCGGCGGTTGGCGAGGCCCGTGCCGGGGTCGGTGTTCGCGTTCTGCTCGGCGAGCCGCTCGGCGGCTTCATAGGCGTCGAGCGCTTCGCGAAGGTCCTTCGACCTGCGCCAGCCGAACAGGATGATGGCGATGTTGAGCAGGAAGGCGACGTGGAGCATGCCCGATGCGTCCACCGACGGCACCCCCGCGATTGCCGACGGCACGATCCTGCTGCCGATGGCCACGAACAGCAACGTCGCTGCGATGGTCGCGGCACTGGTGATCACGTGGCTGCTCGCGATGCGAACCGCCTTGCTTCCGACGCGTTTCACGGCCTGGTCCACTTCCTGACTGCCGCAATTGTCGCAGGAAGAAGTGAAAATTATCCTACATGAACTTTGGTTAGCGCAGCCGTTCCTCGGCAAGGCGGATCGCCTCGGCAATGGCCTGCTCGACGTCGAGGCCGCTGGTGTCGAGGATGATCGCGTCGGAGGCCGGCTTGAGCGGCGCGACGTCGCGGCTCGAATCCCGCTCGTCACGCGCGCGGATGTCGGCGAGCACGTCGTCGTAATGCGCCTGCATGCCGCGCTCTTCGAGCTCCTTCAGGCGGCGCCCGGCCCGGACTTCGGGCGACGCGGTGACGAAAAGCTTCACCTCGGCTTCGGGCGCGATAACGGTGCCGATATCGCGGCCGTCGAGCACCGCGCCGCCGTCCTGGCGCGCGAATTCCTGCTGCCGGTCGAGGAGCGCGGCGCGGACCGACGGATAGACGGAGATGCGCGACGCGATCGCCGAGACGGGCTCGCTGCGAAGCTCCGGATCCTCGGGGTCGAAGCCGAGCTCGCGACAGGCGCGCAAAGCCTCGAACTCGTCCGCCGGGTCGCCTCCCCAGCGCCACAGGTTCAGGGCGACGGCGCGGTAGAGCAGGCCGGTGTCCATCAGCGGCAGGCCGAAGTGCCTGGCAAGAGCGCGCGCGATCGTGCCCTTCCCGCTCGCCGCCGGCCCGTCGACCGCGATCACCACGGCCCTTTTATCGTTCGAGTTCGAGGCCATATGTGCTGCCAAGAGGCGCGCTTTGACAGGGGCATATGCCTATGGCAAGGCGCGCCGCCGAACCGCCGGGCACCCTGGCGAACAGCGATTTTTACTGGAGTTGAAACCCGATGGTGAAGCCCGAATGGGGCACCAAGCGCACTTGCCCCAAGTGCTCGACGCGCTTCTATGACCTCGGCAAGGAGGATCCCGTCCACTGCATCGAATGCGGTACCGAGTGGATTCCCGAGCCGGTGCTGAAGTCCAAGCAGCCGATGGCCTTCGAGGCCGCTCCCGCCGCCAAGGAACCCGAGAAGGCCGACGACGATCTGGCCGCCGACGATCTCGCGATCGACGAGGACGAGGAGGTCAGCGCGGACGAGGAAGTCGATCTCGAGACTGGCGACGACGACCTTGGCGTCGAGACTGCCGCAGAGGACGACGAAGGCTAAGCTGTTTCGTGATTTCCCCCTTTTCCAGCGGGGGAAAGTTCGCCTAAGGGAGCGCTTCCCGGAAGGACGTGGGGCCGTAGCTCAGCTGGGAGAGCGTCGCAATGGCATTGCGAAGGTCAGGGGTTCGATCCCCCTCGGCTCCACCAGCCTCCCCTAAGCCGTTGTAATCACTAGCTCACCGATCAGCGGTGTTGACGTTCGTCAAGCATGCGCGCCGGCGCAGGCACCGCTGCGCGACAGCGCGCGTTTAGCCCTTGTGCAAGCAAGGAGCGTGTGATGAGCGAAGCAACATCCCCGATCGTCGTGGTGACCGGCGGGACCGCCGGCATCGGCCGCGCCGCGGTGCGGGAATTCGCGCGCAACGGCTATGACGTGGCCATCCTAGCGCGCGGGCACGACGGGCTCGAGGCGACGCGGAAGGAGATCGAGGGCTACGGCCAGCGCGCCCTGGCCATCCCGACGGACGTCGCCGACTGGAAAGCGGTCGAGGAAGCCGCCGAGCGCATCGAACGCGAGCTCGGCCCGATCGACGTCTGGGTCAACAATGCCTTCGCCGGCATCTTCTCCCGCTTCATGGACGTGACGCCCGAAGAATATGAGCGGGTCACGCAGGTCACCTACCTTGGCCAGGTGAACGGCACCCGCGCGGCGTTGAAGCGCATGCTTCCGCGCGACCGCGGCAAGATCGTGCTCGTCGGATCGGCGCTCGCCTACCGCGGCATTCCGCTTCAGTCGGCCTATTGCGGAGCCAAGCATGCGATCCAGGGCTTCATCGATTCCCTGCGCTGCGAGCTTCTCAACGAGAAGACCAACGTCACCGTCACGATGGTGCAGATGCCGGGCGTCAACACGCCGCAGTTCGACTGGATTCGCGCCAAGCTCCCCGGACAGCCGCGGCCGGTCGGCAAAGTCTACCAGCCCGAGGTCGCGGGCCGGGCCATCTATGCGGCGGCGCACGACACGCGGAAGGAAATGCTGGTCGGGCTTCCGACCGTCGAAGCGGTGTGGGGCAACAAGGTCGCGTCGAGCCTGCTCGACGATTATCTCGCCGCGACGGGGATCAAGGCGCAGCAGCGGCCCGAACGCGTCCAGCCCGACCGCAGGGACAATCTGTTCGAGCCCGTTCCCGGCGATCATGGCGCCCACGGCAGCTTCGACGACGAAGCCGTGGATTCGAGCGCGGAGCTGTGGCTGACCGAGCACAAGAAGGAGGTCGGGCTTGCCGCCCTCGGCGCGGCAGCGGTCGCAGGCGTCGGTTTCATGCTCGCGTCACGAAGCGGCAACGGCCAAAGCGGCAGGGGACGCAGGAAAAAGGCGCCGCAGCGGAGCTGATCTTGCTTGCACCACGCCAGCCCGAACCTTCGCACCGCCCGCTCATGGCGGTCGCGGCGGCGACCGTGACGGCCGCGACCGCTGCCGGGTGGCTGCTGCAGCGCGCGTGGAAGCCGAAGGGCGACCGCAACCATCGCGCGGCGCAGGCGCTCGGCGCCGGCGCTGCCATCCTGTGCGTCAGCGTCGCGCTCGACAGCGCGCTCGAACATTATCGCGCCCGCTTCAACGACCGCGCGATGTTCGTCGGCCCGACGATGGCGCTGCTGGGGCTGGGCGCGGCGGCGTACATCGCCTTTCGTCCCGAGCGGGCGACCGAGCGCGTTCCGAGGATCGCGCTGATGACCGTGGGCGCGACCGGCCTGATCGGCCTCGGCTTCCACGCCTACAACATCCTCAAGCGGCCCGGAGAGCTCGACGCGCTGAACCTCTTCTACGGCGCCCCGTTCGGCGCCCCGGCGGCTCTTACGCTTGCCGGGCTCTACGGCGTCATCGCGGGCGAGATGCTGAGCGGGCGTGACCATGTGCACACCCGACTGCCGAAACAGGCGGCCGGTCTGATCGCATTATCGCTGATGGGAACGGTCGCCGAAGCGGGACTGCTGCACTTCCGCGGCGCTTTCCAGGACCCGGCCATGTACGCGCCCGTCACCATTCCCCCGCTTGCGGCGCTCAGCATCGGGGCGGCGGCGCTGGACCCGCGCGCGGCGACGGTCGCGGAGCCGCTGCTCAAGGCGACGGCGGTACTCGGCATCGCCGGACCGATCTTCCACGCCTACGGAATCCACCGCAACATGGGGGGCTGGAAGAACTGGAGCCAGATGATCCTCCAGGGGCCGCCGCTGCCCGCTCCTCCCGCCTTCCTCGGCATCGCCGCGGCAGGCCTGGGCATCCTCCCGGCGCTCAGGGAGCCGCGGAAGTGAGCGACTTCCGCACGCCTTTTCCCGACTACGACGTGCTCGAGAAATGGGACTCGCCGTCGTGGAACGACCAGACGCGCGAAGCGGTGCGGCAGCGGCTGGACGAGGTGCCGCCGCGCCGGTTCCTGAGCGAGCAGCAATGGTCGCTTCTCGAGGCGATCGTCGAGCGGCTGGTGCCGCAGCCAGACCGGAACGAGCCGGTGCCGATCGTGCCGTGGATCGACGACATGCTGCAGCAGAACCACAATCCCGGATACCGCTATGCCGACATGCCGCCGATGCGCGACGCCTGGCGGGAGGGCCTCGACGCGATCGCCGCCGAAGCGATCGGCCGCCATGGAAAGCGCTTCGAGCATCTCTCCGCGGACGAGCAGGACGCGCTGCTCGCGGACGTGCAGCACAATCGCGTCGACAAGCACATCTGGGGCGACCTGCCGGCGGGCGGCTTCTTCCTCCACCACCTGCTGAAGCAGACCGTCGCCGTTTATTATTCGCACCCCGCGGCGTGGAGCGAGATCGGGTTCGGCGGACCGGCAAGCCCGCGCGGCTATGCCCGGCTTGGGCCCGACGAGCGCGATCCTTGGGAAGCCCGGGAAGCCCCGAATGCTTGACGTCGCGGAGCCAAGGGCCGTCGGGGGCCGGGCGCCCGACGTCTTCCGCCCCGGCAGCTGGGTGGAGATGCGCACTTTCGACGAGAATGAAGAGGTCGACTTCGCGATCGTCGGCACCGGCGCCGGCGGCGGCACCCTGGCGTGCAAGCTGGCCGAAGCGGGCTTCTCGGTCGTCGCGTTCGACGCCGGGCCGTTCTGGCGCCCGCTCGAGGACTTCGTCTCCGACGAAAGGTGGCAGGGCGGCCTCTACTGGACCGACGAACGGATCACGGGCGGCGACGATCCGGTCGAGCTCGGGTCCAACAACAGCGGCCGCGGCGTCGGCGGAAGCACCGTTCACTACACGATGATCGCGCTGCGCTGGCGGCCCGAATGGTTCAAGTGCCCTTCGACGCTCGGCTACGGGCGCGACTGGCCGATCAGCTTTGACGAGCTCGAGCCTTATTATGAGGAAGCGGAAGAAGCGCTGAAGATCGCCGGCCCCCTCAAATATCCGTGGGGCCGGCGCCGCCGGCGCTACCCCTATCGCTCGCACCCGGTGAACGCGCCGGGGCTGGTGCTCGCGCGCGGGTGCGAGAAGATCGGCATCAAATGGTCGCCGGTGCCGCTTGCGACCCTCTCCGCGCCCCGGGGCATGGCGCACCCCTGCGTCTACCGCGGCTTCTGCGCCTACGGCTGCTCGACCAACGCGAAGCAGAGCGTGCTCGTCACCTTCATTCCGCGCGCGCTGAAGGCCGGAGCGGAAGTCCGCGACCTGGCGATGGTCGGCAGGATCGAGATGGGCAAGGACGGCCGCGCGACCGGGCTTCATTATCACCGTTCGGGCGAGTGGCGCTTCCAGAAGGCGCGCAACGTGGTGGTCGCAGGCTATGCGATCGAAACGCCGCGGCTGCTCCTGAACTCGAAGTGCGACCGGTTCCCCGACGGGCTCGCCAATGAGAACGGGCTCGTCGGAACCCACATCATGATCCACTCGGGACCCGGCGTCTGGGGCACGCTCGAGGAGGAGATGCGCCAGTACAAGGCTCCGCCGTGCATGGCGGTGACCGAACACTGGAACTACGACGACAGCGACGCCAAGGACTTCCACGGCGGCTATGCCTTCATGAGCCAGGGGCCGCTGCCGGTCGGCTGGGCGCAGGCGGTCGCGATCAACCGCGGCATGTGGGGCATGAAGCTTCGGCAGGAGATGACCCGCTACAACCACGTTGCCGGGCTGCGGATCGTCGGCGAGACCGAGCCGCGCCGCGAAAACCGGGTCGAGGTGGTCGACGAGAAGGACCAGTACGGGCTCCCGATCCCGAAGATGACCTTCAGTTATTCCGACAACGACCGCAAGCTGATGAGGCATTCGATCGGCTCGATGCGCGCGGTGCTCGAAGCGGGCGGAGCGAAGGATTTGTGGGTCGACGACGACACGTCCCACCTGATGGGCGGCTGCCGCATGGGCGACGATCCCGATGACAGCGTCGTCGACCGCAACGGCCGAAGCTGGTCGATCCCCAACCTTTGGGTGTGCGACGGTTCGCTCTTCCCGACCAGCGGCGGCGTCAACCCGTCGCTTACGATCCAGGCGAACGCGCTGCGCATCGGCGACGCCATCCGGAAGATGGCCGCGAGAGGCGAGCTGTGAGGAAGGCGCCGGAATGGATCGCGAGCATCGAGGACCTGCGCAAGCGGGCCCATGCGCGCGTTCCCAAGCCCTTCATGGACTATATGGAAGCGGGCTCCTTTTCCGAGATCACGCTGCGCGAGAACCGCCGCGACCTCGACGCGATCCGCTTTCGCGAGCGCGTCATGTCGAACGTCGCGAACCGCAAGCTCGAGACCACCATGCTCGGCGAGAAGGTGTCGATGCCGGTCGCCATCGGCCCGACCGGCATGTGCGGCGCCATCTGGTCCAACGGCGAGATCTTGTCATGCCGCGCGGCGCACGAGTTCGGCATTCCGTTTTCGCTTTCGACCAACGCGCTGCTCTCGATCGAGGACGTGCGCAGCTCGGTCGACCGGCCTTTCTGGTTCCAGCTCTACCTCGAAAAGGACCGCGAATTCTCGAAGGAGCTGCTCGAACGCGCGAAGAACGCCGGCTGCCCCGTGCTGATCCTGACCATGGACCTGCACGTCGAAGGCACCCGCTACGCCGACAAGCACAACGGCCTCGGAGTCCCGCCCAAGCTCACGCCCGCGAACATCTGGAGCATCGTCAGCCACCCGCGCTGGGCGTTCGCGATGCTGCATTCGAAGCGCTGGAGCTTCGGCAACTACGCCGGGAAGGTGAAGAGCGGGAACGTCGCCGAAATGGCGGAGCTCGTGAAGAGCCAGCTCGATTCCTCGTTCGACGCGAAAACGCTCGAATGGGTGCGCTCGCTCTGGCCGGGCAAGCTGGTGGTCAAGGGCATCCTCGACGTCGACGATGCGAAGACGGCGGTGAAGGCGGGCGCCGACGCAATCCTCATCTCCAACCACGGCGGGCGCCAGCTCGACAGCGCGCCCTCGACTGCATCCGTGCTCGGCGGGATCGTCGACGCGGTCGGCGACAGCACCGAGGTCTATGTCGACAGCGGCGTGCGTTCCGGGCTCGACGTGCTCAAGTTCCTCGGCCTCGGCGCGCGCGCCTGCTTCATCGGCCGTGCCTATCTCTACGGCCTCGGCGCCTACGGGCAGGCGGGGGTCACCAAGGCGCTGGAAATCCTCAAGGACGAGCTCAGCGTGGCAATGGCGCTGACCGGCGTCACCGATGTCGAGAAGGTCCCGCGCGACATCATCCTTCGCCCGCCGCCGGAGCCCTCGCGGCCTGCAACCCCAACCAGCGGCGGACCGTTTCGGGACGTGCGCATCTACGAACAGAACTAGAAGTGGAGCTTGAGCAATGGCGATGACCGGCGGCGACATCCTTGTCGAAACACTGATCGACTGGGGCGTGGACACGATCTTCGGGATCCCGGGCGACGGCATTAACGGCGTGTTCGAGGCGCTGCGCATCCGGCAGGACAAGATCCGCTTCATCCAGGTGCGCCACGAGGAAGCCGCGGCATTCGCCGCCTGCGCCTATGCCAAGTTCACGGGCAGGCTTGGCGTGTGCCTGGCGACCTCCGGTCCTGGCGGCATCCACCTGCTGAACGGCATTTACGACGCCAAGCTCGACAACCAGCCGGTGCTCGCCATCACCGGCGCGCAGCATCATGACCTCATCGAGACCTACACCCAGCAGGATGTCGCGCTCGACAAATTGTTCATGGATGCGACCGCTTATTCGGTGCGGGTGATGGGCCCCGCGCACGTCCAGGACGTGGTCGAACAGGCGTGCCGCACCGCCCTCGCCTACCGCCAGCCGACCCATGTGATGATCCCCGTCGACTTCCAGTCGCAGCCGGTCAAGGACCGGTCCGAACGCAACGTCGCCGACCATGTCTCCAACGTGATGGCGCACGGCGGGCAGCTGCCCAACCCCGACATGCTCCAGCGCGCCGCGGACATCCTCAACGCCGCGGAGAAGCCCTTCATCCTCGCAGGCCGCGGCGCGATCGGAGCGACCGACGAGCTCCTTGCCGTGGCGGAACTGCTGCAGGCGCCGATCGGCAAGCCCCTGCTCGGCAAGGAAGCCGTTCCCGACGAAAGCCCCTACACGACAGGCGGCGTCGGCCTGCTCGGCACGCGCCCGAGCCAGGAAGCGCTCGAAAGCTGCGACACTTTGCTGATCGTCGGCTCGACCTTCCCCTACATCGAATTCTACCCCAAGCCCGGCAAGGCGAAGGCGGTGCAGATCGAGCTCGATCCCAAGCGGGTCGGTATGCGCTACCCGGTCGATGTCGGGCTGGTCGGCGACAGCAAGCGCGTCCTCACCGAGCTGCTGCCGCTGCTGAGGAAGAACGACAGCGGCAAGTTCCTCGAAGCGGCGCAGAAGAGCATGCGCGAATGGCGCGAGCTGATGACCGAGCGCGCGACCCGCCGCGACACGCCGATGAAGCCGCAGGTCGTCACCCACGAGCTCAACAAGCTGCTCGACGACGATGCGATCGTGATCACCGACAGCGGCACGATCACCGCCTGGACCGCGCGTCACGTCGACATGCGCGGAGACATGCAGTTCAGCTGCTCGGGCACGCTCGCGAGCATGGCGTGCGGCCTTCCCTATGCCATCGGCGCGTCCGCGGCTTTCCCGGGGCGGCAGGTGGTGGCGGTGATCGGCGACGGCTCCGCGGCGATGCTGATGGGCGATCTCGTGACGCTGAAGAAGTACGGCCTCGATGCCAAGATCATCGTCATCAAGAACAACACGCTGGGCCAGATCAAATGGGAGCAGATGGTCTTCCTCGGCAACCCGGAATATGGCTGCGAGCTCGAGCCGATCGACTTCGTACGCGTTGCCGAAGGCTGCGGGATTGCGAGCGTCCGCATCGAGGACCCGACGCGCTGCGGCGACCAGCTTCGCGATGCGCTCGCGGCGCCGGGGCCTTGCCTCATCGAGGCGGTGGTCGATCCCTATGAGCCTCCGATGCCGCCGAAGATCGAAGTGAAGCAGGCGATGCACATGGCGGAATCGCTCGCCAAGGGCACGCCGCACGCGATGAAGACCGCGCTTACCCTCGCCTCCGACACGGTGCGCGAGCTGGTGTGATGACGGGCGAGCCTCGGCTCGCCACGCGTGCCCCCGACGGGCAGGTGCTGCGTGAATGGGACCGCTATTCGGCGGACGCCGCGCGTGCGTTGCAGGCGGATTTCGAGAAGAGGCTCGGCGCCGCGGCCGACTTCAGCGCGGAGGGGAAGGCGCTTTATGCGACCGACGCCTCGAACTACCGCCAGGTGCCGCTCGGCGTCGTTTATCCGCGCAGCCGCGAGGAGGCGGTCGAGGCGGTCGCCATCTGCCGCGCGCACGACGCGCCCATCGTCGCGCGCGGCGGCGGAACCAGCCTCGCCGGCCAGGGCTGCAACGTCGCGGTGTGCATCGACTTCTCGAGGCACTTGCACCGCGTGCTCGAGATCGATCCGCTCAACCGGACCGCGCGCGTGGAGCCCGGCTGTATCCTCGACCGGCTGCGCGACGGCGCGGCGGCGCACGGACTGACGTTCGGGCCGGACCCGGCGACGCACGATCACAACACGCTCGGCGGCATGATCGGCAACGACAGCTGCGGCGTGCACTCGGTGAAATGGGGCCGCACGGTGGACAATGTGGAGCGGCTGGTCGCGCTCACCTACGACGGGCTGCAGCTCGAGCTCGGCCCCACTCCGCGCCTCGACCGCGCGACGGACGAGATCGGCCGCCGCGGCGACATCTACCGCGCGCTGGTTGCGTTGCGCGACCGCTATGGCGCGCTGATCGAGGAACGGTTTCCGAAGATCCCGCGGCTCGTCTCGGGGTTCGAGAATCTCGATGCCTTGCTCCCCGGCACCGACTTCAACGTGGCGCGCGCGGTGACCGGGACCGAGGGCACCTGCGTGATCCTGCTCGAGGCCGAGGTTCGCCTCGTCCCCCGCCCGAAGTGCAAGGCGCTCGGCCTGCTGTCGTTCGACGACGTCTACGCCGCGGCGAATGCGGTTCCGGCGCTGCTCGAGCAGGACCTCGACGCGATCGAGGGCTTCGACGGGCGCATGTACGACGCGATTGTGCGCTCGAGCGCGGTGTCGGGAGTCGATGCCTTTCCGCCGGGGCGCGGCTTCCTCATCGTCGAGGCGGGCGGCGACACGCTCGAGGAAGCCGAGGCCAATGTCCGCCGCAAGGTGCAGAAGGCCCGCACCGGCGGGCGTACCGCGTTCGTCTCCGATCCGCGCCGGCAGCAGCGCATCTGGGAAGCGCGGGAAGCGGCGCTTGGAGTGACCGCGTTCGTTCCTAACGGCCCCGCGCACTGGCCGGGGTGGGAAGACAGCGCCGTCCCGCCCGACCGGCTCGGCGATTATCTGCGCGAGCTCGACAGGCTGATCGCCGGGCACGGCTACACCGCCGCGCTATACGGCCATTTCGGCGACGGGGTCACCCACGGCCGGATCGATTTCGATTTCCACACCGAACAGGGCTTGGCGAATTATCGCCAGTTCATGCGCGAGGCGGCGCAGCTCGTGCACCGCTTCGGCGGGTCGCTGTCAGGAGAGCATGGCGACGGACAGGCGCGCGCCGAGCTCCTGCGCATCATGTACGGCGACGAGCTCGTCCAGGCATTCCGTGAGTTCAAGGCGATCTGGGACCCTGCGAACCGGCTGAACCCGGGCAAGGCGATCGACCCGCTCCCGATCGACTCCAACCTTCGCCTCGGCCTCGGCTACGAGCCCAGGCCGCTTGAGACCTGGTTCGCTTATCCCGACGACCGCGGCTCCTTCGCTCGGGCGACGACGCGCTGCGTCGGGGTCGGAAAATGCCGCCGCCGGCATGTCGGCGAGCAAGTGATGTGCCCGTCCTATCTCGTCACGGGCGAGGAGAAGCACTGCACGCGCGGGCGCGCGCACCTGCTCCACGAAATGACGCGCGGGGAAGTGATCGCGGACGGCTGGAACAGCGCCGCGGTCGAGGACGCGCTTTCGCTGTGCCTCGCCTGCAAGGGCTGCAAGGCCGATTGCCCGGTCGGGGTCGACGTGGCGAGCTGGAAGGCCGAGTTCCGCGCTCACCATTATGCGCACAGGCGGCGGCCGCGCTCGGCCTATGCGACCGCCTTCATCGACCGCTGGTCCCGGCTCGCTTCGTCGGCGCCCGCTCTCGCCAACGCCGTCGCGCGATCGCCGCTCGCCAAATCGCTGGCCGGCATCCATCGCGAAGCGCGCGTGCCGAGGTTCGCGTCGCAAACCTTCCGCAGCTGGTTTCGTGAGCGAACGAGGGGGATGGGCGGAGACCGCGTCCTCCTGTGGCCCGACACGTTCAACGACAATTTCCGCCCCCAGACGCTGATCGCGGCGACGCAGCTCCTCGCGCGCGCCGGCTTCGACGTTGCCATTCCGTCGCGCCAGCTCTGCTGCGGGCGGCCGCTCTACGACTGGGGCTTCCTCAGGGAGGCGCGGCACAGGCTGCGGCGGATCCTCGAAGCGCTCCGCGACGAGATCGATGCCGGGACGCCGGTGCTCGTCGTCGAGCCGGCATGCGCGTCGGTGTTCAAGGACGAGCTTCTCAACCTCTTCCCCGACAATGCCGATGCGCGGCGCCTGTCGAAGCAGGCGCGCTATATCGCCGACTTCATCGCGGCGGAGATCGACCGCTTCCCTGGCTTCGTCGGCGGCGGGCCCGCGCTCCTCCAGCCGCACTGCCACCATCACGCGGTGATCGGGTTCGCCGGCGAGCAGGCGCTGCTCGATCGCCTCGGCCTGGAGGTCGAGCGGCCGGCGCAGGGTTGCTGCGGCATGGCCGGCGCGTTCGGAATGGCGAAGGAGACGTTCGAGACGGGACGCGCGATCGGCGAACGCCTGCTCCTGCCCCGCGTTCGCGAGCTGCCCGGCGAAACCGCGATCGTTGCCGACGGGTTCAGCTGCCGCGAGCAGATCGAGCTCAACTCCGGGCGCAGGGCGCTGCACATCGTCGAGCTGATGCGCGAGCGCGTCCGCTAGTTCAGGCGCCTGCCTTCTGCCGTTGCTTCAGCGGGCCATTCTTCTCCGCCGCCGCGTTGGGTCCGACGTCCGCGCTCTTGGCGGCGCTTTCGATGCTTTCGTGCAGCGGCCGGTGGACGAAGGGGACAAGGATTCCGACGGCCGCGCCCCAGACGATCAGCGACAGGGCAAGCCCTGCTGCAGCGGTCCCCGCCGGCGCGCGGCCGCCGCTGAGGATGGGCAGGATCAGCACTGCGCCCGCGGCCCACAAGGCGAAACCGAACGACATTCCGAAGATCCAGCCGCTGCGCACCGTGTTCGCGCCGCGGCCGAAGAAACGGGCATAGGCGGCGCCCGCGATCGCCATTACGCCCCAGCCGATCACGATCGTCACCAGACGCGACAGGCCAAGTATCTCCGCTTCCACCTTGAGCGAGCCGAAGGCGACGAGAACCGCGATCGCCGGAATGGTCGCGAGGACTCCGGACAGCGCGCCGGACAGGTAGGGCCGCTGGCTCGGCCCAGGATCGTAGCCGTGAGCGTCGAGGAATCCCGCCATCAGCCCATGATCTCCTTCAATGCCTTGCACTCGCGATAGCCCGGCTCGTCGCGGTACATGTCGATGAGGTGCTTGTAGGCGAGGCCGACGATGCGCGGCTCGCGATTGAGGTCGAACAGGCCGACCGGATAGACGAGCCCGACCGCCTCGCTCATCGCGTTGCTCCAGTCGATCTGGTCGGTGAGGCTGTACCAGGTGAAGCCGACGAGGGGCACGCCGGCGCGCGCGAGCAGCTGGACGTTGTGCCACTGCCGCCACAGCCAGCGGGACGCCCCTTCGGCGTCCATCTTGTTGGTTTCGGTGTGCATCATCGGCCGGCGGTAGCGGCGCCAATATTGGTCCGCGATCACATACCAGCCGAACAATTCGCCGAGCGCGCGTGCGTGGCCGTCGCGGTCGATCAGCCGCTCGTTCCATTCGTAATAATCGACGCCGAGTATCGAGCGGCGCGGCACGCTGCGCTGCGCCAGCCTCGCGATGTCTTTGTCGTCGACTCCCTGCGAGCGGAGCAGGTCGTGCATGTCGGTGCTGAGCGGATGGGCGAAGATGAGGTCGAGCGGGAGGAAGCGCCGCTCGTTCGCGGCCTCGGCGATCTTCTGCACCTCTGGGTCGGGGCAGCAGGGCTGGTAGAATTCGCTGCTTTCGCTGTTGATGAGGATGGCGTCGGGGCGGCGCTTGAGGATCGCATCGCTCATCGCGATGCTGGCGTTGGCGAGGTTCCACGCCGCGCGCGCATAGGCGCCCTCGTCGCGCAGCTGCTCGTTCCACAAGCCGTCGAGCGCGCTCATCCGCGCGCAGACGTACATCTCGTTGACGGGCGTGTAGAAGCGGACCCACGGGAAGCGCTCGGCGAAGGCGTCGGCATATTCGGCAAGCGGCCGCGCGATCTCCCCGTTCTGGAAGTTCTCGAGCCACGCCGGGAGCCCGAAGTGGCAAAGGTCGATGATCGGCTCGGGCCCATGGTCCCGCAGCACTTCCATCTGCGGGTCGATATAGTCCCAGTCATACCGCCCCGGTCCCTCGAAGATCAGGTGCAGCGGCGGGCCGTAGCGGATGTGCGTGATGCCGATCTCGCGCGCGAGCGCCAGGTCCTCCTCCCAGAATTCGTAATGGCGGGTGGAGTCCATTTCGTCGCGGCGCCAGCGGCCGTTCTCGATCGTCGGGTAGCTGCACTCGATCCCCGTCGCGAACATGAAGGCGGCGGAATTTTCGCGCCGCTTCCCGTGAGCGTCGCTGCGCCGTCGCGGCAGCGGCGGGGCGGGCCTGTGCCCGACCGCATATCCGACCGGCCGGCGATAGATGAGGCCGACGGTCACTCCGAACAGCGCATGGCTGACGACCAGGCTCGCAACGGTCGACCAGCTGATCGGCGCGAAGAAGGTCCGCAGGTCGAGCGTGAGCAGCGCCGAGTGCGCCTTCATCAGCGAAAGCTCGGGATAGACGACCAGGATCGCGAGCGTCGCGGGAAGGATCGCGAACAACAGGCCCTGCACCACCGGCCGCAAACGGAAGCGGCCCCAGAAGAAGAATGCGTAGAAGACCGCCCAGCAAACGCCGATGCTGAGATGGGCGAGCAGGCCGGCGGCGTTGGCGACGACGGGCATGTGGTCGAATTCGACCGTGCTGAGCTCGTTGACCAGGTCGACGGCCGGCAGCCCGGCCCTGGTCGCGACGAACGAGAAGACCTCCATCGCCGCGGCGCCGGCAAGACCCGCGAGCACGGCTTTCTTCAAGGCGACGACGCGGATCATCTCCCGTTAGAGCGGCGGTTCGGCACGAGGGTTTCCGGCGCGGCGGTTTCGCGCAAGGCGGTACGGCCCTTTCAGCGGCCGGTCGGCTTGCGCGCGCCTGCGCCCCGCGGCCCCGCTTCCTGCGCTTCGCCAGCATTCGGGCCGCCGGCGCTTCCCGCCTGCATCCCGCCCTCGACTCCGCCGGCGAGCTCGAGCTCCTCGACTTCGCGGTCGGTCAGGTTCCTGCGCCGCTCGCGTTCCGTTTTATCCTTCGGGAATTCGGATTTCTTCGCGGTCATTGGCTTCTTCCGTCCTCGCCCGAAGAACGAGCGGGACTCAGCGCCGTTCCGGCCCTTGCCGAGAGTTCATCTGCCGCGCGAAAGGGGCTGCGCGAGCTTCTGGTTGCGGATGCAGCCGTTGAACCCGATCCAGTCGACTCGCGCCGTGCCGCGCCGCGCGTTCCGGTTGCAAAGATGGATGCGCCACAACGGCGGGTGCGCTCGCGCTACATAATCGCGGGCCCTGGCCATGGCTTTCAGCTGGCGCTGCTGGCAGCTCCGCTCCCACCTGCAGCTGACGCCGACGTTGAGCGCGACGGGATCGTAGATAGGCGCGGCGGAGCGGGCCGGGCCCGGCCATGCGAGCAGTGCGAACACCCCCAGTGCGACCTTCCTCCCCATGGGTCGAAGGTGGCACTCACTTTCGATAAGGGCAATCGCGAGGTTAACCAAAAAAGCGCAGGAAACCAGTCGGATACACCCGCGGCTTATTTACTTCGGTAACGACAGAGCGCCTTTATTTTGCGACGAGTCGAGGATCGATGAGCAGCTTTGCTGCTGCTGCTGCTTGATTTTTCACCCCTTGCCGTCAGCATCCTCTTCGGGTGGGGGACAGTTAGAGGGGTACCAGCATGAAAATATGGAAGTTGGGCGCGGTTGCGCTCGCAACACTGCTCGGTGTTGGGGCGGCGTCGACGGCGCCAGCCAATACGCTTCAGCTCGAACGCTATGGTCGAGTCTATGCGTTGTCCGTGTGCGGCAGGATCTCGCTGCCCGGCACGGCGCATTGCTTCGCCAAGGTCGTCACCGACGCGCGCGGCAACATCATCGACGGCAAACCCAACGTGACCCGCAACGCGGTTCCCTCCGGCTACGGCCCGGGCGACCTGCGGAGCGCCTACAGCCTGCCGAGCAGCGGCGGAGCCGGCAAGACGATCGCGATCGTCGATGCCTACGGCTATCCGAATGCCGAGCAGGACATGAACACCTATCGCGCGCAGTACGGCATTCCGGCCTGCACCACCGCGAACGGCTGCTTCAAGAAGGTCAACCAGAACGGCCAGCAGGGCAATTATCCCCGCACCGACACTGGTTGGGATCAGGAGCAGGCGCTGGACCTCGACATGGCGAGCGCAATCTGCCCGGATTGCAAAATCCTTCTCGTCCAGGCGAGCACCAGCTCTTTCACGAACCTGATGACGGCGGTCGACACGGCCGCGAACACGCCCGGCGTCGTGGCGATCTCGAACAGCTACGGCGGTTCCGAGTTCAGCTCGGAAGCCAGCTACGAGAGCCATTACAATAGCCCGGTCGCACGCGGCATCGCGGTTACCGTGAGCTCGGGCGACAATGGCTATGGAGTCGAGTTCCCGGCTGCAGCGCATGACGTGACTGCCGTCGGCGGCACCAGCCTGCTCAAGGCGTCGAACGCCCGCGGCTGGACCGAAACCGTGTGGAACGGCGCGGGCAGCGGCTGCAGCGCCTACATCACGAAGCCGACGTGGCAGACCGACACGGGCTGCGCTCGCCGCACCGTCGCTGACGTCTCCGCCATCGCCGACCCGAACACGGGTGTCGCGGTCTACGGTCCGGTCACCGCCAAGCGTTCGGGCTGGATGGTGTTCGGCGGAACGAGCGTCGCTGCTCCGATCATCGGCAGCATCTACGCGCTCGGCAGCGCTGCGTCGCCGGGTTCCGAATATGCCCACACCGGCTCGCTCAATGACGTGACGAGCGGAAGCAACGGCAGCTGCGGCGGCACCTATCTGTGCACCGGCGTTGTCGGCTACGACGGACCGACGGGCAACGGCACGCCGATCGGCACCACCGACTTCTAAGATTGTGCCGAGTTAATGTTTGTGCGGGCGTCCAACGACGCCCGCACATTCATCTTTGGGTCACGTGATTTTCCTGTAATGTCCGTAACTTCATGGGGCGGGGAAAAGCCTTGAGTGCCTTTTTGCACTTCGCGCGCGGCTCGGCGCACGCGCTTTGGGCTCTGCTCTTCGCCGCTCTGGCGCTGGCTTCCGCTCCGGCCGCGGCGCAGCAATTCAAGCCGATCACCCGGCCGCCGACCTATCCGGTGGTGCTCACCGGCATCAAGCTGCTGAACGAATCCGCGAGCGAGTCCCGGTTCGAGTTCGATTTCGATCCGACCGCGACCACCTATGCAACCGCCATGGGCCCGCCCAACCAGCCGGGCCTCGGCTTCGCGTCGACGACCCGCGGGCGCACGGCTGTCCAGCCGCGCGACATGAAAGGGCTGGTCCGCAACCTCGAGTTCCAGCAGGTCCAGGACATTCTCATCGTCCGTTTCGATGCGACGAAGGCGGCGAGCTTCTCCGCCGCGCAGACCGGCGACAAGAGCATCGAGGTCACGGTCAGGAGCAACGACTACAACCCCGCGGAAGCCGCCGACGCCGGCGCGGCGCTCGGGCCGGCGCCTCTGCCCCCGGCCTACGAGCCGCCGGAAAGCTATGCGCTCGTGCTCCTCAAATATGCCGACGTGTCCGAGGTCGTCGGCCTGCTGACCGACGGCCAGACGGTGAAGTCGAACGACGTCTTCATCCCGAGCGAGCCTGCGTTCGGATCGAACAGCCTCACCGGCAACACCTACCAGCCGCAGGCGCAGACGCAGGCGCCGGGCGCCAACGACGACCCGCTCGGCCAGTCGATCGACGCCAATATCGGCATCGACCGGCGCCTCAACGCAGTGTGGCTGAAGGGCACGCCCGAGCGGATCGCGCAGATGAAGGCGATGATCGCCGCGATCGACATTCCCGTCGACAGCGTCGTCCTCGAGACGCAATTCGTCGAGCTGACCGAGCAGGGCCTCAAGGCGCTCGGACTCGATTTCAACAACGCCAACGGCCAGCTGGGAGTCGTCACCTTCCAGACCGGCCAGTTCATTCCGCCCGGCGTTCCCGCCGGATCGCACCTCACCAGCACGCAGTTCCAGGCGGCCCTGTACGCCCAGATTTCCAAGGGCAACGGCCGCATCGTCTCGCGGCCGCGCATTTCGGCGCAGAGCGGATCGACGGCGAAGATCATCACCGGCGACGCCCTGCCGATCCTCACCTCGATCGCGCTGTCGGGCGTCAACGGCGTCTCGCAGCAGGTGCAATATGTGAACGTCGGCGTGACGCTCCAGATCGCGCCGCGCGTCAGCGGCGACGGCTGGGTGTCCAGCCACGTCTTCGCGGTGGTTTCGAGCGTGACCGGAACCAGCCAGGGCTATCCGACGATCAGCCAGCGCGAAGCGGAGACTTCGGCCACCGTCCGCGACGGCGATTCATTCGTGATCGGCGGCCTCACGCAGGACGAGACGATCAGCACCAAATCGAAGATCCCGCTGCTCGGCGACATCCCGCTGGTCGGCCTCGCCTTCCGCAACGAGCGGACGACGCGCTCGAAGACCGAGCTCTACATCATCGTCACGCCGCATATCGTCCACCGGGTCGGATCGAACCCGAACGTGACTCCGGCCAACGCGCCGCTCTATGCGACGCCGGCCCCGACCGCCCCGCCGACGGACATCAGCCCACCGCCGCCCGCCGCGG
This sequence comes from Bacillota bacterium, assembly GCA_050261135.1. Taxonomy (GTDB): domain Bacteria; phylum Pseudomonadota; class Alphaproteobacteria; order Sphingomonadales; family Sphingomonadaceae; genus Sphingomicrobium. The sequence continues at coordinate 162,519 of JBLNCZ010000029.1, forward strand.
TCCCGCAGCAGCGTTAGGACAAAAGAAAAGCGGCGGCGCCCGGAGGCACCGCCGCTTCTCCCACCTCAACGGAGCGATTAGTTGAGAGAATTCGAGACGTTGTTGAACGTCGAATTCAGCTTGTTGCCGATGCCCTGCATCGCACCGATGGCAGCAACGGCGATGAGCGCGGCGATGAGGCCATACTCGATGGCGGTCGCGCCCTTGTCATTCTTAATCAGCTTCAGAAACTTGGCCATCTCAGGTCTCCCACATGGCTCATCGAAATAAATCACCTGCGCAAAGCACTCGCGAAGGTTGAGCCGGAATCTGGCGGAGACTGGTTGAGGAATGTTTAAAAACGCGGCTTCGCGAATGAACTTTCGCGGATCATCCCGAGCCGAGGATTTCGCGGAGACGATCGGCGAGGTCCCGCATCGGCTTGGTCGCATTGCTCCACTCGGGCGGAAGCGGGCTCTGGAGCCGCTTGGGCTCGGTCCGCTGTGCGCCGAACACGCCAGGCAGGTCGGGCCCACGCGCGCGATCGACCGACAGGGCGGACGTCATGAAGCTGCGCCAAATCTGCGCCGGCACCGTGCCCCCGCTCACTCGCCCTAGCGAGCCGTTATCGTCGCGGCCGACCCACACGCCGACGACCAGGTCGCCCGCGAAGCCGACGAACAGCGCGTCGCGGTTCTCCTGCGTCGTTCCGGTCTTGCCGAAGGTGGGCACCGACAGCGCCGCGCGGCGCCCCGTGCCGTTGTTCGCCGCGGCATAGAGCAGGTCCAGCATCGGCGCCTGGTCGCGCCGCCGATCGATCGTCCCGCCGCTTCGGAAGAAGGCCGAGAAGCCCTCGGGCTGCGGTGCATCGGGAAGGCCGCGCGCAACCACCGGATAATGGCCGCTGGCGATCGCCGCATAGGCCGAGGTGAGCTCGAGCAGGCTGACGCCCGCGGTGCCGAGCGCGATGCTCGGCTTGTCCGGCAGCGGCGTCGTGATTCCGAGGTCGCGAGCGGCGCGGATCACGTTGTTCCGGCCGACCTCCTCCGCCAGCCGAACGGTCGCCGCGTTGCTCGACCGGGCGAAGGCTTCGCGGAGCGTGATCCTGCCGCGATAGACCCGGTCGTGATTCTCAGGCGTCCAGCCGTCGATGGTGATCGGCTTGTCGTCGATCATGCTGTCCGGCGTCCATCCTGCGCGGAAGGCGGCGAGATAGACGAAAAGCTTGAAGGCCGATCCGGGCTGGCGCCGCGCCTGGGTCACGCGGTTGAACGGCGACTCCCTGTAGCTTTCGCCCCCGACCATCGCCACCACGCGGCCGTCCGGGCGCATCGCGACGAGCGCCGCCTGCGCACCCGCCGGGACGCGGCCCACCGCGCGTTCGGCGATGCGCTGGAGCGTGGAATCGAGCGTGGTGCGGACCTTCACCTCGCCGAAGTCCGGCGGCTGCGCCTGCTGCGCGTAAGGCGTCACCCAGTCGGCGAAATAGGAGCCGGTCGGGACGTGCGACACCTTCACCACCGGCCGTGCCGGCCGGACCGACTCCGCCCGCGAGCGGCTGATCACGCCCGTGTCGCCCATGGCCTTCAGCACGAGCTCGCTGCGCTTCTGCGCACCGGCGAGATTGTGCGTCGGGGCAAGCCGCGAGGGCGCCTGCACCATTCCTGCGAGCATCGCCGATTGCGCGAGTGTCAGCCGCTCCGGATCGCGGTTGAAATAATGGTGGGCGGCCGCGCGCAGGCCGTAGACGCCGTCGCCGAAATAGACGCTCGACAGGTAGCGGGAGAGGATTTCCTGCTTGGTCAGCCAGGCTTCGAGCCAGAAGGCGATGATCACTTCCTGCGCCTTACGCTTGATCGTCCGGTCGCCGGACAGGAAGTTGGTCTTGGCGAGCTGCTGCGTGATCGTGCTCCCGCCTTCGCGCACGCCGCCGCCGCGAAGGTCGGCGACCAGCGCGCGGGCGATGCCCCGCGGGTCGATCCCCCAATGGCGATAGAAGCGCCGGTCCTCGATGGCGACGAACGCCGCGGGCGTCAGCGGGTCGAGCTTCGCCACGTCCACGGGCGCTTCCTTGATCGCCCCGCGCCGCGCGATCGCATGCCCGTCGGCTGACTCGAGCAGCAGCGCCGGGTCCTGCAGCGGCTCGAGCGCGCGCGACAGCGGCGCGGTGAAGACGAGCCATACGAGCGTCAGCAGCACCACCGCCGTCACCGAATAAAGATAGATCGGCCACCGCCGCCGCTTGCGCGGGCCGAGGTCGAGCTCGAGCTGTCCTTGATCGAGCGTGTCGGCGGGGCTGGGCTGCGGCGCGAACGGATCCGGCAGTTCCTCGACCGGTACGCCGCCGCGGGTCCAGATTCCGTCCCTCTCAGCCAACTTCACCTCGCGGCGGACTCGCCCAACTGCCTTACTCCAGTAAAACAGTCCCGGCTATTTATCCAGAGACTTGCTGAATGGCCGCTTGCGGGTAAACCCGGGTCCCATGCGCCGCATCCTGGCCGTGCTGATGCTTGCCGCGCTTGCCGGCACGGCGGGCTGCCGCAAGGAGCCGGAGGGCGCGCCCAAGGTCCTCGTCATCGGCGGCGCTCCGAAGTTTCGCGACCCCGCGCTGGGACCGCTCAGCCGGCCCGACGAAGTCCTGCTCTCCAGCGCCGCGCAGGGGCTCGTTCAGTTCGATGCCGGCGGCAATATCGTCGGCGGCCTCGCCGAGCGATGGACGGTCACCGACGACGGGCTCAGCTACATTTTCCGCCTCGCGTCGGCGAGCTGGCCGGACGGCAAGAAGATCACCGCCGAGCAGGTCGCCCGCATCCTCAAGCGCGAGATCGCGCCGCGGAGCATGAACAGCCTCAAGGAGCAGTTCGGCGCGGTCGAGGACATCGTCGCGATGACAGACCGGGTGATTGAGATCAGCCTCATCGCCCCCCGCCCCGACCTGCTTTCGCTGCTTGCCCAGCCGCAGATGGCGATCCTTCGCAGCGGCGGCGGAAGCGGCCCCTTCCGCGCCGCCGCGGGCCCCGAGGGGAGCGTCGAGCTCACCCGCGAGATCGTCTCCTCCGACGACGAGACCACCAGCCGCGAGGAAGTGCTGCTGGCCGGGGCGCAGGCCGCCGACGCGATCGGTGCCTTCGCCGCGGGCAAGGCGGACATGGTGCTCGGCGGCACCTTCGTCGACCTGCCCGCCGCCGAGCGCGCCAACCTGCCGCGCGGAAGCCTGCGCTTCGATCCCGCTTCCGGCCTGTTCGGCCTCGTCCCGACGCGTTCCGGCGGGCCGCTCGACAAGCCCGAGGTGCGCCGGCTGCTGAGCCAGGCGATCGACCGCGACGCTCTGGTTGCGGCGCTCGCCGTCCCTGGGCTGACGCCTCGCGCCACCTTGCTCCAGCCGGGCCTCGACGGCGTCCCGCCGCCGGCCGTTCCGGCATGGACCGCGACCGCTTACGCCGATCGCCTGCCGGGCCTTCAAGCCGAGGCCAAGCGGCTCTTCGCCAAGGCCCAGCCGGCCATTCGCGTCGCCCTGCCGGACGGCCCCGGAGCGAACCTGCTGTTCCAGCTGCTGCAGCGCAATTGGGGCGCGCTCGGCTTCACCGTCAGCCGGGCCGAGAGCGCCCAGGCGGCCGACTTCGCGCTGGTCGACGAGGTCGCGCCATCGCCCGCGCCCGCCTGGTTCGTTCGCCGCTTCCGCTGCACCTTCGTGCCCCTGTGCGACGAGCAGGCCGACCAGCTGATGGACGGCGCCCGCCAGACCCCGGTCCCGGCGCAGCGCTACGCCCTCCTCGTGCAGGCCGCGGCGCGGATCGACGACGGGCAGCTGTTCATTCCGATCACCGCGCCGGTCCGCTGGTCCCTCGTTTCCCCGCGGATCCTCAACTTTGCCGGGAACCGTTACGCTCGCCACACGCTCACGGACCTGGAGGCGAAGCCCTCCAGCGGCGACTAGAGAGATGCGGATCGAAGACCTGCCATTCCCGAGCGTCGGAACCGACCCCGAGTCGGTCCGGCAGCGCGTCGAAGCGATGGAGAAGCTGCTCGAGCGGCTGTTCGTGATTCCCGGGCTGAACAAGCCGATCGGCCTCGACGTCATCCTCGACGTGGTGCCGGTGGTGGGCGATATCGCCGCCGCCGCCCTCGGCGCCTACATCGTCTGGGAAGGGCGCAACATCGGCATGTCGAAATGGCAGCTGACCCGGATGGCCGGAAATGTCGGGGTCGACTGGCTGCTCGGATTGATCCCGTGGGTCGGGGCGATCCCCGACTATTTCTTCCGCTCCAACACGCGCAACCTCAAGATGATCAAGCGGCACCTCGACAAGCATCATCCGGGCACGCGGATGATCGAAGGGGAAGTGACCGGCCGCGGCTAGCGCGCGACCCAGTCGTGCTCGCCTTCGACTTCGTCCGCCATCGGGCGGCCGTAGCGGTCCGTGCTCGGACGATAGCGGAAGCGCTGCTCGATCAGGCGGCAGGTCAGCCCATCCAGCTCCGGCACGCCGCTCGAGCGCGTGATCGTGCAACTCGTCACGCGGCCGCTCGGACCGACGGTGAAGACCATGCTCACGCGCCCGCCGATGCCACGCTCGCGCAGGTCGCGCGGATAGTCCGAAGGAAGGATCGCGCCGGCGATCTGCACGAGGTCGGTGCCGCCCTCGTCGTCGGCGCCAAAGCCCTGCCCGCCCGTACCCCCGCCGGCACCGCTGCCGGCCGCCGGCCCGTTGCCGCTGCCCCCGCCGGAAGGCGGCGCAGACGGCCTGAGCGAGACAATCGGCGCCGGCGCCGGCGGCGAATGGGCCGGCAGCGGCCCCGGAGAGCCGCCGAGCGGCTTCGCTAGCGCCTTGGGCCCAGCGGCGCTGTGCCTATCAGCAGGGCGAACATGCACGACCGGAGACGGCGGCGGCGGCACGCGCGGAAGCGTGATTTCGACCAGTCGCGAGATGAGCTCGTTGCGGCGGAGCACGTCGACCCGGAAGCCGCTCAGAAGCGCCGCGCCGAGCCCGAGCTGCACCAGCGCGACGCCCGCGAGCGCAACGAGGCGCTCGCGGGGCCGTGTTCCAGGATAAGCGGGCACCGCCCGCCTCAGCGCTTAGCGCGTGTAGTAGCAGCGGTAGTGGGCGGTCATGCTGCGGTCGACCGCGCCGCCCGCGACCGCGCCGCCGACCGCACCGGCCGCCGTGCCGAGGAGGCCGTGGCCGAGCAGGCTGTGCCCGACGACCGCGCCGGCGACGCCGCCGACGACCGTGCCTGTCACCGCCGGCGAGCGGCGGCAGACTTTGTGCTTGTAGGCGGTGCGCCCGTAATAATGGTGGCGGTGCCGCGTGGTCGCGTCAGCAGGCGCGGAGACCGAGGTCGCCGCCATGGTTGCAAGCGCCGCAGCGCCGATGAATTTGGATACGGTTTTCATCACCAATTCCTCTGTTTCGCCTCACCAACGAATGTGTCTGCACCATGTTTCGGAGGGCAAGCGAGTAACGGCAGGCCGTTGCTCCGCAGAGGTGCGCTGCTGCTGCTGTTAACCGCGGAGGCGGCGGCTCAGGGAACGGGCTTGCCGTCGATATTCCCGGCCGGCGAATAGCGACAGACGAGATAGTCATACTGGCGGGTGGAGGCGAGCGCGCAGCCGATCCGCTGCGTCGCCGGCCAGATCATCTGCGTGTAGTGGGCGACGTCCATCCAGTTGCCGTTGCGGCTGACGTTCGGAAAGATCCCGGGCGCGAACATGCGCTTTTCCGAAGCCCAGGCGCCGACCATCGATTCCACCGGGTACGCGCCATGCGTGCCGAACCAGAGGTTCTCGCCAATCCCGCGGCGGGCGTGCCGGTCGGAGTGGGCGAAGATGCCCGTCGAAGCCATTTGCGTCGCATAGGCCGCCGCCGCGGTCCCGAGCTCATTGTCCCAAACGACCAGCGGCAGGCCTAGGGCCGCACGCTCCGCGTTATGCGCCGCCAGCACCCGCGCCGGGAACTGGCTCGCAATCAGCGGCTGGGCTGCCCCGGCACCGGACGGCACAAGCATGGCTGCGGCACATGCCAGTGCCAGACGCCGGCAGCGAACATTGCGCATTCGTGGTCCTCCTCAACCGCCCGCCCGACGCCAGTGCCGCTCGGCGGCTGTCATCGGGCGTTCATCGAAACCTACTAGGCTGGAACACTAATCCCGGTTAAGACGCCCACCGATTTCCCCACGGAGAATCCGATGTCAAAATATCTGATCGCGCTGGCGATCGCCAGTGTGGTGAGCGTTCCCGCCGCCGCGCAAAGCCCGCAGACCGCGCCGGCGACGAACCAGGCTCAGCAGCAGGCCAAGCCGCAGACGATCAAGAAGCGGGTGTGCGAAGAGAACGACAATCCCTATTCGCGCATCATGCGGGTCTGCCACGTGGTGGAAGTCCCCGCTCCGGCCAGCTCTTCGGCGAGCAACCAGGCCGCTCCCGCCAACGATCCGCAGACGAACAGCGGCAATTAAGCCGCGGCGGCCGCGCGCGCGGCCGTTCAGTCTCCGCTGATTGCCGGGTCGATCTCTTCAGGCGGGACTCCGCCCTGGGAATCCTCGACGATCGGCTTTCCTACGTCGCCTTGGCCGACGGTTCGCCCGGCCATCTCCAGCATCCGCTCGAGCGGCACGCGCGCGCGGTCCATGACCTCAGGGCTCAGCTCGATCCTCGGCTCGAGGTCGCGCAGCGCCACGTAGAGCTTCTCGAGCGTGTTCAGCGCCATGTACGGGCACATGTTGCAATTGCAGTTCCCGTCGCCGCCCGGAACGCCAATGAAGGTCTTGTGCGGCGCCGCTTTCTCCATCTGGTGGATGATGTGCGGCTCGGTCGCGACAAGGATCGTGTCGGCGTCCGTGCTCAGCGCGAAGTCAAGGATCGCCTTGGTCGAGCCGACGAGGTCCGCATGCTCGACGATGTGCGGCGGGCATTCGGGATGCGCCGCGACCGGCGCATCGGGGTGCTCCGCCTTTAGCTTGAGAAGCTCCGTCTCGCTGAACGCCTGGTGGACGATGCAGATGCCGGGCCACAGCAGCAGCTCGCGCCCCGTCTTGCGCGCCAGATAGCCGCCGAGGTGCCGGTCGGGGCCGAAGATGATCTTCTGGTCCTTCGGAATCTGGTCGAGGATGACGCCCGCGCTGCTCGAAGTGACGATGATGTCGCTGAGCGCTTTCACCGCGGCCGAGCAGTTGATGTAGGTCAGCGCGATATGGTCCGGGTGCGCTGCGCGGAAGGCGGCGAACTGGTCGGGCGGGCAGCTGTCCTCGAGGCTGCAGCCGGCGTCCATGTCGGGCAGGATCACCGTCTTTTCGGGCGAGAGGATCTTCGCCGTCTCGGCCATGAAGCGGACGCCGCAGAAGGCGATGACGTCGGCGTCGGTCGCGGCGGCCTTGCGGGACAGATCGAGGCTGTCGCCGACGAAGTCCGCCAGGTCCTGGATTTCCGGCTTCTGGTAATAATGGGCGAGGATGACCGCGTTGCGCTCGCGCTTCAGCCGCTCGATCTCGCCAAGGAGGTCGAGCCCTTTGAGACTGCTGGTCTGGACGGTCATTTCTGCCCTTCGGCCGCGCGGCGGCGCTCCGCTTCCTTGATCGCTTCCTCATATGGGGTCGAACCGGTGATATAGCTAGGTACGTCATTGCCGTCCGTCGGGAAGCGGGCGACCACCTTCACGTCCTTGAATCCCGCCGCCAGCAGCGGCATCGCGAAGCTCCGCTCGACCGCGACCCGCGCCGACTGGCGGGCGAGCTGCATCGGAACGTCGGCGGTCGCCTGCTTGCGCAGGTCCGCGACCGCGCGCGCGCGATTGTTCTGGTCGAGCTGCTGGTTGGTGTCGGTGAGCGCCGACAGCACGCCCCCGCCGCCATATTCCTTGACCGCATTGATATCGATGTCGGGGCCGGCAACCTCGACCTCCGGAAGCTGGACCGTAAGCGTGCGGCTGGAGCCGTCCCAGGTGACGTCCTTCGGCTGCAGCTTCGACATGTCGAGCTCGTAGCGAACGTCCCCGGGCAGGATCAGCGTGCGCTGGGCGCTGACGAGGCCGCCGAGCTTCTGCACCTGGCTTGTCACCACGGAGACGTAGCGCGCCGCGAAGACCGTCAGGCGGTTCTCCGCGCGCATCGACTGAAGGCTCGCGGTGGCGATCGTCTCCGGGTTGGGCCCGCCGAAGATGCGGTCCGCAATGCCGGTCGTAACGCCGACCAGAAGGCCGAGCAGCAGCGCCACTGCGACCATGGCGATCACGAAGGCTTTGTTCAGGCGGCGGTCCATTCGTCTCCCTGTTGTTCAACGAGCCCGCGCCGTTGAAGGTCCAGCAGATGCGCGAGCACCGACCCGCCCGCGGCCGCAACCAGCCTGGGGTCCAGCCCCGGATAGGCATGAGCGACGATGTCGGGGATCGGCCGCGGCTTTTCGCGGACCAGCGTCAGGATCTGCTTCTCCCGCTGCATGCGGTGGCCGACCAGGTGCCGCACATATTGCTGCGGGTTGGTGACCGCCGGGCCGTGCGCCGGATAATAGATGCGGTCGTCCCGCCGCCGGAGCTTGTCGAGGCTCGCCATGTAGACCGCCATGTCGCCGTCCGGCGGCACGACGACGGTGGTCGACCAGCCCATCACATGGTCGCCGGTGAGGAGAACGTCGCGGTACGCAAAGCACAGATGGTTCGACGTGTGGCCGGGCGTCGCAACCGCGGTAATCGGCATGCCGTCCACCTCGACGCCCTCCCCGTCCTCGAGAACCCGGTCGGGCAGGTAATCCCCGTCGAACGACGCATCGGCGCGGGGTCCGACGGTCTCCAGCGCAAGCGGCGCGCAGCCGATCACCGGCGCACCCGCGCGCGCGCTCAGCGGGCGCGCTGCCGGACTGTGGTCGCGATGGGTGTGCGTGCACATGATCGCCACCACCTTGCGGCCGCCGATCGCCGCTTCCAGCGCGTCGAGGTGCTCGGGCAGGTCCGGGCCGGGATCGACCACCGCCAGCTCGCGCTCGCCGACGAGATAGGTCTGGGTGCCGTAGTAGGTGAATGCCGAAGGGTTGTGCGCCAGCACCCGCGCAATGCCGGGCTCCAGCTGTTCGAGCTTTGCGTAAGGCGCATCCACGAGCCGCGCCTTGCCACGAGCCGCGCGGTCTTGGCTAGCAGCTGAGGTTAAAGGGCCCTTCGGTTCCGACTTCCTGGCCGGAGCGGACGATCTTGAGCTCGAGCCGGCCCCCGACCGCATGGCGGCAGACGTCGGTGGGGACGGCGAAGCGGACCGACCTGCCCTTCCTGAGCTGCGCAACCGCGACATCGGCCTTGGGCTCGCCGTCGCGCACGAAGCGGACGCTGGTCCCGGCGGGAAGGTCCTCTCCTGCCTGGACTATGACCAAAGTGTCGCGCGTGAAGCCGGTGCACGGCCCTTCAGGCGAGACGCCGGGCGTGTAGCAGCTGAAGCTCATCCGCGGCCGCGGAAGCAGGGGGCCGAACGCGGCCGATCCGGCGGCAAGCACCTGCGTCGGCGCCGTCGGCGCCGCAGGAAGCGGCGGAAGCGCGGCATAATCGTCCGCTGCCGGCGCTGGAGCGGTCTTGCGCGGCGGCGGCAGCGCCGAACCGGCTGCCGGCTTCGCCTGGGGAAGCGGCGGCAGCGGCGACAATCCGTCGAGGACGGACGTCTTTTCGGCCGACTGGCGAGGCGCCAGCGCCGCCGGGTTCTCGATGCGCGCGATCTCCGCGTTCAGCGCGGTCACGATCTGCTCGCGCACCTCGGGCGCCATTTCCTTGTTGGCCGTGACCTTCTCGACGGCATCCTTGAGCGTCCCGACCCAATCCGCGTCGGTCTGCCCTTCCTTGCCGCACAGCTTCACATTGGACTGAGCAGGCTTGCCGTCGATCACCTGGTGGACGACCGTCTCGAACTTGTGCGCGTTGCAGTTGCGAATGAGCTGCTCGGCCGCCGACTCCTTCGGCTTTGCCGGAGCCTTCTTTTTCGCCGGCGCAGCGGCAACTGCCGAGACCGACAGCAGCAAAGCCGCAGATGCAAAGATGATACGCCGCGTCACTTCCGGTCCTTCTTCCGCTGGAACCGTGAATGCCCCTTGAACCGCCTAGGCCGCAAGGGCCGCGGCGGCAGGAGCGATCCGGCACTGCTCGGCGCGGCGGGCGAAGGCGGCGGGATAGAGCCGGCCGAACAAGGCATCCATGCTGCTGTCCCAGCTATACTGCAGCGCCAGCGCGCGCGCCTGCTCGGCCATCCGCGCGCGGTCGCCGTTCCACACCGCGACGATGTTCGCCGCCATTGCCGCCGTGTCGCCGACGGGTCCGAGCCGTCCGACGTCGTCCCCGACGCGGTCGATCATCGCCCCGGCTTCGACGCCGACCACGGGCAGGCCCGACGCCTGCGCCTCGATGATCGAAACGCCGAAGGTCTCGTCGGCCATGCCAGAGACGTAGATGTCGGCGCTGGCGAGCCAGCGGGCGAGCTCCGCCCGGCTCTTCATGTAGCCGGGCATGATGATGCGGTCGTCCTTCAGCTCGGCGATCTCGGCCTTGAGCGGCCCTTCGCCGATCAGCGCGAGCTTGGCGCCGAGCGAGCGCGGCAGGCGCCGGAACGCCTCGACCACGACGTCCGGCTTCTTCTCGCCATCGAGGCGGCCGACATAGACGAGGAGCGGCTGGCCGTCGGCGAGGCCGAGCTTCTGGCGCAGCCGCGGGTCGCGCCGAGACGGGCCGAACTCGCCGAGCTCGACGCCGAGCGGCACGATGTCGACGCCCTCGATCCCGAGCGAGCGCAGCTTCCCCGCGCCGCCATTCTCGCTGAGCGCGAACACGGCATCGAAGCGGCGGTAGAGGATCCCGCAATAAGCGTAGCAGACGCGGGCGAGCAGGCCGGCGACGCGCTTGGTCAGGAACCTCGACAAGGGCCGCTCGACATAAACCGTCGGGAAGTCCGTCATGTAGGCGGCAACCAGCGCCGTCTCCGGCCGCCTCTTGCGATATCCAATCGCCGCCCACGGGAGGTTGTAGGCGTCCTGGCACTCGATCAGGTCGGGCCGGTAATGCCCGAGCGCGGCGCGCACAGCACGGTTGCGGAGCATGAGCCGATAATGGGGGCTCCCGGGAACTCGCGGGGAAGCGATCGTGACCGTCACCGCCCGGTCTTCGGTTATAACCTCGTCGCGGTCGCCGGGGACGATCATCAAATGGCTGTGAGGAGTCGATTCCAGGATGTGCCTGCGCTTGTGCAGCAGATAGGTCCTGACGCCGCCGCCGACGTCGGACCAGCTCTGCGTCACGTCGCAGAACAGTTTGGCGCCCGGCGGGCGGCCGAGCTGGGGATCGTAGCGGTTCACCTCGGCACCAAACCAAGACGGAAGCGCAAAGTGCCGATTGCGAGGGGTTTCACGACTGGCGCCGTATAGGGGCGCTCGCCCGCATTCAAGCTGACCGGGGAATAAAGAAGGCGCCCGCGGCTGCCTCCCAGCCGCGGGCGCCCGGCCGCGGGGGGCCCCCGGCCCCGCCCCGTCGCGCCCCTGAACAGGGGGGGCGTGCGTCACCGCCGGGAACCCGTGCAGCACGCGG
>JBLNCZ010000030.1:0-22870 GCA_050261135.1 Bacillota bacterium
CGGATCGATGCGACGAACTGCGCCCGGTCGGCGAAGGCGGTCTCCGGACCCCAGAGTCCAAGCCGCGCGGCATACGCGAGATTGTTGACGTCGGACGCGCCGGTCGCCGAGGCGTAGAGCACGCGAGCGCGCGGCAGCAGGTTCTGGAGGCGGACTCCGGCGATGCCCTGCTCCGAGCCCTTGACCTTGCCGCGGCTTCCCTCGCCGCCGGCCGCATTGGCCATGGCGTGGGCTTCGTCGAAGGCGATCACGCCCTCGAACTCGCCACCGGCCCAGTCGACGATTTGCTGCAGGCGTGTGCAATCGGCTCGGCCCGATCTCAGGGTCGGATAAGTGACGAACAGGATGCCGCAGTCGAGCGTGACCGGGCCGCCAAGTTTCCACTGCGACAAGGGCTGGATGTCGAGCGCCAGCCCGCCGAGCGCCGTCCAGTCGCGGCGGGCGTCCTCGAGCAGGCTCTCGTTATTGCTGATCCACAGGTGCCGCCGGTTGCCGCGAAGCCACTGATCGAGGATGACTCCGGCAACCTGGCGGCCCTTGCCGGCCCCGGTGCCGTCGCCGAGGAAATAGCCGCAGCGGTAGGCCGTGCCCTCCGCCGAGGGCTCGAGGTCGCATCCCTCCTGCGCAGGAATGAAACGGCCCGGCAGATCGCGCGCGAAGGCCGAGCCCGCATAGACAAGGGTCTCGAGCTGGGCGTCGGAGAGCAGCTCGCGTTCGACCAGGTCCTCCGGCAGCATCGGCACATGATCGGGTGTGGGCGCGGCGATCGACCCCATGGCCATAGATTCGACCAGCGGCGTGGGGTGCGCCGCGGCGCCGGGGATTCTGATCCTGCTCGGTCGGTAAGGCAGGTAGATCCCGACCTGTTCGGCTGCAGGCGCGGGCGCGGCGAGGATTTCGTAGGAGAGCGGGACCGCCTGGGCTGCGCCGCGGAGCGGAACAGCCGGAACCGGCTGCAGCGGCCTGGGGTGACGGGCGACGAGGGCGAACGGTCGAGCCGCGGTGCGGATCTTTGGCGTATCGGCTTCGGCCCTCGGCTCGAGCGCTTCGATCGGGCCAAGCAATGCATCGAGCGTGTCGACCTTAACGTGAGCCGGCGTGCCGGCCGGCTCGATCTTGTCATAGACGATCAGGCGGACGGCGACGCCCGTTCCGTGCCGGGCGAATGCTCCTGGGGCGATCAGCGCCTCGAGCCTGAGGGAAGCCGCATTGTCGACCCGCGCGCGGATTGCGCGCCCCGACCCGAACGGACTGAAGCTCTCCGGCATGATCGCGACCAGCCGTCCGCCGGGTGAGAGGCGCGCGTACGCGGCGGCGAGGTGACGCGCTCCAGCGTACCGGTCCTCGTCCCGCCCGATGCTTCGCGCGAAGGGCGGATTCATCAGCACGAGCGTCGGGCGCAACTCCGGAGCAAGGCAATCATCGATCAGCTCGCCGTCGTGACCGGACAGTTGAGCATCCGGAAAAGCGTCGGCGAGATTCGAGCGGCGCTTTGCATCGATTTCGTTGAGCAGCAGGCGCGCGCCGGCACGGGGGGCAGGCCAGGCGAGCAGTCCGTTCCCGGCCGAGGGCTCCAGCAGGAAATCTCCGGCCCCTGGGCTTGCGGCGAGGCCGGCAAGGAAGGCGAGCGGCAGCGGCGTCGAGAATTGCTGGCGAGCGACTTGGTCCTCGGAGCGGTAGCTCTGGACCGGAAGGCCGTCGACGAAGGCCTCGAGGTCCTTCAGCACCTCAGCGGGCGTCCCGCGCAGGAGCGGGCAGTCGGCATCCAGCAGGAACAGGACCTGCGCGAGCTCGAGCGCATCAAACGCGTCGCGCATTGACCATGCACCGGACGCGTCGGAACGACCGGTGACCGTCTCGAAGATGGATGTGAGGACAGTCCGGTCGGTCGGCTCACCGCTCCGGAAGCGGGAGAGGATCGCATGAGCGGCCGCAAGCTGCGGGCGTTCTGAATGTTCGGAATTGAAAAGTGGCAGACTGGCCATGAGCGTGTCTCCGGCCCGGAGCCCGCATCATCGCCGCCCCGGGTCAGCCCCGGCGCGCTTCCTCTCCTCTCCCGTTCGCCTGTCGGTCTGCCGCCGTCCGGAGCACGTCGTTCCAGTCGGTGCCCGGCCGCGGCGGATAATGAGCCGTGACCCGCGTAATATGACCGAAGGCCTCGCGTGCGAGCGCCTCCGCCCGCCGCCCGCCGGGATCATGGTCGAGGAACAGCATCACCTCCTGCGTCTCGGATGGGAGCGCGACGATACCGAACCGCTCGGTCCCGAGCGTCGCCCAGCAGGGCACTCCGAACAAGGCGGTCGCCGACAGCGCAGTCTCGATTCCCTCCGCAATGCCGAGCGCCGGCCCGATCCCACCCAGCCGGACCGCGCCGCGGCCGAACCGCCCAAGTCCGCATTTGCGCGGTCCGCTTCCTTGCGCCCCGTGATCAAGGAAGGTGCGGTGGATGCCCGTCAGCCCCGCGTCGTCACGAATCGCAGCAATCAGCGCGGGCCGGTGGCGGGTGAGTGGATGCCGTCCGTGCGGAGTCAGGGCATTGAAACGGAGCTCCGGCGAAGCGGTGCGGAGGCCGCGAGCGGCGAGATAGAACTCCGCCGCTGTTCCCTGAAGCGACCGGCTCTCGTTCCAGATGCGCTGCGCCGCCGCGCTCAGCCGATGGTCATCATGCACCGCCGCCACTGACGGCGCCGGCGCGTTCGGCTCCAGCAGATGTTCGCGGTCGAGCGCGCGAAGAACCTCCTTCGCGCTGCAGCCGGCAAAGCAGTGGAGCAGGAGCCGCGTCCGGCCCGGTCGCACGCTGAGGGAGGGGGTCCGGTCGTCATGCGCGGGACAGCGGCAGAGGCCGCCAGCGGGAGTCCAGCGGCCACCAAGACTCTCAACCAGCGCCCGGCCTTCCTCCTCAGGGCTGCGGCCCGGCTCTCGGTCGCCCATTCCCTCTTCCTCCCGCGGTTCACGTCGACCGCCTCCCGCACTGCTCTCCTTTGCGAAGACGGCGTGCCTCACCCTCCGCTCCCGCTGAGAGTTACGAAGAGTGATCCGGAGCGTTGGAACAGCGCGGCCGTCGCGGGCGCGCGAGCGTTGACGGGCGCCACCGCGAAGAGCCTGACCGGCGCCCTCGCGGGCACGCGGACCGATCTGACAGCGTTTGGACGATCGATGCCGGCGACCTGCACGACATAGGCGCGGGTCTCGGCCGGCAGCCTATACCTCCCGGCCAGAAACCCGGCGTAGCGGGCAGGGCCTGCATTGTAAGCGGCGAACAGACCCGGGTAGCCGAAGCGGTCGTACATCAGCCGCAGATAAGCGGCGCCGGCGAGGATATTGTCGTGAGGGTCGTACGGATCGACGCCGAGCCGGAGGGCGAGGCGCATGTCGCGCCATGTCCCCGGCATCAGCTGCATCAGTCCCATCGCGCCCGCGCGGCTGACGATCGGCCTTTCCTCGAGCATCGTCCGGCCGTTGCTTTCGGCCCGCATGACACGCCTGATCCATTCGGCCGGAATGCCGAAGCGCGAAGATGCTTCAGCAATCGGCGCCGCCCATCGATCGAGCGGATCGGCAGTGGCCGGCATTGCCAATAAGAGAGCGATGGCGGCCGCGACGAATCTCAGCGCGGCCAAAGCAGGCTCGCTTTCCCGACGATCTGGTTACTGCTGGTGATACCGAAATACCGGCCGTCGAACGCGTCGGGGGTTCGAGGTGAAAGCAGGAAGAATTCGCCTGGACGAAGGATCCGACACCCCGGCCACCAGGGCATTGGCCGCCCCAGTCGATCGCGGACCCGCCGACGCGCCGCCAGTCGCCCGTTGATCAAGACGGAAGAGCCGGCCCCACACACTCGCGCGCCCGCCGCAGCCGAGACGCGTTTCACGAGCGGCACATCTAAAGGAAGATAACGCCTTGCCGCCGCGAGGCGGCGAGCTCCGTCCGGGGCCCAGGCGACGGCCATGTCGCCGACGCGCAGCTCGCGAGTCCGAACTACCGCATAGAGACCGACGGGACTACTCGCGCTTGCGTTCCAGACTAGGACAGGGTGCGGGCGCCAAAGGAGGGTGGAAAGGGTCGCCAGCATGACGGCGCCGGCGAAGGCTCCGGGGACTCCAAGCAAATGCCGGTAACGAGTACTCGCGATGGCCGGCGTTCCCTCGCGCGGCCGATCCAAGCGCCGCTGGCCCTGTTCATCCATCGCGCGAAGCTCTTCCCGACGCGGCTGACCAGGCGTCGAGATCGTCGATATGATATCGCACGTACCGGCTGTGGCGGCGGAAGGGTGGCCCGTTGCCGGCGGCGCGCATGGCCTGCATCTTGCGTGCGCTCAGCCCGAGATAGAATCCCGCCTGCTCGGTCGACAGGAAAGGGCTGCCCTTTTTTGCGCGTGCCGCACGCGCAACCTCATCCTCCACTGATACCTCCCCGTGCTAACGGCGCTGGAACGACCGCCCGCAGGCGGCTGGTGCGCCATTTCGGAGCTTCGGCAGAGGCTCGAAAACGAGGCGATGGCAGATCGAGCCACATGTTTTCAGGGACGAGATCGCGCACATGCGTAGCAGCGCGGACTGGTCAGATGGCAGGGCCTTGACCCTGACATTGTGTCAAGGTGCAAAAGGCATCTCATGATGAGTCGCCCAGAAGCTGAAACCGCCACGGCCGAATGCTGCGGCCATGGGCAGAGGCACACGCAGAACGAGTGTCCCGACGCCGCTGACCATGGCGTGATTGTCACCGATCCGGTGTGCGGGATGAAGGTCGACACGCGCACGACGAAGCACCGGTACGAGCTCGACCGCACGCTTTATTATTTCTGCAGCGCGCGCTGCCTTGAGAAGTTCAAGGCAGACCCGGACCGTTATTTGAACCCGCCCGAGCATGACCCTGCGGTCGAGACACCGGCGATGGGCACTCTTCCTGAAGCCGCGGAGGGCACGATCTGGACGTGCCCAATGCACCCCGAAATCCGGCGCGATGGTCCTGGCACCTGCCCCATCTGCGGCATGGCGCTCGAGCCCCTGGAACCAAGCCTCGAAGAGGAAGCCAATCCCGAGCTGATCGACATGAGCCGGCGCTTCTGGGTCAGCGCGGCGCTGTCGCTGCCGCTGGTCAGCCTCGCAATGGGGAGCGAGCTGTTCGGCTGGCATTGGCTGCCGATGCGCGTTTCCGTCTGGGTGCAGCTGGCGCTCGCAACGCCGGTGGTGCTGTGGGGCGGCGCGCCCTTCTTCGAACGCCTGTGGGCGTCCTTGAAGACCCGCAACCTCAACATGTTCACGCTGATCGGCCTCGGCGTGGGCGCGGCTTATGCCTATAGCCTTATCGCCACGCTCGCGCCGCGGATCTTTCCCGACACGCTGCGAACGATGGGCGGCCTGGTTCCGGTCTATTTCGAGGCCGCAGCCGTCATCACCACGCTCGTGCTGCTGGGGCAGGTGCTGGAGCTGCGCGCCCGCTCGGCGACCGGCAAAGCCATACGCGCCTTGCTCGGGCTCGCGCCGAAGACCGCGCGCCGGGTCAAGGACGGGAGGGAAGAGGACATTCCGTTGACCGACGTCCATGTCGGCGACCTGCTGCGCGTCCGGCCCGGCGAGAAGATCCCGGTTGATGGCGAAGTCGTCGAGGGCCGAAGCGCGGTCGACGAATCGATGATCACCGGCGAGCCGGTCTCGGTGGAGAAGGGCGCCAGCGACAAGGTCACCGGGGCGACCGTCAACGGCACCGGAAGCCTGCTGATGCGCGCCGAGCGTGTCGGCAGGGACACGATGCTTTCGCAGATCGTGCGCATGGTCGCGGCCGCGCAGCGCTCGCGCGCGCCGATCCAGAAGCTCGCCGACAAGGTCTCCGGCTGGTTCGTCCCGTCGGTCGTGCTCGCCTCACTGATTGCCTTTGCCGCCTGGAGCCTGTTCGGCCCCGCGCCGCCGCTCAGCCATGCGATCGTCAACGCCATCGCCGTGCTGATCATTGCCTGCCCCTGCGCGCTCGGGCTCGCGACGCCGATGTCGATCATGGTCGGGACTGGGCGCGGTGCAAGCGCCGGCGTGCTGGTCAAGAATGCCGAGGCGCTCGAGCTGATGGAGAAGATCGATACGCTCGTCGTCGATAAGACCGGCACCCTGACGCTCGGCAAGCCGAAGCTGATCGCGGTCGATCCCGCCAACGGCTTTGGCGAGGACGACGTGCTTCGCCTGTCGGCCGCTCTCGAGCGCGGAAGCGAGCATCCGCTTGCCGCGGCGATCGTCGAAGGCGCCGAGGAGCGCGGGCTGGCACTCCCGCCGAGCAGCGACTTCGCATCGCACACTGGCATGGGCGTGACTGGCGGGGTTGAAGGCCATCGGGTCGCGCTCGGCAATGCTGCGCTGATGAAAGAGCTTGGCATTGACCCTTCCGCTCTGGAGGCCCAGGCCGACGAGCATCGTTCCCAAGGTGCCGGCGTCATGTTCGCGGCGCTCGACGGCAAGCTCGCCGGGCTGATCGTCGTCGCCGATCCGGTGAAGGACAGCGCGGCCGAGGCAATCGCGGAGCTGCACCGCGACCGGATCCGAATCGTGATGCTGACCGGCGATAATCGGCGAACCGCTGAAGCCGTCGCCCGCCGGGTCGGGATCGACGAGGTCATCGCTGAAATCCTGCCTGACCAGAAGCAGGCGAAGGTCGAGGAGCTGAGGAAAGAAGGCCGGCGCGTCGCCATGGCGGGCGACGGGATCAATGATGCGCCGGCGCTCGCGGCCGCCGATGTGGGAATCGCGATGGGCACGGGCACTGATGTGGCGATGGAAAGCGCCGCGATCACTTTGGTCAAAGGCGATCTCAAGGGGATCGTCCGCGCGCGGCACCTCAGTCGCGCGGTGATGCGCAACATCCGCCAGAACCTGTTCTTCGCGTTTGTCTTCAACGCGGCGGGTGTGCCGATCGCCGCCGGAATCCTTTATCCCTGGTTCCGGATCCTGCTCTCGCCGATGCTCGCCGGCGCGGCGATGTCGCTGAGTTCGGTGACGGTGATCGGCAACTCGCTCCGCCTCCGCAACGTCCGGTTGAGCGCCGCGGAATGACCCAGACGGGCAATCAGCGACGGCATGGCGCCCTCCTTCCAGGCGCGCTCCCGATTGCCGGCGCGGCCCTCGCGGGCGTCGGCGCAGGCGCCCTCCTGTGGTTCAATTTCGGACCCGTCGGCTGGTCGCTCGTCGTGGTCGGCTGCGTGTCGTTCCTGCTCGGCAAGATCGGAGTTCGGCGGCGATGAAGATCGGTGAAGCCTCGAAGCGCTCCGGCATCAGCGAACGGATGATCCGGCACTACGAAAAGATCGGCCTCGTCGCGCCCGCTGCGAGGCGCGATTCGGGCTACCGCGACTATGACGAGCGCGACGCCCATACCCTGCGGTTCATCGGCCGCGCGCGCGATCTTGGCTTCGGGATCGAGGAGATCGGCCAATTGCTCGCTTTGTGGCACGACCGGAGCCGGTCGAGCGCGGACGTGAAGGCGCTTGCGCTCGCCCGCGCGGCCGAACTCAAGCGCAAGGCGAGGGAGCTGGACGCCATGCGGCGGACGCTCGAGCGGCTCGCCGCCGAGTGCCACGGCGACGAACGGCCGGACTGCCCGATCATCGACGACCTTGAGGCTGCCGAACAGGATTTGGGTCAGCCTTCGGAACCCGCGTCGTCGCGCGCGGTTGAACGCGCCGACTGATGCGCGCATATCCGGCCATGATGGGCACCAGGCCTCTCTTCGCATTCATCCTGACGATTGCGGTCCTGTTCGCGTCCGCGCTGTCGGGAAGCGCCGTCGCGTCCGCCGCGACGATGAACCATGACATGCAAATGATGGAAATGGGCCACTGCTCGTCGATGCCGTCAATGCCGTCGAAGGACGACGGAAAGGCGCCGGTCAAATCCTGCTGCATCGCGATGTGCTCGGCGGCGGTTGCCGTCGCTCCCTCGGCTCCCGCCGAATTGCCGATTATCGAGCGGGCCACGCCTGGCTTTTTCGTTCCGGCCGCCCACCACGGCTATCTCGGAGAAATTGCGACCCCGCCGCCTCGTCTTGCGTGAAATCGAACCAAACCACTCGATTTCACGGAGACAATCATGAAGAAGATTTTGACCGCGATCACGCTGACGATCGCATTCCCGGCCGTTGCTGTTGCGCAGAGCACGCCCGCGGCGGGGAAGATGAGCTGCTGCGACAAGAAGGACATGGCGGACTGCCATAAGTCCATGGCCGGCATGATGGGCGACCACATGAAGGGCATGGACATGAGCAAGATGGACCATTCGATGATGGGCCACGACATGTCCAAGCAGTCTCCTGCTCAGGCGCCTGAGCAACACGAGAACCACCAGCAGTAAGCCCCCGCTGATGGCCGGACGACGCCGCCTCCAGGGGCGGCGTCGCTCCGCGCCGTCCGGCCGGCTGACCTCATGGGTTCTCAAGGATCATCGATGTTCAACATGCTTGCTTTGAAGCGGCGCGAGTTCCTGCGCGCCGCGGCCGTCGGCGGCGCAAGCGCTGCCATCTCCGGGATCATGCCCGCCTGGGCGCAGCCGGTCTCCGGCGGAATCGTCCGGCCGCTCGCCACCGTCAGCGGACCTGACATCGCGCTGACCATCGGCAATGTGCCGGTCCGGGTCGACGGCAAGCTCGGCCGCGCCGTCGGCATCAACGGCACTGTTCCCGGTCCTCTCGTTCGCCTGAAGCAGGGCGAGACAGTTCGCCTTCGAGTCACCAACAGCCTCGAATCGGACTCGTCGATCCACTGGCACGGCGTGCTGGTGCCGTTCGCGATGGACGGCGTGCCCGGAGTCAGCTTCCCCGGGATCAAGCCTCGACAGACGTTCGATTATGAGTTCCCGGTCATCCAGTCGGGCACCTACTGGTATCACAGCCACAGCGGCTACCAGGAGCAGGACGGGCTCTACGGCCCGATCGTGATCGATCCGGCCGGCACGGATCCGGTCGCCTACGACCGCGAGCATGTGATCGTGCTCGCCGACCACAGCCCGATGGGCGGCGCCGCCATCTACAGGAAGCTGAAGCAGATGGGCGGTGGCTATTTCAACATGCAGCGCCTGACTTTGTCGGGCCTGCTGATGGGCCGCGACTTGCCCGAAGAAGAGCGGCTCGAATGGGCGAAGATGCGCATGGACCCGGCGGACATCGCCGATGTCACCGGCTCGACCTACACCTTCACGGTCAACGGCTATGGCCCGTTCGACAATTGGACGGGTCTGTTCACGCCCGGAGAGCGGGTGCGCCTGAGGATCATCAACGCGGCCGCCCAAACCAATTTCAACGTCCGGATCCCCGACCTCCACATGACGCTGGTCCAGGCGGACGGGCAGGATGTGAAGCCGGTCACGGTCGACGAGTTCCAGATCGGCGTCGCCGAGACCTTCGACGTCATCGTCACCCCCGGGGACCGGGCCTACAGCTTCGTCAGCGAGTCGATCGACCGCTCCGGCCTCGGCCGGGCGACGCTGGCGCCGCGCGCCGGCATGTCCGCGCCGGTCCCCCCGCTCCGCCCGCGTCCCCTGCTCACCATGAAGGACATGGGCATGGGCGCCCACTCGGCGAGCATGGAAGGCATGGCCGGCATGGATATGCCGAACAGCCCCAACGTCGCCGCGACCCGCGGCGTCGACCCGTCGGCTGAGCAGAATGCGTCGAAGGATCTGTGGAAGCTGACCGGCTGGAAAGGCCCGACCGATCATGGCTCGATCCAGGCGATCGCCCCGGCCGCAGCGGGCGCCGCAATGAGCGGCATGGCGGGTATGGATCACGGCTCCATGGGCGGGATGGCCGGAATGGACCATTCGCAGATTGGCGGAATGGCGGGGATGGCCGGCATGGATCACTCCGCGCACGGCGCCGCCCAGGGCACGGCAGCGCAGCCGCCGGCGTCGAGCGGATCAACAGCCGCAATGCCTAGCATGGATCACGGTTCGATGGCCGGGCTGCAGCAGGGGCAGCAGGGGTCGATGGCGGGAATGCCGGGCATGGGCGGCACGGACCATGGATCGATGGCGACCATGGACATGCGCGACTTCAAGAACGCGCCGCAGGTCAGGAAAGGACCGGGAGTCCAGACCATCTCGCCGATGCCTGAGGACCGCACCGGCGAGCCGCCGCTCGGCCTCGAAGGGCTCGATCACCGCGTGCTCGTCTATCGCGACCTCGTCGCGCTCGACCGCAACCCCGACGTGCGCGCGCCAACCCGGCAGCTCGAGCTCCATCTGACCGGCAACATGGAACGCTACATGTGGGGGTTCGACGGCCAGAAGATGAGCGATCCCGCCGACCCGATCCCGTTCCGAACCGGCGAACGCGTGCGGGTCACACTCATCAACGACACGATGATGCCGCACCCGATTCACCTGCACGGCCACTTCTTCGAGCTGGTGACGGGGCATGGCGCGTTCGCGCCGCGCAAGCATACGATCAACGTGCCGCCCGGCGGGAAGATGACCTTCGACCTGACTGCGGACGCGCCCGGCGACTGGGCGTTCCACTGCCACAATCTCTACCACATGACGGCAGGCATGATGCGCGTCGTCACGATCCGTCCGCTGACCAGAGGAAATCAACATGGCGCTTCGTAAGATCGCGCTGCTTGGCGCGGCGGCCTCGTTCGCGCTCGCCGCGCCGGCCGCGGCGCAGATGAACATGAACATGCCCGGCATGCACATGCCGGGGATGAAGATGCCCGCGCCCAAGAAGAAGAAAAAGGCCGCGGCCAAGAAACCCGCTCCTTCGAAGAAGGGAACAGCGGCAAAGAAGGGCTCGAAGGCCAAGACGTCCAAGAAAGCGTCAGCGAAGAAGCCGGCCGCCAAATCGCACAAGGAGCATGACATGGGCTCCATGCCCGGGATGCAAATGCCGGGTCATGACATGTCGACGATGCCGGGCATGAGCAGCCCAACGAACCCGTCCGCGCCGGCCGGCCACGACATGTCGACCATGCCCGGGATGCAGATGCCCCAGGGCCAGGCCATGCCGAACATGCCCGGAATGGCAATGCCGGGCATGGAGGCGCCGTCCGGCACCGACCTTCCAGCGGGCAACGCCCCGCCTCCGCCGCTGCCGACCGACCATGCCGCCGACCAGGTTTATGGATCAGAGGCGATGGCGATGGGCCGCCACCATCTCGAGAGGTTCCACGGCGGGCAGAAGGTCGGCCAGGTCTTCTTCAACCTTGCCGAATATCAGTTCCGCAAGGGCCGCGACGGCTATGAGTGGAACGGCGAAGCCTGGTACGGCGGCGACATCAACCGCGTCTGGCTGAAGAGCGAAGGCGAAGGCACGTTCGGACGATCGGTCGAGCGGGCCGAGCTCCAGGCGCTCTACAGCCATGCGATCGGCCCCTATTTCAACCTGCAGGGCGGCCTCCGCTACGACTTCAAGCCGAATCCGTCGCGTGTCTATGCGACCCTCGGCATCGAAGGCCTGGCGCCGAGCTTCTTCGAGGTCGAAGGCGCGCTGTTCCTGTCGAACAAAGGCGAGCTGCTCGCGCGCGCCGAAGGCTATTACGACCAAAGGATCACCCAGCGGCTGATCCTGCAACCGCGCGCCGAGCTCAATTTCGCCGCGCAGAGCAGCCGGGAAACCGGCGTCGGATCGGGCCTGTCGGATGCCGAGCTCGGGCTTCGCCTGCGCTATGACATCACGCGCCAGTTCGCGCCTTATGTCGGGGTCCAATATCGCAGCGCCTTCGGCGCCACCCGCCGCTTCCTGCGCGACGCCGGCGAGGATTCCGGCGGCTGGGAAGTCGTGACCGGAATCCACACCTGGTTCTGACACTGGAGGGAGGAAAGACATGCGATTGACTGCACTTGAACCACTGGCGGCGCTGCTGGTGATCGCAGCGCCGGTTTCGGCTCACGAACAGCCCCCGAAAGCCGCAGAAGCGGGAGCGCTCCCAGTGTCGGCGCGTGCGGCGGCAGCGGCCGTAGACGCCTTTCATGCGGCGCTCGAACGGGGCGACACCAAGGCGGCGGCCGCTCTGCTCGCGGACGACGCCCTGATTTTCGAGAGCGGCGAAGCTGAGCGGAGCAAGGCCGAATATGCCGCCCATCATCTGCCCGCCGACGCCGAATTCTCGCGAGCGGTTTCGTCCGTCGTGACCCGACGGGCCGGTTCCTCCACCGGAAACATCGCCTGGATCGCGAGCGAGGGCCGGACGACCGGGACTTGGAAGGGCAAGCCGGTCGACGTCGCCACGACAGAGACAATGGTCCTCCGCCGGATCGGCCCGTCCTGGAAGATCACGCACATCCACTGGTCGTCCGCCGCGAGGCGATAACCACCAACAAAGGGGATTCAAAAAAATGGCCGACGGCAAACCGTTCGATCTGAAACGCCACCTTCCGAGCACCGCGTTCGTGGCGCTGCTGCTGGTCGTCGTTGGCGCGTTCGCCGCCATTTTCATCTACATGGGGATCTACAATATCGGCGCCGACGCGCCGCACTGGAGGTGGGTGTACAACACGCTCGATACACTGCGCGAGCGGTCGATCGCCGCTTACTCGAAGGACATCAGACCGCCGGCCGATCTCAACGATCCCAAGCGCATCGCCGCCGGCGCGGGACTCTACAATGAGATGTGCACCGGCTGCCATCTCGGGCCGGGCATCGAAAAGTCGGAGATGAGCCAGGGCCTCTATCCGCAGGCGCCGGAGCTTGCCCGCGGCGACGACTTGTCGCCGGCCGAACAGTTCTGGACGATCAAGCATGGCGTGAAGCTCAGCGCCATGCCCGCCTGGGGCAAGACCCATGACGACCAGCTCATCTGGGACATGGTGGCCTTCATCCGCCAGCTGCCGAAGATGTCCCCCGAACAATACAAAGCCACGGTCGCGAGCGCTCCGGCCGACCATGACGAGATGATGAAGGCAATGCCGGGAATGTCCGGCGGCGACGAGCACGACACGGCGTCAGCGCCGCACAACCATGGCGGCGACGAGTCCGCTCCCGCACACGCACATAACCATTAGCGGCCTGATCCGCGAACAGCGGGAGGGTCAAACCCACAGAGGAGGAAAGCGAAATGCAACACGGACATCAAGGGCACAGCGCCATTGACCACCAGATGGCGCGCAAGAACTACCGGATGCTGGCCGTCGCGTCGGTCGGCATGCTGGTCCTCATGTATCTGATCATGTTCAGCATGATCTACAGCTGGGGCGAGTTCGTCCAGAACATCAACTTCTTCTACATGGCGATCATGATGGCGACGCCGATGGTCGTCATGATGCCCTTGATGATGGGCTCGATGTATCCCGACCGCAAGCTCAACCTGCTGATCTATATCGGCGGCGCGGTCCTGTTCGTCCTCGCCTTCATCGGCATCCGCGGCCAGCTGCTGGTCGGCAACGAGCAGTTCCTGCGCTCGATGATCCCGCACCATTCGGGCGCGATCCTGATGTGCGAGCAGTCGAACATCACCGACCCCGAGATCAAGTCGCTGTGCGGCGAGATCATCGAATCCCAGAAGCGCGAGATCGACCAGATGAAGCAGATCATGAAGCGCTACTAAGCCTACCTAAGGGAACCTGATCGAGCGGGGCGGCACGACAGGAGGAAAGCATGATGAAGTACCTCTCCCGAATGACTCTTACCCTGCTTGGCACGGCTGCTCTGGCGGCCTGCGGCTCGAACCGGAATGCCGACCAGAACGCGCCGGTCGAGATGAGCGCCAACGGCGCGACGAACGCGAGCGCGGCCGAAGCCGCCAATCCTTATGCCGATGCCGAGCGGCGGATGGACGAGGCGATGATGGCGGCTGTCGGCAGCGATGTCGGCCAGACCTGGGCGCGCAAGATGATCGCCCACCATCAGGGTGCGATCGACATGTCGAACATCGTGCTCAAGCAGAACCCGCCAGCCGACGTGGCGATGATGGCGCGCGATGCAATCTCGAAGAACCAGAAGGATATCGACGACATCCGCAAGCTCGTGAAGGAGGGCGCTCCGGATCCGAAGAGCGCGGAGCTGTTCCGGGCGGCGATGATGGACGAGAAAGCGGCGATGTCCTCGGCCATGGGGAAAGACCTAGCGCAAACCTACATGCTGAAGATGCTTCCCCATCACCAAGGCGCGGTGGCGCTGTCCGACGTCGCGCTGCGCAATGGGGTCAGCGGCGCGATGCGCGCGCAGGTCGAAAAGACCAAAGCCATGAACCAGAAGGACGCGCAGATGGTCGAAGGCATGCTCAACGGGAAGCCCATGCCGACGAGCTCCCATGAAATGAACATGTCGGCCGACATGAACGGAAGCGACATGAACGGGATGAACCACATGTAACCGTCCCGACGATGCGATCGTGCACCTTGCCTCGACGACTCAACGTCGCTCCCGTTCCTACGCCAAGACTGGTGAAGCGAGTTGGCGGCGATCAGCGAACGGCGATCGTGAGGTGCGCGATTTCGTGAACGGGACCGAGACGCTCGCGGATGCTCGTGCTCGATGCGGGGCCGGTAACCTCGACGATCGCGGCATGCGCCTCGGGACCCAATCGCCATACGTGAAGATCCGTGATCTTGCAGTCACCTGGCGCTTCCACCAGCTCGCGCACCTCGCCTGCGACGTGATCATCGGCAGTGTCGAGAAGGACCGCCGCGGTGTCCCGCATCAACGTCCATGACCAGCGCGCGATCACGATTCCCCCGACGATGCCCATCACGGGGTCCATCCACACCCAACCGAGGTATCGTCCGCTGAGCAGCGCCGCGATCGCGAGGACGGAAGTCAGCGCGTCTGCAAGGACGTGGATGTAAGCCGAACGCAGATTGTTGTCCCGCCCCTTGGCAGTAGTTTGGCTATGACCGTGATGGTCGTGGTCGTGACCATGATCATGACCATCGTGATGGCCGTGCGAATGACCGCCGCCGAGAAGCACGGCGCTCGCAACATTCACGGCCAGGCCCACGAAGGCGATCCACGTTGCGGTCCCGAACGCAACCCTGATCGGCTGGAACAATCGCAGTACCGACTCAATACCGATCCCAAGCGCGATTAATCCAAGTACGAGCGCGGACGCGAAGCCTGCGAGGTCACCGACCTTCCCGGTGCCGAAGCTGAACCGGCGACTGCCCGCGTGGCGTTTGGCATAAGCGTAAGCCGCCGCCGCGACTGACAGCGCGCCCGCGTGCGTCGCCATGTGGAAACCGTCGGCGAGAAGGGCCATCGACCCGGTCAAATATCCGGCGACAATCTCGCCCACCATCATCACCGAGGTCAGCGCGACTACCCATAAGGTGCGCCGGGCATTCTCGTCATGCGACGAACCGAGAAAGACATGATCGTGGGAGAGTTCCGCGAGCTCGGCTTCGGTCAACATTGCAAATCCTATTTCGAATAGCGCCGGATCGCCGCGAGCAATTCGTCGGCCCCCTTGGCGCGCTCCTCGTCCGACAGGCCCGATCGGGCCACATGGGCTTCGACATGTTCGGCAATGACTTCGTCGAGCAAGCCGTTTACGGCGCCCCGGACGGCCGCCACGAGGTGAAGCACCGTGGCGCAGTCGGCCTCCTCGCGAAGCGAGCGTTCCACGGCGCTCACCTGGCCGCCAATGCGGCGGACACGCGCAATGAGATCGGCATTCGATCCTGAGAGATGAGCCATACCCCCTCCCCCTATGAGTGAAGGCCCGCAAACGCAACTTCAGCGCTGTGCCGGAAAGCTTCCGCGGACCTGGACTGACATCGGGGGGAGAAGGCAGCGGCATAGCGGGCGTGGTGCAGTAAACGCTTGGATAAGCGCGCCGATAGGGGCGCGGTCGCACGTCTAATGATGGTGGACGTGCTGGTCAGGGATCTCATGCAGACGTGCCTCTTCGGCACCGAACTTCACGGTCATTCTCGTCAATGCCGGAATATGGCCGGTCAATTCGTCCTTTACCCGCGCAGACAGTTCTTCCGCTTTGGTGACACTCAAGTTCCTGTCCACCGCGATGGTGAGATCGACGGCAAGTTCGTGCCCGATCCACCTGGCTTTCACATCATCAACGGCTCTGACGCCCGCTACGTGGCCGGCGGCATGCCGAGCTTCATCGACGATCGCCGGGTCGACTCCGTCGAGCATGCGGGTGATGATCGCGCGCGCCGACTGCCAGACGATCCCCAAGATCGCGATCGTGATGAGTAGGCCGATGATCGGATCGGCGAGCGGGAAGCCCATCCAGACGCCGAACGCGCCGAGGACGACCGCCAGGCTGGTGAGTCCGTCCGTCCGCGCGTGATAGCCGTCGGCGATCAAGGCCGCGCTGTTCATCTGGCGGCCGACCCGGATTCGGAACACCGCGACGGCTTCGTTGCCGATGAAGCCGATGAAGCCCGCCGCCGCGAGCCAGCCGAGCTGGACGACCGGCTGCGGATGGATCAGGCGATTGATCGCCTCGTAGCCGGCGACGATCGCGCTGAAGAGGATGATGAGGACGACAATCAGCCCGGCAAGATCCTCGACCCGCCCGAGGCCATAGGTGAAGGTCTTCGAAGGCTTGCGGCGGGCAAGCACGAACGCCGCCCACAAGGGAATCGCCGTGGTCGCGTCCCCGACATTGTGGATCATGTCGGCGAGCAAGGCGACGCTGCCCGAGAGCAGCACGACGACGAACTGCAGCGCCGCCGTGATCGCCAGGATGACGAACGACCATTTGACCGCCCATACGCCGCGCTCGGTGGTGGCGATGGTCGGGTTCACGACCCCATGCGTGTGTCCGTGTCCACCGCCATGGCCGTGTCCGCCGTGCCCATGGGCGTGGCCCCCATGACCGTGCTTGCCGGCATGTCCATCGAAGGCATCCATCGCTCCGAACCCGAACCAGTCCTTCACTTTCGCCAGCATCTCAATCCTCACAGATATTTGGTCAGGGCCTTGAACTGGCGGAGAGCCTCATCGCCCGACATCTCTCCGCTGTTCGCGGCGTCGGCGATGCAATGCTGCATGTGATCCTCGACCAGCGCGCGCTTGACCTTGCGGACGGTGTTCTCGACCGCCTGCAATTGCTGCGCGAGGTCGACGCACGAGCGGTTGTCGGTCAGCATCGAGAGGATGGAATCGATATGGCCGCGCGCCTGCGTGAGGCCGCGGCGGATTTCCGGATCAGCTTCATGGACCATCAGCACCCCCTACCCCCTAGGGTGGAGGGGGTCAATTGGCCGCCCCGAACCAGATGAGGTCAGTATCGAAGAGATAGGCGATTGCGCCCGCAACCAACGCAAACCAAGCGCAGCTCACGTAGGCGGCCAACTTGACGGCTCCCGGGCTCGGGTCGCGCGCTGCTCGCCACCAGGCGAGGGCGGCGCCGATCGACAGCACCAGCTGCAGCGTGAGCAGGATTGCAAGGCCATCTTCGGGCATGCGCCCGTTCTATACCGTCTTCCTCGCGTCACCTATGTTCGCCCACGAGCTTGCCGCTTCGATCAGCGTAACAACCGCCGGTATCCGCCTCTCGAAATTTCTCGGCTGGCGCGAACGATGCGCTGGACCTGTGAGCGCACACTGGACTCCCTGGTGCGCCAGCGCGCCTCGACCACCGACCTGCTCAAAAGCCATTCGGCAATGCGCCGCTGATCGGCGCCCGCGGCGATGGCATCATGGGCCCGGAGCATCATGATCCAGCGCCTCGCCTTCGCCTCGCGCCGGTGCAGCGCGTTCGAGAAACTCCCGCTGCGGCAGAGCGCGAGAAATCGCCGCAAGGTGAGCAGGGGTGCTTCGGCGCTGCACCGCCCCTGGATCGAATAGCGCAGGCAGACCGCTCCCGCGGTGAAAGCGCGAGGAGGGCCATCGAGCCGGATCAAGCGCAGCCCATCCGAGAGCAGGAGATGCTCGCCGCGCTCATCGGCAATGATCCGAGCGAGGTCATGCAATCGATCGACGTCGATCTCGTCATCCGCGGCGACCGGTCCACGGCAGAGATCGACCGGTAGCACGAAACTACAGCTCTCGGCCCGCCACACAGGCCGCGCGAGCGGGACGGCAAGGCAGGGATGCTCGAACGTGACGAGGCCGAATTCCGCAGCACAGGCGCCGCTTGCTGCGACCGGCGTTCCGGCGCCTTTCTCCGCTGCTGCCCGATAGCGCGGATCTCGTCGCAGCCATTCCCAAGCGAAGAGCGAGCGGTCGGCATCGAGCAGCGGCGCATACGCCGCCGCGTCGCGCCAGTCGGGCCAGGATGCCGTCTCCGCCTGCACCGGCGGAGCACAGCGTCACCGACGCCGCTGACCCATTCCCCCAGCCGGGGGAATTGCCTCCTCGAAGCTGATCCATCCGTCGCGCAGGCCATAGACGACCAGCTGGGTTCGACTGACGACGTCATAGGCGGCCCGCGCCCGTTTCACATATTGATGCGCGGTCTCGATGCTGAGGCCAAGGATCGCGGCGATCTCCCAGTCGGTCTTGCCCATCGCAACGAGGCGAAGGCACTCCAGCTCGCGCCTGCTGAGATGCGGCCGCGGCCAGGAAGGCGCAAGGCGCCGCAGGCGCCGCGCGGCATTGAGCGCATATGCCCCGATCAGCTCCGCACAATGAAGCCGATGAGAAGGTATCTCCCGGCCCGCGCGCGTCGCGAACGAGCAGGAGGCGCTCGGCTCGCCCGGAACGTTGGCCGGAACGGTGAAGCCGCCGCCCAGGCCGAAATGGCGGCTGCGCGCGAGGATTCGCTTGTGGTTCCGCTCAAGCCTGATCAGCCCGCCCAGCTCGCACCAGCCAAAGCCCTTGTTCGTGCGCCGGCTCGCAAGATGCACGGGGTCGTTCGGCGCGTCGCCGCTTGCCACGAGTTCGCGAACCCAGCCATCGGGATAGTTGTCGATCCGGACCAGCCCCCGCATATCAGGCCCGAGGCTGGCATGATCGAGCAATGCGAAATAATGAAAGCCAAGTTCCCGAGCGGCATCGCTCAGCAAAGAGCCAAGCTGCAGCACGTCCGCACAGGACGCCGCTGCCTCAGCGAAGCGGTCGCTGAGCCGCCTCACCAGTCGCGTCGCCTTCTGAGGATGGCCTCGCCTTCCGGCGCACCGCAACACCTCTTCGTTGACCTTGCATTATAAAATTCTGGTCAAATAAGTTACTAACAAGTGAATATATTTGAACGCTTCCGGCACGCTTGTTAGTTGATGAACCGCTCGGTCGCACACTCAAGCTCCCCGGTTTGAGAGACGGAGGAGCTTGCGCCTGTGAAAAGGGGCGCTGCGGGACAGACGTGACTTGGAACACGGTCCCACGGCGAAGCCGAAGCCGCGGATGTTCGATCGTGTAGATGCGTTTGTCAGAGACGTTCGAAGCCTCGAGACGGAAGGCGAGCTTGCCGGCGCGCTGGGCGAGATCACGCACGATCTGGGGTTCCGCTATTTCGCGCTGACTCACCATGTCGACATTCGCGCGAGCAGCGCGGCGATCCGGATTCACAATTATCCTGAAGGATGGGCCGAGTGGTTTGACGAACAGTCGCTCGGCAAGACAGACCCGGTCCACCGCGCGAGCAACATCACGAGCGTCGGATTCCCCTGGTCGAAGCTCCCGGAGATGATCGCGCTCACCGTCGAGGACCGCCGCGTCCTCGAGCTGGCGCGAACGCACGGGATCGGCGAAGGCTTCACGGTCCCCGCGCACGTTCCCGGCGAAGCGCACGGCTCCTGCTCCTTCGCGTGCGCCCTTGGCGATCGGCTCGGAGAGGAATCCGTCCCACTTCTCCAGCTGGTCGGCGCGTTCGCGTTCGAGACCGCGCGGCGGATGCGGAGGGCTCGGTTCGCGAACGATCCGGTTCTGCTGACGGATCGCCAGCGCGAGTGCGTGATGTGGGCGGCACGCGGCAAGTCGGACTGGGAGATCGCCCGAATCCTCGGGATCAGTGAACAGACGGTCATCGAGCATCTGAAGCACGCCCGTGAGCGATACGGCGTGGCGCGAAGAACATTGCTGGCCGTGCATGCCCTGTTCGATGGGACGATCGGCTTTCTCGACGTGCTTCGTCGCTGACACCCCCATTTCTTGGTATATCGCGCTTCCCGGCGCCTCGCGATGCTTGCTCCCGAACTGGGGAGACAGGCGAATGCCAATCATCATCGAAGCCGGAGGTCACGGGTCCTTAGGTGACAGCACGTTTTGCGCCATGTTCGAGGACCGCAAGAGCGTCTTCGTCGACCTGCTCAAATGGGATCTGCCGGTGCTCGACGGCCGGTTCGAGCTCGACGAGTTCGACGATGAGCATGCGACCTATCTGATCATAGCCGACAAGGACGGCGATCATCTTGGCTCGGCGCGCCTGCTTCCGACCACCCGGCCGCACATTCTCGCCTCGCTGTTCAGGGGATTGTGCGCAGCGCCCCCGCCGGTCGGCCCGGAGGTGTTCGAGATCACGCGCTTCTGTCTTTCACGCCGGCAGAACGCGGCATTGCGCCGCGTCACTCGAAACAAATTGGTGAGCGGCCTGGCGGCCTATGCCCTCGAGGCGGGCATTCGCACCTACACCGGCGTCGCCGAAATGGCGTGGCTGCAGCAGATCCTCGCATTCGGCTGGGACTGTCGGCCGCTCGGCGCTCCGGTCCGTCACGCCTCGGGGATGCTGGGCGCTCTCGCGATCGAGATCAGCGACGACACACCGGCGCTGCTTGCCGAGAACGGGATTTGGGACGGTGCAAGCGTACCAATGCGCATCGCGGAAGCCGCCTGACAAGGAGATGATGGAGATGAGTGAGTACATGCCAGGCTTCGCGCCTCAGATCGACCGCTGGGCATCGCTCCTGCTCGACCAGGGCTGGTGCGTCATTCCCTCGCTGCTCTCCCCACAGGCATTGCTCGAGCTCGATTCCGACCTCGGCGAGGATTTCGAGGAGACGCCGTTCTGCCAGGGCGGGTTCTATGGGGCCCGGACCAAAAGGTTCGGACGCCTGCTCGTGCGGTCGCCGCTCGCTCGAAAGATCGTCGAGCACCCGCTCGTCCTCGGAATTTCGCGCAAGGTGCTCGGTCCCTGGTGCGACACCATCCAGCTCAACCTCACCCAGGCCCTCGCGCTTCATCCGGGCGCACCGCCGCAGCTCCCGCACCGCGACCAGGACATGTGGCGCGGCGCAATCGGCGAGACCGAATATCTGGTCAACGTCATGTGGCCCTTCACCCGCTACACGAGCGAGAATGGCGCGACGGTCGTCTGGCCGAACAGCCACGGCAAGCGCGCGCTCGATCCCGAGCCGCCCGCGCGCGAGTTCCCGGTCGAGCTCGAGCCGGGATCGGCGCTCCTGTTCCTGGGATCGACGCTCCACGCAGCGGGCGGCAATTCGAGCGACGAAGTACGCCGCGGAGCGATCGTCAGTTACTGTCTCGGGTGGCTCAAGCCCTACGAAAACCAGTGGCTCGCCTACCCGCCGGAGGTCGCGCAGTCGTTCAGCCCAGAGCTCGCGGCGCTGGTCGGCTACCAGCAGCACCGGCCCAATCTCGGCAATTATGAAGGCCAATGCCCTTCGATCCTGCTCCGCGGCGAGCCGCCGAAGAGGATCGGCGCCGTGGATGCTCTTCGTCCGGACCAGGAGGAGCTCGTCGACGAGTTCGTGCGCAGCCAGGACTGGCCGCACAGCGCGGCAGCATGACGGGCACAGCGGATGACTCCGCCGGGCACGTTCGAGCGCGTCTATGCCGCAATCAAGCAGCGGCTGCGCGAAGGCGTTTACAAGCCCGGCGATCGCCTCGAGCCTGCGGTGCTCTCCGATGAACTCAGCGCCAGCGTCACGCCGGTGCGCGACGCGCTCCATCGGCTGACCGGCGAGCGCCTGGTGGAAGCGCCGCGTCATGAAGGCTTTCGCGTTCCGATGATGACCGAGACGATGCTGCGGCATCTGTATTCCTGGCATCTCGATCTTCTTCTGCTGGCGGTGATGAGGCAACAGGCGCTCGCCAACGAGATCCTCGTGAATAACGCGCGGAGTGATCTCCCCTCGCACGAACGCCAGAAGGCCCTGTTCCTCGCGCTTGCCGAATCGGCAGGAAATCCGGAGCATGTAGGTGCTCTTGAAGGGCTCAGCCAAAGGCTCGAACCCGTACAGCGGCTCGAGGAGGCTTTCCTCAACGACACGGAAGCTGAGACCAACGAAATCGTACGTTCGCTGCGCGCCGGCGACAGGAGAGCACTCCGGAACAGTCTGCTGCGATATCACCGGCGCCGCATCCGGATCATCCCGGAGTTACTCGCAAAAGCCTTGGAGGGTTGACCGGGTACCGGTCGCGCCGCCTCCACAGCATCAATCCCGTCGCTACGGGCCGACATCGCGACGCTGCGAACAATCGGACTATTTCGAACTTATATGCTTCGGGAAGAGTGGGTGCGGGACTAATCTTCGCCTGTCATGGCCATGACGCTGCAAGAAGGAGAACAGCGATGAACCGTGAACACGACCATGAGGATCTGATCGACCTCGGACCCGCAAGCCTCGAGACCAAAGGCTCGGTCACCGGCCGGGACGACCATGCCGGTCTGATTCCGTTCGAAGGGCTGAACGACGAGTAGCTCTGCCACGTGTGCGTCCGCGCGAAGCGGGCGCACACGATTCCAGCCGCGCCGACGATCTCCGCGGCAATTCCACAGCATGACGAAAAGCAACGTCCACCGCCGAGTTGCGGGAGCGCGGATCGAATAATCGCGCTATCATCATCGTATAAACTTCTTATACGCCAGCTCCCGCTGCATTCTTCTTTGGTCATGGCCATGACACCTCACGAAGAAGGAGAAGCAGCGATGAACACTCAATCCGGCGATCTGATCGAACTCGGTACCGCGAGTGTCGAGACCAAGGGCACTCCGGTCGGCATGGATGATTCCCAGGGCGGGAAGTATCCCTGGTCCGGTCTCAGCGACGAGTGAGGATGCAGGCGTGGGGGGGGGGGGGGGGGGGGGGCGCGGGGC
>JBLNCZ010000031.1:0-51439 GCA_050261135.1 Bacillota bacterium
AGCGCCATATTTCAGCGCGTTCGTCGCGAGCTCGTGAAGCGCCATGCTGATCGACAGGCTGACCCGGGGCGGAAGGATGATGCTGGGGCCTTCGCCGCATGCGCGTCCGTCACTGCCGCCATGCGCCTTCAGCTCGTCGGCGACGATGTCCTTGAGGTCGGCGCCGCGCCAGTCGTTGCGCGTCAGCCGGTCGTGCGCCGCGCTCAGCGCCAGCAACCGGGGTTCGAACCTTTTGCGGAAGTCCTGCGCCGAATTGGCGTTGCGGGCCGTGTGCGCGGCGAGCGCCTGGACCGTTGCAAGCGTGTTCTTCACGCGGTGGTTGAGCTCGGCCAGCAGCAGCTTGCGGTGCTGCTCGGCCATGCGCCGGCTGGTGATGTCCTGGACCATCCTTACGCCGTAGGCGAACTCGCCGTCGTTCTTGCGCACGGTGGAACTCGTCACTTCGACCCAGACGGTCTTGCCGTCCTTGCGGACGTACCTCTTCTCGACGCGGTAATGGTCGTACTCGCCGCGCACCTGGGCGGCGTAGCGCGTCTTCTCCTCCTGAAGATCGTCGGGGTGCGTCATGTCGAAGAAGCTCATCTGGAGCAGCTCGTCCCGGGAATAGCCGGTGATGGTGACGAACGCCTCGTTGACCCTCGTGAACCATCCCTCGGCATCCACTTCGGCGATGCCGGCAAGCACGTTCTCGTATGTGACCGCGAGCCGTTCCTGCGCCTCGCGCAGCTCGGCCTCCACCCGCAGCTTGTCGGTGACGTCTACGGTGAAGCAGCGCGTGTTCACGAACTCGCCGTCGCGGAAGCAGACGCTCGAGGATATTTCCACGTGGCGGATCGATCCGTCCTTGGCGCGCAGGCGCGCCCGGTAGCGGTCGAGCTTCTGCCCCGACGAGAGGCGCTGGAGGATGTCCGCGATGACGTCGTCATCGGCGTGGAACTTGGTGATCGGCTGCCCGATATATTCCTCGGCCGTGTAGCCGAGCGGCTCATAGTCGGCGCGGTTTGCGCGAAGGATGGTGCCGTCGCCCGCGACCAGGTGGAGCCCGACCGTGCCGTTCTCGAAAAAATCCTCGAGGCCCGCATCAATGCTCTGCTGCGGCATGGACTGAGACATGTTCATCGGCCGTCCTACTCGGTTCCGGCCCCCCGAGGCCTCCGATAGTCTTACGAAAGTTAACGGTCCAGATACGCGCCGCCAGGCGGGCTGAAGGTTCCCCTATCCGCGCGCATGGCCTAACCGGCGAGCGATGGGCATTCGAATGTCGAGCATAGGAACCGGCGCGGCGGCGCTGCTCGCGGCTGCGGCGCCCTGGGCGGCTGCAGCGGCACCCGCGGCCGGTGAGCGCTACCTCTATTACCTCCACGGCAAGATCGTGGAGGATTCGGGACCGCGCGGCGTCAGCCCTCGGTTCGGCGCCTACGATTATCCCGGCATCGTCGCTGCGCTCCGCAAGCCGGGCGTGGTGGTGGTGAGCGAAATCCGCCCGCGCGGCACCGACCCGTCCGCCTACGCCGACAAGGTCGTGCGGCAGATCCGCGCCCAGCTTCGAAGCGGCATTCCCGCCTCGCACATCACGGTCGTCGGCGCGTCGAAGGGCTCGGTCATCGCGTCGCTGGTTTCCACCCGCCTCCAGGTCCGCGGCGTCCGCTACGTCCTTCTCGCCAATTGCAACGACTGGCTGATCCGCACCTGGCACCCGCGCCTTTCGGGCGAGGTGCTGTCCATCTACGAAGCTTCCGACGACGTCGGCGGCAGCTGCCGTCCGGTCGTCCGGCTCTCCCCCGCCGTCACGCGCTTCCGCGAAATCCGGCTGAACACCGGGCTCGGCCACGGCGTCGTCTACCGGCCGCTCCCGCAATGGGTCGGTCCGGCGACATCCTGGGCGACGCGCTGATGCATTTCCTCGACCAGGCCAAGATTTTCGTTCGGTCGGGGGCCGGCGGCCCGGGGGCCGTCAGCTTCCGGCGCGAGAAGTTCATCGAGTTCGGCGGGCCGGACGGCGGTGACGGCGGCAAGGGCGGCGACATCGTCTTCGAGGCGGTGCCCGGCCTCAATACGCTCATCGATTTCCGCTACACGCAGCACTTCCGTGCTCCGCGCGGCAAGGGCGGTGCCGGGTCCAATCGCACCGGCGCCGGCGGCGAAGACCTCGTGATCAAGGTGCCGGTGGGCACGCAGATCCTCGCCGACGACGAGGAACGGACGCTTCTTGCCGACCTTACCGAGGTTGGGCAGCGGGTGACGCTGCTCAAGGGCGGCATGGGGGGGCGCGGCAACGCCAGCTACAAGACCTCAACCAACCGCGCGCCGCGCCAGCACCAGACGGGCGAAGAGGGCGAGGAGATGTGGGTCTGGCTGCGGCTGAAGCTGCTCGCCGACGTCGGCCTCCTCGGGCTGCCCAACGCCGGCAAGTCGACCTTCCTCAATTCGGTGACCAACGCGTCGGCGAAAGTCGGCGACTATCCCTTCACGACGCTGCGCCCGCAGCTCGGAGTGGTCCGGCACAAGGGCCGCGAGTTCGTGATCGCGGACATTCCGGGCCTGATCGAAGGCGCCGCCGAAGGCGCCGGCATCGGCGACCGCTTCCTCGGCCATGTCGAGCGCACGCGCCTGCTCCTACACCTCGTCGACGGCTCGTCGGAAGACCCGCTCGAAGCGTGGCGGATCGTCCGCGGCGAGCTCGAAGGCTATGGCGCGGGCCTCGACGAGAAGCCGGAGATCATCGCGCTCACCAAGGCCGACCTGCTCGACGACGAGCAGCGCTCGAAGGTCGCCGCCGCCCTCGAAAACGAATCCGGCGCGAACGTCTTCCCGATCTCCGCGCCGCTGGAAGAAGGCCTGGAGCCGCTGCTCGACGCGATCATCCAGCGTCTCGGCGATGCTGCGCGGGAGGTCGCCGACACCGCCGACACGAGGCCCTGGTCGCCCTTATGAGGTTGGCGGTCACCGGCGCCACCGGCTTCGTGGGCTCGCACCTGCTCGACGTCGCCCTCTCCGAAGGCCACGAGGTCACCGCCCTCACCCGCCGGCCGCAGGCGCAGCGCGAGCGCGTGACCTGGGTCGCGGGCGACCTCCACGACCGCGCCGCGCTCGAGCAGCTGGTCGACCGCGCCGATGCGGTGATTCACGTCGCGGGAGTGATCACCGGGCAGACCCCCGCCGTTTTCGAGCGGGGCAATGTCGAAGGCACGCTGTCGATGCTTGCCGCAGCCACCGCGGGCGGTGTCCGCCGCTTCGTCGCCGTCTCCTCGCTCGCGGCGCGCGAGCCCAGGCTCTCGC
The DNA here is from genome assembly GCA_050261135.1 of Bacillota bacterium. Lineage (GTDB taxonomy): Bacteria > Pseudomonadota > Alphaproteobacteria > Sphingomonadales > Sphingomonadaceae > Sphingomicrobium. Next base: position 3,280 of record JBLNCZ010000031.1, read on the forward strand.
TCTACGGCGGGTCGAAGCGGCACGCCGAGGAGCTGGTGATGAGCTCGGGCCTCGACTGGGCCATCGTCCGCCCGCCGGCAGTCTACGGCCCCGGCGACCGCGAGACGCTCGAGCTGTTCCGAATGGCCAGGCTCGGCCTCATGCTCATGCCGCCCAAGGGCCGGGTCTCGGTCATCCACGCCGACGACCTCGCGCGCCTGCTGCTCGTGCTTGCAGGGCCCGCTTCACCCTCGAACATCCTGATCGAGCCCGACGATGGAAAGCCGGGCGGCTGGTCTCACCGCGAGTTCGCGCGCGCTTTGGGGCAGGCGGTCGGCACCAAGCCGGCGATCGTCTCCTCGCCCGGCATCCTCCTCCGGCTCGCCGCCCGCGCCGACCAGCTATTCCGTCGCGAAAAGGCGAAGCTGACCGTCGACCGCGCGGCCTATTTCTCGCACCGCAACTGGGTCATCGAACCGAAACGCGCGCCTCCGCCCGAGCTGTGGCACCCGCGCGTCGAAACCGTGCAGGGCCTCAAGGCCACCGCAGACTGGTACAAGGCGCAGGGCTGGCTCTGACGCAGGTCTAGAGGACGAAATCCCCGCTAGAGAGCGTGTGCGCGCCGGTGAGGCAGATCATGAAGTCTGCATGCCCGTCGCCGTTGGTGTCGCCCTCGACATAGGTGTTGCCGTTGATCTGCTCGTAGCGGAGCTGGCCTGCGGTGTGGCCGTCGAAGGCGCTGGTGCCGATGAAGCTGAACGACTGGTCGCCATCGACGAGCGTGTTGGCGTCGGTGAACTGCAGATTGACCTTGTCGCCGTCGGCGGTGCTGAAGTCCTTCACCGTGTCGCACCATGAGGTGCTCGCGCCGACATAGTCGCCGTCGCGGAACACGAACTGGTCGGCGCCGGTGCCGCCGGTGATGAGGTCGCGCCCGGCGCCGCCCTCGACCCAGTCGCTGCCCGCGCCGCCGTTGACGCGGTCGTTGCCGATGCCGCCGTCGAGCGTGTCGTTGCCGCCGTTGCCGTTCAGAAGATCGTCGCCGGCGAGCGCGGTGAGGTGATTGTCGCCGGCATTGCCGGTCAGCACGTTGTTGAGCTCGTTTCCGGTCCCGTCGATGTTGGCGGTGCCGACGAGCGTCAGGCTCTCGATGTTGGCGCCCAGGGTCCAGCTGATCGTCGAGTTGACGGTGTCGATGCCCTCGCCGGCATTCTCGATGATCGTGTCGCCCACATTGTCGACGCCATAGGTGTCATTGCCGACGCCGCCCGACATGGTGTCAGCGCCCGTTTGACCGTCGAGCACGTCGTTGCCGACGCCGCCGTCGAGCGTGTCGGCCCCGCCGGCGCCCTTCAGCGTGTCGTTGCCGTCCATGCCGCTGAGATGGTTCGCGCCGCTGTTGCCGGAGATGACGTTGTTGAGCGCGTTGCCGGTGCCGTCGAGGTCGGCGGATCCGAACAGCGTCAGGTTCTCGACGTTCGCGGACAGCGTGTAGCTGGCGGTGGCGTTGACCGTGTCCGTTCCCGCGCCAGCGTCCTCGTTGATCACGTCGCCGGCGCTATCGACCCCATAGGTGTCGTTGCCCGAGCCGCCGGCCATCACGTCGTCGCCGGCCTGCCCGTTGAGGATATCCGCCCCGGCGCCGCCCGACAGCGTGTCGTTGCCGTCACCGCCCTTGATATTGTCGTTCCCGCTGCCACCCGAGATGCTGTTCGCGCCGGCATCGCCGGTGAGCGTATCGGCGTAGTTGGAGCCGACGAGATTCTCGATGCCGGTGAGCGTATCCACACCCGAGCCGCCGGTGTTCTGGGCGCCGGAGATCGCGAGGCTGACGGTGACTCCTGCGCCCGCGGTCGCGTAGTTGGCCGTGTCCACGCCCGCGCCGCCGTCGAGCGTGTCGTCGCCCCCGCGCCCGTCGAGCACGTCATTGCCGGCGCCGCCGCTCACCACATTCGCGCCGGAACTGCCGGTCAGCCGGTCGTCGTAATCGGAGCCAGAAAGATTCTCGATGTTCGTGAGCGTGTCGGTCCCCGCCGCGACCGTGTTCTGCGCGCCGGTGATTGCAAGGCTGACCGTCACGCCAGAGGTGGCGCTGGCATAGCTTGCCGAGTCGCTACCGTCGCCGCCGTTCAGGACATCATCGCCATTCCCGCCGTCGAGCACGTCATCGCCAGCAGCACCATCGATCGTGTCCGCGCCATCGCCGCCTGAGATTCCATTCGCCCCGTCATCGCCGGTGAGTGAGTCCCCATAGCTTGACCCGACGAGGTTCTCGACTCCCTGGAGTTCGTTCAACCCTCCGCCGCCGGTGTCCTCGAAGCTGGTAGCGGCTACCGCGAGATTCACCGTTACCGCCGACGCCGCCAACGAAAAACTGGCGGTGTCTGTCCCGGAGCCGCCGCTAAAGTAAGCGTTTCCGCCGGAACTGTAGAAAATGTCATCTCCGTCGTCGCCGCCCAAGCGGAAGTAGCCGCCCGGACCGGGGCCGTAGAATATGTCATCGAAAGCAGTGCCAGAGACCGCCTCGATGTTGACGAGCGTGTCCACACCAACATTGGCGGCATCGCCAGTTCCGGATGAGTAGACCTGATTGGCGGAAAGCCTCATGTCTACAATTACACCGGCTGTGGCGTCCGCATAGGAGATCTGGTCTCCTTCGAAGTTTTGCGTCCCTCCAGTTCCACCGTCGTAATAGTCGTTGCCGGCCGAGCCGAAGAACCAGTCCTGGCCGCCCGCGCCATAGACGGTGTCGTTCCCAGCGCCGTCCCAGACCTCCTCACCGAAGAGGTAGTCATCGTTGTCGCCCGTGTGGATTACATCATCGCCGTCGCCGCCGTAGATGAAGTCGCGGCCATCGCCGCCGTCGATCGTGTCATTGCCACCGTTGCCGTAAATGGTGTCATTACCGTACCAAGCGCTAATCGTGTCGTCGTAATTGGTCCCGTTCAGCGTATCGTCGCCCGACGTCCCAGTGATGGTCTCGCCTCCGTAGAACTGTAACGCGGGTTGCACGGCAGAGACGGTCGTGTTCTCGAATGTAATCTGGTCGGTGGCTGACAGGACGACTACGACGCTGGTGCCTGACTGGGCGATGGATTGCGCGGCGGTATAGCCGTTGACCTGGATCGCTTCCCCCGCCGCGAAGTCGGTGACGGTGTCCATGCCATCGCCGGCTTGAAATTTGTACAGGTCGACGCCCGCTCCGCCTGTCAGCGTATCCGCACCAAACCCGCCTTGCAGGGTGTCATTTCCATCCCCGCCGGATAGAACGTCGTTTCCGGCGCCGCCTGCCAAGAAATCATCGCCGGCTGCTCCCGAAAGCTGATCATCGCCGTCGAGACCTGAAAGACTGTTAGCAGCCGCATTGCCTGTGAGGCTGTTGTTTTCGCTATTCCCAGTCCCGTCGATCGCCGACGTCCCGGTCAGAACGAGATTCTCCAGGAAAACACCGAGCGTGTAAGTGATGGACGAACGAACGGTATCCGTTCCACCGGTCAAGTCCTGCTCGTAGACGATGTCGTTTGCGTTATCGACGACGTAGGTGTCGTTGCCGTCATCTCCGCGCATTTGGTCCGCGCCGGTTCCACCGTCGAGAAAGTCGCTGCCGGCGGCACCATCTATCGTATCATCGCCGCCCAGACCGTTGATGGTGTCGTTGGAGCTGGTACCGTTCAGTACATCGTTTCCCGACGTCCCGTTGATGGTCGCGTCGGGGCTGGCCGTGCCGCCAGGGCCGGTCATCGCGGCGGGGCTGAATGACGACGCTGCGTCAGGACCTGGAGCGGCGTCCGGCGTCGGCGGGAGCGCGTACGTCCCGGTCCACAGCTTTGGAAATTCGGCGCTCAGTCCGTCGAGAATATCGAAGACGCTGCCCGCTTCACCATGCCAGGACAGCTCGAGGTCGTGAATGATCGTCGACTTACGCATGAACTTTTCCCCACCCACTCATTCGAACCAACCCGAGCGCCTGCGATGCTAACAGCCAGAAAATGCGTGGAAAGTGAAAAAGCGGTTAGTAGGGGAGGCGACGGCGGGCCGCGGCTGGCCGTTCGCTACTTCAGCGTCCCGTAGACCGTCCTCCCGCCGAGCACCGTCGCAAGCACCTTCGTGGCCCGGATCTGCTCCGCGGGAACGGTCAATATGTCCTTCGAAAGCACCACGAAATCCGCATATTTCCCCGGCTCGATCGAGCCTTTCACCTGCTCCTCGAAGGTCGTGTAGGCGCCGTTGATCGTAACGGACCGGATCGCGTCGGCGCGGCTGATCCCCTGGTCGGCGCCGAGCTTGCCTCCCCATTGCGTCCCGCGGGTCACCTCGCCGTAAATCTCCAGCAGCGGCTCGGCATAATAAGAAATCGGCCCGTCGGACCCGCCGGCGAACATGATGCCGTTCCTGAGCCATTCGGCATAAGGCTCGCTGCGGTCCGCCAGCGGCCGCTTCCACGCTTTCAGGATCAGCTTCCCGAGCTCGTAATTGTGCATGTACTGCGAGTTGATGATCAGCCCGAGCGCCTTCACCCGCGCGTAATGCTGCGGCCCGAGAAGGAAGGCATGGTCGATCATCCACCGCCGCTTCGCGATCGGCGTCTCGCGGTTCGCATATTCGAACGCGTCGAGCGCCTCGTCGATGGCCGCGTCGCCGACTGCGTGCGGCCGTAGGCGATAGCCGTAGCGGGCGACCAGAGCGGCGAACTTCTCGAACTGGTCGGCCGGCACCTTCTGCAGCCCGCGATAGCCGGGCTTGCCCGGATAATCATGCTCAAGGAAGGCGGTGAGCTCCGCGCCGTCGAGCCCCGTCTCGCCGATCTCGTCGGCGCGGAACATCCCGTCGCCGTCGGCCCCGGGCTTCGGCAACGCCTTCAGCTTCGCCTCGGCCTTCTCGAGCGGCTCTGCGGGATCGATATTGTAGGCGAAGTCGACGCGCACGGTGAGCTGCCCGGCATCGCGAAGCTTGCGGAACAAGGCCGCGTCCTCGGGCGAACCGCTCGGGTCGCCGGCGCTGGTCAGGCCATGGCTGTTCACCAGCGCCAGCACGCGCTTCATTCCGGCCTCCTTCTCGGCCTCGGTCGGGGTGGGCAGCAGCGGCCGGACAAAGCGGCCGGCATTGTCCATCAGCAGGCCGGTCGGCTCGCCGCTCGCGTCCTTGTAGATCTGCCCGCCCTGCGGATCGGGCGTGTCGCGGGTCACATGCGCGAGCGCGAGCGCGCGGCTGTTGACGATCATGTAGTGCGGTCCGGGGATCGCAACCGGATTGTCGGGCGCTGCCGCGTCGAGGTCCGCGCGCGTCGGCAGCCGCCCTTCGGCGAGCTGATATTCCCACCAGCCGCGCGTGCCGACGATCCAGCCGCCGGCCTTCACCTGCTTCGCCCGCGCCCCGATCGCCGCCTGGATCTGCTTGATCGACAAAATGTGGGTGAGGTCGACCTGAAGCGGCAGCTCCTCGCCCGCGGTCAAATGCACATGCGTGTCGTTGAACCCCGGAAGCACCGTCTTCCCGTGCAGGTCGACGACGCGCGTCCTGGGCCCGGCGGTCTTCATCACCTCAGCATCGCTGCCGACGGCGATGAACCTGCCGTCGCGGACCGCCGCGGCTCGCGCGGTGGAGAAGGCCGGATCGACGGTAACGATATGCGCGTCGCGGATGATCAGATCCGCTGGCGCGGCGGCACTCAACAGGAACGCAACTGAGATCATGGTGAAGTCCTCGAAGCTAAAGGGTGAAGCGGATGCCGGCACGGAAGAAGCGGCCGATCACGTCGTAGAATTGGCCGTTGGTGCTGCTCTCGTTGATTCCGCCGGCGGCTCCCGACGGGATCATCGGCGGATCGACGTCGGTGAGGTTGTTAACGATCGCGAACAGCTCGGCCGAGCGGGTGCCGGTCGCGTGGACGCGATAGGCCGCGCTCGCGGTTAAATAGACGAACGCCGGCACGTGATTGTCGTTGATCGTGTTCGGGGCGCCCGTGCCTTCGTGCAGGATCGTGCTGAACTTCCCCGCGCCGACATAGCGCGCCTGGAGGCCGAAGCGCGCCCGTCCGCGCCGGTAATCGACGAACGCGTCGCCGGTCCATTTCGGTACGCCCGGCGTCCGGTTGAAGTTGCTCACCTGCCCCAGCCGGTCCTGCACGCCCGCCGGCGTCCTGTTCGTCAGCTCCAAGACGCGCGTCGCAAGCAGCTGCGCGCTCAGCGATCCGCCGAGGAAGCGCGACCGGGAATAATCCGCCTCGAAATCGATGCCGCGCGTCGCCGCTTGCGCCAGGTTCAGCCGCGTATTGGTGATGAAGGCGATGCTTCCGTCGGGATTGAAGGTGATCGACTGGCAGTAGAGCTGGTTTCCCGCGAAGCAGCCCTGCGCCAATGTCGGCGCGCCCAGGGTCGCGATCGCGTCCCTGATGCTGATGTCGTAATAGTCGACCGACGCGCTCAGCCCCGGGACGAAGCCCGGGCGGAGCACGGCGCCGGCGGTCAGCGTGTCCGCCTTCTCGGGCTTGAGCTGCGGGTTGCCGGCGCTGACCTCGCGCACCTGCACGGCGCGGCCGAGGACCGGATCGAACACGTTGGTGTTGGAGCTGCCGCCATTCTCGAACAGCTCGGCAATGTTCGGGGCGCGGATATCGCGCGACCGCGTCGCGCGCAGCCGCACGCCCGGGAGGACATCCCAGATGCCGCCCGCCTTCCACGTGTAAACCGTGCCGCTCAGCGAATAATGGGTGCGCCGCGCGGCGGCGTTGACGCTCATGCCCTTGGCGAGCGGCGCCTGCGCTTCGGCATAGGTCTCGAACACCCTGATCGCGCCATGCTCGGGCAACTGGTTGCCGAGGATCCAGCCGCCGACCGAGCCGTTCGGGTTCAGCCGCTGCGAAGTCGGATCGGAGGTGCCGTCAGCGCTGTCGCGCCGATATTCCGCGCCCGCTGCGAAGGCGACCGGCCCCGCCCAGGTGGAGAAGGGCGTCCCCTTCACGTCCGCGGCCGCGACGCTCTGGCGGGTGACCAGCCGAAACCGGGCGGTGCCGTTCACGAACGGGTTCAGCGTCAGCGACCCGTTGCCGAATATGTCGACGGGGATGCAGCCGTTGCTGGGGTTCGTGAGGGTCGACCGGCACACGACATTGCCCGTCGCGGGATCGACCACGGCATCCACCGCCTGGAAATATTCGTTCTGCTTGCGGTTGTTCGGTCCGAACGCGAGGTCGTAATTGTTGCGGCCGTATTGCGCATAGGCCTCTGCGGTCCACCCGCCCAAGCTTGCCGTGACGCCGGCGACCGCTTCGTAGGTCGTGTCCTGCCGGTCCAGCTTGATCTTGCCGATGTCGTTGCTGACCCGCCCGATGGTGATCGTCTGCAGATCGTTCGCGATCATCAGGTCACGCGCGGCCTGCGGAAGGAAGGCATTGTCGCGGCGGATCACGAGGTTGCCGCGGTCGCGCGGCTCCTGCGACGCGCCGCCGACGATCGACTTCCCGCCGCTCAGCTCGGCGAACAGCTGCACCTTGTCGCTCACGTCGTACCTGGCCGAAGCCAGCGCGTTGAAATCCTCGATCGGCGTGCCGAGCAGCGCGAGCAGATTCTCGTTCTGCTGCGCTCCATCCCCTCCGATCATCGTCGCCCCGAAGACCTGGCCGAAGTCGTAGTGCTGGATGGTTATGCCAGGGCCGAAGGCGATGCCGTGCAGCGGCCCGCTGACGATCAGCCCGCCCGGCGTCGTGATCGCCGAATGCACGTTCGGCGAGATGATGAAGTTGGGCAGGCCGTTGGCCGCGAAAGCCGGGTTGGTGATCAGCCCGACGTCGCGCTGCCCCCAGCCGCGCGTCAGCTGCGTGCCGATCTCGCCGATCTTCACATAGTCGAAGCCGGCCATGATCCGCCCGCGCCCGCCGCCGAAGTGCGTGCCGGCGGCGAGCGACAGCCGCCGCTCGTCCCCGTCGCCCCGCTGCGAAATGCCGCCCTGGGCAGTGCCCTCGACGCCGCTGAGGTCGTCCTTCAGAACGATGTTGACGACGCCCGCGACGGCGTCCGATCCGTAGGCCGCCGACGCGCCGCCCGTCACCACCTCGACCCGCTCCACGAGCAGCGTCGGCACCACCTTCAGGTCGACGGAGCCCGTCGCCGCCGTCGGCACGTGCCTTCGCCCGTTGACCAGCACGAGCGTCCGCGTCGCGCCGAGCCCGCGCAGGTCGGGGTTGATCTGACCGCCGCCGCGCGAATTCACTCCGGCGGTGTTGGGCGAGTCCATGCCGGCGAAGCTCGGGATCTGCTGCAGCATCTCGCCGATCGTCGCCGGCTGGCGGTCCTCGATCTGCTGCTCGCCGACGACGGTCAGCGGAGTCGGCGCGCGCACGCCGGCGGGAAGCCGGGTGCCGGTGACGACGATGTCGCCATTGTCCGCCGGCTGCTGCGCCAGCGCTGGGACGGCGGCCAGCGCCGCCGCGGAATAGACGCCAGTTCGAACGATATTCATGACAAAGCTCTTCGGATTGGCGGGCAAGAAAAAGCCCGCCGGGTGGGCGGGCCTTCGGGTGGATAAGCGTGAGGACTAGTGCCTACGCCATCGCCACGCGCGCGCGCCCGCCGAGCCGAAGCTCCAGCGCCACCAAAGCTGCCGCGGCGTCGCGGAAGCGCAAATCGGTCCTGTGGCGGCTCGCCTGTCCATGCCCGCGAGGTAAAAGCCGCATGCGAGCCGCGTCAACCGGCCGAAAATCGTTCCTGTTGCCCATCTGCATCACCCGTGGCGGGCCGCAAAAGGCCGCGTTTCCGCCCCATTCGCGTTGCCTAAGCGGGGTCCCGATACTAACGAGCCGAGCCATGCCGGACCGCCAGGAAATCTACGCCAAGACCGTCGAGCTGATCGAGCCGTTCAACAAGAAGGGGGTCGCCATCACCGAGGCGACGCGCTTCGCCCAGGACCTCGAATGGGACAGCCTGACGGTGCTCGATTTCGTCGCCAATATCGAGGACGAGTTCGACGTCATCATCACGATGAACATGCAGGCGGAGATCGAAACGGTCGGCCAGCTCGTCGACGCGCTCCAGAGGCTCGTCGCCGCTCGTGGCTGACCTCTTCTCCAAGTTCGACCCGCTGATCCAGCAGCGCGAGGCCCTGCTCGAAAGCGGAGTCACCGACCCCTTCAACCTCGTCATGGAGAAGGTCGAAAGCCCCACCGTCGCCATCTGCAACGGCAGGCGCACCATCCTTCTCGGCACCTACAATTACATGGGCATGACCTTCGATCCGGAGGTGATCGCGGCGGGCAAGAAGGCGCTCGACGACTTCGGCTCCGGCACCACCGGGAGCCGCGTCCTCAACGGCACCTATGTCGGCCACAAGGCGGTCGAGGACGCGCTCAAAGCCTTCTACGCGATGGACCACGCGATGGTCTTCTCGACCGGCTACCAGGCGAACCTCGGCGTCATCTCGACCATCGCCGGCAAGGATGACTACATCATCCTCGACATCGACAGCCACGCGTCCATCTACGACGGCTGCGCGCTCGGCAATGCGCAGATCGTGCCCTTCCGCCACAACGACATCGAAGCCCTGGAAAAGCGCCTGAAGCGGCTCCCTCCCGAGGCCGGCAAGCTCGTCGTCCTCGAAGGCGTCTACTCGATGCTCGGCGACATCGCGCCGTTGAAGGAAATGGTCGCGGTCTCGAAGGCCGCCGGTGCGATGGTCCTCGTCGACGAAGCCCATTCGATGGGCTTCATCGGGGAGCACGGCCGCGGCGTCGCCGAGGCGCAGGGCGTCATCGACGAGGTCGACTTCATCATCGGCACCTTCTCGAAATCGGTCGGCACGGTCGGCGGCTTCTGCGTCTCGAACCATCCGAAGTTCGAGATCCTGCGCCTCGTCTGCCGCCCCTACGTCTTCACCGCCTCGCTCCCGCCGAGCGTCGTCGCCACCGCCGCGACCTCGATCCGCAAGCTGATGGACTCCGCCGACAAGCGCGAGCACCTGTGGGAAAATTCGAAGCGGCTCCACGGCGGCCTCCGCCAGCTCGGCTTCACGCTCGGCACCGACGAGCCGCAGTCGGCAATCATCGCTGTGATCATGCCCGATCTCGAGACCGGCGCCGCCATGTGGGAAGCGCTCCTCAACGAGGGGCTCTACGTGAACCTCGCCCGGCCGCCGGCCACGCCGGCCGGCATGACCCTGCTGCGCTGCTCGCTCTGCGCGCTCCACAGCGAGGAGCAGGTCGGCGAGATTCTCGGCATGTTTGCTGCGGCAGGCCGTGCAACTGGTTGTATAAGCTGAGGATCGCAGCTCCCGCCGGGCCGAACATTCACTTCCCCGAAATGGTTAACGCGACTAGATTGGCGCCATGATCGGGGACGGGGCAAAGGAGGAAATCCGCTTCGACTGGCGTCGGGGCGGTGCCGCGGCAGCGGGCCTCGCGGCCGCGCTCATCCTCGTCGCGCTCGTTTTCATGGTCAAATTCGCGAACGACGCGCGCGAGCAGGCGCTTGCCGCCGAGCGCCACACCTATGAGGTCGCGCTCGTCGTCCGCAACGTGAGCTCGAACATCTCGCGCGCCGAAGCGGCCCTTGCCCGCTTCGTCCTCGACGAGAATGTCCATCCCAACGGCGAGATTTACGCCGCCGACTGGCAGCTTGCCGGCTATCAGATCCAGCAGCTCAAGGAGCTGGAACGCCGCAGCCCGCAGCAGCTCCGCCGAGTGTTCGAGGTGGAAAGCCTCTACAACAAGCGCGCGGACGAGCTTTCGCTGGCGGCGCGGGCAGCGCTCGCCAAGCAGGGCGATGCCGGCATCAGCTATTTCTACGCCGCCGCCAAGACTCCGACCGGGCAGAACCTGGACCAGAAGCTCGAGCAGATCACCGAAGCCGAGCGGCAGGCGCTGCGCGAGCGCTTCCAGCAGACGCAGATCTTCTCCGACCAGGCGGACCAGTTCACCGCTTATCTGAGCTGGCTTGGAATCATCGTCGGGCTCGGCGCCATCTTCCTCGGCGTGGTCGCGGTCGCCGCGCTTCGCCAGAACACGCTTGCCCGCCGGCAGGCGGAAAGCGAGGCCGAGCGCGCCGAAGCGCTCGAGCTTGCCGTCCGCCAGCGCACGCAGGAGCTGTGGGAAGCGAACCAGGCGCTGAAGGCCGAGGCGCAGGAGCGCGAGGCTGCCGAGGCCCAGCTGCGCCAGGTCCAGAAGATGGAAGCGGTGGGCCAGCTCACCGGCGGCATCGCGCACGATTTCAACAACATGCTCGCGGTCGTCGTCGGCGGCATCGACCTAGCCCTGCGGCGCCTGAACGGGCCGCGGCGCGAGGTGATGATGCACCTCAACAACGCGATGGAAGGCGCCACCCGCGCCGCGGCGCTCACGAGGCGGCTGCTGTCCTTCGCCCGCTCCGAGCCTTTGCTGCCCGAGCGCGTCGATTCGACCGAGCTCATCGCCGGCATGTCCGACCTTCTCGACCGCACGCTCGGCGAGCGCATCCGCATCGAGGTCGAGCTCTCGCGCGACGCCTGGCCGATCTATGTCGACCCCCACCAGCTCGAAAATGCGATCGTCAACCTTGCAGTCAACGCCCGCGACGCGATGAACGGCGAAGGCCTGATGCGCATCTCGACCGAGAACGTGCGCCTTGCCGCCAATGAGGTCGGCGACATTCGCGCCGGCGATTATGTGAAGATCAGCGTCACCGACACCGGTTGCGGAATGGCGCCCGAAGTGCTCGAGCGCGCGTTCGAGCCCTTCTTCACCACCAAGCCCGTCGGCAAGGGCACCGGCCTCGGCCTCAGCCAGATTTTCGGCTTCGCCCACCAGTCGGGAGGCGAGGTCGGCATCGAAAGCCAGGTCGGGCGCGGCACCACCGTCTCCATCTACCTGCCGCGCACCGAGAAGGCCGCCACGATCCGCGTCCACCCGGCGGTCCAGCGGACCGAGGTTTCGGAAGCGCGAGTCGCCGGCGCCCGGATCCTGCTGGTCGAGGACGATCCGCGCGTCCGCACCGCGACGGTCGGCGCGCTCGAGGACCTCGATTATGAGCCGGTCGCCTGCGGCAGCGGCGCCGAGGCCATCGAGCTGTTCCACTCGCAGATGTTCGACCTCGTCATCAGCGACGTGATCATGCCGGAAATGACCGGCCCCGAGCTCATCCGCCACCTCAAGAAGACCTCGCCGCACGATTTCGCGGTGCTGTTCGTCACCGGCTATGTCGGCGAGGGCGAAAGCGACGACCTCCGCGGCTATGAGCTGCTGCGCAAGCCCTTCACCGTCGGGGCGCTCGCGAGCGCGGTGGCCGCCGCGCTCAGCCGCGCTACCGAACCGCCCCGGACCTCAGCAGCCGCGGCAAAAGCGTAATCGCGGCAAGCAGCGGGTGGCGCTGCTGCCACGGCTTCAGCCGGATGTCGGTTCCGGCGTGCCGGTTGATCTTCCACGCGATATAATCTGCGCCGCCGGCGAAGGTCAGGCTCGCCTTGGCGAGCCGAAGCACCGAATAGATTTTCCCCCAGCGCTGCATCCTGCGCCACCATTCCCCCGCCCGCTCCTGCGCCGAGCGGCCGATCGACATGATCCCGATCGTCTCCAGCCCGGCGCGCGTCAGGCGCTCGTAGCGCTGCGGATCACTCTCGACGAGCGCGGCGGACCTCCCCAGCCGCTCGGCGCGAAGCTCCGCATTGAAGGTCAGCGAAAAGATCCGCTTCCACAATTCGCCGGGCTTCGCGTCGGGGTCGAGCGGGAGCGTCCACCGGATGAGCGTCGGCGCCGCATGGCTGATCGTCTCGACGGCGGCGTCGGCCGCGGCCGCGTCGGCGCTCCACACTAGCCGGGACGGCTGGGCGAACCGGGCCGCCGTCGAAACCGTCCACGCATCGGGCGAGCATTCACGCGCGAAGTCCGCCTCGCTCAGCACCGCATATTTCGACACCAGGCCGTCATGCTCGAAGTAGAAGACGTTCGGCGGGATGAGCCTGTTGGCCGCGGCAAGCCAGCGCTTGCCGTAGGCGGCGCGATAGTCGGAAACGATCAGGTAGAAGTCGAGCATCCTCCCTTCGAGCTCGCCGTCGCGAAGGCAGGACCCGTAGAAGAGGACCGCCCTGCTCGCCTGCCCGTGCTTGGCGGCAATCGCCGCCGCCGTCGCGATCACGCGGGGATCGACCGGCTGCTTCAGCTCCTCGGAGACGAGGGCGCGCAGGTCACGCATTTTTCGCCGCGCGGCGCATGGGTGCAATCGGCCGTTCGCGCGCCGAGGGCGACGCGGAGCGGAAGCACCAGGAAGTCGGTGAGCGACCGCGGCGGCATGACGCCCGCGATTCCGACGCTCGGCCATTCGTCCGGAGCAGGGTCATAAGCGGTGCCGAACAGGCGATCCCAGATGCTGAAGCATATCGCGAAATTCTTGTCGAAGTGCCTCTCCTCGAGGCTGTGGTGGATGCGATGGAAACGGTTGTCCACCAGCACCTTTCGCAACGGGCCGAAATGCACGTCGATCGGCGAGTGGATATAATAAGAGAGCAGGGTCACGACGAACAGGATCACCGCCGGCGTGGCGGGCCCGTCGAACTGGATCATGCTCAGCGGAATGGAGACGAACAGGCCGTTGGTCCACACCTGCGCCGGGTGGCCGATGTCGTTGGCCGCATGGAGCTCGGTCGGCGCATGGTGCACCGCATGGATGGGCCAGAACCATGGGAGGTGCTCGGCGCGGTGCCGCCAGTAGGCGCAGAAGTCCGCGACCATGGCGCCGATAAGCCACTGCAGCGCGTAGCCCCCGGCGCCCAGCGGAGCGAGCCACTGCCACAGCGGCACGGTGATCAGCGTGCCGATGCCGAGCGAGCTCCACAGCATCCTGAGCGGCCAGATCAGCCCGGCACTGAAGACCAGCTGCGCGGCGTTCATCAGGATCCCGGGGATTCGCGCGGCGACCGGATAGCGCTCGATCGGTGCAAAGCGTTCGACGACCGTGCAGATCAGGATGATATAGAGCGCCGGCAGGATGAGGCCGCCGGCGCCGCCCAGCATCTCCCAAAGCACGCGCACCCTCCCCCGCTTCGCCAGCGGGCGATTAGCCGCAACCTGCTTAAGATTTCGCTTCCGGGCCGCCTATGCGGCGAGCTTGACGAATGACAGCGGCTCGGCCGGCATCAAGTGGATCGGGCTTCCGCTTTCGGCGCGGAAGGTCTCGCCGTCGAGGATGAGATGCGAGCTTTCGCCCTCGATCGTGACCTGGTCGACTTCCTCGAAATGGATGCCGGGCATCTTCTTGCCCTTGTAGCCGCCCGTGAGCCCGGCGAGCAGCGCCCGCACCACCGTCGATGGGCGCTCTTCGATCGCCACCACCTTCAGCGGTCCGCCGCCCTGTCCGCCCATCTGCTGCGACAGCAGCATCTTGTTGAGCGTGGTGACGGCGAGCAGCGCGAACCGCCCCGAAATGCGGTCCCGCTCCGGAATCACCAGCTCCGTCCTGGTCGCGCGCGGCGGCAGGAAGCTCGCCTTCAGCTTCAGCAGCAGCTGCGCGATATAGGCGATTGCCGTGAGCACGTGGCTGACGCTGTTCGGCAGCCCCAGCGGATAGATCTTGTGCCTGCAGTAGAGCATCGTCTCGGCAAGGCCGGCCCCGCCGAGGAACATGCCGATCACCGGCCGATGCTCGGTCCCCGGGCGCCTCAGCGCGATCAGCTCGCGCGGAACCGTGTAGCGCTCGAGCTGGTCGCTGCGCGCGAGCTCGATCAGCCGCTCGAGCGTCTCGATCGGGTCACCGCGGGCGCCGAGGTCGAGCGCGATGAGGTTGGTCTTGCCGCTTGGAAGCACCGCGACGGGGGGCGGCCGGTCGCCGAAATGCCCGCCGTTGTAGAGTTCCGTCAGCGTCGCCTGGACGGTTCCGTCGCCGCCGTTGATCACCAGCACGCTCGGCCGGATGCGGGCGATGACCCGCATCGCGTCGCCGATCTGGCTCACATGCTCGACCTCATAGTGGAAGACGTCCGGGTGGGCGTCGCAATATTCGCGGATGCTCGGCAGCTGCGCGAGATTGCCGGTCGACTTCGGGTTCGACAGCAGCGCGATGCGGGTCCGCTTGTGCCACGGCGCGGCGCAGGCCGCGGGGCATTGCTGTCCCGCCGGCTCCTTCGCTTCGCTGTCCTGGGGCACTTTCAACATGAATATACTGACCGGTCGGCTATAGGGGCGTCGAACGGACGAGTACGCGCCGGAGTGCGGGCGCACCGGTCCTCTATGGAATCTCGGCTGCCTTTGCGGCCAAATGATGGTGCTGGGACGACTTAATTTGCCCGCGAAGCTCCTCCACGTCGGCCTCGTCGACCGCTATCTCGCCCGTTCGATCGCGGTTCCGCTGTTCGGGTCGCTGATCCTCGCGGCGATGCTGCTGATCCTCGACAAGATGCTGAGGCTCTTCCAGTACGTCGTGGACGCCGGCGGCCCGGTGAGCGTGGTGTGGCGGATGCTCGCCAACCTGCTCCCCGAATATCTCTCGCTGGGCATCCCGATCGGCCTGATGCTTGGCATCCTGCTCGCTTTCAGGAAGCTGGCCCTTTCATCCGAGCTCGACGCGCTTCGCGGGATCGGCGTCGGCTACGGACGGCTGCTGCGCATCCCCTACGCCTATGCGATCCCGCTGGCGCTCATCAATCTGGCGATCGTCGGCTATATCCAGCCCTATAGCGAGTATCGCTACGAAAGCCTCCGCTTCGACCTCAATTCGGGCGCGCTCGGCGCCGCGATCAAGGTCGGCGAGTTCAACCAGCTCGGCCGCCGCCTGACGCTGCGCATCGACCGCAGCGAGAACAAGGGCACGCAGCTCCACGGAATCTTCGTCGAAACCGACGACGGCAAGGGGATGACCATCGCCGCCACCGCCCAGCACGGCCGCTTCCTGTCGACCGACGATCCCGACACGATCCTGTTCCGCCTCACCAAGGGCCGCCTCGTCCAACAATCGACCAAGTTCAGGACGCCGCGCACCCTCGCCTTCGAGACCTACACTCTTCCGGTCAGTCTGCCGGTGATGAACCAGTTCCGCCACCGCGGCGGCACCGAGTCCGACGAGCTCTACCTCCACGAGCTGTGGCGCATCGGCTATGGCGGCGGCGCGTCGAGCGAGCACCAGCGGATCGAGGCGCAGGCGCACCTCAACTTCCGGCTTGCCGAAGTGCTGATGATGCTGATCCTGCCGCTGCTCGCGGTGTCGCTCGCGGTGCCGCCGAAGCGCAGCTCGTCCGGCCTCGGCATCTTCGTCGCCATCCTGGTGGTGGTCGCCTATCACAAGGTCAATCAGTACGGGGAGCAGATGGGCTCCAACGGCCGCCTCAATCCGATCCTCGCGCTCGGCGTGCCGCTCGTCCTCTTCGCGGCCGTCATCCTGTGGATGTACCACGTGCTCGCGCACCGTCCCGGCGGCCAGCCGATCGGCGCCCTCGAGCGCTTCTTCGCCAAGGCCGCGGGCATCTTCCGCGGCATGCTTCCCAAGAACCGGCGGGCCGCGGCCGAAGCATGATCAACCTGAGCTTCTTCCCCTCGCGCCGCCTCGCTTTCTACATGGTCCGGCTGTTCCTGACGCGCAGCCTCGCGGTGCTGCTCGCGCTCATCCTCGTGCTCGAGACGCTCGACCTCTTGGGCGAGGCGGGGAAGATCCTCGCGGTCCCCGGAAACGGCGACGCGGCGCTGTGGCAATATGTGATCCTGCGCATCCCTTTGCTGATCTCGCGCTTCCTGCCCTTCTCGGTCCTGCTGGGGACGCTGATCGCCTTCGTCAGCCTCAACCAGAACAGCGAGGTGGTGGCGATGAAGGCCGCGGGCCTCTCGGCCCACCAGATCCTCGCGCCGCTGGTCGTGGCCAGCATCGGAATCGCGGCCCTGCTCTTCGCCTTCAACGAGGGCGTCGTCGTCAACAGCGCACGCCACGTGAACGCCTGGTCGGACAACGATTACAAGCCCATCCCGCCGGCGAGCGGGGTCGTCAGTAACGTCTGGCTGCTCCAGGGCGACGACCTCATCCGCGCCGGCCTCGCCTCCGGCCGCGGGCGTGGAATGACGCTTCACCAGGTCAGCATCTACGACCGCAGCGGGGGAATCCTCCAGCGCGTCATCAATGCCAAGGTGGCGAGGCCCAACCCCGCCGGGCGCGACTGGCTGCTGAGCGGCGTCCAGGTCTATGACGCGAGCCAGAGCGTCGTTCGCAACCTTCCCCAGATGCGGGCGCTCGCCGGCGTCGAACCCGAGCAGTTCACCATCGCCAAGGTCGATCCGACCGAGCTCGATTACTGGACGCTCAAGGAGCGCATCGGCGACCTCGAGGCGGCGGGCCGGCCGACCGACGAGGCGCGCGCCGGGCTCGCGCACAAGCTGTCCCAGCCGCTCTCGATCCTGCTCATGCCCCTGCTCGCCGCGGTCGCGGCTTTCGGGCTCGCTCGGTCCGGGCAGGTCCTCCTTCGCGCCGTTACCGGAATGGCGCTGGGCTTCGCCTATTTCGTTGCGGACAATTTCAGCCTGGCAATGGGCAATGCCGGCGCCTACCCGCCGGTCGTCGCCGCCTGGGCGCCCTTCTTCCTTTTCATGCTGATCGGGGAAGCAGTGCTCGTCCGAACCGAGGAATAAAGCCTCAGCTTTCCTCCAGCTCGAACGCCATGCCGAGGTTCGCCGTGAGGTGGCGGATCGCCTCCCGCTCCGCCGGGGTCAGCACGTGGCCGTACAGGCGCGGCCTGCGGCAGGCGGGAACATGCTCCGTTCGCCGTGGAGACACGGGCCGCAGCAGCTTCCCGACATGCGCTGGCTCGTCGAAGCTGAGGCCGCCGCCGCCTTGCGCGGTCCACGCGACGCGGCCCTTCAGCTCCACGGCATCGCGGCGCAGGATCACCGAGCAATATCGGTCGGGCACCGCGCCGATGAGCGCCGAGCCGTTCGCGGAAAGGTCCCTCAGCCGCACCGGGGCCGCACTCCCGGGACGCTCCAGCGTCGCCACCAGCATCACCTTGGTACGCGGTTCACGGCGCCTCTCGGTGAAGGGCGTGGAAGGGTCCTTGCCGTCCATCGGCCGCGGATACGTCGGCGATTTGCGGCCGGCGACCCGCACGTGCCCTGCTGTCCCAACTCATGACAGTCTTGAGACGAGGTCCGGCGCCGTCCGGCCCGGCGCCATCCTTGACCCTACGCCCGGCGGGTCCATATTGCCTTCATGGTCGAGCGTTCCCCTCGTTCGGAAATCCACCCGGGCAGCAGCACGGCACGAGTCTAGCGCCCCGGGCCCGCGCATCCCCGCGCGGCGTCACGTCCGGGGCATGGAATGAGCGCGCGCTTCCCACTGACCGGAGCGCACCCCGTCGAGCAGAGACGAGCGCGAGCGTCCAAGCGGCCTCGCGGCGCGCCTGCACGAACCGGAGAAGTTCAGTGCCAAGCCAGAGATTTGCAGTAGAGTTCGACCGCCGCACGGTCGGCGTCGCCGTCCGCGTGCCCGGCGGATTCATGTTCTTTTCGTCGTCAGAGCAATTCGACGAGCTCGACGGCCGCCTCTTCCCTCGCGCCCGCGCGATCGAGCGGCAGCTGAAGAAGGTTGCCCGCGGCACCCGCCGCCGGCCCCGCCGAACCAACATGCTCGCGACCACGACCGCGAGCTGAGCCGGCGACCGCTAGTGACTCATGCGGTGGAAGCGATAGCGGCCGTGCACCGGCGCCGCGCGATAGGTGTCGCCCGACGCGCAGGTCACCGTGAACACGCCCGGCGCGCCGTCGACCGCCTCGGTCGCCGAAACGGCGCCGCAGCGGTAGCCGATCTTGTGGATCGTGCGCGCGATGACGTTCCTCGCGAGCGGCAGATCGGCCGCCGCTTCCTGGACCAGCGCGGAGGGCGCAGCGGCTGTCACCGCCGGCGCATCGGCGCTCGCCACGGTCGCGTCGGGCTGCGGAGCAAGCGGGTCGGGCTGCTCGGGCGCGGGAGCGACCTTGGGCTGCACCGTCGCACGCACCTGCCGCGGATGCGGCGCAGCGGGCGCCGCGGCGGCGACCAACGGCGCGGTTTCGGTATTTGCCGGAGCTTGCGGGGCGACCGCGGCGGGAGCCGCCCGCGTGGGCTTCGCCGCGACGGGCGCCTGCTGGCTCTGCACGTCCTCGCGCACCGACACGCCGGCAAGCGCGCCGATCAGCCCCGCCGCGAGCACGACCGCGCCCACGCCGATCGCCGGCCGGCGCCAGTCGAACGGCCGCTCCTCCGGATCCTCGTCCGCGCTGTCGAGCGCGAGCAATTGCTCGATGCGCGGCTCGCGCGGTGGCGCGGGCCTTTCGAGGGGCGGAGGCGGCGCGGGCTTCGGCGCGGTGTCGAGACTGATCGGCCGCGCGATGTCGCGCAGCGAGGAAGCGATGAACGAGGCGACCTTCGGCTCCTCCCGCGCTTCCGCCGTAACCTGGCGCTCCGCCACCTTTGGTTCCGGCACCGCTTCGGGCTTGGGCGCGGGAGCAGCGGGCGGCTCCGTCACCTGTTGTTCGACGTGCGGCTCGGCGCCGACCAGCCGCGCGGAAATGCGGAAGCTGACGGCCGTCGGGCCGCTCTGTAACTTGTGTTCCCGCCTGATCCCGATCGACTCGTCATAGGCGCGCCGCCGGTCCGGGTTGCGCAGCGTCTCGAACGCTATGCTGAGCTGCGCCGCGCCCGCGATCGAATGCGCGCCGAACAGGCTCATCGCGCGCGCGAAGGCCCGCGAAATCTCCTCCTGGGTCGCCGTGGGCTCCAGCCCCAGCGCCTCATAATGGTTGGGCCGCAGCCCCGCCGCGCTCGCCATACAGCTCCCCCGCTCTCGCTTCACCCGACTCCTAAGTGCCGGAGGCTGCGCCGCTTTTTATGGTTAATCCAGCTCGTTCCGGCGACGGAATCAGGTCGGCTCACCGGCAACGCGGCCACTGCTGCCGCAGCTAATTGGAAGTAAACGCCTGGCCTATCGCAGCTTGGCGATCTTCAGCTTGTCGAGCTTCGCGCGGTCCTTGACCGATTCTTCGCTGCGCGTGAGCGCCTTGGCGATCGCCTTCAGCGACATGCCCTTGGCCGCGAGCTGATGGAGCTTCTGGATCTCGTCCTGCCGCCACGGCTGCCGATGCCGTTCGAACCGCTCGCTCATACTCGCCCCCTTCGCTCGGGCATGCGTGTAGCAGATATGAAAAGGGCCACCGCGGAGGGTGGCCCTTTGTCGGAGCTTTCGGCTTAGCCGAGCATCTCCTGCTCGAGCTTCTTGGCCATTTCCTCGATGTTCTCCGGCGGCCAGCCGGGGATGTCCATGCCGAGGCGGAGGCCCATCGACGCGAGCACTTCCTTGATCTCGTTGAGGCTCTTGCGGCCGAAGTTCGGCGTGCGGAGCATCTCGGCCTCGGTCTTCTGGACGAGGTCGCCGATGTAGATGATATTGTCGTTCTTGAGGCAGTTGGCGCTGCGCACCGACAGCTCCAGCTCGTCGACCTTCTTCAGGAGGTAGCGGTTGAGCTGGTTGGTGTCAGTCGGCGTCGCTTCGGCCATCGGCATCGCGGCAGTGCCGATCATCGTCGGGGCGGCCATGCGCACCTGCGATTCGTCGAAGTGGACGAACAGCTGCAGCTGGTCCTGGAGAATGCGCGCGGCATAAGCGAGCGCGTCTTCCGGAGTGACCGTGCCGTCGGTTTCGATGGTCAGCGTGAGCTTGTCGTAATCGAGCTCCTGGCCGACGCGGGTGTTCTCGACCTTGTAGGCGACCTGGCGCACCGGGCTGTAGAGCGCGTCGACCGGTATCAGGCCGATCGGGGCGTCCGCCGGCCGGTTGGCGGCGGCCGGCTGGTAGCCCTTACCGATGTCGGCCGTGAGCTCCATGTTCAGCGTGGCGCCCTCGTCGAGGTGGCAGATGACGAGGTCCGGGTTGGTGACCTCGATGTCGCCCGAAGTGGCGATCATGCCGGCGGTGACCTCGGTCGGGCCGGTGGCGGAAAGGTGCAGGCGCTTGGGCCCCTCGCCTTCCATCTTGAGCGCGATCTGCTTCACGTTGAGCACGATGTCGGTGACGTCCTCGCGGACGCCGGCGAGGCTCGAGAACTCATGAAGCACGCCGTCGATCTTGATCGAGGTGACGGCGGCGCCCTGGAGCGACGAAAGGAGCACGCGGCGAAGCGAGTTGCCGAGCGTCATTCCGAAGCCGCGCTCCAGCGGCTCGGCGACGAACACCGCGCGGCGGCGGGCGTCGCCGCCGGACTGCTTCTTCTCGAGCGCGTTGGGCTTCTTGAGTTCCTGCCAGTTCTTTGCGTTGACGGCCATTTTCATCCCTTGGCAGTTGGGGACCTAAGTCCCTGATTTCAATCTTCTTTGCTCCCCGGCAAAGGCCGGGGGACAGCCACGATCAGACCCTGCGGCGCTTGCTCGGCCGGACCCCGTTGTGGGGGATCGGAGTGACGTCGCGGATCGAGGTGATGGTGAAGCCCACCGCCTGCAGCGCCCGAAGCGCGCTTTCACGGCCCGAGCCGGGGCCCTTCACTTCGACTTCGAGCGTGCGCACGCCATGTTCGGCGGCCTTGCGGCCCGCGTCCTCGGCGGCAACCTGCGCGGCATAGGGCGTCGACTTGCGGCTGCCCTTGAAGCCCATCATCCCGGCGCTGGACCAGGCAATCGCATTGCCCTGCGCGTCGGTGATGGTGATCATGGTGTTGTTGAAGCTGGCGTTCACGTGCGCGACGCCGGCGGTGATGTTCTTGCGCTCTCTCCTGCGGAGGCGCTGCGGTGCCTGAGCCATTCTATCTCGTTCCTAATCCCTGAACCGTCCTTCGAGATGCCGCTTCGCTGAACTCAGCGGCTCCTCAGGATGAGCAGCTCGATTTCATGTCCGCTCATGCTGAGGAGGCATTGAGCGAAGTCGAAATGCCGTCTCGAAGCGGCTTACTTTTTCTTGCCCGCGATCGGCTTGGCCTTGCCCTTGCGGGTGCGCGCGTTGGTGTGCGTGCGCTGGCCGCGGACCGGCAGGCCCCTGCGGTGGCGAAGGCCGCGGTAGCAGGCGAGATCCATCAGCCGCTTGATGTTCATCGCGGTCTCGCGGCGAAGGTCGCCTTCGACCGTATGATCCTTGTCGATCGCCTCGCGGATGTGCAGCACCTCCTGGTCGGTGAGGTCCTGGACGCGCTTGTCGGGCGAGATGCCGAGCTTGGCGATGATGTCCTTGGCCGTCGTGCGGCCGATTCCGTGGATGTAGGTAAGCGCGACTTCGACGCGCTTATTGGTGGGGATGTTCACCCCGGCAATACGAGCCATCTATTACCCTTCTTTCAGCTCCACGGGGCGCCTGTCGCCCCATCTCGTCGCTAAAAATCACCCGCTTCCAAACGAAAAGCCGACGCGCGCACGTGTGCGCCGCCGGTCAACCGGTGGATTGGGATGAGCGCCAGATAGGATTCGCCCCGAGGAGAGTCAAGGGAGGGAGAAGGAGCCCCGGGGGGGGGTATGTCAACTTTGTCAACTTCGCCCTGCCCTGCTCCTCATTCACATGACTCGCGAAGCCCTACTTTTCCAGACTAAATGCCGCCACGCATGAACGAAAAGCGCATCCACCAGGTCTTCGCGGTCAGCGTCAGCCTAAAAGGGCTGCACGCGATCATCGAAGTGATCGGCGGGATCGCGCTCTACCTGACCAGCACCGCCACCATCCTCGGATGGATCGATCGCTTCAGCGAGGGCGAGCTCAGCGAGAATCCGAACGACTGGATCGCCAACCATGTGCTCGAGTTCGGCCAGCACTTCTCTGTCGAGAAACACCATTTCTACGCTTTTTACCTGTTGAGCCACGGGATCGTGAAAGGCGTGCTGGTCGTCGGCCTCCTGAAGGAAAAGCTCTGGGCCTATCCGGCGAGCTTCGTCGTGTTCGGCGCCTTCATCGCCTACCAGCTCTACCGCTACAGCTTCACCCACGACTTCAGCCTGATCCTGCTCAGCATCTTCGACCTGTTCGTGATCGCGCTCGCGGTCCACGAGTACCGCCTGTTGCGGAAGCACCTGCCCACACACTAAGGCCGCGGACGATGCAGCGCCTCACCTTAGGCGGCGGCGTTCCCGATCAGCTGAGGGGAAGCGTCGTCGCGCTCGGCAATTTCGACGGGTTCCACCTCGGCCACCAGGCGGTGGTCAGCCGGGTGCTGGCGCGCGCGTTCCACGAGCGGCGGCCGGTGATCGTCGCGACCTTCGACCCGCACCCGGTGAAGTTCTTCAGGCCCGGCGTGCCGCCTTTCCGCCTCACCAGCCTCGACCAGCGTCAGGCGCTGTTCGCCCATGCGGGCGCCGACGCGATGCTGGTGTTCGAGTTCGGCCCGGAGCTCGCATCCATGGACGCCGAGCAGTTCGTCGCCGAGGTGCTTGGGCGGCGCATCGGCGCGGCCGGCGTCGTGACGGGCGACGACTTCAGCTTCGGCAAGGGCCGCACGGGCGATGCCGCGTTGCTGGCGAGGCTGGGGCCGGAGCATGGCGTCGCCGCCGAAGCCGTGGCGCAGGTGACGCTGGACGGCGAGCGCATCTCGTCGGGCCGGATCCGCGAGGCGCTGGTCGCGGGCGACATGGGCACGGCCACGCGCATGCTGAGCCGCGATTATGCGATCGAAGGCGTGGTCGAGCGCGGCGACGCGCGCGGGCGCGAGCTCGGCTACCCGACGGCGAACCTGAGCCTGGGGGACTACCAGCGGCCGAAGTACGGCATCTATGCGGTGCGAGTGACGCTGGACGACGGGTCCGAGCATCCGGGCGTCGCGAGCCTCGGCGTCCGCCCGACGTTCGAGCCGCCGCGCGAGCTGCTCGAGGCGCATCTGTTCGGCTTCGACGGCGACCTCTACGGACGCAAGGTGGAGGTCGCGCTGCACGCCTTCATCCGCGAGGAGAAGAAGTTCGACAGCGCCGAGGCGCTGGTCGCGGAGATGCGCGAGGACGAAGCCGCTGCGCGGAGGCTGCTGGCGCTGCCCTAAAGCTCCTCCCTGAGCTTTGCTCGGGGAGGGGGACCGCTGCCGAAGGCAGTGGTGGAGGGGTTTGGCGCCGACCCCTCCACCATCGAATCTTCGTTCGATGGTCCCCCTCCCCTCGAGCTGCGCTCGCAGGGAGGAGCTTGGGTTGCATCTCTGACCTCACCCGCTAGAGCCGCGCACCAATGGCCGACGCTCCTGCCAAGACCGATTATCGTTCGACGGTCTTCCTTCCGCGCACCGACTTTCCGATGAAGGCCGGGCTGCCGCAGAAGGAGCCAGCGATCCTTGCGCGCTGGGAATCAGAGGGGCTGTACCAGCGCATCCGCGAGGCGCGCGAAGGGCGGCAAAAATTCATCTTCCACGACGGGCCGCCCTACGCGAACGGCGACATCCATATCGGGCACGCGCTCAACCACACGATCAAGGACATGGTCGTGCGGACGCAATCGCTGCTCGGCAAGGACGCGCCTTACGTGCCCGGCTGGGACTGCCACGGGCTTCCGATCGAGTGGAAGGTCGAGGAGCAGTATCGCAAGAAGAAGCTCAACAAGGACGAGGTGCCGGTCCGCGAGTTTCGCGCCGAGTGCCGCGCCTATGCGCAGCATTGGGTGGACGTGCAGCGCGAGCAGCTGAAGCGGCTCGGGGTCAGCGCGAACTGGGACAAGCCGTACCTGACGATGAACTATCACGCGGAGGCGACGATCGTCTCCGAGCTGTTCAAGTTCGCCGAGACCGGCCAGCTCTATCGCGGCGCCAAGCCCGTGATGTGGTCGCCGGTGGAGAAGACCGCGCTGGCCGAGGCCGAGATCGAATATGAGGACATCGTCTCGACCCAGATCGATGTCGCGTTCGAGATCGTCGAGAGCCCGATCCCGGAGCTGGTCGGCGCCTATGCGGTGGTGTGGACGACCACGCCTTGGACGATCCCGGTTAATCAGGCGATCGCTTACAATCCGGAGGTTGAATATTCGGTTGTTGAGTGCGTCTTAGGTTTCTTCACGTCGAATCTGACAGCGGAGCAAAGGGAAGGCGCTAGAGCACGAGTTTGCGAGCGACTTCGTTGGTTTGGTGATCATACGAAGCTGCTCGTCGCAACGGACCTGCTCCCGTCGTTTGCAGAACGTCTCACCCGAGTTTTCAACGAAATCGACGTTACTGACCTCGGATTGGAGCGCATCGGCTTCTCGCTCGAGCCAGCGCTAAACAGCGAAGACTGGACCGAAAAGGGCTCCGACCTCGCAGGCACCATCGTGCGGCACCCGATGCACAAGCTCGGCGGGTTCTTCGCCCGGCCGCGCCCCTTCCTTCCAGGCGACTTCGTCACAACCGACCAGGGCACCGGCCTCGTCCATATGGCGCCCGACCATGGCGAGGACGATTTCGAGCTGTGCCGCGCGCATGGCATCGATCCGGTGTTCGCGGTGCAGGCGGACGGGCGCTATCGCGAGGACTGGGCGTGGCTCGGCGGCAATCCGCTGTCGGTGATCAACCCCAAGCTCAACGCGCCCGACGGGCCGATCAATTCGGACCTTCGCGAGGCCGGCGCTTTGCTCTCGGCAGGCGAGTTCCGGCACTCCTATCCGCATAGCTGGCGCTCGAAGGCCAAGGTCATCTACCGCTGCACGCCGCAATGGTTCATCGCGATGGACCGGCCGCTGCCGCAGTTCTCGGCCGAGACGCGGGCGGAGCAGAGGTGGGATGATGAGGGGGGTGCAAACCCTCCTTCTCCCCCGCGGGGAGAAGGTCGGGATGAGGGGGCTCCACTTTCGAGTGAACCCTCCGGCGCCGAACACCCTCACCCTGCCCTCTCCATCCAGGGAGAGGGGGAGCATAGTCCGACGCTTCGCCAATTGGCGATGAACGCCATTGCTGCCACCCGCTTCATTCCCGAGAAGGGGCGCAACCGGCTGGGATCGATGGTCGAGGGCCGGCCCGACTGGGTGATCAGCCGGCAGCGGGCGTGGGGCGTGCCGATTGCCTTGTTCGTCGAGAAGAAGACCGGCGAGCTGCTGGTCGATCGGGAGGTCAACCGGCGCATCGTTGCCGCGGTCGCCGAGCAGGGCGTCGACGCCTGGGACGCGGACAATGCCGCCGCCTTCCTCGGCGACCGCAACCCGGACGATTACGAGATGGTCACCGACATCCTCGACGTCTGGTTCGACAGCGGCTGCACCCATGTGTTCACGCTCGAAAGCGGGCACTGGCCGGACGAGCGCTGGCCGGCGGACATCTATGTCGAAGGGTCGGACCAGCATCGCGGCTGGTTCCAGTCGTCGCTTCTGGAAAGCTGCGGGACGCGGGGGCGGGCGCCCTACAATGCGGTGCTGACCCACGGCTTCACCATGGACGCCAAGGGCATGAAGATGTCCAAGTCGCTGGGGAACACGGTCAGCCCCATCGACCTGATGAAGGAATATGGCGCGGACATATTGCGGCTGTGGGCGCTGTCGGTGGACTTCACCGAGGACCACCGGATCGGGAAGGAGATATTGGCGGGGGTCGCGGACCAGTACCGCAAGCTCCGCAACACCTTCCGCTATCTGCTCGGAGCGCTCGACGGGTTCAGCGAGGAGGAGCGGCTCGACGACAGCGCCGCTTATCCGGAGCTGGAGCGGTACATGCTCCACCTCACCGCCGTGCTCGACCAGAAGCTTCGCAACGCGGTCGATGATTTCGACTATAATATGTACGTCCGCGCGCTGACCGACTTCTGCAACGAGGACCTCTCCGCCTTCTTCTTCGATATCCGGAAGGACGTGCTCTATTGCGAGGTGAACCCGGAGACGGGGGTTCAGACGGAGCGGCGACGCGCTTACCGAACCGTGCTCGACGTGCTGTTCCACGCGCTGGTGCGGTGGCTCTCGCCGGTGCTGGTGTTCACCAGCGAGGAAGTGTGGGGGACGCGCTATCCGGACGCGGGGTCGGTGCATTTGCTGGAATGGCCGGTGGTCCCGCAGGTCGGCGCGGACGAGGAGAAATGGGCCGAGCTGCGGGCGCTGCGCGCGCAGGTCACGGAAGCCATCGAGCCGCTGCGGCGCGACAAGGTGCTGGGCTCAAGCCTCGAGGCGGAAGTCACGCTCGCCGAGCTGCCCGCGCCCGCCGAGCAGCTTGCCGAGCTGTTCATCGTATCTGCAGTTCATTCCGGCCAAGAGTTCCGCGTCGACAAGACGAGCAATCACAAATGCGGGCGCTGCTGGCGCTATTTGCCGGAGGTCAGGGAAGATGGCGAATTGTGCGGCCGCTGCGAGGACGTGGTGAATGCGTAGGTACGCGCTCGGCTTTTCCGTCGCCGCGGTCGTCTTCGCGCTCGACCAGCTGTCGAAGTGGATCGTGACGGGGCCGCTCGGACTCAACCAGGTCGGCGACCAGCTCTACCTGCTGCCGATCTTCCAGTTCACCTATACCGAGAACCCGGGCATCTCGCTCGGCCTGCTCAATGCCACCAATCCGGTGGGGCGGTGGATGCTGGTCGGGCTGACTTCGGCGATCGCGCTGGGCGTCGCGATCTGGATCGGCCGCGAGAAGAGCCGCATCGACCAGGCGGCGCTCGGGATGGTGCTCGGCGGCGCGCTCGGCAACATCCTCGACCGCACGCTGCACAGCTACGTCACCGACTTCCTCGACCTGCATTTTGGCGCATACCGGCCGTTTCTGATATTTAACTTAGGTGATGCGGCAATTAGCATTGCCGTCGTGATCCTGTTGCTGCGCGCCTTCCTCGCCCGTAAGGATCATCGCGAGGGGCCTGAGCCCAAGGAGACAATCGAACATGCGTAAAGCCTTTACCGCCCTTGCGCTGCTGGCC
Organism: Bacillota bacterium; assembly: GCA_050261135.1. GTDB lineage: Bacteria > Pseudomonadota > Alphaproteobacteria > Sphingomonadales > Sphingomonadaceae > Sphingomicrobium. The sequence continues at coordinate 30,963 of JBLNCZ010000031.1, forward strand.
GCCGTCGGAACGAGCGGCTGCGCGGCCCTGACCGGCAAGCGCGCGGCGCCCGACGAATTCCAGGTCGCGCGCAACGCGCCGCTGATCATTCCGCCGGACTTCAGCCTGGCGCCGCCGGTTGCCGGAACGCAGGGCATTTCGGCGGGCGAAGCCCAGCAGCAGGCGATCGACGCTTTGTTCGGCGGACCTGCGCCGCGCTCGGCGGCCGAGACCAGCATGCTCGACGCGGCGGGCCGCGGCGAAGCGCCGATCGGCATCCGCTCGACCGTGTGGGACCCCGACACGCGCATCGTGGACAAGGGCGCGACCACGCTCAATATTCTCGCCGCGCCGGCCGCGAACAGCAGCATCGCGACTGCCCAGGCGGGCCAGTAAGGCGGGACCCGGGGGAGCGAAAGTCAGGGAATGGCCGAACAGAATCTTCCAGGACGCCTCGTCGAGATCGAATCGATGCTCGACCGCTCGCGCCGCCGCTTCGAGGAGGGCACGCGCCTCGTCGAGGAGGCGCACAAGATGCTGGCGGACATCCAGCAAGCGCTGCTCGGAAGCCCGCGGAGCGTCTCGCCCGAGGACAGCGAGGAAGCGGCGTCGAAGCTGCTCGCGTCGCTGAAGGCGACCGGCGGGGAAATGCCCGAAAGCCTGTGCGGCGGGCGGCTGTCGGTGGACCAGGTGCAGCGGCTGATCCGCATCGACGGCCACCCGATCGGCATCACCGAAATGGAATATCGCGTGCTCGAGCTGCTCGCCTTCGCGCGCAACAATGTCGTCACGCGCGCGATGCTGCTGAAGCATCTCTACCGCCGCGCCGACGACCAGCCGCAGCCCAAGATCATCGACGTGTTCATCTCGAAGCTCAGGAAGAAGCTTCGGAATGCGTCGGGCGGGGCCGAGTTCATCGAGACGATCCCGCAGCGCGGCTGGATCCTCCGCGACATCGACGCGACCCAGGGGGCTTAGCTCCTCCTCAAGTTGCAGCGCCAAACGCTGACGGAGAGGCGGCCCTCTACCGCTCCCCAGCGCTGCGCGACGCGAGCCGGCCCCTCCACCACTCGCTTCGCGAGCGGTCCCCCTCCCCATCGCTGCGCGACGGGGAGGTTTAATTTACTTTTTGATAACCCTGGGGGCGTAGCCCGGAGGGATGCTTCACCTCCAGGCGCAGCCGAGAACCGACGAACAGCCGCTTCAATATGCGGAGGCCGTGTCGCGGCTCGCGAGCGTTCGCCATGCCCTTCGGCAGGTCGAGCCGTTCGGCGGCGGGCCCGCGGCGGACATCTCCGACGACGAGGCCGTCGCGGCGACGTGGGGAAGCGCCGGAGCCGCTAGACAGCGGCTGTTCGACCGCCGCTCCGCGCGCATGATCGGCGCTGCGGCTGCCGGCATCGAGGCGCTGCTGATCGAGAGCCGCGAAGGCCGCGAGCCGCATTCCGAAGCCAGTCAGGCGCTGATCGACGAGATCCGCCGCGAGCTCGAGGACGTCGCCCGGATCGTCCTCGCCTGATGTTCCTCCTGCTTGGAGGCTTCATCGCGATTTGCGTCCTGTCCTCCTATCTGACCACGACACCGGAACAGCGCGCCGAGCAGAGGGCGAAGTTCGCCCGCTGGAATCCGCTCTTCATCGCGATCATCATCCTCTGCCTCGGCGTCGTGTTATACCCCTGGCCGCCGCCCAGCCCCTAAGCGGGTCCAACGGCTTTCGGAGTCGCGGGGTCGGCGCCCCATTCACTCCAGCTTCCGTCGTACAGCCGGGTTGAATCGTTGCCGAGCAGATGCGCGGCGAAGATCAGGCTGTTGGCGGTGACGCCGGAGCCGCAGCTGGCGACGAAGGGGCGGGAGGGGTCGATTCCTGCCTCGGCGAACAGCCGGCGCAGTTCATCCGGCGAGCGGAAGCGGCCCTGTTCGTCGTAGAGAGCCGCATAGGGCAGGTTGCGCGCGCCAGGAATGTGCCCGGGGGCGACGCCTGGACGGGGATCGGCTTCGCTGCCGTCGAAGCGCGTCTTGCTGCGGGCATCGAGGAGCGCGCTGCCCGCGCCGGCGAGCAACTCCTGCTTGGTGACCAGCTCGTCGCGTACGCGCGGTTCGAAGCGGGCCTCGCGAGAGGCCGGCTCGCCACTTTCGGTCGGACGGCCCTCGGCGACCCATCTTTGGAACCCGCCGTCGAGGATCGCGACGTCGCGAGCACCGAAGTGCCGCAGCATGAACCAGCCGCGCGCCGCGGTCCTTAGCGGGCTGTTGTCATAGACGATGATGCGGTCGGCCGAGCCGATGCCGAGGCGCTCCATCGCCGCGGCGAACTCGTCCGCGCCGGGAAGCATGTGCGGCGCCGGGTTCGACCGGTCGCTCAGCGCGTCGATGTCGAGGAAGCGCGCGCCGGGGATGTGGCCGGCGAGATATTCCTCCCGCCCGCTGCGGCCGGTCGCCGGCATGTGCCAGCTGGAGTCCACCACCACGAGATCCGGCTCGCCCAGCCGGTCGGCGAGCCAATCGGTCGAGACGAGCGATTCCATTTGCCGATGATAGGCTGCAAAGTGGCAGGATGGCGACCCGCGAGATCAGGCTGCATCCGAGCTGGCTCGAGCGGCTGCGCGGCGAGTTCGAGCAGCCCTATATGGAAGAGCTGAAGCGCTTCCTCGCCGCCGAGCGCGAGTGCGGCAAGCAGATCTTCCCGCGCGCGTCGGAGTGGTTCCGGGCGCTCGACCTGACGCCGCTCGAGGACGTGCGCGTCGTGATCCTCGGCCAGGACCCCTATCATGGGCCGGGCCAGGCGCACGGGCTGTGCTTTTCCGTCCAGGACGGCGTTCGCCCGCCGCCGAGCCTCGTCAACATCTACAAGGAGCTGGAAAGCGACCTCGGCATCAAGCCGCGGCGGCACGGGTTCCTCGAACATTGGGCGAAGCAGGGCGTGCTCCTGCTCAACAGTGTTCTGACCGTGGAGATGGGCCTCGCCGCCTCGCATCGCGAGCGCGGGTGGGAGCGGTTCACGGACCGCATCGTCCGCGAGGTCAATGCGAAGGAGGAGCCCGTCGTCTTCATGCTGTGGGGCAGCTACGCCCAGAAGAAGGCGGGCTTCGTCGACACCAGCCGGCATCTCGTGCTCAAGGCGCCGCACCCCTCGCCGCTGTCGGCCCACAGCGGCTTCTTCGGCTGCCGCCATTTCTCCAAGGCAAACGCGTTCCTCGAAGCCAGGGGATTGCAGCCGGTCGACTGGGCGCTGCCGGAACCCTAAGAAGCGTGCCGATGGACACGCAGCACCTCGGCAAGAGCAGCAGGCTCCCCGCGTCGCCGGACGAGGCAGTGCTCGACTATGTGCCGAACCCGAGGGGAGACGCGCTCTACCTGGTGCGGTTCACCGCGCCCGAATTCACCTCGCTCTGCCCCGTCACCGGCCAACCGGACTTCGCGCACCTGGTGATCGACTATGCGCCGGGCGAGACGATCGTCGAATCCAAGAGCCTCAAGCTTTTTCTGGGCAGCTTTCGAAACCATTGCGGCTTCCACGAGGACGTAACGGTCGGGATCGGACAGCGGCTCGTGAAGGAAATGAAACCCAAATGGCTGCGCATCGGCGCATATTGGTATCCCCGCGGCGGAATGCCGATCGACGTCTTCTGGCAATCGGGTGCGCCGCCGGAAGGCCTGTGGCTTCCAGACCAGGGGGTGCAGCCGTATCGCGGACGGGGATGAGGGATGAACGGGGGGCCAAGAATTGCAGTGCTGGGCGCCGGATCGGTCGGCTGCTTCATCGGCGGCGTGTGGCAGTCGGCGGGACTGCCCGTCACCTATATCGGCCGCAGGAAGATCTCGCGCGAGGTCGACGAGCACGGGCTGACGCTGAGCGATTATAGCGGTTGGCGGCTCCGCATTCCGCCGGGCGACGTGGACTATCGCGCCGGTCCCGAGGCGCTCGACGAAGCCGACATCATCCTCGTCACCGTGAAGAGCGGCGATACCGCCGATGCGGCAGCGCAGATCGCCAAGCACGCCCGCGACGGTGCCACCGTCATCAGCTTCCAGAACGGCATCAGCAATATCGAGACGCTGGAGAAGGGGCTCGGCGGCCGGTTCGAGATCGCGCGCGGAATCGTCGCGTTCAACGTCGTCCAGCTCGGCGAGGGCCAGTTCCACAAGGCGGTCGCGGGCAATCTGTGGAGCGAGCGGCGCGATGCGACGCAGCTGCTCGCCGAGCGCTTCGCCGAAGGCCCCGCGGCGCTCAAGCTTTCGGCCGACATGCTCGGCCTCGCCTGGGGCAAGCTGCTCATCAACATGAACAATGCGGTGAACGCGCTGTCTGGGCGGACGCTTCAGGACGAGCTCCAGAAGCGCGACTATCGCCGCGTGTTCGCCGCCTGCATCGATGAAGGGCTGAAGCTGCTTCGGCGCGCGGACATCCAGCCGGCGAAGGTCGGGCCGCTGCCCTTCCCCCTGCTCGTGCGCGCGCTGAGGTCGCCCGACGTGCTGTTCAACAACCTGTTCTTCCGTGCCTGGAAGATCGACCCCAAGGCCCGCTCGTCGATGAGCGACGACCTGCGCGCCGGGCGCAAGACGGAGGTGGATTACCTCAACGGCGAGCTGATCCGGCTCGCCGAGCGGCTGCGCATGGATGCGCCCGTGAATCGCGCCATCGTCGAGCTGGTCCACAAGGCCGAGGCGGGCGCGAAGCCGCTCGGCCCCGCAGCGCTGCGCAAAGCCGCGTTAGGCGGCTAGCGGCTCGGCGGCCTGGCGCTTCGTCCAGGCATAAAGGCCGAGGACCGCGACGGCGAACAGGACCAGCCCGAGCGGCGTCGCCCAGGCGAAGTCCTTCACGACGCCGAGCGGCGTGTCCTTGCCCGTCGCAGCGACGATCGCCGCGAAGATCACGCCGAACAGGCTTTCGCCGACGATGAGGCCGGTGGCGAGCAGCACACCCATGCGCTGCGCGAACTCGGGATGCGGCGCGCGGGCCGCCCATTTGTCGTACAAATAGCCGAGCACCGCGCCGATCGGGATCAGCAGGGTGAGCGCCATGGGCAAGTAAATGCCCATGCCCACCGCAAGCGGCGGAAGCGCGCCCCGCTTGGTAGCGCGGAGGATCTCGTCGATGATCACGACGACGACCCCGATGCCGGCGCCGATCGCGATCAGGTTCCAGTCGAGGTTGCCGCCGAGCACGCCCTGGGCGATCGCGGAGATGAGCTGCGCCTGCGGCGCTGCGAGCGAGGTGACCTTGGCGCCCGGCGCCCCCTGGAAGCCGAAGGCGGTGTTGAGGAGGTCGAGGATCGGCGGGATGACGACCGAGCCGAAGATCACGCCGAGGATCAGCGCGACCTGCTGCCGCCACGGGGTCGCCGCCACGAGCTCGCCGGTCTTCAGGTCCTGCAAATTGTTGTTCGAGATGGTCGCCACGCCGAACACGACGGCGGTGACGAACAATGCGAAGGCGACGAGCGACCTGGAACCGTCTCCCGTCACGCCCGGGAAGAGCAATGCGAGGATGAGCGCGATGCCGAGCACGGAAAGGATGCCGACGCCGGAGATCGGGCTGTTCGACGCGCCGATGAGGCCCGCCATGTAGCCGCAGACCGCAGCGATCACGACGCCCGCGATGAGGATGTAGATGATGCTGAGGATGATCGTCGCGGTCGGACTGGCGGCGATCGGGTTGGTGCTGGCGAAGGCATAGAGCAGCAGCCCGATCGGGATCATCGATACGAGGATGGTGCCGGTGACGATGCCGATGGGAAGGTCGCGCTCGGTGATCGGAAGCGCTTCGCCCCGGCCCGCCTTTCGCTCGGCATTGGCGGCGAGCGCTCCGCGGATGCCGGCGATGATTGGGCCGATGATGCGCAGCAGGGTCCAGATGGCGGCGATGCCGATCGTGCCGGCGCCGATGAAGCGGACCTTGTGCACGAAGGTGTCGCCGATGAAATCGTCGAGGCTGGTGCCGACCGGAATCGCGCCCGCGAGCGACGTGTAGTGAGGAACGAGATAGGCCCAGCTGATGAGCAGGCCGACGAACATCGCGGCGCCCACCGCAAGGCCGACGAGGTGGCCGACGCCGATCAGGGCGAGCGAGAAGCTCGCCGAAACCTGGGTCGCGCCGCTGCCGGTGCGGAAGCTCTTCGCGGCGGATGCAGCGACGATGCCCATTGCGGCGAGCAGCTGATAGGCCGCCGCGGCGATCGAGCTCCAGATGATCATGACGAGCCCGCGGCGGTTCTCTTCGGGGCCGCCGACGCCAGCGCCGACCTTCAGTACCTCCGCGGCTGCAACGCCTTCGGGATAGGGCAGGTCGGTGCCCGTCACGAGGGCGCGGCGGAGCGGGACGGAATACATGACGCCGAGGATGCCGCCGATGCCGATCACTGCGACAGAGAGCCAGTAGGGGAAGCCGGTCCACCAGCCGACCATCACGAGGCCGGGAAGGACGAAGATGATCGCCGAGAGCGTGCCTGCCGCAGAGGCGATGGTCTGGACGATATTATTCTCCTGGATCGTCGAATCCTTGAACGCCTTCAGCACCGCCATCGAGATGACCGCGGCGGGGATGGAGGTCGCGAAGGTGAGGCCGATCTTGAGGCCCAGGTAGACGTTCGCCGCGGTGAAGACGACGGTGATCAGCGCGCCGAGGATGATCCCGCGGACGGTGAGCTCCTTGATTTCCGCGCCGGCGCGAAGGGCCTCTTCACGTGCCATTTATTCCCCCTTGAGATTGCCGCATTGACCCGGCGCGGGCGTCGAGTGGCGGCGGATCGAAACCCAGCGGTCGCCCTCGTTGACCCAGACGTCGGTGGAAAGGACGCAGTCTTCGATCACGCGTCCGAGATATTTGAGCCGCCAGCGCGCGTGGATGGTGCCGATCATCACATTGTCGAACACCGTCGCGTCGCGAATGTCGAACTCGATCGTCTCGAGGTCGCGGCGCTGGACGGCGTCGAGCCATTCGTCGCGATGCATCAGGAACGGACCCGTCGAGCGGGTGCCGATGAGCACGAAATCGGGGTGCATCATGGCCGCGAGGCGGTCCATGTCCTTGCTGCATAGCGCGTCGCGCCATTCGCGCTCGAGATTCTCGATCAACTCGCGACTGTCCGCCACGCCTTCTCCTCTCCCGCAGCCTCTTTAAGGCCGAAACCCAAGAATGCGAATCCTGCCGCTAGCGGCGCATGAGGCCGCCGAGAATGCCGCGCAGCAGCTGGTTGCCGAGCTGGCGGCCGACCGAGCTCGAGGCCGCGCGGACGGCCGACTGGATGACCTTGTCGGTCATCGTCGGGCGGGCGGCTTCACGGGCCTCGCGCGCGGCGCGCTGCTGCTCCAGCCGCTGGCGCTGAAGCTCGAGGCGCTGCTGCTCGATCTGCGCGCGCGCCTGCTCCTTCGCCGCCTTGGCATCCTGTCTGGCCTGTTCGGCGGCGGCCTTTTCGGCGTCTGTTTGCGCCTGTTTCGCCTGCGCCGCGGCCGCGGCTTCGTCCGACTTCGCCTTGAGGATCTCCTCGGCGCTCTCGCGGTCGACCGCCGTATCGTACTTGGTGCCGATCGGGTCGGTCTGGAGGATCACCTTGCGCTCGTCCGGCGTGAGCGGGCCGACGCGGGTCGACGGCGGCTTGATGAGCACGCGCTGCACGGGCTCGGGCGAACCGTCGGGCTGAAGCAGCGAGACCAGGGCTTCGCCGATCTTGAGCTCGGTGATGGCGCTCGCGACGTCCACCTTGGGATTGGGCCGGAACGTGTCGGCAGCCGATCTCACCGCCTGCTGGTCGGCCGGAGTGAAGGCGTTGAGCTTGTGCTGGATGCGGTTGTTGAGCTGGGCCGCGACCTTGTCGGGAATGTCGATCGGGTTCTGCGTGATGAAATAGACGCCGACGCCCTTGGAGCGGATCAGCCGCACGACCTGCTCGATCTTCTCGAGCAGCGCCGGCGGAGCGCCGTCGAACAGGAGGTGAGCCTCGTCGAAGAAGAAGGCGAGCACCGGCTTGTCCGGATCGCCGATCTCCGGAAGCACCTCGAACAGCTCGGACAGGAGCCAGAGCAGGAAGGTTGCGTAGAGGCGCGGGCTGGCCATCAGCTTGTCGGCGGCAAGCACGTTGACGAGGCCGCGGCCCTGGTCGTCGACACCGATGAAGTCGTGCAGGTCGAGCGCGGGCTCGCCGAAGAAATGATCCCCGCCCTGGCTCCTCAGCTGGAGGAGCGAGCGCTGGATCGATCCGACCGACTGCTTCGAGACATTGCCATATTGGAGTGTGAGCTGCTCCGCCTCCTCGCCGCAATGGACGAGCACCGACTGGAGGTCGTCGAGGTCGAGCAGGATCAGCCCTTCCTTGTCGGCGACCGTGAAGGCGATGGTGAGCACGCCCTCCTGCACCTCGTTGAGGCTCATCAGGCGGGCGAGGAGCAGCGGGCCCATTTCGCTGACCGTGGTGCGGATCGGATGGCCCTGCTCGCCGAACAGGTCCCAGAACTGGACGGGCGTGTCGCGATACTGCCAGTCCTTCATGCCGATGTCGGCGGCGCGCTGGGCGAAGACCTCGTGCATCTTCGAGGTCGGAGAGCCGGCCATGGCGAGGCCGGAGAGGTCTCCCTTCACGTCGGCGACGAAGGTCGGAACGCCGGCGAGGGACAGGCCCTCGACGATCCCCTGGAGGGTGACCGTCTTGCCGGTGCCGGTCGCGCCGGCAATCAGCCCGTGCCGGTTCGCGCGCCTGAGGTCGAGCGACTGCGGGTTCGCGCCGCCCGCTTCGGCTCCGATGAAAATGCTCTGGTCCGCCACGGCAATCCTCCCGCCGCGCACTTCGCCCAGTGCGCGCGAGAGTTCAAGCGAAGTGAGGCGAAGCGCCTATTTCTCGTTGATGTTCACCGCCACGTAGAGCTCGGGCGAGTTGCCGCGCTTGACGAGCAGGAGCGCGCTGGAACGGCCGGCCTTGCGCGCCGCATCGACGCCGGCGATGACCTGCGCCGGGCTGGTCACCGGCTGGTTGTTCACCGACATGATGAGGTCGCCGCGCTGCAGGCCCTGGTCGGCCGCGTCGCTGCTCGGGTCGACGTTGGTGATGATCACGCCGCGCGATCCGGCCGGAAGGTTCGCCGCCCGCGCAAGCTCCGGCGTCAGCGGCGCAAGAGAGAGGCCGAGCGCCTTCTGCGGAGTGACGGCCGTCGTGCCGGTGTCGCCCTGCGGACTGCTGTCGCCGCCAGCGATCTTGTTGAGCGCTTCCTCGGTCGGGCGGTCGGCCGGAGTGATGTAGACCGTGCCGGGCTTGCGGTTGCGGACGATCTCGATCGGAATCCTCGCGCCGACCTTCTGGTTGGCGATGAGATAGGAGACGGTCTGGTCGGAGGTGACCTGCTGCCCGTTCACCTTGACGATCACGTCGCCCTGCTGGAGACCGGCCTGCGCTGCCGGGCCGCCGGGAACGACCGTGCGGACGACCTCGCCGCGGCCCTTCGGCACGCCGAACGCGTCGGCCATGCTGTCCTCGTCGATGCTCTGGAGCGCAACGCCGATATAGCCGCGCTGCGGCCGCTGCCCGTGCATGAGCGCGTCGATGACGGGGCGGGCGAGCTCGGCCGGGATGGCAAGGCCGATGCCGACCGAAGCGCCGTTGGGAGAGATCAGGGCCGAGTTGATGCCGATGACGTTGCCGTTCAGATCGAACATCGGCCCGCCGCTGTTGCCCATGTTGATGGCGGCGTCAGTCTGGATGTAGCGGTCGTAGGCGCCGACGCCGGTGATGCCGCGGTGGAGAGCGGAAATGATGCCGGCGGTCACCGTGCTTCCGACGCCATAGGGATCGCCGATCGCGATCACCCAGTCGCCGACCCGCGCCTTGGTGCTGTCGCCCCACTGGACGAACGGAAGGTTGCGGCCGTCGATCTTGAGGAGGGCGAGGTCCGAGGTCTCGTCGCGGCCGACGATGCGCGCGGGATATTCCTTGCCGTCCGTCATGGTGACGGTGACGCTGTCGACGGTGCCGGTGCCGGTGAGGCCCTGGATCAAATGGTTGTTGGTGACGATGTAGCCGTCGGGCGAGATGAGGAAGCCCGAGCCGAGCGAGCCCGCCTCACGCGTGCGCGCGCCATTGTCGTTCGACGAGCTGCCGCCCTGGTTGCCGCCCTGCGGCTGGGTCGGATCGAACTGGCGGAAGAATTGCTCGAACGGGTCGCTGCTCTGGCTGCGCACCGGCACGCGCTGCTTGGTCGAGATGTTGACCACCGCGGGCTGAAGCTTCGCCACCAGGTCCGCGAAGGACATGGGGGCCCCGGGGCGCGGGGCAAGCGACGAAGTACCGGGTGCGTTCTGCGGGACCTGGGCGCCCGCCTGACCGGTGGCGAGAGAGAATGCCGATCCCCCAAGCAGCAGGGCCATTGCGACCCCGTAGGCATAGCGCACTTTTCCGGACTCCTTCGACCTCATCGATACTCCATCAATTGGCTTGAGACGCAAGGGCGCTAATGTCCCACAGGCCTTAACGGCATTTGAACGCTGGAGTTCACTTGGACGGCGTGGCGCGTCCAGTGAATTCCTTCAAATAGTCATTCTGCGGCGACATAATGATGGTGGTGGGCGCCGGCTTGTCCTGCCCGTCGCCGACGAACGTCGTCTGGTAGGACTGCATCGCGCGGTAGAAATCGTAGAATTGCGGGTCCTGGCCGAAGCTCGCGGCATAGGTCTTGGCGGCGTCGGCGTCGGCCTGGGCGCGGATGATCTGCGCCTGCTTCAGGCCCTGCGCCCTGATCGATCGAGCCTCCTGCTCGCGCGCGGTGCGCATGCTTTCGAACGCCGACTGCAGCGGCGTGCCGTCCGGCAGGTCGGTCTTCTTGATCCGCACGTCGACGATCTCGACCCCGAACTTGGCCGCCTGGTTGTTCAGCGACTTCTTCACATCGTCCATGATGCCCTGGCGTTCGGGCGAGAGCAGCGCCGCGAACGGCTGCTTCGCAAGCTCGTTGCGCACTTCGGAGCGAAGGATGGTCTGCAGCTGGCTCTTGAGATTATCCTCGGTGGTCGAGCGGATGTACATCAGCAGCGGATCGTCGATCCGGTAACGCGCGTAGGCGTCGACCATCAGGCGCCGCTGGTCGGTCGAAAGCACCGGCTGCGGCTCCATGTCGACGGCGAGCACCCGCTTGTCGATCCACACGATCTGGTCGACGAACGGGATGCGGTAGGAAAGGCCCGCGCCCGCGGCGCCGATCGGGCGCCCGGGCTCGAAGCGGTTGAGGATGCGCTCGGGCTTGCCGAAGCGCACGACCACCGCCTGCTTGGTTTCGGGAACGATCGGGAAGCTGCTCAGCAGAAGGACGAGCGCAAGGAAGGCGATGACACCGGAAAGGACCGGGCGGCGGCGGATGAAATCGGTCATTGCTGCTGGTCCTGCTGCTGCTGCTTCTGCACTTGCGGCAGCGCCAGATAAGGGGTGACTCCGGGCGCCTGGACGATGGTCTTCGGCACGCGCGAGAGCACCTGCTCCATCGTCTCGTAATACATGCGGCGGCGGGTAACCTCCGGAGCGAGCTTGTACTGCTGGTAGACCTTGTCGAACGCGGCCGCTTCGCCCTGCGCCTTGGCGGTCAGCTGCAGGGCGTAGGCGTTCGCCTGATTGATGTACGACTTGGCGTCCTGCTGCGCGGCGGTCACTTCCTTGAAGGCGTCGTTGACCTCGGCCGGCGGATCGGCCTGCTGGATCGCGACGCCCTGCACCTCGATCCCGGAGCTGTAGCCGTCGAGGATCCGCTGCATGCGCTCGGCCACCTGCGCCTCGATCTCGCTGCGCTTGTCGCCCATCGCGTCCTGCAAGGTGACCTGGCTGATCACCGAGCGCATCGCGCTTTCGCCGACCTGGCGGATGGTCTCGTCCGGCTGCGCGAGCTGGAACAAGTACCATTCGGGATTCTTGACGTTCCAGCGCACCGAATAAGCGATGTCGAGCAGGTTCTGGTCGCCGGTCAGCATCAGGTCCTCGCTGCTCTGCGAGCCGAGGTCGACGCTGCGGATGCTTTCGACATCGACCTTCTGGACGCGGTCGATCGGGGACGGGAGGGTGAGCCCGATGCCCGGCCCGAGCGTGTAGCTGTAGCGGCCGAAGCGGGTGACGACACCGCGTTCGCCGGGAGCGATCGAGTGCGTGCTGGTGAAGACGAGCCAGATGAGAATGAAACCGGCGACCGCCCACAGGATCAGCGAGCCGTCGGGACGGCCCGGAAGCCCGCCACCGCCGCCGCCAAAGCGCATGCGGCCGCGGCGAAGGAGCTGGTCGAGCGGAGTGATCGACCGGCCGCCGAGCGGCCCGCGACCGCCGGAGGGCTCGCCCCACGGGCCGCCGCCATGGCCCTCGTCCGAGGGCGGCTCATCGCCGCCGCTTCCGCTCGGGCCCCACGGGCCCTTGGTGTCGGTGAACAGGCCGTGGATGCGGCCGCCCCACCCCATGAAAGTGCTCATCGCGACGGATTATAGGGAGCCGCCGAGACGAAAAACAGTGGCAAGCCGCGATGCCCTTCCTATGTGCCGGGCATGGACGCGCTCGAAGACCTGCCGCACGGGGAGCGGATTCGCTCGCGCAAGCTGGCCGGCGGCGTCGCGACGCTGATCGTCGATGCGAGCGGGCTCCGTGAGGCCGAGCGCGCTTCGCTCGAGCAGGAGCTTCGCTCGGCAGCGCTCGAACATGCCGCCGTGGACGATGTGCGCATCGCAATGACCGCCGCAGAGCCCTCGCGCACGCTGATCGCCATCGGCAGCGGCAAGGGCGGCGTCGGCAAATCGACCGTGTCCGCCAACCTCGCCATCGCGCTCGCCCGCATGGGGAGGAAGGTAGGACTGATCGACGCGGACGTTTACGGCCCGTCGCAACCGACGTTGCTCGGCAGCGACGCGAAGCCGACGGCCGAGGGAGACCGCCTGATCCCGGTCCAGGCGCACGGCATTAAATTTCTGTCACTCGGGCAATTGGTGTCGGCCGGACATGCGCTGGCCTGGCGCGGCCCCATGGCGACCGGCGCGCTGGCGAAGCTGGTGGAAGCCGATTGGGGCGATTGCGAGCTTCTGATCGTCGACCTGCCGCCCGGCACCGGCGACGTGCAGCTTTCGCTGATCCAGCGGTCGAGGCCGGCGGGCGCGGTGATCGTATCGACACCGCAGGACCTGTCGCTGATCGATGCGCGGCGCGCGGTCGACCTGTTCAACAAGATGAGCGTGCCCGTGCTCGGGTTGATCGAGAATATGGCGACCTATGTCTGTCCCGATTGCGGAAGCACGTCGCACCCGTTCGGGAGCGGCGGCGCCGAAGCGGCGGCGAGCGAGATGGGCGTCTCGTTCCTTGGACGGCTGCCGCTCTCGCTCGCAATCCGCGAAGCGTCGGACGCGGGCCGCCCGCCGGCGGCCTTCGACGGATCGGAGGCAGCAGCATTCGAAGCGATCGCCGCGCAACTGTTGGAAGCCGTGGCGCATTCAGGTTGAGCGAAAGGATACCGCCATGCCGCTGACGCGCGACGAAGACATTGCCGATCTGTTGAGGAACGCGAGAACCATAGCCGTGATCGGCGCGTCCGACCGGCCGGACCGGCCGTCATACGGCGTCATGAAGTTCCTGCAGGAATGGGGCTATCGGGTGCTTCCGGTGAACCCGCAGATCACCGGCGAGCACGTGCTCGGCGAGTTCGTCTGGCGCGAGCTGGCGCAGATCGGCATCCCCATCGACATCGTCGATATCTTCCGGCGCCCGGAAGCGGCCGCCGAGGCCGTCGATCAGGCAATCTTCGTGGGGGCAAAGGCGGTGTGGATGCAGCTCGGCGTGATCAACGAAGAGGCCGCCGCCCGCGCCGAGGAAGCGGGGCTGAAGGTGGTGATGGACCGCTGTCCGCACATCGAAATCCCGCGGCTGCGAATTCCGAAGGTGAGCAGCGAGGCCTGAAGTTCCTCCCTGCGAGCGACGCTCGTGGGGAGGGGAACCATTGAACGAAGATTCAATGGTGGAGGGGTAACTGCGCCGAGGCGGGGCCCCTCCACCAGCTTCGCTGGTTCCCCTCCCCATCGCTTCGCGACAGGGAGGAATTAGGCCGCAGCGACGGTCATTTCGGGGACGAGGAGGCTCGGCGCATCGACGCCGCGCCTGAACTCGAGGTCGCTTGCTGGCTCCAGCGTTGCGAACATGTCGATGAGGTTGCCGGCAATGGTGATCTCCGCAACGGGCTCGGCGATTTCGCCGCCCCGGACCATGAAGCCGACCGCACCGCGGCTGTAGTCGCCGGTGACCGAATTGACGCCCTGCCCGATCAGCTCGATCACCAGCAGCGCCTCGGGGACGCTTGCAAAAAGCTCCTCCGGAGTCCGGCTGCCCGGCTGCATGTACATGTTGCTGGGGCTTGCGCCCGGAGCGCCGCCGACGCCACGCGCCGCATGGCCGGTCGGCTGGATGCCGAGCTGACGCGCCGACGCGCTGTCCGCGATCCACTGGTTGAGCGCGCCGCACGAGACGAGCTCCTGCTGCGAGACGCGGACGCCCTCGCCGTCGAAAGGACGGGACCGGAGGCCGCGCGGTCGCAGCGGATCGTCGATGATGGTGACCTCCGGCGCAAACACCGGCTGGCCGAGCTTGTCGCGCAGGAAGCTGGTCTTGCGCGCGATCGAGGCGCCGGTGATCGCTCCGGAAAAGTGGCCGAGCAGGGTCGATGACACCCGCCGGTCGAAGATCACCGGATATTTGCCCGGTCTCGGCCGCGTCGGGTTGAGCCGCGAGACCGCGCGCTCGCCGGCTTTCACCCCGATCTCACGCGGGCTTTCGAGCTCGTCGAGGTAGCGCGCGCTGTGCCCGGCATAATCGCGCTGCATCGAGGCGCCCTCGCCCGCGACGGCGACGGCCGTCGAGCTGTGCCCGCTGGTGCGATAGGCGCCGGAAAAGCCGCCCGAGGTCGCAAGCGCGACGATCGATGAGGAGGCACTTGCGCCCGCGCCGCTCGAATTGGTGACGCCCGGGACGGCGAGGGCGGCGCTTTCTGCCTCGAGCGCGCGCGCGCGAAGCTCGGCGGGATCGGGCTCGCGGCCGTCGTCGGCATCGATCGCCGGCGGCTCGCCCCGTTCGAGCAGCTCGCTGGGAGCAAGGCCGGCATAAGGGTCCTCGGGCGCTTCGCGGGCCATGGCGAGGCAGCGCTCCACGAGCGTTGCCAGAGCTTCGTCGGACAGGTCGGAAGAAGCCACCGTTGCGGAGCGCTGTCCGCAAAAGAGCCGCAGGCCGATTTCTTCGCCTTCGGAACGGCTGACGCTTTCGGTCTCGCCGAGCCGGACCTGCACGCCGGAGGATCGGTCGGCGACGTAAAGCGCGTCGGCGGCGGTCGCGCCTGCGGCGATCCCGCGCTCCACGAGCGACTCCGCAATACGCCGCGCGTCCTCGGGTGAATGCATGGGTAGGCGGTTAGCGCGCGGAAAGGCCGACGACCAGCATGGCAAGACAAACGAGCAGGCCGCAGCTGCGGTTCGAGCGAAAAAGCTTCAAGGCGAGCTCGCCGTCGCGCGGGTCGGCGCGAAGAGCCTGGTTAGCGAGGTGAAGCGCGGCGGGGAGCAGCGCCACGAGCGCGAGCCAATCAGGCCGGACGGTCCAGATCGCGGCGCCCCACAGAAGGAGCGCGACGAGGTAGAAGAGGGCGATGCCGAACGGCGCCTTGTCGCCGAGGCGGCGGGCAGAGGATTTGACGCCGACCAGCGCATCGTCCTCCATATCCTGGATGGCGTAGAGCGTATCATAGCCCACCACCCAGGCGATGCTCCCGAACCAGAGCAGGAAAGTGGTCCAGGAAAGCCTGCCCGTCACCGCCGGCCAGCCGACCAGCGCGCCCCAGGAGAAGACGATGCCGAGCCACGCCTGCGGCCACCAGGTGATGCGCTTCATGAACGGATAGGCGCCAACGGGCGCAATGCTGACGAGCGCGACGATGGCGGCGGTGAGGTTCAGCTGGACGAGGACGAGGAACCCGATGAGGGAAAGGGCCGCGATGAGCAGCCACGCCGCGCGGACCGGCACGCGGTTGCTGGCGAGGGGCCGAAGGCGGGTGCGCTCGACCCTGGCGTCGAGGTCGCGGTCGACGATGTCGTTATAGACGCACCCGGCGCTGCGCATCGCGAACGCGCCGAGGCCGAGCCACAGGAACAGGTCCCAGCGGCCATGGACGCCGGCGAGGGCGACGCTCCACGCGCACGGCCAATAGAGCAGCCAGCTGCCGATCGGCCGGTCGAGGCGCATCAGCGACGCATAAGGCCGGAGCCGCGGCGGAAGCGCGCCGATGAAGCCGCGCCGCTCGCTATCCGGGACGATTTCGCTTGCCGCGGCCATGGCCGCGATCTGGCACCGGCGAGCGCGCCGCTCAAGCTCGGCCGATGAACATCGGCTGACGGAGCAGTTCAGCTCCACCTCAATCGATTCGTGCGTAACTCATTGTACTTACTGCTGTTTCTCATGCGCTCAGCTCGAAAGGAACCGGGCCCATGCTGAAGTCACGAAGCGGACCCGCCGGTGTATGACCTGTACTTCCTCCGGCGGTACATCGAGGAAATGGTGCTCGCGCAGACCGCTGCGAACGAGCGTGAGCGGGCGGTGCACCTGACGGCGTGCCGCCATTATGGCGAGCTCCTGCACATGAACGACGAGGTTGCGCCTCCCGATGCGGCGCCGCCAGCAAGATCGCCGCCATAGTTGTTCAACCTGCTCGCATGACGAACCGGCGAACGTTGCGTTGCGCGTGGCGGCATTGCGCCCGCGACGCTTTTGGTTCATTATGAAACGGCTTTGCGAAAACAAAACTATAGTCGTGGAGCAGAATAGAACTTTAAGCGTTTGCATTCCGAAACGACGACGAGCCATGCGGCCGCCGAACTTGAGGACGGCGCCGATGTACAAGGCCTATTTTGTACGAAGGCTATTGGAGGCGCTTAGCCTCGCCGACCAGGCCGATTCAGAGGCCGAGAAGGTTGTTCACCTTCGAACGTCCCGCTACTATCGCGATCTTATTGATACGTTAAACAAGCGAAACTGAATCATTATTTGCTGACACTGTTGTTGGCTGCCGCAGCGCCATCGCGCTAAGCGGTGATCATGCCCGCGATCCCCGCATGGCCGCCGAAGAGCCTTCCGCGCCTGTTTGTGCGCCAGCCGCTCGGCGAGGGCGGAGCCGTCGAGCTGGACGCGGGGCAGGCGAACTATCTCGGCAACGTGCTCCGCCTCGGCACGGGCGCCGAGCTTCTCGTCTTCGACGGGATGTCGGGCGAATGGCTCGCCCGCATCGCTGAAGCCGGCAAGAAGCGCATGCGGCTGGCGGTGGAGCGGCAGACTCGCGAGGGCGAGAGCATCCCCGACGTCTGGCTCGCCTTCGCGCCGGTGAAGCGGGCGCAGACCGACTGGCTGGTCGAGAAAGCGACCGAGCTCGGCGCGGCGCGGCTGGTTCCGGTGATGACGCAGCGGACGGTGGCGGAGCGCGTCCGGCTCGACCGCCTCGAAAGCATCGCGATCGAGGCCGCCGAGCAGTGCGGGCGCACGCGCGTGCCGCAGATTGTCGAGCCGCTTCCGCTGAGGAGGTTCGTCGAGGAGCTCGACCCCTCCCGCCGGCTCTATTTCGCCGACGAGGGCGGCGGCGAACCCCTCGCATCCGCCCTCAGCGAAGGACCGGCGGCAATCCTCGTCGGGCCCGAGGGCGGCTTCACCGAGGACGAGCGCGCGTTCGTGCGCGGGAGCGGTGCTCGCGCGGTTTCGCTTGGCCCCAGGATCCTGCGCGCCGAAACCGCGGCCCTCGCAGCGCTGGCCGCGTTCATGGCGATCGCCGGCGACTGGCGCTGATCAATGTTCGCAGCTAAGCGCCGCCGCCCATGACCACGCGCACCGACGACAGCGCCAGCCCGCTCATCGACAGCCGAGCCGACCTGATCTCGGTCTTCCAAGGGGGCGAAAAGCCGCGCGAGGAATGGCGCATCGGCACCGAGCACGAGAAGTTCGTCTATCGCCGCGCCGACCACCGCGCCCCTTCGTACGACGAGCCCGGCGGAATCCGCGACCTGCTCAAGGGCCTTACGCAATTCGGCTGGCGGCCGGTCGTCGAGAACGGCAACGTGATCGCGCTGACGGGCGATGACGGCACGATCAGCCTGGAGCCCGCGGGCCAGTTCGAGCTCAGCGGCGCAGCGCTCAGGAACCTCCACCAGACCTGCGCCGAAGCGGCCCGGCACCTCGGCCAGTGCAAGATGATCGGGGACCGGCTCGGGCTCGGCTTTCTCGGCACGGGGATGTGGCCCGACAAGACGCGCGCAGAGCTGCCGGTGATGCCCAAGGGCCGCTACGCGATCATGCTCAACTACATGCCGAAGGTCGGCAGCCTCGGCCTCGACATGATGCTGCGCACCTGCACCATCCAGACCAACCTCGATTATTCGAGCGAGGCGGACATGGTGAAGAAGTTCCGCGTCGGGCTCGCGCTCCAGCCCGTGGCGACGGCGCTGTTCGCCAACTCGCCGTTCACCGAAGGCAAGCCGAACGGCTACAAGAGCTTCCGCAGCCACATCTGGGAAGACACCGATCCCGACCGCACGGGCATGCTGCCCTTCGTGTTCGAGGACGGGTTCGGCTACGAGCGCTACTGCGACTATGCGCTCGATGTGCCGATGTACTTCGTCTACCGGGACGGAAAATATATCGACGTCGCGGGCGAGAGCTTCCGCGCCTTCCTGGAAGGGAAACTGCCGCAGCTTCCGGGCGAGAAGCCGCTGCTGACTGACTGGGTCGACCATCTTTCGACGGCATTCCCGGAAGTGCGCCTCAAGAGCTTCCTGGAGATGCGCGGCGCCGACGGCGGGCGCTGGAGCCGCATCTGTGCGCTCCCCGCCTTGTGGGTCGGGCTGCTCTACGACGACCAGGCGCTGGATGTGGCGTGGGACCTGGTGAAGCATTGGACGATCGAGCAGCGCGAGAAGCTGCGCCATGACGTGCCGAAGCGGGCGCTGGAAGCCGTCACGCCCGACGGCGAGACGATGCGCGAGTTCGCGGGCCGGGTGCTAGACGTCGCCGCCGCCGGCCTGACCCGCCGCGGCGAGCTCAACAGCGCCGGCGACAATGAAGGCGGATTCCTCGATCCATTGCGCGATGTGATCGCAACCGGCATGACACCTGCCGACCGCCTGCTCGCCCGCTATCATGGCGAGTGGCAGGGCGACGTGTCGCACATCTACGAGGAATTCAGCTTCTGATGGACATGCCCATGCAAAGCCGCCGCACGCTCTACCCTGAAATCGAGCCCTATGAGACGGGGATGCTCGACGTCGGCGACGGCCACCGGCTTTACTGGGAGCTGTCGGGCAATCCGGACGGCAAGCCGGTCGTCTTCCTGCACGGGGGGCCGGGCGGCGGATCGAGTCCCGACCACCGGCGCCAATTCAATCCCGACAAGTATAAGATCCTGGTCTTCGACCAGCGCGGCTGCGGCAAGTCGACGCCTTATGCCGAGCTCGACCACAACACGACCTGGGACCTGGTCGAGGATATCGAGAAGCTCCGCACTGAGGTCGCCAAGGTCGACAAATGGCAGGTGTTCGGCGGCAGCTGGGGCTCGACGCTCGCGCTCGCTTATGCCGAGACCTATCCGGAGCGGGTCACCGAGCTCGTGCTTCGCGGCATCTTCCTGTTCGACCAGTATGAAATCGACTGGATGTACACCGAGGGCGGCGCGTCGCAGGTCTATCCGGACAAGTTCGACGAGTTCATCGCGCTCATCCCCGAGGAGGAGCGCGGAGACCTGGTCGAAGCCTATCGCAAGCGCCTGACGAGCGACGACAAGGACGAGCAGCTCGCCGCCGCGAAGGCGTGGAGCAAGTGGGAAGGCGACATCGTCACCCTGCTTCCGAGCCCCTCGACCATCGAGCATTTCACGAGCCCCGACGTGGCGGTCGCGGTCGCCCGGATCGAGAACCATTATATGGCGAACCACGGCTGGCTCGAGGAAGGCCAGCTGCTGCGCGGCGCGGAGAAGCTGAAGGGCATCCCCGGCGTGATCGTCCAGGGCCGCCACGACACCTGCACCCCGCCGATCGCCGCGTGGAAGCTCAAGCAAGCGTGGCCCGAGGTCGAGCTCAACATCATTCCCGACGCGGGCCATTTGTTCAACGAGCCCGGCAACCTCGACGCATTGGTGCGCGCGACCGACAGGTTCGCGGGGCTTTAACCTCCTCCCCTGCAAGGGGAGGTGTCAGCGCGAAGCGCTGACGGAGGGGGGGGTCGAGACCTGCACCACGCCCCCTCCACCATGCTTCGCATGGTCCCCCTCCCCGTCCCGGGGAGGATCATTCCCCAGGCCGATAAACCCGCTCGGTGTGGCCCTTGAGCTGGTCCGGCCTGAAATAGACCTCGCGGAGATTGCCCGTGGCGTAGCGCTCGGCCTCGTCGTTGAAGTGCGGCGATTGCGGGTGGCCGCTTTCGCCGCCGGCGGTGACGGCGCGGGCGCGCGGGCCGCTCGGCGTGAACTCGACGACGGCGACGAAGCTGTTGCCG